>NZ_JAGHRN010000001.1:0-1349575 GCF_017743775.1 Shimia sp. R9_1 | reverse complement strand
TGAAGGGCGACAGATCTCAAAGCCAAAAATGGCCCAAGATCAAAAGCGTCGCGGGATGGAGCAGCCCGGTAGCTCGTCAGGCTCATAACCTGAAGGTCGTAGGTTCAAATCCTACTCCCGCAACCAACAAATATCACAGTAGATCAATATGTTAAATGCGGCCTGCGGGCGGCTTCTTGCGTTGCTGTTCCGCGTGTGGAGGCGCTGTGGAAGCAATTGGGCAAAGCTAAGGGTGTGGCGAAAGAGAAACGAAAGGTTGGCATTGAGTCTGTTTAGATCAATCAGAGTTTTTGTCGTTCTCGTCCGCGTTTAAGCTGCTCGTAAATTTCGCGCTTTCCGGGAATGGAGTAGGCATAAGAATGCGGAACAAAAGAAATGATTGGCTAGTTTTGGTCATTTTTTTGGGGTCAATTGCTCTCATTTGGAGCATTGAAAAGGTACTGTATCAGCAGATTTCCAGATCAAGTTTTGAACGGTTTTATGATGTATTACTCATAGGAAATCGTTTTGAGTATCTCGCCGAATCTTCCAGCGGTGCGGTGTATTCTTTTGCTGCGTTCTTGGCCGCTGCACCCATCACTCTCTCTGTTTACTTCATCTATTTCGTGTTTATCGGTTTCGACGACGCCGCGATTGAAGAGAAATTGGGAGCCGAGAATGGCGGTTTGAAGATGAGTGTTTCCGTCGCTTGTGGGGGGGGCTCTAGTTTGTTGGGGCGCATTTTTTTCTTCGCTCACAGACTATAAGGGCGGCAAATCGAAAGTGGCATTTTTTCTCACAACTGAAGCAGCGCCTGTATTCTATGGAGGCTTAATTTTCGGCATTTGTTTGGTCGGATATGCTTGCGTTGTTTTGATCCGGAGGACGCTGAAGAAACATGTCTAACGATTTTGGGGTAGACGGGAATTCCGTGGCAGATAGCAAACGGTGCACCGACCGAAATGCGCCAAATCTTTTATTCTCGAAGAATACTAGCAGACGCAGGAAATGCCTTTGCTGACGGCGGTTAATGCTCGGATTGGGGAAAGCGACCCGTGATTGTGCCCCGGATCTAGGCTATCGGGCCGAGAGCTTCTGCGTCGGGTTCCCACGAAACGCCGACCAGAGTGACTTTCCGCTCCTATGCCGGTAATGGGGGCGAGAGGCTTCTTTCGAGCTCCATTATCTGACGACGCCTCTCGCGCCTTGGAGTGACATTGCTAAGGGCATAGTACAGAGTGAGCTTGGAAGGAGTTCCCTAACTACCAGTGTTGAGCATCATTCCCACACACGTAAACAGCGACAACCCGAGCGGCACAGTTTCCCTGTTTGAGACTACTGAACTCCGCTCTAACTATCAACAGAGGCGCCAAAAGGCTCTCAACCCCGCGGTTCACTCGCCCTCTTCCAGAAGGTGTTGCAGCCGGCCGCGCCAGTCTTGTCGGGAAGAGCCGGATTTGCCGATTGATTGAAACCCGAAATAAAGATGCAGGATCACATCTGCCAGCTCTTCTCTATAGGCTTCGGTCTGGCCCACACCCTTGGCGTCCAGAACTGACAAGATACCACCGCGCAGTCGGTCTGCCATGTCTTGTGTCTTGCGGGCGACATCGGGGTTTTCGGGGGCGACCTCGACCATGGCGTTGCAAATAAAACAGCCAAAGCTCGATTTGTCAGAGGGTGTAAACATCGGCATAAGGCAGTCTGTAGCGGAGCTCTCTTCGCATCTACGCAGGATGCCAAGAGTGGTGGTCACGACTGTCTGATCATAGCGTTCCAGTGCCGCCTGATAGACGCTCTCCTTATCCTCAAACGCCTTGTAGAAGCTCCCGCGGGTCAGACCCATCGCGGCAAGCAGATCCGGTAGGTTGGTCGCTTTGTAGCCCTGGCGCCAAAATATCTCCATGGCGCCATCCATCGCCTGGTCGATGTCAAATTCCCTAGGTCTCGCCATTTGCCTCTCGTCTTTCCAAATGTGTCTGCGTGCTCACATCGATGTGATTTGTACCATTCGGTTCCCAATGTTACATCATTCCCCATAAGGAACCAAGCAGTTCCTAACGAGATCCAAAACGCTAAGGAGTTTCCAAATGCAAATCTTCAAGACACTGGTTACCGGCGCAGCTCTGTCTGTTGCTCTCGCAACGTCTTCCATCGCCGCAGGCGTTGAACTGAACGCAAGCTCCACCGGTCTGGCGCTGCAGGGCTACGACCCAGTTGCATATTTCACCCAAGGTGAGCCAACCAAAGGCGACTACCGCATCTCTTCCATCTACAACGACGCAACCTATCGCTTCGCTAACGAAGAGCACAAAGCTGCTTTTGAAGCAGATCCAGAAGCTTACCTGCCTCAGTACGGCGGCTACTGCGCCTTTGGTGCGGCCATGGGCTTCAAATTCGACGGTGACCCAGAGTACTGGAAAATCGTTGACGGCGAACTGTTCCTGAACCTGTCCCAAGACATTCAAGTGCGCTGGGAAGAAGACGTCCCTGGCTTCATCGAGCGCGCAGATACCAACTGGACTGACATCGCTGACAAAGCACCGGAAGCCCTTCAATAACCCCTGACGACTTCCGTCTTCCCCCCCGAGCCCCTGCCTTCCCCGGCAGGGGCTTTTTTGCGCCTGAGGAAGTTCGTTGATGTGTGTGTGGCGGGGGAATGTGGCGACCCCGGCAGGATTCGAACCTGCAACCTGCCCCTTAGGAGGGGGCTGCTCTATCCAGTTGAGCCACGGGGCCGTGGTGTATGTGTTCTAGCGGCGATGTTTTGGAATGTCATGGGCGATGTTTGGTACTTGTTACGCGACCTCGGTCGCTTCAGACCTTCTCAGAAAATTCCGCCACCACTTGGGCATAGACTTCACGTTTGAACGGCACGATGTTGTCGACCAAATCCTCGACCGGCAGCCAGCGCCATTCGGAAAACTCCGGATGATCCACCGCGATATTCACATCGCGATCGGTGCCGTGGAAGCGCAGAAGAAACCACTTTTGTTTCTGTCCACGAAAGCGGCCTTTCCAGATGCGCGGCACGATGTCATGCGGCAGATCATAGGCGATCCAGTCTGCGGTTTCCGCTTCGACCGTCACCAGATCTGCAGAGACGCCGGTTTCCTCTTCGAGCTCACGTAGGGCGGCGTCTTTGGCGCTTTCGCCTTTGTCGATCCCGCCTTGTGGCATCTGCCAGGCAGGGACCTCGCTGTCGAGGCGCTGGCCGACGAACACATGGCCGTCCCCATTCACCAGCATCACACCCACGTTTTCACGGTAGGGCAGTTTTGCGATCTCTTCTGGTGTCATAACGGGCTCCCTGACTTGATGGTGCCTCACTGGTATCGCCCCTGAAAGAGGGTCGCAAATGAAAACAGCCCCGCGCGGGCAGGGCTGTTTCGACTTCCAGAGGGCGGGCCTTATTCGCCGTAAGGCACCCAGATGTTTTTGACCTCGGTTGCAGCCTGCAGGAAGGCACGCCCTTCGCCATCAGTACTCTGCCAATCACGGGCGGCGCCGTTGTTGACCCAAGTGCGCTTCAGGTTGCCGGCGCTTGCGGCCTCAATCTCCTGCGCCAAGTCGGTGCCGGAGAACGACCAAACCGCATCAACGTCCAGATGCCCGGCCAGAGAGCCTGCGAGTTCCGCGTGAGAGCCTGTGAGGATGTTCACCACACCGGCTGGCACATCAGAGGTTTCCAGCACCTGATAGAAATCAGTCGCTGCCAACGGGAAAGCCTCGGAGGCCACCAGCACGGCGCGGTTGCCCATTGCGATGGCTGGAGCCATGGCAGAGATCAGGCCAAGAAGCGGAGCTTCGTCAGCACAGAGCGCGCCAATCACACCGACTGGCTCCTTCATGGCGAGGGCGACGCCACGAATGGGCACGCCATGGGCCTGACCGTCGTATTTGTCGGCCCAGGCCGCATAGGTGAAGAGACGGCTGATCGCGACGTCGACTTCGCTTGCGCCATCTTTGCCACCGGTCAGAGCATCGATGCGGCGCGCGAACTCTTCGCGGCGAGCCGAGAGGTTTTCGGCGATGTAGTAAAGGATTTGCGCCCGCAGGTGGCCTGTGGTGCCAGACCAGCCTTTGGCCGCATGTGCAGCCTCGACAGCGTTGCGCACATCTTTGCGGTTGGCGATCGGGGCCTGACCAAGCAGTGCGCCGTTCTTGCCATAGATATTCTGGCTGTAGCCGCCATCCGGGCGTGCTTGTTTGCCACCGACATAGAGTTTGGGTGTGCGGTCCAGCGGATCCACCGGGCCTTTGTCACCGGTGAAGGCTTCAACCGGTTTGAGCGCTTTGGCGGTGCCTTTGGGCTTGGTGTAGGCGGCGAGCCCTTCCCAGCCCCCCTCGCGGCCGTAGCCACTTTCACGCACGCCGCCAAAGCCGGCGGCGGCATCAAAGAGGTTGGTGGCGTTCACCCAAACCACACCGGCGGTGAGTTTGGGCGCGATGTCGAGCGCAAGGTTGACGTTCTCTGTCCACAATGTCGCGGCGAGGCCATAACGTGTGTTGTTGGCCAGTTGCACCGCCTCAGTCGGGGTACGGAAGGTGGTGGACACGAGCACCGGGCCAAAAATTTCTTCCTGCATCAGTTTGGAAGATGGGGCGAGACCGGTGATCAGGGTGGGTGGGTAGAAGCAGCCTTCCACAGGCATGTCGATGGCGGCCTTGTAGGTTTCGCCTTCGGTGTTGCTTGCAACCATCTCGGTGATGGTTTGCAGCTGCACCGGATCCACCACAGCGCCCACATCAATGCATTTGTCGAGCGGGTTGCCAATGCGCAGCCCGTCCATGCGCGCCTTCAGCTTGGCGTGGAAGCGCTCGGCAATGCCTTCTTGCACCAGCAGGCGGGACCCTGCGCAGCAGACTTGACCTTGGTTGAACCAGATCGCATCCACCAGCCCCTCGATGGCGCTGTCGATGTCTGCGTCTTCAAATACGATGTAAGGCGATTTGCCGCCGAGCTCCAGCGTGAGGGATTTGCCCGACCCTGCAGTGGCTTCGCGGATGCGCTTGCCCACCTCGGTGGAGCCGGTGAAGGCCACTTTGTTGACGTCCTCATGCGTGGTGATCATTTCACCGACCGCACCGTCGCCGGTGACGATGTTCACCACGCCCGCAGGCAGGCCTGCCTGTTGGCAAATGTCAGCAAAGAGCAGCGCGGTAAGAGAGGTATATTCCGCCGGTTTCAGCACCACAGTGTTGCCCATGGCAAGCGCAGGGGCCACTTTCCATGCCAGCATCAGCAGCGGGAAGTTCCAAGGAATGATCTGGCCGCAAACACCCAGCGCTTGAGCGTCGGGCAGTTCTGCTTCCATCAGCTGCGCCATGCCCGCGTGATAGTAGAAATGGCGCTGCACCAGCGGGATGTCTATGTCCCGGCTTTCGCGGATCGGCTTGCCATTATCCAGCGTTTCCAGAACAGCAAACAGACGCGCGTGTTTCTGCAGCAGCCGCGCAATGGCATAAAGGTATTTGGCGCGGCCATGGCCGCCAAGGCCTTCCCATTTGCTCTGTGCCTTACGCGCGGCTTTGACAGCGGCGTCCACCTCTTCTTCGGAGGCTTGCGTCAGGTCTGCCAGTGTTTCGCCATTGGCGGGGTTCTTGGATTGGAAATCCTTGCGCGGTGAGGTCCAAGTACCGTCGATGAAGTGACCAAAGGCCGCGCCTTGATCGACGATCCAAGCCAGTGCATCCGCAGCGCTTTCCGGGGCAGGGCCATAATCCATGGTCTCAAAAATCTCTTTTACGGTCATCGTGTCAGCCTTTCTCGGATCAAGCCATCGCGTGGCGGTAGGAGGCCGAGTATTGGCCGGTGACGTGGTGTTCGAGCTGGCGTTCGATGTCGCTGAGCAGGGAAGATGCGCCAAAGCGGAAGAGGTCAGGCTGCAACCAGCGGTCTCCCAACTCGTCCTTGATCAGCGACAGATACACCAGTGCGTCTTTGGCTTTGGAAATGCCGCCCGCAGGTTTGTAGCCCACGCGGAAACCGGTGCGCTCATAATAGTCACGGATCGCGCGGACCATCACGAGGGTGACGGGCAGGGTGGCATTCACGCTTTCCTTGCCGGTGGAGGTCTTGATGAAATCAGCGCCTGCCATCATGCAGACAAGCGAAGCCTTTGCCACATTGCGCAGTGTGCCCAGCTCGCCAGTCGCCAGAATGGCTTTCACATGCGCATCGCCGCAGGCTTCGCGCATGTCTTTCATCTCATCATACAAAGCCTGCCAGTTGCCCTGCAGCACGTGACGGCGGGTGATGACGATGTCAATTTCTTCTGCGCCCGCTTTTACGCTCTCGCCAATTTCGGCAATGCGCAGATGGTATGGGGAGAGGGCCGCAGGAAAACCGGTGGACACCGCAGCCACAGGAATGCCGGTGCCTTTGAGGGCGTTCACAGCGGTCTCGACCATATCGTGATACACGCAGACAGCACCGGTGGTCAGACCTTCCATGCCAAGTGCGGCCAGCAGGTCGGCGCGGACAGGCTGGGCGGCCTTGGCTGCAAGGCGTTCAACGCGGCCTTCGGTGTCATCCCCGGAGAGCGTCGTCAGGTCGATCAGCGAAATTGCCTTGCACAACCAGGCCGCCTGATAGTCTTTTTTGACAGACCGGCGGCCCGGCAGCGTCTTGGCGCGGCGTTCAATAGCTGAGGTGTTGGCCTGCGCACTGCGCACCCAGTCCAGATCCAGCGCCATGCCGGGGTTGCGCGGCTCCAATGCGGTGGGCAGCTGATGCCCTTCGGAGGTCAGTGTTGACGTAGCCATCGGCCTATCCTGTTGCGAAAAACAGGCTTCAAAATGCCCTACAATATGAGTGCTTGGCAAGGCATGGTGGGGCGCATTCGCTCATTTTTTGACCATATGGTCAGGTAAAAGATGCGAATAAGTCGCAATAGCGTTGACATACTTGAGAATGGTTCTCATATTCAATCTGAACTGGTGAATGAGGGCAGAATGCGATTCTCTCGGCGTGACTTTATTTTGACAACCACAGCGGCAAGTTTGGGTGGCGCAATGCCCGCATTCGCTGCGGGTAAGCTGCAGGTTGTGGCCACCACCGGGATGATTGCCGACACGGCACGCCGCATTGGCGGAGATCTGGTCGCGGTGAAAGGGCTGATGGGGCCGGGTGTTGACCCCCATGCTTACCGCCAGACCCGCACCGATATCGTCGCGTTGACGAAAGCGGATCTTGTGTTGTGGCATGGTCTTTATCTCGAAGCGCAGATGGAAGAGTTTTTCCACAAGCTGGAGAAGCGCGGCACCGTTGTTGCGGTGACAGACACATTGCCTAAGGCGCTTCTGCGTGGCCATGATGACTATGAGGACAAATTTGATCCTCATGTCTGGATGGATCCGAAGCTTTGGGTGTTCGTCGCAGAGCGTATCCGCGACGCACTTACAGAGAAGATGCCGGAAGCCGCTGCGCAGTTTGAGGCCAATACCGTAGAGTTTCTGGCGGAGCTTAATGCGCTGAGTGACTATGCGGCCAACGCGTTGACCTCCGTACCGCAAGAGGCGCGCATTTTGCTGACAGCCCATGATGCCTTTGGGTATTTTGGCCAGGCCTATGGGTTTGAGGTTATGGGCATCCAAGGCATTTCAACCGAGTCAGAGGCCGGTTTGAACCGGATTGGTGAGCTGGTTGATATGCTGGTCGCGCGCCAAATCGGTGCCGTGTTTGTC
This sequence comes from Shimia sp. R9_1, assembly GCF_017743775.1. Lineage (NCBI taxonomy): Bacteria > Pseudomonadati > Pseudomonadota > Alphaproteobacteria > Rhodobacterales > Roseobacteraceae > Shimia > Shimia sp. R9_1. The sequence goes on along the minus strand of NZ_JAGHRN010000001.1, from coordinate 1,341,907 downwards.
GAAAGCTCCGTCTCAGACCGTTCCATCCGCGCCCTTGTTGAAGGCGCTGCGGTCAAGGGCCATGATGTTGCGATTGGCGGCGAGCTTTACTCGGATGCCATGGGGGCGGAAGGCACCTATGAAGGCACCTATGTCGGTATGATTGACCACAACATCACCGTGATTTCACGGGCGCTCGGCGGACAGGCACCGGTGCGTGGGATGTCTGGTGATCTGACGGTTGGGTCATAAGGAGAAAGAGATGAGCGTTTCCCTGGCAGCAAACGAGGGTGTAGCGCCCTCATCTTCTTCTGTTTCTGACAGCCCGCTGGCGATCCGTGGCATGACCGTATCTTACGGTCAGAAACCCGTTGTGTTTTCCGTCGATATGACCGTGACCGAAGGCTCCATGACCGCGATCATCGGGCCAAATGGCGCGGGTAAATCGACCCTGCTGAAGGCGGCGCTCGGGATTGTGTCGCCTCTCGCGGGGCAGGCGACCGTCTTTGGTAAGTCACTCAAGTCTGCGCGACACCGCATCGCGTATGTGCCACAGCGCGCCAGTGTGGATTGGGATTTCCCAACCCGAGTGATTGATGTGGTGCTTATGGGGCTGTCCCGAGAGCTGGGCCTACTGCGCCGCATTCGCCCGCACCATATGGACAAAGCACGCGCCTGTCTGGAGCGCGTGGGCATGACCGAATTTGCAGAACGCCAGATTGGCCAGCTTTCTGGTGGTCAGCAACAGCGCGTGTTTCTTGCCCGTGCCTTGGCCCAAAATGCCGATCTCTATCTGCTGGATGAGCCTTTCGCGGGCGTAGATGCCGCCACCGAAAAAGCCATCATCGACGTTCTCAAAGCGCTGCGTTCTGAGGGAAAAACCGTGGTGGCTGTGCATCACGACCTGACCACTGTACCCACCTATTTTGACCGTGTGTTCCTGATCAACACCCGCAAAGTTGCCGAAGGCACTGTAGCGGAGGCCTTTACACCAGACACCCTCCACAAGACCTACGGCGGACGTCTGGCAACCGGGCAAATCGATCAGCTGGAACTTGCGGCAGGCTAACCCATGTTGCTTGACGCTCTGACTTTGCAGCTTGGCTACAACGCCACGCTGGTGACTGTGGGTGCCACTTTGCTGGGTTTCGCATCCGGCGTTACCGGAACCTTTCTCTATCTGCGCAAACGTGCCTTGGTCAGCGATGCGATCAGCCACGCGACCCTGCCCGGTGTCGGGCTGGCCTTTATTGTGATGGTGCTGCTTGGCGGCGACGGGCGATCGTTGCCCGGCCTGCTGATGGGAGCCGCCCTTTCGTCGTGGATCGGGTTGCTGTGTGTCAACCTGCTGACCCAGCGCACGCGGCTTTCTGAAGACGCCGCCATTGGCGCAGTGCTTTCGGTGTTTTTCGGGTTTGGCGTTGTCTTGCTGACGGTCATTCAGACCATGGGAAGTGGCCGCGCCGCGGGACTTGAGAGCTTCCTGCTCGGCGCCACAGCGGGCATGTTGTTTAACGATGCGATGGTCATCGCCATAGGCGGCGCGCTGACGCTCCTGGCGGTTGTGATCCTGCGCCGTCCGATGACGCTGCTGGCGTTTGATCCTGAATATGCGGCCGCGCGCGGGTTGAATGTGCAACGCATGGATCTGGCGATCATGGCGCTGGCCATGGCCGTTACGGTAATTGGTTTGAAAATTGTCGGGCTGATCCTGATTGTCGCGATGTTGATTATCCCGCCGGTCACGGCCCGTTTCTGGACTGATCGGACCGACCATATGACGCTGATCGCTGGTCTTGCCGGCGGTGCTGCCGCGTGGATCGGGGCCAGCCTTTCGGCCATTGCGCCTGCGCTGCCGACCGGTCCGATTATCGTTTTGGTCAGTTTTGCGCTCTTTGCCTTGTCGCTTCTGCTCGCGCCCAATCGCGGTCTGCTTGCTGTCGGGGTCCGCCACAATCGGTTCCAGCGTCGGGTCCATTTGCGGCAGGGCCTTCTGGCCTTGGCGCAGGGTCAGCCGATCTATGAGGCCTACACGCTACGTCTTTTGCGTCGCGCGGGATTGGCGCACGCGGATGGTGTCGCCACCGACACAGGTCGGGCGCGTGCCGCCAAGGCGCTTCGGGATGAAAAACGCTGGGAAACCGTGCGTCAGGATCAGGCCTTTGAAAGTGCCGCCGCGCTTTATGACGGGTTGCGCGACATTGAAACCGTGCTGACCGCTGATCAGATCGCCGAGATTGACCACCGGATTGGTGGCCCCAAAGAGGTGCAGTCATGAGCGGTGCAGAATTTGTCCCTCTGTCGCTAACCCCGATGTTGATCGGTGTGCTGTCAGCCATCGCTTGTGCGCTCCCCGGCAACTTTCTTTTGCTGCGCAAACAGGCCCTGATCGGGGATGCCATCTCCCATGTCGTTTTGCCGGGTATTGTCACCGCCTTCCTGCTCACAGGCATCGTCGCGGCCGTGCCGATGATGCTTGGCGCTGCCGGTGCGGCCGTTGTCGCTGTGGTGATGATCGAGGCCATCCGCCGTTTGGGCAACATCGAGCCCGGGGCCGCCATGGGGCTCACTTTCACCACGCTTTTTGCGGCTGGTGTTTTGTTGCTGGAACAAAGCGACACCTCGGGCGTGCACCTGGATGTAGAGCACGCGCTTTATGGCAATCTGGAAAGCCTGATCTGGTTGGATGCGATTGGCTGGGAAAGCCTGTTGGATCCAGCGGCGCTTGCAGGTTTACCACCAGAGCTGGCCCGCGTTGCCATCGCTCTTTTCGGGGTGGTCGTGTTCCTTTGGCTGTTTTGGCGGCCCTTGGTGCTTTCCACATTTGATGAGAGCTTTGCGCAATCCATGGGCGTGCCAACCACCGCGCTTGGCATCGCTGTGGTGATGGTCTCGGCGCTGGCTGCTGTGGCGGCCTTTGATGCGGTGGGGTCGATCATCGTTATCGCGATGTTCATCTGCCCGCCCGCCGCCGCGCGGCTGATGACCAACCGCCTTGAGCATCAAATCGCGTGGAGCGTGGTGTTTGCGGGTCTCTCCGCTGTTCTTGGCTACGTGCTGGCAGGATACGGGCCTTTGTGGATCGGGTTTGAGGACGCCGTGAGCGCGGCGGGCATGATCGCGACTGTGTCCGGTCTCATTCTGGCTGTTGCGGCCCTCTGCGCGCCCCACCGCCATCGAACAGGCGCGCCTGCTCTCTAAAATTTTAAACCTGATTAAAAAACTCTGATTGACCTTTCTTACTGTTTCAGTAAGAAAAAGCACTCACCTTGCGCTGATCCTGTGCGAAAGCCGAATCGAAAGCGGGTGAAGGGACTGTGCCTACATCTGGAAGGCGAAATGCGATGTCACGCGAAGAAAATAAGAGTTCAAATATGACCGACCGCTTTGACGCAAACACTGTGCGATCGACGCCGATCCATGACGCGGAGATCCTGACCGATGGCGGAAATCTGGCGCGCATCCGGCTGAATGAAGCAGAATACACCTTGCGCATCACGCGGCAGGGCAAGTTGATCCTCACCAAGTGATTTGAGCCCGCCATGATCGTTTGTCACTGTATGAATATTTCGGATCACGAGATCCATGCAGCCATCGATTGGATGCGGGCCTCGGACCCCTCTGCGTTGATCAACCCAGGGAAGGTCTACCACGCATTGGGCAAGGCGGCGGATTGCGGCGGCTGCATGCCGCTGTTCCTCGACACAATGCGCAAAAATGATAACCTCTCCGTACCGGCGCATTTGCGCAGTCTGCGCAAGCCACAGGCGGAGGAGACACCCATTGAAAGGCAATCCGGAAGTAATTGAATACCTAAACAAATCTCTAAGACATGAATTGACCGCTGTTAGCCAGTATTGGCTGCACTATCGCCTCCAAGAAGATTGGGGGTTGATCCATATGGCCAAGAAGAGCCGCGAAGAATCCATCGAAGAGATGGAACACGCAGACAAGCTCATCGCCCGCATTATTTTCCTGGGCGGCCATCCCAACCTACAAAAATTAGACCCTTTGCGCATCGGCCAAACGCCGCTGGAAACCCTTGAGTGTGACCTGGCGGCTGAAGAGAGCGCTCGCGCGCTTTATTCCGAGGCGCGTAAGTTCTGTCAGAGCGTGGATGATTTTGTCTCCATGGAGCTGTTTGAAGATCTCCTGCAGGACGAGGAGGGGCATATCGACTTCCTTGAAACGCAGATTGATCTGCATGAACGCATCGGGGCAGAGAAATATGCCCATCTCAATGCCGGAAAGATGGATCAGGACGACTCCTGATCCCGCGCCATCGTGCTCACAAACATCGGCACCTTTCGCCCCGAGAGGTGTCGTTTTGTTTTGACGTTGCGTCCGGCCTTTTGTAAGCATCGCCCAAACCGTTGGGGTGTCCCACTTGTTGGGGCTGAGAGTCGCGCTTGCGTAAACCCATCGAACCTGATCCGGGCAATTCCGGCGGAGGGAACGGTGTCAAAGAAGATGACGTTTTTGCCGTGCGGAATCCCGTTTGTGAACTGGGAGGCGCCATTTTGGCACGTATCGCTTTGACAATTGCCGGCTCTGACAGCGGCGGCGGCGCAGGCATTCAGGCAGATTTGAAGGCGTTTTCCGCGCTGGGTACCTTTGGCACCAGTGTGATCACCGCCGTGACAGCGCAAAACACCCAAGCCGTAACGGCGGTGCATCCGATCCCGCTTGATGTGGTGCGCGCGCAAATTGATGCCGTGCTCTCAGATATGGACGTCAACGCCATCAAAATCGGCATGCTGGCGACACCGGAGATCATTCAAACGGTGGCCGAGGCGATCAAGGACTTCGCGGGCCCTGTGGTGCTCGACACTGTGATGATCGCAAAATCCGGTGACGCGCTTTTGGCCGATGAAGCGGTGGCGACACTTCGTGAGGTTTTGGTGCCACGCGCGACGGTGATCACACCCAATCTGCCGGAAGCCGCGCGGCTTCTAGACCAAGTTTCAGCGGTGGATGACGCGGCAATGGTGGCACAGGGGCAGGCACTTTGTGCACTGGGCGCGCAGGCGGTTCTGATGAAAGGCGGCCATGCGAGCGGGGAGATTTGCCGAGATTTTCTGGTGACGCCCGAAGGCGTTGCCGCCGAATTCACTGCGCCGCGCAAAAACACCCGCAACACCCATGGCACCGGATGCACGCTCTCGTCCTCAGTCGCCGCGGGCTTGGCCAAGGGCTTGAACCTTGAGGAAGCGGTGAGCGAAGCGCACGCCTATTTGCAAGGCGCAATTGCTGCTGCTGATGATCTCAATATCGGCAAGGGCCACGGGCCGCTGCACCATTTCCACCGGGTTTGGTCTGCATGACACTTTATTCCGTCATAGGTGCGGGCGTGGCCGGGTTGGCTGTGGCTACCGAGCTTATGGAGCGCGGGGCCGAGGTGCAGGTGTTTGATCCTGCCGGACCACCGGGCCCTCATGGCTGTAGCTGGTGGGCCGGCGGCATGCTTGCGCCATGGTGTGAATATGAAAACGCCGAAGAGCCAGTCTTGCGGCTAGGACAGGAAGCGATTGATTGGTGGGCTGGGCGGACCCCTGTCACCAAATCCGGCACTTTGGTTGTGGCCAACAAACGGGATCTGCCTGATTTGCGCCGCTTTGCCCGCCGCACGGAACAGTTTGTCGAGGTGGGGCGTGAAAAAGTCACCGAGCTGGAGCCGGATCTGCACGGTTTTGGGCAAGGCCTTTTCTTTGAAGGAGAGGCGCACCTCAACCCACGGCAGGCGCTTCAGGATCTCTACCGGGGCCTGAAAGACAAAGGTGCCATCTTTCACAAACGCCTTGCGCCAACGTCGCTGGAAAACGCCATCGACTGTCGCGGCCTGTCCGCGCGCGAATACCTCTATGATCTGCGCGGCGTGAAAGGCGAAATGCTCATCATCCGCTGCCCGGACGTGGACATCACCCGCCCTGTGCGCCTGCTGCATCCGCGTATCCCGCTCTATATCGTGCCGCGCGGCGACGGCATCTACATGCTTGGCGCCACAATGATTGAAAGCGAAGACAGCAGCCGTATCACCGCGCGCTCCATGCTGGAAATGCTGAGCGCGGCCTATGCGCTGAACCCGGCTTTTGGGGAGGCGGAAGTTCTGGAAATTGGCGTCGATCTGCGCCCTGCGTTCCCAGACAACCTGCCGCGCATCCGCCGCTTGGGACGGACAATCTACGCCAACGGGCTTTATCGCCACGGCTACCTGCTCGCACCAGCCTTGGCGCGCGGCGTGGCAGATCTGGCGCTTCACAACACACATTCGGAGATGGTCGATGAAGATCGAGCTTAATGGAGAGGCGCGCGACGTCGCCGCCACCACCCTTGCCGCGCTTTTGGAAGAATGCGGTTTCTCGGGCCGCGTGGCGACCTCCCTCAATGAAACCTTTGTGCCGGCCACCATGCGCGACGCCAAGGCGTTGAATGATGGCGACCGCATCGAGGTTGTCGCACCGATGCAGGGGGGCTGAGTGATGAGAGCGTTTTATGGCGTTGACCTGCCCAATCCGCTGATGTTGGGCACCGCGCAATATCCAAGCCCGGCCATTCTGGAAGAGGCTTTCCGCACAAGTGGCGCTGGCGTGGCCACGGTGTCTTTGCGCCGCGAAGGGGCTGGCGGCACTGGGCAAACATTCTGGAAAATGATTCAGGATCTGGGCGTGCATGTGCTGCCCAACACCGCGGGCTGTCACACTGTCAAAGAGGCTGTCACCACCGCCCATATGGCGCGTGAGGTTTTTGACACCAAATGGATCAAGCTTGAGCTCATCGGCCACACTGACAGCTTGCAGCCTGATGTGTTTCAGCTCGTGGAAGCCGCGCGCATTCTGTCAGAGGACGGCTTTGAGGTGTTCCCTTACACCACCGAAGATTTGATAGTGGGCGAGCGCCTTCTGGAGGCGGGGTGCGAAGTGCTGATGCCATGGGGTGCCCCTATTGGTTCCGGCCGGGGCCTCAACAATATTTATGCGCTGCGCGCCATGCGGGCCGAATTTCCGGATGTGCCCCTCGTGGTGGATGCGGGCATTGGCCTACCGTCCCATGCGGCGGCTGCGATGGAACTGGGTTTTGACGCGGTGCTGCTTAACACCGCTGTCGCCCGCGCCGGAGCTCCTGTGGCCATGGCGAAAGCCATGATGCTGGCCGTCGAAGCCGGGCAAGCCGCGTTTGAGGCCGACCCGATTGAGGCGCGCGATATGGCCGAAGCCTCCACGCCGGTTATTGGAAAGGCCTTCCTGTCATGACGCTTGATCGTTTCTATCCCATTTTTGACGACGTGAGCTGGCTTAAGCGGATGTTGCCGCTTGGTGTGAAACTCGTGCAGTTGCGCATCAAAGATCAGCCAGAGGCGCATGTGCGTACCCAGATTGCCGAAGGCCAGGCGCTCTGTCGCGAGTACGGCGCGGTGCTGGTGATCAATGATTACTGGCAGGCGGCAATTGACCTAGGTTGCGACTGGATCCACCTCGGGCAGGAAGATCTCGACGAGGCGGATCTGAAAGCGATCCGTCAAGCTGGTCTCAAACTCGGCGTGTCGACCCATGACGATGACGAACTAGAACGGGTTCTGGCGATGGCGCCGGACTATGTCGCGCTCGGCCCGGTCTATCCGACCATTCTGAAAAAGATGAAATGGCACCAACAGGGTCTGCCCCGCGTGACCGAGTGGAAAGCCCGCGTGGGTTCTGTGCCGCTTGTCGGTATCGGCGGCATGTCTGTCGAGCGCGCGCAGGGCGTTTTTGAGGCCGGTGCTGATATCGTTTCCGCAGTGACCGACATCACGCTCAACGCCGACCCGGAAGCGCGGGTGCGTGCATGGCTGGAGGTCTCAAGTTGAGCCGCTATGCGCGCCAGATGATCTTGCCCGAGGTTGGCGAAGCCGGGCAGGAAAAGCTCACCGCCGCTCATGTGCTGGTGGTTGGCGCGGGTGGTTTGGCTGCCAGCGCTCTGCCGCTTCTGGCAGGGGCCGGTGTAGGCCGCATCACCATTGTGGATGGCGACCGCATAGAGCGCTCCAACCTGCACCGCCAAACCCTGTTCACAGAGCGGGACGAAGGTTTGCCCAAGGCTGAGGTGGCCGCTGCGCGGTGCACCGCGATCAACGGCGATATCGCGGTTGAGGCCGTGGTGGCGACACTTACCCCTGCGGTGGCGTCGGTCATGGTCGAAGAGGCCACTCTGGTGCTCGACTGCGCTGACAGCTACGCGGTGAGCTATACCTTGAGCGATGTGTGTTTCGCGCAAAATGTGCCCCTGATCACCGGCTCAGCCCTTGCACTTTCGGGCTATGCTGCCGGTGTGTGCGGCGGGGCGCCCTCGCTGCGCGCGATTTTCCCGGAAGCGCCGCAAAACGCGGCCAGTTGCGCCAGCGCTGGTGTGCTGGGGCCGGTGGTTGCCATGATCGGCACATTGCAGGCGCAAATGGCGCTGTCCTGTCTGATCGGTTTGAGCCCGAGCCCGCTTGGACAGATGGTGCAATATGACGCCACAACCTTGCGCAGCGCGTCGTTCCGGTTTGATGGCGCAGCTGAACCGGCGCAGGCCTTCCCCTTCGTCAGCCCGGATATGCTGGAAAGTGCCGACACCATTGTCGAGCTGCGCGACGCCGATGAGGCCGCCATTCCAGCGCACCCGGATGCGCGCCGGATCGACCCGGCAAAACTCAAAGAGACCTTGCCTGCAAACGGCACCGGCCGCCTCGCGCTGTGCTGTGCCACAGGTCTGCGCGCCTGGCGTGCTGCAGAATCCGCAACCGAATTTTGGCCCGGCGAGATTGTTCTCGTCGCGGCTTCCGCTTCTTAACTCGAGAGGGAGACGCATGAAGCACCTAGTGACTGCCCTGGCCATGTTGGCCGCCACCCCAAGCTTTGCCGCAGACAAGATGACCCTGCTGCTGGACTGGTTTGTAAACCCCGACCACGGCCCGATCATCATCGCCGAAGAGAACGGCTATTTTGCCGAGCAGGGGCTTGAGGTTGAGGTGATCCCACCAGCTGACCCCTCCATGCCGCCGCGCCTTGTAGCTGCTGGCCAGGCTGACCTCGCGGTTTCCTATCAGCCGCAGCTGCACCTGCAGATCCACGAAGGCCTGCCGCTCAAGCGCGTTGGCACCCTCGTGGCAACCCCACTGAACTGCCTGTTGGTTCTGAAAGATGGCCCAATCAAATCCCCTGCCGATCTCAAGGGTAAGAAGGTTGGCTTCTCTGTGGCGGGTGTCGAAGAGGCCGTGCTTGGCGCCGTTCTGGGCAAATATGGCGTCACGACCGATGACATTGAGCTGGTCAATGTGAACTTTTCGCTGTCCCCATCCCTGATGTCCGGTCAGGTGGATGCTGTGATCGGCGCTTACCGCAACTTTGAGCTCAACCAGATGGATATCGAAGGCGCGCCGGGCACCTGCTTCTACATCGAAGAAGAGGGTGTGCCGTCCTATGATGAGCTGATCTATGTGACGAACCCGGACACCATGGATGCTGACAAAGTGGCGCGTTTCATTGCGGCGACCGAAAAGGCGACCCAGTACATCGTAAACAACCCGCAAAAAAGCTGGGAAATCTTCGCATCCACCTCCACTGAGCTTCAGGATGAGTTGAACGCACGCGCATGGGTCGACACCCTGCCACGTTTCGCACTGCGCCCTGCAGGTTATGACGCTGGCCGTTATGCGCGCTTTGAGCAGTTCCTGCATGACAGCGGCATGATCGACAGCATCAACCCTGTGGATGCCATCACCATTGATGTGACCGCAGAATGACCGCGCCCGAGTACGGTCGTGGCTTCGCGCTGATGCGCGAGGCCGCAGGGGAGGCATGGGGGGATTACACCCGCCATGCCTTCGTGGAAGGTCTCAAGGATGGCACCCTGCCGCGCGAAGCGTTTTTGCATTATCTGCGTCAGGATTATGTGTTTCTGATCCATTTCTCTCGTGCTTGGGCGTTGGCGGTGGTCAAATCTGAGACCCATGAGGAAATGCTCGCTGCGGTTGCCACGGTCAACGCATTGGTGGCTGAGGAAATGCAACTGCATGTCGGTATTTGCGAAGCGGCAGGCATCCCGCAGGATGAGCTTTTTGCAACGCCTGAACGTCCTGAAAACCTCGCTTACACGCGCTTTGTTCTGGAGGCTGGCTACTCAGGAGATCTCCTGGACCTTCTGGCGGCATTGGCCCCCTGTGTGATGGGGTATGGCGAGATCGGTGCGCGTTTGGGAAAGGAAAAAACCTCCGAGGCTTACGCAGACTGGATCGGCACTTATGCTGGCGAAGGGTTTCAAGGCGATTGCGCAGCGGTTGGGCAGCTTTTGGATAGCGCTTTGGAACGTCGTCTTGGCAAAGACTATGCAAACAGCCCGCGTTTCGCGACGCTGTGTGACAAGTTCCGCAAGGCAACCGAGCTGGAAGTCAGCTTCTGGCAGATGGGCCTGACCCCATGACCCACGCACCCGGCATCACGCTTAAGGGCACGGCCTCAATTGAGGGGCGGCAGCTCTTTGCACCTCTGTCTCTGACGCTGGATGCCGGGCGCTGGACCTGCCTTTTGGGCGGCTCCGGTGTGGGAAAAACAACGGTGCTGCGCCTATTGGCCGATTTGCCAACGGGGGCAGCTTTTGACGGCACCATTGCGGCCACGGATGGCGCAGGTGTTGCTGATCGTTCCGCCTACATGGCGCAGGATGACTTGCTTTTGCCATGGGCCACGGTTGAGAAAAATATCTCCTTGGGCACACGTTTGCGGGGCCAGAAAGCGGATGACGCGCGGCTTTCCCGACTGCTCGATCGCTGTGGCTTGCGAGACCATCTCGGCAAACGTCCCTCCGAACTCTCCGGAGGCCAACGACAACGGGTCGCGCTTGCGCGCACTTTGATGGAAGACAAACCCATCATCCTGCTTGATGAGCCTTTTTCCGCCCTTGATGCGCAAACCCGCGCAGCCATGCAGGATCTCGCGGTCGAGCTTCTGGCCGATCGCACGGTTTTGGTTGTCACGCATGATCCCGGTGAGGCCGCACGGCTTGGGCATGCCATCCACGTGATGACGCCAGCGGGCCTGACCTCGGTTGCGCCGCCCGAAACCGCTGTGCCGCGCGCAGTCGAAGCGATGGAAACCCTGACCTGCCAGTCAGATCTCTTGCGTTTGCTGATGGGACAGGCCGCATGAAAATTCTTCCGGCCGTAGCTGCCACGCTCTTTGCGCTTGCCGTCTGGCAAACCATTGTCTCACTCACCGAACTGCCGCGGTTCATCCTGCCCGGCCCGATGCTGGTGGCAGAAACATGGTGGACCAACCGCGCTGTGATTGCAGAGCATACGTTGGTCACCGCCCAAGAAGTGCTGCTGGGTCTCGCAATTGGCACAGCGCTGGGCATTTTAACCGCGTTGCAGCTTGCCACATCCAAAACAGCGCGTTTGCTGGTGCAGCCCATTCTGGTGTTTACACAAGCCCTACCGGTCTTTGCACTGGCACCGATCCTGACGCTTTGGCTCGGCTACGGGTTGTGGTCGAAGATCGCGATGGCGGTTCTGATCATCTATTTTCCGGTGACCTCAGCCTTCTTTGACGGGCTCATGCGCACACCGCCGGGCTATCTCGATCTCGCCAAAACCATGCAGGCCAGCCCGTCTCGTGTGCTTTGGCACATTCGCGTTCCCGCTGCGCTGCCTTCTTTGGGTGCCGGGGTGCGGCTGGCGGCGGTCTATGCACCGATTGGCGCTGTGATCGGTGAGTGGGTTGGGGCGTCAAAGGGGCTTGGCTATTTGATGCTTCTGGCCAATGGTCGTGCCAAGACCGACCTGATGTTTGCCGCAATGCTGACGCTCGGGGTTTTGTCCGTCCTGCTGTATGTTGTGATCTCCAAACTCACAAAGCGTTTGGGGGATCGGGAGACCTGATTTTCCCTGCAATCCAACGGGTAATTGATGCACGCCAGCATCGTTCACAAGTTTGAGAAATTGTGGTGGCAGACAACTTCTGCGCTATATGGTTAATCTTTCTTTAAGCACTCGCTGCCACTGACAGGTTAGCTTGCAAACCACGACTACTCCGCTGAGCGATTATGGCCCAACTGCGCACAACCAAAAGATTTCTTCGCCTGCGCAGTGGGACGGCGCTGGCCATCCTGCTGGTGGCTTCGCTTATTGCCCTTGTGGTTGCGCTGTCCGGACGCGACGCTGTGGAGACGCGCACAAATAACACCACCCGGATTGATGCCATCCTCCTGTCTCTTTCAGAGATGTCGGTTGTGTTTCATCAAATTCAGGACGGCGAAAGCCAAAGCCAAAATCTCGTTTTGCGCGGACAGCTGCGTCGTGCGGCCCATAACGCGCAAGAGGCCTTTGATGCTTTGTCAGGCCCCAACGTCGTGGAGAGCTTTTCGCCGGATGCGGAGGCCATCCTGACGCGCCCCAACATGAATCCGTTGATGGAACTCGAAGAGGTGCTCTATCTGGCTGATGTGGTGGTTGCGGCCAGCGCCAGTGACACCTCTATCAATCTTGCGGCCAAATTGGCGTCTGATCTGTCCTTCCGTCTCATGCCGTTCTTTAACCGTGTGCGCCAGTCAGAGGTGGAAGCCGCAGAGGCCGCTGCAGATGATCAAGTGCTCTACGGTCTCGCAGCATTGCTGGTGACCCTTCTGGGCGTGGGTATTGCGATCCAGTTCGCGCACCTTCCCATGGAGCGCTATGTGCTGGGCGCGCAGATGGAGATCGAACGCAACCAGCGCGCAGCCGAAGCTGCCTCAGAAGCAAAATCCATGTTCCTCGCCACGATGAGCCATGAAATCCGCACGCCGCTCAATGGCGTGCTGGGGCTTGCCGATGTGCTTTCTGATACGCAGCTGAACAAAGAACAGCGGCGCATGTTGGGGATGATTTCATCCAGCGGCCGGGATCTGCTTCAAATCATCAACGATGTGCTCGACCTCTCCAAGCTAGAGGCGGGCAAATCGACGCTGGAGTTTGTTGATTTTGATCTTGAAACCCTTTGTCGCGAAACCACCGACCTGTTCTCGGGGCAGGCGATCGGGCGCGATGTAGAGCTTTCGGTATCGGTGTCCCCGTCAGATGCTGGCTGGTATCTGCACGCCGCGCCAAGCGCGGTCCGTCAGGTGCTGAGCAACCTTGTGGGCAATGCCGTCAAATTCACCGAGAATGGCAAGGTCACCGTCCATCTGGAGGACATGCCCGGGCCGGAAGGCGCACCGCGCTTTGTGCGTATCGCGGTCAAAGACGAGGGGATTGGGATTTCGCCTGAAGCGGTGGATCGCATCTTCAATCAGTTCGAACAGGCAGACACCTCCACCACCACCCGTTTTGGCGGCACCGGCCTTGGTCTGTCTATCGTGAAGCGTCTCGCAGAGACTATGAACGGGCGGATCAGTGTGCACAGCGTCCTGCACGAGGGATCTGAGTTTGCGCTAATAATCCCTGTGGCCAAAGCGCTGCATCGCAAGGAGCGCCCCCAGGTCATCAAAGATGCACTGTTTGATAAATTTGTGCTGGTCGCCGACGACAACCGCGTCAATCAGATGGTGGCACAAAAGCTATTGCAGAAATTGGGGTGCGAAGTGCGCTTGGCCGGAAACGGCGAAGAGGCTGTCAAACTTGTTCGCGACTGGATGCCGGATATGGTTTTGATGGATGTGCGTATGCCTGTCATGGATGGGCTGGAAGCCACCCGCCAGATCCGAGCCGATCTCAGCATTCCCAATGCACAAACCCTGCCGATTGTCGGTCTTTCAGCCAATGCGCTGGATGAACATGCAGATGCCAGCGCGATGGCGGGGATGAGTGGCTACCTTGAAAAACCGATCACGCGCGAAGCTTTGGTCGCGGAACTTCTGCGCCATTGGCCTGACACGCCACAGGCGCAAGATCGAGAGGATCTCAGCGCATGACCTTCAAGCACTTTCTTCGTCCGCTTGGATTGGCGGCTACAGTCTGTCTCGGTGCCACGGCTTTGAAAGCGGGTGAAGATCTCGCTTGGCTTTATACGTGGCGCGCAAGCACGCCAGATGCGTTTTCCGAGAGCTTTGTCAAAGAACACCCGGAAGGGTTGGTGATTGATACGTTTATGGTGCCAGACGAAGCCGAAGCCCGGCTGGCGGCCCAGAACACGGGTTATGACGTCTCAGTACTGCCGGCAGAAATTGTGAAACGTCTGGCTGAAATGGACGCTTTGATGCCGATCGATACGCCCGTGGCGATTGACTGGGAGGCAGCACCAGCGTCAGCCTCTGTTGCGCAAACTGATGCGCTGTCGCGGGTGGCAGACTACTATGTGCCCTATGTCTGGGGCACCACCGGACTTGTGATGGATGTGGAAGCGATCCGCGCGCGCCTGCCGGACGCCCCGCTGGACAGCTGGGATTTGCTCTTTGATCCTCAAAACGCGGCAGCGCTCTCTGATTGCGGCATTTCCATAATCGACTCGCCACAAGAGATCTTTTCCCTCGCTTTGCACCATCTGGGGCGTGATCCGCACGGGGTGACAACCGAAGATTTTGATGCGGGCTTTGCCGCGCTGCGAGAGATTATGCCCCATGTGCGCCGCGTGTCCTATAAGCAACTGGAGGAAATGAGCTCCGGCGACACTTGTCTGGGTCTGGTTTGGAGTACGGTTGGCCTGACATTGGCAAAGCACGTGCCCAATTCAAATTACACTTATGTGGTTCCCAAGGAGGGTTCACTGATCTGGTCCAACGTTCTTGTAGCGCCCAAGAGCGAGGAAGCCGACTCCCACCGCGGCGAGTTGCTCACGCATATCCTGTCTGAAGAGAATGCCGAAACCCTTGCCAACTATGTGCAGGCGATCCTTTCGCCCAAGACATTTACGGGGGATATGTCTGCGGAGCAGGTAGCAATTGCACAGGCGTCGCTGCCGGAGGGTCTTGGCGATTTGATGTTCGCACTGAGGCCACTTTCCGGTCCAAAAAAATATGCCTTGGACAAGCGCTGGCGCCGTCTTCTTATCGGTCAGTGATGGAGCTGTGACCGCGAGTTCTCAGCCTGTCTCAGTAAGACAGCGCACCGTCAGCCTTGTTCAACATGACGCCCAGGATGGGCTTCACCTCAGACAGGATCTGCTCAACCTTACGCACATCCTCTGCCGTTGAAACGCCACCACCGGCAACAATCAAAACAGCGTCCACATTTGGCAGAAATCCCAGAACATCGTCAAATTCCAGAGCCGGAGGCATGTCAAACAACATGAGGTCCGGGCAGAGCATTTCCTCAAGCTCCTCCAGAACGGTGCCGGTCATTTCATTTTGAAACAGCTCCGCAGAGTTCTCACTTGGGGTGTCATTCAGTGCCAGCGCCAGGTTGGCGCGCGCTTTGATCAGAAAGTTCTCCGGCGCAATTGTGCCGCTCAGGTAATCCGCCATCGAATCCGGCGCATCAAGGCCCAGGGCCTGGTCCAAACTCGGGGCGCGCAAATCCATGTCCAGCATCACGGTGCGCACAGTTTCAAGGCGCGCCATGGAAAACGCCAGATTGGCGCTGACAAAGCTGCTGCCACAGCCGCGCGTTGGGGCGGTTACGGCCACCCGGCTCCAGCCATGTTCGTTTAAGGCCTGCAACAAGCGGGTGCGCAGCATATCAAAGGCGGCATGCGCCTCATGTGACCGCGTTGCACTGATCATATGGTTCTGCGCCAAAACCGCGTCGTCGAGTGCCGCGACGGTCAAGTTTTCCCAGAACACATCAGGGTCATGCAGCGCTGGCAGGCTCTGCTGCGTTGCGAGGTCCGCATCTTGGGAAGACTGGTTTTGATCGTAGCTCATCGTCGCGCGTTTCCGCATTGTTTGCACCCAAAATCTAGCAGTCAAATGCAGACAAAAGAAAGGCGCCAATGCGGAGATAGGGCGGCTTTGGCTTTGAGGAGGGGCGTGCCGTGCTCTGTCGGATTGGCCCGCGGGCGGCCTTTGAGGCGCTGAGAGCTGCTCTAGGGTAGTGACCTATGCGGGAAGCACAGAGTGATTCTACACCAATAGCGTTGAAATATATCAAGTTAAGTGTATGGAAAGGCAGCGAAAAATGCTCAAATATGGGGCATTAGCTACCCTAACGTCTCAAAAGGCGCAAGGGAAAGTCAGCTTTAAGCTCTTGTAAGCTTATTGGACCACAAAGTGCCTCCACTCAGGAAATAAACGTACCCGGTTAGGACACCGCGATGAAACTCAGATTAGTCATGCTGTTGGTTATCGGCCCGCTTTTTGTCTATGCAGGCTATCTCAAATTCCAAGACATCACAGCCCAGCGTGTCGCTCTCGCAAAGGCCCATGAAATCACAGTGATCACCCATGAAGAGGCGCTGGTCGATGATGTGATTCATGAGTTGCAGAAGGAGCGCGGATATTCTGCGGGCTTCATCGCCTCAAATGGCAAAAACTTCGCCAAAGAGCTGAAGGCGCAACGCCAGGAGGCCTCCCACGTGATCGCGGGAATGCGCGCAGAGGTCGTTGCCTTGCTGACGGAAAAAGCGCAGCTCTTGGCGGAGGTCGAAGACCGGCTAGACGCTTTGGATGATATGCGTGGACGGGTCGATAGGGGCGCCGCCACGGTTCCGGAAATGGCGAAGTTCTATACGGGCACGATCGACCTGCTGATCGATTTGGCGCGCCCGCCAACGACCGGAAGCGCCGGTGGCAGACTTGAAGCCATCTTGCATGCCCGTGCTCTGGTCGGCTCCGCCAAGGAAAGCGCCGGGCTGGAGCGCGCAACAGGCGCCGCTGGCTTGAGCCGGGGCTTCACCTTGGATTTGCACAATCGCTACATTGCGCTTGGGGGCGCACAGATCTCCTTGATGCATGAAACCGCCGGTGTCTTGTCAGAACCCACTTGGGAAACCGACCTTCTGGCGAGCCGGGAATTCAAGGCGCTGCAAGCCGCGCGGAACGAGATCATCCCGTTCTTTGGCTCACATGAGGAACTGTCGATCACCGCTGGGGAATGGTTTCAGATTTCCAGCCGATGGATCGATCTGCTGCGCGCCAAAGAGCTTGAATTTGTAAATGAAGTCGCGGCACTCACCGAAGGTATTGAAGCCGAGGCGCAGGCGAGCCTGAACAGTCTGATTTGGATTGGTGTGGCTATGTCCTTGCTGGTGCTGACCTTTGCTGTGATCGCCTTTGAGCGGGTGATCGGACGGATTAAATACTTGGTTTCCGTGCTCGATGACTTTGCCAAAGGAAATTACGAGGCTGAAATCGATGGCTTGGAAGGCGGCGGTGAGCTTCACAGCTTGGCCCGAGCCTTTGATAAATTCCGCCATGACACGCTGGATATGCAGGCCGCGTCTGATACGCTCAAATCCGAGCAGGAGCGTCTGAAAGCGCAGCAAGACAAAGTGGTCGCAGAGATCAGCGCCGGATTGGAGCGTCTGGCCGAAGGGGATCTGACCTACAAATTCTGTGAGACATTCCCGGAAGAATACGCGTCCCTACGCACCGATTTTGGCGATGCCATGGCAAAACTCAACGACACGCT
The DNA here is from genome assembly GCF_017743775.1 of Shimia sp. R9_1. Classification (NCBI taxonomy): domain Bacteria; kingdom Pseudomonadati; phylum Pseudomonadota; class Alphaproteobacteria; order Rhodobacterales; family Roseobacteraceae; genus Shimia; species Shimia sp. R9_1. The sequence continues at coordinate 1,324,437 of NZ_JAGHRN010000001.1, read as the reverse complement.
GGCAAGCGTGGTGCACAACACTTCCAGCATTCGTAATGCCGCAACAGGCATCACAGAAGCCTCGCTGGAGCTCTCACGCCGCAGTGAAAATCAGGCGGCAACACTTGAGGAAACCTCCGCAGCGCTTGAAGAACTGACCGCCAGCGTCCGCGCCGCAGCTGAAGGCGCGCGCGGCGTTCAGAACACAACCGACAGCGCGCGTTCTGAGGCGACCGAAAGTGGTCAGGTGGTGAGACAAGCCGTTCAGGCCATGTCGGAAATCTCAGACTCGTCTGGCCAGATCGCGCAGAACATTGGTGTCATTGACGACATCGCCTTCCAAACGAACCTCTTGGCGCTAAACGCAGGTGTTGAGGCCGCCCGGGCTGGGGACGCAGGCAGTGGTTTTGCGGTTGTCGCGTCTGAAGTGCGGGCGCTGGCGCAAAAATCCTCAGAAGCAGCCACCGAGATCAAATCGTTGATCGGCGAAAGTGCGGATCATGTGAGCAATGGTGTGGAACTTGTGAACAAGACCGGCAAGGCACTGGAAAACATCGTGGACCGTGTGGGCCATATCTCTGAGCTGGTCTCTGAGATGGCGGCAGGCTCCAGCGATCAGGCCACAGGCCTTGGGGAGCTCAACGCCGGTGTGGCTCAGCTTGATCAGGTCACACAGCAAAACGCCGCCATGGCGCAAAACGCCAACACCACTTGCCACACTTTGAAAGAAGAAGCCGACGAGCTCGAGCGCTTGGTGGGGCAGTTCACACTCTTTGAAGGAGGCGTGGCTGCAGGTGATGCCAGCTTTGACAGCGCGGCGGATGACGCTGAGGAGTATGAAGACATCGCATTTTCTGGGGCAAAACAGGCCAAAAACGCAGCCTAAGCTCGCGAATGGTCTTAAGGCCGTCAGCGCAGTTTAAGCGCTGGCGGCGTTATTTATATTCAATGATCCGCATGCTGCGCCCCATGAGGCGGCGCCAGTGAAACATGCCCATGCCAAGAATATTGGGCACCTTTGACAGGGTGATCAGCCGCGCATGACGCCAGGCTTCCCAATAAGGCAGGCCCGCCGTGACAAGACCGTTTTTTGTGCGGATGTAGCTTGCCGTATAGATCATGAGCACGGTCACAAAGGCCCAGCGATTGCTCAGCAGGCCCCAGGCCGCGAGAGCGGGGAAAAGCGCGCCATAGACAACCGCACGAGCTTGTTCTCGCAACGCATAGGGGGGATGCATCCATCCCACCTGCGCATAGGCGTGACCGCCGCGCACGGCGCGCTGCCACCATTGCGAAAATTCCAGCATTGCGGCGTCATGGCGGGTCATCTCTTCGGGCAGGCGGCGGAGCGCCCAACCGGCTTTGCCGACCCGAAGGCAAAACTCTTCATCCTCTCCGGCAATCACCGTCGCATCAAATCCACCGGCCGCCACAAAGGCCGCACTGCGCACCAGCATATCTCCGCCACAAACGGTGATGTCTCCTGCTGGCCGATGCCATTCAAAATCGCATAGCGCGTTGTAGACACTGCGCTCCGGATAGAGCTCCGCGCGCCAGCCGGTCACCAGACCAAGTTTGGGATCTGCTTGCAGCGCTGCTTCTCCTGCCGCGATCCAGCCCTCGGCCACAATGCAGTCTCCGTCGACAAACTGCACGAACTCGGGCAAATCTTCGGTTTCTGCCAAAGCGTCAAACCCGGCCTGCCGTGCCCGCGCGGCTGTGAAAGGCAGGCTGTCATCCAACTCGATGACCAGAGCGCCAGCTGTTCGCGCCGCCTCCACGGAGCTGTCAGAGCTGCCGCTGTCCACATAGACAATCTCGACGTCCTGCGCGACGAGAGAGGCGAGGCAGGCGACCAACCGCTCGCCCTCATTACGCCCAATCACAATGGCCGTGGTGGCTCTCATCGTGCGCGCTCCTGCAGCAGAGCCCGCAACCGTGCAGCTTCTTTATCAATGTCAAAGGCCGCCTCCACCTTGGCGCGCCCCGCGATCCCCATTGCCGTGGCGCGCGCAGGGTTGGCCAGTAGCTTAGCAATGGCCTGTGCCAGCGCATCCGGATCTCCCGGTGGCACCAACAGGCCAGAGACACCTTCGGTCACCAGCTCGGGAATGCCGGCGATCTGGGTGGCCACCACAGGTCTGCGCGCGGCCATTGCCTCCATCAGCACCACGGGCACGCCCTCCGCAAAGCTTGGCAGCACCAGCATATCGGCGGCTAAAAACGCCTCTGCCACCTCTGACTGGGACTTGTACCCCACAAAAGAGACATGATCTGAAAGCCCAGCCGCGTCGGCCTGAGATTGCAGTGCCTTGCGGCCTGGTCCATCTCCAATCACGGTCAGATGCACATCCGGTTCTTTCTGCACCAGCTGTTCCATCGCCCGCAGCAGGATCGGCAGCCCTTTGACGGGGGCAAGCCGTCCCACAAACAGCAGCTTTGTGCACATCGGCGCCTCCGCCCCATCATAGCGCGCAGGCTCCACGCCGCAGTGGATGATGTGCAGTTTGCTCCAGTTTTTTGGATCGCTGAACGCCATCGCTTGTGAGCGGCAAAAATGACTGATGCAGGCCACAAAGTCTGCGCGCGCGATCTTTTCATCGAGCCGCCAATGGCCCGGCGCAAAGAAAATATCGGGCCCATGCAGCGTGAAACTATAGGGGATGCCGGACAGTTCGGAGGTCAGCATCGCCACGGTGCAGGATGATTTTGCAATGTGGTTGTGCAGATGCCGCACGCCCTTGTTGCGAAGATGTGCGGCCAAAACGGCGGCTTCTACAAAATAGAACAGTTGATAGAGCAGATTGTGCAGGCCGGGCGGCGCAGTTTTGACCGCCAATACCAACGCGCGCAGGAACCGAAGCGGGTTGCGCAGCAGGGCCCCAAACACCGCTGAGAGCAGCGGCAGTGGGGATTTGGCCGCCGCCAGAATGTAAAAGGTGGCCTTGGCTTCGGCCTTCTGTTCCTCACCCACCAGATGTTCTGCACCTGTGCGGCGCACCGAACATGTTTCCACCCGCTGACCCTGCGCGCGCAGGGCGGCCACTTCGCGTTGAATAAAAGTGTCGGTCGCGCGCGGATATTCTCCGGTCAGATAGGCGATGGGGGCGTCTTGCTGGGTCACGGTGCTTCGGCCTGCTGCTGGCGTTCTATGTCTGCTTGCATCGCTGCTTCAAAGGGCACCATTTCAACAGGCCCCAAGATTTTATGCATATGTGCATTGTCATACGTCAGCGGACGGTGTCGAGTCTCCAAAATTGGGGTGCGCAGCAGGCCCGGCATCGCGCCAATACCTGGCGTGGCAGAGGCGAACAGCCGCCAAACCTTGAGCGGAATGCGCATGGTGGCTTTGGGCCAGCCACAAGAGCGAAAGGCGGTCACAAAGCGGCGCCGATCCGGCAGATCATCGTCAACCACATTGACGATGCCCACGCCAGTTGGGGTTTGTGCGGCGCGCACCAGCATGGTGGCTGCCAGTTCGACACGACACAATGGCAGTGTTCCGCCGCCGTCGATCATCATCAAAAGGCTGCTCACCGCACGGCCAACATGTGCATTGAACAGATGCTCTGGCCCCCACACCGCCCCGAGCCGCAGTGTGCTCAGCGCAAAACCATAAAGCGCCGCCCCGTCGTCAAACATGGTCTCTTGCGCGTGTTTCGCATTGGCATAATCCGTGCGCCCTTCGACGCCCGTGGGGCAGGCCTCGGTCAGAACGGTGTGATCCGCAAGTTGGCGCACGTCATACACATCAAACGATCCCGCCAGCACCACATGCGGCACGTCTGCGGCCACCACTGCGTCAATCACGCGTCGGCTGACGGTCAGCGTATCGCGGATCTGGTCGCCCGATAGCGTGGCGGCGCAGTGAATGAGGGTTTGAACACCTTTGAGTGCGTCCGCCAGTGCGTCGCTGGATTGTGCCAGATCCAAAGCCACAACCGTGATGCCGCTGTCCGCTTTCCAATCCGGCGGCGCACTTTCAAGTCGGCGAACAAAGGCGCGCACAGGGATGTTCTGTCTGCGCGCTTCCGCCACGCAGTGGCGCCCAATAAAACCGGCTGCACCGGTGATGGCCAAATGTGTCATCGTCAAACCGCCCATGGCATTGCAGGAATAGGGTCGCACCGTGTCGACATTTCTTGAGAGCCGCTGTCCGCTCCGGCGTTCTGAATGGCGAGAGTCACCTCGTTCAGATGCAGTGCGAAGTCTGCGCTTAACCGGCAAGGGCGCTCTTCGCGCAGCGCGTTCAGCATTTCCACCGGCCCCAGTGCAAAATTCATGGCGGCAGCGCCCCACCGCGCAACTTTCGGATGTGTGTCGCCAGACAGGCGCTGGCGTTTGCCAATCGGATGCTCCACCAGCCGCCGCCGCAAGGTGAACCGCTTGTGAAACCGCACCGCCGCTTCATTATCCCAGGCCTGTTTGACCTGCAGCACGCCTTTGTCGCCAAAGACCCGGATGCGATGATCATGGCTGCCGACAATCGAACAGGTCAGCCTTGCGGTGATGCCGTTCTCAAAAAAGAGCGTGGCGGTGGAAAAATCGGGAGTGCGGTGAACCCCTTTGTAAGGCACGCATTCCGCAGATGCCGCCACAACACGGCGCACAGTGCCAAACATCCCAATCAACCACGTGAGGTAGTAGCCTGCGTGCTCAAGCGTGCAACCCACCACAAATTCATCCTTCGCGGGCCAGGGCGCGCCGCTGTCGCTTTGCCAGCCGCCATAAGGCGCTTGCGGTACAAAGCCGTCATCAAGCTCCGCGTAAATCAGCCGCACAGATCCAGCCACATCCTCGCGGATGGCTTTGGCCAGGGTCTGGGCCGTCTCCCCCAGCACCGAGCAAGGAGCAGAGGCCAACATCAGCCCCTTTTCCGATGCCAGATCATGCAGGGCAATCGCCTCGTCCATTTCCATCGCCAACGGTTTTTCAGAATACACATGATGGCCAGCGTTCAGGCAGGTGCGGCTGATATCATAGTGCGCTGATGGGTTGGTCAGGTTGAGAACCAAGGAGCCTTTCGGCAGGTTCGCCAGAAAACGCTCCAAACTGTCAGCTTTGTGCAGGTTCCAATGGGACGCAAAACTCTGGAGCCGCTCGGGATCATGGTCATAAACTTGGGTCACCGCGACATCCGGATGCGCCGCAAAAGAACGCATATAAAGGTCGGCCACAAAGCCGCATCCGATAATGGAAACGCTGCGTGTCTTGCCGGCAGTCATAGAGCGAACCCTTTAGAAAGTAAGTACAATAAACTATAGGCTGCGCGCGGCCCGTTGCCACCATGGCGGGGATGGCTTCGCCGCGAGATGTGACCCAATAGAACCACTTGCCGCAAATTCAGACGCCCGCTTGTGACAGGTAAAAATACTTGGTGATAAGTTCTGCAAAACCCTTAAGGCAGCGGCGGTTTCTTGCAGTTTTCCACGATCACAAAGCCGGTCTCGGTCAATATCGCCACCATGACAGCGCTGCAATCTGCGGTGCAGGCGCGGTTTGCGGCGGGGGATGGGTTTGCTTTGGCGACGGTCAATCTCGATCATCTGGTCAAGCTACGCAAAGATGTGGCCTTTTGTGAGGCCTATCTGGCGCAGGATTTTGTTGTTGCAGATGGCAATCCAGTCGTCTGGCTATCGCGTCTCGCAGCCAAGCCAGTGGCGCTTCTGCCGGGCGCTGATCTGGTGCTTCCTCTGCTGCAATGGGCGGCGCAAGCGCAGGTGCCGGTCGCGCTGATCGGCAGCACGGAGGCCGCCCTTCAGGCCGCGGCAGCCGCGTTGAAAGAACAGGTGCCGGATGTTGAGATTGTCGCCACGCTGGCGCCGCCGATGGGGTTTGATCCTGACAGTGAAGCGGCCGAAGCGCTTCTTCAACAGGCGGCTGATGCGGGCGCGCGTATGACCTTTCTGGCTTTGGGGGCACCAAAACAGGAACGCCTCGCTGCGCGCGGGCGGCAGATTGTGCCACATATGGGGTTTGCCAGTATCGGGGCCGGGTTGGATTTCTGGGCAGGAACACAGCACCGCGCCCCCCTTTGGGTGCGGAAACTGGCTCTGGAATGGCTGTGGCGCGCGCTGGGCAACCCGTCACGTTTGGCTGGTCGCTATCTGCGTTGTTTCGCCATTTTGCCCAACCTGCTGATCGACGCGTTGAACCAGCGGAGGGTCTAAAGTACGATCCGTCGAGGCTGACGGCGTTGCATGCGGATCAAGTCCTTCACACGCCCCTTGAGGCCACGTGGCGGCAAAACCTCTCGGTCCCGATCAAACACCGCGCCGTTCAGGCTGGGATCATTCCACAATGCCAGGGCTGCGCCCCACTCTGCCGCCAACGTTGGGTCAATGCCGTCTTCCAGTCCCATATCGGTGCGCAGAATGCCGGGCATCCAGGTGTTGATCACAATCTTTGGCAACCGATCTCCCAAATCTGCGACCAATGCCCGCGAAAAGCTGCTCACCGCCCCTTTTGAAACACTATAGGCCGCGCTGCAGGGCAGGGGGTGCAAATCGGCAAAGCTGCCGACATTCAGAATGCGGCCATGTCCAAGCGCCGTCATGTCCTTGAGCGCCTCAGACGTGCCATTCACCACGCCCCCCAGATTGACCGCCATTGTGTGCATAAAGCTTTCAGGCGTTTCATCGAGAATATCGCGGTGCGGATAGACCGCTGCGTTGTTGATCAGGATCGAAACCGCCCCATGCTGCCGCACGGTGCCAAAGGCGGTGCGCACCGCGTCAGGATCCGCAACATCCGCAACGATGGGGAGGAACTGTGCACCGGCAAGCACGGCCGTTTCTTCAAGCTTTTCAGCGCGCCGTCCCAAACCGGCAACGGTGATGCCTTTGGCTGTCAGCGCAATAGCCAACGCACGCCCAAGCCCCGATCCGGCCCCCGTCACCACGGCAATCCGCTCAGCTTTCTGTTCAGCCATCCGGTCTGTCCTCCGCTTCAAAACTGTCGGCGATCACATCCCCCACTCTCAAGGCATTGGCGGCGATGGTCAGGCTCGGGTTTACCCCCATCGACGTCGGCATGAAACTCGCATCCACCACCCAGAGATTACGCACCCCATGCACCGCGCAATTGCGATCCAGCACCGAAGTTTGCGGATCGACACCAAATCGTAACGTGCCGCAGGGATGCCCAAAGTTCAGCTCGGGACCAGCGCCGACAAACATCATCGGCAGACCTTTTAGGCTTTGGCGAAGCGCCTTGCGAAAGGCTGCGCGGCGGGCGAGCAGCTCAGGCGCCATTGTGTAAGAAATCGCCAGACGGCGTGGATCTTTTGGGTCAAGCACCACGCGATTTTCCATCTTTGGCGGATCCTCCAGAATCCCGACAAAGAGCTTGGCGCTGCCAAAGAGCTTTGCCGCGAGTGCCGCTGGCAGGCGCAGAAAGGGCTTCACAGCGCGCAGATGCCGCAGAGGGCTGCGTTCAAATGCCATGTTCAGATAATGCAGGATCTCCCCATACCGCGCCTCAACACCCATGGCCTGCACCATGCCAAACCGCTCCCCGTTTTTGTGATAGAGATCGCGAAACGCCACTGCTTTGCTCGCGCCAATGCTCTTTGCGCCGCGCTTGGGCCACAGCAGGAACATCTCATTGAGATGAAACATCAAATTGCGCCCGACCATTCCGCTTTGGTTGCCCAGGTCACCCGAGGCCATGAGCACACGCGGCGAATGCAGCGCCCCCGCCGACAATACGTATCCCCCCGCGCTCAACTCGGCCTCTTCACCCGATTTGCGCAGGCGCAGTGCCGTGACCCCGTCACCCTGATGGAGAATTTCTGTGACCTCACAAAGATCAATCAAGGCGGCCTTGCCGGTTGCCAGAGCCGGTTCCACCCCGGCTGAGCGGCCGTCCATTTTGTAGTCATGAGGGCATTTGCGGCCCAGGTAATCAGCTCCACGGATGCTGTCCTTGAGTGCCAAGTGGCCTTTGTAGGGATGCAGCCCGGCCGATTGCATGGCGTCAAAAAGCGCCTGATCCGCCGCGGACATGGGCGCGCTATCTGGGATTTGAGACGGCTGCCCCAAAGGATCATCCGTGCCACAGACGTGATACATCGCTTCTGCCGCATCAAAATAAGGCGCCATCTCCGCATAGGACACGGGCCAACCGCCAGTGGGGTGTGGCGTCTCAGCGCTGTGATCCAGATCATGCGGCGCCGGGCGTTCCAACGCTGCGGCATAAAACACTGAACTGCCGCCGACGCCTGCGCCAAGAGGCGCGTTGAATGTGGTTGAAAGGCCGTTCACCGTGGCTTCCAGCGGCTCCGGCCAATAGCCGCGCACCAGCCGCGCTTCCCGATCCCAAATGTCGGGGTTGAGGTCATGCTCCTCCGCGCGCACCCCAATTGGCCCGCGTTCCACAAACAAGACCGACAGCCCGCGCTCCGCCAGCCGCCTGCCAATGGTGCCGCCTCCCATGCCCGTGCCAATCACGATCACGTCCCAAGTGCGCGCGATCGCTTCGGTTAGAGAAATCGGGGCGGTGGTGGTCATCCCGGATGCCACGTCATGACAGGGTAAAACACCGCGCGCATCCGGCGCGCCGCCGCGTTGGTGACATGGTTGTTGTCAAAATACTGCCCCACGCCTCCCTGCACTGCGTCACACAGGAACGGATCACAAAACCAATCCCATGTGTCGAGAATTTGCGCGCCACTCCGGCTGAGCGCCTCATTGGCCCCCGCGGCACGGCGCTCTGCATTTGTCACGCTGATCTGTCCGATCCGACGCGCAAGTTGCGCCGTCAGCCGCCCATGCACCAAAGCCCGCGCAATATCGGGTGCCTTGTAGTAGGCGATTTCCGGCGGTTGGCGCAGCACATAGACATCGCGATCGAGCTGCGCGATCTCTTCAGTTGTGGCGGCCAGCGCCTTGGCCAGCAATCTGTCTTGTGTCATCGGGCCCAGGGCCTCGCTGCGCAAACGGATGGTGTTGTGCATGTCGTTTCCGCTGCCTTCCCCCGTGGCGTAATAGGCCCAGCGTCCGATCAGCAACACATCGCGCAGATCAGGCATCTCCTGCAGCGCAGCTCTGATCTGGCGGTTTGCCGCTGCGCAGGCCGCGTCTTGGGCGCGGGTGGCAGCGCTTTCCTGTTTGGTAACGTCAAACAGAGGCGCACAGCCTGCGCGCCAAATCACCAGCCCGCTGCGTTTGGTCTCATGGGCCGCCTGATCCAACCCCTCAAAATAAGCCCGTACGTGGCTGTCACCCCAAACGATCAGGTTGTGATGCGCGCTCTCAGGCCCGATCGGGCACACCTCCAGCCCTTCAAACGGGCCGTCTTTTGGCACGTAGCAGCGGGAGAAATCCTGAAGGAAGTCGCCCGTCGCGGCAATGTGCATCTGGGATTGTGTATCAAAGCGCTGCGGCAATCCATCGGTGCGGTAGATCACCCATGAGAAGCTCACCGCGAGTGCCGAGGCGGCCACCAATGCGCTCAGCAGAGACCAGCTGGCCAGCTGTGTTGCTTTGCGCACGGGCTGTTCCACAAACCGCCATGACAGCGTCGCCAAAACGAAGGAAATCGAAATCCAGAGCGCGGTCTCGGCGGGCCCGGCGTAGCTGCCCTGCAGATAGGTTGTCAGCGTGTAAACAGGCCAGTGCCACAAATAGAGCGAGTACGAGATCAGGCCGATCAATACAGGCACGCGCATTGACAGCACGCGGTTGACCCAATTGTCCTCCTGCCCGTTGGCAATCAACATCACCGTGCCCAGCACCGGCGCGATCACCTGCCATCCGGGAAACCCGCTGCCTGCCTGCACAAACAGAATGGAGACACCCAAAAGCAAAAGGCCAACCCAGCTGATGGCCTGATGTTCGCGCATCAGGTCGGGGCGCTCATGGCGCAAAACAGCAAGGCCCACGCCCGCCAGCAGCTCCCAAGCGCGGAACGGAAACAGATAAAACGCGGCAGGATGGGCGCGCGGGGTCATGATCAGATTGCCCAGCAGCGACAGCACAAAACAGCTTGCCAAGGCGATCCAAAGCCCCCGTGCGCTGCGGGCGAAAATCAGAAACAGCAGCGGCAGAAACACATAGAATTGCTCTTCAACCGAGAGCGACCATGTGTGCAGCATAATCTTTTCTTCTACAGCTCCATCAAAATATCCGGCCTGCCGATAAAACATCACATTGGAGAGATAGACAGTCGCGGCTACCACGCCTTTTGCGGTTTCGCGGAAATCGGAGGGCAAAAGGATCAGCGCACCAATCGTGAGCACTGCAAAAGCCATCACAAAATAGGCTGGTGCCAGCCGCCGGATGCGCCGCATATAAAACTGCCCTAGCGCCAGCCGCCCGGTTTCCTGATGCTCGCGCCACAGAAGGCCGCCGATCAGAAACCCCGAGACGACAAAGAAAATGTCGACCCCGACAAAACCGCCCCCAAAACCGGGCACGCCAAAGTGATAAAACACCACAGCGAGCACTGCGATGGCGCGCAGGCCGTCGATCTCTCTGCGGTGATACGGCCCGCCCAACGCCTCTGCGCGCGGGGTATCGGCCTCGTTTGTTTTCTCTTCCGGCTGATCCGAAATGTCTTTGTTTAGGGCACGTTGCATGCGCGCGGTGTTCCTTGCGTCAGATGGGTCTTGGCGCACAGAGAACACCTCTGTGCAGTGGGGGGCAAGCTTCGCCTGACGCCATAGTAACGTTGCTTTATTAAAGAGGTTTTGCGACAACGCTTTGAAATGCGCATGGATGTGTTTTGCGCCCTTTGGAGAGCCAGATTTGCAAGACCCTACGCAGGTTTCCGCAACCACACCGGATTGGAGCCGGGAGCAGATCTCCCGTTTCTGGGACCCTGCGCCAAAGCTGTTGCGCGCGATCCGCCGCTATCAGGCCGCACGTGCCAAGGGGGGCATCTGGGGCGGATTGGTCTCCAAATACTGGGTTCTTGTGCATCGCTTCTGGTCGCTGATCACCCAATCCGAAATCCATCTCAATATGGCCATCGAAGGTGGCCTGCGCCTGCCGCATCCCACAGGCATTATTGTGCATTCCAGCGCTAGAATTGGCCCGAATTGCCAGCTCATGCATCAGGTCACTCTTGCCGGCACGGTGGTGCTGGAGGGGCATGTGGATGTGGGGGCGGGCGCCAAACTGATCGGCCCTCTGGTCGTGGGGCGTGATGCGGAAATTGGTGCCAATGCGGTGGTCACGACAAATGTCCCCGCTGGTGCGGTGGTCGGCGGTGTGCCCGCGCGGCTGCTTAAAATGAAACCCGGCTATGAGGCGGCTGCGCAAGGCAAGGCACAAACGCGCCACTGATACGGCCCTAAAGAATGGTGCGCGGACGTTCTTTTTGCGCCTGATCCGCGTTTGTGCCTTGTGGCGCATCCGATGTCTGCGCGCCGTGCAAACGCGCGCGTGCCATGCGTTCCGCATGACCAAACAGTGTCCCGGCAATCAGCCAAGTCGTCGGGGTCAGCGTGGCGTTGGGGAGCATATCGATCATGTTAAAGCCCAGCATTACCGCAAGCGGCCCGATATAGGGGGACAACCCGTCCTCCGATGTGTCGCGTGCTGAAGGCGCATCTAGCAGCTTATAAGATCTCTCTGAGCGCAGCCGGTCCTGCTCCTGCACATGGGCGTGGCGTAGCTCTCTGGAAATCAGCCAGATCGGCAGCGCCATCAGGCCAAATTGCGCTAGATAGCCGACCCAGCCCCAGACCCCAATCACGATGATCCAATAGCCGTCAGACACCGTGGTGATCGCGCCCGTGGTGCTGTCGCGCAAATGATTGCGCCCCCAAATGCCCCATCCAAATAGCGGCTTCTCCATGGCGCGCTCAAACAGAATGTCTTCGTTCACAATCCGGAAATTCAGCGAATGGGCCCGCTCCGCACTGACCGCTTCGGCCTGTGCTACAATCGCGTCACTCGGCACCAGATTGGCAAGCTTCAGCGCCGGATAAAACAACATCAACGCTGCCAACAAGGCGGCCACGCGCACCTGCGCACGCCGTCTCATGAATAGGATGACACAGCCCGCCGCCGCAGCATAAACCAGCGTTGCCAGCGTTTTGCACAACACCAGCACAGCTGCCAGGTAGAGCGTCGCAAGCAAGAATTTCGCCCGCATCTGCCCGCTATCCGCTCGCCACAAAGCAAGTGCTGCGAGCAACGCTGTCAGGACAAAATACGCCAGCCAAATCCCATGGTAGAGGAACACCATCGGGCGATATCCACCACCGCGAATGGTTTGCGAAAAGAGGTGCTGATAATAGCCGTAAACCCAATTGTTGAGCTGCGGGCTGAGCCGGACCTCCAGCAAAATGGGCAGCGAATACGCCAACCCGCCAATCATCAGCGCGATCAGTAAATCTCGTTGATCCGCGCGAGTCTGCAAGAGCGCCCGCGCCAGCAGAAAGCCGATCACCAGAATGAAATTGTTGATCGGCTGCGCCACCGCATCCTGCAGGTACAATCCGCGAATGAACATCTCGGTGAAAATCAGCGGCTCGCCATTGCTCAGCACCGTTGCCACCGGACTCAGCACAAAAATCGCCAGAAGCCAGCGCGCGAGCACACTATCGGGCAGCAGCTTTGGCCGCTGCGGTAGCACGAAGACCACCACGATCAGGATTGCCAGATTGGGCAGGCTGGTTTTGTCCAGCGCGGGCATAAGAGGGAAGTCAAACTCGGCCGGTGGTGGGGGCAGCAGCAAATAGGCCCCAAGCAATGACCAGATCAACGCCCGCCCGGGCGGCAGGCTGACAAACAGCCGCCAAATCACCACCGGCCAAAGCATCAGCATCAGGGTGGCAAGAATATTGGGCATCAGGCGGGGGCCTTCCTCGTCAGCTTTGCGGGTTTTGCGGGCAATGCGCGAAGCCGCCGGTCTCTGACGCCACCTTAAGCTGCAGCGTCAGAGCTGTCAGCCGAAGCAGATCAGCGGCCGGTGGCGGCTGTCACCACGGCCACAGTGCGCAGAATGATCTTCAGATCCGTGCGCAGCGACAGCGCGCGGTCATAGTGGCTGTCGTGGATGGCGCGCTCGGCAAAGCTGCATTCGTTGCGCTCAGAAATCTGCCAGAAACCAGTGATCCCGGGGCGCAGGGCGTAATAAGCTGCACCCGGATAAAGTGTGGCTTGCTCTGGCATCATCGGGCGCGGCCCAACCACGGACATGTCGCCCATCAGCACGTTAAAGAACTGCGGCAGCTCATCCATCGAGGTTTTGCGGATGATCCGGCCAAGCCGCGTAATCCGGGGATCATCGGTCAGCTTTTGCTTGTCTTCCCACTCCATGCGGGCTTTGGGGTTGCGCTTCAAAAGCTCTTCCAGCTCGCGCTCCGCATTGGGAACCATCGAACGGAGTTTGAGCATGTAAAACCGCTTGCCGTTTTTCCCGATGCGTTCCTGCCGATAAAACGGCGCGCTGCCATCCAGCGAGATCAACAGCGCCAGCAGTGCGATGACAAGGCTCACCGGCAGCGCCACAATCAGCACAAACATCACGTCACAAAACCGCTTAAACCCGCTTCGGTAGATCCCGTGCCTGTTTGGGGTTAGCACAAACCCCTGCGCAAAATCGTCCCGCGAATAAATCGCCATTTGTTTCATCCCCAAAACACACCGGGGAGGGCATCATCGAACACAAAACATCACTGTGGTCGGTCCCATGCGGTTCCGACAAATCCGTCATTCTGAGCTGTTTTGAAAAAGAGGTCCCTATCAGCAGGGATCAGTCACAGTGTCGTCCTTAGTCTTAGTTCTTCAGATGCTCCTCCAAGGAAGCGCCCACCCAAGGTCAAACTTTAGCCACAATTTTCCAGAAATCCACCTTAACTTAAGTATAGATTTGGCTAAATAGTTGAAAATAAGCACTTCTGTTGGGTGTGGGGTCGCTAGAAACTGACATATTGGTTAAAATTGAAGTCAGCTTCTCTGGCGCCGGTGTCCGCATTGGAAACGATGCTTCTGAGGGTGGTGTTATTGTTTCAGATTGCTCAGGTGAGGGCGCACGGGCGCGATCAAAAAAGCACAGGGTGATTCGGCGAAAATCCGCCCATGACCGCCAAATTTGACCGAATTGTGGCGCTCAGCTGCTGAGGTTCAAGATCGCCGTGGCCAGCACGCCAAAGGTTGCGATCAGTGCTGTAAATCGGGCGACTGAGCTCAAGGTTTTGAGCCGCCTTTGTTTGGGTGTTTGCAGCACCGGAATTGCAGCCACGGCGCGCAGCCGCAGTTGTCGTTCCAGTTGTCCGCGGGTCCAGATCACCGGGCTGCGCATTTCAATCAACAGCACAAAGCTGATGGCGACCATCACGCTCAGCAATCCGCCCATCGCGAGAATGCGTTTGCGCGACGGAGCGACAGGCCAATCCGGCGGCAAGGCTTTTTCCAGAACGGTAAAGCTTTCCGACTGTTGGCTCGCTTCCAGCATCTGCTGCATCTCGGCTTCGGCCTTGCCTGCCGTGATTGCCTGATATTGCTCTTCCAGTTTCGCAAGCTGCCGCTCCAGCTTGCCATATTGCTGTTCCAGTCGCGGCGTATCTGCCAGCGCGGCCTCAATCTCGGCAATTTCCAGTTGATAGAGCGCAGCCTCTTCCTTCAGGCGGCGCACACGCTGTGCGCGCACCGAATTGCCGCCGGAAGCTGCACTTTCATTCTCAAGGATTTGACGCTGCACTTCGAGTTCGATCTGCTGGAGATCCACAAGCCGCGTCCGCAGCGCCTCCACCCCGCCAGACAGCAAAACGGCATTGTCCCGTTTGTAATCAGCGATCTGCGTTTCCATGGCGGCAATACCCGCCCCGACACGGCGCTCCTCACTGTCAAAGAAATTCAGCGTTTCGGTGATACGTGCGATGCGGCGCTGATCTTCCTGTTCCAGCACATTGTTAACCAGCTCGTTGGCTACATTGGCGGCGAGCACCGGGTCTGTCATCCGCACCGTCACCAGAAGGGCGGACGGGCTGATATCCTGACGCCAGCGGAATTCTGGGTTGATGATATGCACCACCCGCGCAGTTTCGCGCAGCAGGGCCACCTTTTGCATCTCACTCAGGTCAGAGTCGCGATAGAGCCCAAACTTCTGGATGATGGTCAACAGGTTGTCCCGCGCCATCACACGCTGCTCCACGATCTGCAGCTTTTGCAGCATGTCCGCGTTCAACGCACCCGGCGTGGTGCTGCCGGTTTGGATGGAGGGCTGCTCGATCTGAATGGTGGCGGAGGTTTCGTATTCTCGCGGCAGGCTCAGCACATAGGCAAGGGAGATCAGCAGCCCAGCGGCAATCACACTGACCCACAGAAACGACCTTCTGCGCAACATTCCCAGCACTTCAGCAATAGACTGGATCTTATCCATGCCCGTCCTCAAACCTTCCAGCGGCGCGACTCAGACTCCGCGCTCTTGATGTCCTTTTATGGCGTGTGAATATGGTTATCCCATGGCGCAAAAGGGGAATTCGGCATTTTCCGTCGCCGCGTGCGCGCCTATGGCGACCAAAGCAAACATATGACCACCGGCTTCCCCCACCTGTCCACACAGCGTGGCATTGGCCGGAACACTTCCGACATCTCTCGTAAAGCGCGCGGTGAAATGAGTGCTGGTTTCAGACCATGTGACCTCAAGAGCCGCAAAGTCAAAAAGACAGCCCGTCAAAGGATACTGCGCCTTGAAAACCGCTTCCTTGGCGCAAAACAGCCGTCTTGCATGCAGCGCGCGCAAGTCGGCAGGGAGCGCAGGCAACCGGTCCAATTCGTGTTGGGTGCAAACCACGTCGATCACATCCGCCGGGAGCGCCTCCGCTGGCTCGACATCCACACCCAAGGCGTGAAAGTCCTCCTGCCGTCCAAGGACCGCGATGCAGCTGGTTCCGTCATGACTGATCGAGCCGGTCAAACCCTCTGGCCAGATGGGCGCGCGGTCTTGTCCTGCCGGTATCGCCTGTTCTGCGACGTCCAGATCACGCATTGCCATGCGCGCGGCATGACGCCCCGCCGCAAATTCACGCCGCCGTGCGGGCACTGCTTTGGCGATCGCTGGCGCCTCTTCGGGCCAGACCACCGCCAGCGACCCTCTCGGATCACTGACCGCTACGGCCACCGCGTTGGGCGCAATCCGTGCAAGCTCCTGTTGCAGCGCGATCAGCGATGGCGCGATCGGATTCATGACACGCGCGCGCGCCTCTGTGCGCGCATCTCCCGCCGCTTGCGCATGATTTCTGCGCGGCTGTTGCTAAGCGTCTCCCGTTCTTCTTGGGGTTCCGCCTCGGGGTCATCCTGAGGGGAAACGATCCCCAAAAGCGCCTGCACCCGCGCCGCCAACCCCGCCAGAGTGGGGAAGCGGAACACATCGGTGATCGACAATTGGGCCGCGCCCGAGCGGTTGCGGATCTCCCGATGCGCTTGCACTGCCAACAGACTGTGCCCGCCAAGGTCAAAGAAGTTGTCACCGCCTTGGATCTCGGCCACGCCCAGAACCTCCTCCCAGACATCTGCCACCAGTTTGAGGATGTCGCCACCCGCCGGATTCTCCGGGGCCGTCGCAGGATCAGCCGCCTTTGGAGGCGTTGGTCTGGTCTGTGTGTGCGGCGCGGGCAGTGCCTTGCGATCCACCTTTTTGTTCGGGGTCAGCGGGAAAGCATCCATCGTGACATAATGCTGAGGTCGCATGAAACTTGGCAGCGTTTCACTCACAGCGGCACGGATATCGGCCTCTTCAGGCACAGCCCCGCGCAGATAAGCCACCAGCCGCACATCGTCGGGCACATCCTCGCGGGCGATCACCACGGCCTGCACAATACCGCCAATTTCCTCAAGCCGCGCTTCGATTTCACCAAGCTCGATGCGATAGCCGCGCAGCTTCACCTGATGATCCACACGGCCGAGGAAATCGAGTTTGCCGTCCTCGCGCCAGCGCACCAGATCGCCGGTCCTGTAAACCCGCCCATCCCCAAAGGGGTTGTCGACAAACCGCTCCGCCGTCAGCGCCGCGCGTTGCCAATAGCCCCGAGTCACCCCTTTGCCGCCAATCCACAGCTCGCCGGGCACACCCACGGGCACCGGAGCGCCTGCCTCGTCCACAACATAGACCTGCGTATTGGCGATGGGTGTCCCCACATTGACCACATCCTCAGCCTCATCAGCTTGGGAGGTCGTGGACCAGATGGTCGTTTCCGTTGGCCCATACATATTCTGGATGTCAGCCTTGGTTGCGGTCTTGAGATCGGCCACCAGATGGCCCGAAAGGGCCTCCCCGCCAATCATCAAATGGCGCAGCCCCGCCAGCGCAAACCGCGCTTCGGCATTGTCGGCCAGCATGCGGGCCATTGATGGGGTGCATTGCAGATGGCTCACCTGATGGCGTATCATCTGTGCGGCGATTGACACATCTTCCGGATCCAGCGCGCCACCTTCATGGCAGTGCTGCACAACCTCCGCCAGCGGTTTGAGACCCTGCAGAACGGTCTCCGGCGCGATGCCATAGTCGATCAGACAGGCGATCTCCGTCACACCGATGCTCTTGACCTGCGCCACCCGCTCCAGCGCATCCTCGATGGTGCCAAACAGCCCGCTTTCCTCAAAGTAGCGCTGGAAAGCAAAGTCCAGAATGCCTTCAAGCTCCTCGCCGGTCAGGCTCCCAAGATCAAGCTGGAACGCATTGTCCACGCCCTCCGGTCGCTTGAACGCCGGAAATGCCCAGGCATATTGCTTGATCAGCCCAGCGGCTGAGCGCAGGTAGTCTTTCATCGGTTCCCGCGCGATCTCGCGCGCGGTGTCCCGGTCTTCGGCCAGAAAACTGTGCAGCATCAGCGTGACTTTGAAATCCGCCGGATCATGGCCCGCCTCACGCAGCGCAGCATGATAAAGCGTGATCTTCTCGCCCACCTCCTCAATGCTTTGGCCCAGCAGATGCGTCAGCACATGGCACCCGTTGCGCCCAGCTTCCTGCCAGGTTTCCGGGTTGCCCGCCGTGGTCACCCAAAGCGGCAGCTCCTTGGAAACGGGGCGCGGCTGCGTCACCACCGGATGCAGGCTGCCGTCCTGCTTGGGAAAGGAGACCTCTTCGCCGCGCCACAATTTGCGCAGCGCGCCCATCTGCTCAAACATCGCGGGTTTGTTCGCGGGCGGTGTGTTCTCCGGACGCAGCACAAAATCATCAGGTTGCCAGCCGCTGGCAATTGCCAGTCCCGCGCGCCCGTTGGTGAGATTGTCGATCACCGCCCATTCTTCGGCAATCCGTGCCGTATGGTGCAGCGGCGCGACGCAGGAGCCTGCCCGCACGCCGATCTGTTTGGTCACAGCGGCCACTGCTGCACCGGTCACAGACGGGTTGGGGTAGGGCCCGCCAAAGGCATGGAAATGTCGCTCCGGCGTCCAGACCGCGCAGAAGCCATTGGCATCTGCAAATTTCGCACCTTCGAGCAAAAGCTCATATTTCTTTTCGCCCGCGCCATCATCATTGCCCCAATAATAGAGCGAGAACTCCATCTCGCCTTTGGGTGTAGGTAAGCGCCCGCTTGAAATCTGGGTGGATGTTTCATCGCCTGACAGCACGAGCTTGAAGCCCCGAGACAGGGTCCAAAACAGCTCCAGAACCGAAATATCAAACGACAGCGAGGTGACCGCCATCCAGGCATCGCCTGCCTGATAAGGGATGCGCGCGTCCATCCCGGCAAAGAAGTTGGCCACGTTGCCATGCTCTACCATCACGCCTTTGGGGATGCCGGTGGAGCCGGAGGTGTAGATCAGATAGGCGAGGTCTTCTCCTTGGGCGACCAGATCAGGATTACCGCTTTCTGCATCCGCCAGACGCGCGTCGGTATCCATCTCAAGCACTTGGGCCTGATGGCTGGGCAACGCGCGGGCCAAGGCAGCCTGCGTGACGATCACGTCACATCCGCTGTCTGAAATATAATGCGCCAAACGCTCTGTGGGGTAGGTCGGGTCCATCGGCACATAGGCCCCGCCTGCCTTCAAGATCCCGAGCACGGCCACCACAAGCTCCGTAGACCGACGCAGGCAAAGCCCGACCAGCGCGCCGCGGTCCACCCCCATGTCACGCAGAACATGTGCGGCCCGGTTGGCGCGCGCGTTGAGTTCGGCGTAGCTCAGGATCTCATGGCCAAACACCAGTGCAGGCGCATCGGGCGTTTTGGCGACCTGCGCCTCAAACTGCGCGACCATAGTCAAATCCGGATCAACCGCGGCTTCTGTGTCGTTCCAGTCGTTTAAGATCTCCGCACGTTCTTCTTCTGAAAGGGCGCCTGCCTGAGCAACCGTTTCAGCGCTCGCAAGTTGCGAGGCGACCTGCTCCAAGCGCGCCGCCATCTTCGCCGCCTGTTCCGGCTCGACCCGTTTGGCGTCAAAATGCAACGCCGCTGTCCCGTCTTTGACGGCCACGGTCATCGCTGCGCCTCCAATGGGTCCGCCGCCCAGATGTACCGCTATATCGGGCACTTGCAGGGCGGAAAGCGCAGGATCGCGTGCAATCAGATCGCGGGCAAAGCCACCGCTGTCGTCCGCTTTGGTCACCAGCGCAGCCATCCGCGCATCTGCTTCTGCGGTGGTATCGCTCATTAGATCGCTGGGCAGCCGCATTGGTACCCATGGGCAAACCAAAGCTGTCGCAGACAGTGTCGGGCCGCGATAGGCCACGCCGCAGACCTCTGCAACGCCTGATCTCAGCGCCCATACCGCCACAGCTGTCAGAACGCTTTCGGCAGGTGTCTCGGACAGATTGAGCGTCAGGCTTTGCATCTCCGCTTTCGCATTGGCATCGCTTGCCATAGGCAGCGTGGCGGGCACAAATTCCGCCAGGCGTTCGCGCCAGTATGGCTCCGCCTTTGCCACCGGCATCATGGCGGCGGTCCAGGCCTCGCGCGCCTTAAGGTCGAGCGAAGACAAAACCTCGCCCCCCCGCAACACAGACGAGAGGCTGAGCTGCGCGCCGTCCAGATCTGTCAGCCCGCCCAGCCGCACCGCGCCTTCACCGCAAGCGATGGTCAGGGTGTCGTTGTCAAAAGCGAGCACAGTGCCCGCGGCAGCGGCTGTCGGGTTTGCAACGGGATCGGCGGTGCTGACCAACAGGATGCGATCCACAGCCGCGATTTTCGGGGCCCAGAGCGGATTGTAGTAATCCCCGTGATCCAGTGCCCGCACCAACGCCACAATCGCCTGCGCGCTGTTTGTGAAATCAAGCCGTCCGCCCGCTTCAGGGCGCGCAGTCCGACCAAAATAGCTGCGCGCGCCCAGATCCTGCGCCTCTGCATCCGGCAGCCCCGCTGCCAGAGCGTGCACCACATCCGGAAAACTCTCCATCGCTGCGGTGTAGCATTTGGTGTTCAGCGTCAGCGCAGTGTCACTCTCGGCGACATCAAACAGGCGCTGGGCCACGATTTTGCCGGTGTCGGCCTGCGCCTCCATCGTGTGCCAGGTGATGCCGTGACGCGGCTCCTGATGGATGCGTGCCCAGACCGGCGCATTCAGGCCAGCATATTGGGGCAGCGGCCCATCGTGAAAATTCACAGCGCCCTGAGAGGGCAGATCCAAAACCGCTTGCGGCAGCATATCCAGATTGGCGACACTCAGCAGCCAGTCAAATTCAACGCCGCTCAGCGCCGCCACCAAATCCTCATCTGAGGAGAGCATCCGCAGCCCTTCGGCCTCGGCCCACTGGCGAATGTTTGCTGTCCTTGTGACCACCGCCTCAAGACTGTGTCCCATGTCCCGCCAAAGGCTCGCGCATTGCACAAGCAGGCTCTCATTGCCAATCATGACGCCGCGCATGGGCGGGCGATCCATCAGCCGATCAAGGCTCATTTGACAGCCTCCTCAATTGGGGGCAGGGCCGGTGTCTTGGCATCTGCCGCGCCCGGTGCGCTTGGCCACATCCGAACTGCATGGGCGATCAAATCCCGCAGAAAATACTCAGGGTCACGGCGCGGCTTGCGCCCGACAGCGCGCCGCAGTTTCCAAAGCAGGCTGCCAAGCACATGGGCCACCGTCGCCGCTACGGCGTAGGCGGTGCCGTGGTTCTTGCGGAAATAATGCTGCCTGCTGTCAAACCAATACTGCGGCATCCGCTGCCAGTTTTTCATTCCGGTGGAGACCGAGCCGATATGCGTGACCTCACTCGCGCGCACATAGTCCACATGCCAACCGGCCCGCCGCGCGCGCAGGCACAGATCGGTCTCCTCAAAATAGAGAAAAAACGTCTCATCAAAGAGGCCGATGTCTTCCAGAACCTGCCGCCGCATCATCATCGACGCCCCCGCGAGCCAATCCACCCGCGTGGTTTTTGTCGGGAGGGGCAGCGGCACCACATGGCGCGCAAACAGCCGCGTGATCAGGCCGACCCGCGCAGCGCCCTCAAGCTCGCTCCAGACCGACGGGAAACGGAACGCCGTGATATGCGGCGCTTGATCTTCGCCATGGATGTAGGAGCCGGCAAAGCCGCACTCCGGTGTTTGATCCAGATGATCCACCAGCGCCGCAATGCTCCCCGCGTCCGGGAAAGCGTCAGAGTTCAGGATATAGATGTAGTCAAAGCGGCGCTGGGCCAATCCATGCCGCATGCCAAAATTATTGCCCGCGCCAAAGCCCCCGTTGTGGCCGGATTGCACGACCTCAACGCGCCCCTGCGCCCAATTTGCCGCCGCAACCGCGTTGCGCATCTGTTCAAAGGAGCCATCACCGCTGTCGTTGTCGACAATCACGATATGCCCTTCAAGCTGCGCCATTTCCCGTGCCGCAGCCTGCGCCGCCTGCAGCGTCATCTCCGGTGTGCGCCAGTTGAGGATGACAGTCAGCACAGAGGAGGGCATACTCATTCCGCGGCCTCCCGAAGCATTTGCGGCGCAGCCTCAGCTTCCGCCGCTGCAATCACCGCCTTCAGCCGCGTTGCCAGCACCCGCACATTGGGTTCCAGCACCATGGAATCATGATCGCCCGGCACCTCAAAGACCTGCACATCCGGTACCCATTGCCCCCAATCATTGTCGTGGAACACATAGGCACGGTCCTGATCCACCAAGCGTCCATTGCCTAGGGCCCATTTACCCCGAAGCGGCGGACGGAAGAGGGCGAGGTTGCCGCTCCAACTCTGCACCTGATAGCGCGCCACAGCCTGCAAAAAGGCCGCTTCGATCTCCGCATCATGGAACTGCTGCCCCTGCGCCTCGGTTTCCTGCGCGGGTTGGCGTTTTGCGATTTCCCAGGCGATGCGATTCTTGGCCCAGATCACCGGATAGGCCACACCTTTGGTGCGCAGCTCCTTCAGCTGAATGCGCATCCGGTCGGCGCGGCTCAACGCACGGCGCACGGGCAAAGGGGTATCGAGCATCGCCACCAGCCGGACGTCATCGCCCATGGCCTCAAGCTGTCGCGCGATTTCATAAGCGGTGATCCCGCCCCCAGAGAAACCTCCCAACAGATAAGGCCCTTCCGACTGCACCTGCTTCATCTCCTTGATGTAGTCTGTGGCGGCGTCCACCAGATCATCATGGGGCTGTGCATCCCCAAACAACCCGCGCGCCTGCAGGCCGTAAAACGGGCGGTCCGCGCCGATCAGATGCGCAAGATGGCGCAGGTTCAACACATTGCCAAACATTCCGGCCACAAGGAAAAACGGCGTTTTGGAGCCACCTTCCCCCTGATGCATCGGCACCAGATGGGTGAAGCGCGTCGTCGGTTTGGTGTCGTCAAGGTTATCTGCGTTTTGCGCGGAGGTCTGTGGTCCCTGATCCCCGACACGATCCGCGATCAGCGCGGCACAGGTCTCAATGGTCGGCGCTTCAAACAGAACCGAAATCGGGAAGTCGATCGACCAGGCTTTCTTGACCATGGCAAACAGACGCACCGCAATCAGGCTGTGCCCGCCGAGATCAAAGAAACTGTCCTGCACGCCAACCTGTTCAACACCCAAAAGCTCCTGCCAGAACCCGGCCAGAGTGCGTTCAATATCCGTGCGTGGGGCGATGAAATCAGTCTCTAATTCAGGCCGTTCAAAGCTTTGCGTCGGCCCTGCGTCTTCCTGAACACCGGCCTCCGCCTGCTTGACCAACACGGCAAGATCCAGCGAGGACACCACCAGTTGCGCGCGTCGATCACGCAGCGCCGCCTCAAACATCTGGGCGCCAATTTCTGGGGGAATGCCTTGGGACAGATTGTGGGCCAGCCGCTCCTCTGCGGCAGAGAGCGGGGCGAGCGCTGCGCCCGGGTCTGCAAACTGAACTTCGCTCTTGCTCAAGGGCTGTGCCTTTGTGAAACCGGCAGCGGTTTCCACTTGGCGCAAGGCAAGCCCGTTCACTTTGACACATATGTTGCCCGCAGCATCTGCCAGCGACACATCAAACCGTGCCGAGCCTGACGCGCTGTCTCCGCTCACCAGCCGCACATGGCTCACCACAGTTTCAGGCAGTGGGGCAAACTGGGCCAGTCGCGCATATCCCACCGGCACCCACAAATGCCCTTGCGCATATCCGGGGATAAGGTCCATCGCCCAACCGGTGGCAATATCCAGCAGCCCCGGATGCATCTGCAAACCGACCCCGTCAAACTGGGCATCAAGCCGCAGCTTTGCCAGGCCTTGCTTCTCGCCCAGAGCGGTTTCGCGCAGCACCTTCCAGCGCGGGCCAAAGCGCATATGTGCTTCCTGCGGCGCGCGCAACGCTGCGCCAAAGCCATCGTTGGTGATCGGACAAGACGCCGTGAGTTCAGAAACATTCAGCCGCGCTGCCGGTGTTTCGCGCACAGGAACCAGCTGCGCTTCCGCATGTGTCTGCCATCCCTCTTGCCCGTCAAACAGCACCGCTGTTTGCACGGCAAAGGCATAGCCTGCAGGGCTTCGTCGCAGGGTGACGCGCAGCGCGCAATCTGCATCCTCCGCCACATGCAAGGGGCGCAGGAACAGCAGGTCCTCGATGGCAAAATTCTCGGTTTCCCCCTGCGCAGCCAATGCCTCATACGCCAATGCGATATAGCCCGTGCCCGGCATCACCGCCGCACCGTCTCCGGTGCGATGCTCATCCAAAATCCAGTCCTGCGCTGTCAGGTCGGCGGTGAAGATGCGGTTGCCCTGCGCATCAAATCCGGCCCCTGTGAGCAAGGGCGTGTCAATCGCATCAACCGGTGCCTCAGGTGGGGGGGCTTGCCGCGCCGCCACGGCGTCTGCCGCCATGCCAACCTCTGACCAAAGCCCCCAGTTGATCGCGCGCACCCGCGTTTTTCCGCCTGCGCGCGCCTGTGCGTAGGCATTCAGATAGGCATTTGCTGCCACATAGTCGAGCTGCCCCGCAGGGGCTGTGGCGGTAGAGGAGGAGGCAAACAGCATCAGCCAATCAAGGCTGCCGTCCGGGAACAGCTGCTCCAGCACCTGCGTGCCGTGCAGCTTGGGCGCCAGCACATCTTCAATACTGGCTGAGGTCTTTGCCAGCAGGGGACCGTCATCAATCACACCCGCCGCATGGATCACGCCGTTGATCTCGCTAAAAGCCTCTCGCGCGGCGGCGACCGCTGTGGCCATCTCATCACTGTTGCACACATCCGCCGCCAGCGGCAGCACGCTGCCACCAAGGCTTTCGAGCCGCTCTACCGCGCGCATCCGCTGCGCCACGCGATCGTGTGGAGCATGGTTTTGCAGATAGTGCGCCCAGCTTTCACGCGCGGGTAGGCTCTCGCGTCCCAGCAGAACAACATTTGCACCGGCTTCGCGGATCATGCGTTCCGCCAATGTGAGGCCAATGCCGCCAAATCCACCGGTGATGAGATAGGTGCCACCCTGTTGCCAAACGGGCATGTCTTCGCCTTCAAGCGCAACTGTGCGATAGTCGCGCTCAAACCGTTTAGCTCCGCGCCACGCCGCGATCTGCGCTTTTGGCGGGGCCAGCACTTCTTCAAGCAGGCGGGGGATTAGCGTGCCACGTGTCTTTCTACTCGGTGTCTCTACATCCAGCAGGCTTGCGCTTACCCCGGGCAGCTCGCGGCCCATCACCTGCACCGCCCCAAGCACGGTGGCTTTCTCCGGATAGGGCAGGGCTTCTGCGCGCGCTTGCACGGCGCCATTGCCTACGGCTGTGATGTGCAGCGGGGTTGGCAGGTTTTCTTCGCTCACCGCCTGCGCGATGAAAAACAGGCTCATCAGCCCCTGTTCCTGATTGCGATGGAAGAAGCTTGATCCGGGGCGATGGCTTTCATCTTCGGTGAGCAGCCACAGATGCACAATCCGATCCGGCGCGCGCCCTTTGGCCATCAGGCTCTGCATCAAAGCATCATAGCCCTCGCGTCCACGTTCCGGTGCCAGCGCATATGCATCCGGGCCAAGCTCGGCAAAGGCATCACCGGTGATGACTGTCACCACATCCTGACCTGCGGCGCGCAGCTTGTCTGCCAAGGCCGACCCCGTGCCACCTTGATCGACAAAGATCAGCCAGCTGTGCCGCTCTGCCCGCTCCAGTTCGGTCTCAACATCAATCTCGCATTCCGCCAGCCGCGGCGTCCATACGGGGGCGTAGGTCCAGTCGGCGGTGTCCTGCAGCCGCATCAGCAGCTCATCTGCCGCGTCAGCCTGTCCTTGCCCCGGCTCAATGAAATAGCGGCTGCGCTGGAACGCATAGGTGGGCAACACAACTTTCTGACGGGGCAGCTCTCCCCACAGATGCTCAAAATCCACATCCACCCCGAAGGTCCAAAGCTGGGCCAACACGGTCAGGAAATAGAGATCATCGGCGGTCTGTTCTTCCGGGTGGCGCAATGACGACAGCACCTGATCCGCCTTCACATCAGCATGCATTTTGCTGAGAGATGACAGGGCTTTGCCGGGGCCGACCTCCAGATAGATCCGTCCGGATTTTCTGGCCAGCTCAGAGATGCCATCAGCAAACAACACGGTATGGCGCAGATGCCCGACCCAGTATTCTGGGTCCGTCGCTTCGTGATCCAGCAGCGCTTTACCGGTGCGGTTGGAAATGATCGGCAAGGTTGGCGCAGTGAGGTCAATACTGCGCAGATAATCGCCAAATTCCTCTAGGATCGGTGTGAGCATCCGCGAGTGTGCGGCGATGTCGATCGGCACACGCTGCGTGTCGATCTTCTTCATCGCCAGCTTGGTTGCGAGCACATCCAGCGCCACGTCTGAGCCTGAAACCACGGTGAGTGTGGGGGCATTCACCGAGGCAATATCCAGATCTTCGCCCAGATACGCCTCAAGCTCCGCCAGCGGCAAAGGCACCGACAGCATCCCGCCTGCGGGCACCCGATCAAACAGCTGTCCGCGCAGATGTACCAGCTCGAGACAGTCCTCAAACGACATCACGCCAGCCAGACAGGCGGCCGTGTTCTCGCCCATGGAATGCCCGATCAGTGCGGCGGGCGTCACACCCCAGCTGATCCACAGCTGCGCCAGCGCGTATTCCACCATCATGATCAGTGGCAGCTGCAGGCTTGGCCGTTTCAGCCGCTCTTCAGCCTTTGCAACATCCTCGCCCGTCGCAAGCCATAACGCCCGCAGCTCTTCGCCGCCTTTGTCCGCCAGATGGGCAAAGCCGCGCTCCATCCAATCGGCAAAAACAGGCTCTGTTTCAAAGAGATCACGGCCCATGCCCACATATTGCGCCCCGCCGCCCGGGAACATGAATACCACCTCCGGCGAAGCTTCTGCACGGCGCGTAAACACCCGCCGCGGATCATTACTTTCCAGCAGCATCGCCGCGTCCTCATGGCTCTCTGCCAGCACGATACGGCGATTTTCAAACGCACGCCGACCGGTCAATAGGGTGTAGGCCACATCCGCCAGCGGCTGCTCCGGGTACTCTCTCAGATGTGCAGCGAGGTTGGCTGTATTGGCTTCCAGAGCCTTTGTGCCGCGCCCTGACACCGCAATCAGTTGCAGCGGCCAGTCACTTTCAGCGCTGTCCGGGCGGTCCGGGGCTTCTTCGATCACCACATGGGCGTTGGTGCCCCCCACGCCAAGGCTGTTCACCCCGGCGCGTCGTGGCCCCTTGCGCCGCTCCCAGTTCCGCAACGCGGCATTCACCGCAAAAGGACTGGTTTCAAAATCAATCGCCGGATTGGGCGCTTCAAATCCAAGACTTGGCGGCATCTCTTTGTGATGCAGCGACAGCGCCGTTTTGATCAGGCTCGCAGCACCTGCCGCTGTGTCCAGATGGCCGATGTTGGTTTTCACTGACCCGATCCGGCAAAACCCTGTCTCCTCAGTGGTTTCCCGATAGGCTTCGGTCAGCGCGGCCACTTCAATCGGATCACCCAGATAGGTGCCGGTGCCATGGCACTCCACATAGTCCACCGTGTCCGCACTGACATCCGCAATCGAAAGCGCATCCGCTACCACCGCCGCTTGCCCACCCACAGAGGGGGCCAGATAACCCGCCTTGTCAGAGCCATCATTGTTAACCGCAGAGCCTTTGATCACGGCCCAGATGTGATCGCCATCAGCAATCGCATCGCTGAGCCGGCGCAGCACAATCGCGCCCGCGCCCGAGCCAAACACCGTGCCCTGCGCACGATGGTCAAAAGCATGGCATTCCCCATCGGGTGACAGGATTTCGCCATCCTGAAACACATAGCCCCGCCCGTGGGGCAGCTCGATGGTGACACCGCCCGCAATCGCCATGTCACACTCGCCATTCAGGATCGACTGCGCCGCATAATGCACCGCGACCAGCGAGGTGGAACAGGCGGTCTGCACGCCAAGGCTGGGGCCTTTCAGGTCGAGAATATGGCTCAGCCGCGTGGCCAGAAAATCCTTATCGTTCCCGGTGTGACGCAGCAGGAACATGCCGGTATTGTCCACCAGATCGCGGTTGCTGCAGAGGTTAAAATAGAAATAACTGCCCATACCGCAGCCCGCGAAAACCCCGATGGGGCCGCCAAAGTGCTCCGGCATATGGCCAGCGTTTTCAAGCGCTTCCCAGCTTACCTCAAGAAACTGGCGGTGCTGCGGGTCCATGATCGCGGCTTCTTTGGGAGACAGGCCAAAAAACTCCGCATCAAACTCGGCAAACCCGTCCAGCATCGCCGCCGCTGGCACGTAATTTCGGTGGTTGAGCCGCGCCTGGCTTTCGCCATTCGCCAGCAGGTCCTCTTCGCTGAGCTGTTTGATAGAGCGGATGCCGTCGCGCAGATTTTGCCAATATTCCTCTATGCTGGCCGCGCCGGGCAAATGCGTCGCCATACCGACAATGGCAATATCCGTCGCTTGGACAGTCTTCGTTACAGTGTCGCTCAAATTCTTGCCCGCCAAAGTCACCTGCGCCAAACGCGCGTGAGATCAGCCTTTCCTTTACAAAAAAGCTCTTTCATTTCGCTTAAAAGTAAAATCACAACCATACTTCAGAAAGGTCAAATCAGGGCAAATTGAGGGCAGAAAGTGCGAAAATGGTCTTTTGATGCAAGACCCATACCAATGCACCGACCCCAATGCCCACGGCCCAGAACAAAGCGTCGTGGCGCGCGTCCCACGCTGCATGTTTGCGCGCCAACCAGATGACAACCGGATAGGCCAGCAGCATCGCCAAGCCTTGCCCGATCAGCGCTCCCGCCAGGCCGAACTGCGTCCCTCCCATAGTGAGCCCCGTCATCACCAATCCGGCGCGTGTCGCGGCAAGCAGGAAAAATCCTCGGCTGTCACCGGCCGCCAGCGCCGCATTGTCATAGGTCAGCGCGATCATTTGAGGGATCTGCATCAGCGCGAGCAACACAACAACCCCGCCAGCCAGCGCATAGCGCGGGTCATAAAGCGTCTCGACAAGCCACGGCCCAAGCAGCGCAAAGCTCGCTAGCAGCGCAAACAATCCGCCGCTCAGTAACAGCCGCATCTTGTGTAAATGCGCGCGGTTCTCCGCGCTCTCATGCGGAGGCTTTTCGCGGTAAATCGGGATCAGCAATCGCCCCGCCAGCATCCCGCCCAACAGCCATGGGAAGGAGGCAAGGAAATAGCCGATGTTGTAGATGCCAAGCGCACTCAGGCTCAGGAATTTCCCCAGAACAATTTTGTCCCCCTGACTCAGCAGAAACCCGGCCGCCGTAGAAAGAAAGATCCATTTGCCAAAGTGGATCAGTTCCCGTGCCGCCGGACGCTCCCAGCGGACGTGATTGCCCGCTCCGGGCAGCAGAAGATGGTAGGAGATCAGCTGAATGATCAGCGTGGTGACCGCGCTGGCCACCAATGCCCACACAGATCCGGTGGCCCAGGCCACCAGCACGCCCACCACCAATCCAATCACCTGCGCGCCCAGATCAATCGCCGTGAGGCGGCCCAGAACCAGATTGCGGTTGGCGCTGTCTTTCTTGGTGGGGAACAGTCCGGAAATCAGCAGAGTGACCCCGACCACGGGCAGGATCTGCGCCAGCTCCGGTGCGGCATAAAACGCCGCTGCCGGTGCCGCCAAGGCACAGGTCATCACCATCAGTACTGCGCCCCGCAACACCTGAATGGTCCAGGCCGTGTTGAGAAACGCCGGATCCTCGCCCCGCTTGGATTGCAGGATCGACTGGCTCACGCCCATATCACTGAGGTTGTTCAGCCCCTGCAAGAACACCCAGACAAGGCTCATCAGGCCAAAGGCTTCGGGGAACAGAAGCCGCGTCAAAATCAGGTTGGAGGCCAGCCTGAGCGCCTGACTGCCACCATAACCCAAAATGGTCAGCCCGCCGCTGCGCAACGCGCGCGCGGCCAGCGATTGTCCTTTCGTGATCTGTTGCAGGCGGCTCATCGCCCGCGCTCCCAGCCCTGCGCCCTCTGCGGGGTGAATTTCACAACCAAGGCCACCGCCGCATAAGTACCAAACCCAATCGGATCACGCAGCGCCATGGCCAGCATTTGCCCCGCATTCACCGGCAATTTGTTGTCGTTCTTCGCCAGTTCTGGATAACGCGCAAAAACCTCATGCACCCCGGCATTCTGCCGCCGCCGCACCCGAACCAGGGCACCAAAGCCTTCCACCAGCGGCCAATCATACCCGGCTGACACGCCCACCCGTTCTGCGGGGGCAAAGGACAGCCGCACAAAGGTGTCGTCAGAGATGATGTCAGGGAAATCTCCCCAGCGCGCGCGCCCTGCGGCATTCACCGCAAACAGCCCCGCGCCGGGCACGCCTTCGGTGATGAAAGGCACTTTGGCATAGGTGCGCGCATAGGCCCGTGTCGCCCAGGTCGCGGCCTTGCTCAGGCGCAGTTGCCCGCTGGCATAACGTGGCGCCTCGGTTGCCAGAACATCTGCCAGCTCGCCAAAAACTGCCGCATCGACGAGCACATCCGCATCCAGATAGGCACGCATCTCGTAAGCCGCCGCCGCATCCGCCGCGTTCAATGCGCCAATCTTACCGATGGCAGGCAGGTCCAGAACAACCAGATCCCAGCCCTTCTGTGCAGCGCGCTCCGCAAAGCCTTTGGCGATTGTCACAGTGCTGTCGCTGCACCCATTGGCAGCCACCACAATCTGCGCACGCGCCAGTCCCTCTGATGCCAGCACAGCCTCAAGGCAGGTCCCGATATGGGCCGCTTCATTGCTCGCTGGAATGAGGATGCTCAACACCGCGCGGATGCCTTCTTCTGATCAATCGCGGCGACCCTAACAGAGCCAATCACACACGGGCAGGGGGATCTGCCTGCATTATCAACCCTGTGTCTCAATTGCCCTCTACAGAAAGCCCGACAGCGGCAGCACCAATGCCGGTGCATCTTCAAAGGCCACCGCCTCGATCTCGGTCAGAAGATAGTCCCGCCCTTCCGCGCGGACACGCACCCGCGCGCCGTCACGTTCCCAGCTGTAGTCTGCACGGGTGCCCGGCAGCAGCACGCGATCCAGACCGGCACCACCATGCAGCAAATCGCCCCGTCCGCGGGCGACCAGAATATCATTGCCATCCCCGCCCAGCAGCACATCGCGCTTGCCGGTGCCTTCCAGCCTGTCCCGCCCGTCGCTGCCCAGATAAATCCCGCCGTGCAAAAACGCATCCCTGTCGCGGGTTTCGGCCCAATGCGGCCCGTCAATGTTGTATGCGGTCAACCGGTCTTGGCGCGGGGTCTTATCCCACAGATGCCGCAGATGCCCCCAACTGCCCCATTTGCTGGGCCGCCCCACGTCGCTGTAGGCGTTAAAGCCGCGCCCACCCAGCCGCCGCCACGCCACCAGCATCTCATCATAAACCTCCGCCAGCTCTTCGCTTGTGCTGAAGGCGGTGAAGAAATCCGTGAGCGCTTCGTCATTGGCCTCAACACCAACGCCCACCACATGGCTGCCGCCCTCATACATCAGGAAATCCAGCCCGGCTTTGCGCGCGCGCTCTGCGTGGTAAGGCAGATACTCCTGCGTCATCCGGCGCAGATCGCCTGACCGCAGCGCCTCTGCGGCTTTGGCAAACAGACCGTCATGACGCCGCTCCGCCACAAACTCACGCAATGCAACCCGTTGCAGGCCTTCCGCACTGCCCGCTGCCTCCGCCGCCGCGCGCGCCTCTTCAAGCCAGCCGCGCACGGTTTCCGCGCCCTCTTCAACGCCAAGCGAAACGCCAAAATATCCGGTCACAGCATAGGCCTCAAACAGGCTCACCGGAGCAGGATTGCCCTCTGCCTGCCACAGCGGGGCCTCAAGCAACCCGTCCTCATAACCGGGCCAGCCGGTATGCACTGCGATCACCCGGCTCAGCCGCGCCTCTGCCGCCTCCCCAAAGACATCCCCCCAGATCTGCGCCATCTCGGCGGCTTTCATCCCGGCAAACTGCATCTGCACATCGCTGCCTTTGCCCCAGCGGGCTTCGCCTTCGCGCAACACCCATTGCGCCTGCTCAAAGCCCCAGTTCCAAAGCTCGTTGGAATACTCCACATGCGCCAGCAGTTCCGGGTCCAGATGGTCGCGCACATAGGTGGCAAAGCGCGTCATATAATCAGCCTCCGCGAGGTGAGGCATGTTGAACCAAGGGTCCGCACCGATCTGATTGGCCAGCGCAACCATCACCTCAACCGGTACACCGCGCCAGGCATAGGTGAAATCGCTGGGCAACGGGCGTCCGTCCCAGCGCGATTGCGAGGAGCCATTGGTCTGCATCCAATCCATGAACCGGACCTGACGCAGATCATCCACCACGTTCAGCCAATCCGGATTGAAAAGCACACCTGCGTTCCAAAGCGGGATATGCGCCATCGACAGCACTGTGATGTCGCGCACATAGTTGCCGGACAGCTCCGGATCCGGGTTGCGGATCTTGATCCCCACCAGCCCATCACCGGGTGTGTAGTCAAACCAGATCTCTCCGGGGGCTTCCCGCACCACACGCGCACGCCCGGTGAGCTCGATTGCGTCGCTGCCCTGCCAGGTGACGCGGTAGCGCCCGGCGAGTCCTGAGGACTCCTTCGGCTGATCGGTGAACAGCACCGTTTCAATCGCCTCGATCTCCTCAGGCAATCCCCAGACCCAGCCGTCCTCATCGACCAATCCGCGATCCTGCAGGTCTTCAAAACTCAGGGCACCCCAACGCCCGTCCACATGGCCAACCCAGGGGCGTGCGGTCTTCATACGGTTGAGAAACGGATGCTGCGTTGCCCAATCGCTGACCTCGCTCAGCCCCATGGACAGTGCCGGATCGGCCAGCCCCAGTCCCGCCAATTCCGAAGGGCTGTCTGCTGCGTCGGAAAATCCGCTTTGCTCCAGCGCCGCGCCTTTGTTGGCCGCCTCAATCGGGCGCAGCACCAGACGGTGAATTTCGTCGCGCACGGCCTCCCAATAGGTGCGCACATCCGGATGGATCGTGTTCGGCAACGCAACCGACAGCGGCAGTTCGGATTCAAACAGCCAGACATAGGTGATCGCGCCCGCCAGCAGGTAAGTGGTCGCCGTGCCATGAGGCGCATCATCGGAGTAGAGCGCCTCAGACGGCATGCCCTCCAAAACGCCCCCATCCAGCAATTGCGCCATCACGCTGGCCACGGGGATCAGGTCAATTTGCACCTCAGGCCGCGCCGCACGCAGCTGATCCACATAGTCTTCAAACCACGCATGATAGTCTCCGGTGTTGAACCGCTGATATTTGCGCAACTGGCGCGCATTTGGTGGGAAGCGGCGCACCTGATTGCCCATATAGGCCCAGCCCTCATAGATCGCATAGCGCACCGCATCTGCGTCACCGAACCGTTCCTGCAGATTGTCGATCACGTCCAGCGTCGCCGTGACCGGGGAGTAATTGTCCGGATTGTCGCCCTCATAAGGCTGCTCTGGTGCGCGATACTGAATGAAGTTTGCAGGCGTGATCAGCACACTGTCCCAGCCCACATCGGCAAAGTTGCGATAAGCGCGTGCCCAGCCGCGTTGCACCTCTTCAAATCGCCAATTGGCGGAAGGCCGGCCACTTTGGGCAAAATCGCGCAAAAAGCCCCATTGGCCATCCAGTCGAAGGTCGGTTCCAGCGGCTTTGGCAAACACCGCCATCCAATGAGGTGCGGTGGTTTCATCGCTGTCGGTCAGGTGGTGCACCAGACTGTTGCCATAGACATAAACCGCCTGCGCGGTCTTGCCGTCTGTCGTGTCCGCAGTCTGTGAGCTCGTCTGCGTAGCGGCAAACTGCACCGTGCAAAATGTGGCCAACACAGCAAGGCCGCGTCTGATCCACTGTGTCGTCTTGGTCATGCTCTCTCCCTGAGCGGCGTATTCTACAGCCCGGATGGTCATCCGTGGGGCCACTATGCTGTGATTCCCCAAGCGCATCAAAGCCGATCAGGCTTAACAGAGCGTGGCTTTGCGTCACCTTTCAAAAACTGGAACGCTTTTCTGGCCTTGCTCAATTTGATGGCATAGAGGCAGTGTGAGGCATGACAATGAGGAGCAGCACCATGATCGGCACAGCGTTACCCCAAGACAGAGGGTTTGATGTCGGCCGGTTGGAGGTGCTCTCCGGCTGGATGGATCAGCTCGTTGCGGATCGCAAATATGCCGGTTGCGCCCTGCTGATCGCCAAAGAGGGCGATGTGGTGTTTGATCATGCCACCGGCCTGCGCAGCCTGTCGCGCAACCTTCCGTTTGAACGCAACACTGTTGCCCGCATCTATTCCATGACCAAACCGATCACCACGGTGGCGCTGATGATGCTGGTGGAACGCGGCCTTGTTCATCTGGACGCCCCGGTTTCTGAGTTCATCCCCGGCTTTGCCTGCAGCCATGCCCTGATCCCCGGCGCGACCTCGCTGGATCAGGTGGAACCCTGCGCCAGCCCGACCCTGCACCAGCTTGCCGTCCACACCAGCGGTCTCACCTATCCGTTTAACCCGGGTCTTGTTGCTGAAGCGATGGATGCCGAAGATCTGCTCTTCAAACCCACCCAAGGCAAACTCGAAGACGTTGTGAACAAAGTCGCCGCCCTGCCGCTGGCCTTCGCACCGGGGCAGCGCTGGGAATATTCCGTGGGCATCGATGTTCTGGGTCGCGTGATCGAGGTGGTCTCCGGCAAATCGCTGGAGAGGTTTTTCCGCGATGAAATTCTGGATCCGCTGGGCATGACCGAAACCGGCTTTTCAGTTGTGCCGGGAACGGAGTCGCGCTTCGCCGATCTTTACACCCCGCTTGAGGGGGACGCGATGGCGCTCAACGCGGCAAAGGTCGGTGCCAACACGCTGCGCGAAGTGGACAATGCAGAACGGTCTCCTTTCCTGAAAGCGGAAACCTTCTCCGGCGGCGGCGGTCTTGTGGGCACCATGGATGATTACCTGCGCTTTGTCGAAATGCTCCGCTGCGGCGGCGCGCTGGGCGACACGCGCTTGCTTGCGCCACGCACCGTTCCCTTCATGATGGACAACCATCTCCCCGACGAGATCGCCGCCATGGGACCGCAGAGTTTTGCTGAACAGCCGATGGAAGGCATGGGCTTTGGTCTTGGCGGTGCGGTGGTGCTTGATCCTGCCCGCGCCCGCTGTCCCGGCAGTTTTGGCGATTTCAGCTGGGGCGGAATGGCCTCAACCTTCTTTTGGACCGACCCGATGGAGTCGCTGTCGGTGGTCTTCTTCACCCAGCTCTCTCCGTCCAGCAGTTACCCAACCCGTGCACAGCTCAAGGCTCTGGTGCAAGCGGCGCTCACCTGAGCCTGCCATAAGTGTTAACGCGGATGGTGACACTGAGATGCACACCTCCGCGATACAGCCGCAATACCGACGCGATACAGACGTCTGCGAAAATTGGTTAATTCTGCGCTGGGCGCAGCAGGCGGCCAAGCACTGTCATCACCAAAAACAGCGCGGCGGCGACGCAAACCACAGACGGTCCGGCAGGCGTATCCATCTGATAAGACAGTCCCAATCCGCCCACCGCAGCCGCCGCGCCGATGCCCGCAGCCCCAAAGGCCATGACTTCTGGCGAGCGTGCCACCGCACGTGCCCCTGCCGCCGGAATGATCAGCATCGCCACAATCAGCAAGGCCCCAACCACCTTGATCGCCACCGCCACCACAATGGCCAACGCAAATGTCATAAGCTGTTGTTCACGCTGCGGATTTAGCCCGCTGGCATAGGCAAGGTCCCGGTTCAATGTGGCCGTCAGTAGCGCCTGCCAGCGCCAGGCCATCAGCCCGACAACCAGCGCCGCGCCGCCCCAGATCACGATCAGATCGGTTTTGCTCACCGCCAGAATATCGCCAAACAGGTAGGACATCAGGTCCAGCCTTACCCCTTGTAGAAAAGACACCGCCACAAGACCGAACGCCAATGCCGAATGCGCCAACACCCCAAGCAGCGTGTCGACGCCAAAGCCTTTTTCCGAGAGGTTGGACACCGTCAGCGCCATGGCCAGCGCAATCGCCATCGCGCCAGCAAAGATCGAGACCCCGAGCGCCAAAGACAGCGCCACCCCAAGGATCGCCGCATGGGCCGTTGCATCGCCGAAATAAGCCATCCGTCGCCAGACCACAAAGCAGCCGAGAGGGGCCGCCGCAAGCGCAACGCCAACGCCGGCGAAAAGCGCGCGAACGAGAAAATCATCAAACATATCAGCGAGATCCGTGATCGTGGTGGGCGTGATCACCGTCATGACTGTGGTCATGGTCGTGATGATGGTGGTGATCATGCTCATGCCGGTAAAGCGCCAGCGCCCCATGGGTACCGGTGCCAAACAGCGCCCGATATTCCGGGGCAGAGGCGACAATTTCCGGCGTGCCATGGCAGCACACATGCCCATTGAGGCAGACCACACGGTCTGAGGCGCTCATCACCACATGCAGCTCGTGGCTGACCATCAACACAGCGGCTCCAGTGCTGCGCCGCACCTGCTCAATCTGGGTGTAAAGATCTGCAGAGCCGGGCTGATCAAGGCCCGTTGTCGGCTCATCCAAGATCAGCAGGTCGGGCTTATCCATCAAAGCCCGCGCCAGCAGAACGCGCTGGAATTGCCCGCCCGAAAGCCCCGCCATGGGCCGGTTTTGCAGGCCTTCCGCGCCAACCTGCGCCAATGCTTCCTCCACCTGCGCCTTGCTGCGTTTGGTGGGAAGCGACAGAAAACGGGCGGCGGTCAAAGGCATGGTGGCATCAATCGCCAACCGCTGCGGCACATAACCGATGCGCATGCCCGCCGCACGCAGAATGGTGCCCTGATCGGGTTTGAGCGCCCCAATAATGCAGCGCAGCAAAGTGGATTTGCCACTGCCATTAGGGCCAACAATGGTGACAATCTCACCTTTGTCGATGGCCAGATCCACGTTGCTCAGCGCCTGATGCGACCCGCGTTTCACCGACATTTTGCTGACGGTGACAAGTCTCATGCCGGTGTCTCCGCTGTGGGCGCGCAATCCGGGCAGAGCCCCTCCGCCTCCACCACCGTGCTTTCCACCACAAAGCCCATCGCCTTGGCCGCTGCGCCCAATGTGGATTTCAACGACGCGGCGGTTTCTCCAACCGTGTTGCAGCCGCGGCAAATCAGGAAGATGGGCGTGTGGGTGTCACCGGGATGGGCGCAGGCCACATAGGCATTGAGCTTCTGAACCTTATGCACAAACCCGTTGAGCACCAAAAAATCCAAAGCGCGATAGACGACCGGGGGCTGCGACGCATAGCCTTCCTCAGATAGGATGCCCAAAATGTCATAGGCCCCCATCGCGCGGTGTTCCTGCAGCAAGATTTCCAGCACCCGCCGACGCCCCTTGGTCAGGCGCAGCCCTTTGGCCGCGCAGGTTTCTTCTGCGGCGCGCAGCCCGCTGCCCACACAGGCGGCGTGGTCATGGCTTTGAAATCCCACGGTTTGCATGGAGCCTCCTGACGGTCCTCAAGATTTGATGCTTGATATAGTATAACATTTCAACTAGAGCCAGCCCCTGTAGCAACAAAAGGAGCGCTGACGTGCGATTCATTCCTATGGTCTTTGCGGCGACCGTTCTGGCCGCGCCGGTGCGGGCGGAAGCGCCACGCGTTGTGACGGACATCCTACCAGTCCAGGCGCTGGTCGCCAAGGTCATGCAAGGTGTTGGCGAACCTCAGCAATTGCTGCCCGCCAACCAATCGCCACACAGCTATGCCCTGCGTCCCTCCGAGGCGCGCGCGCTCCAAAACGCGGATCTCGTGGTCTGGATCGGTGCGGAGCTGTCTCCTGCGATGGACGAGGCCATCGACAGCCTTGTGAATGACGGAGAGGCGTTTTCTTTGCTGCATCTGAATGGCACAAGAGAGCTTGCCTATCGCGAAGATGAAACCTTCCTTGAGATTGCTCTGGGTGAGGGGGATGATCATCACGACGATCATGATCACGACCACGATGCGCATCATGACGACGATCATGAGGGGCACGATGACCATGCACATGACGAAAAGCATGAAGACCATGATGATCACGGTCACGACGATCACGACCATGACGATCATGCGGATGAGCACGGCCATGATGAGGGCCATGAAGAGCATGACGCACATGATCACGACAAACATGCCGACCACGAAGGTCATGACGACCAGGATGACCATGCGGATGAGGCCCACGCGGGCCATGAGGGGGAACACCATCATGACCACGATGGCGTTGATCCACACGCCTGGCTTGACCCGCAAAATGCCAAGTTCTGGATGGGTGCGATTGCCGAAAAGCTCGCTGCCCTTGATCCGGAAAACGCTGCGACCTACCGGGCCAATGCCGCCGAAGGTCAGGCAGAGCTAGAGGCGCTGACAGCAGAGATCGCCGCAGACCTTGCCCCGCTGAAAGGGCACGGTTTCGTGGTGTTCCACGACGCCTACCAGTATTTTGAAACCCGCTTTGATCTGTCGGCTTCCGGAGCGATCCTCTCTGCAGACGGTGCAGCCCCAAGTGCCGCACGTCTGGATGCGGTGCGCGATGTCCTGCACAATGAAGGCGTCACCTGCGTTTTCACCGAGCCACAGTTCAACCCCAAAGTTGTGAAGGCGATCAGCTCCGGTCTGGATCTGCACTCCGAAGAGCTGGACCCGCTTGGCGTCAATCTGGACAGCCCGGATTATCTCGCTTTGATCCGCAACATGGCGGAACAGTTTGAGCACTGCCTTGAGGGCCACGATCACTAAGAGGGTGGCTTGCCCGCTTTAGGTCCAACGCAATTCCGCGGGGCGTATTTCAAAGGAAATATGATGCGCCCCGCCAAGCAGCCCCTCAACCGTATGGTTGGCCAAAGAGCGCCAATAGGGCTGTAGGGTCACCGCATCTTCCTGCAAGATCCGTTCCCCTCGTTCCACAAGCGCCCGCCGTTTGTTCAGATCAAGCGTGCCAAGCGCCTCATCCAAAATGGCGTCAAAATCCGGATTGGCATAGCCGAACTCATTCCACGCTTCACCGCTGCGATAGGCCAGCGCCCAGATCTGTACGCCGAGCGGGCGGTGGTTCCAGTCGGTTGCACTGAATGGGAATTTGTCCCAGTTGTCCCAATAGATGCTGCCTGGGACAATGGTGGTTTTGGCCTGAAATCCCGCATCACGCAGCTGCGCCACCACAGCATCCGTTGTGTTTTTGCGCCAGAGATCGTCGATGGTGTGCACTTCCATCTCAAACCCTTCCATGCCCGCTTCCTGCAGCAGCGCAAGTGCGCCGCGCGGATCATGGGGCGGCAGGCCGATGTCGGTATATTCCGGATGCGCAGGGCCGATATGGTGGTTCTCTGCGGTGCGGCCGTGACCGCCGTTGCCAAGCTCGAGCAACACCTCATTGTCCACCGCCATCGCAATGGCCCGCCGGACACGCGGATCGGCATAGGGCATCTGCCCGCCCACTTCGGCCAGCTGATTGGGGCGCACCACCACCGTCGACATGGAGATCACATCATTTTTGACCCAACCTTCGGTGGCACCGATCAGATCGGCATATTCGCCGTCCACGGAATAGGTCATGTCGACTTCACCGGCTTTGGCCGCACGCGCCCAAACCGCCGGATCAGTGCCAAAATCAATAAACTCGATGCGGTCCATCCAGGCGCCGTTGCCGTCGTTCCACCAGCTATGATCCTCATTGCGCATCAACACACCACGCGTGCCGACCTGCAAATCCACCGGCAGGTAAGGCCCTGTGCCCACGGGATTTTCCAGCATGGTGGCCGGATCAAAGCTCTTATGCACAATCGCGGCGGGATAATCCGCCATACCGGGGATCAGCGAAATATCCGCCTTGGGCAGGTTCAGGCGCACCGTGTGGTCATCCACCACCTCAATCGCGCCGTCCAGCGCACGGTCGGTGGCCGGATCAATCAGCGTGGCAAACCGCCCCGCCATGGAGTTCCCCGCCAGATCGCGCGCGCACCAGCCTGTGATGTTGCGCGCCACATCCTGTGCCGTAAAGGCATCGCCATTGTTCCAGCGCACCCCTTGGCGCACATTCAGCGTATAGGTCTTGGCATCCTCGGAAATTTCCCAGCTCTCCAGCAGAGCGGGTTTAAACGTGCCATCGTTTTCATAGGTGACGAGATATTCCAGCCAGCCGCGCGTGAAATTCGCAATCTGCGGCCAGTCAAACAGGCGCGGATCTTTGAGCGCCCGCACTTCCTGCTGAATGCGCACCACGCCCCCCGCCGAGGAAGCCGCCGTCTGCGCGGCCACTGGCTTTGCGCTTCCAAGCAGCGCATAGGCCGTCGCGGAACTTGCCCCAAAGGCGCTGGCCAGCGTCAGAAATTCGCGTCGCGACATCTGGTCCGGTCCAATATGGGCCGCCTGATCAATCAGGCCTTGCGGCAATGGCGCTCCGGTGCGGTTTTGAAAGGACATCGGTGCCCTCCAGTTTGGCTGGGGTTGCGAAATTTCTGAATGCCACAATGTTTGGCTTCTATGAAAGAAATGTCAAAGGCCGGAAATCCCGACCGGTTTTCAAGATCATAGGGCAGTTGTGCCACACAGCAATTCACATTCCTGGGTGCCCGCGCACGAGGTGTTCCTCGGAAGACTCAACCGATGAGGATTTCGCGCCAAAGCCTGTCCCGTCAGGATCACTGTGCTATGCAAAGACCATGATCACGGCACAAGACACGTCTTCATTGCGCATTCTCAGCGTCACCTCCGTGCGCAACGAAGCGCCGTATTTGCTGGAATGGATCGCCCATCATAAGGCCGCAGGCGTCACCGACTTTCTCATTTTTTCAAATGATTGCGTCGATGGCACCGATGCATTGCTTCAGGTGTTGGACGCGGCAGGGGTCATCACCCATGTGGACCACAAGCCAACGTCCGGCAAAAGCATCCAGTGGCAGGCTTTAAGGCAGGCGTGGAAACACCCTCTGCGCAAAGCTGCTGACTGGATTTTGGTCACCGACGTTGATGAATTTCTCAATATCCACGTGCCGGGGCACCGCATATCCGATCTGCTCGCCAAGCTTGATGAGGCGACGGATGCGGTGGTTCTGCCTTGGCGCCTTTTTGGCAACAACGGCAAAGTCGCGATCGAAGACAGCCCTGTCACCGCACAATTCACCCGAGCGATCCCGGCAGACGCGCAATATCCGGTGGCGGCCAGCCTGTTCAAAACCCTTTTTCGGGCCAAAGGGCCGTTCAATCAATTGGGCGTACACCGCCCCAAGCAGAAAGATCCGGAAAAAGCGGGCCTGCCAAACATCCGCGATGGCTCCGGCAACCCCGTGCATCCCTTTCTGGCCGAAAATGCGTCGCGACTGTCGCTCTATGGTCTTGGCGTGGCGCGCGATCTTGTGGAGCTTAACCACTATGCCGTGCGCTCCGCCGCCGCATTTGTGGTCAAGAACGAGCGCGGGCTGCCCAATCGCGCCTCCAAAAAAGTCGACCTGAGCTATTGGGTGGAGCGGAACTTCAACACCGAAGAGAACACTTCCATCGCTCAAATGCGCCCGGCAACAGAGAGTGTTTTGGCGCAGCTTCTGGAGATTGACGTGGTCGCCGCGCTCCATGCCGCCGGTGTGGCGTGGCATCAGCAACGCTTCCTCACCCTTGTGACCCAGCCCGCCGGACAAGAGCTGATGTCCCAAATCCTCACGGCCGGTGGCAGTCAGGTGCCGCCACGACAATTGCAGCAGCAGTTGGTAAGATGGTATCAACAGGCAACAGATAAAATATCCTGACGCCATTGCGTGATCGGGAAGAAGAGAGAGCAGGGGCAAACCCATGGGGAAGGCCGCATTCCAACTGTGCGAAGTGACAACCGCTGATCTGGCGGGGGCGACGCTTTTGTCTTGCGTGACCGCTGAAAGCAGCGATGGCACTGAGGCGCAGGCGTTATTCAAAACCGGCGTCGATGCCGGTGCGATTTCGGCTGGATCCGGCACCGAGATTCTGGAACGACGCAGCATCGGCGATGGCGCCATCCTGCTCTTGCGTTTCGCGGGCTCTGCGCCCCGGTTGGTGATCAAGGATGCCCAGTCAGATGTTTCCGTTGCACAACCAGATTTGGACGGGTTTGAGGGCCTGAATGTTGCCCTCGCGGTGCGCAATGGCGAAACCGCTGCCGCAACGCTCGCTTGGCTGCGCTATCACGCGGGGCATCACAATCTTCAGGGCGCGGTGATTGTGGATCGTGCGCAACCGGGGAAGGACACGGGCTATCTGAGCGCGCTTGAGGCAGGTCTGCCGGATATCAAAGGGCTGAAGCAGGTCTTGGTTGTGCGGTTTGATGTGCCTCTGGGCCACGCGGATTTGCCGCCGGAGGCACACCCTTTCAACGCGCCAGACGCGCCGGGCAAAGACCGGATGGAAATCCCTGCGGCCTCTCCGTGGGATGCGCCTTTGGGCGAGGTGCAAATCTTTGAGCTGATCCGCCACCGCTGGCTGAACTGCGCCCGCGCCGTTGCGCTGCTGGATATTTCTGATCTGGTCAGCCAAACCAAAGGGGCGGGCACCAAAGGCCGTACGCTCTTTGATATGGCGGTCAAATCCGAGAGCGGTGCCATCACGCTTGTGGGGCAGCATTGCTACCCTTGGCGCGTGCGCAACGGGCAAGAGGCCAGCCACGCTGATCACATCTGCGTACAGTTTGACGCCACCAAGATGCGCCGCCGCTGGGTGGTCGCCCCCAAGAAAGCGCCTTCTGATGTGGTCTGGCGGCTGATCCGCGTGGTGGGCGCGCGCACCAAGCCTGACGAATGGGTGAAGTTTTATCGCTGCATGGCGCTACGCCATCCGGCTAAGAACGTCGGGCAGATCGTGCCCAAGACCTCGCTGATCGAAGAAGACGAGCTTCTGAAAATCGCGCGCAAGAAGTTTGATCACAAACCGCTCCGCATGCCCGAAATTCCTGCGCCCAAGGTGGATCCGGCGGACAATGACGTGGCCATCATCACCTGCATGAAGAACGAAGGCCCGTTCATTCTCGAATGGCTCGCCTATCACCGCGCCATCGGTGTGAAGAGCTTTCTGGTCTACACCAACGACTGCAATGACGGCACCGACAGTTTTCTGGATCTGCTGCAGGAAAAAGGCTTTGTGCAGCATCGCGACAACCCGTTCAAAGGCACCAATCTGAAGCCTCAGCATGCGGCTCTGCAGGCGGGTGAAAGTGAGCCTGTGATCCAGAACGCGGATTGGGTCATCTCGATGGATGTGGATGAATTCATCAACATCAAAACCGGAGACGGCACTTTGCCCGCGCTCTTTGAGGCGGTGGGGGATGCCAATCTGATCTCCTGCACATGGCGTCTCTTTGGCAACTCCGATGTGCATGGATACAGCGATACGCCGTTGATGGCGCAGTTCACCCGCTGCGCGCGCGAGCAAACGCGCAAGCCGCATCAGGCCTGGGGCTTCAAGACGCTTTACCGCAACATCGGGCTCTTCAAAAAGCTCGGGGTGCACCGCCCCAAAGGCCTCAATCCCCAGCTTTGGTCTCACATCCACTGGGTGAATGGCTCGGGTCAGCCCCTGCCCAAAGACATGTATCGCAACGCTTGGCGCTCAACCGCCACCACGGTGGGCTATGATCTGGTTCAGCTTAATCACTATGCCGTGCGCTCCGCAGAAAGCTTTCTGGTGAAGCGTGACCGGGGCCGCGTGAACCACGTCGATCGCGACCAGGGCATGGCCTATTGGTTCCGCATGAACAACAACACCGAAGAAGACACCTCCATCCAGCGCATGATCCCGGCCATGCAGGCAGAAATGGATCGGCTCCTGTCTGATCCGGAGATCGCAGAGGCCCATGCCTTCTCTGTGGATCGCCACCGCGCCAAGATCGACGCGCTGCGCCAGACCTCCAACTACGCCAAGTTCTACGAGGATCTCACCAGCGCCAGACAAGAACGCCTTGCTAGATTGCATCCGCATTTTGGGGCCAATGTCTTCCTTGCCGGGCCTGAGGTGATCCCCGATTGGGTTGTGGAGCGCGATTTACCAGATGATTTCTTCTTTACGGTAGAGAAGCAGGACACAGCCCATTAATGGAGGCTGTAACGGATTTTCGGAGACAGGACCGGTGTTTCGGCCTAGACTGTTTCCAAATTAAGAACAAAGGGTTGGGGCAAAATGGCAAAGCTACCTGAGATCGCATCGCTGTGGATCGGCGGACGCCTGTCGTGGCTGGAACAACTGTGTCTCAAATCCTTTGCCGACGCGGGGCATCACACGACGCTTTACAGCTATGAGGAAATCCCCAATGTG
Organism: Shimia sp. R9_1; assembly: GCF_017743775.1. Lineage (NCBI taxonomy): Bacteria > Pseudomonadati > Pseudomonadota > Alphaproteobacteria > Rhodobacterales > Roseobacteraceae > Shimia > Shimia sp. R9_1. The sequence goes on along the minus strand of NZ_JAGHRN010000001.1, from coordinate 1,280,443 downwards.
CCCGAAGGGGTGCACACCGCCGACGCAGGCGAGATCTTTCCCGGCGAGCCAATGTATCGCCACATGCGCACCGGCAGCCCGGCCATTCACGCCGACATCTGGCGGCTGAACCTGCTCAAAAAGACCGACAAGATCTGGGTGGATGCCGATATCTACTGCTACCGACCGTTCAACTACACCCGCCAATCGATCTTTGGCTGGGAGAAAGAGGGCCTCTTGTGCAACGCGGTACTGGGGCTGCCCAAAAGCTCCAGAGCGCTCAACGCCATGTTGGACTTCTTTGAGGACGAATATGCCATCGGCCCTTGGCTGAAGCCGTGGCAGCAACGCGAATTGCAGGCCGAAAAGGATGCCGGACGCCCGGTGCATATGACCGCGCAAAACTGGGGGTTCACCGGCCCTGCGGCGGTCACTTATTTCCTCAACCAGTCCGGAGAAATCAAATACGCCGAGCCGGAAGCGGCGTTTTATCCGGTGTCTTTCAAAGACCGGAACAAGATGATCCAAAGCCGGTTTGACATCGAAAAAGACTGGCTGACCGAAGACACCCGTGGCGTGCATTTCTGGGCGCGCCGGATGAAGCCCCGTCTGGAGGAAAAGGAAGACAACCGTCCCCGGCGCGGCTCCTTCATGCACGGTTTGCTCAAAAAGCACGACATTGATCCCGACGCGGCCCTGATCCTGCCAAAGAAGAAAGCCCCTGATGCCTCAAGTACAGCGAGCAGCCCATCCGAAACCTCCGCATCTCTTCCGCAAACGGAGCAAACTGCCTATGTGAGCCCCGTTCTGGAAAAGCCTAAAGCCGCCACCTTGCCGGAGGCGCTTGATATTTCCAAAGTCGAGGCAAAACCTGCCGCGCCAAGCCGGTCTGATTGGAAGCGCAACCTGCAAGAAGTCGGCGAAGAGCAGGGCTTCTTTGAAGAGTTGGGAGAGGAGCACTCCGCGCTCTATATCGAGCAGGGCAAGACGCTGATTGTCACCTTTGAAAATCTGGACCACGTGTTTGAGGACAGCGCGGAGCGGATGCCCTGGGGGCATAACTTTGTCACCTCGCGCGGCTGGTCGATGCTTGGCCTGATGGCGCATGGCTGGACATGGTATCGCGACGAGGCCGTTTTTGATTTCTTTGACCGTTTGCGCGACGAAGGCTTTTTTGAGCAGTTCGACAAGGTTGTGTTTTACGGCGCCTCAATGGGCGCCTATGCCGCGGCGGCCTTTTCCTCGGCAGCGCCCGGTGCCACGGTGATCTGCATCTCCCCGCAGGCCACGCTGGATCGTGAAACCGCAAGCTGGGAAACACGCTACCGCCGCGCATGGCACCGCGACTTTGGCGGGCGCTACGGTTATGCTCCCGATCTGATTTCAGAGGCCAAAGAGGTGAACCTCTTTTATGATCCGCGCATGCCAGCCGATGCGATGCACGCAGCGCTCTTTCGGGGGGACAACCTGCGCAAATATCGCTGCCGCTTCATGGGGCACCGGATTGCGTCGTTGTGGATCCTAATGGGGCTGCTGAAGCCGGTGATCGAGAAATGCGTGGCAGGCGACATGAATGCCACCACCTTCTACGGGCTCATGCGGCAGCGCCGCGAAGTGCCGCGTTATCAAAAAGAGATGTTGCAGACGCTCAACAAGGATGGCCGTCCATGGATGATCGCCAACTATTGCGCGGCTGTTCTGGCGCGGCGGCGTGGGCCGCACTTCCGCAAAGCTCTGCGCGCGGCGCGCGCAAAGCTCTGATCCGTTCTAAGTGAGATAGCTTGCAGCTTAGGCGTCGCGCAATGTGTCGCCAAAGCTGATCGTTGGGGCGAGGGTCACAGTTGTGTCCTTGTCTTTGCCCTCGGTGCGCGCGGCAATGATTTCAGCGGCCTTGATGCCGATTTCACGGCGGCAGGCATCCATGGTTGCCAACTGGCGCGGTAGACCTTGCAACAGTTCCACACCGTTAAAGCCCGCAAGCCCGATCTGGCCAGGCACATCAATGCCCTTCTCCAGAAGGTAAAGCAGCCCGCCCGCGCCGATCATGTCATTGCTGTAGTAGATGAAATCCACATCCGGGCTGCGCTCCAGCACTGCTTGGGTCATCTCACGGCCCTTCGCAAGCGCGGAGCCGCCAGAGTAAAACTCGCGATCAACCACCTCGACGCCGGATTTGGCGAGCACTTCGGTAAAGCCCTCAAAGCGTTTGCGCGCCCGGTGGTCCAGCGGCATCTTGGTGCCAAGGAAGGCAATCTTCTTGTAGCCGGCCTTCAGAATCGCCGCCGCCATCTCGCGCCCGGCGCGGCGGTGCGAAATGCCCACCATAGCGTCCACAGGTTCGCCGTCGGTGTCCATGATTTCCACCACCGGAATGCCGCTCGCGTTCAGCATCGCGCGGGAGGCTTCGGTGTGCTCAAGCCCGGCAATGATCACGCCGGAAGGCCGCCAGGACAGCATTTCATAAAGGACTTTCTCTTCCTTTTCAGGAAGATAGTCGGTCACGCCCACAACGGGCTGCAGCTCGGTGTCTTCCAGCACCTGACTGATCCCGCTCAATACTTCCGGAAACACCATGTTGGACAAAGACGGGATGATCACCGCTACAAGGTTCACGCGCTGACTGGCCAACGCCCCGGCAATTTTGTTGGGAACGTAGCCGAGCTCTTTGGCTGCGGAGAGCACCTTTTCTCTTGTCGCCGGAGAAACATCACCACGGTTTCGAAGCACGCGGCTGACTGTCATTTCAGACACCCCCGAGGCTTCAGATACATCACGAAGGGTCAAAGAGCGATTTTGTTGAGTCACAGACAGTCATCCCCATAAGGTCATGGGAATGTTACCGCGATCATAAGCGCAGGTTCAAGCGTCTGCGGCTGTGAGACGTCGCGCAATTTAGCAATCCGCGAGCTTATCGGCGGAGACTGCGAAGCAGGAGACCGGCTCTTTCACGTTGCGCAGGGTGATATCGCCCAAGGGTTTGCGGTCCAGATCATGGCGCGCCACCTCATCAGACACAACAATCCGATGGCCAACTTTTTTCCCAAAATCCCCAAGCCGCGCAGCCACATTGGCGGGGCGGCCAATTACCGTGAAATCCAGACGCTCGCGCGATCCGACATTGCCATAGGTGACCCGTCCATAGGAGATGCCGATGGAGCAGTCACAACAGCGCGGCGGATCTTCATCCCGCAGCGCTTCGAGTTGCTGCACAATCTCACGCGCGGCCTGCAAGGCTTCTGCCCCGGCATCCGCGCCGTCCTCCGTGTCGGGGAAAACGGCCAGCACAGCGTCGCCGATGAACTTCAGGACTTCGCCGCCATGGGCCTCGACGATGGCCGATGTGGTCTCAAAGAAGGTGTTGAGCAGATCAATATAAGCGGCGCGTCCAAGCTCTTCTTCCATGCGGGTGGAATCGCGCAGGTCACAGAACATGATCGCCGCATCAATATCGTCCCCATCCCCGCGCCGGATTTCGCCTCCCAGCACGCGCGCGCCTGTGCGCGCACCAACATAGGTTTCCAGCAGCGATTGCGCGTTTTCTTTCTGCGTGAAGACTTCAAAGAACCGGCTGATCACACTTGAGACCTCAAAGATCAGCCCGAGGTTTGCCGTGGTGAACCCTTTGGGGTGATCACTGGTCAGGGTCAGCACGTTGATTTGCCCGTTGGAGAAGATCAGCGGCATTGCCACATAATCCGTCGCCCCCTCGGCCCGCAGCTCATCCATGATGGGGAATTTCATATCAAGGCCCGGCACGTCCAGCTTCTGGCGTACTCCGCCCAGCCCTTGAGAGACATGGTAGAGGGGGCTGTTTGTGTAGGCAGGGTGTTCATGCAGATCGTAGGATGGCGTGTAGGTGACGATTTCATCCGCATCCCGCGTCCAGATATAGTGACGCCCCGCGATCATCGGATGCAGCGACCAGATCATCGCGGACATCCGTTTGACGGCAATGCCGCTCTCTTCCATCTTCCGGCCCAAGGCACCGATGAAATCTTGCGGCGTTGTTTCAAACGCGGCGCCGCGCATCAGCCAATCCACCAGAGGGCCCGTGATATTGCCATCCGCAACCGGTTCCAGCTCGGCACCGCCAAAATCCACCTCAACACCCGCATTCGGCATAAAGCCGATATGGCCGTTGATGGCACGGCTTTCGGGCATTGCGTCGTCATAGGACCACACACCATTGGGGATAATTTCCCCATCAATCAGAATGTCGCGATAGCGCGCGGTGCCTTTGAAGGGGCAAAAGGTTTTCAGCTCGTTTTGGTCTGACAGTGCCACAAGGATGTCGTCGCGCGGTATGTAAATCTGCGGCTCTAGGCGCGTCTCATACATGACCTTGGCGCGCGCGCTTTGCGCCAGCACCACGCCGTCGCGCAGCACTTTTACGGTTGCATCTATCGGTTTGATGTCGAGGCCGTAACCGGCGTTTGCCCCAAATCGTGAGCCTTCCATAGCAAGATCTCTCCCTGCCGCGCGTGGTCCGTCCCAATGTGGTGTGTGAACAAAGGGTAAACAAGCCCTCAGTGAGCGGTTTCAACAACTTTTGTTCAGCAGACCGGCTCAGCGGCTGCTGTCGCAGGCCGCGGGCAGGGGGGCTAGAGCACCTCGATCACATCCTTGTCGATCGACAAAACATAGCCTTTGCGCGCGATGTTTTTCACCAAAAGCTGGCTCACCATCTGATTGCCCAAAGAATCCCTGAGCCGCTTGATCCGCGTCGCCCCTGCCGCCTCATCGCAATCCGCTGACGGTTTGCCGGAGATCACACTTTCCAGCGCAATGCCCGAAAGCACCTCGTCATCCATCCGTGCTTCCGCCAACACTGAAAGCGTTTCCATCGCGGCATCGGTCAGTTTGAAGCCCATCTCGTTTAGGTAAACGGTCTTCTCTTCGCGACTGACGATCAGCGAGGTGACCTGAATGCCCGCCCGCTCGATCTGCGCCATCCGCCGGTTCAGCATCATCAGCGCCACAAGGCACACAAGCGCAGCGATCATCATCGCGGTGGCAAACACCAGCAATACGAGGATCACCAGACGATAGCTTGAAAGCGTGTCAGCAAAGGCCGTGCCCGATTGCGCAAGGATTTCCAGAAGCTTGATTTCCGCCTGCCCGGTGAGCGCGTCATTCTCCATGAACAACTGCTCCACCCGCGCGTTAAACGCATTGGCATCCGGCAAGGTCAGAAGCAGGACAGCCGCGCAAATCAACAGGATCGAAACAACCGCCCCAACCCCGAAAATCACAATCCGCCCGCCGCTGCGCCGCGTTTCAATAACGGAGGTAGAATTGTCCTGCACTGTCTTTTTTCCCGGAGAGTTTTGAGGCGTCAAACACGGATAGGACGTTTAACAGCGTCCACCCGTCCTGCCCAATGCGCGCGGCAACTTCCTGCTTGGCAGAGGCTTTGTCACAGCTGCCCTGCAGCGCAACGACACCATAGTGCAGCCGCAACGGGCCGTCCTTTTTGGCTTTGTAATCGGCATAGCAATCCGCCGCGCTTGCCAGATTGGGCAGGGCGAGGGAGGCCGCAAGAGCTGCCGCACAAATCGGGTATCTGATCCTGTTTTTCATGGCGCAACACTGCTCTCTGGGCGTTTGATATTCAATAACCAATCCGCTTTTGTGATCGGATATAGGATAACAACACCCTGATATTGTACGATTTTCACATCTTGACGGAAACAGAAGATGTCTTCCGGTCAACGCACCGGTCTCATCGAACAAAAACCGCAGAGGATGTTGTTATGACTTCAAAAACTTTCATTGCCGCCGTGCTGAGCGCCGCGCTCGTGATCACCGGCCTGTCTGCTCCCCGCGCGCATGCCTTGGATGAAGACGCGATTGGTGCATTGCTGTTTGGAGGCTTGGCTCTGGCGGTCATCGGGGCGGCGGTGGCCGACCACAAGGACGATAAGAAAGAGAAGCCACGCTACACCTATCAGCCGAGCAAACCTGAACAGCCCAAGAAGCCGAAGAAAGCCAAAAAAGCCAAGCACAAGCATAAGTCCTGGCTGCCAAGTCATTGCTCCAAACGGTTTGAAACCCACCGCGGCAAAGTCATTCAGGCCTACGGTCAGCGGTGCCTGTTCCGCGCGGAATACCCTGCCTATCGGTTGCCCGAGAAATGCTATTTCCAGGCGCGTGGCAAGCACCGTACGATCTCCGGCTATCGCACGAATTGCCTTGATCGCAACGGTTACCAAGTGGTGTGGCGTTAATCGGTCCCATCGAGCAGGGAATGGCCGAGACAGGGCGGCCACTGGCTGGACAGCGCGAGGGGCTGTCCAGCCTTTTTTGTTGCGCAATGGGCGGGAAGATGATTGTCACAGTGGCCATGACAACACCTGATTTTTTGCTGGAAGAGGCCGCTCTCAGTGGCGGTGCAACACGTGTGGCAGGCGTGGATGAAGTGGGGCGGGGCCCATTGGCCGGGCCGGTGACGGCGGCGGCTGTGGTGCTTGATCCAGACAACATCCCCGAGGGGCTGAACGACTCCAAGAAACTCTCCGCCAAACGGCGCGATGCCTTGGCCGAAGAGATCTTGAAGGTGGCCGATGTCTGTATCGCCCACGCCTCGGTCGAAGAGATCGACGAACACAACATCTTGCGTGCCAGTCATATCGCCATGGAGCGCGCTGTGGCTGGATTGGCCGTGGCTCCGGATCATTTGCTGATCGACGGTAACATGATCCCGCGCGGATTGACGCTGAAATCGGAGGCAATTGTCAAAGGCGACGCCAAATCGCTGTCCATCGCAGCGGCTTCTATTGTTGCCAAAACAGCGCGTGATCACATCATGATGGATTTGGCGCAACAGTTTCCCGGCTATGGGTGGGAAACCAACGCCGGATACCCGTCCAAAAGCCACAAAGCGGCTTTGCTGGAGCTGGGGATAACCCCACACCATAGACGTTCATTCAAACCTATCCACAACATGTTGTATCAAGCTAAAAACTAACGTCTTGATTCAAAAAAGAAATTGACGCCGAATCTCGTTTGACTCAAACTTATCCACATCAACGAGCGCACTAAAAAAACCGCGCCGTAATGAGGCAGAGAATGAAAACGATGACAAAAGCGAAGGGCGCATCCGCGCTCCCGATCAATAGTATATTGTCTGGTGACTGTATCGAGGTGATGAACAGTCTGCCGGAAAACTCTATCGACCTGATTTTTGCTGACCCGCCCTATAACCTTCAGTTGAAGGGCGAGTTGCACCGTCCCGACAATTCCAAAGTCGACGCTGTCGATGATGAATGGGATCAGTTTTCCAGTTTCGCAGCGTATGACAAATTCACCCGCGAATGGCTGAAAGCGGCGCGTCGCCTGCTGAAGCCACACGGCGCAATCTGGGTGATTGGCAGCTACCACAATGTGTTCCGCATGGGTGCTGAGCTGCAAAACCAGGGCTTCTGGATTTTGAACGATGTGGTTTGGCGCAAATCAAACCCGATGCCGAACTTCCGCGGCAAGCGTTTCACCAACGCCCATGAGACCATGATCTGGGCCTCCAAATCCGAAGGCGCCAAATACACCTTCAACTACGAAGCGCTCAAGGCGCTCAACGAAGGTGTGCAGATGCGTTCTGACTGGGTGCTTCCGATCTGCACCGGCCATGAGCGTCTGAAAGACGAAAACGGCGACAAGGCGCACCCGACCCAGAAACCGGAGAGCCTGCTGCACCGCGTGCTGATAGGCGCGACCAACCCGGGTGACGTTGTGCTTGATCCGTTCTTCGGCACTGGCACCACCGGTGCTGTGGCCAAGATGTTGGGTCGTGAATTCATCGGCATTGAGCGCGAGGCGGCTTACCGCAAGGTGGCGCAGAAACGCATCGCCAATGTGCGCAAGTTTGACCGTGAGGCACTTCAGGTGACCACCTCCAAGCGCGCAGAGCCACGTGTCCCATTTGGCCAGCTGGTCGAGCGCGGCATGCTGCGTCCGGGCGAAGAGCTTTATTCGCTCAATGGCCGCTACAAAGCCAAGGTCCGCGCGGATGGCACCCTGATTGGTGGCGACATCAAAGGCTCCATCCACCAGGTTGGCGCACATCTTGAAGGCGCACCCAGCTGCAACGGCTGGACCTACTGGTCTTACAAGCGTGAAGGCAAGAAAGTGCCGATCGATCTTCTGCGCCAACAGATCCGCGCAGAGATGGCCACACGCCCGAACTAAGCGCAACGCATTCAGAAGACAGGAAAAAGCCGGTAGAATACCGCCGGTGCCTGTTGCCGAACTGACTGAACAGGCACCAAGACTTCCCCGCCGGAAACGGCGGGGTTTTTTGATCTTTATAGCGTTTCGGGATTAAGCTGCGTCACAACTTGATGTCATAGCGCCTATGACGTCGATACGTTCCGAGCGTTTCGGCTTATTGTCAGATCTCAACACCAAATCGAAACATTTTGGGGTGTGTAAGAATCTCGCGAATACCTATCTAAGAGGACGAGACGGAGGGCTCTGAAGATGACAGAGGGCGTAAGATCAGACCCCGGCGACGACATCGCATCTGCAAGCGGTGGCCAGGCTGACCGCGAAGACCGCTACACCGAGGCTGTGCTGGAGCATCACAAACGCGAAGGTCTCGCGCTTGCGGTGAAAGCGCGCTGGTGGGCGATGGGTGTTGTGGCCGTCTTCCTGCTGTTTGTCGCCCCGTGGCCGCAGGTTCTCTATTATCACTTCATACTGGCTCTGCTCTGCGCCAACGGCTGGCTCATCCAACGTATGGGTCGCGTCGGTCGATCGCGCACAGAGCTGTTGCTGATCTTTTTTGATCTCTTGATCATGACCATTGGCATCGTCGGTCCCAACCCGTTGGGAGAGCATGACTGGCCCTCTGCCATGCGCTTTCAATATGACAACTTCCAATATTTCTATCTGATCCTTGCAGCGGGCACTTTGGCCTATTCCTGGCGCACGGTGATTGCGATTGGCACATGGACCGCGATGATCTGGTGCGCGGCGCTGGCGCTGTCATTCTGGTTCACCGAGCCGATGGAAGCGCTTAGCGAAGCGGTGATCACTGCGTTGCCAAATCATCCCGAGCTTGGGCGGATGCTCGACCCAAACAGCTTGCACCTTGATCTGCGGTTTCAGGAAGCCTTTGTCTTCATTCTTGTGGCACTCACGCTCGGCCTGACAGTGCGCCGGTTCAACACTTTGCTGCGCTCCAACGCGGCTCTGGAGCGCGAGCGCACCAACCTGTCACGCTATTTCTCGCCCAATGTGGTCGAAGAGCTGAGCCAGAATGATGAGCCGCTCAAACAGATCCGATCCCATGATATCGCTGTGCTGTTTGTCGATATTGTCGGCTTCACCGAGTTTGCCGCTGCCCGTAAACCTGAGGAAGTCATCGAGACCCTGCGCGAATTTCACGGCCTTATGGAAGGGGCAGTTTTTGCCCATGAGGGCACGCTCGACAAATATCTCGGCGACGGGTTGATGGCGACCTTTGGCACTCCAAGCCCCTCTGAGCGCGATGCGCAAAACGCGCTGCGCTGTGCGCGCCAGATGATGCGCGACGTGGATGATTGGAACAACGCTCGCATCGGTAAGGGGCTCCCCCCGTTGCGGGTCGGGTTTGGCGCGCACTACGGGCCGGCGGTTCTGGCCGACATCGGCGCCAACCGACTGGAGTTTGCCGTGGTCGGCAACACCGTCAACGTCGCCTCCCGCCTTGAGAGCATGACCCGTGGGCTCAACGCCCGCCTTGTGATCAGCGATGGCATGCGCGTCGAAGTGCTGCGCGAGGGCGGGGATGAATGTCTGGATGGGCTGCAGAAATTCACCGATCAGGACATTCGCGGTGTCGCGGAAAAGCTCACCGTCTGGGCCTATGAGCGGCCGCGCGACCACGGCATTACAGGCTAACGCGGCATCGGGTTCTTGGCCTTGTTATAGGGCTGCCAATTGGTGATCTCGGGATAATACATCTCCCGCCATCTGCGCACGCGCGGGTTCATAACCTGCTTCCACACCGGCGGGATCATCGCCGCAACCGTCATGATCGGATAGCCAAAGGGCAGCTGCGGTGCCTCCGCATCGCTGTAGTTCTGCAGGAGCGGAAACCGCCTGTCCGGCTTGTAGTGGTGATCGGAATGACGCTGCAAATTGATCAGCAGCCAGTTTGAGGCCTTATGCGCCGCATTCCAGCTGTGATGCGGGCGCACATGCTCATATTTGCCCTCTCCCAGATGTTTGCGCGTCAGCCCATAGTGCTCCACATAGTTCACCAGCTCCAACTGCCAGATCGCGATATAGGCCTGCCAGATGAACAGCAAAACGCCCAGCCAGCCGCCAATGATGCCGGCCAAGATCAACATCGCCCCCTGCATCGCCCAATAGCGGAAGAAAGGATTGGAGAGGTCGGTCCAAGGCAGATTTTTGCGCGCCAGCATCTCTTTCTCCGCGCGGAAGGCGGATTTCAGGCAGCCGATCAAAACCCGCGGGAAGAAGCGGTGAAACCCTTCATTGTAGCGCGCCGTGACCGGATCACGCGGCGTGCCGACATAGCGGTGATGCACCAGAAGGTGCTCACTGCGGAAATGGGAATAGAGCACCATGGCGAGCAGAAAATCCCCCAGCCAGCGCTCATATTTGGGCTTCTGGTGCATCAGCTCATGGCTGTAGTTGATCCCCACAGTGCCGGTGAGCACACCGACGCCGAAAAACAGACCGATCAACGCACCTGTGCTCAAATGGTCCGCGCGGGTAGCATACCAGATCATACCAAAAATCGTTGCAAACTGCAGCCATGGCCAGATTATGGTCACCAGCCGATACCACTTCAGGTCCGCCTCAGCGGTGTCGAGATCGGCGTTTTGCAGGTTGAGCCCGGTCACGGCGTCAAGCGCGGCAAACAGATACCACGTGGTGATTGGCACAAGCAGCACCCACCAGCTGCCCAAACCCGCGGTGATCCACACCAACGGGATCAGCAGTAGCGAACACCAAAACGGTAAGGCACTGGAGAAACGGGCCAATTGTGCGGAGGGGATCATGGCGCAAACCTCTTTCATCGTCGCAAGGACTATGCGGGCAAGCGCGTCTTATCGCAATGCGCTCAAGCGCCGCGATAGAGATCAAACGCCTTGCGCATCGCCGTTGGCAGATCCCCCGGGTCAAATTCCTCAGCGTCCACAAAATGCCCGGTAACCGGCTTGCGATCCATCGGCACCAGCGCGCTGCAGACCGTCAGGCGCAGATGGAAATGGGTAAACGTGTGCCGCGCTTCGGCGTTGAGCGTTTTCCATTCCGCTTTGATCGGGGCTTCATGCGCCGGGGCTGCTGTCTCCTGCCACTCAGATCCGGGCCAGCCCAGCATCCCGCCCAGCAACCCGCTGTCCGGGCGGCGCTCCAGCAGAAAAGCTCCGTCCACCCGGCGTGCGATATAGACCACGCCATGGCGAATGGGTTTGGGCTTCTTCGGTGTCTTCTTGGGCAGCTCCGCCGCGGTGCCCGCTTTCTGCGCCTGACAGGGTGCGCGCCACGGGCAAATGCCACAGGCCGGGTTGCGCGGGCTGCAAATTGTCGCGCCCAGGTCCATCACCGCCTGCGCATAGTCGCCGGGACGCTCCTGCGGCGTCAGGCGCTCAGCCAGCTCTGTCAGCTCCGGTTTGGCGGCGGGCAGCGGCGTGTGCACATCAAACAGCCGCGCCATCACCCGCTCCACATTGCCGTCGACCACTGTGGCAGGCTGGTCAAAGGCAATCGAGGCCACAGCCCCTGCGGTATAAGGCCCGACACCGGGCAATTTCAAAAGCGCCTCGACCGTATCGGGGAACACACCTCCCAATTCAGTGCTCACAAAGCGCGCGCATTTCAGCAGGTTGCGCGCGCGTGCGTAGTAGCCAAGCCCGGCCCATTCCGCCATGACGTCTTCATCCGCCGCCGCAGCCAGATCCTTGACCGTCGGCCAGCGCGCGGTAAACCGCTCAAAATAGTCCTTCACAGCGGCAACGGTTGTCTGTTGCAGCATAATTTCGGACATCCAGACACGATAGGGATCAGGTTTTATGCCCGTTTTGCGCTCTGCCGGGCCAATCCGCCACGGCATCTTGCGCGCATTGTGGTCATACCAAGCCAGGAGGTCGGAGCTTTGGGGCAAATCACGCAAGTTTTATCCTCGCCTAGAGTCGGTTTCGCTGGCACAGCTGGGTCGGGCCACTAAAATAGCTCTCGACCAGAGGATGCAAGATCAACATGCGCCGTACCACGACCAAAGGGTTCAAACGCACCTCCTCGCTCCTGCGGGATCGCATTCGCAAAGCCAGCGAAAGCAAGGGGTTTGCGGAGACCCGCGTACTCACCCATTGGGCAGAGATCGTGGGGCAGGATATCGCGCGCATTTGTCGGCCCGTGGATGTGAAATACGGTCGCAAAGGCTTTGGCGCGACGCTCACGGTGCTCACCACCGGGGCCAATGCGCCCATGCTGGAAATGCAGAAAGAGACTTTGCGCAACCGCGTGAATGCCGCCTACGGCTACAACGCCATTGCCCATCTGCGCATCACCCAAACCGCCCCCACCGGCTTTGCCGAAGGTCAGGTACAATTCTCGGCCCCGCCCCCAAAAGAGGCGGCCAAACCCGATCCCGCTACCCAGCAAGAGGCCGCTCAGGTCGCAGCCCCGGTGCAGAACAACGAACTGCGGCAAGCGCTTGAACAGCTTGCCGGCAACGTGCTTATGAAAAATAAAAATGCTAAGAAAGGTTTCTAAATGAACCGTTTTGTTCCCCTTATCGCCGCTGCAGCCATGGCTGTTGCAGGCGGGGCCTACTGGATGACTGCGGGCCAGCCGACGTCCACCGCCGTCTCCACCATTCTGCCAGCGGTGTCCAACATCCAGACCGTCTCCTCTGAAAATGCGGAGAGCTCCGAGATTGTGGAGATGGCGATTGGCGCTGAAGACGCCCCGATCACCATCATCGAATATGCATCCTTCACCTGCCCGCACTGTGCGAGCTTCCATGAGAACGTCTTCAAAGACCTCAAAGTGGACTACATCGACACCGGCAAGGTGAAGTTCATCTTCCGCGATGTCTACTTTGACCGCTACGGCCTCTGGGCTTCCATGGTGGCACGCTGCGGCGGTCAGGAGCGTTTCTTCGGCATGACCGACATCCTGATGGAAACCCAGCGCGAATGGACAAGCTCCGGTGATCCGGTGGCCATCGCGGATGCGCTGCGCAAAACCGGTCGCCTTGCAGGGCTGGAAGACGACACGCTTCAGGCCTGCCTGCAGGACGAAGACAAAGCCAAGGCGCTTGTGGCTTGGTTCCAGGAAAATGCAGCGGCGGACAATGTTCAGGCCACGCCAACGCTCATCATTGATGGCGAGCAGCATTCCAACATGAACTACGCGGATCTGCGCGAGATTCTGGACGGCAAGCTGGGTGAATAAGCCCTCTTTCCCAAGTCTGAGCGGTCTAGGATCGCTCAGGCACGCCAATCCGGGCCAAGAGCGTTTCAATCGGCTGCCAATCCGAAATGGCCAGTCGCACGGGCAATGTCAGCACCTGCGCCCGCATCTCCATTGGCAAACGCACCGCATCCTTTTCCGTCGTGACCAACTGCGCCCCAAGCGCGCGGGCCTCTGATGTGAGGCGGGTCAATAGCGACGGCGGCAGCGCCTGATGATCATCCAGCGCTTCTGTGCGCACCAGAGTCGCGCCAAGTCCCCGCAGAGTGTCAAAAAACTTTTCCGGATGCCCAATCCCGGCAAAGGCCAGAAACGGCGTTTCCCGCCAATCCATGCCGGTTGGAAGTGGCTCTAAAGCGCCTGTGAGATGGGGGAGGGAGACTGCCTGTCCCCAGCGCGCTGCAAACTGTGCTTGGGCCTGCTCAGAGCCAATGGAAAGCAGCACATCCGCCCGCGCCAGACCTGCCGCGACGGGTTCACGCAAGGGGCCTGCGGGAATGCAACGCCCGTTGCCAAATCCGCGCGCCGCATCCACCACGATGATGCTGGCGTCTTTCTGCACCGTGGGGTTCTGAAAGCCGTCATCCAGCAGGATCACATCGGCCCCCGCCGCCTCTGCAGCAGCCACGCCTTTGGCGCGATCCTTGGCCACCCAGGTTGGGGCAAAGGCTGCCAACAAGAGCGGCTCATCGCCGGTTTGCGCGGCGCGGTGGGCGCGTTCATCCACCTGCACAGGCCCTTCCAGCGCGCCGCCGTATCCACGTGAGACCACATGCGGCCTGTTCCCGCGCGCCTGCAAAAATTGCACCAAGGCGATGGCAGTGGGGGTCTTGCCCGTACCCCCGGCGTTGAGGTTGCCAACACAGATCACCGGCACATTGGCTTTGTGGCCGTCAGAGCTTTGCCGGATGCGTTTGCGCGTCGCTGAGGCGTAAAGCGCGCCCAAAGGTGCAAGCAGATGTGCCTGCCAGCCGGGTTTGTCCGGAGCATTGGACCAGAACTTTGGCTCTTTCATGAAACGGCCTCTTGCTGATCCAAAAGCGCATGTGCGTGCTCAATCACCATATCGGAAACCGCGGCACTGTCAGAAACAACCTGCCAGCCCGCATGCGCCATCGCCGCCGCCTGATCCGGCGCGGCCAGAAACATCAGCGCGGCGGTCAGGCTTTCAGCGTCTTTCACAATCCGCGCCGCGCCCACATTGGCCAGCCGCGTGTAGCTGTTCAGATAGCGCCGCACCGACGGGCCATAGAGGATTGCACTGCCAAGTGCCGCCGGTTCAAGCGGATCACGCCCGCCAGCTCCGGCAACCAGCGAAGAGCCCACAAGGCTGACCGGGGCAAGCCGGTACCACAGGCCCAGCTCATCAGGCGTCTGAGCAAACAGCACCTGCGTATCTTCACCGGGAAAATCCCCGGCCTCCCAATCGGCAACCCGCCACCCGTCTTCCTGAATGGTCCGGTGCATATCTGGGGCATCTTCGGCATTGTCAGGCACAACCACCAGCAATGTGCGAAACGACAGCCGCAGCATCTGGCGATAGGCGTTGAGCACCAGCGGCAACTCTTTGGGCTGCAGTCGCGCGGCCAGCCAAACCGGGCGGCCGGAAAGCGATCCGCGCAACTCCTCCAGATCGCTGTCCTGAACCGGCAAGGCCTGCGCCTCTTCCATCAGCTCGCCGCTCAGCGTGATCTCTGCCGTTTCCGGCAGCAGTTTCTTGAACCGGCTCCGCGCCTCTTTGCCTTGCGCAAAGATCTTGGTGAACCGCATAAGGGTCGCGCGGGTTGGCTCCGGCCCCCAGCGGCGTTTCTGGTCAATCTTGGTGCGATTGGCCTCCAGCAGCACCGAAGGGATATTCCGCTCAAACACCGCATCAATCAGCGCGGGGCGCAGCTCCGGCCCCAGCCAGAGGCACAGATCAGGCTGCCAATGGGTTAGAAAAGCTTTGATATCGTTGGGGTTCTCTGAAGGGCAGCTTTGCCAGATCGCCTCCTCCGGCAACCCTTGGGGGGGCTTGGTCTGCGGCGTCGTGATCAGAAACGCGCTCGCCCCGCGCTGCCGGGTCAGGCGCTGACCAAGCTTTGCGAGGGTCCGCACCCGTTTTGGATCCGCACAATGTAGCCAAACCATTTCACCCGCCGGTCGTGGCGTGGTGATGGCAGCCAGCTGTGGCGGTTGGCGGCGCGCAAACGCAAGATATGTCGTCAGACCAAGCGAGCGCGGCATGCCAGTTTTATCCGAGTTCTTCCGTGGAGGAGGCTTCTGCGCCTTCGTCACGCAGGCGGTGCAAATGGGCGATGAAATACCGCATATGTGCGTTGTCTACGGTGCGCTGTGCTTCGGCTTTCCACGCGTCATAGGCGCTTTCATAGTTCGGAAAGATGCCCACAACGTGAATGTTGTCCGCGTCTTTGAATGCGGTTTTTGTGGGGTCGATCAACTCGCCGCCAAAGACGAGGTGCAGTCGTTGTGCCATGGGCCACTCCTTTGTGGTGCGGATTTGCGCGCAACCTAAGCCGCTTACGTCGCGGTCTCAAGAGGGCAGATTATAGAGAAATAGGCGGAATTTTTCCCGTTTCCCAAAGGTTTTTGCGGTTTTGCCTATTGCGGCGCATGGGGTGGCGCCAGAGCCGCACAAATCTTGGACTGCAGGGTGGCATTGCCCGCCACAACGCCCGCAAGCCGGGGATCGGGATTGTTGAACACCAAAGGATTTCCGTGCCGGTCAGAGGTCGCTGCACCGGCTTCGCGCAAGATCAGATCGCCAGCGGCAATGTCCCATTCCCACGTCGGGCGCAGGGTCAGCATGGCGTCAAACCGGCCCTGTGCCACCAGCGCCATGCGATAGGCCAGCGAGGGGCGATAGCCGCGATTGAAATCTGGAGGCGTGTCTTTCCACAGCGCGGCCTCCATTGCGGGCCTAGCTGCTAGCACCTTGGCTCCGGCGAGCGCTTCCATGGTGGTTGTTTGGATCGGCTCGCCGTTCAGCGTCGCGCCTTGGCCCTTTTCCGCGACATAAAGCCGGTCCCGCCGCGGCAGATAGACCACCGCTGCGGTCACTTCGCCATGTTCCGCAATCGCAAGCGAATGGGCCCAGGTGTTGGACCCTTCAATAAAGCTGCGGGTGCCATCAATCGGGTCGATGATAAAAACCTGCGCGTCCTGCACCCGGTTGCCTTCATCAAGTGACTCTTCGCTCAGCCAGCCATAGTCGGGCCGCGCCCCGCGCAGCTCCCGCTCCAGCATGTCATTCACCGCCAGATCCGCCTCGGTCACGGGGCCAGCGCCCTCCGGCTTATGCCAGGTCTTTGCGTTTTGCCCGTCATAGCGCTTGGCAATCTCACCTGCCTCCAGCGCCGCATCGATCAGGAGCTGAAGGTCAGGCGCCGGCAAGGGTCATCCCTTCCACCAGCAATGAGGGCACCTCGCGCGACAGGTAGCCGCGCGCATCATTGGCTGGCACGATATGGCGCAGCATGTCATGCAGGTTCCCGGCGATGGTGCATTCATTTACCGCATAGGCGATCTCGCCGTTCTCAATCCAGAACCCGGCCGCCCCGCGTGAATAATCCCCGGTTGTCGGGTTGATGGTGGAGCCAATCAGCGATGTCACCAGCAGGCCGCGCCCCATGTCTTTGACCAGCGCCTCACGCGACTGCGCGCCTTGGGTCAGCGCCACATTCCAGCTGCTCGGGGAGGGTGGGCTTGAAACGCCGCGCGCGGCATTGCCGGTTGAGGCCATGCCCAGCTTGCGCGCATTGGCCAAATCAAGCGTCCAACCGGTCAGCACGCCTTTGTCGACAATCGCGCGTTTCGCGGTGGGCAGCCCTTCCGCATCAAACGGGCGCGAGCCGGAGACACGCGGGCGCAGCGGATCTTCAATCAGGGAAAGCGCTTCGGGCAGAACCTGCTGGCCTTGCTTTTCGCGCAGCCAGCTTGAGCCACGCGCCACCATGGCCCCGTTTGCTGCCGCCAGCAGATGCCCGACCAACGACGAGGAAATGCGCTCATCAAACAGCACCGGGAAAGCCCCGGTTTCTGGCTTGCGCGCGTTCAGGCGGGCGATGGCGCGCTGTCCGGCTTCGGTGCCGATCTCGGAAGCGGAGCGCAGATCGCTTTGAAAAATGCGCGAATCTCCGTCGTAGTCGCGCTCCATGGCCTCGCCGGTTCCGGCAATCGCAGTGGTGTAAACGGCGCGGCTGCTGCGGTCATATCCGCCGGAAAACCCGTTGCTCGCCGCCAAATGCACGGTTGTGTGGCTATATCCGCCAGTGGAGGATTGCACCTGCGTCACGCCGTCGACCGCCATGGCCGCGGCTTCGGCTGCCAAAGCATCCGCCTGCAGCGCATCAGGCGCGGGCTCGGCTGTCGGGTCACTCAGCTCAAGTGCAGCAATATCAGGGTCGCGTACAAGCTGGTCCGCCGCGGCCAGTCCCACATAAGGATCCTCGGGCGCTTCTTTGGCCATGGCCACCGCCCGCTCTGCCATGGTCGCAATGCTTTCCGGGCGCGTGTCGGAAATGGACACATTGGCCTGACGCTGCCCGATCAGCACACGCAGCCCGAGGTCCACCCCCTCAGAGCGCTCGGCCTGCTCAAGCTTGCCTTCGCGCACTTCGATGGACACCGACGTTCCAGAGACCACCATCGCATCCGCCGCTTCCGCACCGGCTTTCCGCGCGGCCTCCAGCATCATTCCTGCAAGCGTTTCCGGTGTCTGCGACATATCCTGTGCCCCTTTTTAAGTTTGTTATCAGGTAGTCGCCCTGACGCAGCGACGCAAGCGCGTTGGCCTGGCTCAGTTGCGCCGCAACACCTGGAACGCGGCAGAGGCCAGCCATCCTGCGGCAATCGCAATAGCCAATGACATGATCCCGTAAATCAAGGGTTGATTGCGCGACAAATCATAGAGCCAGCGCTCAAGTCCCACCTTGTTCACGTTGATCACCGTCTCAAACTGAGACACCACCTTGCCATCCCGCGTCAGGAAAATGCGCGTGGGATAGTCGCCTTCCGTCAGGTTGGCAGGCATCTGGATTGAGGTGCGAAACAGGGTCTGCTGCTCGATTTCCACGGTGTTTTCGCGCAGCTGATACAGGCCTTCATCGGTGCGGATTCGGATCACCGCTTCGCTGAAGCTTTGGGCGTCCTCCACCTCCATAGGCGCGCCCACAGAGCGGATCGCACGAGGGATCGACACTTTGTGGCGCTGGTCTTCGACGTTGGAAATCGCTTCCGTAAACGGCGCAGAGGTGGCCACCGCATAAAAGCTCGGGGCGGCGTCAATCTCCACCGCATCGGTGTTCACCCAGATGCCAAACTTGCGCTCCTTGCGCCGCACGGTGAGCGGGCTGGAGGGGCCGGACACGGCAATCACCACGTCTAGCGGCTCTTCCGGAATGGGGGCCTCGCGTTTCACCGCACCAAACAGCAGGATCTCAGAGCCGTCAAAGTTTGTGGTGATCGCCACCTGATCCTGGCTCAGGCCAAGCACCACTTCCTCAGCGCTCAGTGCGCTGGCGGCAAGGGCCAAGCAGAAAGAGAGTATCCGCAGCATCAGTGCCCCTCCACCGCGCCAAGCGAAAAGAGCTCGCTGGGTTGAAGCAGCAGGTCGAGCGCCAGTTTGGCACAGACCATCATCACCAGAAGTGCCAGCAAGATGCGCAGCTGTTCGGCCTTCAGGTAGGTGCCAAGCCGCGTGCCAATCTGCGCGCCGATCACACCGCCCACCAGCAACAGAACCGCCAGCGCGATGTCTACGGTGAAGTTGGTGGTGGCGTGCAAAAGCGTGGTGAAGCCGGTGACGAAGATGATCTGAAACAGCGAAGTGCCCACAACCACTTTGGTTGGCATCCCCAGCAGATAGATCATCGCGGGCACCATGATGAACCCGCCGCCAACGCCCATGATGGCTGACAGGATGCCCACCAGCACGCCCACCATCATCGGCGGGATCACAGAGATGTAGAGACCGGACACACGAAAGCGCATCTTCAGCGGCAGACCATGCACCCAATTGTGTTTCTTGCGTTTGGGTGGTCCAGCGTTCTTGCGCGATTTGCGGATCGCATTGAGGCTCTCGATGAACATCAGAGAGCCGATCACGCCCAAAAAGACCACATAGCAAAGCCGCACCAGCAAATCGACCTGACCCTGCGACTTCAGATAGTTGAACACCACCACCCCAAGCGCGGCCCCTATGAGGCCGCCAGACAGCAGCACCGTGCCCATTTTGAGGTCGACGGTTTTTCGCTTCAGATGTGCCAGCACACCACTGAACGAGGAAGCCACGATCTGGTTCGCTTCCGTCGCAACCGCGACGGCCGGCGGGATGCCGATGAAAAACAAAAGCGGCGTCATCAGAAATCCGCCACCAACCCCGAACATCCCCGAAAGAATGCCCACCATGCCGCCCAGTCCAAGCAGCAGGAATGCGTTGACGGAAACTTCGGCGATGGGGAGGTAAATCTGCATAATTTTTGATAGCGCTACAGGGCTCTCAAAAGCAACCTGCCAGCGTCGATAAAACGCTGGCAGGACAGATCATTGACCGAAAACTGGACTTATCGTCCGGTTGCGGATTTAGCGCTCTTTGACGTAAGGCTCGCCGCTGGCACGTGGCGGGATCGCCTTGCCGACAAAGCCTGCGAGGATCACCACGGTCAGGATATAGGGCAACGCACCCAGGAGTTGCACCTGAACCTTGATGCCGGAAACACTCTCGATGATGTCCGGACGCAGCTCCAATGCCTGGAACAGACCAAAGAGCAGACAGGCCCAAAGCGCATAGACCGGACGCCATTTGGCAAAGATCAGCGCCGCGAGCGCGATAAAGCCACGACCGGCGGTCATATCTTTCACAAAGCCCGCCTGCAGCGCGGAGGAGAGATAGGCCCCGGCCACACCGCACAGCACACCGCAGATCAGCACAGCCGCATAGCGCAGCCAGACCACCGAAACGCCAGCCGTATCCACAGCTGCCGGATTTTCCCCAACCGCGCGCAGGCGCAGGCCAAAGCGGGTGCGAAACAACAGCCACCAGGTGAAAGGCACCGTCAGCAGCGCCAGATAAACGAGGATCGAGTGGCCGGAGATCAGTTCGGAGTAGAACTGCTGCAGCGGGCTTGCTTCTGCGATCAACTGGCTCAGCGGACGGCCTGCGGCTTCCGCGTCGGTCGGACCAATGGCGAACGGCAGCTCAATCGGGTTGAACCGCGCAGCGCCTTCCAGCGGCGGCGTGCGGCCCCCTTGGCGGAACCAGCTTTGCGCCGCCAGAACGGTCATGCCAGCCGCAAGAAAGTTGATCGCCACACCGGAGATCAGCTGGTTGCCGCGGAAGGTGACGGATGCCAGCCCGTGGATCACCGCGAGAATGATCGACGCGCCAATCCCGGCCAGCAGGCCCACCCAGGCATTGCCGGAGTAATAGGCGAATGCAGCAGCAAAGAACGCCGCTGCCAGCATTTTGCCCTCAAGGCCAATGTCGACCACGCCGGAGCGTTCGGAATAGAGACCTGCGAGACAGGCCAGTAGCAGAGGTGTTGCCAGACGCACAGATGTGTCCAGCACCTGAAGCAGTGTCAGAAAGTCCATCAGGCGTTCCTCCGGCGCAGCGCGATAAAGAGTTTCTCAAGCGGGTGACGCACCATATTGTCCAGCGCACCGGTGAACAGGATCACCAGAGCTTGGATCACCACGATCAATTCACGTGGGATGCTGGTCCAGAGCGCCAGTTCCGCGCCGCCCTGATAGAGGAAGCCAAACAGGATGGCTGCGAGGAACACGCCAAACGGATGGTTGCGCCCCATCAGCGCCACCGCGATGCCGATAAAGCCCGCGCCTTCAGTGCTGTTGAGGATCAGACGTTCGCTTTCCCCCATTGTGGTGTTCACAGACATCATCCCGGCCAGCGCACCGGAGATCAGCATGGCGATCACGGTGATGCGCACAGGGCTGATGCCGGCGTATTTGGCGGCCGTTTCCGATTGGCCAAAGGCACGGATTTCATAGCCAAGCCGCGTGCGCCAGATCAGCGCCCAGACCACAAAACAGGCAATCAGCGCGAGGAAGAAGGTCACGTTTGCAGGAGCGCCACGGAACATGGGTGTCTCTGCGGTGGAGAACATATCCTGAAAAGACGGCAGATGGGTTGCATCCGGGAACTTGGCTGAGGCCGGGTCCATCGCGCCCACAGGCCGCAGCATTTCCACCAGCACATAGTTCAACAGCGCCGCAGCGATGAAGTTGAACATGATGGTGGTGATCACGATGTGACTGCCGCGTTTGGCCTGCAGATAGGCCGGGATCAGCGCCCAAAGCGCGCCAAACAGCGCCGCACCCACAGAGGCACCCAGGATCGACAAAGACCAATGGGGCCAGGGGATATAGAGGCACACCAGCGCCACACCGAGGCCGCCCAGCATCGCCTGACCTTCGCCACCGATGTTGAAAAGGCGCGCATGGAACGCGACCGAGACCGCAAGGCCGGTGAAGATGAAGTTGGTGGCGTAATAGAGCGTATAGCCCCAGCCCGCCGAGCGCATCAGCGCCCCGTCAATCATCAGTTTCAACGCTTCAATCGGGTTTTCGCCAATGGCCAATATCACCAATGCGGAGAAAAAAGCCGCCAATAGCAGCGAGATAAGGGGGATCAGGACGATGTCAGCCCATTTAGGCATCTTATCCATCGGCGTGGACCTCCTGTTCAGTGGTGTCATTGCCGCCGTTGCCTGCAACTGCGGAGGTGTCGGTGATCCCGGCCATCAAAAGGCCCAGCTCTTTTTCATTGGTCTGCGCCGGATCGCGCTCGCCCATGATGTGGCCGTCAAACATGACCGCAATCCGGTCAGAGAGGGACATGATCTCATCAAGTTCCACAGACACCAGCAGGATCGCCTTGCCCTGATCGCGCAGGTTCACGATCTGCTGGTGGATGAACTCGATTGCGCCGATGTCCACGCCGCGGGTCGGCTGGCCAATCAGCAGCAGGTCCGGATTGCGCTCGATCTCACGCGCCAGCACGATTTTCTGCTGATTGCCGCCAGAGAAGTTCTTGGCCGCCAGTTTTGGATCGGGCGGGCGCACGTCAAAGCGCTCCATCTTGGCTTCGGCATCCTCATAGATGGCTTTGTTGTCCATCAGAACGCCGTTCTGGATTTCCGGTTCCAGATGGTAGCCAAACACGGTGTTTTCCCAGGCGGAAAACTCCATGATCAGACCTTCACGCTGCCGGTCTTCCGGCACGTGACTCACCCCGGTCGCGCGGCGCGCCTGTCCGTCAGCGCCATGGCCGCTCAGCGGGATCGGCTCCCCATTGACCAGAATGGTGCCGGTGCCGTCAGCATAACCGCCGAGCACTTCCAGAAGCTCGGATTGGCCGTTCCCGGCAACCCCTGCAATCCCGACAATCTCACCAGCGCGCACATTGAGGTCGATGCCTTTGACACGCTCAACGCCCGCGTCATCCACAACGCGCAAGCCTTGCACATCCAGAATGGTGACACCCGGCTCCGCCGGTTTTTTGTCAACGCGCAGAAGCACTTTGCGACCCACCATCAGCTCGGCGAGCTCTTCAGGTGAGGTCTCCTTGGTCTTTACCGTGGCGGTCATCTGACCACGCCGCATCACCGAAACCGTGTCGGTGTATTCCATGATCTCACGCAGTTTGTGTGTGATCAGGATGATGGTTTTGCCCTCTTCGCGCAGCCGGTCCAGAATGCGGAACAGCTGATCCGCTTCGGCTGGGGTCAGCACGCCGGTCGGCTCATCCAGAATCAGGATTTCCGCCTTGCGATACAGCGCCTTGAGGATTTCCACGCGCTGCTGATGGCCCACAGAGAGGTTTTCAATCACCGCATCCGGGTCCACGTTCAGGCCGTATTCATCCGCCAGATGCTTCAGCTCGCGGCGCGCATTGCCCAAAGAGGTATTGAGCATCGCGCCGTCTTCGGCCCCCAGAATGATGTTTTCCAGAACCGTGAAGTTCTCCACCAGCTTGAAGTGCTGGAACACCATCCCGATGCCTGCGCTGATGGCGGCTTGGCTGTCCGGGATCGGGGTCTTTTGTCCCTTGATAAAGATCTCCCCGGCATCCGCTTTGTAAAAGCCGTACAGGATCGACATCAGCGTGGATTTCCCCGCGCCGTTTTCGCCGATGATGCCGTGAATGGTGCCAGGCTGCACCGAGATCGAGATATCCTTGTTGGCCTGAACAGGGCCAAAGGCTTTGGATATGCCTTTTAGTTCAATGGCAGGCGCCGTCATTCAGGCTCTCCCAGTCCTGCGAAGCCGACCATGCGCGTTGCGCGCCCGTCGGCGTCAAGTTCCACGAAATATTGGCCAAGCTGCTCTTTGCCGTCGGCCATGCGAAAGGCAACGGTCACCCTGTGGTGGCCTTTGGTCTCGCTGGTTCTGACCACCTGCGCAGTCGCGCCGGGGGCATATTGCGTGAACATGCCGATATAGCTGCTCAGCGCGTCCAGATCAGAAATCGTCTCTGGGGCATTGGGATCGCAATAGGAGAAGTTTTCAGCCATGACGTCGGCTAGTGTGGCGCTGCGTGTGTTAGCGTCTGCCTCTGCCCAGGTGGCGAAGAAAGCGGTCACGTAGTCTGGCATGAACTTGTCCCCCTTTTACGTTTTAGGGGCCGCACCGCCATGGCACGGCCCCCTTAAAGAGCTCCGGGATGGATCCCGGGCGCCTGTTATTCCACTGGGCAGCTGTTGTCACTCATGTAATCGTGCACAGCCAGCTCACCGGAAGCAATTTTACCGCTTGCTGCATCAACTGCGGCAGCCATGTCCGCAGAAACCAGCTCAGCGTTGTATTCGTCCATCGCATAGCCAACGCCGCCGTTGGACACGCCCATCACGTTGAAGCCGGTTTCCAGCGCATCACCCGCCTTCATGGCTTCGTAAACCGCGTTGTCCACGCGCTTCATCATGGAGGTCAGGACTTTGCCTGGGTGCAGGTGGTTCTGGTTGCTGTCCACACCGATGGAGAGGATGCCCTCATCCGCTGCGGTCTGCAGAACGCCAACACCGGTGCCGCCTGCCGCTGCATAAACAACGTCCGCACCCTGGCTGATCTGCGCTTTGGTCAGCTCTGAACCTTTGACCGGGTCATTCCATGCGGCAGGTGTTGTGCCGGTCATGTTCTGGATCACGGTTGCGTCCGGGTTCACCGCTTTCACGCCCTGAACGTAGCCACAGGCGAATTTACGGATCAGCGGGATGTCCATGCCACCGATGAAGCCCACGGTGCCGGATTTGGACGCCTGCGCCGCCATCATGCCGACGAGGTAGGAGCCTTCGTGCTCGTTGAACACAACGGAGCGCACGTTTGGCGCGTCAACCACCATGTCGATGATGGCAAATTTGGTGTCAGGATAGTCGCCCGCCACTTCGCCCAGCACGTTGCCGAAAGCAAAGCCAGCCATAACGATTGGGTTGGCACCGGCTTCTGCAAAGCGGCGCAGAGCCTGCTCACGCTGTGCTTCAGACTGCAGTTCGATCTCGCGGAAGCTGCCGCCGGTTTCTTCTGCCCAGCGGGTTGCGCCGCCAAAGGCCGCTTCGTTGAAGGATTTGTCGAACTTGCCGCCGAGGTCAAAGATCAGCGCCGGTTCTGCCAGGGCTGCACCCGCAGAAAGGGCCGCAGCTGCCGCAGCGCCAAGAAATTTGTGCATCAGGCTCATTTAAGTCTCCCAGTGTTGAGCGGGGCGGTCGTTTCGTTGCGAGTGCCGTCCCGTCTATTGTTCATGTCCCGCCGGACCATCATGTAACTAAGGCGATTGATACCGAAGCGGTCAACTTTATTTTGACCATTTGGCCAAAAAGGTGACATTCGAATCAGGCCCCCGATCAGTTTAGCGCCTTTTTTAGGAGGCATGCAGCGATTTGCTGCCCGTCTGTGCGTGTGTAGTAGCCGGGCCGCGTGCCATATATTTCGTAGCCGCAGCGCTCATAGAGCGCAAGCGCAGCCGCTTTGTCCTCCGCCACTTCCAGAAAGCTTGTGGCCGCCCCGCGTGCGCTGGCTTCCGCCTCGTATTTTTCCAATAATAACAAGCCGAAACCACGCCGCCGCGCGTCAGGATGCACAGCCACTGTCAGGAGTTCGCATTCGTCTGCCACCGCACGACCCAAAGCGAACCCAGCGTCAACCGAGACAAAAAACACCAGTCGTGACTGAAGCAGCCCGCTTATTTCTTTGGCATCCCAGGCGCGGCTGTCCGTGAAAGCGGCGCTGTGGATCGCGGCCATGGTCTCAGGCGTCATGGCGGATCACTGATCCAGAATGACCGGAGCAGGGTCCTTGGGCGGCGCCGCGTCAGCAGGCTTGATGTAGAGCGGTGCCGGGGCAGGGGGGCTGCTTTGATAGCGTTTTGCTGTCAAACGCGCGATTTGCACGACAAGACTAACGGGTACTGGATTTGCGAGCGGGGCATCTTCCATGATATCGAGGAGCTCGTCCTGCGTCGCCAGATAGGGAGTTTTTCCTTTGGGAGCGAGGTATCCTTGGCCGCGAGGTCCGGGCACAACAGGTATAGCCACGCGGTCTAACCCGGCTTCAATCGCGTCAAAGCTGTTCACGCCCACCGCCGGAATACCCAGCCCCAGCGCGAGGCCCCGCGCGGCGGAGACGGATATGCGGATACCGGTAAAATTGCCGGGGCCAACCCCCACGCCAATCGCATCCAGATTTTGCCAGCTTTTTCGGGCCTCTTTCAAAACCTCTTCCAGCATCGGCATCAGGCGCTCCGCCTGCCCGCGCTTCATCTCTTCGACCTTGAAGCCGATGATGTGCTCACCAGACAGCAAAGCGGCCGCGACATGCGCGGCCGATGTGTCAAAACTCAGGACCAGTGGGGCCGTCATGGGGAGAAATTACACCGCGACCGGACGCACTTCGGTCACTTCAGGAATGTAGTGACGCAGCAGGTTCTCGATGCCCATTTTCAGGGTCAGCGTAGAGGAGGGGCAGCCAGCGCAAGCGCCCTGCATGTGCAGATACACCACACCGCGGTCAAAGCCGTGGAACGTGATGTCGCCGCCATCCTGTGCCACTGCCGGACGCACGCGGGTGTCCAGAAGCTCTTTGATCTGGCCAACAATCTCGCCATCTTCGCCGGTGTGCTCTGCGTGACCGGAGGGGGCTGTTGCCTCACCTGCCATCACAGGCTGGCCAGACTGATAATGCTCCATGATCGCGCCAAGGATCGACGGTTTGATGTGATCCCACTCAATGCCGTCCGCTTTGGTCACGGTCACAAAGTCATTGCCGAAGAACACGCCCGCAACGCCATTCACTGCAAAGATGCGGGTCGCCAGAGGGGAGGCTGCCGCGCCATCCGCAGTCGGGAAATCGGCGGTGCCCATTTCCAACACAGTCTGCCCGGGCAGAAACTTCAGCGTTGCAGGGTTCGGGGTGGATTCCGTTTGAATGAACATTGGCAGACCTTTCCTATCAAGATTTGATATGCGCCTGCGGTTGTGATTAGTCAAGGTTTAGATTCATTCTAAAGTAAACGTGGCGACCGCTGCGCAAGTGATGGCAGCGCTCGCCAGACTTTAAGGTGTCGGGCAGCCCAAAACGCGCAGCTGCGCGCGTGTTTCCGCGCTCAGCACTGCATCGGGTTTCACGATGGACCCGTCCACCCCGCAAATGCGCACCTTGTCTTGGGTCATCACATCGCCGCGTTGCTCTGTGTAAGACGACAGCCCACTGCCTGCGACAGTGTAATGCCCGGTGGCAGAGACCACCGAAAAATAGCCCTCCGCGAGCACCAGCGCCTTTGGAGCGTCAAACACGCCAAGGCGCATATCGCGCACCTCAAGCCCGTCGTGCTGCGCTGTGCCATAGACCCGCAGGATCTGCCCCTCTGTCGCATGTTCCGGGCGCGGCCCGTTCATAGTCACGGCACCCAGTTTCCATGATGGGGTGTCCTCAGGGGCGGAGGCATAGCTGCCCTGCACGCTGGCCTGCGCCTGCGGGGGCACCACCTCAATGGCGGTGGCGATCACTGTTTCGCGGTTCCAAAAACCACTCACTGCAATCCAATCGCCCACGGCCACCTCAGGCGCGCGCGCATCCTTCAGGATGCGTGCGCCCATCACCACAAGCGCATCTGGATGCACCTCGCTCACAGGGCCGACAATCGGATGCACCTGCGTGATCGCATCCGCGGCCCAATGGTCGCCGTCCCTCTGCACGGCCACGGCCACGGTTTGCCCGGGGCGCAACGCGCTGGCCGGTTTGGAGCCAGCCGCAGAGCTCACCTGCATATCGGGCGCAAAGGTGATGCGCTGCGTGTTCACGATGATGCTGCCCAGTTTGACAATTTCGCCGACAATACCCGTGCCGGTGAGACCGCCTTCACGCGCCTCCTTTTCTTCGCCAGCAGAGATGGGCAGGGCGCTGCTGGCTATCACAAACGCGCATAATGCGCTCAGTTTCAGAAAACCGCTCATGTTTTGGTGTCTTCCTCGGAATTCTTCTCGGGGGTGGCCACGCCTTCTGGCGTGGAAGTATCGGTCGGATGTATCGGCGCAATGAAGGCACCGGTGACAAAACGGCCGTTTGCCAACTGCCCGGACGCATCGTCTTCGCTTTGCAAACGGTGCGCCATGGCGTTGAGCGTCTCAAGATAGCTTTGTGCCATCTTGCGCGCCTCTGCTTCCAGCGCGGCAACCGAGCTGGCAGAGAGATGAGAGTAGCGCAGCACCTGATCAAACTGGCGCGGCGCACCGGGCGGGGACAGCACGTTTTCCGTGGCAATCCGCAAATGGTCCCCCACCGTCGCCTCAAAGGCATCAATCGCCGCATCACCGGATTGCGCCACAAAGGTCGCTGACAGCAATTCTAGCTGCCCATCCGGATGGCGTTTGATCAGATCCTGTCGTTCAAGCTCTGACAGGACGGTGGCCGCCGCAAGGTCGACCTTGCTGGCTTTGATCAGCTCGTCAAACCCGGGTACATCGGGTTGGCCCTTGCGCGGCAGCAGGCGCGGCTGGCCTGCCGCATCGCAAAAAGGCGGCTCCTGAGACCAGGTTGTCAGCACCAAAGCGATTCCCCTTGTGGGAATCTTTTTCGTCTGCCCGCTCTCAATTTCAGCACGCAGCCGCTTAACATCTTTGCGGTGCACGCCGGTGCGCAAACTCACCTGACTGTCGGTGGCGCTCTCATCTGACAGCCCTTCTGTCACCAAAGCACGTTTCAGGGCTTCGGTGGCTGTTTGCACGTCCAAATTGTTTTTGATCAGCAGTTTAGACAGGGGTTTCAGCAAGGCTGAGAGCGCGCGTTCCATCCTGTCTGTCGTGGTGCTTCGTGTCGTATTTCCCATTCCAAGTCCCAAAAATCCCCGCAAACATATGCGCTTTTTTCCCCTGAGAAGAAAGGAAATTCACGAAAACGTGAGTTGTCGTGGGAAAAATTCCCATGAACATTTACGTGAGCATAGCGGAAGGACAGCAGGATGCACAACTTGGCCCAGAATTTTGAAAACGGGTTCTCCCTCTCTTTGACAAAAGACGGCGCACCCCTCGCAGAAGAGACACCAACCATCCCCGACGATTGGTTCACCCGTTTCGGCTTTGGCCCGACAGTCGCGCCACGCTTTGCCTCTGTGCTGGCGGGCTTTGCGCATTACGCCGCGCTACAACCGGAGGCGGTTGCGCTGGAATGCGAAGGCGAGACCATGACCTATGGCGCGCTGGATGAGGCGTCTGACCGTCTGGCTCAAAAGCTGCGCGATCTCGGCATTGGCCATCAGGATGCGGTGGGCCTCTATCTGAAACGCTCCATTCCGATGGTTGTGGGCATTCTGGCCATCATGAAGCTTGGCGCGATCTATGTGCCGCAGCACCTTGGCGTCGCCACCGAGAGCGCGCTGCGCCATATCTCCACCGTCACCAAGGCCAAGGTTGTCCTGACATTGGAGGCCCGGCAGGGCGAAGTGCCTCTGGAGGAGGGCCAGCACCTTCTGGCGATCGAGGAGGTGATGCGGGATGCCTCTTTGCCGCGCCTCAAAGGGATGGCGGATCTGCATGGTGACGACATTTGTATGGTGCTCTTCACCTCCGGCACCACGGGGGTGCCCAATGGGGTTCAGGTTACCCATCAGAACCTCGCCAACATCCTTCTGACCGCGCCGGGTGATCTCGGCATGCGCCCCGGTCTGCGCGTCGGGCAAATCCTCTCCATCGCCTTTGACATGGCGGCTTGGGAAATCCTCGGCTGTCTCTCAAACGGCGCAACGCTGGTGATCCGGGGCTGCGATATTCAGGCCACCGCAGAAACCGTGGACATTCTGATCTCCACCCCTTCTATCCTTGGCTCCCTTGACGCCACCGCCTGCCAGCAGGTCAAAGCCGCCGCCGTGGCGGGCGAACCCTGCCCGCGCCCTCTGGCGGACAAATGGGGCAGCTTCTGTGATTTCTACAACTCCTGCGGCCCAACCGAGACCACCATCATCAACACCGCCATGCGTCACCACCCAGAAAAGGCCGATCTGACCATCGGCAAGCCGACCCCCAACAACACGGTCTATATCCTTGATGAGGCGTTGAATCCGCTGCCATTTGGCGCGACCGGCGAAATGTGGGCCGGAGGAGATTGCGTCACGGCAGGCTATCTCGCCAATCCGGAGCTCAATGCACAGCGCTATCGCCTTGATCCGTTCCGCCCCGGCCATCTGATGTTCCGCACCCGCGATCTGGGCGCCTGGACCGAAACCGGAGAGCTGCTGCACTTCGGCCGTGTCGATGATCTGGTGAAAATCCGCGGCTTCCGCGTGGAGCTTGATGGTGTTTCCCGCGCTCTGGAAGAAACCCCCTGCTGCGAACAGGCGGTGACCCTCAAATTTGATGACCGCACGCTGGTCTCCTTTGTCAGCCCCGCAGATGTCTGCCCCAAAGAGGCGCGTGCGCGGGTGGAAAACAAACTGCCCTACTACTGTGTGCCCAAAGTGGTGCTGCCCATGGCGGATCTGCCCAAAACCCCGCGCGGCAAACTCGACAAACGTCTGCTGTTGCAGCGCGCCGAAGAGGCGATCCGCCTCAGCGGTCAGGAGGCAGCGGAATGACAACGCAGACCACCAACATCAAGCCGACCCGCCGCTTCAACTTCCGAAACATCACGCGGCACCCCTCTCTGATTGAATACCGACGGCTCGCCGCCGTGGTCGCCATCGTGAACCTCTGGGTCTTTGTGCAGGGCATCACGGGCGGCGTTTGGCAGAGCGCTTCAGGCTTTCACACCGCCGCGATTGCGCAGGTGGCCCTTCTGAACTTCACACTGGCGATCCTGATCCGGCAACAGCGCGTGGTGAACCTGCTATTCTGGCTCGCCACTCGCATCCCCACCAGCTGGCCGCTCTGGATCCGCTGGGGGGCGGGCAAGGTCTTCCATTTTGGCGGGCTGCATTCCGGCGGCGCGGTGGCCGGGTCGATCTGGTTTGCCTTCCTGCTCTTTGCCCTTGTCTCAAACGCGCTGAACGGCACCGGCGGAGCCTCGCTGCAGACGCTGTGGCTGACCGGCATCATGGTAGGTCTCATGACCCTGATGATCCTCTCGGCCATCGGCCCCATCCGTCAGAAGTTCCACAACCGCTTTGAGCACATCCACCGCTTCGCGGGCTGGTCGCTGCTGGGGCTGTTCTGGCTCCACAACGCCTCCATGCTGCGCGATGCGGGGCAGCCGATGACCGAGGGCCTCGCCTTCTGGCTGCTCTGCGTGCTGACGCTGTCGATTGTCTCGCCATGGCTGACCCTCAAGAAGGTGCCTATCGAGGTGGAAAAGCCCTCCAACCACGCGGTTGTGGTGCGCTTTAACTATGGTGACACCCCCTTTGCCGGCTCCTCCAACGCGCTCAGCCTCAGCCCGCTGCGCGAATGGCACTCCTTTGCCAACATCCCCACGCCGGGGGAGGCAGGCTACCGTCTGGTGATCAGCCGGGCAGGGGACTGGACCGGGCGCTTCATCGACACGCCCCCCAGCCACGTCTGGGTCAAAGGCATCACCACCTCGGGCGTGGCCCGCATCGAGGTGCTCTTCAAAAAGGTGGTCTATGTCGGCACGGGCAGCGGTATTGGCCCGATCCTGCCGCATCTTTTGGCCCATGAGGTGCCCAACAAGCTGATCTGGTCGACCCGGTCGCCGCGCAAGACCTATGGGGATGCGCTGGTGGATGAGATCGAAAGCAACACCCATGATCCGCTGATCTGGGACACCGATGCCCGTGGCAAACCCAACCTCTCCGCTCTTGCGCTTGAGGCGGTGCGCCAGAGTGGGGCGGAGGCGGTGATTGTGATCTCCAACCAGAAGCTCACCCAACAGGTGATCTACGACATGGAACGCGAAGGCATCCCCGCTTTCGGTGCAATTTGGGACAGTTGATATGCGTGATGATGTCCAAGGCTATGAAACCATTCTGACAGAGAAGGTGGGGCGTGTTCTGACGATCACGCTCAACCGGCCCAAGGCGCTGAATGCGCTCAACTCTCAGGTTCTGGAGGAGGTGCTGGATTGCGCCTCCATCCATGACACCGACCCCGACATCGGCTGTATGGTGTTCACCGGCAACGCCCGCGCCTTTGCGGCGGGGGCCGATATCGCCGAACTCAATGTGCAGGATTATGGCTCCATGTATGAAACCGCCTTTTTCGCGGGCTGGGATCGCTTTGCATCCCTGCGCACGCCCAAGGTGGCGGCGGTTTCAGGCTATGCGCTGGGCGGCGGCTGTGAACTGGCCATGATGTGTGATGTGATCCTTGCCTCAGAAACCGCGCGCTTTGGTCAGCCGGAGGTCAAGATCGGCTGTATCCCCGGCATTGGCGGCACACAGCGGCTGACCAAACTTGTGGGCCGCGCCTGCGCGATGGATATGATCCTCACCGGTCGCATGATTGACGCACCCGAGGCGCAGGCCATCGGTTTGGTCAGCCGCGTGGTGCCTGAAGAGGATCTGCACAGCACCACGCAGGAGGTGGCCGCGACCATCGCAAGCTATCCCAAAGACATTGTCATGATGGCGCGCGCCTGTGTGAATGAGGCCGAAGAAGTAGGGCTCAATGCAGGCCTGCGCTTTGAGCGGCAGATGTATCACGCCCTCTACGGCCTTCCGGCGCAGCGCGAAGGCATGACCGCGTTCCTTGAAAAACGTCCACCCAAGTTCAGGTAGAAGGCGCTCAAACCCCTTTCCTGCAGGGGTAGAACGCACAAGGAGAACTGCAATTCCCAAGGACAATCAGGCGCATTTGTGGTAGATACTAAGAGGCGATTTGCCGTTTGAGGCACTTTGCGTTTTGCCTGCTGCATGCGGTCAGATTTTGGCATGCAGCCCTTGGGGAGAGCCTTGACCAAGGAGTTTCTACCAAACGCAGAGTGCTCTGAAACGCTTTTAGTGATTTTGATGTGCGTGAGGAGTGCCGTTTGGAAGGCCTCGTTAGTTCTTGTTCACAATGCGATACAGAGAACCCGGTTGGCGCCAATTTCTGCCAACACTGCGGGAACTCGCTGCGACTGGCGTGTTCAAACTGCGGCCACCAGACCACGCCGGGCGCGAAGTTCTGCACCAATTGCGGCACCGCGCTGGAGGAAGAGGCGCGGGAAGATCTGCTGAGCGCCACGCCTGCGCCTCAGGATGCGATCTTTAAGGTGCCAACAACCCCGCCACCGGAGGATGTGGCAGAGCGGCGGTTGCTCACGGTCTTGTTCAGCGACCTTGTTGGCTCCACCGCTTTGTCCTCCCAGCTCGATCCTGAAGACTACCGCGATCTGATCACCCGCTACCGCACGCTGGTGGAAACTGTGGTCGACAAATTTGGCGGCAAGATAGCCAATTTTGCCGGAGATGGCGTAGTGGCGGTGTTCGGCTATCCGGTGGCCAAAGAGGGCAGCCACTATGCCGCCGCCGTCTGCGCGCTGGAAATCAACGACCGTGCCGCAGAGATCGCCAGCGCGCTGAGTGACAGCTCCGTCAGCACACAGGTGCGTCTCGGATTGCACACCGGCCCCGTGGTGGTCGGCGCCGCCAACAGCGCCTCTCTGGATGAGAAAATGTGGCTCTTCGGGGATACGCCAAATGTCGCCGCGCGGGTGCAGTCCGCCGCCAAGGTTGGACAGGTGGTGGTGACGGAGGTGACACGCAGATTGATCGGCGACCGGCTGGAGTATGCCTCGCTTGGCAGCCCGGAACTCGCCGGTGTCGAAGCCCCGCTGGAGCTCTTTTCTGTGTCGATCAGCCACGGCGTCTTTCAGACCCCACGCAGGGAAGTCTTGCAAAGCGACACCCCGATCATTGGGCGCGGGGCAGAGATCGCTCTGGTGAAGTCGCGCTGGGATGACGCGCTGGAAGGTGACGGGCAGGTGCTTCTGCTCACCGGAGACGCGGGTGTTGGCAAAACCAAAATCGCCTTTGCGCTCAATCAGGATATCAGCAACGCCACCTTCAGCAGCCTCACCTTCTTTGGCTCCCCCATGCACCAAAGCAGCGCGTTTTTTCCGGTCAAAAACGCTCTGGCCTCCGTGATGAACCTCACCCCCGGCGCCGAGGTGTCTGAGAACCGGGCGCAGGCCATCGCCTTCATGCAAAAGCTTGGCCTTGATGTCACCATCAGCGGTGCGCCGGTTCTGCGACTCATGGGCTTTGAAGAGGAGACCGGCAGCTCGGCCCCGATGGCACCAGAACGTGAAAAAGCCGCTCTTGTCAGCGCGCTTTTGCAAATCTGCTGCGCGATGGAGGCAGAGCACCCGCTGCTCCTGCTTCTGGATGACGTGCACTGGATGGATGCCTCCACGCTGGATTTTGTCGATCAATGGATCGCCCGGCTTGCGGAGCGGCGCTGTCTGATCCTGATGACTGCACGCGGAGAATTTGACTCCCCCTGGCGCAACCAACCCCATGTCACCACGCTGGAACTCAACCGCCTTGGCCGCGCCGACACCTTCAAACTGGTGGAAAGCATCGCCGGGATGCGCCCGCCCACCGCCATCCTCAACCAGCTTGCGGAGCGCACCGACGGTGTGCCGCTCTTTGTGGAGGAGCTGACCAAAATGGCGATGGAGACCGGCCTCTTTGAGGATCACTCCCAAAGCACCGCCGAGCTGTCCCTTGCAATCCCGGAATCCCTGCAGGACTCGCTGATGTCACGTCTGGATCGGCTCTCCGCCAGCCGCGAGGTGGTGCAGGTCGCCGCCGCAATCGGGCGCGTCTTTGGGCATGACATCCTGCGCGAGGTGCTGGATTGGGACGAGCTGGAAACCCGCGACGCGCTGGATCAGCTCTTGGAGGCCGAACTGATCGTGCCCGCTGGCCTGCCGGGTGATGTGCAGTCGTACAAATTCCGCCACGCTCTGGTGCAGGATGCGGCCTATCAATCCATGCTGCGCGCCACAGCGGCCAAATGGCACGGTCGGATTGCCCGCGTGCTCGACACAGGCGACCCCAGAGAGCCGGGGGCAGAGCCGGAAATCCTTGGCTATCACTACCAAAAGGCGGGCAATTTTGCCAAAGCCGAAGGCTTCATGCTCTCCGCCGCGCGGCGCGCCACCTTGCAGTCCGCCAATGTCGAGGCGATCTCACATCTGCAGAACTCTCTGGAATGCCTGCGCGAGCTGCCATCGTCCCAAGAACGCGATCACCGCGAGATCGATCTGCAAATCCTGCTCGCCGTGCCACTGGCCTTTGTGCGCGGCTATGCCCATGAAACCGTGATCACCGCTTATGCCCGCGCACAGGAACTCTGCCGCCAATATGGTGAAATGGAGCGGCTCTTCAAAGTCATCTACGGCCAGTTCCGCTCCATGATGCTGGGAGGGGAATACGCCACCTCGCAAAACAACGCAGACCGGTTGGTGTCTCTGGCCCGCGACCTTGGCAGCCCGATGACACTGGCTGCGACCGAGCGCTCTATGGGCGCGTTGCAGACCTATTTGGGCCACCCGCACAAAGCCATTTCCTTTCTGGATGCCGGCATCGCCGTGGATCTGACATTGGAGGACCGCAAGCGCGGGCTGGATTTTGATGTGGTGGATCTGTCCGTCGCGCTCAACGGCTACCTCGGCCTGTCGCGCTGGCTCGCAGGGGATGTGATCGGCGCCCGTGAGGCCAGCGAGCGCTGCCTTGTCCACGCCGAAGAAACCGCGCATCCCTTCAGCGTGTCTTTTGCCAATGCCTTTGCCGGATGGCTTGGACAATTCAGCGGCGACGAGGCCCGCGTGGCCGAAACCTCCGCCCGCCTGATCACCCTGTCGGAAGAGTATTCCTTCCAGTTCTGGCGCGGCTGGGCGCGGGTGATGAACGGCTGGGCGCAGCGACACGACCCGCAGGTCAACGCATTGGCCGAAATCCGGCTTGGTTTGGATGAATGGCGCGAGACCGGTTGCCGCCTTGGCCTGAGCTATTTCCTCTACCTTTACGCCGACGTGGCGCTGCTGCGAGAGGAGTTCGATCTGGCCGAAGACCTGCTGGCGGAGGCCAATGATTTTGTCACCATCAGCGGGGAGAAATTCTGGGTTGTCGGTCTCGCCGGGTTGCAGGGGCGGGTGGCGCTTGCCAAAGGCAATCGCACCGCGGCGATCACCCATCTGGAGCGGGCCATCGCGCTGGCGTTTGAGATGGGCCACCACGGGGCCTTGCCCTCTGCCGTGACCGATCTCGCCGCCATCCCCTCGGCGGCAGACAGGCTGCGCGACGCAAGCGACAACATGAAAACCAAGCTTGGCAAGGCCAAGGCCAAAGACCCGGCCCTGACCCAGGCGTGGAAGGCCTTGGCCAAGCTGGCCACCTGAAACACGGACAAGACGGAGAGAAGATCAAGCACATCGTCAGCCGCCAGAAAGGCGGCGCATAGGGAGGGACCAATGACAGACGACAGCCAGACTGAAAAACCGTGCAAACAGATCAATATCGCGGGCGTGATGCCCAAGCTGCCCAAAGAGTTTGACACCTTCCCCTTCTTCTACGCCTCCCTGCAATGCCAATGGATGTACTGGTACACCGACCCGGACGTCGCCGAAGCCTTTGTCAAAGACACCGGTCTTTGTGTGGCCAGATTTCCCGATGGAAAAGGCAACGACAAAGCTGTCATCCTTCTGAATTTCCAACGCTACACCGCGCATTACGACAACTCGCTTGGCTTTGTGAACGAGGTGGAATTCAACCTTCTCGCCTATCCGCAAAACCGTGTCCCCGGCGTGCCGCAAGTCTCGCTCTGGGAGTATCTGCACGGCCGTGACCAAACCAAAACCATTGGTCACTTGCGCGTGCATGTGGCCGCTGACAACGCCATGGCAGTGAAAGCCGGGCGGGAGGCCTTTGGCGAGCCGAAGTTTCTGGGCCACTTCAATTACAAAGTGCCTGCGCTCAATGCCAAGATGAAGGGGGAGCCGCCCCGGCAAAGTAAGAAATGGTGGATACAGCTGGTCAATCCCGATGATCCTGAAACCATCGTCTACGATCTGAGTGCCGATTTCGGTCTGCTGACCGGCGATCAATGGGCGATCACCAATTGCACGCCGATCCCCGAATTTGCCGCCGGCTTGGGGCGCACGGTCTGGACCCGCTGGACCATCTCCGGACTGTTTGAAACCGCCTTGTTGACCGATGAAGCAGGGCAGGAGATTGCCAAGACCTTCGAGCTCAAGCTCGGGGAGAATGACTTCCCCATGACGCGGGACATGCGCACACTTTTCACCGACATGACGCCGGTCGCCATTCAGGTCTTTGAAAGTCCGCCCGCCTGTTTTGAGCCGCGCGGCTTTTACGTCGACGCCATTGACGGAGACCGCCATGACACAGTCTGATCCCGCCTTTGACGCCTTCCTCACCATCAGCTCTGTGCTGACCGGTTATTCGCCTGCTGAATTGCAAGGCACAGGCTGCGCCCCCGAATATTGGCATCAATTTCAGCAGGTCCTGTCAGAGGAGGTCCGCGAAAGCTTTCTCGCGGGCGCTGCCAAACTTGGATGCAATGACCCGGATGCCGTCGTGCGCGACCACTTTCTTTCAGACAAATGCCACGGCCCCGTCGCCCGCGCCCTGATCCAGCTTTGGTATCTCGGCCAATGGGCACCGCTGCCTCAGGACTGGACCGACGCCTACGGCGCATCCCGCTTTGACACCGCGCGCATCCTCTCCAGCCGCGCCTATAAGGAAGGCCTCGTCTGGGATGCCATCGGCGCGCACCCTATGGGCGCCAAACAACAGGGTTTTGGCGCTTGGGCCATGAAGCCTCCTGCGGGGAGGGCCGGATCATGAGCGCTGATGTGTTTGAAGAAGACCGGTTTTATGATGTGGTCATCGTTGGCGCGGGCATTGCCGGCGGGATCGTCGCCAAAGAACTCGCCGCCGCTGGCCAGACCGTGCTCATTCTGGAAGCGGGCGCTGACCACGGCGAAACGTGGCAGACCTACCGCAGCTATCTTGACCAATACTACATGTCGATGGCCAAGACCCCCAATTCGCCATATCCCAATCTGCCCACGTTGCCTTCGCCCTCGGTGCTCGACATCACCGCCGTGCGCGGCACCCAGCCCGACACCAACGGCTATTTTGTGCAGAAAGGCCCGCTGCCCTTTGGCAGCAACTACCTGCGCGCCTATGGCGGCACCATGCTGCATTGGCTCGGCACCAGCCTGCGCATGATGCCTGCCGATTTTGAGATGCAGACCCGCTTTGGCAAAGGGGTGGACTGGCCGATCTCCTACCAAGACCTGCGCCCTTACTATGAGCGTGCCGAATGGGAGATTGGTGTTTCTGCCGATGTGAAAGAGCAGACCCCCAAGGCGCTGGGCATCAATCCCACCCAGCCGGAGGACAACGAAGGCTATTTTGCCAAAGACTATGAATACCCGATGCACCCGATCCCCTCGTCTTACGTGGATGGGTTTTTTGCCAAGGCCGATGATATGCCGATCAACATCGGCCATGATGATAGCCCGGTGCATCTGAAGGTTTCCAACACGCCACAAGGGCGCAATTCGACCCCGCGCAGGCCCAAAGAGAAAGATGGAACTTTTCTGGTGGGCAATGAGGCGCGCGCGCCTTTTGTGCCGCGCGGCGCAACCGGTGCTTTTGCCTTCATGGGGCAGCGCTGTGAAGGCAATTCCAGCTGCATCCCGATCTGCCCCATTCAGGCCAAATATAACGCCATGAAAACGCTCGGCGATGCGATCCATCTGGGCAAAGACCGTCTGCGCAAGGTCACGCAAGCCGTGGTCTCCAAAGTCGAAGTGGGAGAGGACGGCAAGGTCTGTGGCATCATCTACAAGAAATACCCGTTCCCCGGTGTGGCACAGTTTGATCTGCGCCGAGTGCGTGCCCGCCAATATGTGCTGGCCGGTGGCGCGGTGGAGAATGTCACCTTGGCGCTGGCCTCAAACCTCTGCCGCAGCAGCGGCGAGCTCGGCCGCAACCTGATGGATCATCCTTATATGATGTGCTGGGGCACAGCGCCGGAGCCTGTCGGTGCTTTCCGTGGCCCCGGCTCAACCTCTTCTTATGCGAACTTCCGGGATGGCAACTTCCGGGGCCGCAAAGGCGCGTTCCGTCTGGAAATCGGCAACTGGGGGTGGAACTTCGCGGCGGGCTCTCCAAATGCGGACGTCACCCGGCTTGTGGAGCAGGACAACCTCTATGGCACCGCTCTGCGGGACAAACTCCACCATGATGTGCAGCGGCAGGTCCGCCTTGGCGTCTTGGTCGAGCAGCTCCCCCGCGCCTCAAACCGCGTGACAATTGATCCGGCCTACCGCACCCCCATGGGCGATTTCCGACCGGTGATCGCCTATGATCTGGATGATTACTCCCGCGCCGGTCTCGCCGCCGCACGCGATGTCTGCAAACAGATCTTCCAGCGCCTCGGCGTGAAAGACCACACCGCCTATGATCCCAATTCTGCAGGCTATTTCACCTACAATGGCAAGGGTTACACCTTCTGGGGCGCAGGCCACCTTGTCGGCACCCACCGCATGGGCACGTCGCGCGACACCTCTGTCACCAACAGTGTGTCCCAGACGTGGGATCACGAGAACCTCTGGATGGTTGGCTGCGGCTCCATGCCCACCATTGCCACCTCCAATCCCACGCTGACCCTCGCCGCTCTGGCCTTCCGCGCAGCCGATGCGCTCAAAGCGGCGCTAAATCAGGAGGCCGTGGCATGACACAGGATCTCTCCGCCGCCCGCCACGAGCTCTGCACCCTTCTGCAACAGGCACTGATGCTGGAGCTCTCCACCATCCCGCCCTATGCCACGGCGCTCTATTCGATCCTGCAGGAGGGGCAATACAACCGCTCCGACCCGGAGCTGGTGAATGCCGAGCCGATTGAGGTCATCCGACAGGTCATGGTGGAGGAAATGCTGCATATGGTGCTGGTCGCCAACGTGCTGAACGGCATCGGCGGCACGCCGCAGATGACCAATCCGGACCTCTTGCCAACCTACCCGCATGCGCTGCTCGGCGGGCGCGGCCCAACGGTGCATCTGCGCCGCTTCACGCCGGATCAGATCAAAACCTTCCGCCAGATCGAAACCGCCCCCGAAAGCCCCTACCCGGGGGAGCACGGCGATTATCACACCATCGGGGGCTTCTACATCTTCATCAAAACCCGCCTCAAAGACATCTGCGACACCTTCGGCGTTGAAGCGATCTTCATCGGTGCCGAAGACCGCCAGATCAGCAATGATGACTACTACGGGGCAGGGGGGCATGTGATTGAAATCATCGGCTCTCCAGAGGAGCGCTACGCCGCCGCGATAGAGGCCATTGATGAGATCATGGAAGAAGGCGAAGGTGCCTGTCTCGGCCATCGCGCCGGTGACAATGACCCCATCCCCGGCCCAGCAGACCACGAAGACGTCGCGCATTACTTCAAGTTCAACGAAATCCTGCACAGCCGATACTATCACCCCGACGATCCCGTCGACGGCCCGCCCACGGGCAAAGACCTGATCGTGGATTGGCGCGCGGTCTCCCCGATGCGCGATGACCCTGCGCAGGATCACATTGCGGGCCAAAAAGACATCGAAGCCATGTCACACGCCTTCAATGTCACATGGTCCAAGCTGCTCAGGGGGCTGGAGCGCGCCTTTAACGGCGAGCGCGCGGCGCTGCGCCAACTGGTGCCGGTGATGTATGACCTCAAGTCAGACGCTACCAAGCTGATGCGCACCCCACTGCCGGACGGCTCCGGTGAAACGGTGGGTCCAACGTGGACTTATCTGCCAGATTGCGGGACGTAGAGGCGCAGGTGCGCCATCCTCAGGCCGCCGTCACCAACCCTTGCGGATCGGCGCGCCCCAGTGACGGCGCATAGCCTTCCAGCACCGCCCGATGGTTCTTTTGCAGGCGGCGGACCAGCTGTTTCTGCCGCGGATTTTCTGGGATCACATAAGCGCTCTTGGCGTCAAACGCGGCATCGCGGGTTTCCGGAAAGATCGCCTTGATCTCCGCAACCGCCTCACGGGACAGCGCGCATTCCGTCATCTTGCCAAACAACAGGCTCTCGCTCGGGCAGCCTTCGGCAAAGACCACCTCATGCTGATCAAACAGCAGATGCACATAGTCCACATCTGAGGTCGGGCGATGCAGGGAAATGCCGGGCAGACCGCACAGCCGGATGGCAGCCACAAGCGCTGTCTTCTGTCCGAACATACGCTGACAAATCGGCGAATGCACAGCCATGCGGTGCTGACGGGAGACAAAGAGGTCACGCTTCGGCAGACCCTGACCCAGCGCACCAGCCGCGATTCTCACCGGATGCAGCTTCTCGTCCTGCGCCAATTCTTCGGCGGTAAGCTGTCGGCGGCCAACCCAGCGCACGGGTTTGAGGCCGGTCTCCGTGCGGACAACATCCCCAATCTCGATGTCGCGCGCGGCCTTTGTGCCATTGGCCGTGGCTATCCGCGTGCCGCCTGCAAAACAGACCATCAGCGAAATATTGTCGACAATCGCACCAAGGCTGTCATTGGGGCCGCGCTCGGTAAACCGCAGCGTATAGGTGCCGCCTTTGGGGAAAGAGACCGGCAGCGAAAACTCCAACAGCTCATTGGCTGTCGGGCGCACTTCCATGGAGGCAATGACTTTGTTGTCTGCATCCAGAATTTCGACGTTGAAGCCTTCTTTGCCCGCGTTGCGATTCGAGGCGTTCCGCAGGGCAGAATCAAAGGTCAACTCTGTATCGGTGCCGTGAGACACCTCAAAACTCTGCTCAAGAACAGTGGTCAGCCCACGCCGCCCATCCAGCTCGGACACCGCGTTTTGCGAGCCATTGTGCAGATACGCCGTCTCTCTGTGGTTTGCCTCAATATCACTGCCGCTCCATCCGGATGCACCCGCATCGAATGTGCCGTTAATGATTAAATTCTTTGGAGCCATGAAAATTACCCATCACCATAAGGAACCTACTAACACACGAAGTATTTGATTCAAGTTTGAACCAATTTAATTGGTTAACGCGTTCAAACGTGAAGTCTTAAATTTATTGGGTTGTGGCTGTCATTTTACGCCCCAAAAGTTAACAGAATCTGCTGGGGCGGTTGGGGCTGCCTTTGGGGGCTTTGTCAGGGGGCTGATCGCAAGCGATCAGCGGGCAACAAAAGGCCGCCCGAAACTCGGACGGCCTCTTAATTTTCTTAAGGCGGAGTCTATTACAGACCGGTGGACACGTCGATCGTGTTGCCTTCTTCCAGGGTCACGTAAGCCTTTTTCACGTCTTTCCGCTTGCCGAGCTGGCCGCGGAAACGCTTGACTTTACCCTTGGTGATGGTGGTGTTGACCGCTTTGACCTTCACACCAAAGAGCGCTTCAACAGCTTCTTTGATCTGTGGTTTGTTGCTGTCGATCGCCACTTCGAAAACCACTGCGCCGTTCTCAGACGCCATGGTGGATTTCTCGGTGATGACCGGCTTGCGGATCACATCGTAGTGTTCTGCCTTCGCGCTCATTTCAGACGAGCCTCCAGTGCTTCGATCCCCGCTTTGGTGATCACCAGAGTGTCACGCTTGAGGATGTCATAGACGTTCGCGCCCATGGTCGGCAGGATGTCCAGACCGTCGATGTTGCGCGATGCTTTCAGGAAGCCTTCGTTCACGGATGCACCGTCGATGACCAGAGCACGTTTCCAGCCGAGGTTTTTCACCTGCTTGGCCAGAGCTGCGGTCTTGCCTTCAGCTGCTGCATCTTCGATCACAACCAGCTCGCCTGCTTTCGCTTTGGCGGACAGGGCGTGCTTCAGGCCCAGCTTGCGGAACTTCTTAGGCAGATCGTGGCCGTGGCTGCGAACAACCGGACCTTTGTAGATACCACCACCACGGAAGATCGGCGCGTTGCGGTCACCATGGCGTGCGCCACCGGTGCCTTTTTGGCGATAGATCTTCTTTGTGGAGTAGGAAGTTTCCGAACGGGTCTTCACCTTGTGGGTGCCGGCCTGCGCGTTGTTGCGCTGCCAACGGACCACACGGTGCAGGATGTCCGCGCGTGGTTCCTGACCGAAGAGATCTTCGGACAGTTCAACTGAACCAGCTTTGGAGCCGTCGAGTTTGATCACGTCAAGTTTCATGCTTCACCACCTTCCGCAGGCGCTTCTGCTGCTTCGGTTGCTGCTGCCTTGATTGCCGCCGGGAATGGCAGACCTTCAGGCGCTTTCTTCTTCACGGCGTCCTTAACGGAAACCCAGCCACCTTTGGAGCCAGGCACAGCGCCTTTGATGAAGAGCAGACCACGCTCGGCGTCGGTTTTCACGACTTCGAGGTTTTGGGTGGTTACGCGAACCGCACC
This sequence comes from Shimia sp. R9_1, assembly GCF_017743775.1. Taxonomy (NCBI): domain Bacteria; kingdom Pseudomonadati; phylum Pseudomonadota; class Alphaproteobacteria; order Rhodobacterales; family Roseobacteraceae; genus Shimia; species Shimia sp. R9_1. The sequence goes on along the minus strand of NZ_JAGHRN010000001.1, from coordinate 1,237,264 downwards.
CATGTGACCGGCCATCTTCTTGCCTTTGAAGACGCGGCCCGGGTCTTGACACTGACCGGTGGAACCGTGCGAACGGTGGCTGATCGAAACACCGTGTGTTGCGCGCAGACCGCCGAAGTTGTGGCGTTTCATGGCACCGGCAAAACCTTTACCGATCGAAGTGCCCGCAACGTCCACTTTCTGACCTTCAACGAAGTGCTCTGCGGAGATTTCCGCGCCCACTTCAATCAGGCCTTCTGCTGGAACGCGGAACTCAACCAGCTTGCGCTTTGGTTCCACTTTCGCTGCTGCGAAGTGGCCACGCATGGCTTGGGAGGTGCGTTTGGCCTTGGCGGAGCCAGCGCCGAGCTGAACGGCGGTGTAGCCGTCTTTCTCTTCAGTGCGCTGTGCAACAACCTGCAGGCCGTCGAGGTGGAGAACGGTCACAGGGATCTGCTTGCCGTCTTCCATGAACAAGCGGGTCATGCCCACTTTCTTTGCGATAATACCGGAACGCATCAGATATTCTCCTTAAACAGAGATCTGCACGTCCACGCCGGCCGCCAGGTCGAGCTTCATCAGCGCGTCTACGGTCTGCGGGGTCGGATCAACGATGTCGAGAAGACGCTTGTGCGTACGGATCTCGAACTGATCGCGGGATTTCTTGTCTACGTGAGGACCACGCAGAACGGTGAACTTCTCAATCTTGTTGGGAAGCGGGATCGGGCCACGAACCTGCGCGCCGGTGCGCTTTGCAGTGTTCACGATTTCCTGTGTGCTGGCATCCAGGACACGGTAATCAAAAGCCTTCAGCCGAATGCGAATGTTTTGACTTTGCATTTCGTCAGCCTTTTTTAGGCGTTAGAGTTGAGAGGAGGACCTGCGACCACCGCAAACCCTCATCGAACTCAAAAAGCGGGAATCACCCCGCCTTCCTATTCCCATAGGGAACCAGCGCCCTTTACAGCCGATTTGCTAAGCGGGCAAGGGGTATTGTGACATTCAGAGGCTTTGGCCGCTGACCGGTAAGAGCGGACCTGCGCTAACTCTTAATCGCATGTAGCAAATCCAAGAGCCCTTTGCGGTCGTTATCATCGGAGAAATCGCCATTGGCAGATCTGTAATGAGGCGGCCTCAAGGATTGGGATCACAAAGTGTGATTTCAAACTCGCCCAGATGAAGGTGGCCCGCAAGCACAGGCTTTTGAGGCGTGCGCGACAAAGAAGGAGAAAGGCTCTTACGTAATCGCCTCAAGCTCTTCTTTGGTCAGGTCGCCGGGCACCACGGTGATCGGGATCGGCAGGCTGCCGGAGTTGCGCGACATCTGCGAAACCAGAGGGCCGGGGCCCTTGCGGTCGTTGCCTGCGCCAAGGACCAAAACGCCGATTTCAGGGTCTTCGCGGATTTCAGACAGGATCTCCGTCACCGCTTCGCCTTCACGGATCTTCAGCTCTGGGTCGACGTTCTGGCGATCACGCATCCATTTGGCAAACACCTCATAATGCACCTCGATCCGCTCCCGCGCCTCTTCGCGCATCAGATCGCTCACACCAATCCAGTGATTGAACTCTTCCGGCGGAATGACCGACAGGATTTTCACACCGCCACCGGTGCTTGCCGCCCGCATCGCGGCAAAACGCATCGCATTTAGACATTCCCGGCTGTCATCCAGCACCACGAGGAACTTGCGCATCACATTTCTCCCTTTCGGAGATCATGCCGCTTAGGGTGGGGCGGCGCAACATCTGTTTGCGCCGAAATCCCCAACGTCTTAGGCCGGTTAGCGCCGATCACGCCGCGCTTGAGGCGGCCCAGTCCCAGTAAAGCTCGCGCACACGCCGTGTGATTGGTCCGGTCTGATACTGGCGGTCATCAAAGGCGCTTACAGGCGTCACTTTGTTCATATTGCCGGACATGAAGACCTCATCGGCCTCTTCAAAGTCCTGATAGCCAAGCACCGTTTCATGCACGGTCACACCATCTGCGCGCAGGTTTTCAATGTGACGCGCACGGGTGATGCCTGCGAGGAAGGTGCCGTTTGGCACCGGCGTGAACACTTCACCGTCGCGGACCATAAAGATATTGGCGGTCGCGGTTTCCGCCACATTGCCCATCGCGTCACAGGTCAGCGTGTTGGAAAAGCCTTTGTTGCGGGCCTCACGCAGCATGCGCGCGTTGTTTGGATAGAGACAGCCTGCCTTGGCATTGACCACCGCGCTTTCCAGCACTGGGCGGCGGAACCGGGTTTTGGTCAGGGTGGCGGCGGCTTCTGGCGCAGCCATCGGGATTTCCTCAAGGCAGAGGGCAAAGCCCGTTGTGTCTGCGCTTGGCACGATGGCTGTCGCGTCGCCATCAATGCCCCAGTACATTGGGCGGATGTAAACCGCGGCGCCGGGGGCATAGGCTTTCAAGCCGTCTTTCGCGATCTCCACCATTTCCTCTGCGCTGACCGTTGGTGTCAGCAACAGCGCCTCGGCGGAACGGTTGGTGCGCGCGCAGTGTTTGTCCAGATCCGGGGTCAGACCATTCACCATCCGCGCGCCGTCAAAAACAGAGGATCCCAGCCACGCGCCATGATCTGCGGCGCGCATAATCGGCGCGTCGCCGTCATGCCAGCTGCCGTTGAAATAGGTGCGAATGTTGCTGCCGGTTGCCATGGTATAACCCCTCTCAAGCTTGCTCGGACACTATGCCGCGCTTTACTCAACGTCCAGCCCGACAATGGCAAAAAAGCTGACCCATTCCTTTCGATGGTGGGCACCCAAAAAAGAAAAGCCCCACCGGGGTCGGCAGGGCTTGTCAGTGATCTCGGGACCGCGCTTAGCGCAGGCGCTGACCATTGGCCATCACATGGCCTTTCTCGTTGACCTCGATTTTGGAGGTCAGAGTGTCTTCACCTGCACCCGGTTTGGTGAAGGTGCCCATCATAAAGCGGGCTGCCAGAGCCTGATCTTCAGGCAGCAAGCCCATGCTGACCAATGTGTCCATCAGCCCGTTGACGCCGTTGATGGTCAGGTCTACCGCGCCTTCCGGACGTGGCAGCCCGTCAAAGGTTTCCAGATCGCTGTTGTCAAAGACAAAGTCGCCTGCGCCTTCCACGCTCGCACCGGCCAGAGTCAGGCGCAGTTCGTTCAGGCTAAGGGTGTTCAGCTCGCCGGGCACCTCAGTGGTGTTCTCATCCAGCGTGAAGAGATCGGTCAGAATGGTGCCCTTACCGGCGATGTCGACAATCAGTGTTGCCGGGTCGCGTGGCAGCGCTTGGGTCGGGTCAAACATGCTCCACAGCAGCTCGGAGACCGAGAAGTCTTTGAGCGCAAGCTTCAGGCCAAAATCCTGCGCCTCATCAGAGGCGGACAGCGGCACATCAAACCCATAGGAAAATTCGCCAAAGGTCACATCCACCGGGATCGGCAGCTCGCCACCTGCACCGCTGAAGTTCGTGTCCGTGGCGCTGCCTTCGTAAGAGACATGATTGCTGTTCATATCCAAGGTGAGATCACCTTTGCCGCTGCTCAGCGCGAATTTGCCCGGCGCACGCCCGTCGTTATAGGTCAGATCGGCGGTCATGCCGTCATAGGTGTAGCCGCCGGTGATGCTGAATGTGTCGGTGAATAGGGCTGCCGCATCATCGTCAAAATCAACATCCGGCAGGGTGCTTTCCGCCTGTGCTTTCAACCCGCTCAGCGTCACAACCGCATCCAGCGCCTCATCGCCTTCCGGCTCGCGCGCCATCACATTCAATGTGAAGCTCTCGATCTCAGACGTGCCACGGTTGGTGGTGTCCTCCCCAAGGATCAGCTCTGACATGCCGGTCACACCCGCCAACACCATGCCAATGTCGATCCCTTCGACCGCCTCATCGTCCACCACCAGCTCGGTGACGTCGATTGTAGCTTCGCTGGCCCCATAAGTGTAGGTCAGCGCCTCAGGCTTGCCGGAAACAACGGTGCTCAGATCGCCATTCAGCGTCAGCGTGATCGCAAAGGATTCTTCCGTGGTGTCAGAGCTCACCGACACCGCCTTGTTCTCCGGCAGCACAACCGACACGGTGCCATCGCCGTTTTCCACCAGCGCCATATCGCCAAAGTCGACAACCGCCTCGGCCTCCTCTTCCGGGAAGGCCATCAGGATCTTCATGTCCGAAATCGACAAGGTGTTCCCGACTTCGGCTTCGGTGGCCTCAATCGAATAGCCGGAGGCGGCCATATAGTCTTGCCAATGTTGCCAGACGTCGCGCGCGCTGACATCCGCCACTGCAGACTGGGCAAAAAGGACCGTCGCCAAAGCTGTGGTCGAAAAGACGCCAGAGGCTGAAATATGCATAACTTAGTCTACCTTTTCAAAGCATTTGGCCTAACCTCTGATGAAGATTAAGGAGGGTCAAGGCCCAAGCGCCTCCAAATCAATTTTCCGAGTGCCATAGGGCTGGACGGATCGACATCAGCCCCTTACCAGTTGACCAAAGCGACACTACAAGGAATGTTTTTATGAGTGATTTTTCCGGAAAAACTGTTGCGATCACCGGAGCGAGCCGCGGTATTGGCGCGTCTGCTGCGCGGCTTTTTGCCGAGGCGGGCGCAAATGTTGTGCTCCTGGCACGCAGTTCCGGCGACATTGAGGCCATTGCGGCCGAGATTGGCGAGAAAGCCCGCGCCATCCAGTGTGACGTGGCGGATTATGCCGAGGTTGAGGCGGCCTTGAAATCCACAGTCGAAACCTTCGGCAGCCTGGACGTTCTGATCAACAACGCCGGTGTCGTGGAGCCGATCTCTCATCTGGCGTCCTCAGATCCAGCGGACTGGGGCAAGGTCATCGATATCAATCTCAAAGGTGTCTACCACGGCATGCGCGCAGCCATGCCGATCATGGAGGCCGCTGGCGGCGGCACCATCCTGACCATTTCCTCCGGCGCGGCGCACGGCCCGGTTGAGGCTTGGAGCCATTATTGTGCCTCTAAGGCGGCGGTGAATATGCTGACCCGCTGTGTGGACAAAGAAGCGCGCCACAACGGCATCCGCGCCATTGGCCTCAGCCCCGGCACCGTGGCCACCCAGATGCAGCGCGAGATCAAGGCCAGCGGCATCAACCCGGTCAGCAAGCTGGACTGGTCTGACCACATCCCGCCAGAGTGGCCTGCGCGCTGCCTGATGTGGATGTGCGGGTCCGAGGCTGACGAATGGCTCGGCGATGAAATCTCGCTGCGCGCCGAAGACATCCGTCGCAAAGTTGGACTGATATGATCAATCTGACCAAAGAAGACTCCGGGCTGTGGATTGTCACCATCAACCGCCCGGACAAGGCCAATTCCCTGACCGAGGCGATGCTGACCGAGCTGGCGGAGATCGCCGAAGCCGCCCAAGAGGCGCGCGCGCTGATCCTGACCGGCGAAGGCCGCGTCTTCTCCGCCGGAGCTGATCTGGAGGAGGCCCGCGCCGGCCTCGCCACCAGCCCTGTGTGGGAACGTCTCTCCAGCGCCATTGCCGCGTTGCCGGCGCTGACCATCGCCGCGCTGAACGGCACGCTTGCAGGTGGGGCCAACGGTATGGCGCTGGCCTGCGATCTGCGTCTGGCTGTGCCCGCCGCCAAATTCTTCTACCCGGTCATGAAGCTGGGCTTTCTGCCACAGCCTTCTGATCCTGCCCGTCTCGCGGCACTGGTGGGTCCGGCACGTGCCAAGCTCATCTTGATGGGCGGTGCCAAAATCACCGCGCCTGAGGCTTATCAGTTTGGTCTGGTCGATCAGCTTGTGGAAGACGGCGACGTGGTGGCCGCCGCCCGCGCTCTGGCAACAGACACGCTGGCCGCCGACCCAAAGATCGCCGCGGGCATCAAGGCGATGTGCATCTGACACTTTTGCAGCGGGCAGGAGGGGGCATCCGCTCTTGCCCGCGCAGCCAAATCTTCCCGCCATCGGGGCCGCCGTAAGCCCTTTACCGCTTGCGCCGCCCGCCCGGTGTTTTGGAATGAAACGTCGGCGGGCGCTTTCCCACCCAGCGAATGAACTTTGCGAGCCGCGGATGCGCCTGCAGCGCGGCGATGGTGTGAAAGCTCTGCGCCAGCTCGGTTTCTGACAGGGTGGCGTGGATTTCATTGTGGCAAATCTGATGCAACAGCACCGTCTCCCCGCCCTTGCCACCACGCAATCTGGGGATCAGATGGTGCTTGCTCTGGCGCGCTTCAGGAGGGATCGGGCGGCCACACAGCGGACAGATCAGCATCCCGCCACTATCCGATGCGCCTTCTGCCATAATTTTCCCCCTCCGATCCGACGCGGTTTTTGATTGAGTTGCGTGCAACAGGCAGGCAAGAGGATAAGCCATGGAAATCACACAGCAAGCAGGCATCTCATGAACCAAGCGGAGATTCTGGACACAGCATTGCAAGAGGCCACGCGCCTTTGGGGCATCGCAGAAGGCTGGCTTCTCAGCCCCGCCGCCTGGTCGCAATTTGCGCTCCTGCTCATCGCCTATCTGGTCGCGCTTTACACGAGCCGTAAACTGCACCCGCTGCTGGGCCGTCTGCTGACCCCGCCTGAGGGGCAAGACAGCTACATCGCCCGCGCCCGCCGCTTTGTGGCGCTGTTTCTGCCGCTTCTGCTGCCTCTTCTCGCCTATGTCTTCACCGGTCTGGGGGAAAGCGTCACCCGCTCGCTCTTTGGCTCCGGCGCGGTGATCGCCTTTGGCAAACGGGTGTTTCTCTTCCTCGCCGTGCGCATTCTTGTGCGCGAGGTGATCTCTGATCCGGTGATGCAGGTGCTGGGCCGCTACATCCTTGTGCCTGTGGCCGCGCTCTATGCGCTGGGGCTGCTGGACCCCGCGATGGCCTATCTGGACGCCACGGTGGTGCCGCTGGGCAACCTGTCGTTCTCCGTGCTCTTTGCGATCCGCTTTGTGGTGGTCGCTGGCGCGATCTTCTGGCTCGGGCGCTGGTCCAACGACCAGTCCAGCCAGTTCATCAAGAAACAGGAAGAGATGCGCCCCGCCATGCGCGAGCTGATCGCCAAAACGATCGAGATCGCCATCTTCGGCGTCGCCTTCCTTCTGGTGATGAACATCATGGGCATCTCGCTCACCTCTCTGGCGGTGCTGACTGGTGTGATTGGTGTCGGCCTTGGCTTTGGCCTGCAAAAGATCGCCTCAAACTTCATCTCCGGCGTGATCCTGCTGCTTGAGGGGCAGGCCACCGTGGGTGATTATGTGGAGCTTGACGGCGGTGAGGCAGGCACCATCATCAAGATGACCGCCCGCGCCACCATTCTGGAAACCTACGATGGTCGCTGGATCGTGGTGCCTAATGAGGATTTCATCACCACCCGCGTGGTCAACTACTCAGACAGCGGCTCCGCCAACCGCTATGAGGCACCTTTTTCCGTCAGCTATGACACTGACATCAACAAGGTCCCCGCCATCATCGAGGCCGCTGTGGCCAAACACCCCGGCGTGCTCACCACCCCGTTTCCGCCCGATTGCGAGCTGCGCGGCTTTGGCGACAGCGGCGTGGATTTTGCCGTCGAATTCTGGGTCGAAGGCATTGATGACGGTAAAAACAAATTCATGTCCGATGTGCTCTTCCTGATTTGGAATGCGCTCAAGGCCGAAGGCATCACCATTCCGTACCCGCACCGCGTGGTGGAGTTAAAAACACCCCTGCCGGAACAGACCGCATGAGCGACGCGCTGATCATCGGGGCTGGCCCTGCCGGGTTGATGGCCGCAGATATGCTCTCCGCCAAAGGCCACAGCGTGCTGGTTGCCGAGGCTAAACCCTCTGTGGCGCGTAAGTTCCTGATGGCAGGGAAATCCGGCCTCAACCTCACCAAAGACGAGCCTTTCGCGCCTTTCCTTGCCCACTATGCAGAGGCCGCGCAGCCTCTCCTGCCGATGCTGCAGGCCTTTGGCCCGCAACAGGCCATCTCATGGGCAGAAGATCTGGGGCAGGAGATGTTCACGGGCTCCTCTGGCCGCGTTTTTCCCAAAGCTATGAAAGCCTCCCCCCTGCTGCGCGCCTGGCTGCACCGGCTCTCTGCACAAGGGGTGGAGATCCGCACCCGCTGGCGCTGGACCGGCGGGGCCTTTGCCTTTGATACCCCTGATGGACCACAGAGCCTGTCGCCCAAAGTCTGCGTTCTGGCCTGCGGTGGCGCAAGCTGGGCGCGGCTCGGCTCTGACGGCGCTTGGGCTGATTGGCTGGAGCTGCCTCTGGCCCCGTTTCAACCCGCCAATATGGGTTTTGTGGTGCCCTGGTCTGCGCACATGAGCCGCCATTTTGGCACCCCGGTCAAAAACGTGATCCTGCACGCCGGGGATCAGGCGCTGCGCGCGGAATTTGTGATCTCAGAGCGCGGTCTGGAAGGCGGTGGCATCTATGCGCTCTCCCGCCCCATGCGCGACGGGGCGCAGCTCACGCTCGATCTGCTGCCAGACATGTCCCTTGAAGACATCCGCACACGGCTCGCCAAACCACGCGGCAAAGCCAGCCGGGCCAATCACCTGCGCAAAACCCTGAAGCTCAGCCCGGAAAAACAGGCGCTGCTGATGGAGTTTGGCCAGCCCCTGCCCGAAGACCTCGCCCCCGTGATCAAGGCGCTGCCGATCACCCATACCGGCCCCCGCCCGATGGATGAAGCCATCAGCACCGCCGGTGGCCTGCGCTTTCAGGATCTTACTGCCGATCTGATGCTCAAAACCCGCCCGGGGGTCTTTGCGGCTGGCGAAATGCTGGATTGGGAGGCCCCCACGGGAGGCTATCTGCTGACCGCCTGCCTCGCCACGGGCCGCTGGGCCGGCCTCGCCGCGGCCGATTGGCTCGCCACCTCCTAAGCGGTTCTCATTCGGCAAATATCCCGGGGTGACTTGGCCCGTCAGGGCCAAGAGGGGCTGGCCCCTCAGCTCTTCTTTGGCAACAACCGTTGAAACGCCGGGCGGGCGCGGGTGTGTTTGATGTAAGGCACCAGCTCCGCATTGTCGGTGCTGAACCCCTCAAATTTCGCCCAGGTCGCGCAATGGGTCAGGATGATGTCAGGGATCGTGATCTCCTCGCCCATCAGATAGGGTCCCTTGCGGCGCGCCATCACATTGTTGATGCCGCGATTGTACTCCCAGATCAGCGTCTCTTTGATCGCAGGCACCCTGCGTGCCTCGGGCAGGATGAAGTTGTGGCGGCTCGCGGTCCACAATCCCGCCTCCACCTCATCGAGAATTTGTTGGGTGAGACTGTCCTGATGCGCCCGCGCCACCGTGCCCTTGGGCGCCGTCAACGCACCGTGCTTGTCCGCCAGATAGGTCAGGATGGCGGTGCTGTCGGTGATCTTTTCCGTCCCCTCAATCAGGATCGGAATTTTCCCGCTCGGATTGTGGGATTTCACCAGGTCGGTCTGCGGCTGCTCCGGATGGAGCTTATAAGGCTGGCCTAGCTCCTCCAGCATCCAAAGCACGCGAATGGCGCGGCTCGTCGGGCTCCCGATAACTTCATACATGGCTGCTCTCCCTCTCCACGCCAGAAGGCTGCCCGCCTCAGGGCAGGCAATCAAGCGCGAGGACGAAAAACTGACGTGTGGTCGCGAAGGTTAGCGCCGCGCCAGCATGGCAAGGCGCAGGAACAGCCTCTCAACCAGCGCCATCTCCGGAGCGCGTTGTCCGGCGGAGCGCAGCTGCAGATCGGTGTCCGTCAGCCCGGTCAGAGCTTGCTCGAGCTTTGCTGCGCCCCAGCCTGAGGCCTGACGGGTCATCCGGTCGCGGCGCGGGCCAAAGATCGGCGGGCGCATCTTGGCAATGCCCGCCGAGGCCCCGCCTGGGTCAGCGGCCGCGCTGTAAAGTGCGCGAAAATGGCGGGTCGCGGAGATGATCAGCAAAACCGGGTTCACCCCTTGCGCCTCAAGCTTGCGCAACACCGGCCCCAGCTCCTGCGCGCGCCCTTCCGCGACGATGTTGAGAACATCATCCAACGCCGCCTCCGTGGAGACCGGCGCGCAGGCCATCACATCTTCTGAGGTGACAGGGGTGTCATCTTTGAATTTATAGAGCGCGAGCTTCTCACAGGTCTGGCGGAAGTCGCCCGGATCCAGCTCTTTGGCGAGGTTGGCCAGATCGGTCATCGCCTCCCCCTGAATGTCACGCAATCCGGCGGTTTTGAGGTCGGCTTCAATCTCTTCGCGGCTGGGTGGATCATTATAGATCCCCACCGCATAGGCATTGTTGTGCCCTTCAAAGGCTTTGCGGATCTTGGAGCTCGCCTTGAGCTGCCCCGCGGTGATCACAATCTGCGCATCCCCCGGCGCCCAGTCTTCCAACGCGGACAGGATGGCAGGGGCGGTGGCATCGGTGGCATCCTCCACAAAGGCCACGCGCGGGCCGGGAAAGAAGCTCACCTCTTTGATGGCATCATTCAGCCGCGCCTTGTCTTTGCGCAGCTCCGCGCCGGGAATGCGTGTCAGGCGCATTTCTTCTTCGCCCTGCGGGCCAATCAGCGCGGCAATCAGCTCCTGGCGCTTCAACGCCACGCGCATCGCATCAGGCCCGAAAATCAGCACACCGGTGCGATCCGGCTCCGGCTTGCCAAAATACCGGTTGGCCTCGCGCGCGCTCATTTTCATGTGGCTGCAGCCGCCTCAAACGCCTGAAGTTCCGCCACAATCCGGTCCGCCAGAATAACGCTCAGGCGCTCATAGGCATCCTGACGCGCCGCCAGTTCTGAAACGGTGCTGCCGCTGGCGGAATAGCTCACAAAAGAGGAGACCTTGCCTGAGGTGCGCACCTCTTTGCTGTCGATCCCGCGCAGGGCATAGGTGGCAGATCCGATCACATCAAAGCGGTCGGTTTCCTGCGCCACGGTACGCCCCACCGCGCGTTCTGACAGATCAAGCGCCAGCGACAGGCCGTATTCGGCATTCACACTGGGCTGACCCAGCCGGTCTTCCAGCTCTCGCACCAGAAGAAAGCTCTCATTGGCGTTGGGCTCATCCACCAACACATTGTTGAGCAGGTTCTGCCCGCCACCCCCCGGCCCATAGACCGGCGTGAAGCCACAGCCGCCCAAGGGGATGCCAAGGGCGGCGGCTGACAGGAGAAAAGAGCGGCGGTTAAACGACGACATTCACGATCCGACCGGGGACAACGATCAATTTCTTGGGCTGGGCCCCATCCAGCGCACGTGCCACAGCTTCATGGGCCAGCGCCAGTTTTTCAACCTCTTCTTTTGCGAGGTCTTTGGCCACGGTGATTTCGCCACGGCGTTTGCCGTTGATCTGGATCGGCAAGGTCACATTTGCCTCAACCAGCATCGCTTCATCCGCCACAGGCCAGGCCGCATCCACAACCATGCCTTCGCCGCCCAGCATCTGCCAGATGTCTTCTGACAGGTGCGGTGTCATCGGCGACATCAGCTGTGCCAGTGCCTTGGTGGCTTCACGCTTCGCGTCCCCACCGGCTTTGGATTTCGCCAGTGTGTTGGTGAAAGCATAGAGTTTCGCGATGGAAGCGTTAAAGCCAAAGCTTTCCACACCCAATGTCACATCACGGATCGCCTTGTGCATCTCGCGCAGCAGGGTCTCATCATCCTTGCCCGCGCCCGCAGGTAGTGCCGCCACCTCGGTGGCAATACGGTGTACGCGGCTTAGGTGCTTATAAGCCGCTTCCGCGCCAGACGCCGTCCATTCCACATCGCGCTCAGGCGGGCTGTCAGAGAGCACAAACCAGCGGGCGGTGTCCGCCCCAAAGGACGTGATGATGTCCACCGGATCCACCACGTTGTTTTTGGATTTGGACATCTTGGCAGAGGGGATCACCTCCACCGCCTCGCCGGTCTCTTTCACAAATGTGCCGCCGTCGCGCTCTTCCACTTCCGCAGGGTAGTGGTAAATCGTGCGGCCATTGTCATCGGTGCGCTCGGCGTTTTTGTAGATCGCGTGGGTCACCATGCCTTGGGTGAACAGCGCATCAAACGGCTCTTTGGCGCTTTCCGGCAGGTGGCCACAGATGTGCATCGCCCGCGCAAAGAAGCGCGAATAAAGCAGGTGCAAAATCGCGTGCTCAATGCCGCCGATATACTGATCGACGTTCATCCAATAAGCCGCGTCCTCCATGGAAGTCGGCGTGTCCGCCTGTGGCGCGGTGAAACGCGCAAAATACCAGGAGCTGTCCACAAAGGTGTCCATGGTGTCTGTTTCACGCTGCGCAGGCGCGCCACAGCTTGGGCAGGCACAGTTGCGCCAGCTTGGGTGACGGTCGAGCGGATTGCCGGGGACGGAGAAATCAATCGCCTTGCCGTCCTCATCATAAGGCAGCGCAATCGGCAGGTTCTCTTTCTTCTCGGGCACCACGCCACAGCTCTCGCAATGCACAACCGGAATCGGGCAACCCCAATAGCGCTGACGGGACAGGCCCCAGTCGCGCAGACGGAAATTGGTCACACCTTTGCCCCAGCCGGCGCTCTCGGCAAAGTCGATGGTGGTGTCGATGGCCTCTTGGCCGGTGGCCTCATCCAGACCGGCAAAATGGTTCACCCATTTCACCTTTTCGTCTTTGCCGGGCACAAAGGCGGTTTTTTCCACCGGCACTTCGTTGCCAATGGCAAAGAATGTGTCTATGACCGGCAGGTCATACTTGCGGCAGAAATCAAGGTCGCGCTGGTCATGCGCCGGGCAGGCAAAAATCGCGCCAGTGCCGTAATCCATCAGGATGAAGTTCGCGATCCAGACCGGCAGCTCCCACTCCGGGTTCAGCGGGTGCTTCACGCGAATGCCGGTGTCATAGCCCAGCTTTTCTGCAGTTTCGATCGCCTCTTCCGTGGTCCCGCCTTTGCGGCACTCCGCCACAAAAGCTGCAACCTCGGGGTTTGAGACCTCAAGCTCTTTGGCAATCGGGTGGTCCGGGGAAATACCCACAAAAGACGCGCCCATCAGCGTGTCAGGGCGGGTGGTGTAAACGGTGATCGGCGCGCCGCCATCCACACGCTCAAAGCCAAATTCCAGACCGCGCGACTTGCCGATCCAGTTCTCCTGCATCAGGCGCACTTTCGCAGGCCAGTTTTCCAGCCCGTCCAGCGCGGTCAGCAGCTCATCTGAGTAGTCCGAAATCTTGAAGAACCACTGGGTCAGCTCGCGCCGCTCCACCAGCGCACCAGAGCGCCAGCCACGGCCGTTTTCCACCTGCTCATTGGCCAGAACGGTCATGTCGACCGGGTCCCAGTTCACCACAGCGTTCTTACGGTAGACGAGGCCTTTTTCGAGGAAATCCAGGAACAGCGCCTGCTGCTGGCCGTAATAATCTTCATCACAGGTGGCAAACATGCGCGACCAATCGAGCGACAGGCCCAGCGGCTTCATCTGCTCCACCATCGTGTCGATGTTGGAATAGGTCCAGTCTTTGGGGTGGCCGCCGCTCGCCATCGCCGCGTTTTCCGCAGGCATACCAAAGGCGTCAAAGCCCATCGGATGCAGTACATTGTGCCCGGTGGAGATTTTGTAGCGCGCGATCACGTCGCCCATGGTGTAGTTGCGCACATGCCCCATATGCAGCTTGCCCGACGGGTAGGGGAACATCTCAAGCACATAATACTTGGGTTTGCTTTCATCCCGAACGGCTTTGAAAGTCTCGGTCTTGGCCCAGGCTTCCTGCCAGCGGGCTTCAATCTCGGCGGGGCTGTAGCGCGACATAGGGTGTCACCTTTTTGATTCTGGTCTCTGCCACCAAACACGTGGCGCGGGTTTTGGAAGGTGATAGGCCGCTCTGCGCCCTTGGTCCAGCAAGAAGCGGCGCATTTTAGGCGTCTGCTTGGCTTCTCAGCGCCGATTTCTACGTTATACAGTTCAAAACAGAAAATTTTGACAGGTACATTCGTTTGAAGATCCTTTTCATTCACCAGAATTTCCCTGGGCAGTTTAAGCATCTTGCGCCAGAGCTGGCCGCGCGCGGTCATGACGTGCGCTGCATCACCCTGCGTGTCACGGAGCCGGGAAATTGGAAGGGTGTTCAGATCTACCCTTACGGGATCAAGCGCAAACCCTCTCAGGGCTTGCATCCGTGGCTGGTGGATTTTGAAACCAAGGTGCTGCGGGCAGAGGCCTGTTTTGCTGCGGCGCGCAATCTACGTGATCAGGAAGGCTACGTGCCCGATGTGATTGTGGCGCACCCCGGCTGGGGCGAGCCGATGTTTCTGCGCGATCTCTGGCCGACCGCGCGCATCGGTCTCTATAGCGAACTCTATTATTCGCTCAATGATCAGGACACCGACTTTGATCCGGAGTTTCCCAAGGCCAATGCGGACACGGATTCCATCCGCCTGCGCCTGAAGAACCTCAACAATATGATGCACCGGCAATCAGTCGACCTCTGCATCAGCCCGACCCGTTTTCAGGCCTCGACCTTCCCGGAGGAGTATCAAGGGATCATCAGCGTGATCCATGATGGCATAGACACCGAGGTTGTGCGCCCCAACCCAGATGCGCAGCTCACGCTTCCGGACGGAAGCGTATTGTCCCACGACGATGAGGTGATCACTTTTGTGAACCGCAATCTGGAGCCGTACCGCGGCTACCATGTCTTTATGCGCGCGCTGCCGGAGCTGCTGAAACGCCGCCCCAACGCACAGATTGTGATCGTCGGCGGGGATGAGGTGAGCTACGGCTCAGCCCCACCCAAGGGCCAGACATGGAAACAGATCTACATCGATGAAGTGCGCGGCCAGATTCCGACCCCCAATTGGGAACGTGTGCATTTCCTTGGCAAAGTGCCCTATGACCAGTTTCTTTCGATGCTGCAGATCAGCCGGGCACATGTCTATCTGACCTACCCCTTCGTGCTCAGCTGGTCGTTGCTGGAAGCCATGGCCATCGGCGCACCGATTGTGGCAAGTGATACCGCCCCTGTGGCCGAGGTCATCACCCACGGCGAAACCGGCCGGCTATTCCCGTTCTTTGAGAAGGAACAGATGGTGGATGAAATCTTCACCGTGCTTGAGGATTCCGAAATGCGCGCGCAGATGGGGAAGGCCTCCAGAGAGTTTGCCGTCACGCATTATGATCTGCAGACCCAATGCCTGCCCGAGCAACTGGCCTGGATCGACAAGCTTCACGCCATGCCCCCCGGGGCCTTGCGCAGCTAAGATCCGGGGGGTGCGCTGAGCGGTTATCAAGACCGCCGAGTCGCAAACAAAAAAGCCGCAGCGAAAACTGCGGCTCTTGTCTTTCAGATCTCGCTTCGGGATCAGATCTTCTTATCTTCAATCCGCAACTGGCGCGCACGTGTCAGAATCGCGTCTTCCACCGCACGCGCCGTGCTCTCAGGCACCGCGCGGCCACCATTGGACTGCAGCGCCACATTCAGCGACCGCGCATCAAGCGCTGCATCCCGCACAAACACAGTGGCCCGGTAAGAGCGCCCGCCACCCGGAGGCGTGCCATAACCGGTTGAAATCACACCGCTGAAGGGGTCAACCGTCTGCACGGGCAGAAAATCCAGAACCTCAAGCGACGCCGCCCAAATATACTTGTTCACGCGCACCGTCTGATCCGCATTGTCCGGTCCAAAGGCATCCCAGAGGGTATCTTCTTCCGCTGTAGTATCTGCGGGACGCACTTCTCCCAACAGGCCGGATCCATTATTGCGGTTTCCGCAAGCGGTCAGGGTGGTGGCCGCCACAAGAGCAACCAAAAGCGCGGGACGACGTAGAAGTTCCATAAAACTGCCTCAAGACGTGGTTTGTAACCGTCCTAGCCAAGCTGTGCCTGTTGAGCAAGGCTCTTGGGAGTAAAGTGCCTGTTATGGTCTAGTATCTTGGTACGTTCCTGTGAAACTTGCCTTTGCGTAAGGGGCTTTTCAGCGGTGAGAAATAACGATGCGATATAGGAAGTATCGAGCGTTGTGGCAGGACTGTGGCATGTCTGCACCATGTCGGCTTACAATCTCTTAAAGCTTTGCGCTGTGCTTGCCAAAATACCCCCAAAAGAGCGAGAGACTACCACATACCCAATTACGGATTCTCCGGGTTGGGCGCATGAATTGGAAATCCGAGGGAAAAATCATGAAAAAGATTCTCTTCGCTTCTACTGCTCTGGTTGCAACCGCATCCGTTGCAGCAGCAGACGTAACTTTCGGCGGTGCAGGCCGCTTCGGTCTGGTTTACGACGAAGGTCTGGCAGACGAAACCATCCTGGATCACCGTATCCGTGTGAACATCACCGGTCTGACCGAAACCGATGGTGGCGTTAAGTTCGAAGGCCGTATCCGTCTTCAAGCACAAGAAGATGACGGCTTCGGCTCTAACGGTACTGGCCCTGGCGGCGTTGGCTTCGCAGTGTCCACCGGCGGCATCCGCGTTGACGTTGGTTCCGTATCCGACGTATTCGACTCCGGCGACGTCCTGAACTGGTCCGGCTTCGAAATCGGTTACACCGCGATCTCCGGTCAGACTTCCAACTTCTCCGGCTTCGACCGTAACGGTTTCGCAGGCTCCGGCGACGACGACAACCAGACCATCAAACTGCGTTACACCGCAGGTGACTTCACCGGTTCTGCTTCCTACTCCATGGAAACTGGTTCCAACGGTGCAGGCGCAGGTGACGCATACTGGCAGATCGGTGGCGGCTACAACTTCGGCGCACACAACGTTGGCGTAATGTTCGGCGACAGCGACGCAGACAACCAGCAGTGGGCAATCGGTGTTGACGGTTCCTTCGGCGACTTCGGTTACTCCGTACTGGTTGCTGACAACGACAACATGGACGACGTAGCATTCGGTGCTTCCGGTTCCTACACCATCTCCGCCGCAACTTCCGTGAACGCGCACATCTCCACCGGTGGTAACGACGCAAACGACACCGCATACGGTGTTGGCGTTTCCCACTCCCTGGGTGGCGGCGTTTCCCTGGGCGCAGGTGTTGCATCCAACGCTTCCGGCAACACCGTTGGCGACCTGGGTGTGGTCTTCAACTTCTAATAGTTGATAGACACCAAGTCTTTGGGGCGGGCTCGCAAGAGCCTGCCCCTTTCTTTTTGTGCCAAAGCATGATTTGTCGCGCCCCAATACCATTGATAGAGGCCGCCCATGTCGCTGACCGAAATTTCCCAACGCATCGCCAAAGCTGAAGCCTCCGCAGGGCGGGCCTCTGGCGCAACCCAGCTGATCGCCGTGAGCAAACGTCAGCCGGACGACCGTGTCGCCGAAGTGCTGGCGCAGGGCCACCGCCTTTTTGGAGAAAATCAGGTGCAGGAAGCGGCCGGCAAATGGCCCGCCTTTCGCGAAACCTATCCGGATGCCAAAGTGCATCTGCTGGGGCCTCTGCAAACCAACAAAGCCCGACAGGCGATGGGGCTTTTTGACGCCATCCATTCGCTCGACCGCCCTAAGCTGGCCAATACTCTGGCGCGTCTGGCGCAGGAGGAGGGGCGCTGCCCGGATCTGTTCATTCAGGTCAACACTGGCGAAGAGCCTCAGAAATCCGGCATTCTGCCGGCCGATACCGATGCCTTTGTTGCCGAATGCCGTGCGTTGGACCTGCCCATCGTGGGGTTGATGTGCATCCCTCCGGTGGATGAAGAGCCCGCGCTGCATTTTGCGCTGCTCGCCAAATTGGCCAAGCGCAATGATCTGGCGGGCCTGTCCATGGGGATGAGCGGTGATTATGAGCGCGCGGTGGCGCTTGGGACGACCCATGTGCGCGTGGGATCTGCCATCTTTGGCGCGCGGACCACATAAGGCACGACCGTCCGATGAGGTGGGATGCCTCCGGCGGGGATATTTCAGGAATGAGAATGCGCGTGCTTAGGGCACAATCACCCGCGTGCCAGGGAAAACCCGCGCGGCGATCCAGTGAAGATCAGCGCGGCTAAAGGCGATGCAGCCCTCTGTGGCATAGCCGGGGCGGCGCCATTGATGCAGGAAAATAGCTGAACCGCGCCCCGAAACGGCCTCTTGCCAGTTCCAATCGGTGATCAGGATCAGATCATACAGCGGATCTGCGCGGCGCATCACTTCATGGCTGGCGGCAAATGGCCCGCGCACCTGCTGGTTGTAGTCTGTGTGATCCGGAGCATCACACCACAGATCGTCTTTGCCAATCGGGAGCGCCCATGGGCGCGGTTCCGCAAGGCGATCAGCGCGGTAGAGCATGCCGACGATTTTGTGCACCCCGCGGGGCGTGGCCCCGTCACCCTCGCGCTTGGTGTTGCTGATGCCGCCTTTGCCGATGCTGCAGGGGAAATATCTGCCGTGAAAGCGCACCCCGCGCGGGGTCAGCACCAGATCATTTGGGGTCATAACATATGGCCGGATTTATGGGCTTTGGTGGCGAGATAGGCTTGGTTGTGGGCGTTTTCCCCCACTTTCAGCGCCACGCGCTCGGCCACGGAAACACCAGCCTTTTCCATCATATCGATCTTGCGCGGGTTGTTGGTCAGCAGACGCACCTGGGCAAATCCCATCTCTTGCAGGATTTTGGCGCCAATGCGGAAATCGCGCTCATCATCCTCAAAGCCCAGCCGGTGATTGGCCTCAACCGTGTCAAACCCCTGATCCTGAAGCGAATAGGCGCGCATTTTATTGGCGAGCCCAATGCCACGGCCCTCTTGATTGAGGTAAAGCAGGACGCCTTCGCCCTCGATGCCCATTTGATCCAGCGCCGCGTGCAGCTGCGGGCCGCAGTCACATTTCAGGCTGCCCAGCACATCACCGGTGAAACAGGCCGAATGCAGGCGGGCAAGCACTGGCTTGTCGCGGGCAGGGCGTCCGATCTCAATTGCGTAATGTTCTGCGCCACCGTCTTCGGGGCGGAAAATATGCAGGCGCCCCGCCTCTGCCGCCGCCATGGGCAGGCGCGCATGCACCACCGGATGCAGCGGGCTTGTGGCTGCGAGATGGGGCGCGGCAAGGGTCACCGGTATCACCGTGAGGCCATGATCGAGCGCGAATTGCGCCGCGTCGGGCAAAGACACCGTGAGGGCTGCGGGCAGAAGCTGCGCGGATTTCACCAGTTTCACCGCGGCACGGTGCAGGTCGGCATCCCCGTCACGCGCTGTGGCCAGCGGCCCCTTCATTGGGCTTTTGAGATCATCCTCAGGGGCGGCAATGCTCTGAACCCATTTCAGCCCTGCATCCTTTGGCAGCGAAATCCGCGCCACATCGCCGTCATAGGCCCGGGCCTTGAGGGTTTCGGCGCGCCGCGCGGTGATCACCAGATGCGGCTCTTCGGCCAGCCCGCGTACATCGTCAAGCCGTGCGTCGGTCAGGGTTTCTGCCGCCAGCACCAGCAAAGGCACAGCGCCTCCGGTCAAAACAATCGGCACCCCCATGCGCAGATCTGCACGCGCGCGGGCCAGTCGTTCGATGATGTCAGGTGCAAAACTCATGAGATTCTCAATTGGTTGGGCCACACATGTAGCGTCCCTTGCAGCAATATGAAACATTTGCCGCTGCTGAAACACGAGGGCGTGAGAGTTTTGCAGCAAATCTTGTTGTAAATGAATTGGTACCTCAAATCGTCTACCAAGCAATTCAAACGAGGAGGCGGCACATGGCGCAATTGAAAAAAATCCTGCTGGTAGACGATGATGACGATCTGCGCGAGGCGCTGTCTGAGCAGTTGGTGATGACCGAAGACTTTGACGTGTTTGAAGCGGCCAACGGCGCAGATGCCATGAGCCGTGTCAAAGAAGGCCTGTATGACATCATCATTCTGGATGTGGGCCTGCCTGACACCGACGGCCGCGAGCTCTGCCGCCTGATGCGCAAGCAGGGCGTGAAAAGCCCGATCCTGATGCTGACCGGTCACGACAGCGACGCGGACACCATTCTGGGCCTTGATTCGGGCGCAAATGACTATGTGACCAAGCCGTTTAAGTTCCCGGTCCTGCTTGCGCGGATTCGTGCGCAGCTGCGCCAGCATGAGCAATCTGAAGACGCGGTCTTCCAGCTTGGGCCATATACGTTCAAGCCGTCCATGAAGCTCTTGACCACCGAGGATGATCGCAAGATCCGCCTGACCGAGAAAGAGACAAACATCCTGAAGTTCCTCTACCGGGCAACCGAAGGTGTTGTGGCGCGCGACGTGCTGCTCCACGAGGTCTGGGGGTATAATGCCGGGGTCACCACCCACACACTGGAAACCCACATCTACCGTCTGCGCCAGAAGATCGAGCCCGATCCCTCCAACGCACGGCTGCTGATCACCGAAAGCGGCGGTTACCGGCTGGTGGCATAAAACCGCCGATGGATTGCCGTGGGACTTTGCACAACCACGGCAGCCCCTAAATATGTTACAATGGTTCGGTGACAAATTTGAAACGCGCACCATTTGCAAAGACCAAAGAGTTCCCGCCCATGTCCGGGTTATGACATGAACCTCCCTGTTGGACTGGCCCGGGCTCCGGCTCGGGCCTTTTTTTGTGTCTAGGGTCTGGACGCCTCTCTCTTGGCGCAGCTTTCGGATTGGCAGCACCCGCCCGCCCGCGTAGGGTCGCGTCAAACATCTGAGGGAGAGCTCCATGTCATTCACGCTTGCCACCTGGAACATCAACTCCGTGCGTCTGCGCGAGCCGATTGTGCAAAAGCTGATGCAGGAAGAAGCCCCCGACGTGCTCTGCCTTCAGGAGTGCAAAAGCCCCGTTGATAAGATCCCGATGGAAGGCTTTGCCGCCCTTGGCTACACCCACATGGTCGCGCGTGGCCAGAAGGGCTACAACGGCGTGGCGATCTTCTCCAAAATCCCCATGGAGGAGGCGGGCAGTGAAGATTTTGCCGATCTCGGCCATGCTCGCCACATCGCAGGTCGGCTGGAAAACGGCGTCACCGTCCACAATTTCTACGTACCCGCAGGCGGCGATGTGCCAGATCGGGAGCAGAATGAGAAATTTGGCCAGAAGCTCGATTATCTGGCGGACATGCGGGACTACTTCAAACGCGAAGACATGAGCAAATCCATCATGGTGGGCGATCTCAACATCGCCCCGCGCGAAGATGACGTCTGGGATCACAAGAAACTGCTGAAAGTGGTGAGCCACACCCCGATCGAAGTCGAAAAGCTTGCCGAAACCCAGGAGGCGGGCGGCTGGGTCGATATCACCCGGCAGGACATCCCCGAAGGCAAGCTCTACAGCTGGTGGTCTTATCGCGCGCGCGATTGGGACGCGGCGGATAAGGGCCGCAGGCTGGATCACATCTGGGCCACGCCCGACATTTCCAACGCCGCGCATTCCAGCCGCGTGCTGCGCGCCGCCCGTGGCTGGGAAAAGCCGTCAGACCACGCGCCGATCTTTGCCACCTTCGACCTATAGCCGTTTGCGTTTGACTTGAATCGCTTGTTCGCTGCCTCTCCCTTTCGGTCGAACGCGAAAAGCGATCCCTTTGCCTCACATTAAACGCAAACGGCATTATAAAACACCCGCGACTTTGCCCGCTTTTGCTGCGCGCCAAAACCAACTCCTCCCTTGGTTTCTGCGCTGCATCCCGCCATATAGGGGGCAAGGTCCAGACGGAGACAAAAGATGATGGATATTCTTGGCGGAGGCGCACAGACCGCGCCCGCAAATGGTGATCTGATCAAAGACGTATCTGAAGCCACTTTTATGGCCGATGTTGTGGATGCCTCCATGACCGTGCCGGTGATCGTGGACTTCTGGGCGCCATGGTGCGGCCCCTGCAAAACCCTCGGCCCCGCACTTGAGGCGGCAGTGACCGCTGCAGGCGGCGCTGTGAAGATGGCCAAGGTCAATGTGGACGAAAACCAGATGATCGCAGGCCAGATGCGCGTGCAATCCATCCCGACCGTCTATGCCTTCTGGCAGGGCCAGCCGGTTGACGGTTTCCAGGGCGCGTTGCCACCCAGCGAGATTGATGCCTTTGTGGCGCGTGTGGTTGAGGCTGGTGGCGGCGCCATGCCCGATGGCGGTCTGGCCGATGCGCTGGCCGCAGCGGAAGAGATGCTGGGCGAGGGCGATGCCACCTCTGCGGCGGAAACCTTTGCCGCCATTGCCGAGCAAGATCCTGAAAACGCAGCCGCATTTGCGGGCATGGCGCGTGCCTATCTGGCGCTTGGTCAGACCGATCAGGCTGAGGCCGTGATCAACGGCGCGCCGGAGGCCATCTCCGAAGCCGCTGAAATCGAAGCGGTGCGCGCCCAGATCGAGCTGGCCCGTCAGGCAGAAAACGCTGGCCCTGTGGCAGAGCTGCGTGCGGCTGTGGAGGCGGATCCCGACAACCATCAGGCGCGTTTCGATCTGGCGCAGGCCCTGCATGCCGCTGATCAGGTCGAAGATGCCGTGACCGAGCTGCTGGAGCTGTTCCGCCGGGATCGCGAATGGAACGACGGCGCAGCCAAGGCCCAGCTCTTCACCATCTTTGAGGCGCTTCCGGCCAATGATCCTGTGGTGCTCAATGGCCGCCGCAAACTGAGCTCGCTGATCTTTGCATGATCGCGCTTTGCGGATCAGGCGTTCCAGAGTAGGCTTCTGCCATGTTCAAAGCCGCTGACCTTCCGGAAACGCTGGCGGTGTTTCCTTTGCCCGGGGCGCTGATGTTGCCCCGCGCGCGCCTCCCGCTGCACATCTTTGAACCGCGTTATCTGGCGATGTTGGATGACGCGCTCAAGACCTCGGAGCGCTTGATCGGGATGATCCAGCCCAATGAGGTGCCGGGGCGGGACGGCTCCGGCCTGCACACCATCGGCTGCGCCGGGCGCATCACCCAGTTTTCAGAGACCGATGACAATCGCTATCTGATCACCCTCTCGGGCGTGTCACGCTTTCGCGTGCTGCAGGAGGTCGAAGGGTTTGCGCCTTACCGCCGCTGTCAGGTGCTATGGGACGGTTTTGAGCGCGATCTGGGCGGCACGGAAAATGATCCGGGCTTTCAGCGCCCGGCCTTCATGGATCTGCTCAAGCGGTATTTCGACCAGCGCGAGCTGTCGACCGATTGGGACACGCTCAAAGATGCCGATGACGAGTTGCTGATTAACTCGCTGTCGATGCTTTTGGAGTTTGGCGCAGAGGACAAACAGGCGCTTTTGGAGGCGCCTTCGCTGACCACGCGCCGCGAAACCCTTGTGACACTTTTGGAATTTGCACTGCGCAGCGGTGACGGAGAGGACTTGATACAATGATGGATGCGCAAACCGAGCCGCAGCTTGACCCGAAATTTGACCGCCGGATGCTGGAGGCTTTGGTGTGTCCTCAGACTGGCCGGACCTTGGAATATGACTCGGAAAAGCAGGAGCTGATCTCCCGCGCGGCTGGTCTTGCCTTTCCGATCCGCGCAGGCATCCCTGTGATGCTGATCGACGAAGCGCGTGTGATTGAGTGATCGGCCAAGCGCAATCCCAAAAGCGCGATCCCAAAAGTGGGCACCGGTTTTGGGATCAAATTGCGCGGAATAATTAAAAGGTTGAGGGGCCAGCCCCCTCGCGCTTTGCGCTCACCCCCGGGATATTTGACGAATGAGAAGCGCTGGCGCCTCTACTGCATCAGCTTGGGCAATTCACCATTGAGGCCCGCAGCCTCACGCATGAAGGTGCGGCGCAGGCCGGGCATTGCCCCCACAAGCCCCATGCCCACATCCCGCGCGGCACGCAGCAGCGGGTTGTCGTTGGAAAAGAGCTTGTTGGTCAGATCGGTTGCGGCCACCAGCGTGGCGGTGTCAAAGCGGCGCCATTCCTGATAACGCCCCAACACCAGCGGAGAGGCGATGTCTTCGCCGCGCTGCTGCGCTTCAGTCAGGATCTGCGCAAGCGCCGCCACATCGCGCAGACCGGCGTTGAGGCCCTGTCCGGCAATCGGGTGCATGCCATGGGCCGCATCCCCCACCAGCGCCACGCGCTCTGCGATGAAGCTGTTGGCCACCGACAGGCTCAGCGGATAGGTGAAGCGGTTGCCCGCCAGCTCAATCTCTCCAAGGAAATCGCCAAAGCGCGGACGCAGCACCGCCATATAGTCGTCATCAGACAGCGCATGAATGGCAGCAGCAGCCTCGTCGGTTTCTGACCAGACAATCGAGCTCATATTGTTTGGCAGTGGCAGGATCGCCAGCGGGCCGGGGGGCATAAAGAACTGATGCGCCACGCCATTGTGGGGCTTTTCATGATTGATCGCGCAGACCAGCGCGGTCTGTCCATAACCCCAACCGGTACGCTTGATACGCGCGCGTTTGCCAACACCGGTCTGCCGCCCGTCACAGCCCACCAGCAGCCTTGCACGCCGTGTCGTGCCATCACTCAGCGTGACCGTGACACCGCTGACATCGACGGTTTGATCCGTGACCTCTGTGCCGGAAATCAGCGTGATCTTCGGCTCGGCCTCCATCGCGGTGAGGAAGGCGCGGTAGAGAAAGCGGTCCTCCAGCATAAACCCCATCGGGCCTTCTTCGATCTCGCGGTGGTCAAAATGCATGAAGAACGGTGCCGGCCCTTCGCCCGCGCGCCCGTCTGAGACCTTGATGTCGCGCATCGGCTCGGCCTGATCCGCCACCTGCTCCCAGACACCAATCGCACTCAGCAGCCGCTTGGAGGCCAGCGCCAGCGCATAGCCACGCCCGTCAAAGTTGCCTGCCGCCCGTGCAGGTGCAGGGCGCGCATCCACAACGGTCACATCAAAGCTCGCCTGCGCGAGCGCCAGTGCCAGAGCAGGGCCGTTCAGCCCGCCACCAGCGATCAGAATATCGGTGTCAAAACTCATGACGCCAATATGGGTGTCGGTTCGGGATTGTCCATGCGCGATTGCGCCGCTACCGTCGCGCTGATCAGAGGTTTGGAGAGCAAAATGTTGGAATGGCTGAAAATGGGCGTTGCGGATCTGGGGCGCGGGATTGAGGCTGGGGCAATTGATCCGGTGGCGCTGACCGAAACCTATCTGACCGCCATTGAAGGCCATACCCTGCGTGATCGCATCTATTCTGCGATCACCCGCGAGCGCGCGCTGGCAGAAGCCACCGCCGCATCCGAGCGCGCCCGTCTGGGGCTCCGCCTGTCGCCGCTTGATGGCGTGCCGATCAGCTGGAAAGACCTGTTTGACAGCGCCGGTGTGGTGACGGAAGCCGGGTCTGCCCTGCTTAAGGGGCGCGTGCCGCAGGAAGACGCCGAAGTGCTCGCCAATGCCACCGCCATGGGTCTGATCTGCCTTGGCAAAACCCATATGAGTGAGCTGGCGTTTTCAGGTCTTGGTCTCAATCCGATCACCGCCACACCGCCCTGCGTGAACGATCAAGATGCGGTGCCCGGCGGCTCCTCGTCCGGGGCGGCCACCAGCGTGGCGTTTGACCTCGCACCTGCGGGCATCGGCTCTGACACCGGCGGCTCGGTGCGCATCCCGGCGGCGTGGAATGATCTTGTCGGTCTGAAAACCACGCCGGGGCGGATTTCCTGCAAAGGCGTGGTGCCGCTGTGCCGCAGCTTTGACACCATCGGCCCGATCACCCGCACCGTCGAAGACGCCGCTCTGCTCTTTGCCATGCTGGATGGCAGTGCCCCTGTGGATCTGCGCGGCGTGTCGCTGAACGGCAAGCGTTTTGCGGTTCTGGAAACCATCGCGCTTGAGAATTTACGCAAGGCCCCGCTTGCCGCCTTTGAGCGCGCCACCCACCGGATGAGCGTCGCGGGCGCCACGCTGGAGTTCATTCAGGCGCCGGAGATTGCCGAGGCCATGTCCCTCACCGCGCCGCTCTATACGGCGGAAGCCTACGGCGAGTGGAAAGACACCATCGAGGCCGCACCGGACAAGATGTTTGACCAGATTCTGGAGCGGTTCCGCGCAGGGGCCACCATCACCGGGCCGGATTATGTCGCCGCTTGGCAGCGCTTGCATGAATTGCGCGAGATCTGGGAGGCCCGCATTGCCAGCTATGACGCTGTGGTGCTGCCCACCGCGCCGATCCTGCCGCCCAATGTGGAACGCCTGATGACCGATCAGGAGTATTACATCACCGAAAACCTGCTCGCCCTGCGCAACACCCGCATCGGCAACCTCATGGGCAGTGCGGGCATCACCCTGCCCACGGATGTGCCCTCTTGTGGCGTTATGCTCTTGGTCAAAGGCGGCGATGAAGCGCGTCTGTTGCGCTTGGCCGCCGCCGTGGAGCCGCTTTTTCATGCAGACTACGCCTCGCGTCACCTGACAAAGCCCGCTACAAGCGGCGCATGAAAAAATTTGAAATCTTTGTGGTGACCGCGCCGGGGCTGGAAAAGCCTCTGGCGGCGGAAATGGCGGATCTGGGCTTCAAAAAGCCCAAAATGATGCCCGGCGGCGTGCGCTTTCGCGGCAACTGGCAGGATGTCTGGCGCGCCAATCTGAGCCTGCGCGGCGCGGTGCGCGTGCTGGCGCGGATCGACAATTTTCAGGCCATGCACCTCAACCAGCTGGAGCGTCTGATCGCCGATATGCCATGGCGGCAATTTCTGCGCACCGATGTCCCGCTGAAGGTGGATGTCGCCACGCAGAAATCCAAAATCTACCACGCTGGCGCCGCCAAAGAGCGCATCGAGCGGGGCTTGGCCACCGCTGTCGGCGCGCCCATTTCGGCTGAGGCCGACGTGGTGGTGAAGGCGCGGATCGACAACAATATGGTCACACTCTCGCTCGACACCACGGGCGAAAGCCTGCACAAGCGCGGCCATAAATCCGCCGTCGCCAAGGCCCCCATGCGTGAAAACATGGCCGCCATGTTCCTGCGCCAGCTTGGCTTTGATGGCAGCCAGCCGGTCTATGACCCGATGTGCGGCTCCGGCACTTTTGTGATCGAAGCGGCCGAGATCGCCGCCGGGCTTCTGCCGGGGCGCTCCCGCAGCTTTGCCTTTCAGCAGCTCGCCAATTTTGACATCGAGGCGTTCCAAGCGCTGCGCAATGGCGAGGCAACAGCGCCCAATGCACGCTTCTTTGGCTCTGACAAAGACGCCGGTGCGATCCGCATGGCAGGCGAAAACGCCAGCCGCGCAGAGGTGGCGGATTGGGCCAGCTTTGCCCAGAAAAGCGCAGGCGAGATCACACCACCAGTTGGCCCTCCCGGTATCGTCGTGGTGAACCCGCCTTATGGCGCACGCATTGGCGACAAAAAAGGGCTGTTTGCGCTTTATGCAAGCTTTGGCAAAGCGCTCTCGCAGCATTTCTCCGGCTGGACCGTGGGCATCGTCACCACCGACACAGGGCTCGCCCGAGCCACCGGTCTGCCACTGGAAACACCCTTTGCCACCGTGGCCCATGGCGGTTTGAAGGTGCAGCTCTACACCTGTGAGGTGCCTTAGGAGCCGCAAAGCGATGAGCCATCCACCTCTGCATCTCTGGGGCCTCCATGCGCCGCTTGAAGAGCTCACGGGTGGCCATCGCAATACGGTCTGGCGTACGTGCGGCCTGCCCAGGGATCTGGTGTTCAAATCCACCCAACGGTCAGAGGTAGCCATGGCCTGGCTTGCAGAGGTGCAGACCATCGCCCGCAGCGCAGGGCTAAATGTGCCGCACATGCGCCGCAGCCTGTCCGGCGCGTGGATCGCTGAGGGCTGGATATGTGAGGAGCTTGTCGAGGGGGCGGCGATACCGCCTGCTGCGGCCTCTGACCTCTCCGTCCCGCTCAACCGGTTTCACGAAATGAGCCGCGCTGTGTCCCAAAGGCCGGGGTTTTGTGCCACCGCCGACCTGCTGACCCGCGCGGCGGGCGGCGACGTTGACCTCTCGCAGATGCCCGCCGATCTTGTGGCCCTGTGTCGGACCGCTTGGGCTGGCGTGCAAACCACGCCGCTCTGTGTGGTGCATGGCGACCTTGCGCCGGGCAATCTGCTGCGTGATCCGCTAGGTCATCTCTGGCTGATTGACTGGGATGAATGCCGCCGCGACCTGCCGCTGTTTGATCAGGTGATGCTTGAGCCTTTGGGGGCGGTTGCGCGTCGTGCCCATCTCGCATGGGAGGTGGCCTGCGGCTGGCAGCGGGAGCCGGAACACGCCCGTCAACTTGCTCAAGATCTGCGCGGATTTTGAGCTGTGAAATCCACGCAACGCCCGTTGGGGTAACCTTTTTTCGGACCGAAATTTCGCACCTACGCGATACAGCCGCAATACAGACGCGATACCGACGTTGTTTTTCATGGTTAACGCGGCTTTTGGCGCGCGCAACAAATGTGAAGATCGCGTGAAAAAGTGCTTTGAAATTTCACCAAACTGAGGCACCGTGAAATTCGAGGGAAAAATTTCACGACTGGATTCGCGCTATATGCTGCACGATGTGCCCCAAAACCCCCAGACGCTTGGCGCCGATCTGCGCGCGCTGCGCAAGGCGCGCGGCCTGACATTGACGGATATGGCAGAAGCGCTGGAACGGTCTGTGGGGTGGCTCAGTCAGGTCGAGCGCGACAAGTCCGAACCAACGATTTCCGATCTCCGTCAAATCGCGCAAGTCCTTGAAGTTCCTATGTCTATGCTGTTCGGCCAGTCCTCCGCGCTGGCCCATGAACAGGGCTATATCGTCCGCGCAGGCGCCCGCCGTCCGATGGGTGGCAGCGAGGAAGGGCTGATCGAAGAGCTGCTCTCACCTGATCTCACGGATGATTTTGAGATGGTGCATTCCACCTTCGCGCCCCGCTCCGAGATGCAAGTGCCCGCCACCCGACCGACGCAGGAAGTGGGCTATGTGGTTGAAGGCAAACTGAATTTGCGGATCGGGACACAGGAATTCTCGGTCGGTCCAGGCGACAGCTTCCGCATCCGCGGCGAGGAGTACCACTGGTCCAACCCGCACGACGACCCCTGTGTCGCGATCTGGGTGATCGCCCCGCCGGTCTATTGATGTTCTGACACATCAATCTGAGAAACGCTTTAAAAACAAGGAGGAAGGCCATGCTTGAGACATTCGCAAATATGGAAAGCGTCACGCTCTGGGCCTTCATGGCGGCCTCGCTGGTGATGTATCTGACCCCCGGCGCGGATATGATGTTCACCATTGCCTCTGGCATTGCGGGCGGGCCCAAAGCCGGGTTTGCCGCCACCGTTGGCGTAACGCTCGGCTTGCTCATGCACATCACTTTGGCCGCCGCAGGCCTTGCCGTTGTGATCGCTGCAACCCCCACGGCCCTGCTGGTGATCCGTTATGCAGGGGCAGCCTATCTTCTTGTTTTGGCTTGGCAATCCTGGCGTGCCTTACCACCTTCTGAGGAGACTGACGGCCGCGCAAACGTCGCGCGCGCGCTGCGTCGCGGGTTCCTGACCAATATGATGAACCCCAAGATCATCCTCTT
Organism: Shimia sp. R9_1; assembly: GCF_017743775.1. Classification (NCBI taxonomy): domain Bacteria; kingdom Pseudomonadati; phylum Pseudomonadota; class Alphaproteobacteria; order Rhodobacterales; family Roseobacteraceae; genus Shimia; species Shimia sp. R9_1. Next base: position 1,208,095 of record NZ_JAGHRN010000001.1, on the reverse strand, counting down.
CATCCTCGCCTTCTTGCCCCAGTTCACCACACCTGAGGCCGGCCCCATTTGGCACCAGATCGCCATCTTGGGCCTCATGTTTTCCGCTGGTGGCTTCGTTGTGGTCTCCATGATCGGCCTCTCCGCAGGCTTGGTCGGAGCCAAGCTCAAGAAGGCCACCGGGGTTCTAAACAAATGCGCATCCATCATTTTTGGCGGCCTCGCTGCCAAACTGGTTTTTGACTAAGGGAGACCAACATGTCCGATTTTCCAACCAAGGCCCGCGTGGTCATCATCGGCGGTGGGGTCGTTGGCACCTCAAGCCTTTACCACCTTGCCAAGAAGGGCTGGACCGATTGTGTTCTGCTGGAAAAGAACGAGCTGACCGCGGGTTCCACCTGGCACGCGGCCGGGAATGTGCCCACGTTTTCAAACTCTTGGGCCATCATGAATATGCAGCGCTACTCCACCGAGCTTTACGTCCGCTTGGGTGAAGAGGTGGACTACCCGATGAACTATCACCAGTCCGGCTCGATCCGGCTGGCGCACACCAAAGAGCGTGTGCAGGAGTTTGAACGGGCCATGTCCATGGCCCGCTATCAGGGCATCCCGATGGAGATGTGGACCCCGGAAGAGGCCAAGGAGCGCTATCCTTTCCTTGAGACCCACGATCTCATGGGCGTGCTCTATGACCCCACCGACGGTGACATCGACCCGGCCCAGCTCACCCAGGCGCTGGCCAAAGGCGCGCGGGACATGGGCCAAAAGATCATCCGTTTCTGCCCGGCGACCGGTGTGACCCAGCAGGAAGACAAAAGCTGGATTGTGCACACCGACAAAGGTGACATTGCCTGTGATTATGTAGTGAACGCAGCAGGTTACTACGCTCAGCGCGTGGGCGAATGGTTCAAGCCTTACGGCGGCCGCTCCGTGCCGATGATGGTGATGAGCCACCAGTACCTGCTGACCGAAGAAATCCCCGAGGTGGAAGAATGGTCCAAAGCCAACGGTGGTGTGAAGCTGCCGCTGCTGCGCGACGTGGATATCTCTTACTACCTGCGTCAGGAGAAACACGGCTACAACCTCGGCCCCTATGAGCCCAACTGTAAGGCCCATTGGGACACAGACGCCGACCCGATGCCGGATGATTTCTCCTTCCAGCTCTGGTCTGACGATCTGGACCGGATCGAGGACATCGTGACCGACGCCATGGAGCGTGTACCGCTGATGGCCACCTCCGGCATCAGCCGTGTGATCAACGGCCCGATCCCCTATGCGCCAGACGGTTTGCCACTGATCGGCCCCATGCCTGGGGTGGAAAATGCCTTTGAAAACTGTGTGTTCACCTTCGGCATCGCTCAGGGCGGCGGGGCTGGCAAAGTGCTCGCAGAGTGGATCGTGGATGGCCACACCGAGTGGGATATGTGGGCCGTCGATCCGCGTCGCTACACCGATTACACCGATCATGATTACTGCGTGAAGAAAGGCATGGAAGTTTACGGCAACGAATACGCCATGCATTTCCCGCATCACGAATGGCCCGCCGCGCGCGACAAGAAGCTCTCCCCCGTCCATGACCGGGTGGTTGCACAAGGCGGTGTTATGGGGGCCTACAACGGCTGGGAGCGGGCCAACTGGTTCGCCAAAGATGGCGACGACACCTCGCTGGATGCGACCCACACCTGGGGACGCTCCGGCCCTTGGGAGCAGCGCATAAAAGAAGAGTGCGAAGCGGTGCGCGATCACTGCGGTGTGCTTGATTTGCCGGGCTTTTCCCGCTTCATGGTCAAAGGCGAGGGCGCGGCCGAAGCACTGCGTGGCCTCGTGACAGGTGGCCTTCCAAAGGTCGGTCGGATGAACCTTGTTTATGTCTCAGATGACCGCGGCCGCATCCTGACAGAGATGTCTTGCATTCGTTTGGGTGAGGATGAATTTGTGATGATCACAGCGGCCACTGCGCAATGGCACGACCGCGATATTCTGACCAGAGTCATGCCTGCTGGCGTGACGGTTGAGGATGTCACCACCACCCGCGACACGCTGATCGTCACAGGTCCAAAATCGCGTGAGATTCTGGCAAACCTGACCGATGCGGATCTGCAGAGCGGTTGGCTCACCCACCAAAGCGCGACCGTCGCAGGGCAACCTGCCTATCTGATCCGTGTGTCTTTTGCGGGTGAGCTGGGTTGGGAAGTGCATGCGCTGAATGAGCATATGCCAGCAATCTACGATGCCATCATCGCCGCTGGAGCGACACCGTTTGGCATGTATGCGCTGAACTCGCTGCGCCTTGAGAAAGGCTACCGCGCGTGGAAAGGCGATCTCTCCACGGATTACTCTCTGCTCGAAGGGGGCCTTGGCCGTTTTGTGAAGCTTGACAAGCCGCAGGCGTTCCCGGGCAAAGCCGCGATCCAGAACGAGCTGCAGCAAGGCGTCAAAAAATCCTTTGTTACCTTGGTTGTAGAGGCCGGTGATGCTGACGCGCCTTACATGTCTTGCATCTGGCACGGCGATCAGATTGTGGGTGAAACCACTTCTGGCGGCTGGGGGCATCGGGTGAATGCGTCCATCGCGCTGGGCATGGTGCAGGCGGATCTGGCGAAGCCCGGCACCGAGCTAGAAGTTGAGATCTACGGCGAGAAATACCGCGCCGTGGTGCAAGAGGATCAGCCGCTCTGGGATCCGGCCAACGAACGCCTGCGGGCATGACGCAGGTCATCTTGAAAGATGGTGGATCGGGTCAGGAGCTCCTGGCCCGGTCATCCATGTCGGCCCATCCGCTTTGGTCCACCAAGGTGATGATGGAAGAGCCGGAGACCGTGCAGGCAGTGCATGCGGATTTTATCCGGGCTGGCGCGCGCCTGATCACGCTCAACACCTATTCCGCGACGCCTGAGCGGCTGACGCGGGAGGGTGTCGGCGATATGTTTGAAACGCTTCAGAAGCGGGCGATTGACCTTGCCAATGCTGCACGGGATGAAGTTGAAGCGGACGGCGTCAAACTGGCCGCCTGCCTGCCACCGCTGCACGGGTCTTATCGCCCGGATATGTCACTCGGCCACGCTGATTTGCTGCCAGCCTATCAGGAAATAGTCGCGGCGCAGGAAGCGGCGTGTGACGTCATCCTCTGCGAGACCTTGTCCAGCATTGCCGAGGCAACTGCTGCAGCTCAGGCTGGTGTCGAAACAGGCAAGCCAACATGGGTGTTTGTCACGCTCAAGGACGACAACAGCCAGACCTTGCGTTCCGGAGAGCCGCTTGAGGCCGCGTTGGACGCGCTCAAGGGCATCAAAGTCGCGGGCATTGGCCTGAATTGTTCCAAACCCGAAGTTGTGTCCGGCGGGCTTCCGGCCGTGTCGGCGTCCGCAGGTGCAACCGGTGCCTACGCCAATGCTTTCACGGGCATCGATCCGCTTGAAATCGGCGGTACCGTTGACGGGCTGCGCGCCCGCGATGATGTGACGCCCGCACGCTACGCGGACTTTGCCATGCAATGGGTCGCGGATGGCGCTCGCTTTGTTGGCGGCTGCTGCGAGGTCGGCCCGGGTCATATCGCCGAACTGGCAAACCGTTTGAAAGAGGCAGGTTATGACTTGGTCGGGGCCTGACTTCATCTTGCTGAAATTACGCCGGGTGTCCGGGGGCAGCGCCCTTGGCCGGCCTTGGGCCTAAGCCTGTGAAATACCTGAAAGGACATCGTAATGGCTGATCTTCCAAACAAAGCACGCGTGGTGATTATTGGCGGCGGTGTGGTGGGCTGTTCTGTGGCGTACCACCTGACCAAATTGGGCTGGAAAGATGTTGTGCTTTTGGAGCGCAAGCAGCTGACTTCGGGCACCACGTGGCATGCCGCAGGCCTGATCGCGCAGTTGCGCGCCACGGCAAATATGACCAAGCTCGCGAAATATTCCCAAGAGCTCTACGGCAACCTGGAAGCCGAAACGGGTGTGGCCACAGGCTTTAAGCGATGCGGCTCGATCACGGTGGCTTTGACCGAAGAGCGCAAGGAAGAGATCTACCGCCAAGCGGCCATGGCACGTGCCTTTGGGGTTGAGGTCGAAGAGATCTCCCCGGCTGAGGTGAAGGCGCGTTATGAGCATCTCAACATCGAGGATGTGAAAGCTGGCGTCTGGTTGCCGCTGGACGGTCAGGGAGACCCGGCCAATATTGCGTTGGCTTTGGCCAAAGGTGCGCGGCAGGGCGGTGCCATCGTCAAGGAGCGTATCAAAGTCACCAATATCGCCAAATCCGGTCGCAAGGTGACGGGCGTAGATTGGGTCTCTGATGACGGCAACGCCCAAGGCCACATTGCCTGCGATATGATTGTGAACTGCGCGGGTATGTGGGGCCATGAAGTGGGCCGCATGGCGGGCGTGAACGTGCCGCTGCACGCCTGTGAGCACTTCTATATCGTGACCGAAGGCATTCAGGGCCTCACACAGATGCCGGTGCTGCGCGTTCCCGATGAATGCGCCTACTACAAGGAAGACGCAGGAAAAATCCTGCTCGGCGCCTTTGAACCCAACGCCAAGCCTTGGGGCATGAACGGCATTCCCGACAGCTTTGAGTTTGACCAGCTGCCGGAAGATTTTGACCACTTTGAGCCGATCCTGGAAGCGGCTTGCAACCGTCTTCCTATGCTGGCTGAGGCGGGCATCCACACCTTCTTCAACGGGCCGGAAAGCTTCACTCCGGATGATGCCTACCATCTTGGGCTGGCACCTGAGATGGACAATGTCTGGGTGGCGGCTGGCTTTAACTCCATCGGCATTCAGTCTGCGGGTGGCGCCGGTATGGCGCTGGCGCAATGGATGAATGATGGCGACAGGCCCTTTGATCTGGGGGATGTGGACATCAGCCGCATGCAGCCATTTCAGGGCAACAAAACCTATTTGTTTGAACGCTCCAAAGAAACGCTAGGGCTGCTTTATGCAGATCACTTCCCCTATCGCCAAAAGGCCACCGCGCGCGGCGTGCGGCGCACACCGTTCCATCATCACCTCAAAGAGCAGGGCGCGGTTTTTGGCGAACTTGCGGGGTGGGAACGGGCCAATTGGTTTGCGAATGAAGGCCAAGAGCGCGAATACCAGTACACTTGGAAACGCCAGAATTGGTTTGAGAACTCCGCCGCTGAACACCGCGCCGTGCGTGAGAATGTCGGCATGTATGACATGTCGTCCTTTGGCAAAATCCGCGTGGAGGGCCCGGATGCCGAAGCCTTCATGAACTACGTTGGCGGCGGCGATTATTCGGTGCCAAATGGCAAGATCGTCTACACCCAGTTCCTCAACCGCAGCGGCGGGATTGAGGCGGATGTGACCGTAACGCGGCTGACGGAAACCGCCTATCTTGTTGTCACGCCTGCCGCAACGCGGCTTGCTGATCAGACTTGGATGCAGCGTCACAAGGGCAACTTTAATGTGGTGATCACAGATGTCACCGCGGGCGAGGGTGTACTGGCCATCATGGGGCCAAACGCGCGCACGCTTCTTGAGAAAGTGTCTCCGGCGGACTTCTCCAATGCGACCAATCCGTTTGGTACAGCGCAGGAGATTGAGCTGGGCATGGGCCTCGCGCGGGCACATCGTGTGACCTATGTGGGGGAGCTTGGCTGGGAGATCTATGTGTCCTCAGATATGGCAGGACATGCCTTTGAAACGCTCTGGGACGCAGGACAGGACATGGGGCTGAAGCTTTGCGGCATGCATATGATGGACAGCTGCCGGATCGAAAAAGGCTTCCGCCACTTTGGGCATGACATCACCTGCGAAGATCACGTGGTGGATGCGGGTCTCGGGTTTGCTGTGAAGACGGACAAAGCAGACTTCATCGGCAAAGAGGCGGTGATCGCACGCAAAGAGAGCGGCCCCAAGAACCGGCTTTTGCAGTTCAAGCTCACGGAGGCTGAGCCTCTGCTGTTTCACAATGAGCCGATCCTGCGTGATGGCGAATATGTCGGGTATCTGAGCTCCGGAAACTACGGTCACACCTTAGGTGCTGCCGTGGGGCTAGGCTATGTGCCGTGCGAAGGAGAAAAAGCCGCAGACGTTCTGGCGTCGACCTACGAAATCGATGTGATGGGCACAAAAATTCGCGCCGAGGCCTCTTTAAAGCCCATGTATGATCCCAAGTCCGAGCGGGTCAAAGTCTAAGAGCGGCGGGGTCATCATCAAGATTGGTGATGGCCTCCCTCACAAAATCGGGCGTTTCCTTCCGAAGGGCCGGGCGGTATCAAGGCACGTCGCGGCTGAAGGAGACACCCATGGCGGCAACCAGCAACACACCCGAGAATGTGGACACGCCCAGAGGTTTTGCCTTTGCGATGGCGGCTTATCTGCTTTGGGGGTTCCTCCCGCTCTACATGAAGCTTCTCGCGCATATGCCAGCGCTTGAGGTTGTGGCGCATCGGGTCATTTGGTCTGTGCCGATTGCCGGGGCTGTTCTGATCATTCTGCGGCGCACGAGCGATTTGATCGCGGCATTGCGCAATCCCCGCACGCTTGCCATGGGCTGCATAACAGCGGCGCTGATCACGGTGAATTGGGGGATCTATGTTTGGTCGATCGCCAATGATCGCGCGCTTGATGCGGCGCTTGGCTACTACATCAATCCGCTGTTCAGCATTGCCCTCGCAGCTTGTCTGCTGGGGGAGCGGCTCTCGCGTCTGCAATGGATTGCCGTGGCTCTGGCTGCTGGCGCTGTGGCCGTGCTTTGGGCGGATGCCGGCAAATTGCCTTGGCCAGCATTGGCTCTCACCGTGTCCTGGGGCTTTTATGCCTTTTTCAAGAAGTCGTTGCCCATTGGACCCAACCAAGGGTTTTTGCTGGAAATTTTGATCCTGTCCGTGCCTGCAACGGGATATCTGGCCTGGCTGATATCAAGCGGGCAGGGGCATTTTATGCAGAACGCATACGATACCTGGCTGTTGCTGGGATGTGGCGTGGTCACGGCGGTGCCGCTGCTGTTTTACGCCAATGGCGCCAAGCTCATGCGGCTGTCGACCATTGGAATCATGCAGTACATTGCCCCGACAATGATCTTCCTCGTTGCGGTGTTTGTGTTTGATGAGCCCTTTGGCCAGGCAAGGATGATTGCATTCCCGATGATCTGGCTGGCACTGGTGGTCTATTCGATCCCGATGCTGAGAGATTTGCTGGGCAAGCGCGGCTGAGGATCATCCAAGTCGCGCGCGAATGTGGTCTGCAAACAGCGATGCCCAGAGCGTGTAGGCCTCTTCGGAGGGATGATATCCGTCAGACGCCTGATAGCGGGTTTCAAAGGGCAGATTGATGGGCAGGTGGCTGAGTATCGGGTGTGTGGCCGCCAAACCTGCCAGTGCGTCGTCAAGGCGCGTGGCCTGTGCCCCCAGCACCCACCGCAAGGGTTGAGGTACCTGCGGGTAGGCGCCCATTGGCGGCAAGCCGGATGCCACGATGCAACGCGCACCAAACTTCGTGGACAGTAGATCCGCGAGCTCTGTCTGCCGCTTTAACCATTTGCGTCGGCTGCTGCCGCGGGTGACGTCGTTCACACCGAGAGCGGTGATCGCTAGATCAAATGAGGCCGCTGGCAGGGCGTTCAGGCGGTTCAGCATACCCGTGGTGGTGATGCTGCTTTCACCAATCAGTTTCCAAGTCACCTGATGATCTTGCGCAAGGTTTTGCACCAATCGTCCGGACAGGGCCTTTTCCTGTGAGGTTGCGCCCACTCCTGCGGCGGAGCTGTCTCCGACGATCAGCAGTCTGAGAGGCTTGCCGGAGCCGCTTTGCCCTTCGCGCGCACCCGGCGGTTCACTGAGCGTGTTGGCCCGCTGTCGCACACCCAGCCCCTGCGCCACCAAAACCGGGGTCAAAGGAATACGGGCAAGTTGATCAGCAGCGGGCAACATGAGTTAGCTTAAAGCCTCTTTGAATTTCAGGAAACGCGGGTCCGTCATGACACGCTTGTTCATCGCATCGCGCAGCGCACCAATGGTTTTATATGGGCGCATCACCACTTCGAAATGCTTAATGTCGCCCGCATCATCAAGGGTGATCAGATCAACACCCACACAGTCAAATTCCCCCACTTTGCACTGGAACTCGAGTGCCCAGTCCTTGCCGTCTCCCATCACGCGGCGATAGCGAAAGTCGGTGAAGACATTACCCACGTGCCCAAGCACCGCTGCCACCGGGTCCCGTCCGGTCCAAGTGGCCCAGTAAGTTGGCGGTTGAAATGTTACATCTTCAGCCAGCAGCGATTTGATGTCGTCTTCGTTGCCCTTGGCGACAACCTCTCGCATGCGTGTGATTGTGGGGTGCATCTGTGGTCCTCCCTTACTCTCCCACGTGTAGCCTGCGCATCTATAGAGGCAACTCAAGCCTGACGTCGGGTTGCTCAACATGCCTCAAAGCCCTATGTCCGGCTCCATGACTGAAATCACCCCCTATGATCCGCCCCAAGATCCACTGGTGATCTTGCATGAAGACAGCGACATTGTTGTGGTCGACAAGCCCTCTGGCCTGCTGTCGGTGCCAGGGCGGGGTGAGCATCTTTCAGATTGCCTGATCAGTCGCGTACAGGCGGCTTTTCCAACCGCTTTGTTGGTGCATCGACTGGATCGGGACACATCAGGTGTGATGGTGTTTGCCTTGACCCCACACGCACAGCGTAACCTGTCGATGCAGTTTGAAAAGCGCAAAACCAAGAAGACTTATGTCGCGCGGGTCTGGGGAAAGATGTCGGAGAAATCTGGCACGGTCGACCTGCCGTTGATTGTGGATTGGCCCAACCGGCCACGTCAGATGGTAGATCATGAGAATGGCAAGCCTGCGATCACCGATTGGCGGGCGCTTAAGGTTAGTGAGACCGAGACGCGCGTGCGCCTGAGCCCCAAAACCGGACGCAGCCACCAGCTGCGGGTGCATATGCTGGCGCTGGGGCATGTTATTTTGGGAGATCCGCTTTATGCGGAAGGGGAGGTCTTGGCGTTCCCCCGCCTTATGCTGCATTCAGAAGAGCTTCGGATCAACCATCCTGAGAGCGGGAAGGGCATGGCGTTTCGCGCGAAGGCGCCCTTCTAGAATTTAGGCGGCGTTCTTGAACGCGGCTGCGAGAATGGCGGTGAGCTGATCGGCGTCTTCTTGGGTGAAAGCGTCGGGCTGGTTGCTGTCGATGTCAAACACGCCAAGAAGATCGCCATTGCCGTTCCAGACCGGCAAAACCAGTTCAGAGCGGGTGCTGCTCGCGCAAGCGATGTGGCCGGGGAAGGCATCTACGTCAGGGACGAGCTGTGTTTCACCGGTGCGCGCCGCTGCGCCACAGACGCCGCGCGAGAAAGGGATCACAAGACAGCCGTGACCACCTTGATAAGGGCCGATCTTGAGCAGTTCAGGCGCGACGACGCGGTAGAAGCCCGTCCAGTCAAAGCGGTCATCGGCGTGGTGCACTTCGCAGGTGACTGTGGCCATGAGCGCGACGGCATCAGTTTCGCCTTCGGTGAGCGAGGCGATCGTGGCTGCAAGGGTGGTGTAATCCAGAGACATGAGCGTACTCCAAAAAGAAACCGCGCCTCAGCGATGGGCCAAGGCGCGGTTGTGATGTGAGTTTAGATGCCAGCGTCGACGATGGCTTTGGCCAGAACCGGCACAGAATTCTTGTTCAGGCCAGCGATGTTCATGCGGCTGTCGCCAACCATATAGATGGCGTTGTCGACACGCAGCCTCTCGACCATCTCTGGCGTGGTGCCCAACTGGCTGAACATGCCCCGGTGCTGTGCAAGGAAGCCAAAGCGATCAGAACCGGACAGGCGCTGAAGTTCGCTGGCCAGCTGTTCGCGCAGCGCGAGCATGCCAAGGCGCGTTTCTTCCAGTTCTGCCATCCAGTCCGCTTTGAGCTCTGGATCAGTCAGAATCGTGGTGACCACCCGTGCGCCATGGTCTGGTGGGAAGGAGAAGTTCTGGCGGTTGAGGTGGTTGAGGTTGCCTTGGGCGATGGCGGTGTTCTCCGCCTTTTCGCTCATGGCAATCAGCAGACCCGTACGCTCACGGTAGATGCCAAAGTTCTTGGAACAGGAAGCCGCGATCAGCAGTTCTGGAACTGACTGGGCCACCAGGCGCGTTGCGGCAGCGTCTTCTTCCAGACCGTCGCCAAAGCCCTGATAGGCGATGTCGATCATCGGTGTGCAGCCTTTGTCGGTGATCAGATCGATCACGGTCTGCCACTGCGTCAGGTTAAGGTTGGCGCCGGTTGGGTTGTGGCAGCAGCCGTGCAGCAGAACCACGTCGTCGCGGGTCACGCCGGCAAGATCTTCCATCATGCCGTCAAAGTTCACGCCACGGGTCTCGGCGTCAAAATAGCGGTATTTCACCATTTCGATGCCAAGGTGGTTCAGAATGCTGACGTGGTTGGGCCAGGTTGGATCAGACACAAAAACGCGGGCTTTTGGATTTGCAGTCTTGATCAGCTCAAAAGCCTGACGAATGGCGCCAGTGCCGCCTGGAGTGGCCACGGCGGCCAGACGATCGCGCGCCACGGTGCCAGACAGCAGCATGTCTATCATGGCGTCCGCATAGGCCGGATCACCCGCCAAGCCGGTATACGCCTTGGTGATCTGCTCCTCGACAATCTTCTGCTCTGCCGCTTTCACAGCACGCATGACCGGGGTCACACCTTCGGCGTTTTTGTAAACGCCAACACCCAAGTCCACCTTGGTGGCACGAGGATCTTCGCGATACATGGCCATGAGGCCGAGGATCTTATCTTTGGGCTGCTCTTTCAGGTTGGTGAGCATCAGGCTTCTCCGGTTGCTACGGGCACAGTGGGGAACGCCCCCCATTCGGCCCATGATCCATCATAAAGGGAGTGATCGGTCTTTCCGAACCGTTCCATCGCGAGGCACAAAACAGCCGCAGTCACACCGGAACCACAGGTGGTGATGGCCGGTTTGCTGAGATCGACGTCTGCGCTTGCAAAGACGCCGCGCAGCTCTTCTGCGGTTTTCATCGTGCCATCTGAATTCAGCGTATCTGTGAACGGTACGTTTTTGGAACCGGGGATATGGCCTGAGCGCAAACCTTCGCGGGGCTCTGGCGCGTCGCCGCGGAAGCGTGCTGCGGCGCGGGCATCAATGATTTCGTGATCCCCGAGTTTGGCCGCATGAGAAACCTGCGTCACGTCGCGCACCATGTGGTTCTGGCGGCGCACGGTCATGTGGCGGTCGCGGATAATGGGCGGCAGATCCTCAACAGGGCGGCCTTCGGCGATCCATTTGGGAAGCCCACCGTCCAGCACCGCGATGTTGTTTTGACCCATCAGTTTGAAGAGCCACCAAACCCGCGCTGCAGAAAACAGGCCTGCACTGTCATAGACCACCACTTGATGGCCGTCTCCGACGCCCATTGCGCGCAGTCGTGACATGAATTTTTCGACCGGCGGCACCATGTGAGGGAGGTTGCTGCGCCCGTCTGAGATATCGTCAATATCAAAATAGCGCGCCCCCGGGATGTGGCGCTCCAGATATTCAGCGCCCGCCGTGTTCTCCATGCCAGCGGGTGACATAGAGCCATCCAGAATGCGGAGATCTGGGTCTTTCAGGTGGGCGGCCAGCCATTCGGTGGACACCAATGTCTTGGGATCGTCGCTCATCTTATCCCTTTCCAGTAACACTAGAAACACTGCCTACATCCCGCACCCGCAAGAGGCAAGTGGCGGGGTGGCGCAGGGCTATGCTGGCGTCCAAAGGTCGGTCGCAAATCTAAATTCGATGAGTGAACCACTTTTGGTTGAATGTCGTAATCTTCCTCGGTTCTATTCAGGTGCCGCGTGTAAAGATGAGGGAGCAAATTGTGATGGCGGGAAAGGTCCTGATAATCGGCAGCGGTCCCAACGCACCATTGGCCGCCGATTGGCCAAGGGAACAGTTTGACCACATCGTTGTCATCAACAATGCATGGCGAGTGCGCCCCGATTGGACACATGTGATCTTTCCTGAGGACTTTCCCATAGATCGGCATCCACCTGAGATCAGAAACGGGCAGAGCGTGGTGCGGTATACGGAATATGTGCCTCAAAATAATGCCTTTGGCGGCGTGCTGTTTGCGGGCGGCACTATGGCCTTTACCGCTGGGTATTGGGCGCTGGGTGCTCTGAAGCCGAAGGTCATGGCCTTCATCGGGTGCGATATGGTTTATCCCAAGCAGGGGAACACGCATTTTTATGGGACTGGGGCCGCAGACCCGCTGCGAGAAGATGTGTCCCTGCAAAATCTCGAAGGGAAATCGGCACGCCTCGCGTTGCTTGCGGTGCAAGAGGGATGCGCCTGTGTGAATCTGTCTGTTGAGGAAAGCCGCATGGTATTCTCAAGGGCTGATTTGCCAATGCTGAAAGATGCCTGCGCCAGTGCGAGTGCGTCGTCTGCTGATATCGCTGCGCTTCGCTCTAAAGAGGCATCACTGGGTTATGAGGCACCAAGTGGACGCTATTGGGAGATTCTTGAGCAGATTGATCCCAAAAAACTCGCCGAAATTGACGCAGAGTGGCTTGCGCTGTTTAGGCAGGTTTAGTCGCCGTGACGCAGTAGGCGCTGCTTTTGGCGGCCCCAGTCGCGCTTTGCTTCCGTCGCGCGTTTGTCGTGGTTTTTCTTACCTTTGGCGATGCCTATCTTCATTTTCACAAAGCCTTTGTGATTGAAGTACATCACCATGGGAACCAGCGTCATGCCTTTGCGCTGGGTCGCACTCCACAGGTCAGAAAGCTGTTTCTTGCTGACCAGAAGCTTACGTTTGCGCCGCTCGAGGTGTGGGAACATCGCGCGCTCATATGGGGCGATATAGGAGTTCACCAACCACAGTTCGCCATCTTCCACAGCAGCATAGCTTTCTGCGATGTTGCCGGACTTCTCGCGCAAAGACTTCACTTCTGATCCCGACAAAACAATGCCAACTTCGATGTCATCCTCGATGGCATAGTCATACCGCGCCCGCCGGTTCTCGGCGATCACCTTATAATTCGGATCAGAGTTCTTTTGCTTCTTGGCCATAACCCGCGTGGCATAGCGCGCTCCTAAGGCAGTGTCCATCCTGAGCGTGCTTTGGCGTTTACGATGTGGTGGCGCGAAGGCCACAAGCTCAAATGTCCCCGGCATTTTAGTGGACGCAGACTCAGGCTTTGGATAGTTTGGGCACAAACGGGGCGCAATGATCCCGAACTTGAGGCAGTTGAATATGATTTTCCCCGAGCGGTTTTCGAACCTACCGGCTTATGCATTCCCGCGTCTGCGTGCGCTATTGGATCACTTGGAACCAGGTGGCCCAGTTGTCCATATGACCATTGGTGAGCCAAAGCATGCTTTCCCTGATTGGGTGACAGACGAAATTGTTGCGCATTCTGCGACCTTCAATCGCTACCCTCCAAACGAGGGTGCACCCGAACTGCTTGAGGCCATCGCAGGGTGGGTGGAACGCCGGTATGGCGTCCCTGTGGATGCCGACACCGAAGTGATGGCGCTTAACGGCACCCGTGAAGGGCTTTATAATTCCGCCATGGCGTTGTGTCCGGAAACCAAGAATGGCGAACAGCCTCTCATTCTGACTCCCAATCCGTTTTATCAGGTCTATGCGGTGGCGGCGATCTCCGTGGGTGCGGAAGCGCTGTTTGTCCCTGCGACCGAAGCCAGCGGCCATCTGCCGGACTTTGCCGGTCTCTCTGAGGCGCAGCTCCAACGCACAGCAGTTGCTTATGTCTGCTCTCCTGCAAACCCGCAGGGTGCAGTGGCGGATCGCGCCTATTGGGAACAGTTGATCGGCTTGGCCGAAAAATATGATTTCAAGATTTTCGCGGATGAGTGTTACTCGGAAATCTACCGTGGCGAAGCACCTACCGGCGCCATTCAAGTCGCGCGCGATATGGGGGCAGATCCCGAACGTGTGCTGATTTTCCACTCTCTGAGCAAACGCAGCAACCTCGCTGGCCTGCGCTCCGGATTTGTTTGCGGCGGCCCGGAGAGCATTCGCCGGATCAAACAATTGCGATCCTACTCAGGTGCGCCTTTGCCGCTTCCGTTGCAAATGGCTGCGGTCAAGGTTTGGCAGGATGAAGAGCATGTGATTGAGAATCGCAGACTCTATGCGGAAAAATTTGAGCTCGCCGATGAGATCTTTGCGGGCATTGAAGGATATCAGAACCCCAACGCAGGTTTTTTCCTCTGGCTGCCCGTTGAAGACGGTGAGGCCGCAACGGTCAAACTTTGGACTGAAACCGGCGTGCGCGTGTTGCCGGGGGCTTATCTGAGCCGCGATGCAGACGGAGAAAACCCTGGGAAGGGGTATATTAGGGCTGCACTGGTGGCTCCAAAAACCGAGGTGGCAGAGGCGCTGGTGAAGCTGCGCGACTGTCTCTACGGGCAAGAATAATAAAGAGGTGGAGTATGGCGTATCAGGCGAGAGGACGTGGGCCTTTGTTGGATAGCAACACACAGGCGGCAGTCGAAAAACGTGGTAAAGAGCTGATTGGTATCGTGCTGTTGGGCCTGGCGATTATGTCGGCCGCCATGATCCTGTCCTACTCCCCATCCGATCCCAGCTGGCTGTCCGTCACCGATGCACCGGTGCAGAATATGCTGGGGCGATTTGGGGCTTCGATCGCTGCACCACTGTTTATTATTGTCGGCTGGGGCAGTCTTGGTCTCGCTTTGATTTTTGGCGCGTGGGGGTTCCGCTTTGCCTTTCACGCTGGCGAAGAGCGCGTGCAGAGCCGTATTATCTTTGCGCCGATTATGCTGGCATTGGGCGCAATTTACGCCTCGACCCTGACACCTGGCTCGGACTGGATTCACGCATTTGGCCTTGGCGGCCTGTTTGGCGACACGGTCATGGGCGCCCTGCTGACCATTTTGCCGATCGGGGCCCAGTCGGGTGTGAAATTCATGTCGCTGCTGACCGGGATTGCCTTTGTGGCTGTAACGGGCTTCGTGCTTGGTTTCACCAAACTGGAACTCAGCCGTTTGGCGCAAGGGCTCGTTGTTGGTTTGGTGCTGGCCTATGATGCATTGATGCGGTTGCTGGGGCGCGGGGCAACCGGTGCGGTGCAAGCTGCGAAGGCCGCGCAAGAGCGTCGGAATGAACGCCGTGAGCTTGCGGCTCAGAATGACCACATGGCTGCTGAAGCTGGATGGCAAGACGATGTTCTTGAGGATGCTGACGATTTCCAAGACGCAGTGGTTGAGGCAAAACCAAAGCCCCGACTGCGCATTCCAGGGTTGATCAAGCGCGCAGAGCCGACGCCTGAGGATTTGCCTGAGCAGGAACTCGTCGAAAATCTCTTTGCCGAAGATTTTGGCGAGCGTCCGGAAGAGGCCCGTATCAGCGCCAAAATTGCCGATGTGATGCGTTCGCGCGCGCGGCGCGGCGTCCCTGTAGCACCACCTGAGTTGCACAAAGACAAACCGTTGACCAAGGGACGTGGCAGAGGCCCGGACCCGCTGTTGTTGGGCGACAATGAACCGACATTGACCGCCGTGCCCGAGCCTGAAGTCGTTGCTGCTCCCTTGGCCGGTCTGCGCGCAGAGCCGCCGCTTTCCATGCAGCAGCCTGCCTCTCATAACCCCGAGCCAAGCGTTGTCGCATCTGAAGCACAGCTGGAAGAGAGCACAGTCGCGGGTTTTGAGATTGTGTCCGACGCCTCAGCAGCCACCCCGGCGCCGGTCGCACCAATCGCCCCGATTCCGGTTGCCGAACCGAAGAAAGTTGTACAGCCGCGCCAGAACAAGGTGGTTCAACCCTCAACCCGGGCGCAGGCAGAAGCACAGCCTTCCTTGGCCTTTGAAGAGGAAAGCTCTCATTACGAATTGCCGCCGCTTGGCCTTCTGGAGAATCCGCTCGATATCAAGCGCCATCATTTGAGTGATGAGGCGTTGGAAGAAAACGCGCGGATGCTGGAAACCGTGTTGGATGACTACGGTGTCAAAGGCGAGATTGTGAGCGTGCGCCCCGGTCCCGTTGTCACCATGTATGAACTTGAGCCGGCACCGGGTCTAAAGGCGAGCCGTGTGATTGGTCTGGCAGATGACATCGCGCGCTCGATGTCTGCGTTGTCTGCGCGTGTGTCGACTGTGCCGGGTCGCAGCGTGATCGGCATCGAATTGCCAAATGAAAACCGGGAAAAGGTGGTGCTGCGCGAGATCCTCGCTGCGCGTGATTTTGGCGACAGCAATATGAAGCTGCCGCTTGCGCTCGGCAAAGACATCGGCGGCGATCCCATTGTCGCCAATCTCGCGAAGATGCCCCACCTGCTGATTGCGGGGACAACCGGTTCGGGTAAGTCGGTTGCGATCAACACCATGATCCTGTCTCTGCTTTATCGTCTGACGCCTGAAGACTGTCGTTTGATCATGATCGACCCGAAGATGTTGGAACTGTCTGTGTATGACGGCATTCCACATCTGCTGTCGCCTGTTGTGACCGACCCGAAGAAAGCCGTTGTGGCTTTGAAGTGGGTCGTTGGCGAGATGGAAGACCGCTACCGCAAGATGTCCAAAATGGGTGTGCGCAACATTGATGGCTACAACAGTCGCGTGAATGATGCGCTCTCCAAGGGCGAGACGTTCAGTCGAACTGTGCAAACAGGGTTTGATGATGAGACCGGCGAACCCGTGTTTGAGACCGAAGAAATCGTGCCGGAAAAGATGCCCTACATCGTGGTCATCGTCGATGAGATGGCGGACCTCATGATGGTGGCGGGCAAGGAGATCGAAGCCTGCATTCAACGTCTGGCACAGATGGCGCGTGCCTCGGGTATTCACCTGATCATGGCCACGCAGCGCCCATCGGTGGACGTGATCACGGGTACGATCAAGGCGAACTTCCCGACGCGGATTTCTTTCCAGGTCACGTCGAAAGTGGACAGCCGCACGATCCTTGGTGAGATGGGGGCTGAACAGCTCCTTGGCATGGGGGACATGCTCTACATGGCTGGTGGTGCGAAAATCACCCGCTGCCATGGTCCGTTTGTGAGCGACGAAGAGGTCGAAGAGATTGTGAACCATCTCAAGAGCTTTGGTCCGCCGGATTACATCGGTGGCGTTGTTGAGGGGCCGGAAGATGGCAAGGCTGACGATATCGATGCTGTGCTCGGGCTTAATACCGGTGGCAACACCAATGGCGAAGATGCGCTCTATGATTCTGCCGTTGCGATCGTCATTCAGGACCGCAAGTGCTCCACTTCCTACATCCAGCGTAAGCTGGCGATTGGCTATAACAAGGCCGCACGACTTGTGGAACAGATGGAAGATGAAGGCCTTGTCAGCCCGGCTAATCACGTTGGCAAGCGTGAGATTCTGGTGCCGGAGCAGTGATTTTCCGCTGAGCGCACGAGAAAGTGTGCTCAGCCTCTGCGCAACCCGATAGGGCGCGCCTATATTGGGTTTATGAAAATGGTTAGATTCACACTTGCAGTGCTTCTCGCTGTGACCACCGCGGCACCGGCGTTTGCCGAAAAGCTCTCCCTGAATGCGTTGAGCACCTATCTAAACGGCTTGAAAACGGCTGAGGCCGCATTTGTTCAGACATCTGATGATGGTTCTGTTCAAACCGGGCGTCTGTTCATTCAGCGGCCGGGTAAAATGCGATTCGAATACGCGCCGCCTCAAAAGGCACTCGTTTTAGCGAGCAACAATGCCGTTGCGATTTTTGATGACCGCGCCAATGGAGCGCCGGAGACCTATCCGCTGCGCCGCACGCCGCTGTCATTGATCTTGGCGAGAAACGTCAATCTGGGAGCTGCCAATATGGTGGTCGGGCACAGCTTTGATGGCACGCATACTGTGGTGACAGCGCAAGATCCTAAGAGCCCGGAAAGCGGCCAGATTCAGCTCAAGTTTTCTGATTCGCCTGTCTCTCTACGAGAATGGGTGATTCTGGATGCCTATGGCTCGCAAACAACGGTGCGGCTGGATGATGTGACAACCGATATGAGTTTTCCGCGCAGCTTGTTTGACATCGACACCGAGAGACGCAACCGAGGTCAATAAGTAGCGTGCCAATCAGGCAATGATGTCAGGCGTAAGCCGGTCTTCGATCCGTGCGATGATGTCTTTCAGGCGCAGTTTTTGCTTCTTAAAGCGCTGAATGGTCAGTTGGTCGCCGGTACCACGGTCGACAAGTGCGTTGATCGCATCATCAAGATCGCGGTGTTCCTGTTTGAAAACTTCCAATTCGACTCGCAAAACATCGTCTGTCTTCATGGACAAATCGGTCGTGGCATTCATTTGGCTGTCCTCAATCTTGGCGAGAGTCATAGAATACTCTCTTTGTGCGCTGCTGAAAAGCGCAGCAACCACGCGGAATTTATGACAGTTGAGATAGTTGGTGACTTGCGGGATGCCAGAGCCTCCCCCATATTTGTTAGGCAGCCGGTTGCCAGAAAGGGATCGGCGCGCAGACGGTCGCTTTGAAAAGGACGTGTCAATGACCAAACTTACTTTGGGGTCCTATCCCCATCTTCTGGGCTTTGAGCAGCTCGAGCGCCTCTTGGAGAGGACGGCAAAGTCCGGTGGCGAAGGTTATCCTCCGTTCAATATTGAGCAGACCTCGGATTACTCCTATCGCATCACACTCGCGGTTGCAGGCTTCCGGGAACAGGATCTGAGCATCACCGTTGAAGACCGTCAGCTCGTGGTTCGCGGGCGGCAGGCAGAAGACAGCGGCGAGCGTGTTTTTCTGCATCGGGGCATCGCAGCGCGGCAGTTTCAGCGCAGCTTCGTACTCGCGGATGGAGTGGAGGTAGGTGAAGCCATTATGGAGAACGGTCTGCTGCATGTAGACCTGACCCAGGCGCGTCCTGAGACGATTGTTCAAACCATCCAGATCAAGAAAGGATAAGATTATGCAGGCAGAATTTGACACCCAGTCACTGGATGATCGCGTTGTCTATGTTCGGGAGGTTTTGGTTGCGGAGTTGCCCGAAGAGGTTCAGGAGCAAGCTGAAGGTGCGGAAACACTCTTTGCTGTGCACACCACCGACGGCGAACGCCTCGCGCTTGTGAAAGAGCGTAATCTCGCGTTTATCTTGGCGCGGCAGCACAATTACTCACCGGTAACCGTGCACTGACAAAAACCATTCGCGATGAAATCGGCGCGCCTTCGGGCGCGCTTTTGTTTTATGGCAACTCGTAAGCTGTGGTCTGCCCCGCCCAGCCACCGACATTGTCCCTGGCGCGCAGGTAGACAGTGGTTGTTCCTTCAGGTATGGCCACAGAGTTAAGGCTGCGGGTAAAAGGCTGCTCATTCACATGGGGATGGAGCAATTCACGGGTCCCTAAAATAGAGCCGTCAGAAAGCTCTACGCGCCAGCCATCTGCATAATCGTCCCAGCCGGTGTCAGGATGTAGGATGGTGACATCAAAGCGCCAGCCGTTTGTGCTTGAGTTTGCTTTGATGCCTGTAATCTGCGGTGAATCAGCAAGTGCGCTGCTCGCCAAAAAAAAGCTCAGGAATAAAATCAAATGTCTCATGGGGACAAAGTACCATGAGCGCTCTGAACTGTCTTGCAAATGAAAAGCCCGGGCGGCTGCCCGGGCTTCACGATTTCGTTTGTAGTGGCTTTGCTTAGCCTTTGGAGAAGTCCGGATAGGCTTCCATGCCCAGTTCAGACATGTCCAGACCGTTGATCTCGTCTTCCTCAGAGACCCGGATGCCCATCACGGCTTTCAGGATGACCCAGAGGATCAGGGAAGCTACGAAGGTGAACACACCGTAGGCAACGATACCGGTCAGCTGTGCGCCGATGGTTGCGGAGCCGGAGAAGGCCACTGCGATGGTGCCCCAGATGCCTGCGAAGAGGTGAACCGGGATCGCACCAACAACGTCGTCGATCTTCAGCTTGTCCAGCAGCGGAACCGTGATTACCACGATCACGCCACCCACTGCGCCGATCACCAAAGAGCCTGCGAGAGAAGGTGCGAGAGGTTCTGCAGTGATGGAAACGAGGCCTGCCAGTGCGCCGTTCAGGATCATGGTCAGGTCAGGTTTCTTGTAGAGGATCTGCGTCAGGATCAGTGCGGCAACTGCGCCAGCTGCTGCGGCCATATTGGTGTTGGCAAAGATGCGCGATACGTCGGTGACATCACCCACAGTGCCCATCGCCAGCTGAGAGCCGCCGTTGAAGCCGAACCAGCCGAGCCACAGGATGAATGTGCCCAGAGTTGCCAGAGCAAGGTTGGAGCCCGGCATAGGAACGGTGCGGCCGTCTTTGTATTTGCCGATACGTGGGCCAAGTACGATGGCACCGGCGAGAGCAGCCCAGCCGCCCACGGAGTGCACAATGGTGGAGCCTGCGAAGTCGGAGAAGCCGAGTTCAGACAACCAGCCGCCGCCCCACTGCCAGGAGCCGGAGATCGGGTACAGGATGCCGGTCAGGACAACCACGAATGCGAGGAACGGCCACAGTTTGATACGTTCTGCCAGCGCACCGGAAACGATGGATGCGGTTGCAGCAACGAACATCAACTGGAAGAAGAAGTCAGAGCCAACGGACGCGTAGTCCAGCGCTGCATCGGCGGCGTCGAGGCCAACTGGTTCCAGAGACGTTGGAACAAAGTTGAACGCGAAGTAGCCGTTGAAGTCGCCAGGGTACATCAGGTTGAAGCCAACCAGCCAGTACATGATGGCGGCGATCGAAAAGAGCGCCATGTTTTTGGTCAACTGCATGGTCACGTTCTTGGAGCGAACGAGGCCTGCCTCAAGCATCGCAAAACCGGCTGCCATCCAGAAAACAAGGAAACCACCCACCAAGAACAGCAGGGTGGTCATGATGTATGGGCCAATTTCGTCAAAGCCCGGAGCCGCAGCGGCTTCCTGAGCAAAGCTCAGAGTCGGAAGCGCTGTCAGCGCACCGGTCAGAGCAATTTTCGTCAGAGTTTTCATGCGTGTATTCCTTCCTTGCGACGCCTTAGATGGCGTCTGCATCCGTTTCGCCGGTGCGCACGCGGATTGCTTGCTGCACGTCCAATACAAAGATTTTGCCGTCGCCAATTTTGCCGGTCTGGGCGGTCTTAGTGATGGTTTCGACAACTTGGTCTGCCATGTTGGCTGCGACCACGAGCTCGAGTTTGACTTTCGGCACAAAGTTCACAGCGTATTCAGCGCCGCGATAAATTTCAGTGTGTCCGGATTGGGAGCCGAAGCCCTTGATTTCAGTGACCATCATGCCGCGCACGCCGATGTCGGTCAGCGCCTCGCGGACCTCCTCAAGCTTGAACGGTTTGATCGTTGCGATAATCAGTTTCACCTTGTTCCCCTTTTGGCGATGCGGGGGGCGCCCCGCGAATTTTGCGTCTGCAGAAAACCGCAGCAGAGCGCCGAAAACGAAGTCTGAAGCCGCGTCAATTGGCTAATTTCGAAGGCACATGCTCAAAAAAAGTGCTAACAATAGCTGATGCACAAAAAATGAGCTTAATGATAACTGAATCCGACTGTACTTCGGCCTTACAAGCAGTCAGCAACGGGGTAAAATAGGCGAAAAGCGAACTGAGCAGCTGGGTATCCATGAGTGATTCAAGACGAAAAAAGCCTCCGTTGGTGGCAGAGAAGCGCTACGGTCGCACAGCGCCAAAGTCCGCTCGCAAGTCTGCGAAACCCAAAGCAAAGCCAGCAGCGGCAAAAAAGAAACGCGCCACGGCTCGCAAGCCAGCGCGCAAGCAGAATCCGATTGTCGCGTTTTTCCGCCGGATCTTTGGATGGGTGCTGCGCCTTGTCTGGTCGCTGGTTTGGCGCACAAGCTTTGTGGTCGCTCTGATCGTCTCATTCGCTGTCGGCTATGTGTACCTGACTCTGCCCGATGTTGATGAGCTGCTGGATGGACGGGCGCGAGGGTCTGTCACGCTTCTTGACCGTGACGACAGAGTCTTTGCGTGGCGTGGAGACCAATTTGGTGGTGTTGTGACCGCCGATACGGTTTCCAAGCATCTCAAAAATGCGGTGGTGGCGACGGAGGACAAAAGATTCTACCGCCATTTCGGGATCAGCCCGCGTGGTGTGGCGAGTGCCGTTCGGATCAACCTGCGGGAAGGGCGTGGCCCGCTCTCAGGTCACGGTGGCTCCACACTCACTCAACAGACTGCAAAGCTTCTGTGTCTCGGCGTGGCCTACGATCCCGATGACTGGGAAAGTGAAGCTGCCTACGTGCGGGATTGTCGGCGAGGATCGCTGGGGCGGAAAGCCAAGGAAGCAATCTATGCTATGGCGATGGAGGTCAAATATACCAAAGACGAAATCCTGTCGGTCTATTTGAACCGCGCCTACATGGGGGGCGGTGCTTACGGTGCCGAGGCTGCGGCTCAACGTTATTTCGGCAAGCCCGCCGCGAATTTGACGCCAGCAGAGGGGGCCATGCTTGCGGGTCTGCTGACTGCGCCGTCCTCTTTGGCACCAACTGCCAATCTGCAGCGTTCTCAAGATCGCGCGGCGACTGTCCTGCGGCTCATGAGCGAGCAGGATTATCTGTCGGAAAAAGATACGGCCTTTTATCAAGCGAACCCGGCGACATTGTCAGAGGCTGCCAAGGCGAATGCGGGTGGGTATTTCGCGGATTGGGTCATGGCGTCCGGGCCTGAATTCTTTACTCGTAACACCACGGAAGATGTGATCCTAAAAACCACGTTGGATCCGGTTATTCAGGCTGCTGCTGAAGAAGGGCTTCGCTGGGTTTTTGAGAACAAGGTTCGCGAAGGCTCAAAAGCGCAAGCCGCCATTGTTGTTATGTCGGCTGATGGGGCGGTACGCGCTATGGTAGGTGGTCGCGAGACTCAGGTGTCAGGTGCCTTTAACCGTGCGACGCAAGCGAAGCGTCAAACTGGCAGTGCCTTCAAGCCATTTGTCTATGCCACCGCATTGGAGCGCGGCGCTCATTATGACGACAAGGTTCTGGATGAGCCTTATTGCCAGAATATCCACGGATCAGGTCAGTGGTGTCCAAAGAACTACACCGGCAAATATTATGGAGATGTCTCACTGACCTTTGCTCTGCAGAACTCGTTGAACATTCCGGCGGTGAAAGTGTCAGAGCAGGCGGGGCGCGAAAATGTGCGTACCGTGGCAAGTATGTTTGGCATCGAAAGCGATCTGGCGGCGGGTCCCGCGCTCGCGCTCGGAGCGTCTGAAAGCAGCTTGCTAGAAATGACCGGGGCGTATGCCGGTATCCTCAATGGTGGCTCGTCTGTTACGCCTTACGGGCTGGTCGAGCTGCGGCTGCTTGGGGATGAAAGTTCTTTGATGGGCTCAGGTGGCGGCATTGGCGAGCGTGTGATCTCGGATGCTGCGGCGCGCGAACTTATCTGGATGATGGAGAAGGTGGTGAGCGAGGGCACGGGCGCGCGGGCGCAAATGCCACGCTGGCAGGTGGCAGGTAAAACCGGCACCACGCAAGCCGCACGGGATGCGTGGTTCATTGGCTTTACCAGCGAGTACGTTGCTGGGGTGTGGATGGGCTATGATGACAACACACCTTTGACTGGTGTGACGGGCGGTGGCTTACCAGCTGAAATTTGGCGCGAAGCCATGGTTCGCATTCACGAGGGCGTTGAGCCAAAACCCCTGCCTGCCTTTGTGCCCAAGCCGCAGCCCAAAAAGGTTTGGACACCCGACCGACCTAAGCGTTCCGGCATCGAAGATGTGGTGAATGGCATCCTGAGAGACATTTTCGGCGGCAATTGATATCGCCGCCGTCAAAATTGTCTACATGCTAGAAAGCGGAGATCAGCCAGCTTTGTTCAGGTCGCGAATAAGGCCGTCGATGTTGCCATTGTTGCGGTCCAGCAATGCACCGATTTCCGACTTTTCCGACAGACGCAGGCTGATGCCTTCGATGATCATGTCAAAGAAGCGGTTTTGGCCTGATTTGTCAGACACCAGGAAGTTCACCTCAAAAGGTGCCTGACCGCGCAGGGTGACCTGGGTTTTGACTTCATAGAAGCTTTTTACAGGACGACCGCTGACAACATCCACCTTGCCGCCGACAAACTCATTGAAGCGTTTGCCGTACTTGCGGGCGATATAGCCTTGGAATGCCTTGGTGTAGGATTTCAGCTGGCTATTGCTTGCGCTGCGCGCATCAGGGCCAAGCGCAGAGCGCGCGAGGATGTTCACATCCGCATATTTTACAAAGATCCGCTCGAAATCTTTGATCATTGCGTTCACGGGCTTACCCGAAGAAATCACCTTGTTGATGTCCGCGACGGCCTTCTCGATGAGTGCAGTCGCTTGTGCTTCGTTGGTCGCAAGTGCAGGTCCGGCTGCGGCGCCTGCCACGAGGGACGCGCCAACAAAGGACATAAACGAACGGCGGGACAGCTTAGAAATCGGCATACGGATCCTCATAGGGGTCGAATTCGGGATCGACATAAGTGCTTGCATCACCGTTTCCAAGTTCGAAGCGGCGGTTCTGCAGGTAAAGAATACGTGCTTGGGCGTAGCTGTCGGCACTCTCGTAGAGAATGGAATCGATGGTCTCGTCGTAGTCATAACGGTTGCCCATCACATTCACGACATAGGCGCCTGCACCGATGTATCGCGTGGGCTCGCGTGTCACCACAAAGAAGGGGTCCAAGATGATGTCGACAAGCAGGCCGTAGGCGTCGCGGGTTGTTGAAGGACCAAAGAATGGAAGCTCGGTATAGGCGCCTTCGCCTTTGCCCCAAACATGAAGCGTTTCGCCGAAGTCAGTGTCGTGCCTTTCCATTCCACCGGCGCTGGCGACGTCGATAAACCCGAACAGGCCAAACAATGTGTTCACGGTAAAGCGCGCAAGGTTGGTGGTTGCTTCGCCCACATTGCCTTGCAGGGAGTTGTTGATGAAGTCATTTGGCAGCGACAGATGATCTGCAAAATTCGAGAAGCCTCTGCGCGCAACTGGCGGCACGATCGTGCCATAGCCGGTAGCCGCAGGTGAGAGCAGGACTTTATCGACCGATTTGTTGAAGCCGTGGATACGGCGGTTCGCAGCCTCGTTCGGATCATTGATCCCCGAAGGCGGCTGGCTTGAGGTGCTCGCGCAGGCGCTGACGGTCAAGGCCAACAGGAGGCAAAGCAGATTGCGCTGTTTATTAAGCAAGAATTGTGGCAGGAGGGTCACGTCGTATTCTCTTCTACTCACCAACTATGGCACGTTCACATTTAGATATAGTCTACCTAAGCAGCATAAAGACGAATTGAAACCGCTGTTTTGGTTTCGGCCATATTGGTCGCTTAGGTTGATTCTTTAGCGTTCCATATAGCAAACGAAGATGGACTGCGACCCAAGACTAAGTGACAAGAGTAAAGTTGATGGCATCACCTGCTGTAAAACAAGGCGAAGAAGAACTCAGAAGTGTCCGAAAGCGCAGCCGTGCTCTTTATTGGGCAGTTGGCTTATTCAGCTTCTTTGTGAACCTGCTGATGCTCACCGGCCCCCTGTATATGCTGCAGGTCTACGATCGGGTTCTGGGCAGCGGATCTGAAGAGACGTTGATTGCACTGTCGCTGTTGGTCGCATTTCTTTTCACACTCATGGGCGTGCTTGATTTCGTGCGCGGGCGCGTGATGGCGCGCGTGGGGGCGCGGTTCCAAGAGGATTTGGATCAACGCGTTTTTGATGCCGCAATCCGCCGGTCGACAATCGAAAAGTCGCGTGAATCGCAAACCGCACTTTCAGATTTGGAATCCATTCAACGTCTTCTTACGTCGCCGGTGCTGACAGCGGTTTTTGATATTCCTTGGACGCCTGTGTTTCTGATTGGGATCACGCTTTTCCATCCCTGGCTTGGTATGCTGGCCGTTGTTGGTG
This sequence comes from Shimia sp. R9_1, assembly GCF_017743775.1. NCBI lineage: Bacteria > Pseudomonadati > Pseudomonadota > Alphaproteobacteria > Rhodobacterales > Roseobacteraceae > Shimia > Shimia sp. R9_1. Next base: position 1,182,325 of record NZ_JAGHRN010000001.1, on the reverse strand, counting down.
GTGGCATCCTGATTATTGCGGCGGTGCTTAATCAGCTTGCCTCACGCAGGCCTCTGCAGCGGGTGAATATGTCAACGCATGTGGCCAATCAGATGTCATCTCAGTTGCAAGCTGAGGCGGAGATGGTCAGTGCGCTGGGGATGCGCGAAGCCGCGTTTCGCCGTTGGCGCAAGGCGCGCAGTGAGTCGTTGCAAGCCACAGTTGCTGCTGCCGATGTCGGCGGTCTGTTTTCCACCAGCACCAAAACGTTCCGTCTTTTTCTGCAGTCTGCGATGCTCGGTCTTGGGGCCTATCTCGCGCTGAAGGGTCTGGTCACGCCAGGGGCCATGATCGCAGGGTCCATTCTATTGGGGCGCGCACTGGCGCCAATTGAAATGGCCGTTAACCAATGGGCGGTTGTGCAGCGTGCCCGTAACGGTTGGCAAAACCTGTCCGTGCTCCTTGGCGAAGTGCCGCCGGAAGCGCCTCGCACAAAACTGCCGGTGCCTGCGGCACGCCTCCGTCTGCAGCAAGTGACTGTGGTGCCTCCGGGTGAGAGCCAGGCGTCTTTGCGTATGATCACATTTGACGTGGCACCGGGCGAGGCTGTCGGAGTTATCGGCTCTTCCGGAGCGGGGAAATCGACTTTGGCGAAAGCGATCACGGGAGTGTGGAAGACCGCCGGTGGTAAGGTACGGCTGGATGGCGCGACGCTTGATCAATATGATCCAACGGACCTTGGGCGCTATATCGGCTATCTGCCACAGCGGGTCGAGCTGTTTGACGGCACAATTGCGGACAACATCGCACGTCTCGCAGAAACGCCTGATCCTGAAAAGGTTGTAGAGGCGGCACAAAAAGCCGACGCGCATGAAATGATCCTGAAATTGCCGGAAGGCTACGACACGCAAGTGGCCTCTCATGGCGGACGTCTTTCGGGGGGGCAAATTCAGCGGATTGGGCTTGCGCGCGCGATGTATGACAATCCTGTGCTCCTTGTTTTGGATGAGCCGAACTCCAATTTGGACAATGAAGGATCCAACGCGCTCAATACCGCGATTCGGAACATGAAAGCTTCGGGCAAGGCGGTCTTGATCATGGCGCACCGTCCTGCGGCTATTCAGGAATGCAACAAACTCTTGGTGTTGGAGCAGGGCGCACGCCGGGCGTTTGGGCCTCGCGACGAGGTGCTCAAAGAAGTTCTGCAGAACTACACTGAGGTTAAAGGCGCAACCACTCCAGGAGGGGTACAATGAATACGAACAACCGTTGGACGGCACGTGCGCCCCTCATTTACGGCGGCATTGCACTTCTGATTTTGGTTGGCGGGTTTGGTGCCTGGGCCGTCGGGTCACAAATTGCGGGGGCGATTGTGGCTTCAGGCCGCGTTGAGGTGGATCGCAACCGGCAGGTGGTTCAGCACATCGACGGTGGTGTAATTACCGAAATCGGGGTCGACGAAGGCGATCAGGTGGAACAAGGGCAATTGCTGCTCAGGCTTGATGAAGCGGATCTCATGTCTGAGCTGATTGTGACTGAAGGTGAACTCTGGGAGATCATGGCGCGCCGTGGACGCCTCGAAGCGGAGCGTGATGACGCCGAAGTTGTGGTGTTTGATGGAGAGCTGATCAAGGCAGGTTCTGAAAATCCCGATGTGTCGGGGTTTATGGACGGCCAAGTGCGTCTTTTCATGGCGCGTTCGGAGTCTTTGGATCGCAATACGGAGCAACTTGGAAAACGCATCGCGCAGATTCAGAGCCAAATCGAAGGCATTGACGCCCAGAGAAATGCGCTCAGCCAGCAGCTTGATTTGATCAGGGCCGAATTGGCGGACCAGCAACAGCTTCTGGAAAAAGGGTTGGCGCAGGCCACACGTGTTCTGGCGCTGCAGCGGGAGGAGGCGTCTCTCGCCGGACAAGTCGGAGAGCTGCTGGCGCAACGCGCGCAGGCCGATGGCCGTATTACGGAAATTGAAATCGAACTGCTCAAGTTGCAGACAACACGCCGGGAAGAAGCGATCGCGACGTTGCGCGATTTGAGATACCGGGAGCTTGAATTGGCCGAGCGTCGGCGCCAACTGAGCCAGAAACTTGACCGCCTCGCCATTCGTGCACCGGTGTCGGGTGTGGTCTATGGGCTTAACGTTTTCACGCTCCAATCGGTGATCAGACCCGCAGACCCCTTGATGTTTATCGTGCCGCAGGATCGCCCGCTGGTGGCGGCTGTGCAGGTTCCCACCATTCACGTCGATCAGGTCTATCCGGGGCAAGAGGTTGCCTTGCGCTTCTCCGCGTTTGATCAGCGTACGACGCCAGAGCTTGAGGGCAGTGTGGTGCGCATTTCACCGGATGCGTTTGAAGACGACCAAACGGGCGAGTCCTACTACGAAGCCGAGATTGAGCTGTCGGAAGGCGAAGTGGAAAAACTGCCATCTGATGTGACGCTGATACCGGGCATGCCCGTGGATGCGTTCTTACGCACAACGGATCGTACACCGCTTGCGTATCTGACGAAGCCGCTCACAGACTATTTCGTGAAAGCCTTCCGCGAAAGCTGACCGGAAAGCTGCTTTCCAAATCAGATTGTTGGGTCTAGCGTCGCGGCACCTTGGCTTTTGGGAGCAACTAAAATGAGCAAGATCGAAGCGAAACTGAGCGAGCTTGGTGTCAATTTGCCGGATGTGGCCGCACCGGCGGCAAACTATGTGCCTTATGTGGTTGTTGGGGACATGGTCTATGTTTCCGGCCAGATTTCCATGAATGAAGATGGGCTCATTCTGGGCAAAGTTGGTGCGGATTTGGATACGCAAGCTGGTGCAGATGCCGCCAAGACTTGTGCAATCAGTCTGCTGGCAGCGCTGAAAGCGGCTTGTGGTGGCGATATCGACCGGCTGGTGCGTGTTGTGAAGCTGGTGGGTTTTGTAAACTCCACACCTGATTTCACAGATCAGCCAAAGGTCATCAACGGGGCCTCGGATTTCCTTGTTGAGGCGCTGGGCGACAAAGGCAGTCATGCCCGTTCCGCGGTGTCCGCTGGTGCGCTTCCGCTGGGCGTTGCGGTGGAAATCGAAGCGATTTTCCAGATCGCGTAAACGGTTTGCTTTTTAATGGCGCGGTGCATGGCAAATGCACTGCGCCATTTTCTTGGTAGGCATTTCGGCGAGCACCACCAAAAAGTGACGTCCGGATGTCCCCTTATTGCGTATTGTGATCAAAGCTGGAACGGAGCGTTGCTCCGCACTAAGTGCTGAGTAGCCTTGGGCATTCGGAGAACGGGCATGGACGGCAAGCAAATTGAGATCGAAGTCCACAATACGCTGCGCGACATTCCCGCTGCCGAGTGGGACGCTTGTGCAGATGCTGACCGGCTGGCAGGTCAGAGGTGTGCCAATCCATTTGTTTCGCATCGGTTTTTATCAGCTTTTGAGGAAAGCGGCTCTGTGGGAGCCGGCACAGGGTGGTACCCGCGCTACCTGACGGTCCGCAGTGATGAGGGATTGGCCGCCGCAGCGCCGATGTATGTCAAAGAGCATTCACAGGGCGAGTATGTCTTTGATCACAATTGGGCGCATGCCTATGAGCAGGCAGGCGGGCGCTACTATCCCAAACTGCAGTCAGCGGTGCCGTTTACGCCGGTCACTGGCCCCCGGTTTCTAGGACGTAAAGACTGGGACGGACGTGCACAAGCGGCGCTCACGCAGGCCATGGTCCAGATCGCGGATGACAACGACCTCAGCAGCGCACATATCACGTTTTGCACGCCTGAAGAGGCAGAGATCGGCAAACAGCTGGGCCTGTCCTATCGCACCGGCCAGCAGTTTCACTGGCTGAATGACGGCTATGACAATTTCGATGATTTCCTTGCCAGGCTGTCATCACGCAAACGCAAGAACATCAAGAAAGAGCGTGCCAAGGCCCAGCAGTTTGGCGGTGAAATTGTCGCGCTAACCGGTGCGGATATCCAGCCTGAGCATTGGGATGCAATGTGGCGCTTTTATCAGGATACAGGCGCCCGCAAGTGGGGCTCGCCCTATCTGACCCGCGCTTTCTTTGACATCATTCACGAGACCATGCGGGAGGATGTGCTTCTCGTATTCGCCATGCGCGGAGGGCAAGCGGTCGCTGGGGCTATGAACTTCATCGGCCGCGACGCGCTTTTCGGCCGCTACTGGGGGTGCGTTGAAGACCACCCCTGCCTGCATTTTGAGTTGTGTTATTATCAGGCAATGGACTGGGCCATTTCAAACGGCCTGTCTTCGGTTGAGGCGGGTGCGCAGGGGGAGCACAAACTGGCAAGAGGTTACTTGCCGGTTACTACTCACTCGCTGCATTGGATAAGAGAAGCGGGGTTTCGGGAGGCTGTGGACAAATTTCTGGAGGCTGAACGTCGGGCCGTGTCGCAAGACGTTGAAGTGCTGACGGCTTGGGGGCCGTTTAAGAAGACATCGGAGGAGGACCATCAATGACAGAGCGACTAAGCGAAGCTGCGAGAGACGCCGTATTAGAGCCGCTTCTCGAAAACGGCTGGACCCTAGATGCGGAGCGGGATGCGCTCCAGAAATCATTCAAGTTCGACAATTTTGTCGAGGCATTTGGCTGGATGACACGCGCCGCGATCTGGGCGGAGAAATGGAACCATCACCCTGAGTGGTTCAATGTCTACAACCGTGTGGAAGTGGTGCTCACGACCCATGATGTCGGTGGGATTTCGGCGTTGGATGCCAAGCTCGCACGGAAGATGGATTCGCTTTAAAGTGTGGCGGCCCAATCTGAATTCCGGAAGGGCCGCCAGATCTGGTTGGCTTAGAGGGCCGACAGCATGGTTTCGCCGGCGCTGACCTCGCAAACACCTGGCGACTCTTCAACGTTCAGCACTTTCACCACGCCATCTTCCAACAGTGCGGCGTAACGCTTGGAGCGGTTCACAAAGCCGATCTCTGGGACGGAGAACTCCAGCCCCATCGCCACGGTCAAAGCGCCGCTTGGATCGGCTAGCAATGTCACGCCTGCTTCGGCGGCCTGAGTGTTCTTGTCCCACGCGTCCATTACGAACGGGTCGTTCACCGACAAGCAGATCACTTCCTCAACGCCCTTTTCTTTGAACGCATCCATGTTGCGCATGAAGCTTGGCAGATGAGCTGAAGAACAGGTGCCTGTAAAGGCGCCGGGCAGACCAAACAGAATAACTTTGCGCCCTTTGGTCAGGCTCTCAACGCTGACGGGTTCCGGGCCTTCTGCCCCAACCTTCATCAGTGTGCCCTCTGGGATGTTATCACCTACAGAAATTGTCATTGATTATACTCTTCGTTGCGTTTCCCTGAAATGCGGATATAGGCTTCGATGCGATTGACGCAATGGCCGCAAGGGGAGTGTAACGTGACGCACGTTGTTGTGATAGGCGCTGGTCAGGCCGGTGCGGCCTGTGTGGCGAAACTGCGCGCACTTGGTTTTGATGGGCAAATCACGCTCATAGGAGCGGAAAATGTGCTTCCGTATCAGCGGCCTCCGCTTTCCAAAAAATATTTGCTCGGTGAAATGACGCTGGAGCGTTTGTTCCTGAGGCCTGAGAGCTTTTATGAAGAGCAGAACATCAATCTGCGTCTTGGTACCCGTGTAACGGCAATCGATACAGGTGCGCGAAAGGTTGTCACAGAGGCGGAAGAGCTGACCTACGACCATCTTGTCCTTGCGACGGGCGCTACGCCAAATAGATTGCCCGCCTCCATTGGTGGCGATCTCGGCGGTGTCTATGTCGTGCGGGATCTGGCAGATGTCGATGCGATGGCGCCGGAATTTGTCGAAAATCGCCGTGTTTTGATCGTTGGTGGTGGCTATATCGGCTTGGAGGCTGCAGCGGTGGCGGCCTCCAAGGGATTGAAAGTGACACTTGTTGAGATGTCAGAGCGCATTCTGCAACGTGTGGCAGCACCGGAAACGTCAGATTACTTCCGCGATCTGCATGCAGCTCATGGTGTTGAGGTTCTGGAAAACGTTGGCCTTAAAGGCTTGCAGGGCGAGGGGCGCGTTGTATCTGCTGAGCTGACGGATGGCACCCAGCTTGATGTGGATTTTGTCATTGTCGGTGTCGGCGTGAAACCGAATACGGTACTGGCGGAAGGCGCGGGTATCGCGCTGGACAATGGCATCAAGACGGACACGCTGGGGCGCACAGATATAGATGCCGTATGGTCAGCGGGGGATTGCGCTTCATTCCCCTACAAAGCAGAGCAAATCCGTCTTGAGAGCGTTCCAAACGCTATTGATCAAGCTGAGGTGGTTGCGGAAAACATCATGGGCGCCGAGAAGCCTTATGTCGCGAAGCCTTGGTTCTGGTCAGATCAATACGATGTCAAGCTGCAGATTGCGGGATTGAACGCCGGCTATGATCACGTGGTGACGCGCGACAATGGTGAGGGTACAAAGTCTTTCTGGTATTATCGGGGTGAGACGCTGCTTGCGGTGGACGCGATGAATGCTGCACGCGACTACATGGTTGGGAAGCGGCTGATTGAAAGTGGCAAGTCTCCGAGTGCGGAGGCCATTGCCGACACGCAGATTGCGATCAAAGATTTGATGCGCTTGTGAGGATCATTGCCGGGACATGGCGGGGGACCGCGCTTGCAGCCGTGGGCAAGGGGGATGCAGGCAAGCATCTGCGCCCCACCACGGACCGCGTGCGTGAAAGCCTTTTCAATGTGCTGATGGGTGGCAAGTTCGGCGACCCGATCACCGGCGCGCGGGTGCTTGATCTGTTTGCGGGCACGGGTGCTCTTGGTTTGGAAGCGTTGTCTCGCGGGGCGGAGCATGTGACCCTTGTGGATGATGGGCGCGTCGCCGGCCAACTTATCAAGAGTAATATCCAAAGGCTCAACGCCAAGGCAAATGCACGCCTCGTGAAAATGGATGCGACGCGGCTGCGTGCCAATGAGGCGGCACCCTGTGAACTGGTGTTTCTGGATCCACCATATGGAAAGGCGCTCGGACAAAAGTCGCTGACTGAGGCGGTCAAACATGGTTGGCTGGCTAAGGATGCGCTGATTGTGTGGGAAGAAAACGCACCACAGCTTGCACTCGAGGGCTTTGAGTTGCTGGATGCGCGAAAATACGGCGATACGCATGTCACCATGCTGCGCTGGGCCGGGCGATCGTAAGCGCGGACTTCGCGGGCGGAGCGCCAATCTTGGGGTAGGCGGCAAACCCCAACAAATCCTGCCGTTGCTATAGACAGCCTCTCCCATCCCTGTTACATCGCGCCAGTCGTGTGGCCTCAGATTCGTTCTGGGGCTGCACCCTTTTTGAACCGGGGACCTTCGGGGCCCTATAAATTTGGCCACCTTCGGGGGGCTTTAACATAGCCGGACCAAAGACAAGAACCTAAGGTCTGGCGCGCTATACGGAAGACAGAAAGCATGGCACTCAAGTCGTACAAGCCGACGACGCCGGGCCAGCGTGGGCTGGTGCTGATCGACCGTTCGGAGCTTTGGAAAGGACGTCCTGTCAAAGCCCTCACTGAGGGTCTGACAAAATCGGGCGGCCGGAACAACACCGGACGGATCACCTCGCGTCGTCGTGGTGGTGGGGCGAAACGCCTTTACCGGATCGTTGACTTCAAACGGAACAAATTTGATGTAGCGGCAACCGTTGAGCGGATCGAATACGACCCGAACCGGACCGCGTTCATCGCATTGGTCAAATATGACGACGGCGAGCAGGCATATATCCTCGCGCCTCAGCGTCTGGCAGTTGGCGACAAAGTTGTCGCGTCTGCAAAGGCCGACATCAAGCCGGGCAACGCAATGCCGTTCTCGGGCATGCCGATCGGTACGATCGTTCACAACATCGAACTGAAACCAGGCAAAGGCGGCCAGATCGCCCGTGCAGCTGGTACCTATGCTCAGTTTGTTGGTCGTGACGGTGGTTACGCTCAGATCCGCCTGTCCTCTGGCGAACTGCGCCTCGTACGTCAGGAATGCATGGCCACCGTTGGTGCCGTGTCCAACCCTGACAACTCCAACCAGAACTTCGGTAAAGCCGGCCGTATGCGCCACAAAGGCAAGCGTCCGAGCGTTCGTGGTGTGGTCATGAACCCGATCGATCACCCTCACGGTGGTGGTGAAGGTCGTACCTCCGGTGGTCGTCACCCAGTGACACCATGGGGTAAGCCGACCAAGGGTGCGCGTACCCGCAACAAAAACAAAGCGTCGCAAAAGCTTATCATCCGCTCGCGTCACGCCAAGAAGAAGGGGCGTTAATAGATGTCTCGCTCTGTATGGAAAGGCCCTTTTGTGGATGCTTACGTGCTTAAGAAAGCCGAAGCAGTTCGCGAATCCGGTCGTAATGAAGTGATCAAGATTTGGTCCCGTCGTTCCACCATCCTGCCCCAGTTCGTGGGCCTGACTTTTGGTGTGTACAACGGCAAAAAGCACGTTCCTGTGCTGGTAACCGAAGACATGATCGGTCAGAAATTCGGTGAATATTCGCCTACCCGTACCTACTACGGGCACGCGGCCGACAAAAAAGCGAAACGGAAGTAAGTCATGGGCAAGGCAAAGAACCCCCGCCGCGTGGCTGAAAACGAAGCAATGGCGAAAACTCGCATGCTTCGCACCAGCCCGCAGAAACTGAACCTGGTGGCCGGCATGATCCGCGGCAAGAAAGTTGAGAAGGCTCTGACCGACCTGACTTTCTCCAACAAGCGTATCGCGCAGGACGTGAAGAAATGCCTTCAGTCCGCGATTGCCAACGCCGAGAACAACCACAACCTGGACGTCGACAGCCTGATCGTTGCCGAAGCCTATGTGGGCAAGAACCTGACCATGAAACGCGGTCGTCCGCGCGCCCGTGGTCGTTTCGGCAAGATCATCAAGCCGTTCTCTGAGCTCACCATCAAGGTGCGTCAAGTTGAGGAGCAAGCCTAATGGGTAACAAAGTCAATCCGATTGGCATGCGCCTTCAGGTGAACCGCACCTGGGACAGCCGCTGGTATGCTGACACCAAGGACTACGGTGATCTTCTTCTGGAAGACCTCAAGATCCGTGAGTTCATCAAGAAAGAGTGCAAGCAAGCTGGTGTTGCACGTGTGATCATCGAGCGTCCGCACAAAAAGTGCCGCGTGACCGTTCACACCGCACGTCCTGGCGTGATCATCGGTAAAAAAGGCGCAGACATCGAGACTCTTCGCAAGAAGATCGCAACGATGACTGACTCCGAGCTGCACCTCAACATCGTTGAAGTGCGTAAGCCGGAACTCGACGCTCAGCTGGTTGGCGAGTCCATCGCTCAGCAGCTGGAACGCCGTGTGTCTTTCCGTCGCGCGATGAAGCGTGCCGTTCAGAACGCAATGCGCATGGGCGCCCTGGGTATCCGGGTGAACGTCGCAGGTCGTCTGGGTGGTGCCGAAATCGCACGTACCGAATGGTACCGCGAAGGCCGTGTGCCTCTGCACACCCTGCGTGCTGACATCGATTACGCACATGTGGAAGCGACCACCGCTTACGGGATCATTGGTATCAAAACCTGGATCTTCAAAGGCGAGATCATGGAGCACGATCCACAGGCGCGTGACCGCCGTGCACAAGAAGTCCAGGATGGCCCTGCACCACGTGGTGCCGGTGGTCGTCGCTAAGGGAGACTGATCAATGCTTCAACCAAAGCGTACTAAATTCCGCAAGATGCACAAAGGCCGCATCAAAGGCGAAGCCAAGGGTGGCTCCACCCTGAACTTCGGCTCTTTCGGCCTGAAGGCAACCACACCGGAACGCGTGACCGCTCGCCAGATCGAGGCAGCACGTCGTGCAATGACCCGTCACATGAAACGTCAGGGCCGTGTTTGGATCCGTATCTTCCCAGACACCCCAGTGACCTCGAAGCCTACCGAAGTCCGTATGGGTAAAGGTAAAGGTTCCGTGGACTATTGGGCCTGCAAAGTGAAGCCGGGCCGCGTGATGTTCGAAATCGACGGTGTTGACGAAGACATCGCACGTGAGGCTCTGCGCCTTGCCGCGATGAAACTTCCTGTCAAAACCCGCGTCGTCGTTCGCGAAGACTGGTAAGAGGGTGGTGAGCGACGCTCACCATCTTCAGAGAATTGACCCCTCGCTGGAAACAGCGGGGGGTTTCTTTTTGAGGCATGAAGGATTTTGCGCGACGTCTAACCGCAAAGTGGCTCATAGTTTGTCTTAGAAAAACCGGCTCTGCATGTATTCATTCAGCTATGCACAGCGCCTTAAAGACAGGGCATCTTTTCGCGGAGCCGCCAATGTTGCGCTTAAAGCAAAAAGCCCCACATGAACTGCGGGGCTTTCTGATTTGTTCTGCCATTTATGGGTCAGGCTGCGGCCCATTCCTCATCAAGCGTATCTTCATCGCTTTCTGCGGTGGCTTGGTCTTTGAGCTTGAAGCCGGAGATCGCCCGTACAAGGCTTTCAGCCTCTCCAAGCAGCACTTGCCCGGAGGCTGCCGTTTCCTCAAGCATTGCGGCGCTCTTCTGGCTGTCGTGATCCAGGCTTTCCACCGCCGCGTTGACTTCCGCGAGGCCGGAGGATTGATCGGCGGCGTTTTCCGCGATCTCATTCACTTTGCCGACCACCTGTTCCACTGCTTGAAGGATTTCGCCGAGAGAGTCTCCGGTTTCATCCATCAGCTCAACCCCGTTCACCACCTCAGCCTGCGAGCTGGAGATAAGCGTGTTGATTTCATGTGCCGCATCAGACGAGCGTTGCGCTAGAGCGCGCACCTCGGAGGCCACAACCGCAAAGCCACGTCCTGCGTCGCCTGCGCGGGCGGCCTCAACGCCGGCATTCAACGCCAGCAGGTTGGTCTGGAAGGCCACATCTTCAATCAGACCTGAGATCTGCGAAATAGCATCGGAACTTTCTTTGATGCGCTGAATGGCCGCCACCGTTTGGTCGGCAACGGTGCGTGTGGCTTCTGCCTTCTCTTGGGCGTTGTTGACGTGTGTCCGTGCTTCTTGCGCGCTTTGGGCTGTGCTGTTGACAGTTTGCGCAACGGTTTGAAGTGAAGAGGATGTCTCTTCCAAGGAGGCGGCAGAAATTTCTCCGCGGCGTGAGGCGTCATCGACCGACGATGAGATTTCCTTCGATGTGCGATTGAGGACATTGGACGAAGAGGAAAGCTGGCGCACCATCCCATCAAGATTGCCGACCAGATCATCAAGCGTATCAGAGATATCTTTGAAGATACCCTTCTGTCCGGATGGCATATTGTGAGAAAGATCCCCTGTTCCTAGGATTTCGAGGGCTTCCTTTACGTCTCCAAGGCCTCTTTCAGTCACTTCACCAATCGCGTTCACCCCGCGTCCCAATTCCGCAAAGGCGCCGTCGGAATTACCGATGTCTATCCGACGGGAGAAGTCGCCTTCGCCACAAGCATCAATGACTTTCGATATTTCCCGCGTGAGGTGGATGCGCGTTTTTTCGGAATTTCGGAATACTGCGACAGCCTCTGAAATATCAGCCATCTCGCGAATGCGGGATTTCGGAAGGTCGCTAGAGAAGTCTTCCGCCATAACTTCTTTCAGGACACTGTCAATTTTTCGAAGCGGTCGGGAGATGCCGCGTGCAAGCAGGATCGCCAGAATGGCAAAGAGCCCGCCGCCTATAATGGCAGCCCAACGGGAGCTCATTTGCGCCTGCTGGCTGAGGAGCTCGCTTTCGTGCAGGATATTGTTGGCCGCCCCTCGAACCTCATTAAGCAGTTGATCCATGAGCGGTTCAGCATTTGCAAAATGGGCAGATGCATCGCTGCGTTGGCCGAGCTCAGTCAGAGTTTCCTGCACCAGGGCGGTGAAAGAGGCCTGATACGCATCTAGATGGGGCAGGATGCCTTCTCGCTGTGCCGCGCTGTCATAAAAGAAGACAGGGAAGCCACGGAACTCTTCTATGCGTTTGGACACTTCGCCCAGCCAATGTGCGCTTGGGTCGAGGAGAAAGTCTTTCTCATGTTGGCGCATGGTCAGCACTTTGACCCGAAGGACTGGGATCGCAACGCCTTCGAGGCTTGTCTCCATGGCGGCCACGGCTTCGCTCAGTTCGCCTTTGAGACCGTCAGATTGAGTGAGGCCGAGGCGCTGATTGCTGGCCGCAATTTCTTGGAAACTCTCCTCATAGTGAGAGATATGCTCTTTCAACTGGGAAAGCGGTTCGGAAGCATTTTGGAGCTCTGGCAGTTCTGCCACAAGTGCCTCCAACTCCTCTATATAACCGTTGAGGTCAGTCATCACCGCAGCGTGGCGATCGACATATTTTCTATCCAGTCGCAGAAGGAAATCCTTTTCCGCGCGCCGCGCCATAAGGAATTCGATCTTAATATTCTCGGCGGCAATCATTGCCTCTTCGATATTATGCACCCGATGCTGCATGTCATCGCGCATCTTATGGGAATAGAGCGAGATCCCCGCAAGACCTCCCATTACGGTGAGTGCCATAACGATGATTGTTAGGATCGCGAAATTGACTGTAACCTTGGATTTCATGCTCTCTTCCCCTCACTAGCAAATTGCTAATGGCCAATGTGACTAAAGAGGTAGCAACCACGGGTTAATTTAACGTAGCAGCGAATATGGTGGCGAATTGGCATTCTAATTGCCATTTTAAATCTAATGTTTTCAGAGCGGTAATTCCTTGTTTCACTCAGTGTCTCGCCATTGGTCGCGACGACCGCTAGGAAAGACTCATGTCTACAATCGAATCTCTTTTTGTGACGCGGCTCTATCGGGCGCGTTTGTCTGAACAAGGCCCTGCCGTGGATACCGCAGAGCTTGAAGCCTCTTGTTTCTCGATCGCTGAAGACGATGAAGCGGGGCAGGAATGGTGCGAGAACAATGCCTATCCGGGCTACACCTCTTATGCATCGCTCACCGATTTGCCTTGGCGGTTCCCAATCTTTGCGGATGTGGTCAAAGCGCTGGACCTGCATGTGGCAGCTTTCGCAAAGGACCTGGAATTCAACCTCGATGGGCGTGCGCTGAGGCTGGAAGATATCTGGATCAACATTCTTCCAGAGGGCGGGATGCATGCGTCTCATATTCATCCGCATTCGGTGATCAGTGGCACCACTTATGTCTCCATGCCCGAAGGAGCGAGCGCGTTGAAACTGGAAGATCCACGGTCCGGGCGGATGATGGCCGCGCCAGTGCGTCAGAAGGATGCGCGGCGGGATTTGCAGCCCTTTATCTATGTAAAACCAGAGGTTGGCGATGTCCTCCTGTGGGAAAGCTGGTTGCGCCATGAAGTGCCGATGAACATGTCGGAAGAAGAGCGTGTCAGCGTGAGCTTCAACTACGTTTGGGAGTAGTTGAAGGCGCAAAATCTACGTCTGTATCGCGTCGGTATTGCAGCTGTATCGCGACTGTATCGCGGAGGTGCCTTTGTCGGTCTCCGCGATTTGCTTTTTGAGGTGCAATTCAAGGTGGAATCTAAGTGCGGAATGGCAACAGGTCGCCTTGAGGTTAACTTATGGCGCAGCGTTAACTTGTTCGCCTGCGACGACCCCAATAGTTAAATTTTTACTCAAGCGGCTTGGGTCTTGAACCAGCCCTTTGGGTCATGGGGAATTAAACTGGCAAGACCGACATGAACAAAAATATACAAATGGCGGTGGTTGTTCTTGCAACCGCGGCAGGGGCACCTTTGCACGCAGAGATCACCACATTCAGCGAAGTGGGCGCTGGCGTGGAGGTCTTTGATCAAGGCGGGAGTGCTCTCAATCAGTCGTCCTTTCCGGATGAGCCGGAAGACTTCCGAGCTGGTTTTCTGAATGGCCGATTTGGAGCCACGTTGGACAACGGTTTGACGTTTGGGATCGATGGGGACTACCGCAATACGTCGCTTGAGGATTTTGTGGCGCCCGGACAAGAAACCAATGAGGGCGTGGACACTGCCGCACAACTGACCGCGCAGTTTGGGCATTTGTCTGAAGGTCTCTATGTTGGCGGTATCGCCGGGGTGGGGCAGGTCGACTTTCTGGGCGACAGCACGGATCAGGATGTGACCTATCGCTTGCTGGGGGCTGGGGTTGGCGTCGAGCGGGGCAGCTGGGCTTATGGAGGCTCATTGCTGTTCATGGATGTGAATGCCACCGAAGATCCTGAAACGCTGGATGAGGCTGTGATTGCAAAGCTGCAAGCGGAGTATGCGTTGGCCTCTGGAAAAACATTCTTTGGAGCCTATGCGCTTTATGCTGATGGCAAGAATGATATCGATTCCGGCCTTGGCATTGATGTTGTGAACGGGCCGGGCGCGGGCCTGTACGTGCGCCATAAGATTGGGGCAATTGGCGAAGGGCGTGATGTGATGCTGAATGCCGGCCTCGATTACCTGTCTTTGACAGAGCAGTTTAACGGCAGCGATGTCACCATTGAATCGGTGAAGGCCTATGTCGGCGTTCAAATCACTCTTGGGGGTTCAAAGACACCACGTGCTCTGCGTGTGGCAGCGGCCCCTGACACGACGTTTGCGCAAATGCTTACACCGATTGTTGACTGATCTCACAGCCCCTCGGATGCGCGCCTCTGCGTTTGGTTGGAGGCAAGCGCCGAGGGGCTCAGAGATCACATGTCGAGCCGCGCATGGCGGGCGCTTAGCGCGAGAGCCGCGAAGAGCAGCAAGCCGAGGAACGTGTAGGCGGCGAAAATCACCTGCATTTCCGCATAAGGCAATTGTGCGCCACTTTCCGTTTGGGTTGCGGTAAAGCTGAGCATGACGGCAAATAGGATGCGTCCAGCCAGACTTTGCACCGACAGATAGGTGGCGCGGATGTCATTGCTCAGCAGTGGCTGAATGCGCGCACGTATGAATGGGTCTGACAGCGAGTCCGGCACCATACGAAAGAGCAGCAGGGCGATGACAAACAGGCTGTTGGAGATCGCCAAGGCTGCGGTGAGGGCGAGCTGTATGCCAAAGGCCAGAAGCAGCGTTCTTGCCAACCCCAAGCGTGTGCGGAGCTTCAGCGCGACAAGCGAGGTCAGGACAGAAACCAGCATCGTCGAGAAGGTCACGCCGCCGGAAATCAGCGGCGTTTGAGCGGCGAACCCACGTGCCTCCAAAGCCTCGCGGATAAAGGGTTGCCCGAGCACAAAGGGGATATGACCGAAGGCGTACATCGCGAGCGCGAGGCCGAGCAACCAAAGCAGCGTTGGATGCGATAAGCTGTTGGCCAGAGCGTGCAGACTTTCGCGGTGCGGCGGCGTGGTCAGATGTGGCGTCTCTTTGAACAGGCAGGTGATGCCAAATGTGCCGATGGCTGCACAGGCGGTCGCCACATAGGGGATGATCTCATCCCAGAGCGCAAAAATACCTCCGCTGAGGGCGGAGAGTGCAAGCGCCACGAAACTGAACCGCCATGCCTTAAGTTCATGATATTCAATATCCTTTTCGTGACCCTCTGCCTTTAAGCTTTCAAATAGAAGTGCGCTGTCAGTTCCAGAAGCAAAGGCCCAACCAGCGCCCAGCAATACGTTGGCAATTGCAATGAGCGTGAACCCATCCCCCGACACCAGCAGAATGGTGGCGGCAACGTAACTTAGTGCTGCGGCAAGGAGTGTGCGTTTGCGGCCCAGTCGGTCGGACATATAGCCGGAGGGGACTTCAAACAAAGTTGTGGCCAGATCGTAGACCACATAGAGCAAAATGGCCTCGGGGGCGGACAGTCGACTTTCGAAATAGAGAAACCAAGTGGCCTGCCAGAAAATCAGGGACTGGATAAATTTGTACCACGGAAAAATCTGAACATTGCGAAGCATTCTGAATTGTTAACCCATGGGTTGAGAGTGGGCGAGAACTACTTCTGTTTGAGGCGCTAGGTTCTTTGCAGTTTTTGGACTGAGACGAGAATGCGAAGCCGCGACTCAGCGAGGTTCTGGAGAATGTGTATGCAGAAATGTTAGGGCTCACATCTGGGATGGCTCAGGAGTGACACAGAGTCGTCGCTCTCTAGTTGGTTAACAAAGAGCATGAATAAGGCGTGAGAGCGACGGTTCAACCGTCTGAAGGGTCGGTTTTTGAGGGTTGACGTTCCGTCGCTAAGAGAGGCTTAGGGCAGTTTATCCAGAAAGGGGAGTTTCATGTCAGAACAAGAAACCGACTATGAGGTCGGTCAGGACAATGTGCAGGTATTGGGGTTGGATGTTCACAACCCCGTATTTGCCATTTCAGGTTTAACGATCGTTGCCTTCGTTTTTTTCTCATTGGTGTTTCATGAGCAAGCCTCAGCCTTCTTTGGCTGGTTGCGTCCGGCGCTGACCAGCAATTTTGACTGGGTCTTCATGATCGCCTGTAACCTGTTTGTTGTGTTTTCTCTGTTCTTGGTGGTTTCGCCCTACGGCAAGATCCGCCTCGGGGGCGATGATGCGAAGCCTGATTACAGCTACGCAGGCTGGATCGCGATGCTGTTTGCCGCAGGCATGGGCATTGGTCTGGTTTTCTGGGGGGTGGCTGAGCCGATCTCCCACTACGGATCTTCGTTTGGCGGTATCGCCACTGACGAAAACGGTCTGCGCACCGACTGGGCGCCGCTTGGCGCTGCTGCGGGCGATATCGCGGCTTCCCGTGACCTCGCGATGGCGGCAACTGTGTTCCACTGGGGCCTGCACCCATGGGCGATCTATGCCGTTGTGGCGCTGGCGCTGGCGTTCTTCAGCTTCAACCGCGGCCTTCCGCTGACCATGCGGTCGGTGTTCTATCCGCTGCTGGGTGAGCGCACATGGGGTCCGCTGGGTCATATCATCGATATCCTTGCCGTGTTCGCGACCATCTTTGGTCTGGCCACTTCGCTGGGTCTTGGGGCAAGCCAGGCGCTGGCGGGTCTGAACTATCTGTTTGGCGTGCCGGTAAGCGACGGGATGAAAGTGGTTCTGATCATTGCGATCACCATCTTTGCTTTGATCTCGGTTGTGGCCGGTCTGGACAAAGGCGTGAAGCGTCTGTCCGAAGCCAACATGATCCTGGCCGCTGGCCTCTTGCTGCTGGTTCTTCTGGTGGGGCCAACTGTCGCCATCCTCACTGGTTTCTTCTCCGGTCTGGTTGACTATGTTGTGGCGCTGCCTGCGCTGTCCAACTGGGTTGGTCGTGAAGACACCAACTTCATGCAGGGCTGGACTGCCTTCTATTGGGCTTGGTGGATCTCCTGGTCACCTTTCGTGGGTATGTTCATCGCGCGCATCTCTCGCGGCCGGACCATTCGCGAGTTCATCGTGTGCGTTCTGATCATCCCAACTGTTGTTGGTGCGCTTTGGATGCATGTGTTTGGCGGTGCGGCGCTGGATCAGGTGACCTCCGGTGCCGGTCAGGCGCTGCAGGACGCGGCTCTCGAACTGAAGATGTTCAAGATGTTTGAAGCCTTCCCAATGACCGGGCTGCTGTCTTTCATCGGCATCATTCTGGTGGTGGTCTTCTTTGTGACCTCCTCAGACTCCGGTTCCTTGGTGATTGATACCATCACCGCTGGCGGCAAAACCGATGCACCAACCGCACAACGTGTGTTCTGGTGTGTG
This sequence comes from Shimia sp. R9_1, assembly GCF_017743775.1. Classification (NCBI taxonomy): domain Bacteria; kingdom Pseudomonadati; phylum Pseudomonadota; class Alphaproteobacteria; order Rhodobacterales; family Roseobacteraceae; genus Shimia; species Shimia sp. R9_1. The sequence continues at coordinate 1,164,838 of NZ_JAGHRN010000001.1, read as the reverse complement.
CTGGAAGGCGCAATCGCGATTGTGTTGCTGTTGGGTGGCGGCCTTGGTGCGCTCCAGGCGGCATCAATCGCCACGGGCTTCCCCTTCGCCATCGTTCTGATGCTGATGTGTGTGTCCGTGATGATCGGCCTCATCCGTGAGCGCCGTCGCTGAGCGACCATCCTATAAAGCAAAAAGAAAACGCCGCCCGGATGGGCGGCGTTTTTTGTCGGGGACAAGAGAATGACCCCAACAGGGAGCGACTGCTTATTCGGTAATGACCTCGCCAGAGGGGCGCGGTGTGGCCGCTGTTTCTGCTGGCAGCACCGGATAGGTGACAGGTGGCAGCGCACCTGTAAGGCTGTCGAGGAAGGCCACGATCTGCGTGGCGTCTTCATCAGTTAGCTCTTCGCCCAGTTGAGATTCCGCCATGATCTGTACGGCCACTTTCAGATCCCAGACTTTGCCGGAGTGGAAGTATGGAGCTGTTTGCGCCACATTGCGCAGTGGTGCCGCGCGGAACACGTATTCATCGTCCACTGTCGCAGTAACCGCAAAACGCCCTTTGTCCCCGACCGGCAAAACATCTGCACCGGGTTTCTCGATTAGGCCGAATGGATAGTAGCCGCTGCCGCCGACGTTAATACCGGAGTGGCAGGCTGCACAGCCGAGATCCATGAACTGGCTGAGGCCGGCGAGCTGCTCTGGTGTCATGGCGTCATCATCGCCGTTCAGCCACGCATCAAACGGGGCAGGGGTGATCAGAGTTGCCTCAAACGCCTCGATGGCTTTGGCGAAGTTATCGAAGGTGACAGGATCGTCTTCCCCTTCAAAGGCATCGCCAAACCACTCCACATATTGCGGCATGGAGTTCAGGGTTGCTAGAAGGTTTTCCTGCGTGTTGGCCATTTCAACGCCAGCCTGCACCGGACCTTTGGCCTGCTCCGCGAGGTCCGCGGCGCGCCCATCCCAGAACTGCGCTTCGTTGAACACGGAGTTCAGGGCGGTTGGCGAGTTGCGCGGGCCGCGCTGCCAGCCGTGACCGATAGAGGTCTCAAGGTTGTCATCCCCGCCGGTGGCGAGGTTGTGGCAGGAGTTGCATGAGAAAACACCAGATGCCGACATGCGCGGATCAAAGAACAGCGCTTTGCCAAGCGCGATTTTTTCAGGTGTGATCGGGTTGTCTTTTACCGCAGGCACCGTGGAGGGCAGCGGCAGGAAAGTATCAAGAGCTTCTTCGCGCAGCTCATTGGCCTGGGCAGAGGCGGCAACGAGGGCGATGGCTGTGGCTTGGATGAGGCTGGCTTTCAGTTTCATTGTTCGCTCCGTAAACTGGCTCTCTCCCCGAGACTCAATTTGCAGAAAGATAACAAGTGAAGCTTTGACTTAGATCAATTCTAATTCCAGAGTGGGGAAATACTTTGGGTGTGGCGATGGCAGGCGCGCGTCCAACATAGCGCGTTGCGATCGCGGCTATCAGTTCGTGGTGGATAAGGTCGCGCGGAGGCAGCGCCTAAGCGCCGCCTCACAAGGTGTTACCGCTGCGCTGTGACGAGTTTGACAGCCAATGCTACGAACACCACGCTTGCTAGCCGATTGAGCCAAGTCTGCGCCATTGGTGAGTTTTTCAACCAATCTCCCAGCCAGCCAGCAGCCAGCGCCACAGAGCCGAATACCAGCAGTGTCGCAATGATCATCAAAAAACCGAGCTGGTAAAATTGCCAGACCATCGGGCCGTTTGCTGGATCAACGAACTGTGGCAGGAAAGCGAGGAAGAAGATCGTCACCTTTGGGTTGGCGATGTTCATGATCAGGCCACGTGTGTATTGCTTCGCAGATGTCTCCGGCGAGGGCGCGCCTTCTTCGAGGTTGGCCTTTAAGGCGGTAAAAGCCTTGTAGGCAAGATAGATCAGATAGGCGGCGCCAATATACTTTAAGATAGCAAAGGCGACCTGAGAGGTCTGAAAAATCACGGCGACACCAAGCGCGACCGCCGTGGTGTGAAAGATCAGCCCGCTGGCAAGTCCGAGAGTGACGGTAAGTCCGGCGACGCGGCCGTGCAGAGCTGATTGGGTTAATACAAAGATATTGTCCGGGCCTGGCACCAGCGCCAGCGCAATGGCTGCGCCCATGAACAGGACTGCTACGTCTACGGGTATCATGCTCACTCCTCCCAAAGTGTGGCGCGCGGGCGGCTCACCGTTGCGTTGGTTGGAAATGTGTAGGGTAGATGATCAGAGGAGGGAAGTAGGGTGTTGTGCAATCATTCTCCTCTGCTCTAGGAATCCCTTCGGGGATAGGTGAGGGTAACGGGAGTAAGGGATGCTGCGCCTAAAGGTGATTTTGAGCATGGCGTTGATTACAGTTGCGCAAACTGCATCGGCTATGGACAGACCACTTGCTGCAGTACGTTTGTTTGAGGACGTCTGTCTGCCGATTGTTTATGAAACACTTCCGCCTGTACTGAAAGAGACCAAAGGGCAAGAGGAGTTCTCAAAGGGCGTTCTCAAGTCAACGAAGTGGTATTGGCCGGACCTACCATCTGGCTTTTATGTAGAAGTGATCGACTACCCCGACGGGCGAATTAAGTGTGAGATCACTGATAAAGGCCAAGTTTTGTCTCCGGCGGAGCGTCAGGCTTTTGAGAAGCAAGTGGTAGCCTGGATGGGGAGCCGCATGCCAATGCTTGCGCAGGAAACGCCCGAGCCCATTGAGAGCTTCGAGTATTTCAATTCATGGATGACCCCGCAATTTGGTCGCAATGACCTGCGCCGATGGGGCGTTCTGCATTTGCGGTATAGCGCAGAATTCGATCATACGACTTCGCTGATATTGGCGTATCTGCGCAAGCGCCCAACCTCCTAGCTGAACTTTCCCTTGCCTTCATCCTTACACCCCCGTATAGAGCGCCATCTCGCGGATTCCGTGCTTACGGGATTCGTGTGTTTGTCATTTGTCCATCAGGCAAAAGGGTCACCCCGCACATACTCGGGAGCCCTCTGATGTATGAGAAAGGAAAAGGCGATGAACGCCAAAGAACTGCGTGATAAGACGCCGGATCAGCTGCGCGAGGAGCTGTCCAATCTTAAGAAAGAATCGTTCAACCTGCGTTTCCAACAGGCTACCGGCCAGCTGGAAAACTCCGCTCAGATCCGTGCCGCGCGTCGCAACGCAGCACGCGTGAAGACGATCCTGAACGAAAAAGCCAAGTCGGCAGCAGAGTAAGAGGAGCTAGATAGATGCCCAAACGTATCCTGACTGGCACCGTGACCTCCGATGCCAACGCACAAACCATTACCGTGTCTGTAGAGCGCCGCTTCACACACCCGGTTCTGAAGAAGACCATTCGTAAGTCCAAAAAATACCGGGCTCACGATGAGAACAACGCCTACAAAGTAGGTGACTCTGTTCGCATTATCGAATGCGCACCGCGTTCGAAAACCAAACGCTGGGAAGTTCTGGAAGCCTAAGAGTCTCGTTTCGAGACTCCTGGCGACTAGACTTAACAGTTAGTCGAAACCCTGGGGGATACCAGCACGCATCGCTGCCCCATAGGTCGGGAGAAACCACATGATCCAGATGCAAACCAATCTGGATGTTGCTGACAACTCCGGCGCACGCCGAGTTCAGTGCATCAAGGTTCTGGGTGGCTCCAAGCGTAAATACGCATCCGTAGGCGACATCATTGTTGTCTCGGTTAAGGAAGCCATTCCACGTGGTCGCGTTAAAAAAGGTGACGTCCGTAAGGCCGTTGTCGTGCGCACCGCAAAAGAAGTCCGTCGTGAAGATGGCACCGCGATCCGTTTCGATCGCAACGCAGCTGTTATTCTGAACAACAACAACGAGCCAGTTGGTACACGTATCTTCGGCCCAGTTGTTCGTGAGCTGCGTGCCAAGAACTTCATGAAGATCATCTCGCTCGCGCCGGAGGTGCTGTAAGATGGCTGCTAAGCTGAAAAAAGGCGACAAGGTCGTCGTTCTGGCCGGTAAGGACAAAGGCAAAGAGGGCACTATCTCCTCTGTTGACCCCAAAGCCGGTAAAGCCGTCGTGGAAGGCATCAACATCGCCATCCGCCACACCAAACAGAGCCAAACCGCACAGGGCGGCCGCATCCCTCAGGCGATGCCGATCGAACTGTCCAACCTGGCATTCCTGGACGCAAATGGCAAAGCAACCCGCGTTGGCTTCCGCATGGAAGGCGACAAGAAGGTGCGTTTCGCCAAATCCACAGGGGACGTGATCGATGCTTGATTCCGCAGACTACACCCCACGTCTGAAGTCGCTCTATAAGGATTCCATCCGCGCTGCTCTGAAAGAAGAGTTCGGCTACAAGAACGACATGCAGATCCCAAAGCTGGAAAAAATCGTGCTGAACATCGGCTGTGGCCGTGCAGCCGTTAAGGACAGCAAAAAAGCCAAGTCGGCACAGGCAGACCTGACTGCAATCGCAGGCCAGAAAGCTCTGACCACCGTGGCAAAGAACTCTATCGCTGGCTTCCGTGTTCGTGAAGGCATGCCGATGGGTGCCAAGGTGACCCTGCGTGGCGACCGTATGTACGAATTCCTCGATCGTCTGATCACCGTTGCAATGCCACGCATCCGCGACTTCCGTGGTGTGAAGCCGAGCTTTGACGGCCGTGGCAACTTCGCCACCGGTCTGAAAGAGCACATCGTGTTCCCAGAAATCGACTTTGATAAAGTCGACGAAAACTGGGGCATGGATATCGTCATCGCCACCAATGCTGAAACCGACGCCGAAGCGCAGAGCCTGTTGAAGCATTTCAACATGCCGTTCATCGCGTAAGGCTGAGAGGATTACGACATGGCTAAAAAAGCAATGATCGAGCGCGAAAAGAAGCGCGAGCGTCTGGTGGCAAAATACGCCGCTAAGCGCGCCGAGCTCAAAGAGATCGCAAACGATGAGTCCAAGCCAATGGAAGAGCGTTTCAAAGCGCGTCTGAAACTGGCGAAACTGCCGCGCAACAGCTCGGCGACCCGTCTTCACAACCGTTGCCAGCTCACCGGCCGTCCTCACGCTTACTACCGTAAGCTGAAGGTTAGCCGTATTGCGCTGCGCGAGCTGGGTTCTGCAGGTCAGATCCCCGGCATGGTCAAATCCAGCTGGTAAGGAGAGAACGATATGAACGATCCTATCGGTGATATGCTGACCCGTATCCGTAACGGCCAGATGCGTGGCAAGTCCGTGGTTTCCACCCCGGCGTCCAAGCTGCGTGGCTGGGTTCTGGATGTGCTGGCTGATGAAGGCTACATCCGCGGCTACGAAGCATCTGAAGAGAACGGCCACCCGGCGTTCGAAATCAGCCTGAAGTACTACGAAGGCACTCCTGTTATCCGCGAGCTGAAGCGTGTTTCCACGCCAGGCCGTCGCGTTTACATGAGCGTCAATGACATCCCAACCGTCCGTCAGGGCCTGGGTGTGTCGATTGTCTCCACCTCCAAAGGTGTGATGTCGGATGCAAGCGCACGCTCCAACAATGTTGGCGGCGAAGTGCTCTGCACGGTCTTCTAAGGAGAACGCAATGTCTCGTATTGGTAAAAAGCCGGTCGAGCTGCCCAGCGGCGTAACTGCCACTGTCTCCGGCCAGACCATCGAAATCAAAGGTCCGAAGGACACCCAGTCTTTCACTGCAACTGACGATGTCACCCTTGCAGTTGAAGACAACGCTGTGAAAGTGACTCCGCGTGGCATGTCCAAGCGCGCACGTCAGCAGTGGGGCATGTCCCGCACCGTGATCGCCAACATGGTGACCGGCGTGACCACAGGTTTCAAAAAAGAACTCGAAATCAACGGTGTTGGTTATCGTGCGCAAATGCAGGGCACTGTCCTGAAACTGTCTCTCGGTCTCTCTCACGAAGTGAACTTCGAAGTTCCAGCGGGCATCACCGTGACCGCGCCGAAGCCGACACAAATCATCGTTGAAGGTACTGACAGCCAGCTGGTTGGCCAGGTTGCGGCGAACATCCGCGAATGGCGTAAGCCGGAGCCTTACAAAGGCAAGGGCATCAAGTACAAAGACGAATATATCTTCCGCAAGGAAGGTAAGAAGAAGTAAGGACCAGACAGATGGCAAACAGCAAACGGGAACTGTTCCTCAAGCGCCGCCTGCGCGTCCGGAACAAACTTCGCAAGGTCAATGGCGACAGCAAACTGCGCCTGTCCGTTCACCGCAGCAACAAGAACATCAGCGTTCAGCTGATCGACGACCGTGCTGGCGTGACTGTGGCATCCGCATCCAGCCTGGAAAAAGATCTGGGCCTGGTTGGCAAAAACAACATCGAAGCAGCCACCAAGGTTGGTTCTTTGATTGCCGAGCGCGCTGTCAAAGCTGGCGTGACCGAAGCTTATTTCGATCGCGGCGGTTTCCTCTTCCACGGCAAAGTGAAGGCTCTGGCCGAAGCTGCGCGTGAAGGTGGCCTGAAAGTATAAGAACTTGTGGGGGACGTTCGCGTCCCCCCGATGATCCGGGAGGCCAGGCACTTGTGTCAGGTTTCACTGGGATCGGAGTTAACAGGCGCCTCGCGCCAGTAGATAAAGGAATGCCAAATGGCAGAACGTGAAAACCGCCGGGGCCGCGGTCGCAACCGCGAAGAAGAAACCCCGGAATTCGCAGATCGTCTGGTCGCGATCAACCGCGTGTCCAAAACCACCAAAGGCGGTAAGAACTTTGGCTTCGCTGCTCTGGTAGTTGTTGGCGACCAAAAAGGCCGCGTTGGTTTCGGCAAAGGTAAAGCGAAAGAGGTCCCTGAGGCCATCCGCAAAGCCACCGAGCAAGCCAAGCGTCAAATGATCCGCGTGCCTCTGCGCGAAGGTCGTACTCTGCACCACGACATGGAAGGCCGTCACGGCGCCGGTAAAGTGGTTATGCGTACCGCACCTGAAGGTACTGGTATCATCGCCGGTGGTCCAATGCGTGCCGTTTTCGAAATGCTCGGCGTCAAAGACGTTGTTTCGAAATCTATCGGTTCGCAGAACCCATACAACATGATCCGAGCCACCATCGACGGGCTGAAAAAAGAAGCCAGCCCACGTCAGGTTGCAGCACGTCGTGGCAAGAAAGTTGCTGACATCCTGCGCAAGGATGAAGCACCTGCCGAAGCCGCAGACGCGTAAGGAGTAACGAGACATGGCAAAAACCATCGTTGTAAAGCAGGTCGGTTCGCCGATCCGTCGCCCTCAGGACCAGCGCGCTACGCTGATCGGTCTGGGTCTGAACAAGATGAACCGCACACGTGAGCTGGAAGACACTCCCTCTGTGCGCGGCATGATCCGCAAGGTTTCCCACATGGTGGAAATCATCGAAGAGCGCGACTAAGCCCTTTTTGATCTGAAAATTGAAAGCGCCCTCGGCTCATGCCGAGGGCGTTTTTCGTTAAACTTTGGTTTTTTGACCGGTAGAGAAGCCGGCAAGATCTGTGATCTGCCGAGTCCGTCTCAAGATATTGTGGCAGGTGTCTTCGCTGGCACTGAATAACCATCTCAAAATTGAATGGTTAACATCTCATCGATCGATATTCGTAAACTGCATATCTGAAATGCTATCTTGGGCCTACCTCGATTAAATTATGAGCTCTATGTGAAGCGCGTACTTAAACAGAAACGCGCAATGGCCGAAGTGGCGCACCGGCAGTCAAAGGATAAGTTCCATGCAACATGCACCATCCCTGCATATTGAAGCTGTTGATTTCGTTGGCCGTTTCGCCCGTATGGTCGAATCTTGGCGCCTGAACCAGAAGCGTGCGGCGTCTTATAAAAAGACCGTCAAAGAGCTGAACAAGCTGACGGCCCGTGAGCTTGCAGATGTGGGCCTGACCCGCGGCGATATCGAATATGTCGCCCGCCGTGGTGCCGCGACTCTCTAAGCACATACGCTTCCCATTGAGACTGGCCTCGGACCAAACGTCCGGGGCCTTTGTCGTTTTAACACCTCGGTAATGCGCCATGCCAAAGGTGCATATCGGCCAGATCAAACCGTCAATTGTTAGCGTTACCGACGCGATCTATATCGCAGGCACAACCAAAGAAACCAAAACAGCCCGCCGAAAAATACGTTTCGGCATAGATCAAAAGGAGCCACCTCCATGGCAAACGCGAACATTACTCTTACCTCTGGTTCTTCGTTCACTGCGCGCATTCAAGCGGCCGTTGAAGCTTTCAAAGAGGCCCGCATTTTGCGCCAGAAATACCACGCGACTGTACGCGAGCTTTCCGGCATGACCGATCGTGACCTCGCCGATATCGGCATCCTTCGCCACGACATCGCAGAGTTGGCTGAGAAACACGTCTACGGTTAAGGGCGCAAACCCTATCAGATGACGCCCTCGCAATTTGCGGGGGCGTTTTGTTTTTAGGGTCGCGCCTACGCACCACCTATGTCCCAGAAAGCCGATCGAAGATGTTGGCGTCTTCAATCTTGTGCGTAATTGGTACACTAGGATCCTTACGGTCTTGCTCTGTGTGTTTAACCGGCAAATGCGCAAGTACAGCGCCAAAGCGGTGCAAGACTTGCATTGCCGAGATGCAGCGTCTATAGCCGCCCGGTGGCGTATTGCGCGTCATAGAATCAAAACCAAGAAAAGCCGTGTTTGGCCCGATACGCTTCGTGGGTCAGTTCCGGCAAGGAGAAGCGATATGAAACTGCACGAACTGCGCGACAATCCTGGCGCAACTAAGAAACGCATGCGCGTTGGCCGTGGCCCCGGTTCCGGTAAAGGTAAAATGGGTGGCCGTGGTATCAAAGGTCAGAAATCCCGTTCGGGTGTGGCGATCAACGGTTACGAAGGCGGTCAGATGCCATTGTACCAGCGTCTGCCTAAGCGCGGCTTCAACAAGCCAAACCGCAAGGCATTTGCTGTCGTAAACCTGGGCCTGATCCAGAAATTCGTAGACGCCAAGAAACTGGACGCGTCTGCGGCGATCACCGAAGACGCGCTGATCGAATCTGGTTTGGTACGTCGTAAGCTGGACGGCATCCGCGTTCTGGCAAAAGGCGAAGTGACCGCCAAGCTGAACATCGAAGTGACCGGTGCTTCCAAAGCAGCCGTTGAAGCTGTCGAAAAAGCAGGCGGCTCCCTGACGGTCAAAACCGCGCCAGCGGCTGAATAAGAGGTTGTGAGCGGGGCATTACCCGCTTACATAATCTTCCAAGTTTTCCTAACGCCGCCAAACCGGAGAACGGTTCTGGCGGCGTTTCCAGTCTAAGAGAGAACCTAAATGGTATCTGCAGCAGAGCAAATGGCGGCCAACACGAGCTGGGCCGCGCTTGGAAAAGCGACCGATCTGCGCAATCGCATCCTGTTCACGCTGGCATTGCTGATTGTCTATCGTCTTGGCACCTGGATTCCGGTTCCCGGCATCGACGGTGTGGCGCTTCGTGAATTCATGGAGAGCGCAGGCGCAGGGATCGGCGGTATCCTGTCAATGTTCACCGGTGGCGCATTGGGCCGCATGGGGATCTTTGCTCTGGGCATCATGCCTTACATTTCGGCCTCTATCATCGTGCAGCTTCTGGGCTCCATGGTGCCTGCGCTTGAGCAACTCAAGAAAGAGGGCGAGCAGGGCCGCAAAAAGATGAACCAATACACCCGCTACGGCACGGTGGCATTGGCAACTTTGCAAGCCTACGGCCTCGCGGTCAGCCTTGAGGCAGGTGATCTGGCGACCGATCCGGGCCTCTTCTTCCGCTTCAGCTGTCTGATCACGCTGGTGGGCGGCACCATGTTCCTGATGTGGCTGGGTGAGCAGATCACCGCACGCGGCATCGGCAATGGTATTTCTCTGATCATCTTTGTGGGCATCGTGGCAGAGCTGCCAGCCGCGCTGGCGCAGTTCTTTGTGTCCGGCCGCACCGGCGCCATCAGCGAAGCTGTGATCGTGGGCGTGATTGTGATGGTCATCGCGACGATTGCTTTCGTGGTCTTCATGGAGCGCGCACTGCGTAAGATCCACATTCAGTATCCGCGCCGTCAGGTGGGCATGAAAGTCTATGACGGTGGCTCCAGCCACCTGCCTGTCAAGGTGAACCCAGCGGGCGTGATCCCGGCAATCTTTGCAAGCTCTCTGCTGCTGCTGCCGACCACGATCTCGACATTCTCCGGCAGCCAGACTGGCCCGATTATGTCCACGCTCCTGGCCTACTTCGGCCCCGGACAGCCTCTCTATCTGCTGTTCTTCGTCGGCATGATCGTGTTCTTTGCGTATTTCTATACCTTCAACGTCAGCTTCAAACCCGATGATGTGGCCGACAACCTGAAGAATCAGAACGGCTTTGTTCCCGGTATCCGCCCCGGCAAACGCACCGCGGAATATCTGGAATATGTTGTGAACCGTATTTTGGTGCTCGGATCGGCGTATCTTGCGGCAGTTTGTCTCCTTCCTGAGATTCTGCGTGGCCAGTTTGCGATCCCCTTCTATTTTGGCGGCACTTCGGTTCTGATCGTGGTTTCCGTGACCATGGACACTATTCAACAAGTTCAGAACCATCTGCTGGCCCATCAGTACGAAGGGCTGATCGAAAAATCGCAGCTGCGCGGAAAAGGCAAAAAGCGCGGCGCACGTAAGGGAGCTGCTCGTCGATGAACATTATTTTGCTTGGCCCGCCAGGTGCGGGTAAGGGGACACAAGCAAGTCGTCTCGTAGAGAGCCGCGACATGATCCAACTGTCCACCGGGGATATGCTGCGCGCAGCAAAGACCTCCGGAACTGAAATGGGCAAGATCGTTGCCGAAGTGATGGACCGCGGTGAACTCGTGACCGACGAGATCGTGATCGGCCTGATCCGTGAGCAGCTTGAAGGCGACAAAAAGGGTGGTTTCATCTTTGACGGCTTCCCACGCACACTGGCGCAAGCTGACGCTCTGGCAGAGCTGCTGGCGGACGTTGGTGAGAAGCTCGATGCGGTGATCGAGATGCAGGTGGATGATGAGGTGCTGGTGCATCGTATCGTCAACCGTGCGAAGGAAGCTGTCGCTGCTGGCGGCACTGCCCGCGCGGACGACAACGAAGACAGCCTGCGCATCCGTCTGATGGAATACTACAAAAAGACGAGCCCGCTGATCGGCTACTACCATGCCAAAGGTGACCTGAGCTCGATTGATGGCTTGGCATCCATGGATGAAGTCGAAGCGTCGATTGTGAAAGTGCTGGGCTAAAATCTAAGCTCCAGACTGTTGAAGGCCTCCATGCTCATTGGGGGCCTTTTCTTTTTTTGAAATTTTTTCTGAATAGTTTTCCGTCCTCAAGCGTTGACCTTAGGAATGGGCGATTTTGCCCGGCTTGGAGGAACCGATGAAAGCACTTTTGAAAACCGCAGCTGTTGTGATGGCATTTGCAGGACCGGCCTTTGCAGGTGGACACGAAACCTGGAAAACCGTGGACGACGAGAGCCTGATTGCCTTCGGCTCGATCAAGAAAAATACTGTTGGTGAGGTCCACACCTTTGATGGCTTGTCAGGATCGGTGAACGAGAAGGGTGCCGTTTCACTGGCGATCGAACTCTCTTCCGTTGAAACCAACATCGATATCCGCAACGAGCGTATGATCGAGCACGTCTTCAAGGCTGCGGATGCGGTTGCTGAGCTGAAGGGTGAGATCGATTTTGACGAGGTCCATGATCTCGAAATTGGCGCGACAACCGTTGTGGACTTTGAAGGCACCCTTGGCCTTGCAGGCGTGTCTGCGGATGTTGAGGCGGAGCTGTTTGTTGCGCGTCTGTCAGAAGATCGCGTACTCGTTACCACTTCTGACATGATTATGCTGTCCACTGCAGATCTGGGGATCGATGCTGGCGTGGACAAGCTGATGGAGCTTGCAAGTTTGCCGGGCATCACCCGCGTAACGCCTGTGTCTGTGCGCATGGTGTTTGAGAAGTGATCACAATAGCCAGAGATGTGGGGTGTGCCCCACATCTCCAGCAGGGAGATGGAAATGCGCAATACAGCGGTACTGGCGACGGCACTCGCGCTCTTGGCCACCACCACATTGGCGGACGGGGATGTCAAAAAAGGAAAAAAGGTTTTCAAGAAATGTAAGGCCTGTCACAGCCTGAAACCCGAGGACAACCGCGTTGGCCCGACGTTATATGGGGTCTTTGGGGCAACCTCTGGATCGGTGGAAGGGTTTCGCTATTCTGGCCCGATGACACAAGCTGGCATCGTCTGGGACACGGAGACCCTCGCGGCGTTTCTGGCCAAGCCCAAAGACGTGGTGCCGGGCACTACCATGGCCTTCCCTGGCCTGAAAAAGCCAGAGCAGATTGACGATCTGTTGGCCTATTTGCAGAGTGAGCTGACGGAGGAATGATGGCTGAAACTGCGAATAGCGCCCCATGCTGAGCCGTTGGAGAAAACAAAGCGCTGAAGAAGAGGTGGAGGCGGGCCTTCCTGAGGTCTTCCCCCGCATCTGGCGCTATGCGTTTTCGCTGACCGGCTCCAGGGACGGTGCAGATGATCTGGCGCAGGCGGCCTGTCTGCGTGCGATGGAACAGGCCAGCAAGTTCAGGTCTGGAACACATCTGGATCGCTGGCTGTTTCGTATTACGCATAACCTCTGGATCAGTGAGATCCGCAAAGAGCGCGTGCGCAAGAAGGGCGGGATGCCGATGGTGGATGCCGCCGATATCCCGGACCCAAAGCAGGACCCGGAGCGCGACTATGATCGCCAGGAGGTTTTGAAATCTGTGTTGGATTTGCCGGAGGCACAACGCGTGACCGTGTTTTTGGTGTATATTGAGGGTTACTCCTATAAGGCCGCAGCGGAGATCCTGGACATTCCGCTGGCCACCGTGATGAGCCGCCTTGCCACAGCGCGCGCCAATTTGGGGCGCAAATTCAGAGATCAGAAGGACGTGAGCCGTGCAAGATAGACGTTTCTCAGATGAGGAGCTTGTCGCCTATCTCGATGGCGAAAGTGAGTTCGCTGCGGTCGACCAGATCGAGTCAGCGCTTCAGGATGATGCGGCGCTCAACAAGCGGCTGGATGCTCTGCGGATTGATATTGGTGCGCTGCAAGACAGCTTTGAGCTCCTGCAGCCCTCGGCAGAAGCCATTGCAGCGCTTCCAGTGGGGCCAAAGGCGCCTGTGAAGCGGCCTGTCTTTGCCGTTGGCATGGCGGCATGTATTGCGCTGGCCGTTGGATTTGGTCTGGGAAGCTGGAGCACCAATCAGAGCCCCTCGGGGTGGGTGGAATATGTGGCCGCTTACCAAGCGCTCTACACTCATGCGACGCTCGATCATATTTCCCAAAGCCCCGAGCAGCTGCGCGAGGAGCTGGGACGGGTATCTGCCGCGGTGGGCAAAGACATCGCGCTGGAGCAGCTCACGGCCTTGCCTGATGTGGAATACAAGCGCGGGCAGGTTCTCAGCTTTGAGGGGCGGCCGTTGATCCAACTGGCATTTGCGACTCCTAGCGGTGTGCCGATTGCCCTCTGCATCATCCGAAGTGAAGATGTTGCCAAAACCGAAGAGGCGATGGCGACCATGCGGCTTGAAGGATTGAGTTCGGCTGTGTGGTCAGATGGGGTGCATGAATATGTGCTGATCGGCGGCAAAGAAGATGGCCTTGTACGGCGTATGGGACAGGCCTTGCAGTCGATGCAGATTTGAAGGAGAAACGCTGGGACGCAAGGAATTTCCACGCCCCAGCGCCTTTGCTCTGATCCGCTATTGACCGCGGGTCTTTTCCCCCCTATGTCACCTCATCTCTTAACCGAGAATCAATTCTTTGCTTTTGGGTCGCACCCGATATGCAAGATCACCTGATCAGCTGAGGCCCGGCCGCTTATTGCGTCGGGCTTACGTTGTGAAAAAAGGTTCTGGAACCACGGAACCGCAACGAAAAAGGAAAGTGACACGTGGCACGTATCGCCGGCGTTAACATCCCGACCCACAAACGGGTCCCGATCGCCCTGACTTATATCACTGGCATTGGCCCAGCATCCGCCAAAGAAATCTGCGAATCCGTAAACATCGACGTAACCCGTCGTGTGAACGAGCTGTCTGACGCAGAAGTTCTGGCAATCCGTGAGCACATCGATGCGACCTACACCGTTGAAGGTGACCTGCGTCGTGAAGTGCAGATGAACATCAAGCGTCTGATGGACCTTGGCTGCTACCGCGGTCTGCGCCATCGCCGTAACCTCCCGGTCCGCGGTCAGCGTACCCACACCAACGCACGCACCCGTAAAGGTCCTGCGAAGCCGATCGCCGGCAAGAAGAAGTAAGGGAGGGTTTGATCAATGGCACGCGATAAGACTCGTACGAAGAAAAAAGAGCGTAAGAACATCGCCTCCGGCGTTGCGCACGTGAACAGCTCTTTCAACAACACCAAGATCCTGATCTCCGACGTTCAGGGCAACGCGATCTCCTGGTCCTCTGCTGGCACCATGGGCTTCAAGGGCTCCCGTAAGTCCACGCCTTATGCTGCTCAGATGGCTGCAGAAGATGCAGGCAAAAAAGCTCAAGAGCACGGCGTTAAGACGCTGGAAGTGGAAGTTCAGGGCCCAGGTTCTGGCCGTGAATCCGCTCTGCGCGCTCTGGCAGCAATCGGCTTCAACATCACCTCTATCCGTGATGTGACCCCGATCGCTCACAACGGCTGCCGCCCACCAAAGCGTCGCCGCGTCTAAGCGACAGTGAATTACCTTGGGGCCGCGTGTTTCCGCACGGCCCCATTCGTCATTTTTAAACCTCGGGCGTCTGGTTCTTTTTGGAACATGGGAGCTAGACAAGAATGGAGGGACGCATGATCCACAAGAATTGGGCAGAATTGATCAAGCCTACCCAGCTTGAAGTAAAGCCGGGCAACGACCCTGCGCGCCAGGCCACTGTTGTGGCAGAGCCGCTGGAGCGTGGTTTTGGTTTGACACTGGGCAACGCGCTGCGCCGCGTTCTGATGAGCAGCCTGCAAGGCGCCGCCATCACTAGCGTACAGATCGACAATGTTCTGCATGAATTCTCCAGCGTTGCCGGTGTGCGCGAAGACGTGACCGACATCATCCTGAACCTGAAGGGCGTGTCCCTGCGCATGGAAGTGGAAGGCCCTAAGCGTCTGTCCATCAATGCAAAAGGTCCAGGTGTTGTAACGGCCGGCGACATCAGCGACAGCGCTGGCATCGAAGTTCTGAACAAAGACCACGTGATCTGCCACCTCGACGATGGTGCAGACCTCTACGTGGAACTGACTGTGAACACTGGCAAAGGCTATGTGTCTGCGGACAAAAACAAGCCGGAAGACGCGCCAATCGGCCTGATGCCGATCGATGCGATCTATTCCCCGGTCAAAAAAGTGTCCTACGACGTTCAGCCAACCCGTGAAGGTCAGGTTCTGGACTATGACAAGCTGACCATGAAGATCGACACCGATGGGTCGATCACACCGGAAGACGCCGTGGCTTATGCTGCGCGTATCCTTCAGGATCAGCTGTCCATCTTCGTGAACTTTGATGAGCCTGAATCTGCGGGTCGTCAGGAAGAAGATGATGGTCTGGAGTTCAACCCGCTTCTGCTGAAGAAAGTGGACGAGCTGGAACTGTCTGTGCGTTCTGCAAACTGCCTGAAGAACGACAACATCGTTTACATCGGCGATCTGATCCAGAAAACCGAAGCAGAGATGCTGCGCACACCGAACTTCGGTCGCAAGTCTCTGAACGAGATCAAAGAAGTGCTGTCCGGCATGGGGTTGCACCTCGGCATGGACGTCGAGGACTGGCCACCAGACAACATCGAAGATCTGGCCAAGAAGTTCGAAGACAACTTCTAATAGGTGCGCCCTGAGGGCACACCCTACGTAGGGTGCGCATTTATTGCGCACCTTCACACAGACAAATGCCCGGAACTGCCGGGGAAAGCTGGGCCAAAGGCCCCAAGGTGAACCGGTGACACGCATCACTGGTCTGACAAAGCAAAACGCGAATTAGGAGAAATCAAATGCGTCATGCTCGTGGCTATCGCCGCCTGAACCGTACTCACGAACACCGTAAAGCTCTGTTTGCTAACATGGCGGGCTCTTTGATCGAACACGAACAGATCAAAACCACGCTGCCAAAGGCAAAAGAACTGCGCCCGATCGTTGAAAAACTGATCACCCTTGCAAAGCGCGGTGACCTGCACGCGCGTCGTCAGGCAGCTGCTCGTCTGAAAGAAGACCAGTATGTTGCAAAACTGTTCGACGTTCTGGGCCCACGCTACGCAGAGCGTAAAGGTGGTTACATCCGCATCATGAAAGCCGGCTTCCGCTATGGCGACATGGCACCGATGGCGATCATCGAATTCGTGGATCGTGACGTTGATGCAAAAGGCGCGGCCGACAAGGCTCGCGTGGCAGCTGAAGAAGCCGCCGAAGAATAAATCCCATTCGGAACAACCGAATGACTGGACCCCCGCCATTTTGGTGGGGGTCTTTTTTTGTCCGTATGCTGCCGACGCAGGATTTGAATTATGCGATGGTCTTCCGTTGCCTGTGGCGGCATGGTGCGCCAAAGACTGAGTGATCGGATGGAAAGATCACGGAACAGGGAGGGGCGGCGGGATGAGCGCAGATGTGATTGTGGTTGGCGCAGGTCTTTGGGGCAGTGCATGTGCGCGTCATCTGAGTGAAATGGGCCTTGCCACCGTCCTTGTTGGGCCGGATGAGCCGCAGGACGCTTCAAGCCACACCGGCGTCTTTGCCAGCCACTATGATGAGGCACGCATCACCCGCCGTCTGGCGAGTGATACCGATTGGTCCCGATTGGCGCAGGCCTCCATGGCGCGTTATGCAGACATGGAAGCGCGCAGCGGGCATCGGTTTCACGCCTCCGTTGGGGCGCTTATGGTTGGTGCGACCAGCGGTTTCGGATCGGAGTTCATGACCAATACGCTCGACGTGGCGCAGAGCGAAGGTTTTGCCTTTCAGGCTTTCTCCGGTGGGGCTCTCGCAGAGAGGTTTCCCTATTTGTCTTTTCCGGAAGGGACTTCGGCGCTCTATGAAGAGGATGGCGGCGGCTGGATCAATCCGCGCCAACACGTCTTGGCTGAAATCGCGCTTGCAACGCAAAGTGGCGCTCAGCAGATACGCAGCGAAGCTTTGCGTATTTCTGAAAGTGCTAATGCGGTCACCGTTCACTGCGCGGACGGGACGGAAGTCACGGGGCAGAAAGTCGTGGTGGCCTGTGGTGCGTTTTCCAAGGCTGCAGACCTGCTGCCAGGCCCGGTGCCGCTTCGGGTCTATGCGCGTACAGTTGCCTTCCTTGAGCTTGGCTCGGAAGAAGCACAGCGGCTGCAGGATATGCCGTCTTTTGTCTACGTCCCGCCGGGTACGGAACGCGACAGCTATGTTTTGCCACCGGTGCGCTATCCTGATGGCAAAACCTACCTCAAAATTGGGGGGGATCCGGAGGATCATGAGCTTCACACTGTTGACGACATGAAGGCATGGTTCCGCAGCGGGGGGAACACAGATGTTGCTGGGTTGCTTGCCGATCAGCTTCGAGATTTGATGCCGGGCTTGCGGGTTGAAAGCGTGTCGCACGGAAGCTGTGTGACTTGCTTCACGCCAAAGGGCGCTCCGTTGATCTATCCGCAAACAGATCGCGTGTTTGCCCTGATGGGCGGCAACGGTGCGGGGGCGAAATGTGCAGATGAGGTTGGGCGCCTTGGTGCTTTGCTGGTGTCCGGTCAGGGGCTACCAACTGGGCAATATCAAAGCGATTTTCGCCCTTAAAACCGAGGACTTTCGGGAGCTTAGGCCGTCGCATATGCGGCGACCTTCCGGCCTTGCATTTTCAAGAGGCGCTGGCCATATCTTGGGCACATTACAAACAAAGGAAGACGCATGATCCGCGCTGCTTTGATCGCGCTTGCAGTTGGTCTCTCAACCACCGCAGTCGCCGAAACGAAAATTCCGCGAACGCAGAGTGACATCGCCTTCGGATTTGCACCTTTGGTGAAACAGGCGGCACCGGCCGTCGTGAACATTTTTGCCAAGCGGGTCGTGCAGGCACGGCAAAGCCCGTTTTCGGGTGACCCGTTTTTTGATCAGTTTTTCCGCAACTTCAGCAGCCCCCAGCCACGCGTGGAGAACTCGCTTGGCTCTGGTGTGATCCTCTCGGAAGACGGCATCGTGGTGTCCAACTATCATGTGGTCGGCATGTCCACGGATATTCGCGTGCAACTCAATGACCGCAGCGAATACACGGCAGAGGTGTTGCTTGCGGATGAGGAGAGTGACCTTGCGATCCTGAAGTTGAACGACGCTGAAGGCCTGCCGTTCCTGCGCCTTAGAGACAGCGACAGCGTGGATGTCGGCGAGCTTGTCATGGCGATTGGCAACCCCTTTGGTGTCGGGCAGACCGTGACCAGCGGGATTGTGTCGGGCCTTGCGCGCTCTGGCGTGGCAACCGGAAATGCGCGCGGATATTTCATTCAGACCGATGCGGCCATCAACCCGGGCAACTCCGGGGGCGCGTTGATTGATGTGAATGGCGACCTGATTGGCATCAACACCTCCATTCTGACACGTTCTGGCGGTTCCAATGGCATTGGCTTTGCAATTCCCGCGCGCCTAGTTGCGCAGTTTGTGGATCAGGCTCGTGAAGGTTTTGAAAGCTTTCAGCGCCCCTGGGCGGGCATGTTTGGCCAACCTGTTGACGCGGATATGGCCGAAGGGCTTGGTCTGGACCGCGCCGGCGGTATCGTGATCACCGATTTGCACGCCGTCAGCCCGTTTCTGGAGGCCGAGTTCGAGCCGGGAGACGTGATTTTGGAACTGGACGGCCAGCCTGTGAACACGCCTGCTGAAATGATCTTCCGCATGTCGGTCGCTGGATTGGGCAGTGAAGTTGATGTTTTGATGGTTCGGGAAGGGGCTGAGCAGACCCGCAAGGTCAAAATGGCAATCGCCCCGGAAACCCCACCGCGCGATCAACTGACCACAGGGCGTCGGGCTGCGATCCCGGATCTGGTGATTTCCAATATCAACCCAGCGGTTCTAAGTAGCTTTGGTCTGCCGTTGAGCGCAGAAGGGGTGATCGTCGAGAACCCCGGCGAAATTGGTGCACGTTTGGGTTTGCGTCCGGGTGATGTGTTGCGGGTGATTGACGGCAAAGACATTCTCACCACCTCAGATGCCGACAAGGCTTTGCGCGCTGTGCGCAACAGGCTTACGCTGGAAGTTCAACGCGGCACCCAGCGGTTGGTGATGCGGTTCCGACTCTAAAGGCGCAAGGGCATCTGATGGCCGATCTTTTTGACACTCCAGCGGCGGATATTCCCGCCGCACCTGTTGCTGACGCGCCCCGGCCTTTGGCGGACCGGTTGCGTCCGCAAGCGCTCTCTGAGGTGATCGGGCAGGCGCAGGTTTTGGGGGCAGAGGCGCCATTGGGCGTGATGTTGTCCTCTGGCTCTTTGTCATCGCTGGTGTTCTGGGGGCCTCCCGGCGTTGGAAAGACCACGATTGCGCGGCTTCTTGCGGATGAGACGGACCTGCATTTTGTGCAGATCAGCGCAATATTCACGGGTGTTCCGGAGCTGCGCAAAGTCTTTGAGGCCGCCAAGATCCGTCGCCAAAACGGGCAGGGCACGCTGCTGTTTGTTGATGAGATCCATCGCTTCAACAAAGCCCAGCAGGACGGTTTTTTGCCGCATATGGAAGACGGCACAATCCTGCTGGTCGGCGCGACCACGGAAAACCCGTCTTTTGAGCTCAACGCCGCGCTTTTGAGCCGTTCGCAGGTGCTGGTACTGGAGCGTCTGAGTCTCGCGGAACTGGAGCGGCTGGCACAAAGGGCGGAACAAGAGCTCGGCAAAGCACTGCCTCTGGACGGGCTGGCACGTGAAGCGCTGCTTGAGATGGCCGATGGCGACGGTCGCGCGCTTCTCAATCTGGTTGAGCAGGTGGCAGCTTGGACCGTGAATGGTAAGCTGGACAGTGAGGCTTTGGCGACGCGGCTGATGCGGCGCGCTGCAAAATACGACAAGTCCGGTGACGAGCATTACAACCTCATATCCGCGCTGCATAAATCGGTGCGGGGGTCTGATCCTGATGCCGCGCTCTATTGGTTTGCGCGGATGCTGGAGGGGGGCGAAGATCCTCGGTTTCTCGCCCGGCGCATCACACGCATGGCGTGCGAAGACATTGCGTTGGCGGACCCGCAGGCGCAGGGTGTCTGTTTAAGTGCCTGGGAGACTTATGAGCGTTTGGGCAGCCCCGAGGGGGAGCTGGCGCTGGCGCAGGCCGTGATCTATCTGGCCCTCGCGCCCAAAACCAACGCGGGGTATGCGGCCTACAAAGCAGCGCGGGCCTTAGCAAAACAGACGGGCTCTGAGCCGCCACCCAAGCACATTTTAAACGCGCCCACATCGCTGATGGCCGATCAGGGTTATGGAGCGGGTTACCAGTATGATCATGATGCCGAGGATGGCTTCTCCGGGCAGAACTATTTCCCGGAAGGGCTGAAGCGGCCGGTGCTATATACGCCGGTGGAGCGCGGCTATGAACGCGAGTTAAAAAGGCGTCTCGACTATTTTGCGAAGCTGCGCAGCCAGCGAGGCACCTGAAGCGCCATTTGAGCGCGGGATATTTCACGCGGGAAAAAGGCTTGTTTTCTTGACATTGGGCGTGGAAGGGCGGAGAGACGCCGGATGATTTTGAACCTCACATATGTGGCTGTCGGTGGCGCGATTGGTGCCACCCTGCGCTATCTGGTCGGGCTGGGCGTTGTGCGCTTGGTCGGGCAGGGGTTCTGGAATGGCTTTCCGCTGGCGATTATCACGGTAAACGTCATTGGCTCCTTTTTGATGGGTGCTTTTGTCGTGGTGGCGGCACAGCGTGGCCTGACGCATTATTCGCCTCTGGTGATGACGGGGTTGCTGGGCGGTTTCACCACGTTTTCGGCGTTCTCGCTTGAGACCGTGACGCTGGTGGAGCGCGGGGACTATGGCGCGGCCGCAATCTATGTGGCGGTTTCGGTGATCGGCGCGGTGGGCGCGCTGATGCTGGGTATGATTTTGACGAGAGGGCTTTTGGCATGAGCCGGGTGCAGACTGTGACCGTGGAAGCGGGCGAAGGGGATCAACGGCTGGACCGCTGGTTCAAGCGCAAGTTTTCCCATGTTGGGCAGGGGCAGATCGAAAAGATGTGCCGCAAAGGTGAGATCCGCGTTGATGGCGGGCGTGTGAAGGCCAATACCCGTCTGGAAGAGGGGCAGTCCGTGCGCGTGCCGCCGCTGCCAGCTCCGGGGGAGAAACCTGCAGCACCTGCGAAAACGCGCGTGTCGCCGGCTGACGAGAAACTGATCCAGAACTGCGTCATTTACCGTGATGATCAGATCATCGCGCTGAACAAACCGCCAGGGCTGCCAACACAGGGCGGCAGCAAGCAGACCCGCCATGTGGATGGCCTGTCAGAGGCGCTGAAGTTCGGCTTTGAGGAAAAACCACGGCTGGTGCATCGTCTGGACAAAGACACCTCCGGCGTCTTGCTGTTGGCGCGCACCCGCCAAGTGGCGCAGGCTCTGACAGAGGCAATGCGGCACAAACAGACGCGCAAAATCTACTGGGCGGTCGTCGCGGGGGTGCCAACGCCGTATCTCGGTGAAATCAAATATGGTTTGGTCAAAGCCGGTGGTCATGGCGCACGTGGCGAAGGTGAGAAAATGATCGCCGTGCACCCGCGCGAAGTGGAACGCACCCCGGGTGCCAAACGCGCAATCACCCAATACGCCACTTTGTATCGCGTGGCAGGCCGTGCCGCTTGGGTGGCGATGGAGCCCATCACCGGGCGCACACACCAGCTGCGTGCCCATATGGCGGAGATCGGCCATCCTATTGTTGGCGATGGAAAATATGGCGGCTCCGGTCAGGAAAATCTCGGCGATGGCTGGGGCGCAAAGCTTGGCGGGATCATCTCTAACAAACTTCATCTGCACGCGCGCAGCATGACGTTTGAGCATCCTGTGACCCGCAAGCAGCTCACCGTCACGGCTGAGTTGCCGGAGCATATGGCCCACACATGGGACACCTTTGGCTGGTCTGAGGACCTTGCCGCGGATGACCCGTTTGAAAGCCTGCGCTAAGGCGGTTTCATCCTCTCTTTGATATGGTGCGTATCAGCTGACATGGCATGCGTGAGGCATTCCATGACGTTTTTGATACGCATCTATTTGAAAGGAGAGGCCCATGCCGGCTGTTTCGTTTTCCCATATCGGCATCACCGTGCCCGATCTTGACCGCGCCGTTGAGTTTTACACCAAGGCCTTTGATCTCTATCTGCTGATGCCGCCCAGCGAGGTGCTGCAGGACAGTAGCGCGATCGGTGAGATGTGTGATGATGTGTTCGGCCCCGGTTGGGGCCGTTTTCGTATCGCGCATTTGTCGACCGGGGATGGCGTCGGCATCGAGCTGTTTGAATTCCCCAAGACCGACGATACGCCCCCGCCTTTTGACTATTGGAAACCAGGGATATTTCACTTCTGCCTGCAGGACAGCGATTTGGAAGAGCGGGTGAAGCGGATCGAGGCGCTTGGCGGCAAGCAGCGTATGCAGCAGGTGCGGTACTATTATCCCGACCAGAAGCCTTACCGCATGGTCTATTGCGAGGATCCGTTTGGCAATCTGGTTGAGCTCTA
The DNA here is from genome assembly GCF_017743775.1 of Shimia sp. R9_1. NCBI lineage: Bacteria > Pseudomonadati > Pseudomonadota > Alphaproteobacteria > Rhodobacterales > Roseobacteraceae > Shimia > Shimia sp. R9_1. The sequence continues at coordinate 1,142,239 of NZ_JAGHRN010000001.1, read as the reverse complement.
CAGCCACTCTTACGAGCTGACCTATTCCTCCGGTGCCTATGCGGAGGATGCTTGACCTTCTGCATGGTCCGTGGTGAAGCAAAGGCACCAAGACAGGAGGCTCAGAGCGCTTGAAACTTGTGATTTTTGACGTGGATGGGACGCTGGTGGACAGCCAGGGGCTCATAGTGGCTTCGATGTGCCAAGCCTTTGCGGAGGAGGGGCTGCAAGCACCGGCACGGGAGGCCATACTGGGCATCGTTGGGCTGTCATTGGATGTTGCGGTGTTTAAGCTGGTGCCGGAGTGCGCGCTTGCGCAGCGTGTTCGGCTGGTTGATGGCTATAAGGCGGCTTATATGCAGCTGCGGGCCAGCCAGGGAGCGGCGCAGTCATCGCCTTTTTATCCCGGTGCTTATGAGGCTCTGACACGACTACGCGCCCGCGATGATGTTCTGCTGGGGGTGGCCACCGGAAAGTCCCGTCGAGGTCTCGACAAGCTCATCGCTGGCCATGGTTTGGAAGGATATTTCGTAACGACGCAGGTTGCCGATGATCATCCGTCAAAACCACATCCTACTATGATCGAGACGGCGATGCTGGAAACAGGTGTGGCAGCCGCGGAAACGGTGATGATTGGCGACACCAGTTTTGACATGGATATGGCCGCTGCAGCGGGTGTGACAGGTCTTGGCGCGCGTTGGGGTTACCACGATGTGACCCGGCTTAGCGCAGCAAGTCAGCTGATCGAGGATTTTGGCGCCTTGGATGGCGCCTTGGAACAGGTTTGGGAGCTTCAGTCATGAGCGGATGGGCAAAAAAGCGGTTTTGGAAAGAAACAACTGTTGCGGCAGTCGAGGGCGGCTTCGGGGTGTTTCTGGACGGGCGCGCCGTCAAAACGCCTGCGAAAGCGGCTTTGGTGGTGCCAACGGAGGCGATGGCACAGGCGATGGCTGCCGAATGGGACGCGCAAGACGGCGAGATTGATCCTAACGCCATGCCGGTGACACGTTCGGCCAATGCAGCGATTGACAAAGTGGCCATCCAGCATGCGGAAGTCGCTGATATGTTGGCAGAATATGGCGGCAGTGACCTTTTGTGCTACCGGGCCACGTCGCCTGAGGCATTGATCGCTCGGCAGGCAGAGGCGTGGGACCCGCTGCTTGATTGGGCGGCAGAGATTTTCGGAGCACGCCTGAAGCCTGTGGCAGGGGTCATGTTTGAAGCGCAGGATCCGGCAGCGCTTGCCGCTCTGTCCCAAGAGGTCCACCGCTTTGACAACTTTGAACTGGCTGCTTTCCACGATCTGGTTGGTATCTCTGGTTCACTGATTATCGGATTCGCCGCAACCCGCGATCTGCAGGAAATCGAAGCGCTTTGGAAACTCTCCAGAATCGATGAAATCTGGCAGGAAGAACAATGGGGCCGCGATGAAGACGCAGCCCTGGAAGCAGAGAAGAAATTTCAAGCATTTGAAAATGCTTACCGCTTCTTCAAACTGAGTAATTCCTAGTCAGAAACCCCGGCAAACAGGGCGGAATTAACATTCACGCAAGCATTGATTGTAATGCGTGATGGACCTCTTGACGTTTGGCGATGAATGCGACCACACTAACCCCAGATGTGAGGGGGGTGTTGTCTCAACACATCATTCTAGGCCGGGAGTGGCCAAAACCACCTGTGAAAGGGTGGGTAAACAGGAAGAGGTAAAAATGAAAAAATCCGTAGTTTTTGGTGCGCTGACTGTCGCTGGCCTGGCGGCCGGTGCTGCAGCTGCTGGCACGCTTGACGATGTGAAAGCGCGCGGCAAGCTGAACTGTGGCGTTACCACTGGTCTGGTTGGCTTTGCTGCACCAGATGCAAACGGTGAGTGGAAGGGCTTTGACGTAGGCGTATGCCGTGCGGTTGCTGGTGCTGTTCTGGGCGACCCGACCGCGGTTGAATTCGTGCCAACCACCGGTAAAACCCGTTTCACCGCTCTGGCGTCCGGCGAGATCGACATGCTGGCGCGTAACACCACCTGGACTTTCAGCCGCGACGTCGACCTGAAGTTCACCTTCGTAGGCGTGAACTACTATGACGGTCAGGGCTTCATGGTTCCGAAAGAGCTGGGCGTGTCCTCCGCGAAGGAACTGGACGGCGCAACCGTTTGTATCCAAACCGGCACCACCACCGAGCTGAACCTGGCGGACTTCTTCCGTTCCAACAACATCAGCTACGAGCCGGTTCCAATCGAAACCAACGCAGAAGCACAGCAGCAGTATCTGGCTGGCGCATGTGACGTGTACACCACCGACGCGTCCGGCCTCGCGGCGACTCGTGCAACTTTTGAAGATCCATCTGCGCACGTTCTGCTGCCAGAAATCATTTCCAAAGAGCCTCTCGGCCCGCTGGTTCGTCACGGCGACGACAACTGGGGTGACGTGGTTCGCTGGTCCCTGAACGCTCTGATCACTGCAGAAGAGCTCGGCGTGACCTCCGCAAACATCGCAGAGATGGCGGCAGGCACCAACAACCCTGAAGTGAACCGTCTACTGGGTACCGAAGGTACTCTCGGCGAGATGCTGGGTCTGGACGCTGCGTGGGCCAAGAACGCCATCATGGCGGGCGGCAACTACGGCGAGCTGTTTGAATCCAACATCGGTGAAGCCACTCCGATCGGTCTGGCCCGCGGCCTGAACGCTCAGTGGACCGATGGCGGCCTGATCTACTCCCCGCCATTCCGGTAAGATACCGAACACAGGGGGCGCGGGAGGAATTCCGCGCCCTCCTCACATTATGTGAACCACAACAATAATCGGCCACGGCGCATAGCGACGCCACCTTATAATCGGCCGAGGAACGGGAAGATCCCATATGACCACTTTGACCGACCCTCCCAAGGAGTCGTTCCGGCTGTCGATGTTGATCTACGACACCCGGTATCGCTCTTTGACGATCCAGGCTGTCGCAATGATTGGCTTCATGCTTTTGGCAGCATGGCTGATCAACAACACCATGGTAAACCTGAACACCCTGGGCAAACAGCCCGAGTTCGGTTTCCTCATGGAACCAGCCAGCTACGACATCAACCAACGCCTGCTGGAATACTCCAGCCGCGACACGCATTTGCGCGCGTCTTTTCTGGGCCTGCTGAACACGCTATTGGTGGCGCTGCTTGGCTGTATCACAGCCACGATTATCGGTGTTTTTGTTGGGGTTCTGCGCCTCTCCAAAAACTGGATCGTTGCCAAAATCATGACCGTCTATGTGGAGATGTTCCGCAACGTGCCGGTTCTGCTTTGGATCGTTCTGGCGATGGCCATCCTGATTGAGAGCCTGCCTGCACCACGCGCTTTCCGCGGCGAGAATCCCTCCGCCACAATGAACCTGTTTGACACCGTTGCTGTGACAAACCGGGGCGTTTATGTGCCGGAGCCGCTGTTCTCCAATTCGCTTGGCAACATCCATCTGTTTGGCACCTCCTCGATGCGCTTTGACATCTCGCTGGATTTGATGCTGATCTTGTCGGTCGTTGTGGCCTCTATCTTTGGCATTCGGACTGTGAATGCGCAGGCCAAGCGTATTCAGGAATCCACTGGTGACCGTCCAAATACGCTTTGGAAAAACCTCGCCATCTTCTTCGTCCCGCTCATTGTCGTGCTTTATGCGCTTGGGTTTCACCTTGGCTATCCTGCGCTGAAGGGCTTCAACTTCCAGGGCGGCACCCACCTTCGCAATTCTCTGATTGCTCTGTGGCTGGCGCTAAGCCTTTATACCGCAGCCTTTATCGCCGAGATCGTACGTGGTGGTATCATGGCGATCAGCCATGGTCAGACCGAGGCAGCCAACGCGTTGGGTCTGCGCCCCGGTAAGACGATGCGTCTTGTGATCCTGCCGCAAGCCCTGCGTGTGATCATTCCGCCAATGATTTCCAACTACCTGAACCTCACCAAGAACTCTTCTCTGGCGATTGCGGTGGGTTACATGGACATCACCGGCACGCTGGGTGGCATCACTATGAACCAGACCGGCCGCGAGCTGGAATGTGTTCTGATGCTGATGGCCTGTTACCTCATCATCTCGCTAAGCATTTCCGCCGTGATGAACTGGTACAACAACCGCGTGAAATTGGTGGAGAGATAAAATGAGTGACATGTCTTTTGTCCGCACCGAAATGCTCCCGGAAAAGGAGCCTCCAGCAAACTCTGTTGGGGTCATTGGATGGGCGCGCGCGAATCTTTTTGACGGTGTCGTCAACAGCGCCCTGACACTGCTGTCTCTGGCGTTCATCTACTACGTGCTGTCCGGGCTACTGCCGTGGGTATTCCAATCCGTTTGGAATGCTTCCTCGCTGACCGAATGCCGTGAGATCATGGAAGCCACCTGGGCGTCGACCCACGGGCATGCCTGCTGGGCGGTGATCAATGACCGCTGGCTCCAGCTTCTGTATGGTTTCTACCCACCTTATCCGGCGACACCGGATGTGGTGTTTGGCGCCACAGAGGGAGCACTGCCAGCATACTTCCGTCCAAACCTTGCGTTTGTGCTGTTGCTTCTGGCTATTGCGCCTGTGCTGTTCACCAAAGTTCCACGCCAGCTGTTGATCGTGACAGCAGCGTACCCCTTCCTGATGCCTTGGCTGATGTGGGGTGGATCGATTTGGGGTCCTCTGATGGCCGCAGCCGGTTTCGGTATTGGCTATCTGGCTTACCGTATCCTCGCACCTATTGCAGGGGAATTGGTGGCGATCATCGCGGCGATTGCCGTGCCGGTGATCTGGTGGCTGTTCCTGGCTGGCAGTGTTGCGGCAGGTCTGGAATCTGTGATTTCGATTTCCATCCCGGAAGTGGAAAGCCGTAAGTTTGGTGGCTTCATGCTGTCGATCCTGATCGGTGTTGTGGCAATTGGTGCCTCGTTGCCAATTGGTATCTTCCTAGCGCTGGGGCGGCAGTCGGATCTGATGATCCTGAAGGCGCTTTGCGTCGGCTTTATCGAGTTCATCCGTGGCGTTCCGCTGATCACTCTGCTGTTCGTGGCCTCTGTGTTGCTCAACATCTTCCTGCCGCCGGGCACGGAGTTTGACATCATCCTACGGGTGCTGATCATGGTGACCCTGTTTGCCGCAGCCTATATGGCTGAGGTGATCCGTGGTGGCCTTGCGGCATTGCCGAAAGGTCAGTACGAAGGGGCTGACTCTTTGGGGCTGAACTATTGGCAGGCGCAGCGACTGATCATCATGCCGCAGGCACTGAAGATCTCGATCCCAGGTATCGTGAGCACCTTCATTGGCATCTTCAAAGATACCACGCTGGTGTCGATCATCGGCCTGCTTGATCCTTTGGGGCTGTCCAACGCCATTCGTGCCGACTCTGCGTGGAACGGTATCTATTGGGAGCTCTTTGCTTTCATTGCATTCCTGTTCTTCATCTTCTGCTTCGGCATGTCCCGCTATTCCATGTATCTGGAGCGTAAGCTTCATACTGGGCACAAATAAGGAGTTCACCCATGTCTGAACTTATGACCGACCGCGCGATCGACCGCTCCAAGATGCATGTGAGTGATCAGGTTGCGATTCAAATCTCCAACATGAACAAGTGGTACGGCAGTTTCCACGTGTTGCGGGACATCAACCTGACCGTCAACGAAGGTGAGCGGATCGTGATTGCGGGGCCTTCGGGCTCCGGTAAATCGACCCTGATCCGCTGTATCAACCGTCTGGAAGAGCACCAGTCTGGCGACATCGTCGTGGATGGAATCGAGCTGACCAACGATCTGAAAAACATCGACAAAATCCGCTCGGAAGTTGGCATGTGCTTTCAGCACTTCAACCTGTTCCCGCATCTGACCATTCTGGAGAACTGCACGCTGGCGCCAATCTGGGTTCGCAAGACACCCAAGAAAGAAGCCGAAGAGATCGCGATGCACTTCCTTGAGAAGGTGAAGATTCCGGATCAGGCACTGAAGTATCCGGGCCAGCTGTCCGGTGGTCAGCAGCAGCGTGTTGCGATTGCCCGCTCGCTCTGCATGAAGCCACGCATCATGCTGTTTGACGAACCGACCTCAGCCCTTGACCCTGAGATGATCAAAGAGGTGCTCGACACCATGATCGAGCTCGCGGAAGAAGGCATGACCATGCTGTGTGTGACCCACGAGATGGGCTTTGCCCGTCAGGTGGCGAACCGCGTGATCTTCATGGACCAGGGTCAGATCGTGGAGCAGAACGAGCCGGAAGAGTTCTTCAACAACCCGAAGAGCGAACGGACCAAACTGTTCCTGAGCCAGATTCTCGGTCACTGATTTCTGCGCAAACGACAGATTGGAAAGGCGGGGTCATCCCCGCCTTTTTCTATGCCTAGAGGTCTGAATCGCGGGCCATCAACTCGCGGGGAATGACGAAGTCGACCACATCCCCGGTCCCGTATTGCACGTCTTTCCAGCCGTTTAGATCAAAATGAAAGATCGTTGTCGCCGCTGTGGGATAGTCATGGAAGCGGGGATGGTCCGGATCTTTTGCCGCAAGCTGATCGGCAAAATAGGCGATGCCCGGATTGTGGCCGATCATAAGCACCGTGGGCTGACTGGCGGCGCGAAGGCTGTGCAGCATGGTGTCAGCGGGCGCGTGATAGAGCGCATCCAGATAGCTGACTTTCGGGCTGTTCGGCAGCGTGAGGCGATCCAGCGTTTCGCGGGTGCGCTCTGAGCTGGAGCAGAGGACTTCCTGAGGCAGCAGGGCCTGAAGGGCCAACCATTTGCCCAGAGCGTGGGCTGAGGCGCGCCCGCGCTTGTTGAGGGGGCGTGCGTGATCGGGCTGATTGAAGTCATCCCAGCTCGATTTGGCGTGGCGCATCAGGATCAGGGTGCGGCTCATGGGTGGAACGCTTTCATATGAAGGGCCGATTGGGCGTCTGTGCGAGAGGCTCCGGCGGAGAACGGGCAGGCGCGGCGGGCGTGGCAGCCTTGTGACATACAGCTCTGGCCCTCTGGTGTGTCGAGGTAACCGTGGCAGGCAGTGACGTCGTAGGAGGCCTCAGCGGAGAGCGCACCCACAGGGCAGGCGGTGGTGCAGGGAGCGGCGCAAGCCGTGCAGGGGGAGGCAAGATCGGCGCTGGGGATCACAAGCTCTGTGTCAAAGAGCAGCGCGCCTCGAATGGAGATCATCAAGCCAACCGTGTCATGCACCATCATGCCCACAGGGCTGAGGAAAAACCGGTTTGTCTTCAAGGCCCATGAAATGAAGGGCGGGTAGGGCGGCCCGTCTGACGGATAGGCGGTTGCGGCATCAAACTGATCCGCGAGTGTGCCGACGATGCGCTTGGACCATCGGTCGACGGGGTGGGGCATGCCATCCTGACCTTCGCGAGAGGCAGAGAAGATGGGCCAGAACGCCGCGCCGGTGCCCAAGAGCACAACAGTTGCCGGATCACTGGCTGCGCCCGTCAGATTTTGGACATGCGCTGCGCCCATTGTGAGCAGGCCAGCCTTTTGTGCGGCTTTTTCAATCGCGCGGTAGCTCATGTGGCGGCGGGATTGGTGCGAGAGATGTTCAGCTTGTGCATGACAATACCACAGGTTCGCGGCCGTTGCGCGGCTTTGCGCAGGGCGTTCGCTCCCGATCAGAATGCACAGGCTGTCTGGTTGGCTCAAGCGGAGAAATGGGGCGCGGTCATTTGCGCCCCAATCGGGTTTAATCCGCGCGGATAATGGAGCCTGCACCATGTTCGGTGAACAGCTCCAGAAGGCAGGCGTTGGGGGCGCGGCCATCAAGAATGACCGCAGCGCGCACGCCAAGATCAATGGCGGCCAGCGCTGTTTCGGTCTTGGGAATCATGCCGCCCGCGATCACGCCTTCAGCGATAAGGTCTCGAATTTGTTGGGCTTTCAGCTCGGTCAGAACCTCGCCTTCGCCGTTCTTGACGCCTGCCACATCGGTGAGCAGCAGGAGGCGGTCCGCAGCCAGTGCGCCGGCGATGGCGCCAGCGGCGGTGTCGCCGTTCACGTTGAAGGTCTCGCCATCACGGCCACCGCCCAAGGGTGCAATCACCGGGATGGTGTCATTGGCAAAAAGTTCGTGCAAAATCGCGGGGTTCATCTCTGCCGGGGTGCCAACAAAGCCGAGATCCGCGTTGGTCTGATCGCAGATCATCAGGTTGGCGTCCTTACCGGAAAGACCCACGGCCTTGCCGCCCTGACGGTTGATCGCAGAGACGATGCGTTTGTTCACCACACCGGAGAGCACCATCTCCACCACCTCGACGGTGGCGGCATCTGTGACCCGTTTGCCGTTCACAAATTCCGATTTGATTTCAAGCCGTTCCAACATCGCATTGATCATCGGGCCGCCGCCGTGCACGACCACCGGATTGATGCCGACCTGACGCATCAGAACCACGTCGCGGGCAAAGTCATCCATGGCCTCATCAGAGCCCATGGCGTGACCGCCGAGCTTGATCACAACCGTCGCCCCAGCATAGCGCTGGAGGTAAGGCAGAGCCTGGGAGAGTGTGCGGGCGGTGGCGATCCAATCGCGGTTCATATCTCGTGTCTTCATCTTCGCTGACCTCTTTGAAACAGCCTGTTAACGGCTATGAGCAAGGGTGCCAAGGCGCAATGGACGAGTTGGGTTCCGAATTGGCTAGAAAGTGCAAAATTAACCCGATTTGGCGCGTCGGTATTGCGTCTGTATCGCGGCTGTATTGCGGAGGTGCCCGTTTCGGAAGGGGGCAAAGCTTAACGTGCCGACAAATGCGGGGATCAGCCGGCAACCAGCACCGGTGTGCTGTCGCTGTTGGCGACGGGAATCAGCTCTTTGACCAGCAGCTCTGAAACAATGCCGCGCAGCGTGACAAACGCGCGGTCGGCCTCTTCGCTGTTGATATAGGCCTGATAGCATTCCCGGTTGGCCCAGACCTGATGCACGTGAAAATAATTCGGATCGTCTTTGCCCTGAAACACCGCATAGCGCAGCGCGCCGGGCATGCGTTGCACCTGATTGGCCAGCACAGAAATGGTCTCGCGGAAGTGGGAGGTGTCGTCGGTTGTGACAACAAAGGTGAGAAGAATTGTGACAGACATCGTGGCGACGGATCGTTTCGTTGGCATGTGGTTCTGAGCCAGCGGAAGGTGCATCTGAAACATTAACGATCCCCCAAAGGGAAAGGCTTTTTGATGCTGAACTGCGTCAAAGTCGTACGTGTTTTAACGATCTCAGACAGACTGTGTGACAGGTCTCTGTCAGGCGCTTACCTGATGTGTCCTGCGACACTGTGGGCCATGGAGGGCAGGGGGCTTATGTCTGCGGGCGCGGCTTGGCTGGTGCGTGCAGCTTGCGCAGCGCCCATTTGAGATCGGCCTGTAGCGCCAGCATATCACGCGCGGCGGTCTCGTCTTTGCGGCCGATCAGCACGTAATCCCAGCCGGGTTTGCCAAAGGTAGGCAGCACCGCGCGGGCGACTTCGCGCATCCGGCGCTTGGCGCGGTTGCGGGCAACTGCATTGCCGACTTTTTTGGAGCAGGTGTAGCCGACGCGGATCACCGCTGGATCAGCGTCTTCCGACTCGCGGCGCTTGCGGGCCTGAATCATCATCGCCTTGGTGCCCTGTTTGCGGGCGCGGGCGGCGGCGAGAAACTCGCTGCGGTTTTTTAGAACCAGCAGGGCTTCCTGCGCGCAAAGAGAAACCGCCGGAGACGTCGTCCCGTGGTTGGCAGGGCCTTCCGTGGGGGTCTCCGGCGGTGTCATTTTGTTTGAACGATCCGTATAAACGGTGTCGGTGAGCTTATGCGCTCAGCGACTTGCGACCGCGTGCGCGGCGTGCGTTCAGGATTTTGCGGCCAGCTTTGGTGGCCATGCGCGCACGGAAGCCGTGGCGGCGTTTACGAACCAGGTTCGAAGGTTGGTAGGTGCGTTTCATCGCTCCGTCTCCGTTACAAAGTGTGGAGGCGCCGGCAAGTCGATCAAGCGATAGATTCGCGGAGCCTGTCTATTCGAAGCCCGGTCTTTAGACGGGCCTGCGAGATAAGTCAAACGCCTGATCGCGGATTTGCTACAAAAACACAAGCCCCGAAGGCCGATATGCGCACAGAATGTTTCAGAACTGCGGAAAGGGGCGGATTTCATCACGAAACCGTGCGACTGTGATCAACCCGCCGTGAACCCTCTGTTGTTTAGAAGGGGACTGTCTCATTTTGAGGAAAAGAGACAGACTGTGACCAAGGGTAACGACCAAAAGATGGCAGATCTAACGGATGGCGCGGGCCAGACCGAACGCGCTGAGGCAAAATCAAAGTGGGCACGGCTGGTGCCTTTGGCGGTGATCCTCTGTGTCGCAGTGGGCGGCGCTTATGCATTGGGGGACTACCTGAGCTTTGAAACCCTGCGCGACAATCGCGAGACGCTGATTGCCTACCGGGATCAGCACTACTGGGTAGCTGTGGCCGTGTTCATGATCCTTTACGTGATCATCGCGGGCTTCTCCCTGCCTGGCGCAACGATTGCCACGCTCACCGGCGGCTTTCTGTTTGGCACTTTTCCGGGCGTGCTGTTCAACGTGGGCGCGGCGACCATGGGGGCGACGGTTGTGTTTCTGGCGGCCAAGTTTGGCCTTGGGGAGCGCCTGTCGGCCAAGATGGACAGCTCTGAGGGGCGGATCAAAGCCCTGAAAGATGGGATTGATGAGAATCAGTGGACCATGCTGTTTCTGATCCGTCTGGTGCCGGTGGTGCCTTTCTTTGTGGCAAATCTGATCCCTGCGCTGGTGGGGGTGCCGCTGTGGCGTTACGTCGTCTCCACTTTCGTTGGCATCATCCCCGGTGGTCTGGTCTATACCTCGGTGGGGGCGGGCCTTGGCGAGGTCTTTGCCCGCGGTGAGACACCGAACCTTGGCATCATCTTTGAGCCGCATGTGCTCTTGCCGATGCTGGGTCTGGCGGCACTGTCGTTGCTGCCTGCGGTGATCAAGCGTATTCGGGGCCGGGAGACAGTATAATGCAAGACATCAAGACGGATGTGCTGGTCATTGGCGCCGGCTCTGGAGGGCTGTCTGTGGCAGCCGGGGCGGCGCAGATGGGCGCGGATGTGACCCTGCTTGAGGGGCACGAAATGGGCGGGGACTGCCTGAACTTTGGCTGTGTTCCCAGCAAGGCGCTGATTGCCAGCGGTAAGGCGGCTCACGGGCAGGCGCACAGCAGCATCTATGGCGTGGCCGATCAGGTGCCACAGGTGGATTACGCCGCGGCCAAGGCCCATGTGAAGGACGTGATTGCCCAGATTGCGCCGGTGGACAGCCAAGAACGTTTTGAAGGCTTTGGGGTGCGGGTGATCCGTGAATATGGCCGCTTTGTCAGCCCGAAGGTGGTTGAGGCCGGAGATCACCGCATCACCGCGCGCCGCGTCGTGATTGCCACCGGATCCAGCCCGCTGGTGCCGCCGATCCCGGGGCTGGATTCTGTGCCTTACCTGACCAATGAGACGCTGTTTGACCTGACTGAAACGCCGGAGCATCTGCTGATCATTGGTGGGGGTCCCATTGGCATGGAGATGGCGCAGGCGCATCAGCGGCTGGGCATCAAAGTGACCGTGATTGAGGGCGCCAAGGCACTGGGCCGGGATGATCCGGAAATGGCGGCGATTGTCTTGGATAACCTGCGCAGCGAAGGGCTTGAGATTGCCGAAGACGCCATGGCCAAGCAGATCAGCGGGCAGGCGGGGGCCATCACCGTGGAAACCCAGGATGGGCGCAGCTTTACCGGCTCACATCTGTTGGTGGCCGTGGGGCGCAAGGCCAATGTCGACAAGCTGAACCTCGCGGCGGCGGGGATTGAGACCACCAAGACCGGCATCAAGGTGGACGACAGTATGAAAACCACCAACCGCAAGGTCTATGCGATCGGCGATGTGGCGGGTGGTGCGCAGTTCACCCATGTGGCGGGCTATCATGCCGGTGTCATCATTCGCTCCGCCCTGTTTGGGCTGCCTGCCAAGGCGCGCACGGATCACATCCCTTATGCGACCTACACCGACCCGGAACTGGCGCAGATCGGCCCCACCGAAGCGGAGGCGCGCAAGATTTATGGCGACAAGCTGACCGTGGCTCGGTTTGAGATCGACCACAACGACCGGCTGATTGCGGAACGCAAGGCCAAGGGGCTGATCAAAGCGATGGTCGTGAAAGGCCGCCCCGTGGGGGTGTCGATTGCTGGCCCGCAGGCGGGCGAGCTTATCAACCTATGGGCGCTGGTGATTGCCAATAAGCTCAAGATGAGCGCCGTTGCGGGCATGGTTGCGCCCTATCCAACGGTGGGAGAAATCAACAAGCGTGTCGCAGGGGCCTATTTCTCTCCGCAACTGTTTGATAATCCTAAGGTCAAACGGGTGGTCGGCTTCGTTCAACGCTGGCTGCCATAACAAAGGGCGGACGCGCATGCTCAATTCGCTTTCAGGTCGGTTCCTGATCCTCACGGTCATCTTTGTGATGCTGGCCGAGGTCTTGATCTTTGTCCCTTCGGTTGCGCGGTATCGCGAGGATTACCTGCTGCTGCGTCTGGAGCGGGCACAGATTGCCTCGCTCGCGCTTCTGGCGGATGACATGATCGATATGGATCTGGAAGACGAGCTGCTCAAAAACGCGGGCGTCTACAACGTGGTGCTGCGGCGCGATGAGATGCGGCAGCTGATTCTCAGCTCTCCTATCCCTGAGCCGATCAACGACACCTATGACATGCGCGGTGCCTCGGCCGGGGTGCTGATCAAAGACGCGATGATGCAGCTTCTGGACCGCAGCGAGCGGGTGATCCGCGTGATCGGCGCGCCGGTGCAGGATGCAGGGCTGCTGATTGAGGTCACCATGGGCACGCAGGATCTGCGCGCCTCGATGATTGACTACGGGCTGCGGGTTCTGGCGCTTTCGGCGGTGATCTCGATCATGACCGCGTTTCTGCTCTTCCTTGCGGTGCGTGCGATTCTGGTGCGCCCGATCGAAGGCGTGGTCCGCTATATGCAGACCTATGCCGCAGCGCCGGAAGATGCGCGCAGCGTGATCACGCCCAAATCCGGCGTCACCGAGCTGCGCGAAGCCGAAGAAGCGCTGCACACGCTGCAGACCGAGCTGACCTCTGCCCTGCGCCAGAAAGAGCGTCTGGCCCAGCTGGGCGGTGCGGTGGCCAAGGTGAGCCACGATTTGCGCAATATCCTGACCTCCGCCCAGCTCTTCACCGACCGGATTGAAAGCAGCGAAGACCCGCTGGTGGCGCGGATGGCCCCCAAGCTGGTGAACTCCATCACCCGCGCGGTGCACCTGTGTGAAAGCACGCTGGCCTTTGGCAAGGCGGAAGAACCCGCGCCGACGCTGACCCGGTTTTCCCCCAGCGAGCTGGTGGCCGATGTGATTGCCAGCGAGCGGCTTGCGGTGGGCGAGTTTGATCTGAGCTTTGCCGAGGACATTCCCGCGGGGCTGATGATGCGCGCGGATCCCGAACAGCTCTTTCGCGTGATTTCCAACCTCGTGCGCAACGCCCGTCAGGCGATTGTGGCCAGTGGCCAGCCCGGGGAGATCGCGATCTCGGCTTGGGAAACCGATGAGGCCTGGATGATTTCGGTGCGCGACACCGGGCCGGGCCTGCCCGCCAAAGCGCAGGAGCATCTGTTCACGCCGTTTCAGGGCGGGATTCGCAAAGGCGGCACCGGGCTTGGGCTGGCAATTTCAGCTGAGCTGATCCGCGGGCATGGCGGACAGCTGCAATTGGCGGCCACGGGTGACACCGGAACCACCTTTGGCATCACCCTTCCGAAAGGAGATTTGGGGGCGAGCTGACTTTTTTGGCTTTTTGCTCTTGCGCTCCCGCGCGCAAGGTTCTAACTCCCCCACACCGCGCTCTGGTAGCTCAGCTGGATAGAGTACTTGACTACGAATCAAGGGGTCGGGGGTTCGAATCCTCCCCAGAGCGCCATTTTCCAGCTGTTGAGAGACGACACATAGTTCTGCCATTTGCGACAGAACCTTTCCGTTTTCATTGCTCGATGTTGAACCTCACACGACTTTGACCCTTGCGTGATAATCTGACGCAACATCTCCATTTTGCTCCCGCAGGCTGTTTCGATTGATCTGACTTCCCTTTTCGGAAAATCAGGGCTGATTTACAGGTACAGTCGGCGAAGCCGCCTGCTCCTGCTGATCTGCCACGTGGCGAACGCGGTTGGGGGCGAGGCAATGCTATTCGACAAAAGTGGTGCGGCCCGCAGCGCAGAGCGCGAGGACACGGTTTTGTCTAATTGGATTGCCCGAGGGGGAAGGCAGCGTCTTCCCCCTGACGGCCAGGGGCGTTTGGCTCGTCCAAATCCCGCTGGCCCAACAAACAAGAGCGGCGGGGCCATAAGCCCCGGCTCCATAGTGGGCATTCGATTTTAGAGATTGAAGTCACGGGAGGCGGGACCAAGCGGGCACTACTCATCTAGGCAGTAGCGTCGGCTTTGGGCAGGCGCGCCCAGATGACACCTGTCGCAAGCAAGAGCATCACAGCCAGTGTTGTGATGACGGATTTAGCGATTGTCGCTGTGCTGACGGCGTAGACCAATGATTCCGTCACATCTGGCCAACCATGGATCATCGCAACGATCCCCAGGTTCTCCATATAGTCGAACAGCGCACTGCCGACCGCGAAGGCAACGCCAAGATGGACAAGTCTCTTGTTGGGCATGCGGCGCCCAAACCAGCAGAATGTGCTGCTCAGTGTGAGCGCGAGCAAGGCCGGATACATCGTATCCAGAGGAATCTGGCGGCTGAGATAGTATTCACGCCCATCCGCTCCCAATGCATCGAGAAGCGTCGCGGCGTCAGAGGGACTGTAGCCGTGGGGCCGCATGTCGAACGGCACCTGCCCCGAGATTGCTTCGATTTGGGCAAGCGTGACGGTGATCATCAGCACGTAGATGACAGTCGCAATCAACCCGCAGCCCAGGGTGGCAAATCCGATGCACCTTGAAAGAAGTGTGTGGATCATTTTGGGACCTCCTTGATCTCTTGCCAAGTTGCCCTTCGGTGAAGCCTCACGCATTATCATTTGATAAGGTATGACATGATGGATCTACGGAAATTTCTCGCACAGTCACCCGACCTTTCTGACTTGAGCCTTGCAGACGGTTTTGCGTCTCATTGGAGAAGCAAGCGTTTGAAGAAAGGCGCGCGCCTCGCCGACCAAGGACAACCTGAGTCTGATGAGTTCATTCTTTTGGATGGGAGCCTTGCCAGCACCATTTGTGACCAAGAGGGCAAGGAAGCATGCGTTGGACTCTACGTTGGTCCTTGCGTTGTAACACCTAATATCGCGCGAACACGGGATGGAGTATCCTTTGTGTCCATCCAGGCCACCAAAGAGGCCTCGCTTTATTGGCTCGATACGGGTCGGCTTACCAATCTGATGCTTGAATCCGAACCAATCCGAAACTGGGCAAATGGCATTCTGCAAGACGCATTGAGTGAAAAGGCGGAGCGCGAATGGTGTCTCGCCGCTCTTGGCGGAGCCGAGCGTCTGAACTGGTTTCGCCAAGCTTTCCCCGGCTATGAAGACATTTTCACGCATTCGTTGATCGCGTCCTTTTTGGGGGTCACGCCTGTCACAATGAGCCGTCTTCGCGCTAGATAGGGTGCAAAAGAAGAAGCGGACATCTATGCGTACTGCAGCATCCGGCATTTTGGGCTCTCAGCTGACATTCTCTGCGCGCTAGGCCAATGGCGGTTCAGTAAATTCCGGACCTTCGCTGCGGGCCGGTCGGACGGGTAAGACGCGGACTCTGCCGACATTCGATTTTGAGGCTTCGCTGACGCAGCATCCTTTTGCGATTGCGGCAGTTTAACCGCTGCCTTGAAGCGAGTGTCAGCGAAACGGACATCCATCGGCGGCAAAAGGGCGCGAACCGAGATTACGTCTCCGCCGCAACGCACTCGGACCATCGAGTCGCGGGACATTGCGTCTTTTTGCTGGTTTGGCAATTGCTCATGCAGCATTTCCTTGAACTTGCAGCAGCCTTTCCGCTGCGTTGCAGTCCACGTCGCTGAAACGGACTTTAGACTTCATCATGGGATGCAGAGTCCAAGTAGTATTTCTTGACCCACTTGGACAAAATCAAATGCAACTACAATCCCCCATCCGTAGACTTGAAATTGGCCTCAATGAAGTCTTTGTGTCAGTTGCAAAAAGCTTCCCATGGTGGACAGTTGGACACCACCCAAGCCCACCCAGAGATAAAATACAATCCACACAACCAATTTAGAATAATCAGAACATTAATTAGGCCACTCGCCCGCGGGAACGTACCTAGCAGGAAAACCTTAAAAAAGATCTGTAGCGAAAATACTAATGATAATGGAAGCTTTGCTATTCCAAAAACCATCAAGTTTCCATCGGAATAATCAGGAAGAATAGGTATCAACCCCCGCAATATGCCTGATGGATTAAAGAGCGGTTTGGTCAGCACGAAGTCGGCAAAAGTCGCATAGGACAATGTAAAGAAAAGAACAGCGGTTATTGCAAATCTCAAAGAAAAGGCCGCATCCGTCCCAGATCTGAACATCACTTCAGTCGCAAAAAATATCAACTCACGTAGTTCAATCATTCAAAGAAAATGGATCGCACCATTCCTCCAAAGGCCGAGTAAACTTGTAGCGACGCACAAAGGAGGTTGCACAATGAGAACGGCGGCGCATTTTAGTAGTTATTCCTTTGCTGTTCCTGTCTTGAAAATACTGATTAATCTTATCTAGTAACAACACACGACCTTCGTCATCTCCCACGATACTGTTCAATGAAGGAAGTGACCTAGGGCTAATGTTGAGAGAGAGTCTTTTAAACAAGTTCGAAAGATCGCTTTCCGGAAGCCGAAGTCTTTCTCGTACTCTTTCGCGCGGGAGCTTGACTTCAAATGTAAATTGATCATCGAAATGCTCTGCTAAACGCGTTAGATCCAAGTTACGGAGCTCGTTGGCTGTGATGGTAAGATGTGCCTCGGTGCCTTCAAAGATCAGACCTGCTAAGTCAATTTCATCGGCCGAAGGCGCAAAAATCTCTAAGCCAGAGTATCTACCACCACGGACCGCGATATCTGAGAACCGCCCGCCCAGGGAAACATCCAAAAGGCATCGTTCTGAAGGATCCCAAAATAATTCACCAGAAACATCACTTTCTTTCCATTTCGGGAAGTCAGTAAGGATAGTCTCAATGTGACATGTGCCATCTTCAACGCTGCTTTCTTTTAATCGAAAGCTGATTGGAGATCGGAGTGTTTCATCATCTCTTGGTCGATATCTTAATTCGAAACCGAGGTTGCCTTCGATTTCCGCAAAGTTTAATTCCTTAAATTCAACGTCATTCGCCTTTGGCGCCTCAAAATATGCACCAGTGCAGTTCGAAACTCTTAGCTTTTCCAGATCTAGGTGGCTGATATTGAAGAAACTAATCCATGCGCATCCAGTAATTGAAAGCGTATCTAAGTCTTCAGCATCCAGATCAAAAAACTTTTGTCTATGAATGCACGTTTCGATGTTTGTTACGCCGTACAGTTTGCTCGCGATGAACTTCCCACATTGGTCAATTACAATTGAAGAGTCTTTCGGGAAGTAGACGTTGTCGAATATAAAGTTAGATAGTAAACCCCACTCATCAGAGTGGTTAATCCAGAACTGGATCCGGACCGGTTCGTTTTCAGCCGTCTGGACGCAAATATTTTCTAAGACGATTGCGGAACGCAGGTGTTCTGGTGCATTGGTTACTTCCCCCCGATTACCGTAAATGGGTTGCTGCAGTGAGACCAGATCGTAAACAAGTGCCTCGAGTTCAATTCCGGAAATGACTCCGTTTTCGACCTTTAGAATTGTTTGATTTCCAGATTCGAGAACGGCGATAGCTTGTTGATCAGCGATGTCGCGAGGGCAAACCGCCGAAATTGCAAAATTGGGCAACAACATCGATATCAAGAAAATTGCTGCTTGCATCAAAGGCCACATGAACTACATCATGAACAATCAACCTGTTGGATGTCAACTCGCCCCACACGGTCCGATGTGTTTCAGTTTGTCCACATTGCCGGCCTATAATTTCCATGCAGACAAAGAGTGACCTCTCTGTCCGCTGCGCTGCGGCGTCAGTTTGTTTGCCAACGCAACACCAAGCTTGTTGTGTTGCATGGGCGTCGCGGCTGCTTCCAACCACGGGCCAAAGCTGAACTTGTGCCAATTCTTCGGCCGCATCATGATGACTTGTGCCGCCTGCACGAAGAGCACGCGTAGATATCGGCTGCCACGCTTGGTGATGCTGCCCAATAACCGTATTTGCTTCAAAAACGGACGGCAATTTGCAGCATGGCTCGGGCTCGTACCCAAACAGCGATCCAGCGGCGGTAAATCCCGCCTCTTCGGGATCAGCAAACGCGGGGACCGATACTTACGCACTCTGTTGATCCATGGTGCTTGCGCAGTTCTAAGGAAGGCAGGTGACAAAACAGACGCGAGAAGCGTGTGGATCGAACGGGTGCGCGATCGGCGGCACCCCAATTTGGTCGCTGTAGCCCTCGCTAACAAGAACGCCAGGATCGTCTGGGCCGTCTTGTCAGGTCGCATAGAGTATCAACCAGCATTCACCGACTGAGGGCGTTCATAGAAACCGAAGGGACTACCTGAATATTGCAGCAACTTGGCATGGGATGGTGACAACGACACGAACCGTTGCTTCTTGAACCTGATGTGTGGATCGGCGCAGCTAAGCTGATGCTTTGGAGCCAATTAGGGGGAAGCAAGCGGAAATCCATCGGGGCTCGCGGTGACGATAGATCGGGCCGCTCGGAGAAGCCGGATATACGTCAGCAATCGTGATCCTGAACCAGACCAAACAGACCGTTGCAATAAGGCGGGGTCCATATACATCCACACACGCCATTCGCTGTTCGTTTGTCAAGTTCGGCTGTCGAGATATGCTGGGAGCAAACGAGCCGAAAACGGCGCCTTCGGTCGGCAGTTCCAAAACCAAGACTGCTTGAGTTTTGAGCCACATACCTCGTAGGGTGAGCTATCGATAAAGTTTGGAGGTTTGTTTGGCAGATTTGCAAGCAGAGCATAAGTCGGCTTCACGTGCCGTCTTAGGGGTGATTTCGCTTTCGGTCATTTTCTTTCCAACGATATTTTCCTCCATCACCAAGCCGTATGTCTTCGACGGGTTTATGTATACATATTGGATAAGCGCATTCTTATCATTCATATTTTTGACCACTGCATATTATCAGTCTGCATTTTCAGACGGAAACTTACCAGTGAAAGCAGTCGGCATGGGCAATATGCTAGCGGCTTTGGCGATAGGATGCCTGTTCGTTTTCATTTTTGGAAATATCATTTCAGACAGAATCTCACCCCCGCGCATAGTCGACTTAACTCTCAGCAAAACGGTCTTGTCGCGTTCCGACTTCCTTGAGGTCAAGGCGGTTGCTTCAGATGATGATGGTGATGACCTAGTTTGGGAATGGTGCGTCCGCCCAAGCGAAGAAGCAAGGGCCCAGGGCGCAAAGACGGTGCAGCTAGAGGGGCATCTAAGAACTGTTGTTTGGGAGCCGCCAAATGTCTTACCAGCGGGCTCATACTACATCGAAGTGGCAGTCGACGATGGCGCACGAAAATCGAAACCCGTTAGGCAAGCCTTCCGAATTGAGGACTAATCAAGATGACAAGTACAGCGGAAAGCAATGAATTTGCTCTAGCCATAAAGAAAGTTGAGCGATACAAACCTGAAGGGCACACATACATTTTGGAAAACCAAGACCAGCTGGGTAGGGAATTCTTTGACCTCACCGCTTCTGATCTTGAATCCCCTTACAACCGCCGTGCAAGTCAGCTTCGTTCTAGTGGAATTTATCAAAGCTTGAAGCGCATTGGCGTCGCATCAGAAAATGTAGGATATTTCGTGCGACCATGCTGCTCCAAACGACCCTTAATCTGGCCGATTTGTGATGCAGAGTGCTGATATGTGAGGTCTTTTTCGGCATCGCAACTATACATGAAAGCCTTTGAATTTCAGTTGCCACGAACAGTGCCAATCCGGCTTTGATTTTGTCACGATTTTGGTCTGCCTCATAAAAGAAGACCTTGGTGCACGGTGCAGCATTTTGAACTTTGGGCTCTTTTCGGACTTTCTCCGCACTTGAGAGTAATGTCGGCTATCGGTCTATTGTGACGTGATGGAAAACCTTTGAGTCGTAAAAGGCAAAAATAGTGCGGCTTGGCGAAAACTGTAGACACAAATTCAATGGCTTAGCGGCGGTGCGATGGCAAAGATATGTGTCGCCCCACACGATGTTGA
This sequence comes from Shimia sp. R9_1, assembly GCF_017743775.1. Lineage (NCBI taxonomy): Bacteria > Pseudomonadati > Pseudomonadota > Alphaproteobacteria > Rhodobacterales > Roseobacteraceae > Shimia > Shimia sp. R9_1. The sequence goes on along the minus strand of NZ_JAGHRN010000001.1, from coordinate 1,121,953 downwards.
ACGTCAGACGACTTTGACCCTTTCGTCATGGTTGGACCAGAAATTTAGCTAATGCTTGGCGCTGGGGCGCATCGCACCAAATTTTCCTACTAAAGCCGAACACATAGCCTGCACTACAGATCAAACGTTGGAGCCTCAAAACCAGTCCCAGTTTCTGAGCATTCGGTATAGCCGTGCAGACCAGCACCTTGATCGCGTTGAAAGCCGTGGGCAGCGATCGCCGATTTCTGCCTGGGTACTAAAAGATCGCTCTGGCTGTTTTGGAATTAGCTTTCCGCCCAAATCACCACATCTCAAAGAAATGGCTAACGCTTATTTTGAAGGGGAACGAGCAGTCGATTCACTTTGTTGTTTCGGTAGACTGGCAAATAGTTACTACCACGCTTCCTTCAGACCCAACTCAGCCGCTAGCCGGGAAAGATTTTTCTAAAGTGGCTGTCAAAATAATCCCACGTGTAGACGGCGCTATTGCCGGCATAGCCTTCATAGTAGGATTTGCCGTTTGACGTGGGCAAGCCGGCCCAGATCTTGGCCAGATTGAGCATAAAGTCTCCGCGCGGCATCTCGGCGGCAAGGAAATCGCTGAAGCCTGCCTCTTCCAACAGCTGGTGTGCCAGCTGGTCCTGCAGCTCGGGATCAAAAACTTCGCTGTGCGGCACCTCCTGATGACGGACGAGACGGCGTAAGGTGGCGGGGATAAGCTGATAGCGCCCGATCGCATGAGGCTGTCCCGGGGTGGCGTCAATCCATTGATAAATCTCGGCGATTGTCATTTCGGTTGGCCGTCTCGCGGGCCGGGTCCGGGCACCATGCTGCACCGCGTCATAGCCAGCTTTGCCCGCTTCTGCGCCTGCAATCAGGGTCATAAGCTGCTTGGCTGCGGACGGCAGGACCTGCACTTGAACCGGCGCAAAAAGACCGCCACTGGCACGACCTCGGAAAAGGCTGGCGGCGCCGGGGCGCAAGGCCACCGCACCGCGGCTGACATCGGCGCCGGACGGCTGCGCGAGGGCAGGACGGTTCGGCACTAAGGAAGAGGTGTCATCAAAGGAGGCGCGCTGCGCAAAGAAACCGTTCTGGATCAGAGAGACACTGTTTGCCTGCACATCGGACGCGACGAGGCCAAGGGCCAGAAGACTGAAACGCAAGGATGAGACAATAGGCATTGGTACCGGCTTTCTGCTGGCGGGATTTTTCAAATGGAATATGCGGAAATAGGCTTGATAAACCGTTTACCGGCGCGTCCAGTCTTGTCTGACTGGACACTGCGCGCAGGAAAAGGTCTCGCCACGGACTTTGTTGCCGAACAGCGCCAGAACCAGCGCGAGGGTCACTGCCTCCGCAACCGGCAAGGCGAAGATCGCGCCGGTCGAGCCCGTCGGCGCCCACAACAGCAGCGCGGTTGCCTCTTAAACCTATCGAGAGCCCGCGACCAAGGTGCGCCGCAGGCTCTCTTGTGCTTACGAAAGCACCCGCGCGCCCACGTGGATCAAATCAAACATCGTTTGCGTATGGTAGGTGTAGGGCGACAACCCCGGCATTTCGCTCACTGCGTTCAACGCGGCGACATGCACCTCATCCAGCGTGAATTCCAGTGCCGCGAGGTTGTCTTGAAGTTGGCTGAGCTTGCGTGCGCCGATGACGGCAGAGGTGACACCTCGGTGTTTGATCATCCAATTGAGTGCGATCTGCGACGCGCTGTGCCCTGTCTCGTTAGCAATCCGCAGCAGCTCGCCGACGATGGCGATGTTTTGCTCTGAGGAGAGATTGGCGACACTTGGATCGGTGGTCCAGGTCTCCGTTAAACGGCCAGCCCCCACCAGATTGCCTGCATCGTCGACCGAGTATTTTCCAGTCAGTAGACCGTTGGCTAGCGGGCTCCAGGCGGTGAACCCCAGACCCAGTGCATCACACATCGGAAGATGTTCATAGTCGGCATGGCGCGCGGCCAAACTGTATTGGTTTTGGATCGACGACACCGGATGACGATGGCTGAGCCCCGCCAGTGTCTGCATCTTGGCCACATACCAAGCAGGGAAATTCGAGAGGCCAAACGCATGTAGTTTGCCCTCACGAATGAGCGTGTCGAAGGTGTCGAGCACCTCCTCCATCGGGGTAACCTGATCCCACTGATGCAGATAGTACAGGTCGATGTAGTCCGTCCCCAACCGCTTGAGCGAGGCGTCAAACGCTTTCAAGATATGTTTGCGACCGTTTCCACCGCCGTTCGGATCGCCTGGGAACTGGTTCATCGTGCCCTTGGTTGAGATCACCAAACGATCACGATTTCCCGCCGCCTTAGCAAATTCGCCCAGCCAGGTTTCACTTTCCCCGTTCTGGTAGGCATCAGAGGTGTCAAAAAAGTTGCCTCCCGCCTCTTGATAGCGGTCAAAAATCGCACGGGCCTCGGTCTTGCCGCTGGACCAAGCATCCCCCCAAGCATCGCCAAAACTGCCAGCACCATAGGCGAGCGGAGAAACACGCAAACCGGTTTTCCCGAGCATGCGGTAGGTGGTGAGCGAGGAGATCCGGCCTTCCGGCAGATCTGCGGCCGCAAATGGGAGGTCGTCAGAAAGAGCTTCAGACATTTTATTTCCTTTCAGTAAGATAGCCGCGCTTCACGCGCGCACAAGATGGCCGCCATCCACATCGATCACCGAGCCGGTCAGGAAGGGGTTGGTCATGGCAAAAATGACGGCTTGGGCGATCTCTGCGGCCTCGCCAACGCGGCCTACGGGCAAAGCATCGCCAACTTGGGCATACATCTCAGTACGGGCTGCTTCGGGCATTGCCGCGTAAGTCGCAGTTGCCACCATTCCCGGGCTGATGCAGTTCACCCGCGCCTGTCCGGCAAGCTCTTGCGCAAGACCTTTGGTCAGCGTTTCAACGGCGGCATTCACCGCTGCGAGCCCCGTTGCACCTGCGGAAGGGCGGCGGCTGAGCACACCTGAGAAAAGTGTGATTGATGCAGATGGATTCAGATGGAGCAGAACCTCGCGCGCAGTCACGTAAGGGCCAATGAACTTGGCTTCAAACATAGCGCGCAGCTCCCCGGTAGGCAGATCAGCATAGGCGCCATGTGCCGCACTGGACGCTGAAATCACCAGATGATCCACAGCGCCGAGCCCTGCCGCCCAGGCCTTCACAGCCGCCTCATCGGTGGTATCAACGGGTGCAACAACGACCTCGCCTTCAATGGCAGCGGCCACTTTCGTAAGCTTGTCTGCATCTCTGCTTGCAATGGTCACCCTGGCGCCAAAATACGCGGCCAGCTCTGCGGTGGCTTTGCCCATGCCAGAGCCGCCCCCCACAATGACCACATGTTTATCCTTTAAGTCGCTGCCAATCAGATTGGTCATATCCATTCCATCCTTTGTCCTGTCTTAAACCCCCACACCATCGCCGGGGCTTAGATGAGATTTTGGGTCTGGTGCAGAGATAGGAGGTCACTCAAAATAGTTGAAATGGATATTTCAAATGGCCTAAATTGATGAAATGAATTTAAACTCGCTCGACCTCAATCTTCTGAAAGCCTTTGATGCGCTATACCGCGAGCGCCACGTTGGCCGGGCGGGCTCTGCAATTGGCCTTGCACAGCCTTCCATGAGTAACGCCCTAAACAGGCTGAGGGCGCGCTTTGGCGATCCGCTGTTCCAACGTGGACCAGAGGGCATGGTGCCCACGGCCAAGGCGGAAGTTTTGGCTCCGCAAATTCAGGAAGCGCTACAGGTTATCACACGGATGCTGGCCCCTGCCGAGTTCAGTCCCGCTACACTCGACGCTGAGGTATCCATTGCCGCCGCGGATCTGACCGTGACCACCCTAGCTCCCAAACTGATGGGCCGCTTGCGAGAGACCGCGCCAGGGGTTCGCGTGAGCTTTCTCCCCCTCGACAAGCGCAGCTTCGAACAAGAACTCGATGACGACACTCTGACGCTCGCGCTTGGCACATTTGGCAGGCTGCCTGCCAGATTCGAGAGGCAGACAGTTCTGAAAGATCACTTTATTTGCATTACGCGGAAAGGGTTTCTCGCGGACGGCGCACCGATGTCCCTAGACACCTTTGTCTCCGCCCGACATGCGCTAATGACATTGAGTGGAGGATTCGCAGGCGCGGTCGATCGCGCGCTCGGCAAACGCGGTCATTCCCGGCAAGTTGTGATGACCGTCACGCAGTTTGCGCTATTGCCGGATATCATCGCGCAGTCTGACATGATCTCGACCATTCCTGCCTCTCTGGCAAAGACGGCGGAACGCGCAGGATGTAGCGTATACGATCCCCCTTTGGAGTTACCGAGCTGGGATATTGACCTGATCCACACCCGCAAAACAACGCACGATCCCTTAGGGCGTTTCATCGGCGACGTTGTTCGAGAAACGCTGGAGACACCTCTCCCAGATGCTTAGATGTCTTGCTACTTTCAAACGGCATGGGGTCCCAATCTTCACATATCCAGGGAGATGGAACTACGGTATCGGCAGATCTGAGGCGACGTCTACAGGAAGCTCCGGATGCTGCATTCGCAGTCTGCTAGGTCGCGAATGTCGGCTTGTGTAAATCGGATAGTTTTGGGTTCTGGGGCCGTTTTTGCCTTATGTAAGGCAAGCGGTAGGAGTGCTTCGAGGCTGTTGGTTTCAGGCTTAGAGGATAAATTTTTCAAAATTTGAAGATTTCGAGAGTACGAGATGTACTTGCTTGGCATGAGAGACGCGCTTGGCCTAAAGCTCATTTTTGTCGCTCAGTTGATGATCGCAATATCGTTCACCATCCTTTGGATCACGTATGGATTCTGGATATTTCTATCTGTGTCAGCTCTGCTGATTTATTTTGGACTGTGGGTGGCGCGGTTCCACCGCAAACACGAGCAGGAGATCGAATACAGTGGCTCTTCATCTAGATTGAACGCGTTCCCAAAACCCCGAAAATTTGCGGTTGCCCTGTCAGTTTTCGAAGGCGTTGTCATGGTTGTGTTTGGTCTATTTAGTTTTCTCATGATTTTTGGTCATCAAACCAACCTGTATGATGAAGTGCGCTGGTTTCAAGCGTTTCCGTTTTTTTTGGTTCGGGCGGATGGCTATGTTTGATTTCATTAACTCAATGCACGAAATTTTTGATCATCAAAGGGACCATCGCGAACCTTAGCTGCGGTTCCTATCAATCTAAAAAAGCGCACACAGCCATCCTTTCATAACGTATTTCGGACAGCCGCTCACAGATGAGTTGCTAAACACTCCAAGCATAAATTCCATATGCACCTGTCGCGATGTAAAATGCCTGCATTGTTGTCCAGCCCCACATCCGTTTGCGGACCGCCAGCGTAAACAGCAGCAGAGCAGCCAGCAAAAAGAACACAAATGAAAGAACTTCATAGCCTGAGTTGGACGCGATCAGCAGCGAGTAGGCGATTGATAAAAGGGCACCGCCCCATTCCAGAGTTTTGTTAGCGTTTGTCATTTGTAGTGTCCTTAGTCCCTGATCGAGTGCGGGCATGGCCCCGTCGTTCTTTGGCTGGTTGTTGTGAGCAGAACTCCGACCATCGTGACCGCAAGACCGATGAATATGGTCGAGGTCAGAGGGTCATCGAATAAGAACCACGCCCAGATCATCGTGACCGGTGGCGCGAGGTATATTGCAGCGCTGACTTTGGCGGCGGGATAGAGGCGCAGGGCAATGTAGTAGACAAAATACGACACGAAGGTGCCCAAGATGACTAGCCACGCCATTCCAATGGCAAAGCCCCGCGTCATCGGGGGCGCCAGCCCATCTCCCAGCGCCAAAGAGGACAGTCCAAACAAAGCCGCGCCGGTAAGCGAGTGAATGCACAGGCTCTGATAGACCGGCATCCTATGACGTTTTTGGCCACGATGTAGAACGGAGGCAAATGCAAAAATCAGCATAGAGCCAACAGTCAAAGCATAGGCCCAAAGCGGCGCGTTCCCAACTCCCAGACTGTCGATTGACACGATCAGCACGCCGCCAACCGCAACAAAGGTACCAAGCCATTGCCGGGACGAAAGGCGTTCACCAAGCATCGGTTGGGACAAAGCAGCAATTGCCAGTGGCAGAAGGTCCGAGAACAGCGCCACAAGTCCGGTTGGGACACGCTGTTCAATCGCAACAGAAAAACCGCCCAGATAGAGGAAAACCGCCATGACGCCAAAGCCCATCTGAAACAGCACCGCAGACGCGCGCATCCTTGGTCCACATGCCAAAGCAAAGGGCAGTAGGATCAAACCGGAAAGCAGAGTTCGCCAGAACAGCAGGAGCGCAATGCTAGCCTCCTCATTGGCATAGCGGATGCCTACAAACCCAGAACTCCAACCAAGTATCAAGAGTGCGGCCAACATCGGCCATAGTAACTGCGAGCGATGAAATCCTCGGGCGGGACTGGTCAGAGTGGTCATTGAGATGCTCCTGTGGCGGCTCCATTGGCCTACAGGAAGGAGGTTGAGAAAGGGCATGACAAATATCGATATGATCATGACTTTCATGCCTATTGTGGCATTAGATGTGCGAATGGGTTATCATAAATGTCATCTTGGAGCGGCAAAGATTGGTGAGCACCTATGCCTAATATGAAATCTCAACGTCTCGAAATTGACGCTCTGCGTGTGCTGCAGGCTGTTCAGCACCACGGCGGGATCACCCGGGCGGCAGAAGCATTGAGGGTGACGCAATCAGCGGTCAGCCACAAGCTAAAGAGGCTTGAAACCAGTTTGGATTGCCAGCTTTTGACAAGGCGCTCAGGTGGATCGATGTTCACATCATCAGGGGAAGAATTGCTCAGCTATGCCGACCGTATTTTGGATCTGCACGACGAAGCCGTTTTGAGCCTTGTGCGCACAAACCTCTCTGGCCGCATCCAGCTTGGATTGACCGAAGACACCGCCATGACCGATCTGTCACGCGTTTTGGGGCGTTTCCGCCGGTTGCACCCTGACGTCGTTGTGCGAACGAAAGTGCGTATGAGCCTCACGCTGCGATCCTTTCTGGAACGCAAAGAGTTGGATGCGGCGATCATGCAAGTATTCGACCACGAGGTGCGCCCTACGGATGTTGTGTTGTTCCATGAGACTTTACATTGGGTGAAGTCACCGGAATTGACGCTGCCGGATCAAGGCGCAATCCCATTCCTGTCGTTTGATGAAGCCTGTTTTTTCCGTCACTGGGCCCTAGACATCGGGCAGGACGATGACGCATTGCTTGAAACCGTTTTTGAATGCGCGAGTGCTGCGGGAATAGCAAATGCGGTTCGGGCAAGTCTTGGCGTGGCCCTGCTGAGCGAGCGCCATATCACCCCGGACATGGATGTGATCCAAGATCGGTTCCCCGCGCCTCCTTCGCTTAGCTATGTCGTGCGCCGTAGTCGCCGCGAACGCAACCCTGCGCTTGATGAGTTGGTGGCTCAGATCGAGCATGAGATCGGCCGAAATGGCGGCTTGTCTCTGGCGGGCTGAGGCTCGGTAGCCCATATAGGTCCAAACCTAAGAGCGTTGTGTGCGAACAGGCCCGCTTTCCTACACAGTGCAGGATTTGGGGCGTTGAATTCCATTCCAGATCGGCAGCTCCGATTTGCAAAAATGGAAGTCAGATGGGCTGAGGCCGAGCGCGGTGAGGGGATAAGACATTTCGGTCAGTTTACCGCGCAAACGTCAGATGCCACTCCCCATCCAATACAATGGACAGTTGCTGCCGCAATTGGCTGAGCTTTGTGTCACACAACATTTTTGAAAAATGGCGCTCTGGGGAGGATTCGAACCCCCGACCCCTTGATTCGTAGTCAAGTACTCTATCCAGCTGAGCTACCAGAGCGCGGTGAAGGGGGATTTAGAGCCTTGCGGGCGGGAGCGCAAGAGCAAAAAGACAGAAAAGTCAGATCTCATTTCTTTCTGCGCAGATCTGCCTGCAAAGACGTGCCACAGGCGCGGTCGTGGTGCGGCGCAAAGCGCGGCAGGGCTGCCAGCTGTGGCAGTAACGCGGAGTTTAACGCGGCTTTGGTCTTTCGGGTGTTGTGTCCTTTGCATTCGCTCAAAAGCTGTGCCACTTCAGACGGGCATTATTGAGACTGTGTGACCCGAATGACCAAGCCTTTTTTGTCGAGCAATATCCAGAACCTCGCAGGCACCCGTACGCTGACTTTGCCCAAAGAACCCTGGCGCCGCGTGTATAGCAACTTTTTCACCCGGATCCGCGTGATCGTGCTGTCGGTGAGCAGCCTGCCGGCGCTGCTGTCTCTGCCGTTTTTCGGGGTGAGCGAGATCTTTTTCTACCTTATGATCCCGACGCTGTTTTTGACGCATTTTGCTGTGAGAAAGCTGCGCGGGCGGGCCAAGCAGGAAATCACGCGCTATCATAAGGCGCGCGAAAACGAGCTCTTGGGAGAAGAGGAGCTGCAGGCGCTTAATCTGTGCGCGCGGTTCACCTATCGCGATCAGGGCTGGTACCACACCTATGAGAACTTCCCGTTCTGGGACCGCAAGGCAGGCTATGACGATCCGGCGTTTTCCGAGACGCGGCCCTACATCACGCTGAAGTTTGACTATTCCGAGCATCTTGCACGGTCGCTGAAGCAGAGTTGGGGGATCACCTCCAAGAAGGGCGCTTTGACGATGATCCATGATCTGCGTGACGGCAAACTGCACCGGTGCTCAATTGTGAATATGTTCAATCAGGAAGGCTTTGATATTGTCTATGACATTCTGTCCAGCCTGACCGGGGTGCCGCATGACAGCTTTCATCAGGTGTTTTTCCCGGATGAAGATCAGCCCCATGCGGCGGAGACACAGGGGCAGTCACTGGTGGCGGCACTGGATCAGTTTGGATTGGATGAAGCGGTGTTTCTGGCCGCGATCAGGGACAAATGCGAAGAGTTTGAGGATCCGCAGAGCCTGAAGCTGCATGGGGATGCGCGCGATCAGATGTTCCAGATCGTGCGCCATGTGGGCCGTTTGGCGTTGCGCAATGACCTGCGCAATATGTTCCTGTTTAAGGCGGAAGCGATTGATCAGGTGCTCTATCCGCAGGGTGAGGACGATCTGCTAGCGCTGGGCTGGGGGTTTGATCTGAGCCGGGGCATGTTCTTGCTGCGCAATGCCTATGCCGCCGGTTTCCTGACGCGGGAAGAGCTGCGCAGTGAGTTGCCCGCCTACCGGCAGGTGGCCAGTGCGGTCTTTCCGGATTGGCAGAGCTACTTCTGCAGCGAAGTCATTGGATATCTGTCCTGGAAGATGCGCGACAGCAAACCGGCGGATGCCTATTCCGAGACCTCCGGCGCTGCGGATGAGTGCCACAAAGTGATGGCTCAGGCCTTTCCGATCGGGCGTCAGCTGCCTTGGCCAGAGGTTGATGCGGCGGCAAAAGAGGCTTTGGCGCAGGCCTTGGCGGGCAATGATGTGAACCCGTTCTTCATGCCGCAAACGCTTGGCGCGGCTGTTGCGCCGCCGCCGCTTGCGGAGATCAGCCAGCCTGAGGGCGCGCTTTTACACTAAGCGCGCGTTTTTGGGCCGTCCGGCGAGGCACGAAAGGCAAAGGCGCTCAGGTGTCTTGCCTCATTGGCAGATCGAAGACAGGGGCCAGATGGGCGGTCTTCTCCGGGTTGCGAACGATGTAGATGCCGGTGATTTGGCCGTCTTCGATCCTGAGGGCCGTTGACTGGATCAGGCCATCCTCGGGCGTGCGGCTGAGGATTGCAGGCAGCCCGTTGAGGTGGCGGAAGTGCCACGGCTCCGGTGGCATGCCTTGCTGCTTTTTGGCGATGCCGGCAAAGAAGCGGACCAGCCGCTCTCGCCCAGTGATCACACGCCGGGCGGCAATGGCCTTGCCGCCGCCATCCGCGATCACCTGCGCGTTCTCTGCAAGCAGGCGGGACAAGGCCCCGGTGTCGCCTGTGCGCGCCGCTTGGAAGAAGGCCAGCGTAATCGCTTCGCCCTCTGAGGGGCTGACAGTGCTGCGCGGGCGGGCCTCATGCACATGGCTGCGCGCCCGGGTCACCAATTTGCGGCAGGTGGCGGGGCTGCGCTCTAGGATTGTGGCCACTTCGTCGTAGTCGACGTCAAACACATCCCGCAGCAGAAACGCCGCGCGCTCCAGCGGGGTCAGGCGTTCCAGTGCCAGCAGCAGCGCGACGGAGACATCATGGTCGGTGCGCTCTGTCGGATCGTCGGTCAGGATGGGTTCAGGCAGCCACTCGCCGGGATACTCCGCGCGCAGATGTTTGGCGGCGCGCAACCGGTCGAGACAGAGGTTGGTGGCAATCTTGATGAGAAAGCCGGTGGGGTCGCTCACATGCTCCCGATTGGCCTGTTGCCACCTGATGAAGCAGTCCTGCACGATGTCTTCGGCGTCGCTGACCGAGCCGAGCATACGGTAGGCGACCGCGAAAAGGCGCGGCCGCAAAGAGAGGAAGTCTCTCGTGGAAATCGGGTCCGCCCGGACGGTCATGCGGCATCTGCCTCCTGCGGCAAATCGTGGGGCATGCGAAACCCGATGGCAATACGGTTCCAGCTGTTGATCGCGCAGATCACAAGGGTGAGCGCGGCCTGCTCGCGCGGGGTGAGCTGTGCATTGATTGCGGCGTAATCTGTATCGGGGGCTTGCGTGATTTCGATGCGGGTCAGGGCTTCGGCCCAGGCGAGCGCTGCGGTTTCACGCGGGGTATAGACCGACGCCTCGCGCCAGGCATTGAGCAGATAGAGCCGCTCTTCGCGCTCGCCGTGGCTCTTGGCATCCTGCCAGTGCATGTTGATGCAGAAGGCGCAGCCGTTGATCTGTGAGACGCGCAGTTTCACCAGCTCAATCAGGCTGTGTTCGAGCCCGCTTTGCTTCAGGAGGGCTTCTTGGTCGAGCAGGGGTTTGAGCAGGTCTGGCGCGACCCCGAAATGGTCAAGGCGCTGGGCGTTTTGCGTGGACATCGTTGTCTCCTGTTGTTCGTGACATAAGGAGGACGCGCGGGCGGCGGGATTTGTGACATCCCATCGCAAAATTTCTGCACTTTTTTCGCGGCGTGCTGCTGCGAGGGCGAAACCCCCACCACCAGCTGCCATTGAGGGCCGGTTGAGGCAACGCGCGCTATTTGAAGTGTGTCTCCGCCCAGAGGCTCAGCGCATCAATGAACACGCGGACCTTGCTGGCGAGGAAGCGGCCACTGGGGTAGACGGCATTGATCGGAGTGGCGGGGGGCTCCAGTGGAAAGCCGGGAAGCACCGGTAACAAGGTGCCTGCATCGAGATCATCACGCACGGTCCAGATCGGCAGCATGGCGATGCCCAAACCGGATTTTGCCGCCTCTCTGAGCAGGACAAGGCTGCCGACCTGAAACCGCCCGGAGACCGGGATGTCGAGCACCTCATCGCCGGTTTTGAAGCGCCAGATCGTGCGCTCCGTTTCGGTTTTGAAGGAAAGGCAGGGCAGGGTGCTCAGATCACCGGGGTGGCTGGGGGGGGCGCAATTGGCCAGAAACGCGGGGCTGGCCACAAGCAGGGACCGGCTCATCACCAACCGTTTGGCGATCAGGCTTGAGCTCTCCAAATGGCCCATGCGGATGGCGACGTCGATGCCGCGGTCGATGAGGTCTTCCATCTTGGCGGAGGTGTGCAGTTGCACGCGCAGGTTCGGATATTTGGCGAGGAACTCCGGCAGCATCGGCGATAGGAGCGCGTGAGCGAGGTCGGCCTCTGCCGTGACCCGCAGCACGCCGGAAGGATCTTGGCCCAGCTGGGACACAGCCCGCCGCGCGGCCTCTGTGTCTTCGACGATCTGGCGGGCGTGGCGCAGATAGATCTCTCCGGCCTCGGTCAGAACCTGTTGCCGGGTGGTGCGTTGCAAAAGCCGGGTGCCCAGATCCTCCTCCAGCCGGGATATCTGACGGGATACTGCGGAGGGCGTGGTGTGGGTGGCGCGGGCGACAGCGGAAAAGCTGCCTTTGTCCACCACCTGCACAAACAGGCGCAGCAGAGTCAGATCATCCATTTGTTCCCCGTGAGCACATATGATGTTCCAAGTTAGCGACTTATCTCAACGTTGGCATAAATCATATTGAAACCACAGGCGAGACGCCAGTCCGGCGTTGCCATGGCAAGAGAGATGAAAGTGAGATTGATATGCCTAAAACAATTCTTGTGACCGGTGCCTCCAGCGGGTTTGGGCGGCTGATTTGTGAGACTTTGGCTGGGAGCGGCCATCGGGTTTATGCAACCATGCGCGACACTGACGGGAAGAACAGCGCTCATGCGGAGGTCTTGCGTGACCGGGGGCTGCAGGTGCTGGATCTGGACGTGACGCAAAGCCAGTCGGTCGCGGCCGCTGTGGATGTCATTGCGGGCAAGGAAGGTCAGATTGATGTTCTGGTCAACAATGCGGGCGTGGCCTCTGCCGGGGTGTCTGAGGCGTTTTCCGAGGAACAGCTCGCAAATCTGTTTGATGTAAACGTGATGGGCGTGCATCGCGTCACCCGCGCAGTGTTGCCTTTGATGCGCCAGCACAAGACGGGGCTGGTGGTGAACATCGGTTCGATCCTTGGGCGCGTGACCTTTCCGTTTTTTGGGCTTTATGGGGCGAGCAAATTTGCGGTGGAGGCGATGACGGACAGCTACCGCTATGAGCTGTCCCAGCTGGGGATTGATGTGTGTCTGGTGCAGCCAAGTGCCTATCCGACACAGATGTATGCCAGCGCCGATCAGCCGGTGGATCACAGCCGGGTGGCGGCCTATGGCGAGGTCGGGCAGATCCCAGCGGCGATGTTTGATCAGTTCATGGTGATGCTGTCAGGGGAGCATGCCCCCAACCCGCAAGACATTGCTGATGCTGTGGCGGATCTGGTGGTGCAGCCCGCAGGCCAGCGCCCGGCGCGGGTTGTGGTGGGCAACAGCTTTGGGGCGGAGGCCATCAACACGATGACCGCGCCGATCCAGGCAGACACCATAAAGGCGCTGGGGTTGGAACATCTTGGCGTGTCGATCAACACCTGCGGTTGAGGGGCATCTTCGCCCCAAAAACGAAGCCCCGGGGGAGAGACCCCGGGGCTTTTGTCTGTGCGTTGAGCTTGCGTGTGCGCTCAATAGAAATGCGCCGTGGCCCCGGCGCCAATCGCTGGCCCGTCATAGCGCAGGGTGATTGACTGCAATCCTTGTGCTGGAAGGTCCGCCAGGCTGAACGCCCACCAGTCAGAGCGCAGCGCGGCGGGGACATGTTTCTTGCGGATCATGGATTGGGTTTGTTTGCTGCCATCCTCAAAGCGCAGATCGATTTTGATGCGCTGCACAGTGCTTTCGGGGAGATGCAGGGCCATCATTGCGGGTTTCTGGTTGGCCACATCGATACGTGTCTTGCCGGTTGGTGCCAGCGTGGCGGCAGGTGCAGCCAGTTTGGCAGGGTCGTTTTGCAAGGCACCCAGCAGTTGACGCAAGACGCCCGGATTGCGCAGGCCATCTGTGTAGGGCAGCTCCCAGATGACCAGATCAAACGGGGCGTCCTCTGTCAGCAGGCCAGCATTGATCACGCCTTCGATTGCGCCAATGGCCCCGCCGCCGGAAACAGAGTGGTTGATCACATCCGCCTGCAAGGTCCCGCTGATCGCATCGGCCACGCGGTAAGCGTCTTTCTTGTATCGGTTGCTGAAGCTTGACCCCGCCAAAAGGATACGTGGGCGGCCTGTGGTGTCGGCCAGAAGATCGGTCTCCGCGTTTGGGAAGGCGGGTATGGTCTGTGTCACCGGAGGAAGCTCTACGCCGCAGACCGCCTTCGCCATATCGGCCAGTGAGCCGCGTTCGGAAAAGACCTGCGATGAGGCGAGACTAGGCTGCACAGGGGGGGTGTCGGCAAAGGCGTCAATCCCGGCGGCTCTGACCTCATGGGCGAGGGCCATGGCGCTTTCGGCCGCACCTCGCGGTGTCCAATGGGTGTCGTGCTTGTAATAGAACGCCTCACGTAGGGTCTCATCGCTAATCGCGTGCGCCAGCAGGTTTGGCGCGATCACGCCCGAGCCGCGCAGCAGTTCGATCATCTGGTTGAAAGACGCGCTCACCGCAGCCACATCAAAGTCGATGTCGTCTTTGGCCAGTGTCTCCAAGGTGGATTGTCCGGCGATCAGCGGGCGGGGCGGAGCCATCAGAATGGCAAGCCGCGTGCCGCGTGCCTCAAACTCGGAGGCGATCTGCGAGAGCAGATGGACGGCCTGCGCATCAGGCAGATAGGTGGTGTCCATCTGGTCGGCGGTGATCACCCAGTCGGTTGGCGCCCCCGAGAGGACAGGGGCCAGCTTGCGGTATTTCTTGGGCATGGTGTCAGGCGAGCGAAACTCTGAACACAAAGGGGCTGCATGGGCTGTGGTCGCGCAGATGCTGGCGGCGGTGAAAGCGGCAAGAAGGTGTTTCATGGTGTGGTGCTCCAGGTGTCAATGTAGCGTTCGGGGATTTCCCAAAGGACGATTTGCGGCTGGGTGGTGATGAGTTGCGCCTCTGCCAGAAAGCGCTCCATCGGCGTGAACGGGCCACGCCCCTCCATGGCGAAAGACAACACCTCCGCCTGCAGGTTGGATTTCAGGAAACCCGTGAAGTGGAAGTCCTCACGCGCCGAAAAGCTGGTGCCGACAAGGGCAACCGGCGTTTTGATGTCGTCAAAGAGGCCGAGCTCCTGGCTGGAGGCGGATTGGGTTTCGTAGATGTTGATCTGCTCGGGCGCGGGGCCAACGTAGGGCCGCCAGATGCCGGTATCGGCAAAGGCCAGCAGATCCCCGTCAAAGCTGCGGGTGCCGGTGTGCCGTGTCTCAAACGGCGTCGGGTTGCTGATTTCACCGGCGAGGGTTTTAGACAAGGCCTGCGCCACGTTGCGCGCACCTTCGGGGCTCCAATGGGTGTCTGTGCGCATGAAGGCATTTGGCCCTGAGAGCGCTGGGCGCATATCCAAGGTGCGCAGCCCTTCTGCGGCAATAATCTGCAGCAGGTGGTCATAGCGCTCTGCAAACTGCGCAGAACGGGTGCGGGGCAGGGCATCTGGCATCATACGGATTTTGTCCGGTAGGATCACCGGCACCAGTTCAGCGCCCGCTGCTTCAATCGGCGCCTGCGCCGCGCGCAGTGCGGTCAAAAAGTCTTGGCTGTCTTTCGGCGGCATTAGCTCCTCTGACGTGAAGATGACGCCGTTGGCCCCGGCCACCGCGCCTTCTGCCATTTCCGAAAACAGGCCGAATTTCAGTGCTGCCCAAGCCTGTCGCAGGGAGGGCCGGAGAGGGAAACTGTTGTCAAACCGGCTCTCATATTGGCGCTGGGCGGCGCCGGAGAGGACATTGGCCTCAAGGCCTGCGAGGGGCGCTTTGGCAAACATCCAGATCCCCGGAAGGAGCGTCAGGGCGACAAATCCGGCGACAAAGGCCTGAGCGTGAAGGGAGGGGCGAAACGACATCACAGGGCTCCGTCAAAACTGAAAATAGAGGAAAGGGGCTTCGCCGCGCGCCTGAATGACCACAGCGCAGAGCAGGAACAGGGTCGCGCTGCGCAGGCGGGCTGAGGCGGACCAGAGCGCGCTGCTGCGTGGCATCTGCAAGGCAGCTTGCCAGAAGGGACGCACAGAGAGGGCAGCGCCGAGGATCAGGCAGGCAGGCTCGGTTGGGCGCAGCAACAGCGCGCTCTCAGGTGACAGCGGGTGGCCGTTTACGCCGATCATGCCACCATAGATGCCAAAGGCGTGGCCCACCGTGTCGGCGCGGAACATCACCCAGCCGATCAGCACAAACAACATGGTCAGAGGCCAGGCGAGCGTGCGGGGCCAGACCGTGGCGCGGTGCTTGGCGCCCAAGGCGCGCTCAATCGCCATCAAGCCGCCGTGCCAGAGGCCCCAGAGCAGGAAGGTCCAGTTTGCGCCATGCCACAGGCCGCCCAGAAGCATCGTCAGGATCAGATTGCGATAGGTTTTTACCGCGCCCCCGCGATTGCCGCCCAGCGGCACATAGAGGTAGTCACGCAGCCATGTGGAGAGGCTGATGTGCCAGCGCCGCCAGAATTCCGTGACGGATTGGCTGACATAAGGCGCATTGAAATTCTCCATGAAGCGAAAGCCGAGCATCAAGCCCAGCCCGATCGCCATGGCGGAGTAACCTGCGAAATCAAAAAAGAGCTGGATCGCGTAGGCTGCCGCGCCAAGCCAGGCTTCGGCCATGGTCGGGGTGCTGAGCGCAAACATCCGATCCGCGAGCGGGGCGACGCTGTCAGCAATCAGGATCTTCATCGCCAGACCTGTCACAAAGCGGCGCACACCTGTGACGAAATTTGTGAGAGAATGGGTGCGGTGCTCAAACTGATGGGCGAGATCCTTGTAGCGCAGGATTGGCCCCGCGATCAGCTGTGGAAACAGGGAGGAAAACGCCAGAAAATCCACAAGCCGCGCGGCGGGCGGGGCGTCGCCGCGCGCCACATCCAGAATGTAGCTGATGGATTGAAACACCAGAAACGACAGCCCGATTGGCAGAACGATCTCCGGTAGGCTGACGCCGCCGCCGGGTGTGGCCCCTAGGCGGGCAAGCGCGTCATTGTAGGAACCTGCGATAAAATAGGCGTATTTGAACCAGCCGAGGATCAGCAGATTGATCGCAACACCCAGACGCACTGCCCAAAGCCGCCGTGATGCTGAAATGCTGTGTGTTGCCACAGCCCCGGCCACATAGCTGATGGAGGCAATGGCCAGCACCAAGGCGAGGTAGCTCACTTTCCACCAGCCATAAAACACGCAGCTAGCGATCAGCAGCACCAAGGTGCGGAAGCGCGGGGGCGTGAGGTAATAGATCAGCAGAAAGACGGGCAGGAAGCCGAACAGGAAGATGGGGGTGGAAAACACCATGGCCGCGCCCTCAGTTGGCTGAGAGAACAGGGGCAAAGCTGTTCTCAATCAGGCGCGCGCTGTCAGCATTTGCGATGAAGCTCATGTTCTGTCCGCGCGACAACGACAGATCAAAGGTGCTGAGCAGCGCGCCGTCGCTGACGCGCTGAACTGCAAGTGTCACCGCAATGGGGTTCACGGCCCGACTGGCCGCCGCGCCTGCGGGCACCGCCGCAATCACCTCGGTCTCACGCGCAGGCACAATCAGGCGCACCGGATCTGTTGCGGTGTTCACAAGAATGAGGTGCACCTTGGCGGCGGTCTCCCGATCCGGCTCCTTTATGACAACAGGGGCGGATAGGCCGGCGGCAAGGCTATAGTAGCTACCCGCACGCACCCCGCTTAAATTGGCAGCGCTGATGGCCACATATGTGTCGGCCGGAGCCTCTGTTCTTGGCAGTTGCTGCCCGGCGAAGGTGATCGCGCTGTCAGCGGCGTCAACTTCCGCCAGCACGCGGACAAACACCGCATCTTCCGGCGCGGGGGCCTCATAAAGCGCCGCTTCCTCTGCCCGCAGCGGCAAGATCGCGGCTCCGATGGCCATAAGGGGGGCAAGTATCGTCTGGGGTTTGAAAAAGGGCATCGTCCGGCTCCAAATCGCTGTCCCAAACTGGATAGCGCAGGGAGAGCAGGCGGAGGGACGGGCAGCTGGTTAGCCGCATTGCCAAAAGTATAGGCAAACCCGCCAAAGGAGAGGCGTGGGCTGGTTTGAAAGTAGTGGTGCAGTGTGGCGGGCGAGTACTGTAGAAGAGCGTTTTCTATTTAAAATATAGTATTATGAATATCTCGAGGCGAGGTTGATGAGGAGTACATAAATGATCCATGGTCTCGTCCCCACCTGAGTTTGGCAATAACTTCCACCAGCGCACGCATTTCGGTTTAAGTCGTCGGAAAACAGATATTTCAACGAAAGTCCCTAACGAACCGTCTCACGGCATTGCTTCTTGGCTCATTGGTTTAATTTGACGTGGGAAAAATGGTTGAAATTATTGCATATAGGAATCTCAAAAGCAGTATATGATGATCCCAAAGGTTGTACACGTTGATTTAATACCAAAAAGAATCCAGCACAGATGAAAGCAATTATTAGTTGAGCTTTCAGGATTTTATAAATGCTTAAACTTATTGAAATTGCCGGCGCAGCTTCTCGAAGCTGGGATATGATAATCGTTGGAAGCAGTTTTGCCAGCATGTTCTTTTTAAAAGCGCTGCCATCCAACCTTCGTGTGCTGGTGGTCGAGAAAGGTCCCCTGGTCAGTCACGCCGATACGCTCAACGTCCGAAGCCACGCAAATGCGTTAGAAACAATTGCAATGGATAACCTGTCAGCTCACAAAAAGCTCTGGGTTGCCCACTCTAAATTTGGTGGAAACTCAAATTGTTGGTGGGCGCAAACGCCTCGCTTCCTTCCGGATGACTTCATGCTGTGGTCGAGATTTGGCATCGGAAAGGATTGGCCAATCACGTATGACACTTTGGAGCCTTACTATTCTGAAGCTGAAGCGATAATGGAGATTGCCGGTGATGGGCGGGAATTTCTGCACCCCATGTCCCGACCATATCCGTATCCAAGTCATTCTCCAACGCGCCATGAATTCCGACTTCGCGCCGACAGCTATTGGGTCCCAAATGCGACAGCACGCAGCAACGGTGGTCGCCGCGCAATCTGCTGCGGAAATAATGTCTGTGGACTATGTCCAATAGATGCCAAATTCTCGATTTTGAACAGTTTGGAGTTGTTCAATCGCGATAACACGTTTTTGCTTCTTGATAGTGAAGTCACTCGGGTGCTTGACCTGTCGCGCGCCTCGGTCGGCGGAGTGGAAATACGACAACGGACGAATAGCTATAAGGTCAAAGCTGACAGAGTTGCGTTGGCCGCCAACGCGTTTTTTAATGCATCCATTCTGCTGAGATCAGGAGATGAAAACCCGAGCACGGGACGTTACATCCACGAGCAGGCGTCAAAAAACATAAGCCTGACGGCGCCGGGTCCGGGGTATTATGGCGGCACGTCGATCACTGGGCACAATTATAAGTTCTATAAAGATGCTGACCGAGGGGCTCGCGCGGCAGTATTGATCGAGAACTTCAATATTCCTGCCATACAACTTGTGCCGGGTGCCGTGACCAACACCATGAACATCAAACTGATCGCCGAGGATATACCTCAGGCAAGAAATCAGGTGGTTCTAGATGATGGAGGCGTTCCAAAGGTGATTTGGCATGGCCATCATGACTATGCTTACAACGGTATAGATTACGCGGCGGCAAACCTGTCTGAGATTTTCCCTTGGCCTGTGTCTGTTGTGAACGCGTCACCAATAAATGTAACCGAGGCGCATATCCAAGGTACCTGCCGTATGGGACACAGCGGCGACGAAAGTGTTGTCGATGCAGACTTGCGCAAACACGGCAATGACAACCTTTGGGTCCTTGGGGCGAGCGCCTTTCCATCCAGTTCTCCAGCCAATCCGACATTGACGTTGTCCGCGCTCTCTTTGAGGGCAGGAAGCAAGGTGAAATGATGAAAAGGCGTGTGTTTCTTTTATATATGCCAGCGGTCGTGATAGCGGGAGGCGGGACGCTCGCACTACGGCGCGGTTTGGCGGCGGAACAAGCCACAATAGAGCGTTTTTTTGGAAAGGAGATCGCGCAACACACGACGACGCAGGAGTTTCTGCAGTCCTACGTGGCGCCAGACGTTGGATTGGTTCGGCAGGCGAAAGACTTCATCAAGTCAGTGCTCGGGGAAACCTCAAGACGACGCGAACAGCACTTGCTTTTGCAGCTTGTTCAGTCAACCAACGTTGTTTTGTTTGCCGAGGGTCGCGTTGAAGACTACGAGTTTTCGGGGATTTCCGATCCATATGTCTCCCCCTGCGCCAATCAATTGACGTCAAATTGGTTTGTGGATGTCGGAGGGTGAGTGATCTGCCCGATGCGAGAGGTCTCGTTTGAATGTGAGCGTCTGATTGGCTGGGGGCTTCATTGTGGGGGGAGCACAATACTTGCCTTTTTGAGCCGCGTTGCAGGGCTTAGGGTATCGCAGCGCGCACGTTGTATTTTCTACCTTTTGCCGACAAGATCACGAAGGGAAAAGTGTGATAATCTGGTCTGTCCAGAGAGGCGGTATAGTCTGTTAGACCGAGCCAGTTAGGCGGAAATCTCTTTAGATCGACACTTTCGGTGGCTTCTTCCCACTAAGGGAATAAGTGGAGGCGAGTACCGGAATCGAACCGGTGTACACGGATTTGCAATCCGCTGCGTCACCACTCCGCCAACTCGCCATCCGTGGTGTTTGGGATCTCCCAAAAGTGGCGCATAAATGATCCGAATCTGAGGCGGGTGCAAGCCCCTTTTTCAGAATGCTGCGCAATCCTGTCACAAAAAATTAATCGCAAGCAGGCCTTATGAGGCGGCCTCCTTTGCGCAGACATGCCACAGGTGACGCAAAAGACAGATCGACTCCGTTGCTGTGACTGCGCAGTTGTGGCAAGACTTTTGCAGAGAGTCTCCTTCCATGGGATTGAAATGACTGACTTCGCTGAACTTCGCACCACCATGGTGGACACACAGGTCCGCCCGTCAGACGTGACAAAATACACGGTGATTGAGGCCCTGCTTGAGGTGCCGCGTGAAGCGTTTGTGCCGACAGGGCAGCGCGCGGCGGCTTATGCAGACACCTGCGTCACGCTGGATTGGGGGCGGGTGGTGCTGGATGCGCGCACATTTGCGAAGATGCTGGACGCGCTGGATATTCAGAACGAAGAGCTGGTGCTCGATATTGGCACCGGGCTGGGATATTCCTCCGCAGTCATCGCGCGCATGGCGGAGGCGGTGATTGCCGTTGAGGATGATGAAACCCGCGCTTCTGAGGCGCAGACCACCTTGAGCGAGCAGGGCGCGGACAATGCGATTGTGCATACCGGCGCGCTTGCCGAAGGCGCGGCAGAACACGGCCCCTATGATGTGATCCTTTTGCAGGGGGGCGTTGAAGAGCTGCCTGCAACGATTCTTGAACAGCTCAAAGAGGGCGGCCGGATTGGCGCCCTGTTTGTGGAAGGTGCGCTGGGGGTTGTGCGCATCGGGTATAAAATTGATGGCCAGGTCAACTGGAGCTTTGCGTTTAATGCAAATGCGCCGGTCTTGCCCGGTTTTGAGAAACAGCGCGCTTTTGAATTATAAGCAAAACAGGCACCTTGCGCGGACAGAAAAAGAGGCAGCAACAATGTTCCACACTTTCAAAAAAACGGCCCGGCATGGCATGCTAGCGCTCTCGCTGACCGTTGGGTTGAGCGGGTTTGCTCAGGCGCAGACGCTTTCAGACGCCCTGGCCACCGCTTATGAACACAGCGGTCTGCTTGAGCAAAACCGTGCGTTGCTGCGTGCAGCCGACGAAGACGTTGCGGCCTCCACCGCCTTGCTGCGTCCGATCATCAACTGGTCTGCCAGCATCGATCACGACTACAGCGCCAACCGTTCCAGTGCGACCGGCAACCGCCGCGTCACCGACTGGGCGACCAGCAGCTCTGTGGGCATCTCCGCGAGCATTCTGCTCTATGACAGCGGCGCGACCAAAAACGCTGTGGAAGCCACAAAGGAAACCGTGCTGGCCACCCGCCAGTCGCTGGTTTCTGTAGAGCAGCAGGTGCTGTTTGACGCGGTGCAGTCTTTCATGGACGTGGTGCGCGACAAGGAAATCGTTGAGCTGCGCATCAACAACCTGCGCCTTCTGGAGCGCGAACTTCAGGCCGCACAGGACCGTTTTGAGGTTGGCGAAGTTACCCGTACCGACGTGGCGCTGGCCGAAGCACGGCTTGCCGGTGCGCGCGCCTCCTTGGCGGCAGCCCAGGGCGACCTCGCAGCCAGCGAAGAATTTTACACAGCCGCCATCGGCTCGCGTCCGAACAATCTTGTGACCCCGACCTCTCTGCCAAGCGCGGCCAATTCGATCGAAGAAGCCAAAGCCGTGGCCATCCGCTCGCACCCGGACATGCGCCGCGTTCAGCACGAAATTCTGGCGGCTGAGTTCAACGTGAACCGTGCGCGCGCGGTCATGAACCCGTCCTTGAGCTTTGAATCCTCGGTGGCCACGACTCAGCGTTTTGACAATGACAACTTCAGCGAAGGGGCAAACTTCGGTGTTGTGGTCTCCGGCCCGATTTATCAGGGCGGCCGCCTGTCAGCGCTGCTGCGCCAGAGCATGGCACGCCGCGATGCGGTGCGGGCCTCCTTGCACCTGACACGCCACAATATCCGTCAGCAGGCGGGCACGGCATGGTCGCGCTTTGTGGCTTCTGGTTCGCAAATTCAGGCCAGCGGCCGTCAGGTGGATGCAGCGCGGATTGCATTTGAGGGTGTTCGTGAGGAAGCCAAACTGGGCGCACGTACCACGCTGGATGTTCTGACCGCAGAGCAGGATCTGCTCGACGCGGAAGCAGATCGAATCACCGCACAGGCGACACAGATTGTGGCGGCCTATGGTGTGCTTTCCTCCATGGGACTGCTGACAGTGGATCACCTGAACCTGCGCGTGGAGCGCTACGATCCGGAAGCTTATTACAACCTGGTTAAAGACGCGCCAGCGCTGCGCTCAAAGCAGGGGCAACAGCTGGACCGTGTGCTGCGAGCCATTGGGAAAGAATAACAATTTTTCCTATCTGTTGTGCCGTTCAATCCCAATCGTTACACTCGCGGTGAGGTAAGAGCGGTAATCAATGATGTCTGACGCGGTAACAAATACTGAAATCGAAGATGTGTTGTCTTCCATTCGCCGACTGGTTTCTGACAACCGGTCGGTTGATGCACGAGAGGTCGATGTGTCTGAAGACGCGGCCGCTCCGTTGTCTGCCTTTCGTGGCGAGGCTGAGGCTTCGACTGAGGCCCAGACAGAGGCTGACGAAACAGCATCGGCTACGGATACGCCGCTGGCGCTGGTGTTGACACCGGCGCAGCGTGTGCCGGAAGCGGATGACCTGCCAGAGGCTGATGTAGAGAGCACTTCGGCTGCAGGCGAGGAGACGCTGGCGTCGGCTCGTCAGGCGGATGAGTTTTCCTTTGATGCGGATATCGTTCGGGCCTCCAAAGAGGATCCTTACGAGCCGAAAGACCCTTTTGCATTGTCCCCGCTGGAAGCAGAAGACGATCTCGACATCGAGGCTTTTGCAAATGAAGCCCTCTCAGACAGCGATGAATATGCTGTCGAAGAGGAGGCGCTTTCCGCTGTCGAAGATGTGGTAGAGACGGTGGACGCTGAGGCCGAAGGTGATGCGGCCGAGGTGACGGACGAGGCAGCAGATCTGCCTCAGGAGCCGATCGAGGAAGATCGGCCATTTGACTTCAAGCAAGTTCTGGAAACACGCATTCATCAGTTCCGTGATGCCGAAACCGTAGAAGATGTTGCCGCCATTGATATGGCAGCAGCAGAGCGGGCGCATCATGAGGAGGATGTCGTTGCGGCGGAGGCCATGATGGCGGATCTGGAAGGCAAGATACATGAAGAGGTCTTGCAATCCGCAGAATTGCCCGGCATCGAAGATCTGGCGGAGACGCTGGAAGAGACCTCTGAAATCGACGAGGCAATGCTGCGCGAGATGGTGGCAGACATTGTGCGTCAGGAGCTTCAGGGCGCGCTGGGTGAGCGCATCACGCGCAATGTGCGCAAGCTGGTGCGGCGGGAGATCCATCGCGCGCTGGCCGCGCATGATCTGGGCTGACCCGCAACCGGGCACCACTGCTTCTGCACCTTGAGATAGCAGATGTTTTGCCTGCTTCATCCAGCGATGAAATCAGCGATATCCCAGTGATACCACAGCCGGTTTCGGCATTTGTGCATGGCATTAGAAAACAAAAAACGCGCCCCTTTTAGGCGCGTTTTTTGTTTGGCAGCGCGTGGCTTGCCTTAGGCAGCTTCTGCCTGAGCAGCAGCATTGCGGCGTTCGCTTTCTTCACGCGACAACGCAACAGAGGTGCGAACACCCTTGCCGACAAATTCCATCAGTCCTTCGACCACGCGTTCGTTCGGGTCGATACCGGCGCAGGACAGCACTTCGCGACCGTCGCGGGACCGCGCCCAACGCGCGATTTGCTCCGGACCATTGCCGTATTTTTTGTCGTCCGCAATGGCATCATCCAACGCAGCCAAAACAACTGCCGCAAAGAGTTTGCGGGCGCGGTTGCCTTGTTCATTGTTGTAAGCCGCTGCATCAACGAAATCGGTCATCTCGTCGTCCTTGTGTTATTGCTCTTGTGTTTTTCGGCGTGCCGCTCCTTATGAAGCATTCCGCGCGATTCGGGTAGCCTGTATTTGCATAGCTTCTATGCGTGAAGTGCATATCGCTCAAAAATCGGGCTCCGCATCGGGCCTCCTTGCCAGCTGCCGACTGGCCAGATATAGGAGGCGAAACAACTCAATCAACCTTTTTTCTATCGGTTTCTGAACATGCCAAAGATCAACGGAAATGAAATTCGCCCCGGCAACGTGCTGGAGCACAACGGGGGTCTTTGGGCCGCCGTCAAGGTCGACCACGTGAAACCCGGTAAAGGTGGCGCATTTGCACAGGTCGAAATGAAGAACCTGCGCAACGGCTCCAAACTGAACGAGCGTTTCCGGTCTGCCGACAAGGTAGAGCGTGTGCGTCTGGAGCAGAAAGACCAGCAGTTCCTCTATGAGGATGACGGTATGCTGATCTTCATGGACACCGAAACTTATGAGCAAAATCAAATCTCTGCGGAGTTGCTCGGTGAGCGTCGCCCGTTCCTGCAGGATGGTATGACCATCGTTGTGGAGTTCTATGAAGCAGAGGCGCTGAACGCGACACTGCCACAGAAAGTGACCTGCAAAATTGTCGAGACTGAGCCGGTTGTGAAGGGCCAGACAGCGGCAAATTCCTTCAAGCCAGCGGTGCTGGACAATGGTGTGCGCGTGATGGTGCCACCGTTTGTGGGGCAGGACGAAGACATCGTCGTGAACACCGAAACCATGGAATATTCCGAGCGCGCATAAGCCGCGCACGGACCCTTTTCCCCGCGCAATCTGCCGGGGGCAAAACCCAAAAACCTCCGGCCAACAACCGGAGGTTTTTTATGATCCGCATTTTGGCAATAGATGAGATCGGCATGATCCTGCCGCTTTCGGCGCAGGTGCAGGCGATTCACGCGGCCAAACACCCAGAGCAATACTGCGCGGAGGTGCCGGAGGCCGCGGCACGAGCGTTTTTTGAGGAAAAGATTCGCGACGGCGCGCAGCTTTTTGTGACCGAAGATGACGCTGGCGCTGTCTGTGGGTTCTTACTTGCGGTGCCAAACCGCCGGGAAGGTAATCCGTTTGTGCATGCCAGCGCGCTCGTGGAGCTGGACCAGATCTGCGTGGATGAGCGTTGTCGCGGGCAGGGCATCGGCGCGGCGCTGATCAGCGCAATGGAGCGCTGGATGCAGGAAGAGGGCTATGGGGAATGGAGATCGGTCGTGCATGACTTCAACGCCCATTCCCAGAACCTGATGCGCGGGCAGGGGGCACATGTGCTGGCGCTCCGGTTTCAGAAAACCCTCACGCCTTAGGCGGCCTAGCCTTTGTAGGTGACGGTGGCCTCTCCGGCGGTCATGCCGTCTCCTGCGCGGTCAAAGCGCAGATAGGCCAGCGCCTTGCCGCCGGACTGGCTGTAGAGTTTGCCGACTTCACGCCCGTCGCGCAGGATTGGCGTGCCCACAGGGGCTTCGCCTTCGATCTCGACCAGAGCGAGGCCTTTGCGCAGTTCGGTTTTGTGCTTCATGCGGGCGGTGACTTCCTGGCCGACATAACAGCCCTTGCGGAAGTCCACGCCGTTGAGGCGCTCAAACCCCATCTCCAGAATGTAGCTGTCACCATCAAGCTCGATGCCGGTGCTTGGCACCTGATTGGCGACGGTCAGGGCCGTCCAGTCTACGGTGTCATCGGTTTGCGCAGCCTCACGATAGGCGCGCCAGCCAAGTTCCGTGTCACGCGGGTCGGGCGCGCCATCCTCCGGCGTGTCGCCAAGACCGCGGTGCAGGTGCAGGTCGGTTTCCGAAATCGCCACATCCGCGCGCAGTTTGTACATGCTGAGGCGTTGGATCAGCGCGGGGGCCTGAGCCGCATCTGCATCCAGCAGAATGTCTGCGCCGTCGCGTTTCAGGAAAAAATCCGCGATGTATTTGCCCTGAGGCGTGAGCAGCGCGGCATAGAGCAGACCGTCGCTTAGATGGTCCAGATCGTTGGTCACAAGCCCTTGCAGGAAGCTTTCAGTGTCGGCCCCGTTGAGGCGGAGGATCTTGCGGGCGGGCGTGGTCATGCGGTTCGTCCTGTTCTTGCGTACTCTTCTCATATAGAAGCGCTTCTGCCGTGCAACAGGGCAGGACAAAGAAATGCGCGCTCCACTCAGTGTGATTATCCCAACGCTTAACGCTGAACAGGCGCTTCCTGCCTGTCTGGGCGCGCTCTATGCCGGTGTGTCCGCGGGGGTTCTGCGCGAGTTGATTGTGGTGGATGGCGGCTCTAAGGATCAGACGCTGGCCATTGCTGATGAGGTTGGGGCGAAGATCATCCGCACCACACCCTCGCGCGGTAGGCAGTTGCGTCAGGGCGGGGAGTTGGCCACGGGGGAGTGGTTGCTGTTTGTCCATGCCGACACGGTTCTGTCTGAAAACTGGGTGGAAGCGGTAGAGGCCAGACTGGGCCAGCCTGACAAAGCCGGATGGTTTACGCTGGCCTTTGATGCGCCCGGTCCTGCAGGGCGGTGTGTGGCCGGATGGGCCAATCTGCGCAGCCGGGTGTTTGGCCTGCCTTATGGCGATCAGGCGCTGTTGATTTCGCGGCGGCTCTACGGACAGCTTGGCGGCTATGACGATATTCCATTGATGGAAGACGTGGCCTTGGCGCGGCGCTTGGGGCGTAAGCGGCTGGTGCGTCTTGATGCGATCGCCACAACCAGCGCCGAGAAATACCGCAAGCAGGGATGGCTGCGCCGTGGGCGGCGCAACCTCTTGACGCTGCTGAGGTATTTTCTGGGCGCCAAACCGGAGACGCTGGCGGCGTCTTACCGGAAAGGCAGCTGATCAGCGCCGGAACGCGAGACGGTCAAACAGCCGTCCGACAAAGGTTTTCTGTTCTGCCGCATGATCCTGACCGATCGATTTCACAGGCTTGAGCGCGCGCGCTTCAGCCGTCTCGCCGCTGGTTTTGAACTGCAACTCATGCAGCTCCGCATAGACCCCGCCACGGGCCAGTAGCTCGTCGTGGGTGCCTTCATCGACCACAATCCCTTTGTCCATCACCACGATCTTATCCGCCTCGCGCACGGTCGAAAGGCGGTGGGCGATCACGAGGGTGGTGCGGCCGGTGGAAAGCTTGTCCAGCGCGGCCTGCACGATGGTTTCAGAGCGCGTGTCGAGCGCGGAGGTGGCCTCATCCAGCAGGAGGATCGGCGTGTTGCGCAGAAGCGCGCGGGCGATCACCACCCGCTGGCGCTGGCCGCCAGAGAGGTTGGAGCCGCGCGGACCAACCTGTGTGTTGAGCCCGTCAGCGAGCTTGGGCAGGAAGTCCGCCACATGAGCCGCTTTCAGCACCTCTTCCAGCCGGGCATCATCAACGTTTTGCTGATCCAGCACGATGTTCTCGCGCAGCGTGTCGTCAAACAGAACCGCTTCCTGAGAGACCACCGAGAACAGGCTGCGCAGATCCGCCAGCGTCATGGCGCGGTTGTCGACCGTGCCGATCAGGCTGTGGCCGTTCTGAGGATCCACAAGACGTGTCAGCACGTTAAAGAGCGTGGATTTGCCTGCGCCTGAGGCGCCGACAATGGCGGTGGTCTTGCCGGCCTCGGCCACAAAGCTGGTGCCGTTGAGCACTTTCACATCGCCATAGGAGAGATGCACGTCTTTGAGTTCGATGGCGGGAACGCCTGTCGGGGCCGCAACCGGTGTGGTGGGTGACTGGATGGTGGGCTCCGTTTCGACCAGTTCCTTGAGCCGTTCAATGGCGGCAGCCGCCACTTGCCAACGTCCGGACAGACCTGCGAGGCGTCGCAGCGGTTCAAACATCATGCCAAGGGCGGTGAAGAAAGCCATGAACTGCCCCACGGTCTTTTCGCCAGCCACAATCTCCCCGCCGCCGTAAAGCAGCACGCAGAAGAAACCGATGCCTGCGGTGATGTCGATCATCCCGGCAATGGAAGAAGTACCAAATGTGGACCGGACCTCGGCGCGCACGAGCTGTTTGGTCCAGTCTTTGAATTTGCCGCTCTGATAACGCTCCAGCAGGTTCAGCTTGACCGGCACGATGCCGTGGAAAATCTCATCCAGCAAAGTTGCGATCTTTGCCCCATGATCGCGGGCTTCACGGGCACGGCGGCGCACAAATCGCTGGGCGGCCAGAGAGGGCATCACCAGAAGTGGCGTGCCAACGCAGGCCACCAATGTCCAGCGCCAGTCCACGTTTACGGCCACTGCCACAAGCGCGATCATCGACATAAAATCTCGGCCAGCCCCCATGATGAAGCTCGACCAGACACCGTTTATGGCGCTCACGTCTGCCTGAACCCGTTGGATCAGGTAACCCGGCGGGTGGGTCTGATGAAAGGCGTTGTCCTGAATCATCATCCGCCCCAGCAGATCGCCACGCAGATCCGCGGCTGAGCGTTGTGTGGCCGCAGTCATCATCGTTTTATGCGCCACGCTTGTGACGCCGCGCAGGAAGAAGATGAAGGCAAAAATAAGCCCGACGCTCCAGAGTGCATCGGCGTTTTCACCGGCAAAGGCGTTGTCAAACATCGGCTCCATCATCCAGGCCATCACACCCAGAGAGGTGCCTTCGATGGCCATCAGGAAAGCGGAGGCAAACAAGAGCCACTTGTGCTTCTTCAGGTATTTGCGCCAGAGCCAGGAAAGCAAATAGCCGTTGTCTTTTGGCGGTTGGCCGTCGGTGTTGGTCACGTGTGTCGCCCTTATCGGCAGTGATCTGTCTGTCTTGACCTTTACAGGGCGGCGCGACCTGAAACCAGTGGGAATGCGGATGGCGTTTCTTTGGGCGCATCACCAAATGCGAAGGGCTGTCGCACAAACTGTGATGGCGCGGGAATTGACGCGGCAGGACTTCAAGATACTGTTTGCGCTGAATCTATTCGGAGACCCCCATGCAACTCTCACAAGGACAGACCTACCTCGCGATTCCCGGACCATCGGTGATGCCGGAGGCTGTTTTGCGGGCCATGCACCGAACGGCCCCCAATATCTATGAGGGGGAGCTGATCGACCTGACCGCGGGTGTATTGCGCGATCTGAAGAAAGTGGCGCGCACAGAGCATCACGCAGCAATCTACATCGGCAACGGCCATGCAGTCTGGGAGGCGTCGCTGGCCAATGTTGTGGAACCAGGTGACAAGGTTCTCGTGCCTGCAGCAGGGACTTTCGGCCATGGCTGGGGAGAAATGGCGGTTGGTCTTGGGGCGGAGGCCGAGGTGATCGACTTTGGCCGCCAGTCCCCGATTGATCCGGCCCGAGTGGCCGAGGCGCTGGCCGCTGACGTCTCTCACGAAATCAAGGCGGTGCTGGTCACCCATGTGGACACATCCACATCCCTGAAATGCGACGTGCCTGCGCTGCGCAAAGCCATGGACGCGACCGGGCATCCGGCGCTTTTGATGGTGGATTGCATTGCTTCTCTGGGCTGTGACCGTTTTGAGATGGACGCCTGGGGCGTGGATGTGATGGTGGCGGGGTCCCAAAAGGGGCTGATGGTGCCACCGGGCATGGGGTTTGTGTTCTTCAACGAAAAGGCCGCGGCGCGCCGTGCGGAACTGAAACGCGTGAGCCGCTATTGGGATTGGGCCCCTCGGGTCAATCCCGACGTTTACTACCAGCATTTCTGCGGTACTGCGCCGACCCATCATCTTTATGGTCTGCGGGTGGCGCTCGATATGCTGATGGACGAAGGCATGGAGCATGTCTGGCAGCGCCATGAAACTTTGGCACGTGCAATCTGGGCGGCGAGTGAGGCCTGGGGGGCAGGTGGCCCGCTGGCGCTGAACGTCGCGCAGGCGCAGGATCGCAGCACCGCCGTGACCTCTTTGCAGATTGGTGCGGAGCACGGCACGCGCCTGCGCCGTTGGTGTCAGGACAATGCTGGTCTGACGCTTGGCATCGGGCTTGGCATGGCCACCGATGACGATCCGCAAAGCGACGGCTTTTTCCGATTTGGCCATATGGGGCATGTGAATGCCCAAATGATCATGGGGATGTTGGCCACAGTGCAGGCGGGCATGATGGCGCTGGACATTCCCCACGGGCCGGGCGGGGTGGAGGCGGCGGCCAAGGTGATTGCTGAGGCCTGAAGCTTACGATCTGGGCGCGTGCCGGTCTTTGCGGCGCGCGAGCCGATCAATGCCGGCGTTCAAAATCACGGCCAGCACCATAACTGCGGGCATTCCCCAGAGAATAAAGATCAGAACAAAGACCCACATGAGGTTCACAAACCCCATGACCAGCGCGGCGTTGGTGTAGTTCGGTGCAGACTGTACCGGACCTGACATTGTGCATTCTCCTACAGACAGACTACCCCGAGATTGCCCGCGCCATAGGAAAATATTCGTGAACAGGGCGGGCTAGCCGGAAAGTGCCGACAGGGTCTCGCCAAGGGCGGCGTCAAACAGGGCCAGATCCTCGGCAGGGGCGCAGCTGACGCGGATACAGCGGTTTTGCGGCGCCACAAACGGCATGCGCACAAAGATGCCCCGCGCCACGAGGCCTTCAAGCACCGCTTTGGCAAAGGCGCCATCCTGGCCGCAGTCTATGGTGACAAAATTGGTCGCTGAGGGCAGAGCCTTCAGGCCATGCGCGGCAGCGATGCGGGTGATTTCAGCCCGCGCGGCCGCAACCTTGTCACAGGTGGATTGCAGCCAGCCGTTGTCCTCAAGTGCGGCCAGCGCCCCGGCTTGTGCGGCGCGGTTCATGCCGAAATGATTGCGGATCTTCTCAAAGGCGCGGATCAGATCCTTGGCCCCCATGGCATAGCCCACACGGGCACCGGCCATGCCGTAACCTTTGGAGAAAGTGCGCATACGGATCACGCGCGGGTCCTCGATCTCCACAGGGGCGGCGGTGCCGTCCGGCGCCAGCTCCACATAGGCTTCATCGAGCAGAAGCAGGCAGCCTTCTGGGATATTGTCAAAATGTGCGGCGATGTCAGTGCCTTTGAACCAGCTGCCCATCGGGTTGTCGGGATTGGCGAAGTAGACAAGCTTTGCGTCCACTTCCGCCGCCTTGGCCAGCAGCGCAGGCAGGTCTTCCGCGTCGTCTTTGTAAGGCACCGCGTGCAGCACGCCGCCAAAGCCTGCCACGTGGTAGTTGAAGGTGGGATAAGCCCCGAGCGATGTGACCACCGCATCACCCGGCTCAATCAGCAGGCGGACCAGATAGCCAAGCAACCCGTCGATGCCTTCGCCAACCACAATGTTGTCGGCGCCGACCTTGTGATGGGCCGCCAGCGCGTGGCGCAGCTCAAAACTTTCCGGATCGCCATACATCCAGATGCCATCTGTTGCCTGTGCCATGGCGGCAATGGCTTTGGGAGAAGGGCCAAAGATATTTTCATTGGCGCCCATGCGGGCGGCAAAGGCATGGCCCATGGCGCGCTCCTGCGCTTCGGGGCCGACAAAAGGAACGGTGGCGGGCAGGCCTTGGGCCAATTTGGTATAGCGAGGTCCGGTCATGGCGCGGAAGGTGCCGCATATGCTTATGCGGGACAAGGGGAATTGCCCTCACGTCAGGGTGGATTTTTGCCGGAGCGCATCGGAGTGTATGGCAAGTATTGCCTTTGGGAGGAGAGCAGCATGGCCCGCGTTTCTGTAGAGATTGAGAACCACATAGCCCGCGTGACCTTGACGCGCGGAGATAAAATGAATGCGCTGGATCCGGAGATGCTGGAGGCCATTGCGGCTGCGGGCGAGAGCCTGATGGACAACGAGGACGTCCGTGTGGTGGTGCTCTCAGGCGAAGGCAAGGCCTTCTGCGCGGGGCTTGATGTGATGTCCTTTGGGGCGATGGCGGGCAAGGATCCGGAAGAGCTGTTGATGCCGCGCCGCTTTGGAAACAGCAATCTGTTTCAGCAGGTGGCCATGGTCTGGCGCAAGCTGCCGGTGCCGGTGATCTGCGCGCTGCAGGGCGTGGCCTATGGTGGCGGGCTGCAGATCGCGCTGGGCGCGGATGTGCGCTTTGCCGCGCCGGGCACGAAGATGTCTGTGATGGAAATGAAATGGGGCATTGTGCCGGATATGGGTGGCATGGTGCTTTTGCCGCAGCTCACCCGCTCCGATGTGATCCGCAAGCTGACCTACACCGCGACCCCGTTTGAAGCGGCGCAGGCCGCTGACTGGGGGCTGGTGACCGAGGTGGTCGACGATCCGCTGGCCGCAGCGCTGGCGCTTGCTGAGGAGATCGCAGGCAAAAGCCCCTCGGCCATTCGCGCAGCCAAAGCGCTGATCGGGTTTGCCGAAACCCACGCGGCGGATGAGGATGCTATGCTGCTGGAGGAAAGCCGCGTGCAGACCACGCTGATGGGCAAGCCGCATCAGATGGAGGTGATTGCCGCCAACCTGCAGAAACGGGCACCGGTGTTTAAATAAGCGCGGGACGTGCGGCTGGTTTTGTACGCAAGCTTTGCAGCATAGCCAGCCGGTGTAGTGATCAGGGGCAATGATCACATGGGGGCCAGCCCCCATACCCCCGGGATATTTGACGAATGAGAAAGCCTAAGGGCTACTTCAGGAACTTGCGGTAGGCATCGCGTTCGATGTTATAGGCCAGTTCCAGCTCGGAGATTTTTGCCATCAGGCGCTTTTTCTCCGCAGGATCCGCGGCTTGCTGCCAGTCCTGTTTGGCCGCCTCAAGCGCCTCTTTGAGTTTGAATTCCCGGGGCAGGACGCCTGCGCGCGCCATGATGGAATGGCCAACAGAGGTGGCGGCATCCTCACCGTCATGACGTTTGGGGAGCGGTTTGCCTTCGCCCTCAAGACCGCTCAGCTGGCCCTGTGCCTGAGCCTTTTTGATCTGACGTTCGATGAGGTCTGAAAAGCTGCGGATCATGCCCAGACAATAGGCATGATCCGTCTGATTTTAAAGGGCTCCGAGCACTTTGCGTTAGACTTGAATCGCTTGTTCCCTGCCTCTCCCATTCGGTCGAACGGGAAAAGCGATCCTCTTGTCTCACGTAAAACGCAAAGTGCTTCAGTCCAACTCTGCGAGCTTGGCCAGAGCGCCTTTGATCTTGGCTTCCTCGGCCTCGCGCGCGGCGAGGTTTTCACGGGCTTCTTCCACCACCTCATCCGGCGCGGAGGCGACGAATTTGGGGTTGTTCAGACGCCCGCGCAGACCGCCAAGTTCCTTGGCCAGCTTGCCAAGACCCTTCTCAAGGCGTGCTTTTTCCGCATCAATGTCGATGATGTCGGCCAGCGGCAGACCGAAGGTTGCGCCATCGACCGCCACGGTTGCGGTGCCTTTCGGGAACGCCGCCACTTCCTCAAGCGACACCACACGCGCGATCTTGAAGATCAGCGCCTGGTTGGCGGCAAACGCGGCGCGGTTTTCCTCGGTGATCTCGCTCACAACCACATCGATTTTTGCGCCTGCGTTCACGCCCATCTGGGCACGCACGGAGCGGATGTTGTCGATCACGGAGATCACCCAGTTCATCTCGCGGTCTGCTTTGGCGTCGACAAACTCTGCAGCCGTGTAGGTCGGCCAATCGGCGTGAACCAGCATCTTGGCGCGGTCGCCAAGGTTGCCCCAGAGCTCTTCGGTGATGAAAGGCATGATCGGGTGCAGCAGGATCAGGCACTGGTCGATGACCCAGCGCATGGTGGCTTTGGTTTCAGCCACCGCTGCGGCGTCCTCTGAGGAGAAGAGCGGCTTGGAGAATTCCAGATACCAGTCACAGACCTTGCCCCAGACAAAGGCGTAAAGCGCGCTGGCGGCATCGTTGAAGCGGAAGCTTTCCAGAGCCGCATCGACCTCTTCACGCACCTTTGCGGTTTCGCCGACAATCCAGAGGTTTGCGGTCTGGCTGAGGGTTTCGCGGCTCCAGGCGGTCACACCGTCTTCAAACACGCCGTTCATCTCGGCAAAGCGCGCGGCGTTCCAGAGCTTGGTGCCGAAGTTGCGGTAGCCTGCGATGCGCTGCATGTCGAGTTTCAGCACGCCGCCCAGAGCCGCCATGGCGGCCGAGGAGAAGCGCAGCGCGTCGGCGCCGTACTCATCAATGATCTCCAGCGGGTCCATCACGTTGCCGGTGGATTTGGACATCTTCTTGCCCTTGGCGTCGCGCACAAGGCCATGCAGGTAGACGGTGTCAAACGGGATCTGATCGACCACAGCAAGCTGCATCATCATCATGCGCGCAACCCAGAAGAACAGGATGTCTTGCCCGGTGACAAGCGTGGAGGTCGGGAAGTATTTTGCCAGCTCGTCGGTCTGCTCAGGCCAGCCCAGCGTGCCGATGGGCCAGAGGCCAGAAGAGAACCAAGTGTCGAGCACGTCAGGGTCGCGCCAGACCGGGAAAACCAGCTTGAGCGGGTCCTGATCCACCACATATTGCGCGAGGCTTTCGGCCAGCATGTGGATGGCTTCGTGTTTGTCCGCCACTTCAACCACTTTGGCGTTGTTCAGCGGAGCCGGAATGTTGGCGTTGTCGTCCAGGAACTGCGCGGCGACATCGTCAAAGCTTGCGGCGCAGTGCATGACATTGCCCCGGTGCAGCATGCCGCCTTCGCCGAGCAAACGGCCCATTTCAACAAGATCGAGCGCGCCATTGGTCTCGTTGTCTTTGAAGTCCTCTGCGGACAGATCAAGGCCATACCAAACCGGAATCTGATGACCCCACCACAGCTGGCGCGAGATGCACCAGGGCTCGATGTTCTCCAGCCAGTGGTAGTAGGTTTTCTCGCCGCTCTCTGGCAGGATCTTCACATCGCCGTTTCGCACCGCATCCAGCGCCGGGCCGACAACCTTTTCGGCGTCCACAAACCACTGGTCGGTCAGCATCGGCTCGATCACCACTTTGGAGCGGTCGCCAAAGGGCTGCATGATCGGCTTGTTTTCGACCATCGGCACCTCGCGGGTGGCCTCATGGCCTTCCTCATCGACGTAGGTCTCTGTGAAGGTCACGGCGAGGCCTTCTGATGTGATCTGCTCGACCACCAGTTTGCGCGCCTCAAAGCGATCCAGCCCACGCAGCTCGTCTGGCACGAGGTTGACCGCGTCGGCCTGATTTTCGGTGAGGGTTTGTTCGCCTTTGGCCACAGCCATCGCAAGGGTGGCGGCAGAGGCATAGTCTTCGCCATCCGCGCGCATGGCGCCTTTGGTGTCCATCAGGCGGTACATCGGGATGCCGCCGCGCTTGGCGACCTGATAGTCGTTGAAATCATGCGCGCCGGTGATTTTCACCGCACCGGAGCCGAAGTCTTTGTCCGGGTATTCATCGGTGATGATCGGGATCAGGCGGCGGTGCTCTTTCGGTCCAACCGGGATCTCGCAGAGCTGGCCAATGATCGGCGCATAGCGCTCATCAGACGGGTGCACGGCCACAGCGCCGTCGCCCAGCATGGTTTCAGGCCGTGTGGTGGCGATGGAGATGTAGTCGCGCTCTTCTTCCAGCACGACATTGCCGTCCTCGTCCTTCTCGACGTAGGTGTAGGTGGCGCCACCCGCGAGCGGGTATTTGAAGTGCCACATGTGGCCTGCGACTTCGATGTTCTCCACTTCGAGATCGGAAATCGCGGTTTCAAAATGCGGGTCCCAGTTCACGAGGCGTTTGCCGCGATAAATCAGACCCTTGTTGTACATCTCAACAAAGACTTTCAGCACCGCGTCGTGGAAGTTGCCGCCCGCCACATCCGCAGGCGCACCGGGTGCGCCGGACATGGTGAAGGCTTCGCGGTCCCAGTCACAAGACGCGCCAAGGCGCTTGAGCTGGTTCACGATGGTGCCGCCGCTTTCGCCTTTCCAGTCCCAGACCTTCTCAAGGAATTTCTCACGGCCCAGCTCGCGGCGGGAGGGTTGCTGGGTTTCGGCCAGCTTGCGCTCCACAACCATCTGGGTGGCGATGCCCGCGTGGTCGGTGCCCGGCTGCCAGAGCGTGTCAAAGCCCTGCATGCGCTTCCAGCGGATCAGGATGTCCTGCAGCGTGTTGTTGAACGCGTGGCCCATGTGCAGAACGCCGGTCACGTTGGGCGGCGGGATCATGATGCAGTAGGTGGAGGCCCCGGGCTTTGCATTTGCGCCTGCGGTGAAGCAGCCTGCTTTTTCCCATGCGTCATAGAGCCGGCCTTCGGCTTCGGCTGCGTTGAAGGTCTTTTCCATCGCCATTGGTCTGATCCCTTTTGTCGGTCGGGCCGTTTATCAATCGGACCTGTCTCTAGCGAAAGCGCAGGCAAAGGGGAAGCGCGAAGCGGGGAGAATTGCGAGAAGGCTGTTGATATGGGGCTTTAAGAGCCGCAATCGCATGATTTGGGTCCTCTGCGCCGCAATGGGTATTTAGGACCTGTAAGAAGCAGGTAGGGCTTTATTAACCATAAGCGGCGAGCATTTTGGGGCGGTACAGGCTGGGGAGCCGATGGCCGCACCTGTGAGAAGTCGCCCGCCTCATGTGCTGATTTCAGCTATTGGGGCGGGCGCGCTCTTCTTACAGGTCAAAAATACCCAATGCGCTGCCCTAAGCATCCGCGCGCTCGGCAGCGATGGCGGCATCGGTCAGCGGCACGCGCTCGCCGGGGCGGATCACCGCGGGGTCATAGGCGGGGCGGTCAAAGACCTCGCGCACCATCGGGGCAAAGAACGACAGCGGCAGCGTGTCATACTCCGGATCAAAGCTGGCCTGATCCCAGCGTTCGCAGAACACTTCGTTGTCCTCAAAATAGGGATGGCCGCGGTGGCGCTCGCGTTTGTTCTGGTCGTAGCCGTCCAGATGCTGGCCGTAGTAGACCATCTGGAAATCGCCATGGGTCTCCACCACCCATTTGCACTGCTCCCTGACAAAGGGTTTGAGGATCGTGGCGGCGTATTCGTCGTGATTGTAAGGCGCGTAGATGTCGCCAATGTCATGCAGCAGAGCGGCGACAACCCAATCCGTATCCGCGCCGTCGCGCCAGGCGCGGGTGGCGGATTGCAGGGAATGGCCAAGGCGTGTGATCTGATAGCCTGACAGACTTTCATCAAGCTCCACCAACGCCTTCATCAGCCGGTCGGCCGTGTGTTTGGTGTGGTCAATTTCCAGCGCGTTGAGGAATTCATATTCCTCTTTGGTGCCGTCTTTCATCTGGGTGAAGGCCACTTTGTCCATTTTGGGTGCCTGTTTGGGGGGCTGTGTCATCCGTAGAGCCTTTTGGTGTCTTTGCTGCCTTTCATGAGGGCGGCGGCTTGGGCGGTTCTGATTTCTTCGTAAAGGTTTACGGCCTCTGGTGCAAAAAGTGTCGGTGGTGGCGCAACATGGATAAAGTTGCCAATGCGATCGACGCCGCGCACCAACATGGCGTAGTCTTTGTCGGCCACCTGTTGGGCGATTTCCGGGCGGATGTAGCGGATCACAAAGCCGATGCGGCGGTCATCGGCGCTGTTGGGGCCGGAGCCGTGGATTGTGAGGCCGTGGTGCAAAGACATCTGGCCGGGTTGGAGTTCGATGGCAGTGCGGTCTGCGTCAGGGATGTCCACGGCGATTTCCTGTCCGCGCGACAGCAGATTGTCCGCGCCGTGGGTGTCCGTATGCGGCAGGATCGGGTTCTTGTGGCTGCCTCTGACAAACTCCATACAGCCTGAGGCCTTTGTGGCAGGCGAGAGCGCGATCCACGCGGTCACCAGCCCGTCAATCTCACCCAAGCCCCAATAGGTCAGGTCTTGGTGCATGGAGACAAAAGCCTCGGTTTTGGATTCCTTGATGAAGAACTCCGCGCTCCAGACCAGAATGTTGGGGCCAAGCACGCTCTCGACGATATCAAGCACGCGCGGATCAGAAGCGAGGCGCGCGGCCATGGGCAAAACCACATGGCTGTTCACCCGTTTGTAGCTGTTGAGCGGCAGCGGCAGGTTGGCGGTGAGCCAGTCGCGCTCGATGGTTTCGAGCTCTGCGCGCCACTCCTCGGCCTCGGCGGCGGGCATGACATCCAGCGGGAAGAGGTATCCGTCGTCCCAATATTGGCTCTGTTGATGCTGGCTGAGGGTGTCTTTGGGCATGGGGCCTCCCGTGGCTGCTTTCCAAAACGATACGCAGAGGGGGCAAAATCGCAGCATGATGGTTGTGGACGGGGAGGCTAAGTTTTTCTTATGCTCGATCCATGCAGAAACGGGTGCCATCACTGAACTGGCTGCGGGTGTTTGAGGCAGCAGCCCGGGCGGAGAGCTTTGCGCGGGCGGCGGAGCAGCTCAATATGTCGGCGGCGGCGGTGAGCCAGCAGGTGCGCAGCCTTGAGGAAAAACTCGGCGCGCCGCTGTTTGAGCGCCATGCCCATTCAGTGCAGCTCACAGAGGCGGGTCGAGCCTATCTGCCGCCGGTGCAGCAGGCGCTGATGACGCTGGAGGAGGCCACAGAAGGCATTTTTGGCCAGAGCCGGGAACAGGGGCTTTACCTGCAGTGTGTTCTGATCTTTGCCCATGGCATTCTGGCACGGGGGTTGAAGGACTTTGAGGCGCAGCATCCCGGTGTCTCGGTCATGCTGAGCACCGGCAATTCCGCGCGAGATCTGCAGAGCGGGTTCAGCGATCTGAAAATCATCTTCGGCAATCCGCACGCTTACGGGGCCGAAAGTGACCGGATCATGGGGGAATGGCTGTTCCCGGTGGCCCTGCCGGAGATCGCCGCGCAGATTTCACAGCCCGGCGATTTGCTGCAATGGCCGTTGATTGAGGTGGGCACCCATCGCTCCGGTTGGCGGCAGGTGCTGGAGGAGGCGCGGGTACGGCCGGGCGCTGGGCGCATGGTGTTTGCCGACAGCACGATTATGGCCATGTCGATGGCGCGTGAAGGGCGCGGGATCGCCTTGGCGCGCGCCCCGGCGAGCGATGGCGAGATGCGCGGCGCGGGCTTGCAGCCCTGTCTGGAGGGCTTTTGTGTGCGTGGCTCACAAGCCTATCACCTGATCTATGAGGATCTGCGTGGATTGCGCAAACCGGCGCGTCAGTTTCGCGACTGGCTGCTGGATTGGGTGGCCACGCAGGGCTGGGACTGAGCCGTCTTGCCCGACGCGCAGATTGCCTCACAATATGGTGACGGTCGCAACGTCGTCGTGCGTAACATGGGCTGGACACGGGCGGGCGGGGCGATACAGTCACCTCTGGAGCCACGCGCAGGGAGCAGCCAGCCATGGAAAAGTTCGGGAAGAGTCAGCCGGTCAAACGGGTCGAGGACACACGGTTTTTGACAGGCCAGGGTCAGTATGTTGAGGACATCGCGCCGGAGGGGGCCTTGCACGCTTATTTCCTGCGCTCCCCTGTGGCGCATGGGGATATCACGGAACTGGATGTGGCGGATGCGCGAGAGGTGGAAGGCGTGGCCTGTGTGCTCACCCAAGCCGATCTGGTGGCCGCTGGGCTCGACGCCACTCTGCCCGGCACACAGGTCAAAAACCGCGACGGCAGCATGGGCGCAAAACCGGAGCGCCCTTTGCTCGCAAATGGGCGTGTGCGCTATGTTGGCGAGCCGGTGGCGGTGATTGTGGCGGAAACGCTGGATCAGGCGCGTGACGCGGCCGAGATGATCCTGTTTGATTATGAAGACCGCCCGGCACATATCGCGCTGGCGCGTGGCGGAGAACAACTGCATGAGGAAGCCTCAGACAACCTCGCCTTTGACTGGGGGCTTGGCGATGAGGCCGCAACCGAGGCAGCCTTTGCGAAGGCGGCGCATGTGGTCAGCCTGGAGGTGGGCGACAACCGCATCATCGTGAACTCCATGGAGCCGCGCGGCGCCTATGCGGAATGGGATGGCGATAAGGTGCATTTGGCCAACAATGGTCAGGGCGTCTGGGGGCCAAAAAACGAAGTGGCGCGCGCGCTGAAAATCGATACGGCCAATGTGCGGGTCACCAACCCCGACACCGGCGGCGGTTTTGGCATGAAAGGCATGATCTATCAGGAGCCTCTGGTGATTGCGCATGCGGCGCGCGTGGTTGGCAAGCCTGTGCGCTGGATGGCGGAGCGCACCGAGGCGATGTTGTCTGACAATGCCGGGCGCGATCTGACCTCGCTGGTGGAGATGGCGTTTGACGAAAACCTCAAAGCCACCGCCTATCGCGTGAAAACCACCGCCAATATGGGGGCGTATAACTCGCAGTTTGCCCAAGCGATCCAGACCACATTGTTCAGCCGTGTTCTCATGGGCGTCTATGATGTGCAGACCACTTGGCTGCAAGTTGATGGGATCTACACCAACACCACGCCTGTGGATGCCTATCGCGGCGCTGGGCGGCCGGAAGCGATTTATGCGCTGGAGCGGCTGATGGACCGCGCGGCACGGGAATTGGGCGTGAGCGGCTGGGAGCTGCGGCGGCGCAACTTCATCCCGAATGCGGCTTTCCCTTATAAAAGCGCCACGGATGAAACCTATGACGTTGGCGATTTTGACCGTGTGCTGAGCCGGATGGAAGCCTTTGGCGACGTGGCAGGCTTTGCCGCGCGCAAGGCGGCCAGCGCGGCTGCGGGCAAGTTGCGCGGTGCGGGGCTGTGTTACTATATTGAAAGTATCCTTGGTGACCCCAGCGAAAGCGCGCGGGTGGAGTTCAATGAGGATGGCACGGTCTCGATCTATGTGGGCACACAATCCAACGGGCAGGGCCATGAGACGGTTTACGCCCAGTTCCTGAGTGATCAGACCGGCATCCCGACCGAGCTCATTGAGGTGGTGCAGGGCGACAGCGATCGGATCAAACAGGGCGGCGGCACCGGCGGCTCGCGCTCTGTGACGGTGCAAAATACTGCGACACTGGCGACCGTGGAAACCATGATTAAAGCATTTACCCCGTATCTTGCAGAGAAGATGGGTGTGGATGCCGAGGACGTGACATTTGATGATGAGCAATTCCGCGCAGAAGGCTCTAATCTACATCCGACCTTCCTTGAGGCGGCAGAGATGGCGCGCGCGGATGGGCGCACTGATCTGATGGTGCATGAAGAACGCACAACGCTGCCCGCGCGCAGCTTCCCCAACGGGGCGCATCTGGCGGAGGTCGAGGTCGACCCCGAAACGGGTCAGGTGACTTTGGAGCGCTACACTGTGGTGGATGACTTTGGCAATCTGATCAATCCGATGCTTGCAGAAGGGCAGGTCCACGGTGGCGTGGCCCAGGGCATTGGTCAGGCGCTGATGGAGCATGTGGTCTATGATGAGGAAGGTCAGCTGTTGACCGCCACCTTCATGGATTACGCGATGCCGCGCGCCAGCGATGTGCCGATGATTGGCTTTACCACGGAGGCCGTGCCTTCGACCGCCAATATCATGGGTATGAAAGGCTGTGGTGAGGCTGGCACGGTTGGGGCCATGGCCGCAGCGGCCAATGCGGTGCAGGATGCGCTCTGGGAGCGCGGCGTGCGTCAGGCGGATATGCCGTTTACGCCGCACCGCGTCTGGCAAATGTTGAATGAGGCACAAGATACGGCTGCATGAACGCATAACCTCTTGGCTGGCCGGTAAATTTGCGGCCCGCCACTCGCCCACGGCCCCGCGTCGCGGCCCTGTCACCCATGTGATTATTCTGGATGGCACCATGTCCTCTCTGATGGACGGAGAGGAGACCAACGCCGGACGCACCTACCGCCTGTTGCAGGAGCTGGGCGCCGGCGTGTCGCTTTACTATGAGGCGGGGGTGCAGTGGCACAGCTGGCGTCAGACGCTGGATGTGATGATGGGGCGCGGGATCAACCGCCAAATCCGCCGCGCCTATGGCTATCTCGCCAGCCGCTATCGCCCCGGCGACCGGATCTTTCTGATGGGCTATTCGCGCGGCGCATTTGCGGTGCGCTCGCTTGCGGGCGTGATTGACCGGGTGGGGCTGCTGAAAGCAAGCTGCGCCACAGAGCGCAATATCCGCACCGCCTATCGTCATTATGAGCTGACGCCTGACAGCGCCGCCGCCGCCGATTTTGCGCAGGCCCATTGCCACGAGAGCGTCGACATCGAGATGATCGGCGTCTGGGACACGGTCAAGGCGCTGGGCGCGCGGGTGCCGCTGCTGTGGCGGTTCACCGAGCGGCGCCATGCCTTTCACAACCACCATCTGTCACCAATCGTGCGCCACGGCTTTCAGGCGCTAGCGCTGGATGAAACTCGCGAGGTGTTTGAGCCGGAAATGTGGATGTGTCCCACCCGCTGGGACGCGCGGATCGAACAGGTCTGGTTTCGCGGCTCCCATGGCGACATTGGCGGCCAGCTGGGAGCGTTTGAGGAGGCGCGCCCGCTGG
Organism: Shimia sp. R9_1; assembly: GCF_017743775.1. NCBI lineage: Bacteria > Pseudomonadati > Pseudomonadota > Alphaproteobacteria > Rhodobacterales > Roseobacteraceae > Shimia > Shimia sp. R9_1. Next base: position 1,079,637 of record NZ_JAGHRN010000001.1, on the reverse strand, counting down.
CCAATATCCCGCTGGTCTGGATGCTTGAGCGGCTGGAGATGTGCGATTTGAAGCTGCCGGACGGCTGGCGGGATCGCTTTATCATGGACCCGCATGCGCCCTCCGTTGGCACCTGGCGGCACTGGGGCAAGTTTTTCCTGTTTCGGGCGCGGCGTCTGGTCAGCGCGGATCGCTCAGAAAGCATTCACCCAACGGCGCAGCCCTTCGTGAATGCAGGTGACACCAAGGCGCGCCTGCCGGAGCAGCAAGGTACGCTTGCGGCGCAGGATTAAGCCCCGCGCCATCGCATTGGTCAGCCGCGCCAGTCCACAAATTCGTCAAGCGCGGCCCGCTCGGTGCGGAAGGTGTTGATCGCGGCGGCATCATCGGGAAAGCCAAAGGAGATCGCGGCCAGCATGTTGTAGTCTTCAGCGATGTCAAAATGGCGGCGCACCACATCGGAAAAGAGCGATAAGGCCGCCTGTGGCACGGTGCCAATGCCCTGTGCTTTGGCCGAGAGGCAAAAGGCGGTGATGAAACCGCCGCAATCCAGCACACCATAGGGGCCAAGCTCCTTGGGGCAGGAGATCACCGCCACGTGGGGCGCGCCAAACAGAGTGTAGTTCTCCCGCATCTGCTGGGCGCGGGCATCACGGTCTCCACGTCCGATGCCAACCGCCTCATAGAGCTGCATGCCGCAGGTGCGGCGGCGTTTCTGATGCGCGCCGGTGTAGGTTTCCGGGAAAGGGTAGTCCGGCGCAGGCGCGCCGCTGTCAAAGGCTTGGGCCATGGTGGCACGAAACGCATCGGTTTCAGCACCCGAGGTCACGGTGACCTTCCAGGGCTGCGCGTTGCACCAGCTGGGCGCGCGGCCTGCATCCAAAAGAATTTGCGCAATGGTGTCCTGCGGCACCGGATCAGGCCGAAAGGCGCGGCAGGAATGGCGGGCGTGCAGCAACGCCTGTAATGCGGCGTGGGGGCTCATCACTTGTCTCTCAAAACTTACTGGTTTTGGGCGATGATATAGCCAAAGGCCGCGGCTGCAAGGGCTGTGCACGCAACGGCAAAGGCGATTTTCCAAGTTGAGTAGGGGCGTTCGCCCTGAACGCGACCGGTTTGGCCGTTGACCACAAACCGATAGGACTTGCCGCGGTATTTGTAAGCCGCCAGCCAAACCGGCAGCAGGATGTGTTTGAAGGTCACATCGCTGACAGCGGTTTGTACATTGTGAATGCGCTGGCGGTCCCCGCCGATGTCAAAAGCCACATCGCGCCGGATCACACGATCCATATGGGCGCGGGCCTCCTCATAGCCTTCGGTGAGTTCGACCGTGTAGCCTTCGGCTTGAAATCCCGCGAGAAATTCCGGGCTGTAGGGCTCCAGCGCAGAGAGATCCCAGGGCTGCAGCGCATCGGTGTATTTTTTGGGCAGCGCTTTTGAAGCCAGCACCAGAATGTCGTCAAACCAGCGCGCCACACGGCCGGAGGCAGGCCGCCAGCGGATTTTCTGCACCCGGCGCTGCTCCGCCTTGCCGTCACGCATCACGGTTTCGGTGACGTAGTAAACTGTGCCGCGCTCGCCGCGATAGCTGGATTTCGTGTCCGCATCATAGGTCCAGTAAGGCACATAGATGCCGTCCATCTTACGCCCCTTGCGGGCGTAATCCTGCAGGCCATTTGGGGCAAACCAGAGCCCGCCCAGCCAGTCGTTCATGGCGTCGTGCGCCGCAGGCTCGGCGAGTTGAAACGGCAGCACCGCCCGCGGTTTGATCTGCCGGTGGGTGCCGGTATCCACCACCACAGGTGTCGCGCAAAAGGCGCATTCCGTGGCGTGGGTGCCCCCGTCAAAGACCACATGGGCTGCGCAATTGGGGCAGGTGGTGGCGCGGGTTTCCATAACTTCCGCCGCCGGAAGCTGCTCTGCCAGAGCGGCGCGAAAATCCAGCTCAGTGATGGCGGCGGCACGGTCGCCCTGTTCGGTGGCTTCCTCATGGCCGCAATGATCGCAGATCAACTTGCCCTGCGCGGGCGCAAACCTGTAGTCCGCCCCGCACTGTGGACATGGGAAGCGGGTGGTCTCTTGGGGGGCGGGCGGCGGTGTGGCGGTCATCTGAAAGGTCGGTGCTGTCTGGGTTGGAGCGCGTGTGTGGCAGAGAAAGTGCTGCGCCCGGCTGCGTTATCAAGAACGTGTGCGCAGCCGGGTACAGGAGATTTTCAGTTCAGCTTCCCGGTGGCGGGGGCGGAAGAATGGTGAAGAGCTGGGCCAGCTCCGCCACGTCTTCAGCGTGTTTCCAGCCGTCCTGACCGGCGGTCCAGACATGGGTCTGGCGGGTGATCTCACCAGCGGTGGCCATCCGGCCCAGCGCGGCCTTGGAGAACGGGCCTCGGGTCTGCCCGTTTTCGGCGACATGCCAGACATGTTCCACCGGTGGTGGCGGAGGTGGGGCCGCATGGGCTGCTTGCGGAGCAGGCGCTGCCTGCGCGGCAGGGCGGGCGCCCCATGGTCCGGGCTGATGGGCGGCGTGGGGTTGCGCGGTTTGAGCCGCCATCTGCTGTGCCATCGCCATGCCCATCCCCATGCCAAGGCCTGCGCCCATGCCGGAGTTTGGCGTCTGCGCGGCGGCGGTCATCGCCTCTGCGGCGGAAAACTGTGTGTATTTGCCCAGATCGCCGACAATGCCCATGGAGGTGCGCTTGTCCATCGCGGCCTCCACAGCGGCGGGCAGCGAGATATTTTCGATATAAAGCTCGGGGATCGCGAGGCCGTATTCGGCGATGGTGCCGGAGATTTCCGCCGCCACCAGCTTGCCCAGATCTGCGGTGTTGGCGGCCATGTCCAGCACTGGAATGCCAGAGGCCGCGATCACGCGGGAGAATTCCTGCACGATGATATTGCGGATCTGGAAGCTGATCTCATCCATGGTAAATTCGCCGTCGGTGCCCACAATCTCGGTGAGGAACCGCGCCGGATCGACCACGCGGATCGCATAGGTGCCATAGGCGCGCAGTCGCACCGGGCCGAACTCCGGATCACGCACCATGATCGGGTTCTTGGTGCCCCACTTCAGATTGGCAAAGCGGGTGGTGTTGACGTAGTAGATCTCGGATTTGAACGGGCTTTTGAAGCCGTGATCCCAGTGCTGCAACGTGGTCATCACCGGCATGTTGTTGGTTTCAAGCATGTAAAGCCCCGGCGTGAACACATCCGCCAGCTGGCCCTCATGCACAAACACCGCAGATTGCCCTTCGCGCACGGTGAGTTTGGCGCCGTATTTGATCTCATGGCCCTCGCGTTCAAAGCGCCAGACCAGCGTGTCGCGGGTGTCATCCACCCAATGGATGACGTCGATAAATTCGCCGGTGAGAAAATCAAAAATTCCCATTTGTTAGTCCTTTCAATGGGCGCATTAAAATCCTTGGCCGGTCTGCTCGCGGGCCAGGATGTAGAGCACAGGGCGGGCGTCCTCCGCGCTCATACCAGTGGCAAGGCGCGGGTCATAGAGCATGCCCAAAAGCATTTCGTCATGGGTGGTCAGAAGCGCAAATTCCTCGTCATCATTAAAGATCGAGGGCCGCGCGCGCGGGCTGTCATTGGTCAGGCCCAGACCCTGCGCGATCTCTTCCTGCAGGCAGGATTTGCGCATCAAATCAGGGTGTTCCGCACGGATCAGCGCCACTGCGGACGTATAGGCATTGGGCGTGGATCCAGAGGCTTGCGCCACCACAAAACAATAGATCGAGCGCGGCGCATTGGTGAACAGCGCGCGGGTCTGCGGTGACGCATTGGGCAAGAGAACATCCAGTCGCTTCTCAAGCGTTGCGCGGTCATTGGCGCCCATCACAAGCACATGGAAATTGGCAGAGCCGCTGGTCTGGCGGATCGGATGCCCGGTGACGCGGGCCAGCCTTGGCACATAAGCGGCGAGGGTTTCGCGATCTGTGGCGCGCTGGCTTTCCGGCACCGAGGGGCCAAATTCAAGGTTCACGCGCACCGGACCGTCCCAGCGGCGCAGCTGTCCCGGCGTGGCGGCGGCGCGCTCAAGACCGGCATCAAGCACGTATTCGTCGTAAAACGCGATCTGTTCGAAGTTGCGCGCCAGCATGTCTGGCGTGAATGGCGTGTCCGGCCCGCCGCCGTCGGTGCGCAGCAGCCCGCGCGCCAGCAGATCGGCCTGCACCTGACTGTAGTAGGTGGCAAGCCGCTCGCTTTCGACCGGCACGGGCTTTGGCTTGGGCGCTTTGGGCGCAGGAATAGAGACGCCTGCTTCCTCACAGGCGGCCAGCAGGCCCAAGGTGAGCCCCATGGCTATGGCAGTGGCGCGCCTCACGCCTTGGGCACGGAGGTTGCGGCGGTGTCTCCCAGACCGTCCTGGCGGGCTTTGGCAGAGGCCAGCGTGTCGCGCAGCTCCGCTTCCATCTTCTTCATGTCCTCTTCCGCAGCGGCGCGTTTGGCTTTGCCGGCATCCGCGATCTGCAGCGATTCATTGATGGTGGCAATCAGCTCCGCATTGGCGGTTTTGACCGTCTCAATGTCAAACACGCCGCGCTCCATTTCGGTGCGCACCGCCTTGTTGGTGTCGCGCAGGTTCTTGGCGTTGGCGGTCAGAAGCTCATTGGTGAGGTCATTGGCATCGCGCACCGCAGCCGCCGCCTCGGCTGAGCGCTGAATGGTCACCGCCTGCGCCAGCTGGGTTTCCCAGAGCGGCACCGTGTTGACCAGAGTGGAGTTGATCTTGGTGACCAGCGATTTGTCGTTTTCCTGCACAAGGCGGATCGAAGGCAGGGACTGCATGGTGACCTGACGGGTCAGCTTCAGGTCATGCACCCGCCGCTCCAGATCATCGCGTGCGGCGCGCAGATCGCGCAGCTCCTGTGCTTCCATCACCTGCGCATTTTCATCCGCAGCGGCGACCTCGGCCTCTTTGGCAGGAATGTCGGTGCCATCCAGCTCGGCAATCTTGGCCTCGCCCGCCGCGATATAAAGCGCCAGCTCGTCATAGAAGTTCAGCGTTTTTTCATAGAGCAGATCGAGCGATTTGATGTCTTTGAGCAGAGTGTGCTCATGCCTCAGCAGGTCGTCGGTGATCCGGTCGATCTGATCCTGCACCTCTTCAAACCGGGCGGTGAATTTTGCAAAAGGCGCAGCCCGGCCCACAAGCTTCTCCCAGAAGCTGCGCTCGCGGCGCACATCCAGCTCAGAGACAGAGAAACCGCGGATCGTGGTCACGATATTGCGCAGGCTGTCCCCGGCGGGGCCAACATCCTTGTTGCGCACATCCTGCAGCATGGCCTGCGAAATCGTTTGCAGTTCTGCCTGCGCCGCAGAGCCGAAAGAGACAATCGACGTGGTGTTGTCCATATCCAGTTCAGCCATGCGTTTGCTGATTTCCGCAGACACCGGCGCGTCTGCCTCGGCGAGCGGCACAACCGCGTTGGCCTCCACAGGTTCGGGCAGGGAAACGGTCGCTTCGGTGATTTCCGCCACAGCGGCTTGGGCTTTTTTGCGCACGGTCTCAGACATTTAAATCCACCTTTCCGGTCGGTAATCGCTTACAGAGTGTCCTGATGCAGGCCTTCGCGTTCCAGGCGCTCCCGCAGGACATCAATTTCCACATTCAAGTCCCCGCGATCCTCCAAAAGCAGCTTTTGGGTGCGGGCGGCAAAGTTCTTTTCCAGATCATCCAGCAGCGCGGCATAATCGGCACGCGCTTTGGCGTCCTGCGTCCGGCTGTAGAGATCGGCAAATTTGGTCGTCGCGTCACGGGCGCCAAGCAGATAGACGCCGAGATAGCGCCGCGCTGCGGTCAGGTCGCGGGGGTCTTCTTCAACCGTGCGAAAGAGATCGCGTGCGGTGGTCTGAAACGCATCCACACGCCGCTCCAGCGCCCGGTCGCCCGCCCGCATGATGGCCTCACGCATGGCAGACAGATGCGCTTCGGCCTCTTCCACGGCCCGCGCTACACGGTCGGTCTGGTGGCTGTTGACCCCCTCCATGCCCTTGTCCCGCATGGGATCAAAGCCAAAGGCAAAGCTATGCAGCACTCCGCCAATCACCGCAAAGATAATGGCATCCAGCGGGCCATGACCTGCGATGCCCGCCAGACCAAGGCCAGCGGCGGTCAGCACAGAGCCGAGCATCTTGCGCGGCAGGGCAGGGCGTCGGGCCACTTTGCGGGCGTCATAGGCCTCCTGGGCAAACAGCCCTTCGCGGGTCATCCAGGCCGCCAACAGCAAAACACCAAGCGCTGCCAGATATTGCAGCATGACCACCGGCTCTGAGGTAAATGCCTGCCAAATCAAGGGCAAAGGCGCGATGAACAGCAGGTTGACGCGGCCACCGACGCGGCTGCGTTTGGCACCGCGAAAACCCCCGCCTGAGGCGGGTTGTTGTCCTTGCTGCTGCCCGTCAGGGCTGTATTTTCCGCCGAACTTCTGCGCCATCACGCGCCTCCTGTCACGGAGACATATAAGATCAACATGACAAGCAGACCAAAGGCCAGCCGTTGCAAACCGCTTGAGGACATGTGGCTCCAACCCTCGCTAAGTTACAGAGAAACTTAAGAACTCTGCCCCCCAAAGGCTAGGGGGAAGTTCTGCGGGGATGGCTCATTCTTGCGGAACTTCGCCCAAAGCGCAGAGCTTGGGCGCCAAGGCAGGGTCAGCGGCGGCGGCGCGTGGGTTTGCGGCGGGTTTCCGGGGCCACCGCATCCTCAAGGCCCAGCTGGTCGCGCACCACGCGGCGGCGTACCTCTTCGACCTCGCCGGGTTTGAGCTGGCCCAATTGGAACGGGCCATAGGAGGTGCGAATGAGGCGGTTCACGGTGAGGCCGATGGCCTCCATCGCGCGGCGGATTTCGCGGTTTTTGCCTTCGCGCAGACCAATGGTGACCCAGGCGTTTGCGCCCTGCTGACGGTCCAGCGTGATGTCCATAGGCTGGAAGCGCTCGCCCTCAACCTCGATGCCCTTGCGCAGCGGCGCAAATGTCTCGTCGGTGGGGCGGCCGTTGATGCGCACGCGGTATTTGCGCAGCCAGCCGGTGCTTGGCAGCTCCAGCTTGCGTTTGACCCCGCCATCATTGGTCAGCAAAAGCAGGCCTTCGGAGTTGAGGTCAAGTCGCCCGACGGTCATCACACGCGGCAGATTTTCCGGCAGCTTGTCAAAGATGGTCTCGCGACCCTTCTCATCGCGGTTGGTGGTCACGAGGCCAGAGGGCTTGTGATAGAGCCAGAGCCGTTCGTGATCTGGCGTGCCTATGGCTTTGCCGTCGACCGTGATGCGATCTTTGTCGGTCACATTCAGCGCGGGGCTTGTGAGTTTTTTGCCGTTCACGCTGACCCGGCCCGCCTCGATCATGCGCTCCGCATCGCGGCGCGAGGCCACACCGGCACGTGCCAGAACCTTGGCAATGCGGTCGCCATCTGGGCTGGGCTTTGCGGCGGCTGGCTTTGCCGTGCCGGGCTTTGCCCCACGCGTGCCGGATTTGTGAGGCGCTTTCGCAGGGCGATCAGGGCGCTGTGGTTTGCCAGCGCGGCGGGAGGAGGGCGGTTTTTGGGTCATGGCCCCCATGTAGCGGGGAAAGCGCAAGCGGGGAAGGGGGATTGCGCAGCCGCGCGCGGCAAGGCATTTCAGGGATATGACATTTACCTCCCATATGGATCTTGCGCTGGCAGAGGCCCGCGCTGCCGCTGCACGCGGTGAGGTGCCCGTGGGGGCGGTGGTTGTCGGTCCGGATGGGCAGGTGCTGGCAAAGGCAGGCAATCGCACACGCGAAGACCATGACCCGACCGCACATGCCGAGATTCTGGCCATGCGCGCGGCCTGCGCGGCGCTTGGCAGCGAGCGGCTGGTGGGCTGTGATCTCTATGTGACGCTGGAGCCTTGCCCGATGTGCGCCAGTGCGATCAGCCAGGCGCGGATTGCGCGGCTCTATTATGGCGCGGGCGATCCCAAAAGCGGTGGCGTGGCGCAGGGCCCGCGCGTCTTTGCGCACGCGCAATGCCACCATGTGCCCGAAATCTATGACGGCCTCGCAGCGGCGGAAAGCGAAGCGCTTCTCAAAGACTTCTTTGCCGCGCGCCGTTGAGCTGCCTAAGTCTCTGCCACAAAAATTTCGCGCGGGATCTCGGCCAGCGGCACGCCGCCAGCTTCAGTGACTTCAAAGCTCTCGGTGATCGCCACACCCCAGTCAGGTGTCCAGAGACCGGGCATGAGGTGAAAGGTCATGCCTACTTGCAGCTCCGTGGTATCGCCGGGGCGCAGGCTCATGCTGCGCTCCCCCCAATCGGGTGGATAGCTGAGGCCGATGGGATAGCCGGTGCGATTGTCCCTTTTGTAGCCCGCACGCGCAAAGCTGTCATAGACGCAGGCGGCGACCTCTTCGCAGGTGGCACCGGGTTTGGCCGCTGCAAAGGCATCCTCAATTGCCCGCAAAACTGCCTCTTCGGCGCGGCGGATGTCTGCAGGCGGCGTGCCCATGTAAAGCGTGCGGCTGGCGGGGCAATGGTAGCGGTGAAAGCAGCCTGAGATTTCAAAATAGGTCGCTTCGCCAGAGCGTAGCGGGCGGTCGTTCCACGTGATATGTGCGGCAGAGGCCTCTGTGCCAGAAGGTGCGATGGGGGCGATGGCGGGGTAGTCGCCGGCGATCCCGTCTATGCCCGCAATACCGGCGGCTTGCACCTCCGCGACCAACTCGTTTTTACGGCGGCCTGCGCGAAAGCCGGCACGCAAAGTGGCATGCATATGCGCGGTGAGCTGTCCGGCTTTGCGCATCATCGCCAGTTCGGCAGGGCTTTTCACCGCGCGCTGCCAGTTCACGAGGCTGGTCGCATCGGTGAGCGGCCCAAACGCCTCCGTCAGCACCGCATGGGATTTGGCGGAGTAGTAGTAATTGTCCATCTCCACGCCGATGCTGCGGGTCAGCCCGCGCGCCTGAAGATGCGTCACCAGCGCCTCATAAGGGTGATGGTCGGGGTGTTGGACATGGGCCTCCGGCCAATCAAGGAGGTTATCTGCCGACAGCCATGTGGTTTGCGCCGCGCCAGCCTTGTCCTGCGGGCGGCCCCACCAGATCGGATCACCCGCCGCAGGGACAATCACCGCCTGCGGCACGTAAAAGCTCCAGCCGTCATAGCCGGTGAGCCAGGCCATGTTGGAAGGGTCCGCCACAATCAGCGTGTCGATGCCTCGCGCCGCCATGGCGCGGCGGGTCTTGGTCAGCCGGGCGCTATATTCTTCTGCGGAAAAGTCAGTGGCGGGCATCAGAGATCGATGGCCTGCATAACCTTGGGTTCGATGACCTCCACATCCGGCAGACCCGCGCGCAAATCATCAGCGGATTGCGCCAGAATCGGGAAGGTGCGGTAGTGGCACGGGATCACGATTTTGAAGTTGAAATAGCGCTTGGCCGCATAGGCGGCGCCTTTCATGTCCATGGTGAAGTGACCCCCTGCGGAGAGGATGCCGATGTCGGGCTGATAATAGTCTCCCATCCAATCCATATCGGCCATGATGTCTGTGTCACCGGAGATATAGACCGTGTGTCCTTCCGCCTTCAGCATATAGCCCACTTCCGAGCCTGCCGCCTTTGGGCCTTCATCGCTGCCGAAGGTGGAGCTGTGGGACGCCGCAACCATGGAGAGGGTCACCCCGTCTCCCAGCTCCACCGTGCCGCCTTTGTTAAAGCCGATGGTTTCCAGATGTTCGTGTTCATTCCAGTAGGCCATCAGGTCATATTGGCCAACGATGGGGCAGGACAGCTTGCGGGCAAGGGGCAGCATGTCGGCCACATGGTCAAAATGCGCATGGGTCAGAATGAGATGCGTCGCCCCTGCGACAGCGGCCTCATGCTGATCCTCAAGCAACATCGGATTGCCGGTCAGCCAAGGATCGATCAGCAGCACCAGATTGGCGGTTTCAATGCGAAAAGAGCCATGCCCCAGCCAGATGATTTTCATACTGTTTCTCCTTCTGATGTATGGTCAGACTAGCACGGGCGCGTGACAAGAAAAGAGATCAGGACGGAAGGGGCAGGCCACATGGATTGGACAGCGCAGGTGGACGCCTATTGTGAGCGCATGGGCCCGGCTTTCTGGGCGGAACCCGTGAATGCGGTGACAAATGCCGCCTTTGTTCTGGCCGCGCTCTGGATGTGGGGACGTCTGCGCGATGTGCCTGTGGGCAGTGGGAAAACACTGGCGCGCACGCTCTGTGTCATTCTCGCGCTTATCGGCATTGGCAGCTTTCTGTTTCACACCTACGCGACGCGCTGGGCCGGAGTGGCGGATGTGGCGCCGATTGCGATCTATGTGCTGCTCTATATTTACGCGGCCAACCGGCACTACTGGCGGCTGCGCCCGCTCTGGGCCATTGTCGCCACGCTCGGCTTCTTTCCTTATGCCGCGCTGACCATCCCGCTGTTTTCCCACCTGCCGCTGCTTGGGGTCTCGGCCGCCTATATACCGGTGCCCGTGATGATCCTCGCCTATGCTTTCGCGCTGAGAGGGCGCTTGCCCACCGTGGCGCGCGGCTTGGCGATTGGAGGTGGCCTTTTGCTTGCCTCTCTCACCTTCCGCTCGCTCGATATGCCGATGTGTGAGGCGGTGCCCTTTGGCACCCATTTCATGTGGCATGTGCTCAACGGGATTATGCTGGGCTGGATGATTGAGGTTCTGCGCCGCCATCTTGTGCAACAGGCCGATCCGCGCGCGCAGTGAGGCCAAGCGCTTGCACCGCTGCGGTGCGCGCGCTAAAGGCTGAGCATACGTTCGCAGAAAGCCCGCAACAAAAGAGTCTTGCCCCATGTCGATTGATGAAAGCACCGCCGCCAAAGTGGCCAAACTGGCCCGCATCAAGGTTGAAGAGAAAGACCTGCCCGCGCTGGCGCAGGAATTCAACGCTGTGCTGGGGTTCATTGAGCAGCTCAACGAAGTGGATGTTGAGGGTGTGGAGCCGATGGTGTCCGTCACCCCGATGCGCCTGAAGCGCCGCGAGGATGTGATTTCCGATGGCGATCAGCAGGAGAAAATCCTGAAGAACGCGCCGGACGCGCGTGAAGGCTTCTTTGCCGTGCCCAAAGTGGTGGAGTGATCCGGCCCACGCCGTTGATCCGATCCTGACCACCTGACCCGAATTTTGCCCCAGAGAGAGGCGACCGAAATGACCGAATTGACCAAACTGACGCTGGCAGAAGCACGTGACAAACTGCGTGCGGGCGATGTGACCTCTGTTGAGCTGACCGAATCTTTCCTGAAAGCCATCGACGAGGCGGACGCGCTGAACGCCTATGTGCACAAGACGCCGGAAATCGCGCTTGAGCGCGCCAAGGCTGCGGATGCGCGCATTGCAGAAGGCGACGCGCCGGACATGTGCGGCCTGCCGATTGGCATCAAAGATCTGTTCTGCACCAAAGGTGTCGCGAGTCAGGCGGCCAGTGGCATCCTCGAAGGCTTCAAGCCCGAGTATGAATCCACCGTCTCCCAGAAACTGCAGGATGCTGGCGCGGTGATGCTCGGCAAGCTCAACATGGATGAGTTTGCGATGGGCTCTTCCAACGAGACCTCTGTTTATGGCAACGCGGTGAACCCATGGCGTCGCGGCAATGATGACACTGCGCTGACCCCGGGTGGTTCTTCCGGCGGTTCCGCAGCCGCTGTGGCGGCAGACCTCTGCCTTGCAGCCACCGGCACCGACACCGGCGGTTCCATCCGTCAGCCTGCGGCCTTCACTGGCATCACCGGCATCAAGCCGACTTATGGCCGTTGTTCCCGCTGGGGCATCGTGGCCTTCGCCAGCTCGCTCGATCAGGCAGGCCCGATGACCAAAGACGTGCGCGATGCGGCGATTATGCTGGAAGCCATGTGCGGCCATGACGCCAAAGACAGCACCAGCGCAGAACTCGCCGTGCCAAACTTTGAAGCCATGCTGACCGGCGACATTCGCGGCAAGAAGATCGGTATCCCGAAAGAGTACCGCCTTGATGGCGTGCCTGCGGAGATCGACAAGCTCTGGCAGGACGGCATCGACATGCTGAAAGCGGCCGGTGCTGAGATCGTCGACATCTCCCTGCCGCACACCAAATACGCGCTGCCTGCTTACTATGTGATTGCGCCTGCGGAGGCCTCTTCCAACCTCGCGCGCTATGACGGTGTGCGCTATGGCCACCGCGCCACTTTGGCGGCAGGTGACGGCATCACCGAGATGTATGAAAAGACCCGCGCCGAAGGCTTTGGCCATGAGGTGCAGCGCCGTGTGATGGTCGGCACCTATGTGCTGTCCGCAGGTTTCTATGACGCCTACTACAACCGCGCGCGCCGCGTGCGCACGCTGATCAAGCAGGACTTCGAGAACGTCTTTGCCAAAGGCATCGACGCGATTCTCACACCGGCCACCCCGTCTGCGGCCTTTGGTCTGGGCGAAATGTCTGAAGCCGATCCGATCCAGATGTATCTGAACGACGTCTTCACCGTCACCGTGAACCTCGCCGGTCTGCCGGGGGTTTCCGTGCCAACGGGCCTCGATTCCCAAGGTCTGCCGCTGGGTCTGCAGCTCATCGGGCGCCCATGGGAAGAAGGCGATCTGCTGAACACCGCTTACGCGCTGGAGCAGGCCGCCGGATTTGTGGCCAAACCCGGCAAATGGTGGTAAGTCTGCCGCCAAGCAATAAGCAGGCAGAGCAGAGATGACACGGACATTTGGGGCAATCTGCGCCGTTGTGGCGCTGGCGGCATGTCAGCCGCGCATTCCCGACAGCGCGGCAGGCGTGGGTTTTGACAATGCGGTGAACGCGCCACAATCGCAATCACAGTATGATGGCGCCCGTGCCGGTGGCGCGCTGCCACCCGCGCAGGCGGTCTCAACCGAGACCGTGCCCGCCGCCCCTCAGGTAACCACCGCTCTGCCGGCTGCATCGTCTGCGCCAGCGACCCCGCTGGCCACCACGGCCACGGCAGCGCCGCAGCCTGCCTCAGAGGCGGCAGCGATCGCCAATGAAACCACTGCGGCGTTGGCGGCGGCTTCGGCCAACTCCGGCGTCTTGCCGCTTGAGGCCAGCCCGTCAAACCCGGCACCGCAGGTGTTCTCCAACCCCGGCATTTCGGATGAAAACGATTTTGCCGCCGTGGGAGAGCGTCGCTCGATTGAGGCAGACGCCGCCTTGCGCGCTCAGAATCAGGCCAACTACACCGTGATTGCGCCCACCGCCGTGCCGACACGCTCTGGCGAGCAGGGCCCCAATGTGGTGGCCTATGCACTGGCGACAAACCATCCGCGCGGCACCAAAGTGCACAGCCGACTGGGGCTGACCGGTGCTTCGCGCTATCAAAAAGCCTGCGCCAAATTCTCCAGCGATCAGGCCGCCCAATTGGCGTTTCTGGAACGCGGCGGCCCGCGTGTGGATCGTCTCGGCGTTGACCCAGACGGCGACGGCTATGCCTGTGAATGGGATCCAAGCCCCTTCCGCAAGGCTGCACGGAACTGATCTCTTGGCATCGCGCCTGCAGATCTCCCAATGCTCCTCCCCGAATTTCGGCCCGCGCCGCGGTGAGGCGCGCCCGGAGCTGATTGTGATCCACTACACCGCAATGGCGAGCACGCAGGCCGCCATTGACTGGCTGTGCAATCCAGAGGCGGAAGTGTCGGCGCATTACGTGATCTCTCCCCAAGGGGATGTGACCCAGCTGGTGGCAGAAGAGATGCGCGCCTGGCACGCCGGAGCCGGACAATGGCGGGGGCAGGGGGATGTGAACTCCCGCTCCATCGGGATCGAGCTCTCAAATCACGGCGACCATCCTTTTGCCGCGCCCCAGATGGCCGCGCTGGAGACACTTCTTGGCGGGATCATGCAGCGCTGGGATATTGGCCCGGCAGGGGTCATTGGCCATTCCGATTTGGCTCCGGGCCGCAAGATTGACCCCGGCCCGCGTTTTGACTGGCGACGGTTGGCGCGCCAGGGGCTGGCGGTCTGGCCGGATGATGCGCCCGCAACGCAGGATTGGGCAGAAGGCGCGGCGTGTTTTGGCTATGATGTTGACAACGCGGCCAGCTTTGCCGCCTTCCGCGACCGGTTTCGCCCCTGGGCTTCCGGCCCCTGCGACGCCGAGGACGGCCGCATCGCCGCGCGGCTTGCCTCCGCAGTGCTGTCCTGACTTCATTCTGCCAAAAATACTCACTGCGCACCATCTCTCCCGAATGCGCCGCAAACGGGGGGCGATTGACCTCTCCGCTGCAACCCCCTACACCGCCCTTGCACAGAGGGCTGGATGGCCGCAGGGGCGCAAGCCCGTGAGGAAAGTCCGGACTCCACAAGGCAACGGTGCCGGGTAACGCCCGGCCGGGGCAACCCGAGGGAAAGCGCCACAGAGAACAGACTGCCCTGATCCGTCAGGGTTAAGGTGAAACGGTGGGGTAAGAGCCCACCGCGCGGCTGGCAACAGCAGCGGCACGGCAAGCCCCACCGGGAGCAATGCCAAATAGGGATCGCGCGTGGCGTCAGTCACAGGGGTGTCTTGCCCCGAGCAGATCCGGGTTGGCAGCTGGAGGTGTCTGGTAACAGGCATCCTAGATGAATGGTCATCGGCGCCGGGGCAACCTGGCGCGACAGAATCCGGCTTACAGGCCCTCTGTGCAAATATCTTAGCCTTCGTTGGAGTGCCCCAGCGTTATGCAGGAAATCTGCTTGCGGCGCGCAGCCTTCACATGGCTAGAATACAAGAAAAACGGACCAAAGTTGGTATGAGTGTTATTGAGGAAATCGCCTTTCGGCAAAATCTGCGTCTGATTTTGTTGGCGGTGGGTGTGCTGGCCGCGCTGATCTACGGTGCATTTTACTGTTATCGGCCGCAAAGCCTTGCAAAATCCATTGTCAAAACCATCCCGTTGCTCGCCTGGGCCGGGGCTGTTGCAATCAGTTTCGGGGCCGGCACCATTGTGGTTGCGCTTGTGCTCTCAGCCATTGGCGATCTGGTGCTGTCACGGGATGGCGAGCGGCCGTTTCTCTGGGGGCTTGCCGCCTTTGGCTTGGTGCATGTAGCCTATACCGTGCATTTCTGGATGCTGGGGGGCAGTGCGATCACAGCGTCGCTGCTGTTTCCCGCGATCGTGGCCCTTGGCCTCTCCACCGAGATCTGGCTCAGCCCCTACACAGGCACGTTGCGCTGGATTGTGCGCGGCTATGTCGTGCTGATCTGCGCCATGGGTGTGGCCGCTCTTGGGCTCGACATGCGGGTCTGGGCGATGGTCGGGGCAATGGGCTTTATCCTGTCAGACACCATTCTCGCGATGCAGCTTTTTCGGATGAAACCCAACACCGGTCTGCATCATCTCACCTCCGTCGCGGTCTGGGCGTTTTATGCGGTCGGACAGTTTCTCATCGTGGCCGGGGTCGGCTGGCAGACGCCGCTCTTTTAAATCCTGCAAATTCAGACTAACTGAGTCCCAACAGTTTCGGAGACCCACATGGCGTTTTTCTCAAAGCTCAAGGACAGGTTGTTCAAATCCTCTTCCAAACTGGATGAGGGGCTGGAGGCGATTGTCGAAGATGGCGGTGAAGTGGAGGCAGAAGCCCCCGCAGAATCCCACGCTACGCAAGAGCCATCCCCTGAGGCACCGGCCGCGTCTAGTGCCCCCACCACTGAAACGCCTGCTGAAGCGCCAACCCCCGTTTCAACACCCGCGCCAAGCCCGGCCCCAGCGCCCGCACCCAAACCTGAGCCGCAAGCTGCACCTGCCCCCAAACCAGGCCTGCTGTCGCGCCTGACCGGACAGGGCCGCAGCGCGCCTGTGGTGAAGCGTGAGCTTGACGACGACATGCTGGAGCAGCTCGAAGAGCTGCTGATCGCCTCTGATATGGGGGTGGACACCGCTTTGCGCGTCACCGCGAACATCGCCGAAGGCCGCATGGGGCGAAAGGTTTCCACCGCAGAGATCAAAGGCCTTCTGGCGGGCGAAGTGTCCCGCATCATGGAAACCGTGGCGCGCCCGATGCCGCTTTATCCGTCAAAGCCACAGGTTGTGCTGGTGGTTGGCGTCAACGGCTCCGGCAAAACCACCACCATTGGCAAGCTCGCCAGCCAGTTCCGCGCGGCAGGCAAATCCGTGGTGATCGCTGCGGGCGACACCTTCCGCGCCGCCGCTGTGGAACAACTGCAGGTTTGGGGCGAACGCGCCGGTGTGCCGGTGCTGACCGCGCCGGAAGGCTCTGATCCGGCAAGCCTCGCCTTTGATGCCATGACCAAAGCGGAGGCCGAAGGGGCGGATCTTCTGATGATCGACACCGCTGGCCGTCTGCAGAACCGTCAGGATCTGATGGAAGAACTCGCCAAGATCGTGCGCGTGATCCGCAAGAAAGACCCGGATGCGCCCCACAACACACTTCTGGTGCTGGACGCCACAACCGGTCAGAACGCGATCAGCCAGGTGGAGACCTTCCAGAAGCTCGCAGATGTCAGCGGCCTTGTGATGACCAAACTGGACGGCACCGCCAAAGGCGGCATTCTGGTCTCGCTGGCGGATAAATTTGGCCTGCCGATCCACGCCATTGGCGTGGGGGAGCAGATTGATGATCTGCAACCCTTTGATCCGGAAGAGTTTGCCACGGCCCTGATCGGCGTGGAGCAGAGCTGATCTTCCTCTTGCCTGAAATATCCTCCGGGGGTCCGGGGGTGGAAAACCCCCGGCGCTTGCGCGCGGCGGATGACACAGAATGAGCGCATGGCTTGTGTCGCTCGCAGGGACCGAGGCCGGACAGCAGCTCGCGCTGATCCTGGCCGTGTCCGCCGCCTTCCTGCACGCGGTTTTTGGCGCGCTTCAGAAGGGGCGGCATGATCCCTGGCTGACACGCGGCGCGATTGATTTCAGCTACGGAGCAATGGCGCTGCCGTTTGCGCTGTTTGTGGTGCCTTGGCCGGAGCCGCATATGTGGCCGATCTTTGCCGGGGCCTTCGTGATCCACACCGGCTACAAGCTGTTGCAGGGCTGGGCCTACACCAAAGGCGCCTTCACCGTGGTCTATCCGGTGGTGCGCGGCACGGGCCCGTTTTTCACCGTGATTGGCGCCTATCTGATCTTTGGTGAAACCTTTAGCGCGGTGCAGTGGCTGGGCGCGGCCGTCCTGATGTCGGGCATTCTGGGGCTTGCGGTCTATAACATGGTTTTTATGACGGAAGGCCGCGATACGCTCGTCTCTGCCATGGTGCTCGCCGTCTTCACCGGATTGTTCGTGGCGCTTTACACCACGTACGATGCCTATGGCATTCGCGCGACTGCAGACCCATTTACCTTCTTGGCGTGGTTCTTTTTCATCGACGGTCTGGTGTTTCCGGTCATAGCCGCGCGCCGCTGGCGGCGGATGGAAAACCCGCCCACATTGGGCCCGCTCATGACGCGGGGCTTCTTTGGCGGGCTGGTAGCCTTTGCAAGCTTTGGCTCGGTAATGCTGGCCACGCGGCTTGATAAGGTTGGCGAGGCCGCCGTGCTGCGGGAGACCTCGCCTGTGTTTGCGGCGCTGATTGGCTGGCTGGTGCTGAAAGAGACCGTGGGCCCGCGCCGGATTGCCCTGATGGCATTGATTGCGGCCGGGGCTGTGATAGTGGAAATGGGCGGATAGGACGCCTGAGGAGAGGAAACGCGCGATGGCAGAGAAGAAGATCAATCCGGTTTTTAAGATGGTGCTGGAGATGGGCCCGATCGTGGCCTTCTTTGTGGCCTATATGCGGATGCGCGATCAGACTTTTGCCGTTGGCGGCACCGAGTATGACGGCTTCATTCTGGCCACCGCCGGCTTTATCCCGCTCCTGACCCTGACGACGGTGATCCTCTGGCGTCTGACCGGCAAGATCAGCAAGATGCAAATCGCCACGCTTGTGCTGGTTGTGGTGTTTGGCGGCCTGTCGGTCTGGCTCAATGATGAGCGCTTCTTCAAGATCAAGCCCACCATGATCTACCTGCTGTTTGGCGGCATCCTTGGCTTTGGGCTGCTGCGCGGACAGAGCTACCTGAAAGTGGTCATGGAAGAGATGATGCCGCTTAAGGAAGAGGGCTGGGTGCTGCTCACCAAGCGGCTGACCTATTTCTTCTTTGGTCTCGCGGCACTCAACGAAATCATCTGGCGCACCCAAACCACCGACACTTGGGTCTATTTCAAGACCTTCGGTCTGACGGCGGCGGTGTTTGTCTTCTTCATGACGCAGGGCAAGATCTTTCAGGATTACGCCATTGAAGAAGACACCAAAGAAACCTGATCCGGCTTAGGCCTCGGTCCCAAACAGGTCGGCCTGCACCCAGGTGTCAGAGCGGTCTGCGCGCAAATCTGCGTGCAGGGCGCGGCCCCGGCGCAGGGCAGGGCGGTCCCACAGGGTTTTCAGCCAACGCGCCATATGGGGTTTGTCCTCAAGGGTTTGTTCCTGCCCTTCCCAGAGCGAGGCCCAACCCCAGATCGCCATATCCGCGATAGAGTAGAAATCTCCGGCGACATATTCGTTGTCCGCCAGACGCCGGTCGAGCACGCCGTATAGTCGCGCGGCCTCGGAGCGATAGCGATCCTTGGCATAGGCAATGTCTTCAGGCGCGTATTTGAGGAAGTGGTGGGTCTGTCCGGCCATGGGGCCAAGGCCGCCCATCTGCCACATCAGCCATTCTTCCACCGCGATCCGGTCGCGTTCGCTCTGTCCCATGAACTGGCCGGTTTTGCGCGCGAGATAAGTCAGGATCGCGCCGCTTTCAAACACGGAAACAGGTTTGCCATCCGGGCCGTCCGGGTCGACAATCGCGGGCATCCGGTTGTTGGGCGCAATGCGCAGGAAATCGGGCGCAAACTGATCGCCTTTGCCGATGTTGATCAGATGGGTTTCATAAGGCAGCCCCATCTCCTCCAGCGCGATGGAGATTTTCCAGCCGTTTGGCGTGGGCCAGTAGTAAAGATCAATCGGGTCAGATGACATGGGCGCTCCTCCTGAGATGTGCGCCATGATGCCGGTTTCGCGCGGTGCCGCAAGAGGGGGTGCTGAGACAGCCTTTTGAGGCGGCAGGGAGTAAAGCAAATGTGACCGCAGCGCTGCAGCCTTGACCTTTATAGAGCTGAGGCGTAAAGCGCGGGCGTGGCGATTTGTTACCGGATTGCGGGCCACGTAAAACATGCCGCTAAAGAGGTCAGGATGAAGGAGCCCCCTTCCGCTTGGCCGGAACGGGGCTTTTTATTTGGGCCAGCCAGAGACGGCCCGGGAGATGATGACATGAGCGATTGGAACAAACGCACGAAGCTTGTGCACGGCGGCACGCGGCGCAGCCAGTATAACGAGGTGAGCGAGGCGATCTTCCTCACCCAGGGGTTTGTCTACGAGACCGCAGAGCAGGCCGAGGCGCGCTTTATCGAAACCGGACCGGATGAGTTCATCTATGCGCGCTATGGCAACCCGACGGTTGCGATGTTTGAAGAACGCATTGCCGCGCTGGAAGGGGCAGAGGACGCCTTTGCCACCGCAAGCGGTATGGCGGCTGTCAGCGGCGCGCTGACCTCGATACTGCAGGCCGGTGACCACGTGGTCTCCGCCAAGGCGCTGTTTGGCTCCTGTCTCTATATTCTTGAAAACATCCTCGCCCGCTACGGTGTTGAGGTGACCTTTGTGGATGGCACCGATCTCGCGGCCTGGAAGGCGGCGATGCGGCCCAACACCAAGGCGGTGTTCTTTGAAAGCATGTCCAACCCGACGCTTGAGGTGATCAACGTCACCGCCGTGGCGCAGATCGCCCATGAGGTTGGCGCGCTGGTTGTGGTGGACAATGTGTTCTCCACCCCTGTCTTCAGCTGCGCCATCGAGCAGGGGGCCGATGTGGTGATCTACTCCGCCACCAAACATATCGACGGTCAGGGCCGCGCTCTGGGTGGTGTGGTGCTTGGCACCAAAGACTTCATCCGCGGCACGCTTGAGCCCTACATGAAGCACACCGGCGGCAGCATGAGCCCGTTCAATGCCTGGGTGATGCTCAAGGGTCTGGAAACCATTGATCTGCGGGTGCGGGCACAGGCGGAAAGCGCGCTGGCCATTGCCGAGGCGCTGCAGGATCATCCGGCGCTGGCACGCACCATCTATCCGGGGCTGGCAAGCCACGCGCAGGCGGCACTGGTGCAGAAGCAGCTGGGTGGCAAAGGCGGCACTGTGCTGTCCATCGACCTTAAAGGCGGGCGTGAGGCGGCATTCAAATTCCTCAACGCGCTGGAAATTGCGGTGATCTCCAACAATCTCGGCGATGCAAAATCCATTGCCACCCATCCGGCCACCACAACGCACCAGCGTCTGTCGGATGCGCAGAAAGACGAGCTTGGCATCACGCCGGGTCTGGTGCGCTTCTCGGTTGGTCTGGAAGACACGCAGGACTTGATTGTTGATATTTCCCGCGCACTTGAAGCGGCCCAAAGCTGAGCCCATGTAATCGTGATGCAGGAGCGGCGCTTGAGGCAGACACTCGGGCGCCGCTCTTTTCTTTGGGGCGCGAAGTATGAACCAAGATGCCGTTTTACGCGTATTGGAATTCGAAATTAGCTATTTTTTCCCTGACGGACTAAGGTAGTCAGGGTCAGGACGCAAAGGGTGCTTGGTCATGAACATTCAGTCTCCCAAGAATGACGGGAAAGTGACGCTGGAAGAAGCCGAAGACGCGCTCGCGCGGCTGCGCTCATGGGCCCAGACCGCCTCCGTGACCGAGATCGCAGAGCTTGACCCTGCCATTTCCCGCCTGCTGCCCGATCAGCCTCTGGTCAATTACCCGTCGCTCTCACGCGAATATCCGCATGATTTTGAAGCGACCCCGGACTATCGCGCTACCCTGCCGGACCTGCAGAACGGCCCTTCCAGCCTGATCAAAGGCGAGAAGCAGCAGATCCAGCACGTCGGGATTTCCAATTTCCGCCTGCCGATCCGGTTTCACACCCGCGACAATGGCGACATCTCGCTGGAAACCAGTGTCACCGGTACGGTGAGCCTTGAGGCCGACAAAAAGGGCATCAACATGTCCCGGATCATGCGCTCGTTTTACAAACACGCCGAAAAAACCTTCAGCTTTTCTGTGATGGAGGCCGCGCTGGCGGATTACATCACCGATCTGGAGAGCTTTGACGCCCGCCTGCAGATGCGGTTTTCCTATCCGATGAAGATCGAGTCCCTGCGCTCGGGCCTTTCGGGATATCAGTACTACGACATCGCGCTGGAGAAGGTGCAGAATGGCGGCACGATGCATAAGATCATGCATCTGGACTATGTCTATTCCTCAACCTGCCCCTGCTCTCTGGAGCTGAGCGAGCACGCGCGCATGTCCCGTGGTCAGCTTGCCACCCCGCATTCGCAACGCTCTGTGGCGCGGATCTCTGTGGAAGTGGTGGATCAGCCCAAACTCTGGTTTGAGGATCTGATTGATCTGGCCCGCGCCGCGGTTCCGACAGAGACGCAGGTGATGGTGAAGCGCGAGGATGAACAGGCCTTTGCCGAGCTCAACGCCGCAAATCCAATCTTTGTGGAAGACGCCGCGCGCCTGTTCTGTGAACAGCTGAAAGCCGATCCGCGCATCGGAGATTTCCGTGTGATCGCCAGCCATCAGGAAAGCCTGCACAGCCACGATGCGGTGTCGGTGCTGACGGATGGGCCGCTCTTTGCCGCTGAAAGCCTTGATCCCAAGCTTTTCACCACGCTGTTCCACGTGGGCTGACCAAACCACCTAGTGTGGGCGTCGGCCGAAAAGGGTGGCGCACAGACTGTTTTCGCCAAGCGCAAACCGCTCTAGTTGCTTGACAGCGGCTTTGGCAAACGCCAACGCTGCGCCCATGCTAGACTTGCGACCTGTTGGATATGTCATCGGCCTGCTGGTGGCCATTTTGGGGGCGACCATGTTCGTGCCCATGGCGGTGGACCTGATTGACGGCACCCGCCATTGGGAAGCCTTTTTTGTCAGTGCTGTTGTGACCTGTCTGACGGGCGTGCTGGTGTCGCTGTCCTGTCACAACGGGCGCGGCAACGGGCTGACCCTGCAACAGACCTTCCTACTGACCACCGGTGTCTGGCTGGCCCTGCCGCTGTTTGGCGCGCTGCCTTTCATGTTTGGCGCAACAGAGGCGCGTGTGGTGGATGCGGTCTTTGAATCGATGAGCGGACTGACCACGACCGGTGCCACCGTGTTTTCCGGTCTGGAGGAGCTGCCGCGCGGTATGCTGTTGTGGCGGGGCTTGCTGCAATGGCTTGGCGGTATCGGCATCATTGTGGTCGCCATGGTCTTTTTGCCCGAATTGCGGGTCGGCGGGATGCAGATCTTCCGCTCTGAGGGCTTTGATACCATGGGCAAGATCCTGCCCCGTGCCACGGCCATTTCGGGCCAGATCTCAACCATTTACGCGGGGTTGACCTTTGCCTGCATGCTCGCCTATATCGTCATGGGCATGGCGCCCTTTGATGCTTTGGTCCATGCGCTGACCACGATCTCCACGGGTGGTTTTTCCACCTATGATGCGTCCTTTGGGGCGTTTTCCGGCCCGCTGGAATATGTCGCCACGCTGTTCATGATCCTCTCCGCCCTGCCGTTTGTGCGCTATGTGCAAATGGTCAACGGCAACACAACGCCGCTGTTCAAAGACAGTCAGGTGCGCCTCTTTCTGCTGACCATTGCCATTCTGGTGGTGATGTTCACGCTGATCCTGACCACCTTCTTCCCCCACAGCTGGGAACAGGCCTTCCGCGAGGCGCTCTTTAACATCACCTCCATCATCTCCGGCACCGGCTATGCCAGTGTCGACTACATGAACTGGGGCTCTTTCATCGTCGCCATGTTTTTCTTTATCGGCTTGATCGGCGGCTGCGCGGGCTCCACCGCCTGTTCGGTGAAAATCTTCCGCTATCAGCTGCTCTTCTCTGCGATCCGTGTACAGCTGCGCCGCATTCAGCACCCCTCAGGCGTCTTCATCCTGCGCTATCAGGGCCGCAAGGTGGACGAAGAGGCGCTGAACTCGGTGATGACCTTCTTTGTCTTCTTCACCGTGAGCCTTGGCGCGTTGGCTGTGCTTCTGAGCATGACCGGTCTTGATTTTGTCACCTCGCTCTCCGGCGCGGCCTCCGCGATTGCCAATATCGGGCCGGGGCTTGGCGACATTATCGGCCCTGCGGGCAATTTCTCATCTCTCAATGACACGGCCAAATGGCTTCTGTCGGCTGGTATGTTGCTGGGCCGGCTGGAGCTGCTGGCGGTGTTTGTTCTCTTTACAGTTCAATTCTGGAGGGCCTGATGGCAACGACTGGGCAGGAGATGCGCCCCTTGGGAGCGCAGATTTCGCACATGTTGAAAGCGCGTGGCGTGGATGTGATTTTTGGCATCCCCGGCGTGCACAATGTGGAGATGTACCGCGGCATTGAAGAGGCGGGCATCACCCATGTGCTGGCGCGCCATGAGCAGGGCGCGGGCTTTATGGCTGACGGCTATGCCCGTGCGAGCGGCAAGCCGGGGATGGCCTATGTGATCACCGGTCCGGGGCTCTGCAATATTCTGACCCCTCTAGGGCAGGCCTATTCCGACAGCGTGTCGGTGCTGACTCTTTCCAGCTGTCTGGACGAACACGTGGGCCATCGCGGGCAGCTTCACCAGATGCGCGATCAGCGCGGGGCAGCTGCCACCGTGTGTGACTGGTCTGAAGAGGCGCGCACAGCCCGCGCCGCCTATGATCTGATCGACCGTGCCTTTGTGGAATTTGAGGGCAAACGGCAGCGCCCCAAACACATTCAGGTGCCCATTGGTCTTCTTGGCAGCATGGCGGTTGAGGCGAGCGCGCATGCCCCCGGTGCCGTCAGCGCAGAGTCCAGCGTTTCTGGCGCGCCAAATCTGGCAGGTTTGGAGGATAAGCTCGCAGCTGCACGAAAACCGCTCTTTGTCTTTGGCGGCGGATTGGTGGCGCACGGGCAGCATGCGCGCAACGCCACGGTGGATGCCGCCGTGCGCGAGCTGCTGCGACGCAGCGGAGCAGCGGCGTTCATGACCTACGCGGGCTGTGGCCTGCTGTCTGCGGATGAGCCTCTGAGCTTTGGCACCTATCTCGGTCGCGGCGAAAGCGAGCGCATCATTGGTGGTGCGGATCTGGTGATCGCCATTGGGACGGAACTATCTGAATGTGACCTGTGGCGCGACACATTGGGCCATCAGGGCAGTTTGGTGCGGGTTGATGTCGATCCAGAAGTCTTGGCCGACCGCCACCGCGCTGACATCACCTTCCAATGTGACGGCAAACAATTTGTCGAGGCCTTGTTGAGCACTCTCCCGGAGGCAGCCGCAACGCCCAAGTGGGATGTCGCAGAGATCGCCAAAACCAAGGCCCGCTTCCGCGCTGAAACGGATGCAGAGCGTCCCGGAATTGCAGAGATCTGCGATGCGCTTGGCGATGTGATGCCGGATGAGGCGATGATCTATTCGGATATGACACAGTTTGCCTATGTCGCCAAAGAGGTTTGGCACATGCCTTGCTCTGGGTTTTGGCATCACCCCACCGGCTTTGGGACGCTGGGTTATGCGCTGCCTGCCTCCATTGGCGGCGCAATGGCGCGTCCTGGCAAACCCACGGTCTGCATCGCGGGTGACTATGGCTTTCAGTACACCGTGCAGGAACTTGGCGCCGCCGTGGAGATGAAGCTGCCGATCCCGATCCTTCTGTGGGACAACCACAAGCTCAAAGAGATCGAAGACAGTATGGTCGAAAGCCAGATCGCCCCGAATGCGGTGATCGCGCACAATCCGAATTTCTGTCAGCTCGCGGAAAGCTATGGCTGTCTGGCGCAGGAACCCGCTTCGCTCAAAGAGCTCCAGCAGGCTCTGACCAAGGCGTTTGAAGCAGATCGTCCAACCCTGATCCGCATGACATCCGCATTGTCCGCCCGCTAAGAGGAGCGTATTTAAACAAAAAAGGCGGCTCCATTTGGGGCCGCCTTTTGCATGTGAGGGGGAGAGGTCTTACCAGCAGCTGACCAGTACAGTCATGTCGCTGGCGCGTTTGCTGAGATCCTCAGGCGCGAGGCTTTGGGCGCTGCTTGCCAGACCCGCGTTGATGCCTTCTTGCGCCAGCAAGGCGCGCAGCGCATCAGAGTTGACGGCAAAGTTCACGTCACTTGGCAGCTGCTGGGCGCTCTGGGCATCCCGTGGCAGCAGCATGCCAAAAACCGCGCCGCCTGCGTCAAACACCGGGCCGCCCCAGTCGCCGGGTTCGATCTCAAGCGCCAGCCGTGCCAGCTCGCGCTCACCGCGCAGGCCTTTCACGTCCGCCAGTTTGCCAAAGGTCACGGTGGGGGCTCCCAGCGCGCCTTCAAAGGAGTAGCCAGCCACTGCCACATCCGATTGGATACGCGGCGCACCGTCGCGCAATGCGGCCACATCAATCGGCGCGAGCGGGCTCACGGGGGCGAGAATGGCAACGCCAAGCGCCTCATCCAGCACGGCGACCTTGGCGTCGTAATCTTCTTCGATGGTGATCTTGGAGCAGCTCTGCACCGCTTCCGCAGTGGTCAGCACATGGCCGTTGCGGTCAATGAAGAAGCCGGAGCGTGATTGCTTGGGTTTGCGGATCTGAAGCCCCGCCAGCAGATCGATGTCCTGCGCGGTGCTGTCGCCCGCGGCCGGATCCAGAGTGCCGCCAAGACGGGTGAAGCTTGCGCGCATTTCGCCAAGGATACGTTTGCGGCGCTCTTCATCGCCATTGGGCCAGACCAGCGTGAAGCCTTTGACTTCGCCATCCTCCAGCGACACCTCTGTGTGGCTGATCACCTGACCGTTCTGACCGGTCAAAACGAAGCTGCTTTTCTTGCGCTCACGCGGTCCGTTCAGCGGCACGATTTCGAGCGTCTGCATGATGTCATAGAGGCCAAACAGCGTGTTCTGATCGCCTGCCTGACTGATCAGCAGCACCTTCGCAGGGCCGTTTGCCGCCTCATATTGCACAAACGGGTATTCAGCACCTGTCTTGGACACGGCGCCCAGCGGCACCAGCATCTCAATGCCCGCGTCCAGATCGCGCACCACCTGAAGGTCCATGCCTTCCAGCACGGCGTAATATTGCTGGCGCAGCGTGTCGCGCTGACGCGTGGTCAGAACGCCGGTTGCGTCAAACCCGTTGTCGGCTTGCCAATTCGCCATGGAGGCGCGGGTGCCACGGCCAAAGGCGCCGTCAATTGCGGAATTGTAGTAACCGGCCCACTGCAGCCATTCCTGAAGGCGCATCTTTTCTGCGCGAGTCAGCTGAGCTTCGCTGGCGCGGGCTTGGCCCACGGTTTCATCCGGCAGCTGCTGCACCACAGGCTGTGTTGGCTCAGGAGTGGCTTCAACCGGTTGCTCGGTGATCTCCACGCTGGCGCTCTGCTCAGCCTGCGCGCCCGGCGTGATGCTTTCCGGATTGGTCAGCAGATTGGCCCCCACAGGCCAGAACTGGCTGCGATAGTCGCGGGACAGGGCGATGTAGCTGTCAATCGGGATCAACCCTTCAGAGCGGTACACCCGCAGCACGTTCTCGGCGTCTTCCCGGCGGTATGGCCCCAGTGCCACCGCATACCAGCCGCCGCCAAGCGAGAATCCGTTTACGTCATCCATCCGTTGGGCATAGCCGCGAATATTGGCGCTGGCTTCGGTGAGGCTTGGGCGGGCTTCCAGCTGGACCCAGACGATGTCATCCTGAGAAGACTGTGCGAAGAGGGCGGAAACGCTGAAAATGAGCGCCGCAAACAGCGACAAAACAGTGCGCAACATAGTGGTCGTAGTCCCTAAAACTCGTGACGTTGGTAGTTCTCGGCCTGTTTAACAGGTTCTTGTACTCATGCACCTCTATTTTACGCCATGCTGCAATTGACCCCGCGAAGGGTTGCGCATAAGCAAGACCCGCGTTTGTAAGGGGCATAAAAATGGCACATAGCGACAGCAAACCTCGCAGCTTTCAGGAGATCATTCTGCGGCTTCAGAATTACTGGGCCGAAAAAGGCTGTGCCATCATGCAACCCTATGACATGGAAGTGGGCGCAGGCACGTTCCACCCGGCCACCACCTTGCGCTCTCTGGGCAGCAAATCCTGGGCCGCAGCCTATGTGCAGCCGTCGCGCCGTCCGACCGACGGGCGCTATGGGGAGAACCCAAACCGCCTGCAGCACTACTACCAGTATCAGGTGCTGATCAAACCGAGCCCGCCCAACCTGCAGGAGCTTTATCTTGGCAGCCTTGAGGCCATCGGCATCGACATGGAAATGCACGACATCCGCTTTGTTGAGGATGACTGGGAAAGCCCGACCCTTGGCGCGTGGGGCCTTGGCTGGGAAGTCTGGTGTGACGGGATGGAAGTCAGCCAGTTCACCTATTTCCAGCAGGTCGGAGGGCACGATTGCCATCCTGTGTCCGGTGAGCTGACCTATGGTCTGGAGCGTCTGGCCATGTATGTTTTGGGCGTCGATCATGTGATGGATATGCCTTTCAACAGCCCAGATGCGCCTATTGCGTTGAAGTATGGCGACGTTTTCAAGCAGACCGAGCAGGAATACAGCCGCTGGAACTTTGACGTGGCCAACACCGACGTGCTGCTCAAACAGTTTGAAGAGGCCGAGGCCGAGTGCGAGAAGATCCTCGCGCAGGAGTATATGGATCCCAAAACCGGCAAGCGCATCATCATGGCGCATCCGGCCTATGACCAGTGCATCAAGGCCTCCCACCTGTTCAATTTGCTCGATGCACGTGGGGTGATTTCTGTCACCGAGCGTCAGGCCTATATCGGCCGCGTGCGCGCGCTGGCCAAACAATGCGCGGATGCGTTTGTGCAGACAGAGGCAGGTGGCTACGCGGCGTGAGGCTTATGCTAGGCAAAGCCCGGCAACAGCACTTTCACGCCGTCCGCGACCATTTCAATCGCGATGGCGATCAGGATCAGCCCCATAAGGCGCGTCATAATGGTGCGCGCCGTGGCGCTCAGATGCTTGCCAATATTGCCTGCAAACAGGAACACCACCGCCAAAAGCCCGACCACCAGCGCAACGCAGGCCGCGTAAATCGCCCAGCCGGTCGCGCCACTGGCCTGATGGGCATAGAGAATCAGTGTGGTCATCGTGCCGGGGCCCACCAGCATGGGGAAGGTCATCGGATAAAACGCGATGCTCTCCACCGGCGCCTTGGCCACGGCGGCTTGCTCATGTTCGGTGCCATGATGCGCGCTGCTGTTGTTGCCGTTCAGCATGTGAAAGCCGATCTGCAACAGCACCAGCCCACCCGCGACGCGAAACGCGTCCACCGAAATGCCAAAAAAATCGAGGATGGCGGAGCCCGCCACGGCGACAATCGCGCAGGCAATGCTGGTGTAGACCACCACCTGAAGCGCGGTTTTGCGCTGCGCGGGGGGCGCAAGCTCCTCTGTCAGGCTCAGGAAAATCGGGAGATTTACAAACGGGTTCATGACCGCAAAAAGGGCCCCGAACATGGCCACGGCAAAGCTATCGGGCATCACAATCTCTTGGTAGGTTCAAATCAACTCAATCACTTGGCTTTGACTGTGCGCCGCGCAGCGGTTTCGCGCAACATAAGCCTGACGGAAATTCAGGGGGCAACCGCATGACGGGCAAATTGCTGGGAGGTGTGATCGTGCTGACAGCTTTGGTGGGCGGGATCGCCATGTATTGGCTGCAAATCTATGGCTACTACGACGAGGTGCGCGTGTCTGACCTCAAAGATGACGTGCAGCTCACCCTGCTGGTCAGCGAACAGCCGGAGCCCATTCTCTATGAGGACTTCAAGGCGATTGATAGCGAAAGCTCCCCGATCCGCTATCGCGCCTGTTTCACCACCCCCATGGGCGCACCGCTGCTGACAGAAACCTACATGCTGCTGGAGAAGGCGGAGCCGCGCAATGCGCCGGGCTGGTTTGACTGTTTTGACGCCAAAGAGATCGGCGCGGCGCTGGAAAGTGGCGAGGCGCTCGCGTTTTTGGGTGAAAAAGAGGTGCAATACGGTATTGACCGCATCGTCGCCATTCTGCCCGATGGGCGTGGATTTGCCTGGAACGAAATCAACGCCTGTGGCGAAATCGCCTTTGACGGAAAACCTTTGCCGGATCACTGCCCGTCAAAACAGTAGGAGCACAGCCAAGTGCCTGAGATATTTGTCTTCCCCGAATTCATCACCTCGACACTTGGCTTTGCAGTTTACCTGCTGGGCGCGCGCCTGACGCGCGAAGTGGCCTTTCTGCGGGAATTCAACATTCCCGAGCCTGTCACCGGCGGGCTGATCGCCTCGACCTGCTTTGCGATTTATGCCGCGCTGTCAGGGCAATCGCTGCATTTTGAGGTCGCCGCGCGGGACTATCTTCTGGTGCTGTTCTTTGCGGGCATCGGCCTCAATGCGCGCCTGTCTGATCTTTTGCTGGGCGGGCGGGTGTTGCTTTTGCTGCTGGTGCTGACGCTTGGTACGATCCTCATTCAGAATGTCGTTGGCATCGCAGGCGCGCAGCTCTTTGGTCTGCCTGCGCAAACCGGCGTGCTCTTTGGCTCGGCTTCGCTGATTGGCGGGCATGGCACGGCGATTGCCTGGTCGCCCAATGTGGCCGAAGTCACCGGCTTTGCCAGCGCCCCGGAACTGGGCGTGGCGATGGCGACCCTTGGGCTGATTGCCGCCTCACTGATTGGCGGCCCAATCGCAAAATATCTGATCTCGCGCCACAATCTCTCGCCCAGCCGCCCCGATGACGGCGACGTGGTTGGCGTGGCTTATGAGGATGAGCGCGACGGCCTGGAAATCACCCATGTGAGCCTGATGCGGGTAATGTTGGCGCTGCATCTGGCGATTATTCTGGGCTACGCCATGCATGGCGTGCTGCAACAGCTGGGGCTGATGCTGCCTTTGTTTGTGCCCTGTCTGATCAGCGGCATCATTCTGGCCAACCTGCGGCCCATTCTGGCGCCCAAGATCCCTTCTGTTGCGCGGACGCCTAGCTTGGCCATTGTCTCGGAATTTGCGCTTGGCACCTTTCTGGCGATCTCGCTGATGACCATGGATTTCTCCACCCTGAGCGAGGCGGGCTGGGCGATTGTTGTCACCCTTGTGGTGCAGACCGCGGCCACCATCGCGCTGGTGATTGTGATCCTGTTCTATGCCCTCGGGCGCAACTACACGGCGGCGGTGCTGGCAGCGGGCTTTGCCGGCTTCTCACTGGGCGCAACCCCCACCGCCATCGCCAATATGACCGCCGTGACCAAGAGATATGGCCCGGCCCCCATCGCTTTTGTCGTTTTGCCCTTGGTTTCGGCGTTTTTCGTCGATATTGCCAACGCGGTAGTTATTCAGACCATCGTGAACTTCTAAGGATCCGTCATGCCTGATCTCTTGATCGAACTCTTTTCTGAGGAAATCCCCGCCCGCATGCAGGCGCGGGCCGCTGAAGACCTGAAAAAGAAAGTGACGGATGGTCTGGTCGAGGCCGGTTTGACCTATGCCCACGCACGCGCCTATTCCACGCCGCGCCGTCTGACACTGGCGCTCGAAGGCCTGCTGGCCGAAAGCCCGACCGTGAATGAAGAGCGTAAAGGCCCGAAAGTTGGCGCGCCTGACAAAGCCATCGAAGGCTTCTTGCGTGGCGCAGGTGTGGCGCGCGAAGATCTGGAAGAGCGTGAGACCCCGAAAGGCGCGGTCTACTTTGCCACCATCACCAAGCCGGGCCGCCCGGCGGCAGAGATCGTGGCCGAGGTGCTCGAAGACACCATTCGCAATTTCCCATGGCCCAAATCCATGCGCTGGGGTGCAGGCAGCCTGCGTTGGGTGCGCCCGCTGCATTCGATCCTATGCATTCTGTCCGCAGAGGACGGCCACAGCATTGTGCCGCTCGACATCGACGGGATCACCTCTGGCGACACCACTGAAGGCCACCGCTTCATGGGCGAGGGCCGCTTTGCCGTGACCAGCTTTGAGGACTACGAAGTCAAGCTCAAGCGCAGCAAAGTGGTTCTGAACGCCGAAGAGCGCGCCGAAACCATCTGGAACGACGCCACCAACATGGCCTTTGCCCAAGGTCTCGAAGTGGTCGAAGACAAAGGCCTTCTGGCCGAAGTGGCCGGTCTGGTTGAATGGCCGGTGGTCCTGATGGGTGACATCGCAGAGGATTTCCTCGGCCTGCCACCTGAGGTGTTGCAGACCTCGATGAAAGAGCACCAGAAGTTCTTCTCCGTGAAGAACCCGAAAACCGGCCGCATCGAGAAATTTGTGACCGTTGCCAACCGTGAAACCAAAGACGACGGCGCCACCATTCTGGCGGGCAACCAGAAGGTGCTGTTTGCGCGTCTGAGCGATGCGAAGTTCTTCTGGGAAAACGACGTGCGTACGGTGCAGGATCAGGGCTTTGAGCCTTGGGTTGAGAAGCTCGAAAACGTGACCTTCCACGCCCAGATCGGCAGCCAGGGCGCGCGCGTGATGCGGGTTGCCGATCTTGCGACCACGCTGGCCCCATCGGTGAAGGCCGATCCGATGCTGGCGCAGATGGCCGCGCAGGCCTGTAAAGCCGACCTGAGCTCGGAAATGGTCTATGAGTTCCCGGAACTTCAGGGCCTGATGGGGCGCTATTATGCGCAGGCGGCCGAGCTGCCTGCGGAAGTTGGTCAGGCCAGTGAAGAGCATTACTCCCCGCTGGGCCCATCCGATGACGTGCCAACCGCCCCTGTGTCTGTGGCTGTGGCCATGGCAGACAAGCTCGACACGCTGTCAGGTTTCTGGGCGATTGATGAAAAGCCAACCGGCTCCAAAGACCCGTTTGCCCTACGCCGTGCGGCCTTGGGTGTGATCCGTCTTGTTCTGGAAAACGGTCTGCGCATCAACCTGTTGGACATCACCCAGACCGCCGTTGCGGCCCTGCTGAAAGTGGATGACTGGGAAGCGGCTGCCAAGGCGGCTGAGGGCGACGAAGCCAAGCACATGGAAATGCACGCCGCTCAGGCGCGCGGCATTGCCAATGCAGCGCCTCAGGATCTGCTCACCTTCTTCCATGACCGTCTCAAGGTCTATCTGCGCGATCAGGGCATCCGCCACGATGTGATCGACGCCTGCATCGCGATGCCCGGCAACGATGATCTGGCGCTTCTCGTGGCCCGCGCCCGCGCGCTGCAGGATTTCATGTCCACCGAGGATGGCGAGAACCTGCTGCAGGGCTTTAAGCGTGCCAACAACATCCTGAGCCAGGCCGAAGAGAAAGACGGTGTGGAATATTCCTTTGGCGCAGATGTGAAATTTGCCGAGGACGACAGCGAGAAGGCCCTCTTTGCCGCGCTTGATGGGGCGGAAGGGGCGATCTCTTCGGCCATCGAGACCGAAGATTTCGCGTCAGCCATGTCAAACATGGCCTCGCTACGCGCGCCGATTGACGCGTTCTTTGAAGCGGTTCAGGTCAACAGCGACAACGAAGTGGTGCGGCGCAACCGCCTCAACCTTCTGTCGCGCATCCGCACAATCTGTCTGCAGGCCGCAGATCTGACACGTGTGGAAGGCTAAGGCGTAGTTCTACGTGCGAGGCAGCTAAGACTTGCCTCGCGCCCCATGCGGTTTATGCTGCGACGCGCAATGAATAGGTGCCGCAGTGCAGCAGAATGACCCGCATATCACCCTGATCACCCCCACAGCGCCCATGGCGCCTGCAACCCATGGCGGGCGGGCCAAATGTCTGCAACGTCTGGCGCGGCTTGATCTGCCGGTGCCGACAACCGTCGCGCTGTCCTTTGATGCGGTGCATGGGCTTGCGGCGGGGGAGCAGCCCGATATGGCGCAGGTGCTTGCCCCGTTTGAAGATGGGCAGCTGTTGTGCGTACGCCCAAGTTCCGAAGACCCCGATTGGGGCGGCCCCGGTGCGATCCTGAACATCGGCATGAACGATGAACAGCTTGCCTCTTTGAGCGAGACCATCGGCGCAGAAGCGGCGGCCAAACTCTATCTGAAATTCATTCAGTCTTACTCCACCCATGTGGCGCGACTGGATCCCGACATCTTTGATGATCTGGACAATTCCGATCCCGACGCGGTCGCGGATTTTCTTGAAGCTTATGAGGATGAGGCCGAAGAACCGTTCCCGCAGGACCGCAGCGCACAGCTGATCGGGGTGTTGCGCTCCATGGCACGCGCTTGGGAAGGCACCACCGCGCGGCTCTTGCGTCAGGCCAAAGGCGCGCCTGCGGATGCGGGGCTTGGCCTTGTGATTCAGGCAATGGCGCTGGGTGTCGGCCATGGCGAAAGCGGCAGCGGCGTGCTCCAGCTGGTGAACAGCGACACAGGTCTGCCGCAGATCACCGGGCGCTACATGAGCCAGAGCCAGGGTCGAGACGCGATGAAATCCGGGGCAGGGGCGCTGTTTCTGCAAAAGGATGCGCGCGGTGCATCCCTTGAGGAAAAGGTGCCGGACGCCTTTGCGTTGCTGACGGAATATGCCGGGCTGATGCGGGCCCGCCTGCGCGAAGAAATGCAGATCGAATTCACGCTGGAAAACGGCGAGATTCACATTCTGGACGGTGTGCGCGTGCAGCGTAGCGCCCGCGCGGCGGTGCGGATTGCCGTGTCGCTGGCCGAAGACAAGATCATCACGCGCGAAGAGGCGGTGATGCGGATCGAGCCGCGCGCGCTCAATGAACTCCTGCACCGTCAGGTCGACAGCGAAGCGGAGCGGGATGTGATCGGCAGCGGCATTGCCGCCAGCCCCGGCGCGGCAACCGGCCGGATCGTGTTCACCGCCGCAGAGGCGCAGGCCTGTGCGGCGCGCGGTGAGGCCTGTGTTCTGGTGCGCCGGGAGACAAACCCCGAGGACATTCGCGGCATGCACGCCGCCAGCGCCGCCTTGACCGAGCGCGGCGGCATGACCAGCCACGCGGCGGTGATCGGGCGGGGCCTAGGTTTGCCATGTGTGGTTGGGGCCACCTCCATGCGGTTTCAGATTCGCAAAAAGCGGATCATCGCAACCGATGGCCGGATTTTCCGCGA
Source organism: Shimia sp. R9_1 (assembly GCF_017743775.1). Lineage (NCBI taxonomy): Bacteria > Pseudomonadati > Pseudomonadota > Alphaproteobacteria > Rhodobacterales > Roseobacteraceae > Shimia > Shimia sp. R9_1. The sequence continues at coordinate 1,045,686 of NZ_JAGHRN010000001.1, read as the reverse complement.
AGGTGATGTGATCACCGTGGATGGCACCACCGGCAATATTCTCGCGGGTGAGCCCAAAATGATGGAAGCCGCGCTGGATGATGCCTTCCAAACCCTGATGAGCTGGGCCGATCTTAGCCGCGACATCGGCGTGCGCGCCAATGCGGACACCCCGGCAGACGCCACAACCGCGCTGATGTTTGAGGCCGAAGGCATCGGCCTCTGTCGCACCGAACATATGTTCTTTGAGGCCGATCAGCTGATCGCCATGCGCGAGGTGATCTTTGCCAATGCCTCGGCGGATCGCGCCGTGGCCCTGCAGGCCCTGCTGCCCATGCAGCGGGAGATGTTTGTCGAGCTGTTCAATATCATGGGCAAACGTCCGGTCTGCATCCGTCTGTTTGACCCGCCGTTGCATGAATTCTTGCCCACCGACCGCGCTGGCCTGCGCGATCTGGCCGAATCGCTCAACCTGCCGCTGTCCGATGTGACACGCCGTGTGGAGGCGCTGGGGGAATACAACCCGATGCTGGGCATGCGCGGTGTGCGCCTGGGCATCACGGTGCCGGAAATTCTCGATATGCAGGCGCGCGCGATTTTTGAGGCGACGCTGGATGCCTGTGGCGACAACGAGCCTTTTGTGCCGGAAATCATGATTCCGCTGGTCTCGGCCAAGCGCGAAGTGGAGCTGGTGAAAACCCGCATTGATGCGGTGGCCGCCGCCGTGCGCACCGAGCGCGCGCGCGATTTTGACTATCGCCTTGGCGTGATGGTGGAGACCCCGCGCGCCGCGCTGCGGGCCGAGGATATTGCGCAGCATTGCAACTTCTTCAGCTTCGGCACCAACGACCTCACACAGATGACTTACGGCTTGTCACGCGACGACGCCGGGCGCTTTATGAGCCCCTATGTGCAGCAGGGCGTTTTCCCCGAAGATCCGTTCCACACATTGGATCAGGAAGGCGTGGGCGAATTGCTGCGATTGGGGGCCGAGCGTGGCCGCCGTGCGCAGCCTGATCTGACGCTGTCTGTCTGCGGTGAACATGGCGGCAGCCCCGAATCGATTGCCTTTTGTCGGCAGATTGGGCTTGATTACGTGTCATGCTCCCCGTTCCGGGTGCCCGTGGCGCGACTGGCAGCGGCCCAATTGGCGATCAAAGATAAGCTTCAGTAAAATAACACTTTTTTCACACTCTCTCTTTAGGAGCCAGCGCAGTGTTTTGGCTGTGACAAGCCTGTGAGTGGACGTTTCGTTTATTTTTCGTTAACAACACCCCCGTTTTAAAGCTGCCGGGGTCATAAACCCCATAAAACGAGGTCATCATGCGCTACTTGATTGCATCCTTTTTGGCTGCGGCCCTGACTGTGGGCAACAGCTACGCGGAGACGACACCAGCGACCGAATCTGCCTCCACCAAACCACGACAATTGGTACTTTTTGATGGCAAGACTTTGCGCGATATTTTCGCGCCGAAAAAGCCTAAGCCAACCGAAATCAGCTACAGCCGCGCGTTTATCGACAGCCTGCCAAAGGTGAACGATGAGAAACGCACAGCGGAATGGCAATGCATGGCCGAGGCGCTCTATTTTGAGGCGCGCGGTGAAAGCGTCAAAGGCCAGTTCGCTGTGGCCGAAGTCATCCTCAATCGCGCCGAACACTCGGCCTTTCCCGGAAGCGTCTGTGGCGTGATCAATCAGGGCACTGCGAGCGGTCGCAAATATCAGTGCCAGTTCACCTACAACTGCGATGGCCTGTCCGACAAAATCCGCGAACACGGCGCTTATGAGCGTGTTGGCAAAGTGGCCGACCTTCTGCTTGCCGGCGCGCCTGCGGAACTCACGGATGGGGCAACCCATTATCACACCAAGGCGGTGAACCCGCGCTGGTCGCGTGTCTATGAACGCACCACAACCATTGGTGTTCATCACTTCTACCGGATGCCCACACGGTTGTCTCAGAACTGACGCTTCTTTCGGTTTCGCGATTTGATGTGCCGCGTTTGCCCTATGGCCGCGCGGCACATGGCCTGATAAAGGCCGCACCACCGCCCGGTGGCGGGATCGAAACAACAGCGCGTGGAAGAGAGATCATGAGCAACGAAATCCGATTGGCGTTTGCCCATCCTTCTGAGCGTGCCGAGGCCACCTCGTCAGATGACCCGCTTGATCGCATCTCCCTGCGCGACCACACCGTTGAGGTGGAAATCGGCGCATTTCAGGCAGAGCGGGGCACCACCCAGCGGATTTGCTTCAACGTGGTGGTTGAGGTGTTGCCGCTTGGTCCGGTGGTCGAGGACGATGTGGATCGCATCCTGTCTTATGACAAAGTCACCGAAGCCATTGCCTTTGAACTCTCTGCCGAGCGTCTGAACCTGCTGGAAACCCTTGCAGCCCGTGTCGCCGACCGCATCCTGCTTGAGCCGCAGGCCCATCGGGTTTTTGTGCGCATCGAGAAACTGGATCGCGGCCCTGGTGCTCTGGGGGTCGAGATTGTCCGCAGCCGCAAGGCGCATCTCGCGCCAGTTGAGGAGATCATTGAAGAAGAAGCACCGCAGCCGCGTGTTGTCTTTGTGTCTAATGAGGCGCGCATGTCCGAGCAGCTCGCGGGCTCTATCGACGGGTTCCTGCAAACCGATGTGCCGCTAATCCTCTGTGTGGGTGCGCCTGATCTGGCAGCGCCTCAAACCGGCCACGCCATGACCCAACGCCGCGTGGATCTACTCGCCATTGAGCAAAACGCATGGATGCTGGCGGCCCGTGACTCCCGCTGTGTGGTGGTCGACACCCGCACCGAGCTGGACTGGGCGATGAAAAATGACCAGACCTGCGTCTGGGCGCCCTCCAAAATTGTGCTCGATGCGGTGGATGGCCCAACAGCCCCTCCGAGCGACGCGCTCGCGCTTGCGCTTTGGTTCGCTGAGGAGATGCAGGCGGTGGAGTTTGTGGTGCTTGGCTCGGGCAGCGCGCATGCGCTTGAGACCGACATTCCGGTCCGTCATCAGTCTCTGGATGCCGCAGCGCGTTGAACCGCTTGCCTTTTGAGGGCGCATTGGTCATGCAGCGCGCATGACTGTGTATTATCGAGCCATCCCGCAATATGACGTGGCCCGCCCCGCCAATGCGCATCGCTTGGCGGATGGCTGGTGCTGGTTCACCCATGTTGAACGCCTCACCCGTGGCCAGGCGGCGGAGATTATCGCCGCTGATGTCGTGCCCGATGAGGTGCTGCAGCACATGGTGGCGCCGCGCACCGCTGTGACCGGCCTGTCGATGGCGCGCCCCAACCTGATGGGCATTCTGAACGTCACGCCCGACAGCTTTTCTGATGGTGGGGCGCATGAAGGTGCCGAGGCCGCGCTCAGCCATGCGCGCGCCATGACGGAAGCAGGCGCTGACATGATTGATGTCGGCGGAGAATCCACCCGCCCCGGTGCCGCCTTTGTGCCGATTGATGAAGAGATTGCCCGCACGGCCCCGGCCATTGCCGCAATCTCAAGTGCGCTTTCGGTCCCGATCAGCATCGACACCCGCAAGGCAGAGGTGGCGCAGGCCGCTGTTTCCGCAGGCGCGGCCCTGATCAACGATGTGTCCGGTTTCACCTTTGACGCCGCACTGGCCCCCCTCGCGGCCGCGCAGAATGCGCCGGTCTGTGTGATGCATGCGCAGGGCGATCCGGCCACGATGCAGCAGGACCCGCAGTATGAGGACGTGCTTCTGGATGTTTATGACTTCCTTGAAACACAAATTGAGCATCTGCAAAGCCTCGGCATTACGCGTGCGAACATCGTGGTGGATCCGGGCATCGGCTTTGGCAAAACACAGGCGCATAACCTTGCTTTGTTGGCCCGCCTGAGCCTGTTTCACAGCCTTGGCTGCGCGATCTTGCTGGGCGCGTCACGCAAACGCTTTATTGGCACCATCGGCAACGCTCCGCTTGCGGACCAGCGCGCGCCGGGATCCATCGCAGTTGCCCTTGCAGGCATCGCTCAAGGCGCGCAAATTCTGCGCGTCCATGACGTAGAAGAAACCCGTCAGGCCCTGAAATTGTGGCAGGCCGTGACAACAGGAGACGCAGATGACGCGTAAGTTTTTTGGAACCGACGGGGTGCGTGGCACCGCCAACACCTATCCGATGACCGCCGAGATGGCATTGCGCATCGGTGCGGCCGTGGGGCGGTACTTCCGCAACGATGGCGGCACAGAACACCGCGTGGTGATTGGCAAAGACACCCGTCTGTCCGGCTACATGTTTGAACATGCGCTCACCGCGGGTCTGACCTCCACCGGTATGAACGTGCTGTTGCTTGGCCCGGTGCCAACACCCGCGGTCGGCTTGCTGACCACCTCCATGCGCGCCGATCTTGGCGTGATGATCTCCGCCAGCCACAACCCCGCCGTGGACAATGGTATCAAGTTCTTCGGGCCGGACGGGTTTAAACTGTCCGATCAGGCCGAAGCTGAGATTGAGCATCTGATCGAAACCGGAGTGGAGCCCGCACAGGCGCAGAATATCGGTCGCGCCAAGCGGATTGATGACGGCCGCTTCCGCTATATCGAGCGGGTCAAAAGCTCACTGCCCCGCGCCTTGCCACTGCGCGGCGTGAAAGTGGTGATCGACTGCGCCAACGGCGCGGCCTACCGCGCCGCACCAGAGGCGCTTTGGGAACTTGGCGCAGAGGTGATCTCCATCGGGGTTTCTCCCAATGGCCATAACATCAATGAAAACTGCGGCTCCACCAGCACCCGCACCGCACAGGAAGCGGTGGTGACCCACGGTGCGGATGTGGGCATCTGCCTGGATGGCGACGCGGACCGGGTGATGATCATTGACGAAAACGGCAATGTGGCTGATGGCGATCAGATCATGGGGCTTCTGGCCTCCCGCTGGGCAAAATCGGGCCAGTTGAAAGGCGGCGCATTGGTCGCCACCGTGATGTCAAACCTTGGTTTGGAGCGGTTCATGGAAGGCGAAGGCCTGCGACTGGAGCGCACCGCCGTGGGGGATCGCTATGTGGTCGAGGCCATGCGCAAGGGCGGCTACAACCTCGGTGGCGAGCAATCCGGCCATATCGTGATGACCGACTATGCCACCACTGGCGACGGGCTGATGGCGGGTTTGCAATTCATCGCCGCGATGGTGGAAAGCAACGCGCCCGCCAGCAAGCTCTCTCAAGTCTTTGAAACCGTGCCGCAACTTCTTAAGAACGTGCGCTACGGCGAAGGGCAGACCCCGCTGGAGACCTCCTCGGTGCAAACCGCCATTGCCTCGGCAGAACAGGCGCTGGCCGGGCAAGGGCGTCTGCTCATTCGCAAATCCGGCACCGAACCTTTGGTGCGTGTGATGGCGGAGTGCGAAGATGCGCAGCTCTTGGAGCGCACCGTGGACAGCGTGGTGGATGCGGTGCAGGCCGCCGTCGCCTAGGGCGGCTCAGCCGCCACGCGGGAAGAAGAGGCGTCGCAACGCGCCATATTGGCTGAGCGCGACGCCTGACAGGATCAGCAATGTGGCCCAGATCAGAGAGCCGGGCAGCGGCTCTCCCATCACGGTCACACCAAAAACCACCGACCACAGCGGCACCTGATAGTTGGTCAGGCTCATGAACACCGGCCCTGCCGTTCGGATCACCAAAATGCGCAGCAGGCCCGCCGCTGCCGTCGGCACCAATCCCAGCACCGCGACAATCGCCAGCCCCTCGGCAGAGGGCATCGGGGGCATGCCATGCTGCAGCGCGGCCAGCGGGATCACCAAAGCTGCGCCAAACAGCAATGTGGTGGCCGACAGGCCCACCGGATCAAGCGGGGGCAAGCGCCGCATCAGGATCGAGGAAACCGCATAACAGGCGGCCGCCGACAAGCAGGCCAGCTGTCCCCAACCTTCAAGCGGGCTGCCGCTTGAGGCAAAAGCGGCCGGGCCGATCAGTACCAAAACCCCTGCAAATCCAATCAGAAAGCCCAATGTCCGGCGCAATGTCATGCGCTCGCCCGGCACCAGAAAATGCGCCAGTGGCAAAACGATCAGTGCAACGGCGGCCATCGAGACGCCTGTGAAAGCAGAGGTCACATATTGCTGCGCCCAGGCAAGGAACATGAACGGCACCGCCGCGCTCAGCATCGACACCCAGATCAGCCGGCCCCAATCCCGCTCTTCTGAGCGGAACATCCCGCCGCCACGCATTTGCCAGATCACCGTGGTGATCAGCGCGGCAAAACCAATGCGGCCCGCCGCCACCCAAAGCGGCGGCAAATGCTCCAGCGCCAGTTTCTGCACCATAAAGGTGCCACCCCAGACAAGGCCAAGCGAGGCCACCATAAGCCAGCTGGCGGCAGTGATCTGTGGGCTGGTTTGCTCTGACATAGGGGCTCACAAGTTAGGCGTTTAGACAAAAAAGGGCGCCGGAAGGGCGCCCTTTGAAGTCTCTGAAAAGACGTTAGTTCTTTTCTTTGTCGACCATTTTGCCGGCAGAGATCCAAGGCATCATGCCGCGCAGTTTTGCACCGGTCTCTTCGATCATGTGCTCGTCGTTTGCACGACGGGACGCTTTGATGGTTGGCTGACCAACCGCGTTTTCCAGCATGAAGTCGCGCACGAATTTGCCCTGCTGGATGTCTTCCAGAACCGCTTTCATGCGGGCTTTGGTTTCGTCGTACTTCAGGATGCGTGGGCCGGTGACATACTGGCCGTATTCTGCGGTGTTGGAGATGGAGTAGTCCATGTTCGCGATGCCGCCTTCGTAGATCAGGTCCACGATCAGCTTCACTTCGTGCAGACACTCAAAGTAGGCCATCTCAGGCGCGTAGCCTGCTTCCACCAGAGTTTCAAAACCACAGCGGATCAGCTCAACCAGACCGCCGCAGAGAACAGCTTGTTCGCCGAACAGGTCGGTTTCGCACTCTTCGCGGAAGTTGGTTTCGATGATGCCGGAGCGGCCGCCACCGATGGCGGAGCAGTAGGACAGGCCGATTTCCAGCGCGCGGCCGGTTGCGTCGGTGTCAACGGCTACGAGGCAAGGCACGCCGCCGCCTTTGGTGTATTCGCCGCGCACGGTGTGACCTGGGCCTTTAGGCGCCATCATGATCACGTCCACGCCTTCTTTTGGCTCGATCAGGCCAAAGTGCACGTTCAGGCCGTGGGCAAACGCAATCGCGGCACCTGGCTTGATGTTGTCGTGTACGTATTTCTTGTAGGTTTCTGCCTGAAGTTCATCGGGCATGGTGAACATGATCACGTCACACCATGCTGCGGCTTCGGCAATGCCCATCACCTGCAGGCCTTCGCCTTCGGCTTTCTTCGCGGAAGGGGAGCCTTCGCGCAGCGCCACAACAACGTTCTTCGCGCCGGAGTCACGCAGGTTCAGCGCGTGTGCGTGGCCTTGAGAACCGTAGCCCAGGATGGCCACTTTCATGTCTTTGATCAGGTTGATGTCGCAGTCGCGATCGTAATAAACGCGCATGATGAACGCTCCTCTGTTTGATGTTGCGGCCACAATAGGCATTCCTTTGGGGAAGGAGAGTGTTGTGATCGGCAAAATCAGAGATAATTTCGAGGTTTCTATTCTTTCATGTGTGATTTATCGTCATTTTCATGCTTGATGATCTCGATAGACGCATACTGCGCCACCTTCAGGGCGATCCGAGTCAGTCGGTGCCGGAGCTTGCCGACCGTCTTGGCCTCACCACCTCCCGCCTGTCGCGCAAAATCGACAAGCTGCGCGAGGCGGGCATTCTGCGTGGCCAGCGCGCGGTGATCGACTGGCAGGCCTTGGGCTATGCGGTGGAGGTCAGCCTGCGTGTGACCCTTGATAAAACCCAATCCCGCGCCTTTGACGATTTTCTGGAGGCCGCCCGCGACATTGCCGAGGTCATCGAGATACAGACCTTTCTGGGGCAGGTTGATGTGCGCCTGTCGGTGATCGCCAAAGACATGGCCCATTATCAGGAGATCTACCGCCGCCGCATCCTGACGCTGCCCCATATTGCTGACATTGAGGCGCTCATGCATGTGGCGCGCATCAAATCAGATGAGAGCCTGCCCATATGATTGATCTGGACGATATCGACCGCGCGCTGCTGAAGGCGCTGGCCGAGGACGCGACCCAGAACGCAGGGGCTTTGGGGCGGCGCTTTGGCCTCTCGCAACCGGCCACATGGCGACGCATCAAGCGGCTGCAGGACAGCGGGGCCATTGCCGGGCGCAAGCTGGATCTGGATCGTGAAAAGCTTGGCTTCGGGGTGACGGTCTTTCTAGGCATCAAACTGGCCACCAAGGGCCGCGTCAGTCTTGAGGATTTTGAGCGTGCGGTGACCGCCATTCCCGAGGTTCAGACCGTAGAGCATGTGCTGGGCATGTATGACTACCGCCTGCGCGTCACGGCGCGTGATATTTCTGACTTTGAGCGCGTCCTGCGCCGCCGTGTTATGACTCTGCCCGGGGTGGGCAATGTGGAGGCCAATGTGCTGCTCAGCGAAGAGCGCCGCCCCGGTCCGCTGTGAACGTGGCCTAACAGCTGCGTCGCCAGCATGTGACTTTGCTTTCTTGTGGCTAAAGGCTAAACGCGACACAACAGAGATAGGAGAGCGCAGATGACAAATGACATTGATCCCGGTGGGCTGAGTGAATTTTCCGTGGTCTTTACCGACCGCTCCCTCAACCACATGTCCAAGACCTTTCAGCAGGTGATGCGCGACATCTCCGATCTTCTGAAAGAGGTCTATAACGCCGATGGCGTAGCGCTTGTGCCCGGTGGCGGCACCTATGGCATGGAGGCGGTCGCGCGTCAGTTCGCGGCTGGTCAGAAAACCCTCGTGGTGCGCAACGGCTGGTTCTCTTACCGCTGGAGCCAGATTTTTGAGGCGGGCGGCTTTGCCGCTGAAAGCACCGTTCTGAAAGCGCGCCAGACCGGCAACGATGCCACCGCGCCCTTTGCGCCAGCCCCGATCGACGATGTGGTGGCCAAGATCCGCGCAGAAAAGCCTCAGGTGGTCTTTGCACCCCATGTGGAAACCAGCGCCGGAGTGATCCTGCCCGATGACTATATCGCCGCCATGGCCGCTGCGGCCCATGAGGTTGGCGCGCTGATGGTGCTGGATTGCATCGCCTCGGGCTGTGTCTGGGTCGACATGAAAGCGCTGGGTGTCGATGTGCTGTGTTCTGCCCCGCAAAAAGGCTGGAGCGCCTCGCCCTCAGCGGGCCTTGTGATGATGTCAGAACGCGCGCTGAACCGTTTGGAGGAAACACAGTCTGACAGCTTCGCGCTCGATCTGAAGAAATGGCGCGACATCATGGTGGCCTATGAAAACGGCGGCCACGCCTATCACGCCACCATGCCCACCGATGCCCTGCGCGCCTTCCGCGACACCATGCTGGAAACCCGCGACTACGGCTTTGACAAGCTGCGCGACGCGCAATGGGCGTTGGGCAACGGCGTGCGCGCGCTGCTTAAGGACAAAGGCATCCAATCCGTCGCCGCCGAAGGCTTTGGCGCGCCGGGCGTTGTGGTCAGCTACACCGCTGATCCGGCCATTCAGAACGGCAGCAAGTTCATGGCCGAAGGTATGCAGATCGCCGCCGGCGTGCCGCTCGCCTGTGATGAGCCAGAGGGATTCATGACCTTCCGTCTTGGCCTCTTTGGTCTGGACAAGCTTTATGATGTGCCCGCCACCACCGCGCGGCTGAAAGCAGTGCTCGACACGGTTCTCTAAGAAGCGATAGCCGTCAAAACGAAAAAAAGGCGGTGCATCCTCTGCACCGCCTTTTGCGTTTCTCAAAACCGCCTGCGCTTACAGCGCGCGCCAGCCAATGTCCTTGCGGAAGAAGCCGCCGGGCCAATTGATGCCATCGACCATGGCATAGGCCCGATCCCGCGCTTCCTGCAGGCTTGCACCACGCGCCGTCACGTTCAGCACGCGGCCACCGGTTGCTGTGATCTGCCCATCCGCTTTGGTGGTGCCTGCGTGAAACACCATGTTCTTGCTGTCAGAGGTCAGCGCCTCAAGCCCGCCAATCACCGAACCTTTTTCATAAGAGCCGGGATAGCCATTGGCCGCCATCACCACGGTGATTGCATGGTCATCCGCCCAGTTCACCTGCGCTTCATGCAGGCGCTCTTCAGCTGCCGCATGCATCAGGTCCAGCGCCTGCCCGCCAAGGCGCATCATCAGCACCTGACACTCCGGATCGCCAAAGCGCACATTGTATTCCACCAGACGCGGCTGGCCGTCCTTGATCATCAAGCCCGCATACAGCACGCCCTGATACGGCGTGCCGCGCTTGGCCATCTCATCAATGGTTGGCTGAATGATCTCATCCAGAGCCTTTTGGGCGATCTCATCAGACAGAACCGGCGCGGGGGAGTAAGCGCCCATGCCGCCCGTGTTCGGCCCGGTGTCGCCTTCGCCAACGCGCTTGTGGTCCTGCGCGGTGCCCACCGGCAGTGCGGTCTTGCCGTCACACAGGATGAAGAAGGAGGCCTCTTCGCCCTCCATGAACTCTTCGATCACCACTTCCGCGCCTGCGCCACCAAAGGCACCGCCAAACATATCGTCTACCGCGTCCAGCGCGGTTTGCTCGTCCATTGCGACGATCACGCCTTTGCCGGCAGCAAGCCCATCGGCCTTCACCACAATCGGCGCGCCCTGTTCGCGGATATAGGCTTTGGCGGCCTCGGCATCGGTGAAATGGCCATAGCCCGCCGTCGGAGCCTGCGCCGCATCACAAATCTCTTTGGTGAAGCTCTTGGAGGCTTCGAGCTTCGCCGCCGCTTGGGAGGGGCCAAACACCAGCACACCCGCTTCGCGTAGACGATCCGCAACGCCTGCGGCCAACGGCGCTTCCGGGCCGATGATCACAAAATCAATCGCATTCTGCGCCACAAAATCCGCCACCGCGCCACCGTCTTCGGTGTCAAAATCCGCACAATCGGCGATCTGTGCAATCCCGGCATTCCCCGGCGCCACAATCAGCTTGTCACACTTCGGGTTCTGCATCACTGCCCATGCCAACGCATGTTCACGTCCGCCGCTGCCGAGAATAAGAATGTTCATGTCGCCGCCTTCCGCTTGGCCTTCGCTTTGGGGCGTTCTAAGGTGCGTCGACGCAGGAAACAAGAGAACTGAGCCGCCGCCCCATGTCTGACCTCATCGACGATCCAAGAGAAGGCGAAAACGCCCCGGAATTCAGCGTCTCAGAGCTCTCCGGCGCGATCAAACGCATGATCGAGGGCGAGTTCGCCCATGTCCGCATCAAAGGCGAGATTGGCCGCGTGTCTTTTCCCCGCTCAGGCCATGTCTATCTTGATCTGAAAGACGACCGCTCGGTGATTGCCGCCGTGATGTGGAAAGGCGTCGCCGCGCGCATCTCCACCCGGCCCGAAGAAGGCATGGAAGTGGTCGCCACCGGGCGGCTCACCACCTTTCCGGGCCAATCCAAATACCAGTTGGTGATCGAGGATCTGAAGCCTGCGGGCGTTGGCGCGCTCATGGCGATGCTGGAAAAGCGCAAGGCGATGCTACAGGCCGAGGGCCTGTTTGCACCTGAGCGCAAAAAGCCGCTGCCTTATCTGCCAGAAATCATTGGCGTGGTGACTTCGCCCAGTGGCGCGGTGATCCGCGACATTCTCCACCGTCTGCGCGATCGTTTCCCGCGCAAGGTGCTGATCTGGCCGGTTGCCGTGCAGGGCGAGCAATGCGCGCCGCAGGTTGCCAACGCGATTGAGGGCTTCAACAAGCTCACCCCCGGTGGTGCCATGCCACGCCCCGACCTGATTATCGTTGCGCGGGGCGGGGGCAGTATCGAAGACCTCTGGGGCTTCAACGAAGAGGTGGTGGCCCGCGCCGCCGCAGATTCTGACATTCCGCTGATCTCCGCCGTGGGCCACGAAACGGATACGACGCTGATCGACTTTGTGTCTGACAAACGCGCGCCCACGCCGACCGCCGCCGCCGAACTTGCTGTGCCTGTGCGGCTGGAGCTGCTGGCTTGGGTAGAAGAACAGGGCGCACGCCTCACACGCGGTCTGGAGCAAGGGCTGCGCCAACGCGATCAGCGCCTGCGCGATCTTTCCCGCGCTCTGCCGCGTGCCGATATGCTGCTGCAAACCCCGCGCCAGCGGCTGGATGCGGCGGCAGACGCATTGCCCCGCGCGCTGCAAGCCGGTGTGCAAACCCGCCGCGTGACACTTTCTGAGAAATCCGGCAGCCTGCGCGCTTCCACCCTGACCCGCATGATTGAAAACCGCCGCGAAGCGCTGGGCCGTCGTGCGGACCGCCTCACGCCAGTTGGCTTGCAGCGCGACATCACCCGCCGCCGCGAGAAGGTCACAGAGCTGTCGCGCCGCTTGACCGATGCAGGCACCCGTCAGGTGCAAACCCTGAAGGACCGTCTGGCCTCGCTGGATCGCATGCGCGAAACCCTGAGCTACACCGCCACACTTGAGCGCGGCTATGCCGTGGTGCGCGGCGATGGGGCACTGGTGAAAACCTCCGCCGCCGCCAGTGCGGCCAAATCGCTTGAGATCGAGTTTGCAGACGGGCGTGTCACCGTGGGCGAGGGGACTGCAGCGCCCACATCCGCAACAGCGGCTGAGCCGGTCAAACCCGTGCCAAAAGCTGCGGCCAAGCCAAAACCCAAGAAGCCTGACACGCCGGAGCAGGGCAGCTTGTTTTAAACACTACACACCCACCTCCGGGCCAAGGCACAGCATCTCTTCACCCGCTGCCGGGTCGATCTCATAGAGCACCGTGCCATTTGGCTCATTCTCAAACGTGGCGGTCAGCCCGCGCGCGCTTTCAAAAAAGCTCCAGCATTGCGGGCTGGGATTGTCCTCATAGACAAAGCAGATCTGCGCGCCCTGCTCAAACCACTCACCCTCTTTGCATTGCCCGTCCAGAAAGGACCAGCGCACACGGCGGTTGGGCAGATATTCCTCCACGCCATAGCGCTGCCCGTCCGCCTCAAAGAACAGCGTCTTGCCGGTGACATAGGCTTCAAATTCCGCGCCTGACATGGCGCTTTGCGCCTGCGCGGTGTGGGGCAGGGCAAGGGAGAAGGCGGTGGCGATCAGGGCAAGGCGTTTCATGAAAGCAATGCTGCCTGACAACCGCTGCCCAATCCAGTCTCAATGCCGTGTTGCGCGCAGTTTTGCCACGCGCGGGTCCATTACCCGCCGCCACATGCGCGGCCAAAGCGCCAGCGTGGCCATCAGCGGCAGAGAGTGCGGCAGGATGGGCATTTCGTGGCGGTCGAGCCGCAGCGCCGGATAATCGCGTGTCGGGGTCATATGGTGATCGGAATGGCGCGGCGCATTGAGCATCAGAGCCGAGGTGTAGAGCTGCGGCGCATTCCAGCTGTGCTGCGGCCCCACGGGTTCGGGCTTGCCATTGGCCCTCTTGGTGCGCCGCAGGCCGTAGTGCTGTACATAATCAGACAGCAAAAGCTGCATGGTGCTGTAACTCGCCAGCCCAATATAGGCGATCGCCCCCTTGGGGCCGGCATAGATCGCCGCCAAGGCCAGCATCAGCGCGCCCCCCGCCACATAGGCCACATAGGGGTGCATCCCCTTGGCGCGGCCCTTGGCTCTGGCGCGCATGTCGGTCTCCGCCCGCAGCCCGGCCCGGAAAGAGCCCAGCCAGGCGCGCGGCCAGAAGTGATAAAAGCTCTCGCCATCGCGCGCCGAATTGGGGTCTTTGTTGGTGGCCACCCAGACGTGATGCACCTTGGTGTGCGCTGACGTGTGATGCCCAAACAGCAGCGAGATATAGACCCACATGCCAATCAGACGCGGCAGCTGCGCAGGCTTGTGGATCAGCTCATGGGCGTTGGCGTTGCTGACCTGTCCAAAGAACAGCCCAAAGGCAATGAAGACACAGATCCTGGCCCCGTGGCTCAAGTCCGTGATCCCGGCCAGCGCCGCAACGCCTATGGCCATCAGCGGAAAATGCAGCACGCCCAGCAACAGGGACAGTCGCAGACCTGAGGGGAATTCACCATCTGCACCGACCTTCGCCGCCGCGCCGCTCACCAGACGGTCCATCACATGCACCAGCGTACCCATGTAAACCAGTGCCGCCACCGCCCACAGGCCGCCCAGCATCCCGGCCATCGCCAGCAGGACCACGGGAATCGTTGTTGCGATCCAGAACCAAACCATGTCATCTTTCCCCATCAAAGAGCGCGCGCCCTCTGTAACTGCGCGAAATTACCCATTCGTTGACGGGCTGCAAAGCCGTTCTGGGTGGGAATTTTCCGCGCAGCCCAACTTTCTTTGAGGATTCTCGGGAAAGCCCATTGACTCAGGCCAGACCATCAGTAAAAGGCGGGCTTCAAGAGATTTTCACGGGGTAGCTGTACCCCGGCGCAGGAGAAGCACAATGGCGAAGCCGACGACCATCAAGATCCGTCTGAACTCGACCGCGGGCACGGGCCATTTCTACGTGACCAAGAAAAACGCACGTACCATGACCGAAAAGATGGTCGTACGCAAATACGACCCGGTGGTGCGCAAGCATGTCGAGTACAAAGAAGGCAAGATCAAGTAAGATCCCCCTCTGAGACACATGCAAAAGCCGCGCCACACCAGGCGCGGTTTTTTGCTTTAGGGGAGCCGCGCCTGAAAGAAAAAAACTGTTTCCTTCAGGAGGGTCCCCAATGCCCCACCCATTCTTTATCCGCCCCGCCACGCTTGACGACCGTCAGGCCGTGACCGCGCTGTTTGGCCAGTCCTACCCGGATCTGCTGCCCAATGATTACAGCGCTGATGTGTTGCAAGATGCGCTGCCCCTGATCACGCGGGCACGCGGATCGCTCTTGGCCTGCGGCACCTACTTCCTTGCAGAATGTGCAGAGACCGACGCCATCGTCGGGGCAGGGGGCTGGACCGATCTGTCGCCTTCGCGGGGTGTCAGCGGCATCGACCTTGGACATGTGCGCCATGTGGCCACGCGGCCTGACTGGCTGCGTCGTGGCGTGGCCCGTGCGCTGATTGACGTGACGCTCGCTTCCGCAGAGGCCCACGGCATGCGCCAGATGAGCTGCCTCAGTACCTACACCGCGCGCGATTTCTACGCCTCTATGGGCTTTCAGGAGGCCGCTGAGGTCGAGCTCACACTGGCGCCGGGCGTGCATTTCCCCGCGATCCAGATGACCCGCAAACTGGCGGACCCTGCGTTGGCGTAACGCGCGATCATCTTCGGGCAAAAGAAAAGGGCCGGTCGCTGTGACCGGTCCTTCTATTTGAGCTGTCGCTCGGCTTACTCGCGGTTGCCGAACAGCTGCAGCAGCATCATGAACATGTTGATGAAGTTCAGATACAGGCTCAGGGACCCCATGATGGCGGATTTGCTCAGCCATTCGCTGTCGCCGTGGTGGGCATGTGCGAGATAGGTGTTCTTGATGTTCTGCGTGTCATAGGCGGTCAGGCCAGCGAAGATCAGAACGCCGATCACAGAGATCGCAAACGCCATAGCGGAAGACGCCAGGAAGATGTTCACGATGGACGCGATGATCAGGCCGATCAGACCCATGATCAGGAAGGTGCCGATGGGGCCAAGGTCACGCTTTGTGGTGTAGCCATAGAGCGACAGGCCCGCAAAGGCGATGGCGGTGATCAGGAAGACCTGAATGATGGATTCGCCGGTGAACACCAGGAAGATCGAGCTGATCGACAGGCCCATCACGGCTGCGAATACGTAGAACACCAGCTGTGCCGCAGAGGCGGACATGCGGTTGATCGCGGCGCCAAAGCCAAAGACAAACAGCAGCGGCGCAAACATGATCACCCACTTAAGCGGGGAGCCATAGATCGCATAGCCGAAAGAGGTCAGATATTTGTCAGCGCTGATCTGCGCGGTCGCACCGGAAGGATCCGTGGTCACGGCCAGACCGGAAATGGCCCATGCCGCCGCAAAGGTGATCAGCATGCCCACGGACATTGTGCCGTAGACTTTGTTCATATGGGCGCGCAGGCCCGCGTCAATTTCCGCTGAACGTGCGCCAACAGCGCCGCGCAGTGTTTCAAATTCAGCCATCTCAGCCTCCGAATAATACGTTCCCTCCCCACAACGGCTGTTGCCGGGATGTCCGTCCTAAATATCGGTGAGCATTGAAGCGAATTCAAGGATTTCCGGTGTCAGAGACGCGGAAATCCGACGCATTTTTGCGGTGCTTTTTTAATAAGCGGGGCCTGCGGTTTGCTGGCCTGCGTGGCGTGCTTTCCGTCTCGAGCGTGGATTCGGCCCTAGCTGGCGGAGGTTAGCCTCTGTGAGCGCAAAGCACAGGGCTGTTTTGCGCTCACAGCGTTGTGATGATGCGCCCTGTGTGAGGGGCGGATCTGGCGAAATGGGGCAAGGCCCAAAGGGTGCCAGATGTTCTCGGTGCCGGTTTAAAGGTCAGCCTTTCCAATGCGCGGGCACATCCCAAGCCGACCGTTTCAGCTCTGCCTGCACATCGGCTTCGGTCAGCCCCATGTCAAACAGCGCGGCTTTGTCGAGCTGTGCAAGCTGGCGGCGCTGACGGCGCACGGCAAACACTTTCGCGACGCGGGAGAAAACGGATTTGGATGTGCCGGAGGCAGCTGCGGAGGTGGTGATGAAGGCCATTGAGTCGCTCCTTTCTTAAATTGCGATTGATTTCGTGCTCTGCATCAAATTACTTGATGTATATGGGAGGTGGAGTATATCTTGAAAGCGAATGTTTGTGAGGTATTGCATCACAGATTCTGATGATATATCGGAATCTGTGATTTATAGGGGGAATGGCATGCGAAATCTTGATGTAACCACGTTGCGCAGTTTTGTGGCTGTGGCCGATATGGGCGGCGTCACCAAGGCCGCAGGCTTTCTGCATCTCACGCAATCGGCGGTGTCGATGCAGCTCAAGCGCCTTGAAGAACTGATCGGTGTCGCTTTGCTGGACCGCTCAGGCCGCGGGATCGCGCTGACGCCGGACGGAGAGCAGATGCTTGGCTATGCCCGCCGGATGGTGACCCTGAACGATGAAATCATGCGCCGCCTGTCCCATGACGAATTTGAGGGCACGGTGACGCTTGGCGTGCCACACGATATTGTCTACCCAGCTATTCCGCGCGTGATGCAGCAATTCAGCAGCGCCTTTCCACGTGTGAAGGTCAATCTGGTCTCCTCCTACACGCTGGAGCTCAAGCAGATGTTTGAGAAGGGCGAGATTGATCTGATCCTGACCACGGAATCCAGCACGCCGGACGGGGCAGAGGGGCTTTGCACCCTGCCTTTGGTCTGGATCGGTGCGCCTGGCGGGGCCAGCTGGCGCCGACGCCCCATTCAGTTTGCCTCTGCCCGCCACTGTCTCTTCCGTCCGCGCGCCATTGCGGCGCTGGATCGCGCGGGGATCGAATGGGATTCAGCACTTGAGACAGATTCTGATCGCACCGTTGAGGCGACGATCACCGCTGATCTGGGGATTGGGGAGATGCTGCTTGGCACTGAGCCGCGCCATCTGGAGGTGATCGACCACGGCGGATCGCTGCCCGATCTCGGGGAGCAGCACATCAATATGTATGGGGCGGATCAGGCCAAGGGCGACGTCATCGCCCAATTGGCCAATCTCATTCGCAAAGGGTTCCAGCCCATGCATGCGCAGGTGGAACACCCGGTGCGGCTTGGGGTGGTCAGTTGATGGCCACCACCACCTTGCCGGTGGATTTGCGGCTGCGCAGCAGCTCATAGGCTTCTGCCGATTCCTCAAGCGGCAGAACATGGCTCACATGCGGGGACAGCTTGCCTTCCCCGTACCAGCCAAACAGGGTTCTCATACTGCCAACAATCACCTCTGGTTTAAATGCCAGATACCCGCCCCAATAGAGCCCCATCACCGTGAGGTTTTTCACCAGCAGGTGGTTTGCCGGGATCTGTGGAATGTCACCGGATGCAAAGCCGATCGGCAACAGGCGTGCTTCTGGCCGGCAGGCGCGGAAGGCTGCTTTGAATTGTTCGCCGCCGACGGGGTCATAAACCACATCAGCCCCACCCAGCGCTTTGACCTCCGCGCGAATGTCCGCATCGGTGGCATCAATCAGGTGATCCGCCCCGGCCTTTTGCGCCACCGCAAGCTTGTCCGCCCCCCGCGCACAGGCAATCACATTGGCGCCCATCAGCTTGCCAAGCTCCACCGCCGTCAAGCCAACACCGCCCGCCGCGCCCAGCACCAGCAGGTTCTCACCGGGCTGCAGACGCGCACGGTAATCCAGCGCCACATGGCTTGTGCCATAGGCCACAGGGAAGGCCGCTGCGTCTTCAAAGCTCATCATATCCGGGATCGGCACCGCGCTGGCCGCATCATAAACGCCAAACTCTGCCAGGCCGCCGCTGCCGCCAAACACCAGCACACGTGTGCCAATGGCAGGGCCTTTGGTGTCCGGGCCAAGCGCGTCCACAACACCTGCGACTTCCATGCCAAGGGTGAAAGGCACCGGCGGGGTCGCCTGATAGGTGCCCTTGATCATAAGGAGATCACCGAAGTTCAGAGCGCAGGCGCGGATCTTCACCCGAATCTGCCCGGCTGCGGGTTCCGGCGTGGGCAAGTCCACCAAACGGGGGGCGGTGTCGTGGGAAACTACCTGAAAGGCGCGCATGTCTCTTCTCCTCTGTTTGGCGAGCATTCACATGGGTTCACAATCAAGTCAAAGCTGACGCTGGGAAACGGGTAATTTCGAATGAAACATCACGTAATGAGAGTATTTTACCACCATACCTATCCGAATGGACCTACCCCTTTGGGCATCCGTTCGCCTTTATGTTTAGGAGACCAACACATTCTATCCCTTGATTATAAGGGGAAAACTGTTAAGCTTAAACAATCGCGAATGGGATGCGCGATAGTTGCACTATTTAACTGGAGCCGCGTCTGAGCTTCCGCTCAGGGATTGTCTGTGGCTTGGCAATTTTATTCGAAGGAGACGAGTCATGACACACCCGGTGGATGTGCATGTTGGTAAGAAGATACGGCAGCGTCGCTGGCTGACGGGGATGACCCAGCAGCAGCTGGCCGAGCAGGTTGGTATCAAGTTCCAGCAGATCCAGAAGTACGAAACGGGCGCCAACCGCGTCAGCGCGTCTCGTCTTTGGGACATCTCGGATGCACTTGATGTGCCTGTGAGCTTTTTCTTCGAAGGCTTGGAAACAGACAAAGAGGACGGCACCACTCAATCCGTTCCTTCCGATATCATGGCGGACAAAGAAGCGCTGGATCTGATCCGCAGCTACTACGCCATTCCGGAAAACCAGCGCCGCCGCCTGTTCGAGCTGGCGCGCGTCCTCAGCGACGTCGCTTGAGTCCGGTCCCGCTCTGAGTTAGCCAATGGGCGAATTCAGGGCGGAGGCAAGACCCAAATGACCCCACAGGACCAAACGCAGTTGATGGCCGTGGCAGACGCCATGGCCGATGCCGCAAGACAGGCTATTCTTCCCCATTTTCGGCATCACGCCCTCACTGCGGACAACAAGTTGGATGGCGGGTTTGACCCGGTCACTGTAGCGGACCGCGCGGCCGAAGAGGCCATGCGGTCTGTTCTTGCGCAGATGCGCCCGCAAGATGCGATCTTGGGCGAGGAATTTGGCGAGAAATCCGGCACCAGCGGTCTAACCTGGGTGCTCGATCCGATTGATGGCACCCGCGGGTTTATCTCCGGCACGCCCACATGGGGGGTGCTGATCGCCGTGTCTGATGAGACCGGCCCGATCTTTGGCATTGTCGATCAGCCCTATATCGGGGAGCGCTTCAAAGGTGGCTTTGGCGTCGCCGAAGCCCATGGCCCGCATGGCACCACCCCGCTGAAAACCCGCGCCACCGCCGCGCTGTCAGAGGCGATCCTCTTCACCACCTTCCCCGAAGTGGGCACCCCGGCAGAGCGCGCCGCCTTTGAGCGTGTCGTGCCTGAAGTCAAACTCACCCGCTACGGCATGGATTGCTACGCCTACGCGCTGCTGGCTGCCGGTCAGGTCGATCTGGTGATTGAGGCAGGCCTCAATGCCTATGACATTCAGGGGCCGATTGCCGTAATCGAGGCTGCAGGCGGCATCGTCACCAATTGGCAGGGGGGCCCTGCGCATGAGGGTGGTCAGGTGCTCGCGGCCTCCAATAAAGTGCTTCATGAACAGGCGCTTGCGCTCTTGTCAGCAGGCTGACGCTGCGGCGTCACCTCCCGCTTGCTTTCTCAGGCTTGAAACCGATGCGCCACAGCCGTTAGGGTCGTGGCGCATGACGAGTCCTTTGCCCGCTTTCTGTCGCCATGCCTCAGACCTTGCACCGAATCGGGCCACTGAAATGGCCAAAGGAGTGTGCACATGTCGGCAAACAGCCGCTATCTGATCAAATCCGCCCAGACCATCCTGACGATGGATGACACCCGCCGCGAGCTGGCAGGGCAGGACATTCGCATTCGGGACGGGGTGGTTGCTGAGATCGGCCCAGATCTTGTGGCCGCTGATGGGGAAGAGGTGGTCTTTGCCCAAGATTGCGTGATCACGCCGGGCCTCGTGAACACCCACCACCATCTTTACCAGACCCTCACCCGCGCTGTGCTGGGCGGGCAGGATGCGCTGCTTTTTGGCTGGCTCAAAACGCTCTATCCGATCTGGTCCCGCTTTGGCCCTGAGGAGATGTATGTCTCCGCGCAGGTTGGTCTGGCCGAGCTGGCCCTTTCGGGCTGCACCCTGACCTCTGATCACCTTTATCTTTACCCGAATGGCGCACGTCTGGATGACACCATCGCCGCTGCGCAAAGCCTAGGGATGCGCTTTCACCCCACGCGTGGCGCCATGAGTATTGGCGAAAGTGACGGCGGTCTGCCACCCGATGCGCTGGTGGAGCGCGAAGACGCCATTCTCAAAGACGCCATTCGCCTGATCGACACCCACCATGACGCTGCCGAGGGCAGTATGCTGCGCGTTGGCGTGGCCCCGTGCTCGCCTTTCTCGGTCAGTCGTGAGCTGATGCGCGATGCGGCGCTGCTCGCGCGCGACAAAGGCGTGATGTTGCACACCCATCTGGCCGAAAACGAAGAAGACATCGCCTATTCACTGGAAAACTTCGGGTGCCGTCCGGGGCAATACGCCGAAGAGCTTGGTTGGGTCGGCGAGGATGTCTGGCACGCCCATTGTGTGAAGCTGGACGCTTCCGAAATCGCGCTCTTTGCCCGCACCAAAACCGGCGTGGCCCATTGCCCGTGTTCCAACTGCCGCCTTGGCAGTGGCATTGCACCAGTGCGCGCCATGCGCGACGCCGGCGTACCGGTTGGTCTTGGCGTCGATGGTTCCGCCTCAAACGATGCGGGCAATCTGGTGCTTGAGGCGCGTCAGGCCATGTTGCTGCAGCGTGTCGCCAATGGTGCGGATGCAATGAGTGCGCGCGAGGCGCTGGAAATTGCCACGCGCGGCGGGGCAGAGGTGCTGGGCCGTCCGGATTGTGGCCAGATCGCTGTCGGCAAACGCGCCGATCTGGCGCTCTGGGATGTGTCCGGCATCGAAAGCGCGGGCAGCTGGGATCCTGCGGCGATTCTTCTGGCCGGGCCGACCACCGTGCGCGATCTCTTTGTCGAAGGCCGCCAGATTGTGCGCGACGGCCAGATCACTACGATTGATCTGCAAAGCGCCATACAGCGTCAGAACCAACTGGCCCGCGCGCTCGCGCCGTAATTCTATGAGTGTGTGAAAAGCAAAAGGCGCGAAGGAAAAACCTTCGCGCCTTTTTGGCTGTCCAATTGGAGCGGGCGAGGCGATTCGAACGCCCGACCCTAACCTTGGCAAGGTTATGCTCTACCCCTGAGCTACGCCCGCACCGTTTGGATGGCCGTGATTTAGCGATCCCACCGGGGGACTGCAAGAGCAAAAAGTGAGAAAAATGCGCCGCGGCGCAGATAATTTTTCAGACGGTGATTTTGCGAAAATTTGGCCCGGAAACGCGAAAAGGCGCGGATAAATCCGCGCCTTCTTCAGCACTCCCGATTGGGAGAAATTGGAGCGGGCGATGAGATTCGAACTCACGACCCTAACCTTGGCAAGGTTATGCTCTACCCCTGAGCTACGCCCGCGTCCTTGGGTGAGGCGTGAAATATAAAGACTCACCGAAGGCTGCAAGTGGAAAATGCACCTGTGACAAAAAAAGTTCATTTTCGCGACGGAATCCAAATTCCACGACGTTTCAGTTTAAAATTCCACCTCCGGTCGGCACACAGTTAACCTATGAAGAAACGTAATTTTATCTTGGGCCTTTTGGCCACGCCAGGATTTGCCTTCGCACATGAAGGTCATGGCGCATCTCAGGTATCTGTCAGTGTCGAAGTCATTAAACGCCGCGACAATACCGTACATCTCCTGCTGACAATGCTGAACAAGGGCACCCATACCGCAATGCTGAAAGACGTAAGTGTTGAGGGCGCAGAAGTGCTTAACGCTTATTGGGCCCAAATCCCCTCAGGGGCTTTGGAGGATATGCCGCTTGCGTTGCAGTTCTCCGGTCCCGTTCCGGGCATTTTTACCCTGATGCTGGATTTTGGCGACGCAGGACATGGGCCGGTGGTGGTGAAACTCTAAATCGCACCACAGGAACAAAGGAAACCGGCATGGTCAGGCAAACGCAACTTGAGAATCTAAAGATGGCTTTGTTGGCCATGACCATTTTTATCGGCGGCGCTGCATATTGCGAAGCGCAGGGCCGCCCGCCAATGCGCAAACATACCGCAACAACCACAGAGCCGTTGTCTCTGGCGCGGGCCAATCAATCTGCTGGGCGCAATCAAGTCTCAATCACCACCGAGGGAAACCGCCGTGTGATCGCTGCCAATGGCATTCCGGCGCATAAGGTTGGCCGCTTCCCCAATCGCGGCAATCCGCACAGCATCAGGGCACAAAACTATCGCTTCACGGTGTCCTTGGCCCCCAAAGCCAGCTTCCGCGCCACCTACAACGAGAGGAACCTGTTTGGCGTCGCAGTGAATGGCGTGCCATTTGATCCCGGCGCCGCCGAGTTCTGGCAGGGCAACCGCCGCTCCGGCTGGCAATATGAGGCATTGGGCGGCGCGGTGCCTCTTGGTCTGGATGCCAACTACGCGCATGTGCAGCCCACAGGGGCGTATCATTATCACGGCTTGCCAATTGGCCTTTTGCAGAGCCTTGGCTGGTCTTCCAAGGCCGCGTCCCCGCTGGTCGGCTATGCGGCTGATGGCTTTCCGATCTATGCGATCACCGCAACTGTGAACGGAAAAGTGGTCGAGATGACAAGCTCTTATCGTCTCAAGTCTGGCACCCGTTCGGATGGTCCCGGCGGCAAACATGACGGCACCTTTGTGCAGGACTACACCTATGTCGCAGGCGCTGGCAGTCTGGATGAGTGCAACGGCGCTGTTGTCAAAACGGCGGAATATCCAAACGGCACCTACGCCTATTTCCTGACCGAGACCTTCCCGGTCATTCCACGCTGCCACAAAGCCAAAGCTGACAGCAGTTTCTCCAAACGACGCTGATCATGCGCTTAAGGGTGGGCAGGGGCTTCGTGCCTCTGCTCACCCGTCCCGCCGCTCAAGCGGCGCATCCCGCATGAGGCCCATCAACTCTGCCCCCGGCATCAAACCCTCTGCATAATCAAACCGTCCGGTGCGCAAAATCTCTGCCGTGGCTTTCTGCAGGGTCTCATAGGCCAGCCGCACCAGCGAGCCGCCCACGCTGATCCGCTTCACCCCGGCCTCCGCCAGCTCCTGCACCGAATAAAACGGCGGGCGCAGCCCCATGACCACATTCACAGGTTTGCCCACCTCGGCGCAAACCGTGCGGATCGCCTCCAGATCCGGCAACCCCGGCGCATAAAGCACATCCGCCCCGGCCTCCTCATAGGCCTGCAGCCGCGCAATCGTGTCGTTGAGGTCCGGACGGTCCCAGAGGTAATTCTCTGCCCGACCGGTCAGCAGGAAATGCCGCCCCTTGGCCGCCTCTGCCGCCGCGCGCACCCGCTCTGCCGCCAGCGCGATCTCATGCACGCCGCCCTCCGGCCCGCCGGTCGCATCCTCGATCGAGCCACCCACAAGCCCCACCTCAGCGGCCATCTCTATGGTCTCCGCACAGGTCTCGGGGGTGAGGCCGAATCCATCTTCCAGATCTGCGGAGACCGGCAACGCGGTTGCCGCCACAATCTCGCGCGCATTCTGCAAAAGCCGCGCCCGCGTGACCGCCGCGGCCCCATCGCGCAATCCGGCCGACACCGCGCAGCCCGCACTGGTGGTCGCCAGCGCCTCAAAGCCCACATCCGCAAACAGCCGCGCCGTGCCCGCATCCCAAGGATTGGGCATCACAAAGGCCCCCTCGCGGCTATGTAGTTGGCGAAACTTGGAAAATTTCTCGGCACGTGTCATGGCGCGATCCCCCCTCGCAAAGCATTTTTGTCGTCTTTTGATTGTGCCAGTCTTTGCGCAGCGCGCCTCAAAAACCACTGTTTTCTTGGACCAGACCGGAATTTTGCCGCCGGATCGAGGGGTTGGGGTGCGACAATTTATTTTGATCTATGTCAAATAGGAAAGTTGCGACACCGCCTGCGGGGTTCTACAACTGCGGTGACGGCGGTTTCAGCGAGATTCCGCACACTCTAATAATACAACAGGAGGAGCGGCATGGCAGACGCAGCCCTACAAGGCCACGAGCACCATGACGATAGAGGGTTCTTTACCCGGTGGTTCATGTCCACCAACCACAAAGACATTGGTCTGCTTTATCTGATCGTTTCGGCGCTGGCCGGCTTTATCGCGGTCTTCTTCACCGTTCTGATGCGCATGGAGCTCATGGAGCCCGGCGTACAATATATGTGTCTGGAAGGCGCACGTTTCCTTGGAGGAGGAGACGGACCCTGTACACCAAACGGCCACCTCTGGAACGTGTTGATCACCTACCACGGCGTCCTAATGATGTTCTTCGTGGTGATTCCGGCGCTGTTTGGCGGCTTTGGCAACTACTTCATGCCGCTGCAGATCGGTGCACCGGATATGGCCTTCCCGCGCATGAACAACCTCAGCTTCTGGCTCTATGTGGCCGGCACATCGCTGGGTGTGGCTTCCATGCTGGCTCCGGGCGGCAATGACCAGCTTGGCTCCGGTGTGGGCTGGGTGCTCTATCCACCGCTCTCCACCGGCGAAGGCGGCATGTCCATGGACCTCGCGATCTTCGCGGTGCACGTCTCTGGTGCCTCCTCGATCCTCGGTGCGATCAACATGATCACCACCTTCCTGAACATGCGTGCCCCGGGTATGACGCTCTTCAAAGTGCCTCTGTTCAGCTGGTCGATCTTTGTCACCGCATGGCTGATCCTTCTGGCGCTGCCAGTTCTGGCGGGCGCAATCACCATGCTGCTCACCGACCGGAACTTCGGCACCACCTTCTTTGATCCAGCAGGCGGCGGCGACCCGATCCTCTATCAGCACATCCTGTGGTTCTTCGGCCACCCGGAAGTGTACATCGTGATCCTGCCGGGCTTTGGCATCATCTCTCACGTGATTGCCACATTCTCCCGCAAGCCGGTCTTTGGCTACCTGCCAATGGTCTGGGCGATCATCGCCATCGGCGCGCTGGGCTTCGTTGTCTGGGCACACCACATGTACACCGTGGGCATGTCCCTGACACAGCAGTCCTACTTCATGCTCGCCACCATGGTGATCGCGGTTCCAACCGGTGTGAAGATCTTCAGCTGGATTGCGACCATGTGGGGCGGCTCGATCGAGTTCAAAACTCCGATGCTCTGGGCGCTGGGCTTCCTCTTCCTCTTCACCCTGGGCGGCGTGACCGGCATCGTGCTGTCGCAGGCCTCGGTGGACCGCTACTACCACGACACCTACTACGTGGTGGCGCACTTCCACTACGTGATGAGCTTGGGTGCGGTCTTTGCGATCTTTGCCGGGATTTACTTCTACTTCGGCAAAATGACCGGCCGTCAGTACCCTGAATGGGCGGGCAAGCTGCACTTTTGGCTGTTCTTCATCGGCGCCAACCTGACCTTCTTCCCACAGCACTTCCTGGGGCGTCAGGGCATGCCACGTCGCTACATCGACTATCCGGAAGCCTTTGCATATTGGAACAAGATCAGCTCCTACGGCGCGTTCCTGTCCTTTGCCTCCTTCCTGTTCTTCTTCGGTGTGGTGTTCTACTCCCTGTTCCGCGGCGCGAAAGTGACCGAGAACAACTACTGGAACGAATACGCAGACACTCTGGAATGGACTCTCCCGAGCCCGCCGCCAGAGCACACCTTTGAAATCCTGCCAAAGCAGGAAGACTGGGACAAAGGCCACAGCCACTAACATGGCGTCGGCACTGACCTAACCAAAGAGGCCCCGGCGCATCCGCTCCGGGGCCTTTTCTATCCGCGCCGCCACACATACCAGACCCCCGCGATGCCCAGCCCCCAAGATCTCTCAACCGTCAAAGCCAACATGCACGCGGTCTATGACCGCAACGCCGCCCATTGGGATGCACAGCGCGATCTGTCCCTGCGCGAAGCTGATTGGCTGGCGAAAGTCATGGCAGGCATGCCCCAGCCTGCGGATGTGCTTGATCTTGGCTGCGGCGCCGGTCGCCCGCTTGCCGCGCATCTGGTGGCGCTGGGCCATCGCGTCACCGGCATTGATACCAGCCCCGCCATGATCACCCTTGCCCAGGGCAATGTGCCGGCGGCCACCTTCCACGTGATGGACATGCGCGCACTGACGCTTGAGGGAGGTTTTGACGTCCTCCTGAGCTGGGACGGTTTCTTTCACCTCAGCCCGGCAGAACAACGCGCAGCACTCCCACAGATGCTCGCTCTGCTCCGCCCGGGCGGCAACCTGTTGCTGACCGTGGGACATGGCGAAGGCGAGGTCGCAGGCACCGTGGCGGGGGAGTCCGTCTATCACGGCAGTCTGGATCCCTCCGAATACCTCAAAATCCTGGAAGGTGCCGGATTCGCCCATTCGCGTTACACCCCCAATGATCCCACCGTTCTGGGCCGCTATGTGCTTTTGGCCTGCGGCAAAGGCATGAAGTGAGGCCCCGCCCGCGATGAGACTTCCCACCACAAGCTTCTCATTCCCCCAATATCCCGGGGTGAATTGCCCGCAGGGCAAGAGGGGCTGGCCCCCGCAACCCAAAGGCTCCCGCTGATGCCCCACCGCTGGAAAGACCCCACCGCGCCCGATCAACCGGTGCTCACCCTCTGGCCGCACCGCTCCCTGCCGCGTCGGGGATTCGCCGCCATGGTGCTCTTTGCCTTCACCGCAGGCACCATCCCGCTCTATGGGTTGATTGGCACGGTGCTGTTCTGGGGCCTGCTGCCCTTCATCCTGCTGGTGGTCGGCGCGCTCTGGTTTGGTTTGCAGCGGTCTTACAAGGACGGTGATGTGTTTGAAGCGCTGTCGCTGCGCGCAGACACGCTTTCGCTCAGCCACAAACCGGCCCGTGGCGCGGTGCAGGAGTGGTCCTGCAATGTCTATTGGGCGCGTGCCGACATGCATGTGCACGGCGGCCCCGTGCCCCATTATGTGACTTTGTCAGGCAACGGCCGCACGGTGGAGATTGGCAGCTTCCTGTCCGAGGAGGAGCGCAAGACGCTTTATGCGGAGCTCAGCGATTTTCTGGCCCGCACGGTGGCCACTCAAAATCCTAGCGTCTGATCGACCCGATTCGCGTTGCCCTGCGCCACGTTGCGGCGCGCGGGCCATTAAGGCGGGCGTTTTTCCAAAGGGTCAAAAATCGCACCTCCGCAATACAGCCGCGATACAGACGCAATACCGACGTTGATGTTTTGCGCCTTCCGCAGCGTCCTAAAGTGTTAATGCCCCAACAAAACGCTCGCCGAGTCGGGCGCAGACGCTAGGCTGGGGGCGACACAGTTGAACATTGGGAGGTTGTCATGGCTGTTTCGCTGCAGGTGCTCTATCCGGTTGGGGAAGGCACCACATTTGACCACGCATATTATGCCAGCACGCATATGGATCTGGTCAGGGAGCACATGGGGCCGCATATGGTCTCCGCGCAGGCCAGCAAGGGGCTTGCAGGCGGGCCCAATGTGCCCAGCCCGTTTCACGCCATCGCGACGATTCTCTTTGAAGATCAAGCGGCTATGGATGCCGCCATGTGCGCAGCCGGCCCGGTGATGGCGGACATCCCGAATTTCACCAATGTGCAGCCTCAGATCATGATTGGTGAGGTCATGAGCTGAGCGTGTGGGCTGAGAGCGGGGTAGGGATGGGTCAGGCCATCCCGCCTTTCACTAGGCCCGCTGCGATCTGCCCATAGGCCTTGGCCATATCGCTTTCCCCGGCCGCAATCGGTGTGCCACCGTCTCCGGCCAACCGGGTGTCCAGATCAATCGGCAGCGCACCCAGCAGCGGCACACCCAGTTTTTCCGCCTCTTCGGCCACACCGCCATGGCCAAAGATATGGGCCTCATGGCCACAGTTCGGACAGTGGAAAAGGCTCATGTTTTCAATGAGTCCCAGCACCGGCGTCTTTAACTGATCAAACATGCCAAGCGCCTTGCGCGCGTCCAACAGGGCGACATCCTGTGGCGTGCTCACCACAATGGCGCCGGTCAGTTCGGTTTTCTGGCACAGCGTCAGCTGCACATCCCCAGTGCCCGGCGGCAGATCCACGATCAGCACATCCAGCTCGCCCCATTGCACCTGTGTCAGCATCTGCTGCAGCGCGCCCATCAGCATCGGTCCGCGCCAGACCACGGGTTTGTCTTCCTCCAGCATAAAGCCCAGCGACATGATGGTAACCCCATGGGCGTGCAGGGGAATAATGGTCTTCCCGTCCGGGCTGGCCGGGCGTTTGTTGACCCCCATCATGCGGGGCTGGCTTGGCCCGTAGATATCTGCATCCAGCAAGCCCACCTTGCGCCCCTGTTTGGCCAGCGCCACCGCGAGGTTGGAGGAGACAGTGGATTTGCCCACGCCCCCCTTGCCGGACCCCACCGCCAGAATGCGCTTCACACCGGCTACTTTCATCGGGCCCGCCTGCGGTTTGGGGTGCCCCCCGATCTTGAGATTCGGTGCAGCTTGTTTTGGGGCAGGGGAGGACTCATGCGCGGTCAGCGCCACCTGCACCTGAGACACGCCGGGCAGCTGTGCAACGGACGCTTCCGCGGCTTTGCGCAACGGCTCCATCATCCGTGCTATATCTGCATTGGGCGCTTCAAGAACAAAACGCACCGACTCACCGTCAATCACAAGGGCCCGCAAAAAATCGCGCGACACCAGATCGCCCCCGTCCGGTAAGGCAATTTTTGACAATACGGCCTGCACATCTGCTTTGGTCACTGGCATGCTGAACTCCTATGCTGCAAGTGCACAATGCAGGCACTTATGATTTTGATCATGTAGTAAAACCTTCATATTTCTTCAAGGTTTTCGGCGATTTGCACAATTCTTGTGCGGCGGTTCGTGACGTGGCGTCTGATATTCCGTCCGCGCATAACTGCATTGCGGAGCTGTCTATTGTGCATCTGCAGCATGCTCCCATATAAACTCCACAAGCGAACGGACACACTCAAACGCAAGAGTAACGATTATGGCATATGCAGCAAACAGCGCCCCGGTGGCAGCCCCTAAGGCTTCTGGCTTTTCGGCTTTTATCGCAAACCTGGCAGAGCGCCTGCGCCAATACCGCGTTTACCGCGAGACTTATAATGAGTTGAGCGCGCTGTCTGATCGTGAACTGAACGACCTCGGTCTGAGCCGTTCCATGATCCGTCGTCTGGCCATCGATGCCAGCCAAGACGCTTAAATAGTTTCGGGAAGCCATCTCCTCCCTCAGGCTTTCCAATTCTGCGACGATGCCTCTCCTCCTCCCTGGTATCGTCGCGGCGAACAACGGGCCAAATGGTCCAAAGAGCTCAAGTCTCTCCTCTCCTCCTCCCTGGAGGGACTTGAACATAGCGACGGCGCCTCTCCTCCTCCCTGGCGTCGTCGCAATAAAATTCGGGCTCCGATAGCCCAGCGAGATCAAGCACTCTCTCTCCTCCTCCCTGAGGGTGCTTGTGTCTAGAGCGGCGGCACCTCTCCTCCTCCCTGGTGTCGTCGCCCAAGAATTCCGGGCCCCGATGGCCCAACGAGATCAAGGGTTCTCTCTCCTCCTCCCTGAGAGCTCTTGTGACTAGAGCGGCAGCACCTCTCCTCCTCCCTGGTGCTGCCGCCTCGAAATTCGAGCCACGCGGCTCACCGGTATCAAGGCGCTCTCTCCTCCTCCCTGAGCGTTTTGTGTGAAGCGCGGCGACATCTCTCCTCCTCCCTGATGTCGCCGCTGCATTCTCCCTTCAAAGCATTGTAAGACATGAAAAAAACGCCCCTGAGGGCGCTTGGATGTTTTGTCTTGAGAGCGATGTCAGAGCGCCGCGCTGGGCCTTTCTTGCACCTTGGCATACCAGGCCTGTGTCGCCGTATTCTCTGCCGGAGGGGGAAGTTTCACGATTCGGGCAAAATCGCAGAACACAAAGGCCGTGATGTCCGCCAGAGTGAAGGCATCGCCAGCGAGCCATGGGCTGTCCTGCAGGCGGGTTTCCAGCGTCTCATAAAACAACCCCAGCCGCTTTGCGCCACGCGCAGCGAGTTCTGGGATCTGCTCATAATCCACCGCCCCAGGCAGCGCACGCCCCTTCAGGGCAGGGGTGGAGTTGCGCAGCGCTTCGGCAATGGAAAGCCCGGCATGAAACTCGCACACCGCATTCCACATCGACACCGCTCCCTTTTCCTCAGGCGTCCGTCCCATCAAAGGCGGCTCCGGATGCGCCGCTTCCAGATAGGTGGCAATCGCGATGTTCTCGGTGAGGCTTTGCCCGCCGTCTGTCACCAGAACAGGCACCGTACCCCAGGGGTTGATCGCCAAAAACTCCGGCGTCCGGTGGGCATCATTGCGCAGATCCACTTGCCGTGTCTCTACGCTAAGTCCTTTTTCGGCAATGAACATTCTGGCCCGGCGCGGACTGGGCGCTGTGCTGCAATCATAGAAAATCATGGGCATCCTCCTGTCTGATGCCCACTCAATGGCGCGTGCGCGGCCCTGTCAATGGCGGGGGCCGCATGCCGACGTGTGGTCAGAACGGGATGTCGTTTGGTGCGGAAACAAACCGCGCCACAACCTTCTTCTGCCCCGCTTTCTCAAAATCCACGGTCAGCTTGTCGCCTTCGATATCAGCCACTTGGCCGTAGCCGAACTTCTGATGGAACACACGATCGCCAACCATAAAGCTCGAGATGGCTTGCATGTCGATGGCGGAGGCTTTGGTCTCTTTCGGCTGGCTTGTACCATATTGACCCGCGCGTGATTGCAGGCGCTTCCAGCCCGGGGAGTTGTAGCCGTCAGCCCGCATGGCCGATTGCTCAAGCCCGGAGGTGCCAAACCCGTCGCTGTCCCGCGTATTGCCGCTGTGCCCATAAAGCCCGGGTGGGGTCAGCACTTCGACATTCTCGTCAGAGAGTTCATCGATAAAGCGCGAGGGCATTTGGCTTTGCCATTGGCCAAACACACGGCGATTGCCCGCAAAGGAAATCGTGCAAATTTCCTCAGCACGGGTGATTCCCACATAGGCCAGCCGCCGCTCTTCCTCCAAACCCTTGAGGCCGTTTTCGTCCATGGAGCGTTGTGACGGGAACAGCCCATCCTCCCAACCGGGTAGGAAAACAGCGGGGAATTCCAAGCCTTTGGCGGCGTGCAGGGTCATGATCGAGATCTTCTGCTCCGCATCCTCGCTTTCATTGTCCATGATCAGGCTGACGTGCTCCAGAAAGCCCTGAAGGTTGTCAAAGCTTTCCAGTGCCTTGACCAGTTCCTTGAGGTTTTCCAAGCGCCCCGGCGCCTCGGGTGTTTTGTCATTTTGCCACATCGCGGTGTAGCCCGATTCATCGAGAATCACCTGCGCCAGTTCCACGTGGCTCAGTTCCGCATGGCCCTCTTGCAGGCGCATTGCGGTCTGGGTGGCGCCGTCATCAATCACCGCGTCATCGTCCAGCGCAACTTCCACTTGGGGTGGGGTACCTTGCCGCCGCCAGCGATCAAGCCCCTCCAGCAGGATGCCAAGTTCCTTCGCACCCTTGCCGCCAATGCCCTTTTCTTCGAGTAGGATACGGGCGCCCTCCACGAGGCTCACGCCATTGGCGCGGGCGCAGGTCTGGATCTTTTGCTGCGCCACATTGCCAAGCCCACGTTTGGGGGTGTTCACAATGCGCTCAAAGGCCAGATCGTCCTCCGGGCTGACCACCAGCCGGAAATAGGCCATGGCATCGCGAATCTCCAATCGCTCATAGAATCGCGGGCCACCAATCACGCGGTAGGGCAGGCCGATGGTCAGGAAACGGTCTTCAAAGGCGCGCATCTGATGAGAGGCCCGCACGAGAATCGCCATGTCCTCCAAAGACTTTGGGGCGCTGCCACGTGTGCCACGCTGCATGGCTTCGACTTCTTCGCCAACCCAGCGCGCCTCTTCGTCGCCGTCCCAATGGCCGATCAGGCGCACCTTTTCGCCCATGTCGGCTTCGGTCCAAAGTTCCTTTCCAAGGCGGTTTTCATTGCCGCGGATCACGTTGGACGCGGCGGCCAGAATATTGCCGGTTGAGCGGTAATTCTGCTCCAGTCGCACCACATGCGCGCCGGGAAAATCCTTTTCAAACCGGAGGATGTTTCCAACTTCCGCCCCGCGCCAGCCATAGATCGACTGGTCATCATCTCCGACGCAGCAGATGTTTTTATGACCGCTCGCTAGCAAGCGTAGCCAGAGATATTGGGCGACGTTTGTGTCCTGATATTCGTCTACAAGGATGTAGCGGAACCAGCGCTGATAGTTCTCAAGTACATCCGGGTTGTCCTGGAAGATGGTAACCATGTGTAAAAGCAGGTCGCCAAAATCCACAGCGTTCAGTTCTTTGAGGCGGGTCTGATATTGGGCATAAAGCTCGCCACCTCGGTGATTGTAGGCACCAGCATCTGCCGCGGGCAGCTTTTGCGGGGTTAAGGCTCTGTTTTTCCAGCCGTCTATGAGCGACGCGAGCTGCCGCGCGGGCCAGCGTTTGTCATCTATATTGGCCGCAGCCACCAACTGCTTGAGCAGGCGCAGTTGATCGTCGGTGTCCAGAATCGTGAAGTTGGATTTCAGCCCAACCAGCTCGGCATGGCGGCGCAGGAGTTTGACGCAGATCGCGTGAAAGGTGCCCAACCATGGCATACCTTCGATCTGGTGCCCCAACATGTTGCCGACGCGGTTTTTCATCTCGCGTGCCGCTTTGTTGGTAAAGGTCACCGCCAAAATCTCATTGGGCCGCGCCCGTGTGGTGTTGAGCAGATGCACAATCCGCGCCGTCAGCGCCTTGGTTTTGCCGGTGCCCGCACCCGCCAGCATCAAGACCGGTCCGTCCATTTGCTCCACAGCTTCCCGCTGCGCCGGGTTGAGTTCGTCCAGATAGGGGCTCGGGCGCGCCATCATCGCGCGCGCCGAAAGCGACGCGCCTTCAAAGGCGTCAAATTCGTCAAAACTGCTCATGGTGCCAACTTACCGCAAAGCGGCAGGATGCAAAAGGTCTGTTCCGCTTATGTTCCAGAGGCAAAACACAGTTTCTTTCACAGGTTGTTCTGGACTTTTGAGTGGAGACGTCAGACACAAATATCATGGACTTACATGCCAGATACCCAGCCCTGAGCGATCTGAAGAACCGCGCGAAACAGCGTTTGCCCAAGTTTGTTTGGGAGTACTTGGACAGTGCGACGGGGGAGGAGCGTACCAAGCATCGCAACCGTGCTCAGTTTGATGCGGTACAGCTCATGCCGTCGATTCTGCACGGTGAGATTGCGCCGTCTTTGGAAACGGCGCTGATGGGGCAAACTTATGCGCTGCCGCTTGGGGTGGCGCCTGTGGGTATGTCCGGTCTTATGTGGCCCGACGCGGAAAGGCTGCTGGCTCAGGCCGCGACCAAGGCGCGAATTCCCTATTGCCTGTCCACAGTGGCCACGCAGACACCGGAAGAGATCGCGCCGCATTTGAATGGGAATGGCTGGTTTCAGCTTTATCCGCCGCGCGATGAAGGGATTCGCAAGGACATGCTGAAGCGGGTCGGGGAGGCCGGATACACCACATTGGTGCTTACGGTGGATGTGCCGGTTGCCAGCCGGCGTGAGCGGCAGGTGCGCTCCGGCCTCACGACACCGCCCAAATTGACGCCACGGTTGCTGGCACAGGTGGCGATGCGTCCGACATGGGCATTGGGAATGGCGAAGCAGGGCATGCCGCGGATGCGCCTGATTGATGAGTATGCAGGCAATGTTACGGGGCTAAGCTCTACGGCCCATGCCGGATACTTGCTGCGCACTTCGCCTGATTGGGACTACGTCCATTGGCTGAGAGAGCATTGGCCTGGCAAATTGGTCGTTAAAGGCGTCATGCGCGCTGAGGACGCCACGCGCCTCAAAGAGGCCGGAGTGGACGCTATTTGGATCTCCAACCACGCCGGTCGCCAATTTGATGCTGCACCTGCAACAATTGAAGTGCTGCCGCACATTCGCGCAGCTTGTGACTTGCCCATCATTCTGGACAGCGGCGTTGAGACCGGGCTCGATATTTTGCGCGCAATCGCACTTGGCGCTGATTTTGTCTTTATGGGAAGCGGTTTTCACCATGCGCTGGCCGCATTGGGACGCCAGGGGCCTGCCCATCTTTTGGAGGTGCTCTCCAAAGATTTGGAGGCGAATATGGGCCAACTTGGGATCAGTGATTTGCAGGATGTGACGAAGAATCTTCTCTAGATGACCCCTCTGTGTCGCAGGTGCAGAAAAATCTGCCGGATTTTGAGGCGTTTTCGTGAACACATCCTTTCACAAATCTTACATGTTTACGCAGTCCTTGGTATTGCGCGGCCCCGGTCGCCTGACTTAAGGCCTTCACACACACTCGGACAGACACCAGCGAGGGGGAGCCTGCCCATGACCGAATTTTCCAAAATCCTAATTGCCAACCGTGGCGAGATCGCGATCCGTGTGATGCGCGCTGCCAATGAGATGGGCAAGAAAACTGTGGCCGTGTTTGCCGAAGAGGACAAACTTGGCCTGCACCGCTTCAAAGCGGACGAAGCCTATCGGAT
The DNA here is from genome assembly GCF_017743775.1 of Shimia sp. R9_1. Classification (NCBI taxonomy): domain Bacteria; kingdom Pseudomonadati; phylum Pseudomonadota; class Alphaproteobacteria; order Rhodobacterales; family Roseobacteraceae; genus Shimia; species Shimia sp. R9_1. The sequence continues at coordinate 1,010,611 of NZ_JAGHRN010000001.1, read as the reverse complement.
CGGCGAAGGGATGGGGCCTGTTGCGGCCTATCTGAGTATCGACGAGATCATCCGTGTCGCCAAAGAGTGCGGCGCAGATGCGATCCACCCGGGCTACGGTCTGCTGTCGGAGAACCCGGATTTTGTGGATGCCTGTGCAGCCAACGGAATCACCTTCATTGGCCCGAAAGCCGAAACCATGCGCGCGCTGGGCGACAAAGCCTCTGCACGGAAAGTGGCGATTGCAGCAGGTGTGCCAGTTATCCCGGCGACCGAAGTGCTTGGCGATGACATGGAAGCCATCAAGACAGAGGCAGCCGAGATCGGCTATCCTCTGATGCTCAAAGCCTCTTGGGGCGGCGGCGGTCGCGGCATGCGTCCGATCCACGGCGAAGATGAGCTGGAAGAGAAGGTGCTGGAAGGGCGCCGTGAAGCCGAGGCCGCTTTTGGCAATGGCGAAGGGTATCTGGAGAAGATGATCACCCGCGCCCGCCACGTCGAGGTGCAGATCCTTGGTGACCAGCAAGGCAATATCTACCACCTCTATGAGCGGGATTGCTCGGTTCAGCGCCGTAACCAGAAAGTGGTTGAGCGCGCGCCTGCGCCTTATCTGTCTGAAGCTCAGCGTGAGGAGCTCTGCGAGCTTGGCCGTAAGATCTGTGCGCATGTGAACTACGAATGCGCCGGTACTGTTGAATTCCTGATGGATATGGAAACCGGCAAGTTCTACTTCATCGAAGTGAACCCGCGTGTTCAGGTGGAGCACACCGTGACCGAAGAGGTCACCGGCATCGACATCGTGCAGGCGCAAATCCTGATCGCGGAAGGCAAATCCCTTTCTGAGGCGACCGGCAAATCCAGCCAATACGACATCCGCCTCAATGGTCATGCGCTGCAGACCCGCGTGACAACCGAGGACCCGCAGAACAACTTTATCCCGGACTATGGCCGGATCACGGCCTATCGTTCCGCCACCGGTATGGGCATTCGTCTTGATGGTGGTACGGCGTACGCGGGCGGCGTGATCACGCGCTACTACGACAGCCTCCTGACCAAGGTGACCGCATGGGCGCCGACTCCGGAAAAGGCCATCAAGCGGATGGACCGCGCGCTGCGCGAGTTCCGTGTGCGTGGTGTGTCGACCAACATCGCCTTTGTTGAAAACCTGCTGAAGCATCCGACATTCCTGTCCAATCAATACACCACCAAGTTTATTGATGAGACACCGGATCTGTTCCAATTTGCCAAGCGCCGCGACCGGGGCACCAAGGTGCTGACGTATATCGCTGATATCTCTGTCAACGGGCACCCGGAAACAACGGATCGGCCCATGCCGGCTGCCGATCTGAAAGCGCCGCTGCCGCCAGAGAAACGCGGCGATGTGCGGCCGGGCACACGCAATTTGCTGGAAGAGCAGGGCGCACAGGCTGTTGCTGACTGGATGAAAGCGCAAAGCAAGCTGTTGCTGACCGACACCACCATGCGTGATGGTCACCAATCGCTGCTGGCAACACGGATGCGTTCGATCGACATGATTAAAGTCGCGCCAAGCTACGCGGCCAATCTGCCAGAGCTGTTCTCTGTTGAGTGCTGGGGCGGGGCGACCTTTGATGTGGCTTACCGCTTCCTGCAGGAATGCCCATGGCAGCGTCTGCGCGATCTGCGCACAGCCATGCCAAACGTGCTGACACAGATGCTGCTGCGCGCGTCCAACGGCGTTGGGTATACCAACTATCCGGACAATGTGGTGCAGGCCTTTGTGAAGCAGGCAGCTGAAACTGGTGTGGACGTCTTCCGCGTGTTTGACAGTCTCAACTGGGTTGAGAACATGCGGGTCGCCATGGATGCAGTGGTTGAAAGCGGCAAGATTTGTGAGGGCACGATCTGTTACACAGGTGATCTGCTTGATCCGGCCCGCAGCAAATATGACCTGAACTACTATGTTGGCATGGCCAAAGAGCTTGAGGCCGCAGGCGCGCATGTGCTGGGTCTGAAAGACATGGCCGGACTGCTGAAGCCAGCCTCTGCGCGCATGCTTGTGAAGGCGCTGAAAGAAGAGGTCGGCCTGCCGATTCACTTCCACACACATGACACTTCCGGGATTGCCGGTGCGACCATTCTGGCCGCGGCAGAAGCAGGTGTGGACGCGGTTGATGTGGCTATGGATGCCTTCTCTGGCGGTACCTCGCAGCCATGTCTTGGCTCTATCGTGGAGGCGACACGCAACACCGATCGCGATACAGGTCTCGACATTGGCGCGATCCGCGAAATCAGCGCTTACTGGGAAGGTGTACGTGCGCAGTACACCGCCTTTGAAAGTGGTCTCGCGGCACCTGCATCGGAAGTCTACCTGCATGAGATGCCGGGCGGTCAGTTCACCAACCTGAAGGCCCAGGCGCGCAGCCTTGGTCTCGAGGAGCGCTGGCATGAGGTCGCTCAGACCTATGCGGACGTCAACCAGATGTTTGGCGACATCGTGAAGGTGACCCCATCGTCAAAGGTTGTGGGTGACATGGCACTGATGATGGTAAGCCAAGGCCTGACCCGCGAAGAAGTCGAGGATCCAAGCGTCGAGCTGGCTTTCCCGGACAGCGTTGTGGACATGATGCGCGGCAATCTTGGCCAGCCACACGGCGGCTTCCCGTCTGCAATCATCGACAAAGTGCTGAAAGGCGAAAAGCCCAATACCGAGCGCCCCGGCAAGCATCTGAAGCCGATTGATCTGGAGGCAACCCGCTCAGATCTGTCCGCGGAGCTTGAGGGCTTCAAAGTGGATGATGAGGATCTGAACGGCTACCTGATGTACCCTAAGGTGTTCCTTGATTACATGGGGCGCCACCGTCAGTACGGACCGGTTCGGTCGCTGCCAACCCGCACGTTTTTCTATGGCATGGAACCTGGCGAAGAAATCACGGCGGAAATCGATCCAGGCAAGACCCTTGAAATCCGTTTGCAAGCCATCGGCGAGACAGACGAGAACGGCGAAGTGAAGGTGTTCTTTGAGCTGAACGGTCAGCCTCGTGTGATCCGCGTGCCAAACCGTCTGGTCAAATCGTCGACCGCATCGCGCCCTAAAGCTGAAGTTGGCAATGCCAACCATATCGGCGCGCCAATGCCGGGTGTTGTTGCCTCTGTTGCGGCAGTTGCGGGGGCTCAGGTCAAGGAGGGCGACCTTCTGCTGACCATTGAGGCGATGAAGATGGAAACCGGGATCCATGCTGAACGTGACGCGGTGATCAAAGCCGTTCATGTCTCTGCAGGTGGCCAGATCGATGCAAAAGATCTGCTGGTAGAACTCGAGTAATTCTCAGTCAGGCTGGGGGCATTTGCCCCAGCCACCACATCAAAAAAGCCCCATGTCAGCGGTCTGACATGGGGCTTTCTGTTCAGTTGGGGACGTTGCCGGCGGCAACGTGCTCCGAATTACTCAGCAGCAGGCGCGACAGACGCCAGATACGCGGCAACGTCTTCGCCACCCTTTTTGAGTTTGAAAGTCATCTTGGACTTGGTTTCGTAGCCATTGTCTGACAGCCACGCTTTAGGATCGACCACATAAGCGGCCAGCATCTCTTCTGTCCAAACCGCACCGGCTTCATTGGCGGATTGCAGTCCTGCGCCGTATTTGAAGTCCTCAGAGCCAACCGCGCGGCCGATCACGCCATAAAGATTCGGACCGGTCTTGCCTCCTTTGAAGATCACCTCTCCATCAGGAGAAGCGATTGTGTGGCATGCTTTGCATTTCTTGAAGCCTTTTTCGCCCGCCTCCACGTCGCCTTCTGCGAGAACTGGCGAAGCGACGAGAAGTGCCGCTGTTGCTGCTGCTAGGAATTTCATGAGAGTAACCTCGTTGATGAATGGGTGTTCGACGCGTTGCGCAAGATAAATTTCTCAAGCAAGGGACGACCAAGTGCAACTGAAAATGGGGCGAAAAAGCCCTATTTCCAGCACCCGCGACGATCCGGCGCGCTTTCTAATGCCTTTGTGGGGCATCGTGTTTGTTGAGCCGCGAGCGCCCCTAGCGAGCCTTAGAAAAGGCTCAGCGGCAATCCCGACAATGGTCTCAGATCAAGGAGGTGTGAGGCTCTTAAACTTCTGCAGGGGAGGGGAACGCCAACTCAAAATTGCGTTTCAAAGCAACGTCGACATCGTCCATCGTGACCGGCAGGCCGAGGTCGACAAGTGAGGTGACCCCATGTTCAGTGATGCCGCAGGGCACGATACCACCAAAGTGGGAAAGATCCGGCTCAACGTTGATCGAAATGCCGTGAAAGCTGACCCAGCGCCGGAGGCGGATACCAATTGCTGCGATCTTGTCTTCGGATTTTGAGCCGTCAGCGCGCAATGGTTTGTCATCGCGTTCGATCCAGACGCCCACGCGGCCTTCGCGAATTTCGCCTTTCAGATTGAATTCCGCCAGGGTCTGTATCACCCAGGTCTCAAGCTGTTTCACAAAAGCGCGGACGTCTCTGCCGCGTTTGCTGAGATCGAGCATCACATAAACCACACGCTGGCCGGGGCCATGGTAGGTGTACTCGCCCCCGCGTCTGGCCTGATACACAGGAAAGCGCTCTGGATCGACCAAATCATCAATTTTCGCAGAGGTGCCAGCCGTATAGAGCGGGGCATGTTCCAACAGCCAGATGCACTCTTCAGCCTCGCCGGCGGCAATGGCTGTTGCGCGTTGCTCCATAAATTCAAGCGCGGTTTCGTAGTCAACCAAACCGTCGCTGTGGATCCATTCTACCATGTGAACCTGCCGTTTATGCTGTTGATAGGCACCTAAGTGTTTTTTGGCTCGGCTTCAATTGAGGATTGGCGAACCACACCGTTGAACCTTTGAGATCTGCACCGCATTTGATGCTCTGAGGCGCAGCCAAAAAAATATCTGAAGAAGCGCATTTTTCGCTTCACTTCCCCAGCGAGCCTAGGTATTAGCCCCTCACCCACCAGGGCAAGTGCGGTCGTGGCGGAATTGGTAGACGCGCAGCGTTGAGGTCGCTGTTCCTTAACCGGAGTGGAAGTTCGAGTCTTCTCGACCGCACCATTTAGCTGAAAATGTCGTCAGCTAAATAGCTTATAAGATTTTCTGGACAGTCGTGCGTACTTGGCCTGGTTTGGAAACCTTGGTTTCTTGCTGTCCATGTCGCATCTTTAGATTTTTGACGCTGATTTTTGCAGGCTGTGAAGTTGAGTGCAGGTCAGGGCGATTGATCCCGTGCTGGTCTGGACAATTCCCTTCGCGCGTAAGAACCTGTCACCAAATAGAAATTCGTGGAGATGTTTGATGAGATTGATAGCAAGTTCAGCTTTGGCGTTGATGTGCACGTCGGTTGCAGCCTTCGCAATGGGAGAGGGCACCTGTGCTGCGGGCAAGACGCTTTCTGAGGGCACGCTGACAATCGCGACTGGCAACCCGGCTTATTATCCTTGGGTTATGAACGACGCTCCTGAGAGCGGCGAAGGGTTCGAGGCCGCTGTAGCCTATGCAATTGCGGACAAAATGGGGTTCAGTGCAGATCAAGTAACCTGGGTGCGGACGAGTTTTGATGAGGCGATCCAGCCTGGTGCAAAAAACTTTGATTTCAATATGCAGCAATATTCCATCACGCCGGAGCGCGAGGAAATGGTGGATTTCAGCCTGCCGTATTATGTCTCTTCAATGGCTGTTCTGACCACACAGAGCGTGGTGGATGCAGGTGCTGAAGCAACTTTGGACAGTTTGCAGGGCCTCAAATGGGGGGCTGTGGCCACCACCACGGCGCTTCCGATCCTGGCCGAAGTGGTCAAGCCGGCAAGTGATCCCTTGCTTTACAATGACAATGCTGACGTGAATGCAGCCATTATGGCGGGGCAGATTGATGCAGCGCTTTATGATCTGCCGACCGCGCTTTATCTGTCTGCCGTGGTTGTTGATGGTGGCACGCTGCTTGGGCAGTTTCCGCCGGAACAGTCTGAAAACCCTGATAAGTTTGGCTTGCTGATGGAAGAGGGTAACCCGCTCCGGGAATGCGTGGATGCTGCAATAACGGACCTCTCCGAAAGTGGTGCGCTCGCTGCGATTGAGGCGGAATGGCTTGCCGACGCCACCGGCGTTCCGGTCATCAAATAAATGACTACCTCCAAGGTCGGTAAAGGCGCGGTGACTGACCGCGCCAAAACGCCAACACGGCGCGAGCTTTATGAGGCCAATGTGCGGCAGCGTGCCACCCGCATCGCGCTCATCTCCACGATCAGCGCGGGGCTGGCCATCTTTTTTCTTGTGCCGTTGGCACCGGGGTGGGAAGCGGTTCAAAGGTCGTTTTTCAACGGCCGGGTCTTTGTCGCGACATTTCCCGGACTGGTTGAAGCCTTTTTGCTGAATGTGATGATCTTTGCATGGTCTGCTCCGCTTATCGCGGTGACAGGTCTTGCGATTGCGCTGTGTCGGGACACGCGCGCGCCTGCGCTCTTTCCACTGCGGCTGTTTGGGATGGCCTACACGGATGTGTTTCGCGGTCTGCCGGTTGTCTTGGTGATTTATATCATCGGCTTTGGGGTGCCCGGATTGGGGCTACCGAGGCCTTGGAACAGCCCGTACATTTGGGGCACTTTGGCGCTGGTACTGGTCTACTCTGCTTATGTGGCGGAAGTCATCCGCTCGGGCATTGACTCCATCCATCATTCGCAGCGCTCTGCCGCAGCGTCTTTGGGGTTGAGTGATCAAGACATAATGCGTTTTGTGGTACTGCCGCAGGCCATTCGCAATGTGGTGCCTGCGAATATGAACCTGTTCATTGCGCTGCAAAAAGACGTGGCGCTGCTGTCGTTCATTGGGCCGGTGGAGATTTTTAGGCAAGCGGGTGTCTATAAGTCGCTTTATGCGAATTTTACACCCTACGTTGGCGCCGCACTTATCTTTCTGGCGCTCACCATACCGGCCACCAGATACGCGGATTATCTGATGAACAAGCAAAATAGGGCGCGTACATGACGGCAAAATTGTCCTTGCGCGGGGTGCGCAAGTGGTTTGGGGAAAACGAAGTCTGCAAAGGCATCGACTTGGATGTCGCTGACGGCGAGATGGTCTGTTTGATCGGGGCCTCGGGCTCCGGAAAATCTACGCTTCTGCGCTGTATGAATCTTTTGGAGCCGATTGATGACGGCGCGATTTTTCTGGATGGCGTGGACATTGCAGAGCCGGGGTTGGACCCGCAGCCCATTCGTCAGAAAATCGGTATCGTTTTTCAGAGCTATAATCTGTTTCCGCATATGACCGCACTGGAGAATGTGATGCTCGCGCCGCGTCGCGTGCATGGACATGGGCGAGAAGAACTTCGTCCCAAAGTCGCTCAAATGTTTGAGCGTTTTGGGCTTGGGGATCGCACGGACCACTATCCTGACCAGTTGTCGGGTGGGCAGCAGCAGCGTGTGGCCATCATTCGCGCCTTGGCGATGGAGCCGCAGATCATGCTGTTTGACGAGATCACAAGCGCGCTTGACCCCGAATTGGTTGGCGAGGTGCTGGACGTTCTGCGAGACCTTAGGAAGCAGGGGATGACCATGGTGCTGGCCACCCATGAGATGGGTTTTGCGCGGGAGCTGGCAGACAAGGTCTGTTTTCTTGAGGCAGGGCGCATTTTGGAGCAAGGCCCGCCAGATCAGTTGTTTTCTGCTCCGCGCGAAGAGCGCACCAAGGCGTTTCTTTCCCGAGTGCTCTGATCCCTTCGACTTCGAACTGACTGGAGTTCAATAAAAAATTGCCGCCAGAAAGGCGGCAACCAAAGTCAGATATGTGTTTGAAACGGTGTTTAGAACAGCTGCACGTCGCCAACGCTTTTGTCGACCTTTGGCTTTTTGGCGGCCATACGCTGTGCGCTTTCTTCTTCGACAAGTCGGGTGTCTTTCATGAAACGCCGCTGGATCCGGCCGCCAACGGGCCAGAACCGCAAGTTGCGGCCGCGTTGTCCGCCAAGGCAGCAATCCACCAGCTCAAAGCCTTCGTTTTTGACAAACCAAGTCGCAAATTCCGCGTTCTTGGTACCGATGTCGATGCGGCTGTTGAACATTTTCGCGCCGCCTAGCAACTTCACACGCAGCCGATCACGGCGGGCGCCTGCCTGAATGAGGCCGTTCACCAAGAGTTCCATCGCATGAACACCGTGGCTCATGCCGCCGGAGGAGTCATTTTCGGTACCCGGCAGGAGGAAATGGTTCATGCCACCGACACCTGCGACTTCGTCCCACATACATGCGGCGACACAAGAGCCAAGGATTGTGGTCATCACCAGCTGGTTATCATCGGACACCTGTACATCGCCCTGCAACAGGGGTTGCACGTTAAATCCTTTGATCGCTTCTGCTTCAGCTAGGCTCATGGCGCGTTCCGTTCTATTAATTGGTGTGTCAGGGTTTCGGTCCTGGAATTTGTGCTGATTTTCAGCTCACGGATTGTCAAAAGTCTTCCCAGTCTTCGCTTGAGAGATCGTTGGGCGATTGGTTCACAACCGCGGCCTTTGTCGTTGAGGTTGGGGGCGCGACCTGCGTTGCAGCTGCGACGTTATGGGGCTTTGGATCGGTTTTCGTTTCGGGAACTGGCGCCGGCGCCTTTTTCACTTTGGCCTTTTGGGCCGGTTTGGCCTTGGCTGAAGCGGGGTTCTTTACCTTTGATTTGACCTCAACCGCATCACGCGCTGCGTCCTCATCCCATTCTTTTGCCTTGGCTTCGGCGTCTTTTGCGGGTTTTGGAGCGGCCGGCTCTTTGGACTTCATCTTGTTAGCAGCTTCTGGAGCTGGTTCGGGCTGTTGTTGCGGTTTTTTCACTGCAGTTTTTGGAGCGCTTGCGGTTGCAACAGCTTCGCCGGAAAGTTTGAAGGTCTGGAGTACATCGGCCATGCGGTTGGCCTCTTCGGAAAGGTTGCGGCTTGCGGCCGAGGCTTCTTCAATCATCGCGGCATTGCGTTGCGTGACGCGATCCAGCTCTGTCACGCTTTCCTTGATCTCGATGAGATTGTCGGCCTGATCTCGTGAACCCGTTGCGATTTGGGCTACCAGATCGGATGCATGGTTCACGCCGGTGATGATCTCCTGCAGGGCTGCACCAGCTTTGTTGACAAGCTCACTGCCCTTGGTGACCTGCTCTCCAGAGCGATGGATAAGGTCTTTGATTTCGTTTGCTGACTCTGATGCACGCTGCGCGAGGGCGCGCACTTCTGAGGCGACCACCGCGAAACCACGGCCGGCTTCGCCTGCGCGTGCGGCTTCAACGCCGGCATTGAGCGCGAGAAGGTTGGTTTGAAAGGCGATATCGTCAATCACCCCAATGATGGCTGTGATTTGCTCCGAGCTTTGCTCAATGTTGCGCATCGCTTCCACAGTGAGCTCGACCACTTCGCCACCGGCCTGCGCCTGATGGCGGTTGTTCACAATGCGTTCACTGGCCTCGGCGGCATTTTCAGCAGTTTGCTCGACAGAAGCGCTCAGCGTTTCGATGGCTGCTGCAGATTCCTCAAGGGTCACAGCTTGCGCTTCCGACCGTTTGGATTGGTCCACCACGCTCTCAGAAATCTCCTGTGCGCTGGCGCGGACAGATTCTGCGGTCTGCGAAGCCGCTGAAAGCACCTTGTGCAGGTTTACTTGCAATGCATTGTAGTCTTCACAGATCCGGAGCTGCTCCTCCTTGAGGGCGCCGAACTCTGAACTGTTGATCGAGCAACCAACCTGGCCATTTGCAATTTCTGCAAGCCCTTCGGCCAGACGGTTGAAGACCTTCTTTTGAGTTTCATCTTCTTGGGCGCGTTCTTTGCGGGCCTTTTGGTCGTCTGCTAGACGATCGCGGAAGGTTTCGAGCTTTTGCGCAATTACACCGATTTCGTCAGCGCGGTTGGTGTGAGATATTTCTGCGTCAAAATTTGTATTCGCGATTTCCTCGACGGACTCTCCGAGGTCCTTGAGCGGGCGACTGACAAGTCTGCCGAGCTGGAAGATGATCAGCCCAACAGCGAGCAGGGAAGCAACCGCAGTGCGGACCATGTCGAGAATGACTTCCTGTAACGTCGCTGCGCGATCTGCGGAGATGTCGACGGCGTAGCTCAGTTGCCCCACGATGCCACGCGCGCCTGGCGCCTGAATGGGCAGTTGAGCCGCGTATACGTCAGCCTTAAGAACAGTTGCTTTGCCAGAGGCGGTGTCAGAGACCGCGTCAAGTCCGTTGATGGCATCAGTTGTTGCCTGATCCCGCGTACCTGAAACATCATAGCTGTAGAGCAACTCGCCTAAAGGTGCGTGTACATCTACTGCAGAGACTTGAGGGTCTTTTTCCAGAAGTTTGGCGACCGTCGCCCGAATACGATCAGGATCTTGGAACTGCGTCGGCGCAATGAGCTGAGTTGCGAAAAGATCGGCGACCAAGTCATAACGCTGGCTCAAACGCCGTTCGGTGTTGCCCTGCTCAAGATAGTACTCAAATACCGTCCCAGCGCCCAATCCCAGCAAGGCGCAAACGCCAACAGCGACCAGAAGTTTGGTTTTGATGCTCGTGTTGGCAGTCTTGGAGTTTTTCTTCTTGAAGCCGATCATGTGCGCGCCCTGATGGTAAATCCTAATCGAGAAAAGGTTGACTGTTAGATCGTCGCCCCTTTCTGCGTGACCTGTGAGGCTTTTCCGGACAGCTCCGCCAGATGGCGGTCGGTGTTGTCGTGGAAGTTCTCCAAACGGGCGATGATCCCGTCCAGACCACTGTCGACATCGCGCATCCGGCCGCTTTCCACTTTGCAAAGGAGCTTCACTACATCGAGACCGTTGATCCGGCGGCGGAGGCTGCGGCAGATATCAGGGATGGATTTGCCAATGGAGGAAATTTCAATGATGCGGGAGCGGCAGAGCGATTGAAGCTTTTCTCCATGCTCTTGGAGCATTCGCGCATCAGCTTCGGATTGGTTCTCTTGCGCTTGAGCTGCTTTGAAGGCTTCATCAAACAGCTGAGATGTTTGTAGCGTTGATCGCCCGTAGACAACGGCCTTGTACATCTGCTGTAGAGCGCCGGTTTCAGGGTCATGGAGGCGTCCGACCAATCCGTGCATCTCTTTGGCCATCGCATCGTAGTTTTGCGAAATAGTCCCAAGTGCCGCGCCTGCGCCTTCCAGCCGGCCTGCGAGGATGCGCAGGTTAACCGGTTCGCCGCGCACGCGTTCGAAGCCTTGTTCGATGTTGTCGACAAGATTCTGCATATCGCGGATCAGGAGTTCCAAGTCATCCATGGATGCGAACGACTGGGCAAGTTCAGGGCTGATGATGTTACGGCTTTTGAACTCAGCGTTGAGGGCAAATCCGCTATAAGCTTCGAGATTTGGGAAACCCTCCTCTGCCAGCATTTCCTTGAACTTTGCCGCACTTTGCTCTGGAGTGAGTCCTTGAGCTTCCTCGCGCAGAAGCGTGGAATAAATCTGTTTGGTTTTTTCAAAAAGCTCGGCTTCAGGCTTGATCCGGGAAGAGAGGAAGCCGTTTTCAGTGATCGTCATCACCGCCAAAACCCAGTAGTAGTCGCCGGATTTGGTCTGGTTTTTCACGTAGGTGCAGATTGGACGACCAGCTTTGAGTGTTTCCCAAACCAGATAGAAAACGCCCTTTGGCATGTCTGGATGGCGAACAATCTTATGAGGAGCGCCCATCAGCTCGTCACTGCTATAGCCAGCGATTTCGCAAAATGACTCGCTCACACAGGTGATGACGCCACGCTGATCTGTTGCAGAAACAAGAATTTTTTCAGCTGGAAAACGGACCTCTGTTTCCGCAGAGTCTGCGCCAGTGCTGGCGATCTTGGTCATGGCGTTCATGGTTGTTATCCCAATAATTCGTTGCTGAGTCTTGGTGGATCAGAAGAGGTTAACAGCGCCTGCATCAGGCGACATTTCGATGGATTGGTCCGCGTTGGCGAGACGAGATTTGAGGTAGTCCAAGCGGACGCTGTCCTTCAGATCCTGCACATTGAGATCTGGGCCAGCGCCAATCATATTGGACATGTTGCCGAGCAAAACCGCGATGTCATCGAGATGCTGAAACAAGGCATCCACGCGCTGTAAATCCCGAATTTTTGACTGATCAGCGCCGCTCAAATCCAACTCACTGGTCAGATTGTCCAACGCATGAGCGATGGAAGCGAGATCAGCCACATCCTTGGAAATCGTGGCCAAAACATCTGCGGTGGTACGAGTTGTCATACGCGATCCTCTATGGGAGCCCCTTACAGGGGCCCCACGACCTTTTCGATGCAGGCCTTAAGCTGGGCGGTTTGGAATGGCTTTTTGATGAAGTTGTTCATCCCAAGTTTGACGCCTTTGTTGATGGTTTCGGGGTCTGCACGGCCGGTGATCAGGATGAAGCCTGTACGCGCAGTCGCCTTGTTGGAGCGGATACCTTCGAGAAGCTGAAGACCATCCATGCCAGGCATGTTGTAGTCTGACAGGATCAGGTGGACAGGTTTCGATGCCAGGCTGCGCCAAGCATTTGCACCATCGTTTTCTGTGCGGTAGTTGACGACCCCGATTTCATCGAGCGCCTGCGTGATTAGACCACGGCTGGTGGACATATCATCCACTACCAGGACATGTAGCTTATCTTTCAAGCTCATTTTGGGTTCCCCATGTGCATTGATGCGTGAGCGTTCGTGCCGCCGACGCGGGAGGTGCTTGTCGAAAAGACGCCTCGACCTACTGTGTGAAACAGTTCGGCATGTTCCGGACCGATCCCTTCGGAATGGCCCAAGAAGAGCAGCCCGTCGTCGCAAAGTTGTTCACCAAACCGGCGCCATAGGCGGCTTTGGGTTGGTGCATCAAAATAGATCGCAACATTGCGACACATGATGATGTCAAACTTGCCTTTGAACGGCCACTCACCATGCAGGTTAAGACGCCTAAAGCTGATCAGGTCGCGTGCTTTGTCGCTGACTGAACTACGGTCTCTCGCCCCTTCGTGAGGGGAGAAGTATTTTTCTGCCTGTCCGTTTGGCAGGGCGGTGGTTGAGGATGTCGGATAGATACCCTGCTTGGCGGTCGCCAGAATTTCGGTGTCGATATCCGTCGCCAGAATTTTCACATCCAAGCTTGCGGCCTCTGGGCAAGCATCCAAAACATGGAATGCCAAACCATAGGGTTCTTCACCGCTGGAACATCCAGCAGACCAAATCCTCACTCTTTTGCCGCGGCGCGCCTTGTCCATGAGATCAGGCAGAAACTCTTCCGCCAGTTGCTCGAAATGATGCCCTTCGCGATTGAAGCGCGTCATGTTGGTCGTATAGGCGCTTACAAAGCGCGATTGTTCGTCTTTGCCCTGCGGGGACAGCATATAGTCGATGTATGCGTCAACGGTCTCAAAACCGGTGGCGCGCAGGCGCTTAGACAATCGAGAGGCAACCATCGTACGCTTGTGTGGTTGCAGGTCGATGCCCATCATTTCCCGCACAAGCTGGGCAATACGGGTAAAGTCCGCATCGCTGATTGTTCCCTCTTCAAGGGTATGTTGCGCCACCTGGTTCATGCTGCTGACAGAGCTTCCTGAGGCATGATCTGGTGCACATCGATTGCACGCACGATCGTCTCTTCAAGAGTGTAGACGCCGCGAATGAAGGCCGAGGTCTTGGACGAAGACACTTCAGGTGTTGGCTTCATCTCTTCGGTGTTGACCGTGATGATGTTGGATACAGCATCCACCAAGAAGCCAACGCTCTTCTCATCGATATGCGCGATGATGATCACGTGACGTGACTCCGGGATGGTTTTGCCAAGGCCAAGGCGCATGGAAAGGTCAATCACTGGCAGCACGGCGCCGCGCAGGTTCATCATACCCACAACGTAGTCAGGGGCATGAGGAAGCGTGGTTGTGCTTGTCCAGCCGCGGATTTCCAGGACGTGTCCGATGTCGAGGCAGAACGCCTGTTCACCGATGGTGAAAGACACGATCTCGATGCGGTTATCGGTCTTTTCAATGGTTGCTTGTTCAGACATAGGAGTTCACCTCTACAAGTTCGGACCCTTTGCGCAGTCCTGGGTTGCCATTACCCGGTGAGGGGATCATTTGGTCGGTGTCCACGATCAGGGCGATTTTGCCGTTGCCGAGGATGGTGGCCGCTGCAATGCCGGGAATGGAGTGATAGTTCTGTTCCAGACCTTTGATCACGACTTCGCGCTGCTCGACGATGCCGTCTACGGCAAGAGCGGAGCGTCGCCCGGATTCACCTTCGATCAACAGCAGCGATTGATCACTGAGATCTTCCAGCGGTGTCCGGAAGCCCAAGGCCTCGCCAAGATCCACAATCGGCAACATTGAATCGTTCACGGAAAGACCACGGTCACCGTCGCAGAAGTCATGGATATTGGCCTGACCCGGTTGCAGCGTTTCCCGCAGCGCCACAGTTGGCACAACGAGAGATTCGCCAGCCACTTCGATCAGCATGCCCTCCATGACCGCAAGTGTAAGCGGCAGGGAGATTGTGATCGTGGTGCCTTTACCAGGCTCGGATTGCAGGTTGATGCGGCCGCCAAGCGCCTGAATTTCAGAGCGCACAACATCCATACCAACGCCACGGCCAGACAGCTGAGAGATCTCATCTGCTGTGGAGAAGCCCGGACGGAAGAGCAGGTTGTCGATATCGCTGTCCGTCAGGTCATCCTCAGGACGTACCAACCCCTTTTCTTCAGCTTTGCGACGCACTTTCTCGCGGTTTACGCCAGCACCGTCGTCAGACAGGGAGATGACAACACGGCCAGAGCGGTGTGCAGCTTCCAGTTTGATGGTGCCCATTTCCGGCTTGCCCGCAGCGACCCGATCTTCCGCCTTTTCAAGACCGTGATCCACGGAGTTTCGGATCATGTGGGTCAGTGGTTCAACCAAGCGCTCGGTCACGGTTTTGTCGACCTCGGTCGCTTCGCCAACCATGACCAGACGAGAGGTCTTACCCGCCTGACGAGAGGATTCCCGCACGATGCGGCTCATACGTTGGAACAGGCCGCGTACAGGTTGCGCACGGATGGCCATAACGCTTTCCTGAAGAACACCTGAGAGCGTCTTGAGCTGACCAATGGCTTCGCTGACCGCGCTGTTGGCCGAAACCGGTAGCTCGTTCATCGACTGGCGCAACATCGCTTCGCTGATCACAAGCTCGCCGACGAGGTTAATCAAACGGTCGACACGATTCAGATCCACACGGATTGTGCTGTTGCGCGGTTCAGAGGACTTTTTTCCGCCGTCTCCGCCTTTGGCCTCCTGTTTCGCTTCCTTGTCAGCAGGTTCGGGCTTTGCACGGCTTGCAGGCTTAGGGGCAGCTTCCGGCACAGCGGCGATCTCTTCTACAACAGGGGCAGCTTCAACCACAGGTGCGGCTTCAGCGGCAACTTCGGTGATGTCGAGCTTGCATTGGCCTTCCACAAATTCGAAAATCTCGCGGATCGTGCTTTCGTCAATCCCGTCGTCTGGGCGCAGCGTAAGCGTCCATGCGATGGCCGCAGGTGCGTCTTGCAGGCTTTCCAGAGGTGCAACTGTTGAGGTGTCAGCCTCAACGGTCATTTCACCCATTTCACCCAAGGCACGGAATAGCAGCGCTGGATCGTGCCCACGTGCGTAGAGCACTGGTTCTGCAGAGAATTTTACCACGAAGTGAGTGGCGCCTTCTGCGACTGGCTCAAGGGAAGGCAGGCCCGGAAGATCACCGGGGCCATCGCCGCCGAGATCGAGGTCCAGCCCCATGTCCAGCGTCACCGCTACGAAATCGTCAGAGGACACTTCTGCGGCGTCGTCTTCTTCCGAAACGCCACCATTGGCATTTTGGGTGACAAGCTTCAGGTCGGAAAGCACTGACGCGCCTTCGCTCTCTGGCATGTCGTTGTCTTCCCGCGCGGCGTCCACAAGATCGCTCAGGTGGTCGAAACCCGAGAACATCAGTGCGGTGATGTTAGGGTCGACATCGATTTTGTTTGAACGCAAATCGTCCAACACGTTTTCGAATGCGTGGGCAAACTTGATCAGGCGATCCAGGCCAAATGCGCCGGCGCCGCCTTTGATGGAATGCACAGAGCGGAACATCGCGTTGATGGTTTCCGCGTCTGAATTGCCGTTCTGGAGATCATCCAGACCGGTCGACAGAACCTCAAGAAGGTCGTCGCATTCCTCAAAGAACATGTCACGAAGATCGGACATCACTCAGTTCCTTTCAGACAACCAGACGATTGATGATGGCAACCAGCTTTTCGGCATCAAATGGTTTGACGATCCAGCCAGTTGCACCGGCGGTGCGGGCACGTTGTTTCAGCTCTTCACCGCTCTCGGTGGTCAGAACGAGAATTGGCAGCGAAGCGCATTCTGGGCGCTCACGGACACCTTCGATCATGCCGAAACCATCGAGGCGTGGCATGTTGATGTCGGTGATCACCAGATCAGGATCGGAACCGGACAGTTTGTCCAGCCCGTCGATACCGTCTTCGGCCAAGTCCACGTCAAATCCAGCGTCGGTAAGAGCGGTTTGAATCATCGCTCGCATCGTGCGGGAATCATCAACTGCAAGAATCTTGGTTGTCATGCGTTGCCCCTTTCAAGAAGACTGGAATGGGGCAGGCCGAGCCGCTCCATACCTTTTAGAAAATCATCGGATGGTTGTTTGACTTCGAATGCCAGGCCGCGTGCGGCCCATTCGGCACGTGTTGCCAGCAAAAGCTCGGCACCTGCGCCTCCAAGAAACTCCACGTGGAGCGCATCCAAGGCCAAAGGTTGACCACGGGAAGCTTCAATAGCCTGGCGTAGTTCTGAGCAATGGGCGAAATCCAGCTGCTGCGGAAGCGCTATGCAGTCTGGTTGAGGGGAAGAGTTTGCTGTGTTCATGGGTTTGGTTCGATACCGTTTTCGGACTGGCTGATTGAAGGCAACGTATGCTGGGAGGCCTTAACACCGCGTTACCCCGAAACAGTCCGGATGAGGCGGTTCTGAACAATGCGAAACATCTGCGATAAGGGAGCGAAGGGGCCGGTGAAGGGCTGGACAACAGTTTGAAAAAGGGCAGTTTTTCGATTTTTCCTGCGCGGGTTCGTTTGGTGCCCTGCACCTCAGAGCATGAACCAAGTCTCAAGGAAAAAGGTCGAATTTTGAGGAATGGGGCAGCATGAGCTGCGAAAAAAAACGCCGGAATCGCTGATTCCGGCGTGTCAAATCTTGCATGGAAATGGACCGGCTCGGATTGTTCTGCCGGATGCATTTGGTTCTTAGACTGAAGACGTTTTGCTGGCTGTAAGTAGTCCGTTTAACGCGCCGAAAGTTGGGTGAGGATATTGGCGAAAGCTGCCACTCCCTGGGCGCCAGATGTCGCATGTTTGGCGTCAAAGATCATCGTGGGGACGCCTGACACACCGCGCGAGGTCCAAAAGTGTTCTTTCTCGCGCACCACATCCGCAAATCTTTGATCCTCCAATGCGGCTTTCGCTTCTTCATCGTCTAGGCCGAGGCTTTGGGCGACCTCGATCAGCAAATCTCTGTCGCTCACGTCCTGTCCTTCGACGAAGTAGGCGTCAAAGAGGGCGAGCTTCATAGATTGTGCTTTTCCTTGTTCACTGGCCCAGTGAATGAGCTGGTGCGCATCGAAGGTGTTGTAGATGCGGCTGGTTTCAGACCAAGCAAAAGCAATGTCCAACTCAGAGCCAATATCGGACAAGCGCTTGCGAGAGTCCTCGGATTGCTCGGCCGATGACCCATATTTTCGCATAATATGGTCCCGAAGGTTTTCGCCTTCCGGCACCATGTCTGGGTTGAGCTCAAACGGATGCCAGTATGTCTCAACATCAACTCCCGTGGCTTCAGCCGCTTTCATAAGTTGGCGATAGCCAACGATGCACCAAGGGCAAACGACATCAGATACGATGTCTATACGGATGGGAGTTTGGGTCATGAGCGCGTCCTATTCCTTAACATCTTTGGAATTGGTGGCTCCGATGTTGGTATACAAGAGTTTCGGATGGACTTAAGGCAAAACGCCGAGCCACAGCCATACGGTGAGCACGGAGAAGGCGGTTCCGATCAGCACTGTGGAGGCTGCGACTCTCATCGCGCGGCCATACATATTGGCAAAGAGATAAGCATTGATGCCTGGAGCCATAGAGGCGGTGACAATAGCCGACCGCATATTTTCGACGGAGATAGAGGACAGAGAGCCAAATAGGAACGTGAGCGCTGGGTGCAGGCCCAATGAGACAGCGCAGCAAAACAGGATTGTGCGCATGTCGCCCTCTGGGCGATAGCGATAAAGCACACCCCCCATCCCAAAGAGTGCTGCAGGCAATGCGGAGGATGCCAACAGGTTCACGGCGTGCATGGCAGGTGCTGGCACGGGGACCTTGCCAAGGTTGACGATAAATCCCAATGCGATGCCCAATATCAGCGCATTGGAGAACATCGCTTTCAACACAGTTGGCACGATCCGCGCCTTGCTTGTGCGCCGAGCGCGCATGATCTCCATGGTGGCAATGCCAAGCCCGTAGCAGAAGGGCGCGTGGATGGAGATGATAGCGTAGTTCCCGGTCAGGCTGTCAGCACCATAGGCACGCTCCATAATGGCAAGCCCAAGGAGCAAAGAGTTTGAGAATAGGCATACAAACCCAATCGCTGTGGCGTCTTCCCAATCACGGCCAAAAAAGAACTTTGCTCCCAGCATGCCGGTGGTGAAACAGATAAACGCTGCACCATAGAAGCTGCCGAGCAGGTTGAGATTGTACTCTGCCGCAAGATCAAGAGTTGAGATGGCGCGAAACAGAAGTACAGGGACAGCAAAGTTCGTGGCAAAGCGCATGAGACCATCAACGTTGGATGCGCTGAAATAGCCGCGCCACGCAGCCAAATACCCAAAGCCAATCAGAATGAAGACCGGCATGATCACCGATATCAAGGTTTGCATCGTGAGAGCCTTTGGGCGGTGAGGTCGCTAAAGATCGACGGTAATTTTCATTCCGTCATATGCTGGTGTGATGTGATCTGCGGTTTCGGCGGCGACCGTTTCATAGTCCAGATCGATATGCATGTTTGTGAGGACCGCACGCTTGGGTGCAAGCTGCTCGATCCAGGCGAGAGCTTGATCCAAATGCGCGTGCGTGGGGTGCGGTGCTCTGCGTAAGGCGTCCACGATCAGGCAGTCGAGGTCTTTGAGCTGGCCCCATGATGTCTCATAAATTTGAGAGACGTCTGGCATATAGACAACGTCGTTTATGCGAAATGCCAGTGCATCGATGCTGCCGTGGTCTACGCGTACCGGTTCAAATGTGATATCGCCGCCAGCGCCGCTGACGCTAAAGGGCTCATCACCAATGGTGTGCATCTCAAGGATGGGGGGGTAGGGCGAGTCTTTTGGCTGAACAAAGGCGTAGCCAAAGCGCGAAAGCAGGTCGTTTTGTGTGGCACCGTCCGCCCAGACCGAAATCCGTTTGCGCATGTTAAAGACCACCATGCGCAGATCATCTATGCCGTGCACATGGTCCGCATGTGAATGCGTATAAACGACCCCGTCCAAGGCGCCGACATTCTCTGACAATAGCTGATCACGCATGTCAGGGGATGTGTCGATCAATACGGTCGTCTTGCCCTCGGATGTTTGCTTCTCAACCAGCATAGAGCAACGACGACGACGGTTTTTTGGGTTTTTGGGGTCGCAGTCCCCCCAGTGGCCACCAATGCGGGGCACTCCCCCCGAGCTGCCACATCCGAGGATGGTGAAAGTCAGCGTTGCGCTCATGCGGCGTTGGCTTTCTGAAAGACTTTGCTGAAAAGGCGTTCAAAGTTCGCCTGTGTTTGGGCTGCGAAATCGGCATAGTCCATGCCAAAAACCTCGGCCCCAACACGGGCCGTTTTCTCCACATATGCCGGCTCGTTGCGCTTGCCGCGATAGGGTGGGGGAGCAAGGTAAGGTGCGTCGGTTTCCACCAAAATGCGGTCGACGGGTGCTGCCGCAAAAATATCCCGAACCTCTTGTGAGCGCGGGAAGGCGGCAATGCCCGACATGGAAAGATAAAAGCCGAGATCAAGCATCTGCTGCGCGAGTTTCGGCCCAGAACTGTAGCAATGCATCACGCAGCCAAAACTGCCGGTTTTGTGCTCCTCTGTGAGGATCTGCGCCATGTCCTCGTCTGCGTCGCGGCTGTGGATAATGAGAGGCAAACCAGTTTGGCGCGCGGCCTCGATATGTATCCGCAACGAGACCTGCTGCACCTCTTTGGTCTCGGCGGTGTAGTGATAGTCGAGACCGGTTTCACCTATGCCCACCATTTTTGGGTGTTGCGCGATGGCCACCAGCTCATCAACCGTTGCCATGGGTTCATCCGCTGCACCCATGGGATGGGTGCCTGCGGCATAGAAGATTGGCGCGTGAGCTTCAGCAATGGCACGGACCGCAGGTTCATTGCGCAGCTTGGTGCAGATTGTCACCATGCGTGTCACACCCGCGTAGGCGGCGCGCGTGATGATGTCGTCGATCTGGCCCTCAAAATCGGGGAAATCGAGGTGGCAATGGCTGTCAGTGATCTCAGGTAGGTCAGTCAAAACTCAAGCAACCGCTGTTTCGTGAATCTTAAAGACCGTATCGAGTACCAAAGAGGCGGGGTCAAGGTTTACAGATTTTCCGTGTTGTGTTCTGTCTGATATTTCTTGCGCGACCTGCGCCCATTGGCGCGCCTTGTGAGGGGAGTGGGCCAGTTGGCTCAAAATTTGGGCCTCGTTGGGTACTGCTTCGACCATTGGTGGTTGGCCGAGTGCGCCAGTGCGCGCCAAGCGCAACAAAAATATGTCCAGCAGCGTCAACAACATCTCAAAGCGCGCCTCAGCCCCACGCCCGACCATCGTGTTGGCCAGATTTAGAGCTCGTGGGCGATCAAAGCCCTGACGTGCGGAAAACAATGCAAGCAGTTCGGAGTAAAGCGTCAGCCCATCCTGCTGCAGCAGCCGCAATGCTTCACCAACCGAACCGCCGGCAAGTTCGGAGAGTGCCGGAGACTCTGCGGCCTCAAACCCTGCTTGAGTGAGGGCGGCGTGCATATCCTCCGGCGTGAGCGGATTTAGGCGTAGTTCGCGACAGCGGGAACGGATCGTCGGCAGAAGGCGTGAAGGTTGATGCGATAGCAACAACATCACAGTGCGTGTAGGTGGCTCTTCCAACATTTTCAGAAGAGCATTGGCTGCGTTTACATTCAGCTCGTCAGCGCTGTCGACGATCACAACCCGACGGCCGCCATCTGCCATTGACATGTGCAGGAAACCGGTCAGCTCGCGGACTTCGTTTACGCGGATTTCGGAAGCAAATTTACCCTCTTGTCGGGATTTGTCGCGCGCGCTGTCGGTGCTGCCTGCCCAACCGCGGCGCAGAAGGAACACGCCAGGTTCAGACAGGGCTCGGATACGATGAGAAACCGGGTGTTCGTGGTCTACGTTCAGAGAGGTGTGCTCTGGCGTAGCATCACCAAACAGGCCTCCTTCTGCCTCTGGGGGCAGCGTCAGCAAGAAGCGTGCGATCCGCCATGCAAGGGTCGCTTTGCCCACACCTTTGGGGCCGCTGATCAGCCACCCGTGATGCAGTCTTTGCGAATTCACGGCCGTCAGGAAATCAGCCTCAGCGCTCTCCTGCCCAAAAAGGGCATATGTCTCGCGCGGATGCGGCGCGCCCTCAACGCGATCAGGTTCTGGCGCTTGTTCGTCGCTCACGCGGCCAGACCTTTAAGCTGGTTGGTGGTGTGGTTCAGCACATCAGCAGCTACCTCATCTTGGCTGCGTGCACCGTCAATCACGATGAAGCGGTCGGCGTATTCCTTTGAAAGCTCCAGAAAGCCCTGGCGCATTTGCCGTTGCAGGCCTTCACCGAAGTCTTCAAAGCGCTCCTCTGAGGTATTTCGCGATTTTGCCCGTTTCAGTCCTTCCGCAGGGTCCATGTCGATAAGAATGGTCATGTCTGGCTCACGGCCAATCATCAAGCTGTGCAGCTTGTCGACCAACGCACGCAGATCGCCGCGTGACAGGCCTTGGTACATCCGGGTGCTGTCTGCAAAGCGATCACAGATCACCACTTTGCCTGCAGCGATCGCAGGCAAAATTGTGCGTTCCAAATGATCGCGTCGGGCCGCGGTGAAGAGCAGGATCTCGGTTTCCGCAGACCACCGGTCGGGGTCTCCTTCCAGCACCAATGAGCGGATTTGCTCGGCCCCTTCCGAGCCACCGGGCTCACGGGTCAGCACAACTTCAAAACCCTGAGATCTCAGAGTTTCGGCGAGCTTTTTGGCCTGCGTTGATTTTCCCGACCCATCAATGCCCTCGAAGGTGATAAAGCAGCCAGTGGTCACGAAGCTTCCTCAACCAAAAGTCCAAATTGAGACATCAACACGCTCGATGCCGCCCGCAGACGCACGCCGAATCCGCCCTCTGGCACGTCAGTTTCTGCGACGAGCGGAATGCGCATTTTGGGAAGCCCTTCGGGGCTTAGTACCAATTCAGCAAGGCGTTGGCCTTGTGCGATGGGGGCTTCAATCGGGCCATTATAAATCACTTCGCCTTCGACTTTGCCGCGAGACAGGACTGGTAGCAGAACTTCCACGTCTTCCTCGGGTACGAGGCCAACACGCGGTGTCTTCCCCATCCAGACATCCGCTTCGGCCAGACGTTCACCTTGTCGGATCAGTGTCGTTTCTGAAAATTGACGAAAGGCCCAGTTGACAATTTGTTCCGAAATCTCGGCTCTTTCCTGAACAGTGTCCAAGCCTGAGAAGGCGAAGATCACGCGACGGTTCCCCTGTTTGGCGGAGCCGACCAAGCCATAGCCGGCCTCGACGGTATGGCCTGTTTTCAAACCGTCGGCGCCGATATCCAGCTTAAGCAGAGGGTTGCGGTTTTGCGTGTTCTTGGGTGCACGACCATCAAACGCAAACTCCGTCTCTGAAAACATCGGATAGAATTCGGGGAAATCCGTGATCAAATGGTTCGCGAGCAACGCAAGGTCGCGCATGCTCATACGATGACCAGGCGCGGGCCAACCGTTTGAGTTCGCAAAGGTGGAATTGGTCATGCCCATTTGGCGGGCTCGCCGTGTCATCAGGCGTGCGAAACCTGCCTCGGTGCCATCCGGGCTCAGCGTTTCTGCAATCACGGCGCAGGCGTCATTTCCAGATAGAACGATGATGCCGCGGAGCAAGTCTTCGACAGACACCCGATCAGTGGTGTCAAGAAACATGGTCGATCCGCCATAGTTCATCGCGTGTTGAGAGACCGGCAATTTTTCGGTCATGCTCAAACGACCGTCACGCACAGCTTCAAACGCCATGTAAAGTGTCATCAGCTTGGACATCGACGCAGGAGGCAAAGCGTCATCCGCATTTTTCGCCATCAGGACTGTGCCCGTTGTGTGGTCAATCACGAAGGCCGCTTTCGCTTTGGTTTCGAAGGCATGTACCGAGGTGGCGATACCAAGAGCCAAAGCACTGGCGGATAGGAGTTTTAGAGCCGATCGAAACAAATGCTTGGTCTCCCTTAGTTCGTCACTGCATAGGCGTCGGTGAAGCCAATGCTATGCACAGTATCTGTCATCGCCTTCAGGCCTGATTTGCTGCTCGCAGGACCAACGAGGACGCGCCAGAATGTCTTTTCGCCAGAAGTGGTCTTGCGCACGAGTGATGGCAATCCGGCCGCTTCCATTTGAGACGCGGCGCGCTTGGCGTTGTCTTGCACGGAGAAGATACCAATCTGCACGTATGGTTTGGCAAGGGTCGATGAGGATGGGGTCGGCGCCACCTCTGAACGGGCTGTTGTTTCTGGAGCAGCGGGAGACGCGCTGGCTTCCGCCGCAGCGATGGCTGCAGTTGCTGCGGCGATGGGCTCCAGAGGCACCTCAGCAATTTCACTTGGCTCCGCACTTGCCTCTTCAGGAGCGGGCGCGGGGAGTTCTTCAGCCACCTCTTCACGGCGCAAGGCGGTGACGTTCAATTCAACAGGTTGCCCTGCAATCATCCCAAGCGCTTCTGCTGCATCTGATGACACTTGGATGCGCGGGCCTGGAATTTCGCGCTCCCGACGGAACAAAGCACCGATCACAAATTTCCCGTTGGATTGATTGCGGATGATCACGCGCTCAGGATCTCCCACGGCGGGGTGTGCAGCCCACACACCGCCAAGTGAAGGGCGACCATCCCATAGACCGGCTTCGGAGGCTGAAAAGACTTCGGGGGCTTCAACATCGCGTTCAACCAGCTTGGTGGTCTGCCCCGTAACGTCTGAGGCTAGGGCCGCTTCTTCGCCCTTAGCGAAAGGGTTTTCTATTTCAGAGCAAGCGGACAAAAATACCGCTCCGGTCAAGCTAAGGCCAATAAGCCAACGTTTTGAATTGTCGCGCAAAACGCTTTTTTTTGTATACATCTTTTGTCCTCTGCCCGCTCACGCCTGTAGCTCCGGTTGCATCGTGGAATGTGATCATCCCTTTGTTAGATGCCGGAGCGCTTTGGGGGAGTGTAGCCTGCGGTTCCTTGCATGGAAAGTCTGTCCAAAGTGCTCTGCAAGTTTTTGCGCAGGTTTTTCGCTTGAAACCATGCGCTGGGCCAATTAGGGAGAGGGCGTCGGAGGAGTGGCAGAGTGGTCGAATGCACCGGTCTTGAAAACCGACGAGGGTTAACGCCCTCCGTGGGTTCGAATCCCACCTCCTCCGCCACTTTGGTAGTTTTCCCAGCTCTAGCGCTGAAGTTTGCCTCCCATTAATGTGATCGCTTTTCTCCCGCTCGGACGAGAGGGGTGACTGTCGGTGTTAGGCGCTAGAGAGACCGCATCTGAACGGCAGATTGGCGGCGAAGCACATCTACGCGTCCAGTCCGATTTTCTGCAAAATGCACGTATATTTGGTGACCACCCATTGGCACGAAATAGTGGGTAGGCTTTTTGGCCGCTTGGACGGGCTTTGCGGGTATCCAGTTATTCGCATGCGACGAGACACCGAAAACCGCGCTGCAAACACGAGAGATTTGTTTTGATCTTTTGGTCCCAAAATCAGCAGCGCCTTGATTTTGAACCGTGTCTAAATGATACTGACGCTTATTTAGCTAGTTAGCGTCAGGTGATGGTTGTGGGTCACTCGGTTAAATTGATGCTTGCGGCCCTTTCGTTTGTGTTTTTGTTCGAACCGGTCAGTGCGCAAGAAGAGAATGCTCAGAGCGCTGTTTCAGCAGAGGCGGATACGCTTGGTGAGCCGGCTATTCAAGAATCTTCAGACAAGCTTCGGAGTGAGGCGGCGGCGCTGAGAGCAGAGCTTGATCAGGCGCGCGCGGAAATATCTGAGCGACAGGGTTTGATCGAGCAACTTCGAAGAGAGCACGAGGTTATAGAGGCGCGCAAGCGCGAGAAGACAGAAGAGCTTGCCTCGCTAAATTCTGAATTTCTGGATCGCCAAAACAAGCTCGGTCAGTTTCAGAAGCGTGCTGAGGCTGAAATGCAAAGGTTGGAAAGCCAAAAGCAAGATTTGCAGCAGAAGGTTTCAGAACTTGCCGCATTACAGTCCGCGGCCCACCTTGACCTCGAAAGTGTAGGTGCAAGCAAAGATAGCCTGATCAGCGAGATCGAGGCTCTCCAAACGGATTTAAAGGTCGCGAGGGCTGAATATGTTGATGTTCAGGATCGTTTGGAGCGCGCAAGTCAACAGCTCGTCGCGGCCAATCTGGATTTGCTCGCGGCTGAAAAAATGGCGAGTGAAATGGCTTTTGAAGCCAGTGCCGTTGCCAGCTCCGTTGGGGAAGCGAGGGCGCAGCTGGCCGCAGAAGAGCGATTGAAGAGGGAAGTCCTTCTCGATCTGGAGCTAGAGCAAGTTAAGGCGGAAGACACGCTTGCAGCAGTTTATAGCCGGATTGAAGGTGCCAAAGCCGAATTGGAGGAGTTGAAGGCTTCGATGCAGACTGTGCCTACGCCCGCTCCCGAGATCCCTCCGGTGCCATCATCTGGACCTGCCGCGTACGGCACTTCCAAACCAGCCAGCCTGGTTGCCTCAGCTTTGCGCCAAGCTCCTGGCTTGGAAGTGCTTCGTTCGGAAGATCTTGAGAAGCTTCAGACGGTTTTGCAGGAGGGGATGTGTGTCCATGAGGCCCTTGAAACGGTGATGGACGTCATTAATCGACAAACTTTGTTGTCGCTGGTGCGAAGTCTTGGGCGGTGTTGAGTTAATTGGTACGTTTTTTAGGGGGCAAAATGAAGTTTTTAGCGGTATTTGCGTTTCAGGTTCTATGTGCTTCGCTTCTTCTGGTGGGC
Organism: Shimia sp. R9_1; assembly: GCF_017743775.1. Lineage (NCBI taxonomy): Bacteria > Pseudomonadati > Pseudomonadota > Alphaproteobacteria > Rhodobacterales > Roseobacteraceae > Shimia > Shimia sp. R9_1. The sequence continues at coordinate 984,379 of NZ_JAGHRN010000001.1, read as the reverse complement.
AAAGTGGCGCCGCTTTCCGCGCAAGAGTTTGAGAAGAACATTCTTACCGGCGGGCCGACTGGCACATACATTCAGTTTGGCCAGGACATTGCAAATTTGCTGTCAGAATGCGGGCAGACCCTGAATGTGCGAGAGAGTGCCGGTTCGTTGGAGAATTTTCTGGGCGTTCGGACGCGACGCGCTACGCAGTTCGGTATCGTCCAAAGTGATGTGCTTGAATATCTAAAAACCTATTCGGCCAGCGATAGTGGTATTGCGAGAGCCATCGCCGGCGTTCGTATAGCATTTCCACTTTATAACGAGGAGGTGCATCTGATTGCGACGCGTGTGATCGCGTCTGCATCCGATCTAAATGGCAAGCGTATTGCGATCGGCGTTGAGGATAGCGGGACCTTTCTTACCGCATCCTTGTTTATGGACTTGTTGGGCATAGATGCCGGAGAGCTGCGAACAATTGGCCCTGATGAATCGTTGGCGCAATTGCTGGCAGGGGAGCTGGATGCATTTTTCTATGTTGCCGGAGCGCCCACAAAGATCTTTCTGAATAGCCAGATCGATCCTGAGCGCTTTCACCTCGTGCCCATTGAAGACCCCGTTTTGCAGTCTGTCTATGTGCCAACAGAAATTCCAGCACAGACCTATCCGTTTCAAGAGGGCGCAATTCCCGCGGTCGCGGTCAAAGCGGTTTTGATGACTTTTGAGTACGAGCCGCGTCGCAACGGTTACCACCGTGCCAGTTGTAGAGCTGTTTCTGACGTGGCGCATACGGTTTTGTCTCGGTTTTCTGAGCTGCGCCAAAATGGCCATTCAAAATGGCAACAAGTGGATCTCAACGACATTCCTCCCGGTTGGGATGTGGCCAATTGTGTCAATCGAGGTGTGGCTGCGAACTATGTGATGGAATGCCCATCACAAGGGGTGCCTGCTGCACCAGAAAGTGCGGCCAATTCAGCTTACCGTGCCAGGATTTGCGCGGCGATCGGCTGTTAATCAGCTTGGCGTGACATAGGTTTTAATCAGCTTTGTGATGAACCGCCTCTGGGGCGCTTGGGTGGCGTTCGCTCTTGCCGCGACCTTGTGCTGGCCGCGCCGTCATTTAGCGGCTTGATTTCACCTTGACTGGCAGTTTGTGGGATGCGTCTTTCCATCGATGCGGGCTGGGGAAGGGGTGGTCCAAGCCGCCTATTTGTGTTCCGAACTCCCAAAATCCTGTTGACACTTCATATTTGAAGCAGCTTTATATATGAAACGTCAGCCTTTGGGAGGAGGAGGATGATTCTAGCATCCACGCTGGCGCGAGAGGATTTTCTTGCGCAGAACAGTAAGATCACAATGCAGCTTCACGGGATCGGAAAATCGTTTTCCGGAGTGAGTGTACTGCGTGATGTAACGCTCCAGATTTCCGGTGGTGAGATCCATACGCTGATGGGTGAGAATGGCGCCGGAAAAAGCACGCTTGTGAAAATCATCAGCGGTGTGCAGGGGCAGAGCTTCGGTACACTTGAGATCGATGGGCAGGAGGTGCAGTTCAACTCTCCCGCAGAAGCCAACGACAATGGCATCGTGATCATGCATCAGGAGTTGAGCCTGATCCCGGAGATGACTGTCGCGCAGAATGTGATGCTTGGGCAGGAGCCCATGATTGGTGGAGTGATGGTGGATCAGCGTGCGTTGCGCGAGACAGCTCAAAATGCGCTGAAGAAATTTGGCTTTTCTCTGGAAGTTGACACCTTGGTGAAAGACTTGCGTGTGGGAGAACAGCAGCTGGTTGAGATTGCGCGTGCACTTTTGATGGATGCGCGTCTGCTGATCATGGATGAGCCCACAAGCGCGCTGTCGCAAGCGGAGGCGGATATCCTGATGGAAGTGGTTCGCGATCTGGCGCAGCAAGGCGTAGCGATTGTCTATATCTCGCATCGGATGGATGAGGTCTTTGAGATTTCTGATCGTGTCACCGTGCTGCGTGATGGAGATATGATTGGCACCACATTGGCGGCAGATACGACGCCGGAGGAACTGGTGCAAATGATGGTGGGGCGTTCGGTTGAGATCAAACCGGTTGCCCGCGAAACACCAGCGTCTGCTGAGACGGTATTGTCGGTGCGTGACCTGACAGCTGAAGCTGGTGGTCGCAAAGTGCTGCAGGATGTTTCCTTTGATCTGCGTCGCGGAGAGGTCCTGGGAGTCGGTGGGTTGCTGGGCGCGGGCCGGACGGAGCTTTTGGAAACGATTTTCGGCGCGCGGGGTGATACCTTCTCTGGTGAAATTGTGGTGCATGGTGAGAGTGTGCGGCTATCCACTCCCTCTGATGCTGTGCGTCATGGTTTGGCCCTGATCACCGAAGATCGCAAAGGCAACGGGTTGCTGCTGGACCGCTCTATCGCAGACAATGTGATCTTGCCGCTCCTGCCCTTGAAGTCGCGATTTGGCATGCTCTCCAAGACGCAGCGAGACGCAGAAGCGCAGAGTGCGATTTCCCGACTACGCGTCGCTGCCACTGGTGTCGAGCATGTGGTTGGACGCTTGAGCGGGGGCAACCAGCAGAAGGTCGTAATTGGCAAATGGCTGGCCACAGGGCCGAGTATCCTGCTTCTGGATGAGCCCACCCGTGGGATCGATATTGGTGCCAAAGACGAAATCTACGATCTGATCGGACAACTGGCGGATCAAGGGATTTCCGTGCTGTTTGCGAGCTCAGAAATACCGGAATTTATGGCGGTCTGCGATCGCATGATCGTGCTCTGTGACGGGCATGTCGCAGGAGAACTGACGCGGGACGAAATGACCGTTGAAGCGATCAAAGACCTTTCGATGCAATTTGACCAAGCGTGAGCCGAGACATGAGTATGACAGACGCCCGACCACCCGCTGCCTCCAAATCCGGCTCTAGCCATAAGGCTGACCGCAACTGGTTGTTGCAGATTTTGGACAAAACCAAGCTCTATTGGGGGCTTGTCGCACTGATTGTGTTTGGTGCCTTGACCTCGCCACTTTCATCAAAGGGCAATAATATCTTTCTGTCGATAGGGAATCTGACAGACATTCTGCGGCAGGTCTCCGTAACAGGCATTGTGGCGGTGGGTATGACGCTGGTGATTTTCATTGCCGGGATTGATCTGTCGGTTGGCTCGATCATGGCGTTGGGGACGGTGATCTGCGCGATGTTGTTGACCCAATCGGGTTGGACCGCAGCGAGCATGTTTTCGGTACCCGCCGCAGGGGTGATCCTATTTGTCGCTGTGGCCGCACTGATCTTCTTTGTGCAATCTCAGATGCGTGCCGCAGGCACCAAGGACCAGCCAAGTGCACCTTCCAAGTTGCCATCGATGGCGATTGGACTGGTGGTAGCACTTGCAGCAATGTTGTGGCTGGGGTTGCAGGTAGATGACAAGTTTGGCGTGATGGGTGTGCTCATTGCAGTGCCTTGTGTGGGCATCATCATGGGAACACTCAATGGCGCGCTCATTGTTTATGGTCGCCTGCAGCCGTTTATTGTGACGCTTGCAATGATGGTGGGAGCGCTGGGACTGGCGCGGGTCATTGCGGGGCAGGATACGGCGGTTTATCCGGTTTATACTGGGAGCAACGCGGTGCAGGAATTTGACGTGCTGCGTAGCTTGCTGTGGGGCGTAGTGCCGGTGCCCGGGCTGTTCTTCCTCGCAATCCTTGCAATATTCTTTGTGCTGACGCGGTTCACCACCTTTGGCAGCTACTTGCTGGCAATCGGGGGCAATGCAGAAGCCGCGCGTCTGGCCGGGATCAATGTGAAGCGCAATACGATTGTGACCTATGCAATTGCGGGCGGGCTGTCGGCACTGGCGGGCATCCTCTATGTGGCGCAGTTCCGTCAGGGGAAACCGGATGCCGGGCTTGGACTGGAACTCGACGCGATTGCTGCGGTGGTGATTGGTGGAACCAGCTTGATGGGGGGCAGAGGCGCGATTTTGGGCACCTTTGTAGGTGTGCTCATCTTTGGCTTCCTAAGCAATATTTTGCAGCTCAACAACATCGACAGCAACACGCAGTTGATCCTGAAAGGTGTGATCATTATTGCCGCCGTCCTGTTGCAGGAAGGTCGGATAGAAGAATTCCTCTCTGCGGTGAAACGCAAGATCCGTGGAGAGAAATAGCCCTGACCTCGCAGTTTGGAGGACCGGAGATCAGGGCATTTGCCAAACAGCCAAATGGCTGAAACATGACAAGGGAGAAGATTATGCAAAGAAGAACTTTCGGCAAGAGCCTTTGTGTGGCTGCACTCGCACTCACAACCAGCGCAACGGCCCTGCTGGCGGCGGACAACTACGTTATCGGGTTTTCGCAGGTAACAACTGTTGAGCCATGGCGTGTGCAGTTTAACAAAGACCTGCGGGCAGAAGCGGCGCTGCATGATAATGTGGAGTTGTTGATTGCCGATGCCAATGACCGCACCGAGAAGCAGGTGGCGGACGTAGAAAACTTCATCCGTCAGGAGGTGGACGCGATCCTGATTTCTCCGAAGGAATCTGCGGGTCTGACCGGTGTCGTTGAGCAAGCCACCGACGCGGGAATTCCTGTGTTTGTGCTGGACCGCAATGTAGATACTGACAAGTTTGTGCAGTGGGTAGGCGGCGACAACGAGCTGATCGGTCGTGCCGCAGGCCAGTTCGCGCTTGAGAAACTCGGCGGTGCGGGCAGCGCATCCGGCACCATCGTGGAAATCTGGGGTGGTTTGGGAACTCAGGCGGCGCACGACCGCGCCAACGGTTTCCATGAAGCCTTTGAGGGCGAGAACGGCGTGACATTCCTGCTGGATCAGCAATCCGGCGATTGGAAGCAGGACACGGCGTATGACATTATGTCCACGGCCCTACGCAACTATGAAGACATCTCTATGGTCTATGGCCACAACGACCCAATGGCCTATGGCGCTTATCTGGCCGCCAAAGATGCGGGCCGCGCAGATGACATCTTGTTCATCGGTGTGGATGCGCTTCCTGGAGAAGGTGTGACATGGGTGGCCAATGGCGAACTTGCGGCAACCTTCCTCTATCCGACCCCGGGCGCGGAAGGGCTGCGTCAGGCTCTGGCATATCTGGGTGGTGCGAGCGTTGAGAAGTCCGTGGTTATGGGGACAGAAGCTGTAACGTCGGAAAATGCGGATGATATTCTCAAGCGTAATGGCTTGAAGTGATCCCAGTGCGACCCTTGCCCTCCCCCAAGGGTCGACAACAGCTGCGCAGGAGCTTAAGCCTCCTGCGCAACTTGCTTTAAATTCCAGAGCTTAGCGACCCTCTTGACCGAACCGATCACAAGACTTCAGAAATACTCTGCCCCCGCCCTTGAGAAAGGGTTGGATATTTTGGAGCTGCTGTCGCTGCGACCAGGGGTGTCGCTGACACATGCGGATATCGCCAAAGGAATTGGCCGATCCAAAAACGAGATCTTCCGGATGATGGTGGTCTTAGAGGAGCGCGGATACATACGGCGTGGTGACGGGGATGTTTTCTTTCTCACACCGAAGCTCGGTGAGCTTGGCGGTGCGCGCAACCCGACGGGGCAAATGATCGAGATTGCCCGACCTTTCATGGCGCAACTGTCCCAGAAAACGGAGCAGTCCAATCATCTTTGGATCGTTGATGAGAATAAAATGCGTGTGGGTGCCGCTGCGCGGGCTGCCGGATCCTATAGCCTTGCCCTAGGCGAAGGTGTTCAAGCATCGATGTTTGGCGCCTCTGCCGGAGCATGTTTCTTAGCGGGGTTGCCAAGTAGCGCGGCACGCATGGAAAGGCTTGTGCAGATGGAAGAGTTCGTTAGCGAAGATGCGTTTGCAGCTTTTGATCTGGAGGTCGAACGTTGCGCTGCTAATGGCTTTTGTGTGCTTTCAAATGCTGAGAATGCTGGGATTGTAGAGGTATCGGCTCCGCTTGCTTCAAAAGGAAGTGCCGGTGTTGTGGGCGCGTTGAGTGTACCGATGATCCAAGGGGCAGATCGGCCCAATGAAGTCGCTGCGGTGGTAGCAGCGCTGAAAGAAACCGTAGAGGCGATTTGTGCAAAACTGACGCTCCTCGCAGTCTTTGAACGGACGACTTGAGCGGTTTCTTGGTTTGGAGCGCCTTGAAGCTGAGTAGCCGCGGATGAGCTGCAAACCTCAGAGAGCAACGAGCTGAGTTTTTTGCACTTGAATGTCCAAACTTTGCGAAGCTGACATCTATTCTATGCTTAGAATTACCGACTACTCAGGAGCTGTACAAAGCAGGCTCTAGTTTATCGATTGTTACCGGACGTGGAGCGTCTATCTTTAGCTCTGTTCTTTTGACGGTTCGATCTGGTCGAAAATCGCTGTGCAAATTTGATCCATTTCCAGTGCGAAGAAGTTCTTCGCAGCGGCAGCATTTGGATGATAGGGGTCCTTCACCATGCCGTTCTTATTGAGGCGGAAATAGTCTTTGTTTCCTTGATTGGCAGCAACTGTCTCTGGTGTGGCGCCGGGCACAAAAGAGCATCGCAGCCCAGTGGTCTTAAAAGCGTCCATAAGGTTCTTTTGCGCGCGCAAGCGCAAATCTACGATCTTTTTCTTATAGGCGGGCGCAGTGGTCATGAAAATGCAGGGCAAATCTGCTGGTAATTGCGCCTGCAAACGCTCCACATCTCTGACTGCAGCTTCCGGGCTGTTCGCCCAACGCTTTGCCGAATTGCCAAGAAACGTCATCAGGATCAGTTTCGGGTCGTAGTACCCTTCTCTCAGCATCTCCTCGAGCGGTGAGGTGCTGGGCGCGCAGAATTGATATTCTTTACCCTGGCCGATTTGCACGTATTTGTTGCCGGACTTGTTCACAAACCCATATGTTCCGGCGTTTACCTTCCATTTTGGATCCACTTTGCAGATCGTGTCTTTTGCGCGACCCGACCGTGCGGTCCAAGAGTCAATTGAGCTGGATCTGACGCCGATCACACCAACGCGCATTTCACCAAGACGTTTGAGGTGTTTCTTCTGTTCGCTATCGGGGTGACAATGTTCTTTGATGTCGCTGAAAAATTCCAGAAACGCAGGCCCCGATCCAAATGAGATTTGGCTATCGCCAATGATAAGAATTTCGGGAGACGTAAAGCTGTCAGCCATTGCTGCAGAAACGCCAATCGTGAGAGCGCCAATGGTTGCGACAATCTTCTTGATCATTGGTTTCCTCTTCCTCAGGCGAGTGGTCTTACTTCAAGACCCGAAATACCGCATCGCAAATGTCTATTGTGTTAATGTCCAAAAACGCTCGGATCGCAGCGGGTTTCGGATGGTGCGGATCCTTGACCTTTCCAGCATCATTTCGCCGGAAATAGACTGGTTGACCCTCTATGGCGTTGCGGGTGCGTGCGTTGAAGCCTTCCACCACTGCGCATTGTTTGCCTGCTTTCTGAAATGCGCGCGCGATTTCGGTTTGGCCTTTCATGCGCTTGTCGTTTGTTTTCTTGAGGTAAACTGGCACGCTTGAGATGAACACGCAGGGCACATCATCCGGTATTTGTTGCAGCGTCCGACGAGCGTCCTCTAAGGCGAGTTCAGGTGAATTTGCCCAGCGATCTGCGGAGTTTCCGAGAAAGGTTAGCACAAGCAGTTCCGGCGCGTAGTAGCCGTCGGCGAACATCGCTTCGAAGGCTGTCTGCTTTGGCTTGCAAAACTGGTAGGCCTTTCCTTTGCCGATCTGAATGAAAACCCGTTTGTTGTTTCCATCAATGCCATAGGCCCCAGCGTTCACACCAAATTTCTTGTCGACATCGCAAATTGCGCCTTTGGCAGCTCCCTTGGGGGTTGTCCAGGATTGCAGAGACGTTGAGCGGACACCTATAGCTGCGGTTTTTCGGTTCCCCAGCGCGGCCAAAGCCCTTTTACGCTTGGGCGTCATCTCACATCTTTCGGGGAGTCGTTCGAAGAACCGGAGATATTCTTTGCCTGCTCCAAAAGAGATCTGGCTGTCACCTAAGACCAATATGTTGGGTTGGGCGGTGGCTTGCAGGGCACTAAAGGCGCATATGGCGAACAGCCAGGTTCGGAAAGCTGATGATTTAGGTGACGTCACATGGCTACCTATTTCGCACTGCCATTTATGGGATGGCTCGGGTCTGCGCGATATACTGCGACATCATTCAAGGTAATGCCATTCAAAATCTGGTTAGCGATTTGAGGGGGAGGGTGCTGACAGTCCTTCAAGGAATTTCAGCAGGAGAAAGCGTTAAGTAACGTGGGCTGTACGCTAAGCTCCCTGGAGGTAACTTTCGATTTGAAAATCAACGTGCTGTCCGCTTGGCGGCCCGCTCGCAACCAAGTCCTGTAATTTCTGCGCAGCCTTAAAAACGGCTACGCAGCTTGGGGCAAGCGTGATCTCGGACGATTATGCGGCTTCTTCTTGAATTGAGCCGATTTCTTTGCCGTACTGCAGCTTGAATTGAGCCACCAGACGCTCGAGTTCATTGGCTTCTTCTTTCAAGGTTGCGCAGGTGTCGCTGACATCTTGGGCCATCACCGCATTTCGCTGCGTCGCCTCTTCTAGCTGTGAGACGCGCGTATTGATTTCGCCGAGGGTTTCGGCCTGCTGTGCCGTGCCTTCAGCCATGTTGGAGACCAAAGATGACACATGACTGACCCGGTTGACGATAACTTCGAGAGCTTCGCCGGTTTCATTCACCAAACCTACGCCATTGCTTACGCTCGTGGTACTTTCACCGATCAGCTCTTGGATTTCACGAGCGGCGTCAGAGGATTTTTGCGCCAAAGCACGCACTTCTGAGGCCACAACTGCAAATCCGCTTCCAGCATCACCCGCTCTTGCCGCTTCAACCCCGGCGTTCAGCGCCAGCAGGTTCGTTTGAAAGGCGATGTCGTCGATCACACTGATGATTTGAGCGATCTGGCTTGAAGATTCCGATATCTTGGCCATAGCGTTTACCGCCTCTTTGACCACTTTGCCGCTTTCAGTCGCGTCTGTTTTTGCAGAGTTCGTGGTGTCCTGGACATCCCTCGCGCCGGAAGCCGCAGATTGCACGCTTGTGGTGATGCCTTCTAGTGCCAAGGCAGTTTGTTCAATTGTGCTGGCCTGATTTTCAGTGCGGCGCGACAGATCTTCGGAGGATTGGCTGAACTTGATGGTGCCCGAGCGAATGCTGGATGTCACTTCAACAACATTGACGAGTGTTTCATTCAACTTACCGACAGTCTTGTTGAAGTCTGTGCGCAGGCCTTCGTATTCTTCCGGGAAAGGCTTTTCGAAGAAATGTGCCAGATTGCCATCTGCCATCTCTCCGAGGCCCTGGCGAATTTCGCCGACCACATAATCCTGTTCCGATTTAAGACGTTCTTGTTCCGCCTTCAACGCCTCTGCATCGCGCCGCATTTGCAATGTATCTTGCTTGAAGTGATAGACCGCTTTGGCCATTTTGCTGAGTTCGTCTTTGCCTTCGATGCCTTCGACGAACACTTCGAAATTGCCGCTCGTGAATTCATTGATGACTGAAATCAGGTACTTAATCCGAGCAACCATGCGCTCAAAGGAGAAGATCGCGAACGATAGAACCAGCACGGTCACAGCGGATCCGAGCCAGATCAGCCTGTAAAAGCTTGCATCAGCTTCTGCTTCAATTTGCTGAGTCAATTCGGCAACATCCGCAACAAAGGCGAGTTCTTGGGATCGGAGTTGGTTGATCCAAGCTGTGGAGATCTTGAACCATCCGGGTGCGGTGAGGTTTCCGTAGTTCTGTGCTTCATATCCAGAGCGGATTATCTCTCGCGCAGACTGCACAGCTTTGTATTCACTGGTGGCTTTGAGCCCTTCGAGCCACGCGGGCTCGTCCAGCGCGCCGGCAGTTTCGCCAATCAACGCCATCTGAGCTCCGCCCAGATAGATAAAACGGTCATGCACTACCGTTGAGAAGCCGCCGCCCAGTCCCGTAGCGCCCATGGCGCGCTCCAGGCCGGCGTTCTCTTTGGCTGAGCCAATCAAGGCACGTGCGCTCAGTAAGGCTTGGACCCTGCTGTCTTTGTCTTGAATGCCTGATGGCCGAGAGAATTCAATCAAGTTATTGATCGTCGCTGTATAGAACTTCGCCATTTCGGGGACAGAAAGTTCTAGGGCGTCGACCCGCTCCCTCATGCCGTTCAGCTGCGAGAGCTGGTTTTCGATATCTTCAAGACGCTCTGGTCGTTGCGTCGCGAGAAGGGAGATCCCTTGCTGGAACTGATCAAGGGCTTGCAGAGTCAGAATGCGCTGCTCAGTGAGCTCGCCAGGGAAGTTGGCACCTTTCGAGGCTATAAAGCCAGCGGAATACCCGCGCTCTTTTTGAAGCTCATGGATCACCTCTCCAACAACAGCGCCCTCGTTCGCCCGCAAGGTGGTATCGTGAGCGCTATCCACAAAAGCCTTCTGTCGATTGATGTCATCAAACATCAAAAAACCTGCGAGGGCGAAAATTGGGCCGATCACAAGCAGCATAACTACGCGCAGTTTCATAAGAGGAGCCTATTCTCTAACAATCACACTTATTGGTTGATAACAGCGTGGGTTTTAAATTTGTCTGAAGCTCCTACTCAGACAAGGTAAGATTCGAAGAAAATGCATGATTGTCGCGCGCAACCCTTACGGACATGTCGGGTTTGTCTGGTAGGTAGAGGCCTCATGCGGGGAAGGTTATATGGTCGCCATTGCCGCGAGTTGGATGCGAGCGTGGGAGGCGCTGATCGACCCTATTCGCTAGTGCACCGAGAAGGGTTGCAGACTCTTCTCAAAGTTGGACAAGAATTCCAGCGTAAGCACGGATGTGGCTTTGTGATTTGGCCAGATCAGCGAAAGTTGATGCGTGAGATTGGCAGAGTAGGGCCGATAAGAGACGCCACGGCCGACGTATTCTCGTGCATCAAGTTCGCTCAATACGGAGACACAAACCCCCTTCGCTGCGAGCTCGCAGGCGCAGGTGAACTGTCGGGTCTCAATAAAACTGTCCATGGGGACGTCTTCGCGTTCTAGAGTTTCGCGTAGACGCAAATAGAATTCACTACCTATGCGATCGTGGGCGATACGCTCTCCGGCAAGGTCACTGGGTGTCACTACATCCAGTTGTTCAAGTGGGTGACCTTCCGGAAACACGCAGACGCAACGGATCGGGATCGTCTTACTGTTGAGTGCATGGTGAGTGCGAAACGTATCTGTGATTCCACAGTCATATTGCTCCCCGATCACCCAATCCAAGATCCGCTCGGGCCTGTCCGGCTCAATTGTCACGGTGACATCCGGGCGGGCTTTGAGGAAATCCGCGATCACCGAGGGCAGATGGCTTGTAGAAAACCCAGGTAGACACGCCACTTTCAAGTGTCCGCTGGTGCCACCTTGAACGTTGTGTCCCAGACTGCGGATTTGCTCCATCGAGCTGAAAATACGCTCAATTTCCGGCAGTAGATATTGAGCCTCTCGCGTGAGCACCATCCTGCGCCCTGATCGCTTAAACAGCGGATACCCCAGCTCTTTGGAGAGATCTGAGAGCAATCTGCTGACAGCGGGCTGAGAGATGTTCATCGCCTTGGCTGTGAGGCTGATGGTGCCACTCTCCCCAAGCAGGCCGAGGGCCTGCAGTTGCCGAATGCGCAGTGGCTCGATGGCGCTCATAAGGTTGGCTTTCTCTTCTAGCTTTGACAGGGCATTGCTAGTATAATTTCATGCTATATGTAACAGAAATAATAATGTTGAATTATAGATTTAGCTGCGGCACGTTTTGGCCGTCCAGTCAGGTGTCGGCATGATTCACACCTGAGGCGTATGAAGGGAGTGCAACGCGTTCACACGGGCTGTTGGTTTGGGTCGGCATGACACAATGCTAATGCCCTAAGAGAAGGTGGTGAAAGACCGCAACACGTTGGTACCTCGCTAGCAACACAGGGAAATGACATGATGTTTGATAATTTTGGAAAATTTGGAGCCGTCGCACTTACCGCGACCGCCATCTATACAATGCCAATGTCAGCCGGCGCTGACACGCTGCGCCTGCTGACCTGGGGCGGCTATGCACCGGAAGAGGTGATCGCGAAATTTGAAGCCGAGACCGGCCACACCGTTGAGGTGACCACCTCCAACAACGAGGAAATGATCGCAAAACTGCGCGCCACCAACGGCGGCGGCTTTGATCTGGCGCAGCCAAGCCAAGACCGCATTACTAGCGCGCAGGAAGAGTTTGGCATCTACAAACCCATCGACATGTCGCGCATCGAGGCAGACCTGTTCATCCCGTCCATGCTGTCCGCCACCGCAGACAACACCACCTTTGACGGCGAAGTCTATGGTCTGCCACATGTCTGGGGCACCAGCGGTCTGGTTGTAAACACCGCCAAAGCCGGTGATGTGACCGACTACACCGATCTGTGTGAGGCGTCTGTCTCGGGCAAGGTTTCCTACCGCCTGAAGCGCCCGACCCTGATCGGCTTTGCCTATTCCATGGGCCTTGATCCCTTTGGCGCCTATGGCGATGCAGACGCCTATCAGGAGATCCTGGATCAGGTCGAAGCCAAGCTGATCGACTGTAAGCCAAACGTCAAAACCTACTGGGGTGGCGGCGATGAAATCAAACAGCTGCTGCGCTCCGGCGAAGTGGTCGCCTCCATGGCGTGGGACACCGGCGGATGGCAGCTGAACGCCGATAACGCCGACATCACCTTTGTTGCCCCGGAAGCAGGCGCGCTTGGCTGGATCGACACCTTTGTGCTGCCCGCACGTGGCCGCGCGGATGACGCAGCTTACGACTGGATCAACTTTGTGATGCGTCCCGACATTGCTGCGATGATCACCAACAACGCAGGCAACTTTACCGCGGCTGTGGATGGCGACGCGGGCGTGAACGCCGATCTGAAAGCGCGCTATCAGGGCAGCTTTGATCAGGCCGCCATCGACAACATCAAATGGTACCCGCCTGTTCCAGCCGGTCTGGAAGCGCTGGAAGGCGCCACCCTGGATCGCGTGAACGCAGCCAAGTAAACCATTATAAATCCAAGCAAAGGGTGTCCCTTGTGGGCGCCCTTTCACCAATTTTGAGGCCCCCAAGTGAGCAACAGCACCCCCGATCTTTCCTGCAGCAATCTGGTGAAATATTTCACCGATTTCCGCGCCGTTGATGGCATCAGCTTTGATGTGCCCAAAGGATCGTTCTTCTCCATCCTCGGCCCGTCAGGCTGTGGCAAGACCACGCTGCTGCGTATGATCGCAGGGTTCCAGTCACCCACTAGTGGGGATTTGCGGATCAAAGGCACCTCCATGATTGGCGTGCCGCCCAACAAACGCCCGGTGTCGATGGTGTTTCAGCATCTTGCGCTCTTCCCGACCATGAACATCGGCGACAACGTCGGCTTTGGTCTACGCCAGCGCGGTGTTGGTAAAAAAGAGATCGGGAAGAGGGTGGATGAAGCGTTGGAGCGTGTAGGCCTTCCGGGGGTTGCGAAACGCCGTGTCGACCAGCTGTCTGGCGGCCAAAAACAGCGTGTGGCGATTGCCCGCTGTATGGTGCTGGAGCCAGATGTTTTGCTGCTAGATGAGCCGCTTGGCGCGCTTGATCTAAAGCTGCGCGAACATATGAAAGTGGAGCTAAAGGCGCTTCAGGCCGCTTTTGACACCACCTTTGTCTACATCACCCACGACCAATCCGAGGCGCTGGTGATGAGTGACAATATCGCGGTGATGAATAAAGGCCGTTTTGAGCAGGTGGGTGCGCCTCATGAGGTCTACCATGCGCCGCAAACCGCTTTTGTCGCCGGTTTCGTTGGCGAGGCAAATAAGCTTGCCGCCAAAGTCACCGCCATCAATGGTGCGATGCTTTCGCTTGTGACCGATGCAGGCAGCGAGGTGCAGGTCGCCGCCCCCAACGCCGGGCTGGCCGTTGGCCAAAAGGCGCAAATTTTCTTGCGGCCCGAAGCCATTGACCTTTTGCCGCTTGGCTCCGGCCAAGCCGCTGGCAGTAATGCCGCCGAAGCCGTGGTGGAAACCGTGCTGTTTAATGGTGCCAACAGCACCGTCACCCTGCGCGACGCTGCAGGCGGTCTCATCATCGCCGCCTTGCCACAAACCGGCGCGATGGCGAACTTGAAAAAGGGCGACCGGCTCATGACCAGTTGGAGCGCTGACCAAGCGCGTTGTTACGCTGCCGGGGAGGCTTAAGTCATGAGTTCTGACGCCTCCCGACTTGGGTTCTACCTTTTGCTGGCCCCGATCTTGTTGTGGTTGGTGCTGCTGATCATCTTGCCCCATGTTGGGCTGTTCATTGTGTCGATCAGCGAAAAAGTCGGCCCGCGTGAATATGAATATGGGCTTGGCAACTATGCCGCCTTCTTTGGCGAGCCACTTTACTGGCGTACATTTGCGCGCACGGCGATCATGTCGATCCTCGCCACCGCGCTCACCCTGATCTTGGGCTTTCCTATCGCCTATTACATCGCAAAACTCACCAAAGGGCGCACCAAAACCACGCTGTTTTTGATGTGTATGATCCCGTTTTGGGTCTCTGAACTTGTGCGGACCTTTGGCTGGATGATCTTGCTGCGTGAAACCGGCGTGTTCTCTAACTTGCTGCAATCTCTAGGTTTGGCAAGCGGTGGGGTTGAGATGCTCTATAACGATGCCGCCATCATGGTAGGTCTGGTTTACACCTCCATCCTCTTTATGGTGGTGCCGCTGGTTACCACGCTGGACAGTCTCGACGACAGCCTTATTGAGGCTGGCTATGACCTTGGCGCCAACAGCAGCGCCATCATGCGCGAGATCGTCATCCCCCACGCCATGCCCGGCATCGTGTCAGGCTGCATCGTGGTGTTCATGCTGTCACTCGGCAATTACCTCACCCCGATCCTGCTGGGGGGCAAAGACAGCCTGTGGTTCACCGGCATGATCTACACCCAGTTCATCACCCGCTTTAACTGGGAACTGGGCGCGGCCTTTGGTTTCCTGCTGCTGGGCCTGTCCTCGCTGGTGGTTTTTGTTGGCCTGAAGCTCTCCGGCCAGTCGCTTTCTGAAACGATGGGGCGGTCATGATTCCAACAATTTCCCAATCCCGCTTCACCCTCTGGGCCTACCGCGCCTATGTGGCGCTGTTCTTTGTCTACCTCGCCCTGCCGCTGGCGGTGGTCTGTGTCTTTGCCTTCAACAATAGCGTCTTCCCGTCGCTGCCATGGGAGGGCTTCACTCTGGCGTGGTTCTTTGGCACTGAAGCACCGTTTGTGGGCGTCTTCCATGAACGCGCCATCCTGCGCTCTATTGGCACCTCCGCCTTTGTGGCCGCTTGGGTCTCTGCCCTTGCGGTCGCGGTGGGCACCTGCAACGCCTTCCTGTTTGTGCGCCATGAGTTCCGCGGCAAAGCCCTGCTTTACATGCTGATGCTGCTGCCGCTGATCATCCCCGGCGTGATCCTTGGCATCTCGATCCTGGTGTTCTCAAGCTCCATTGCCAACACGCTAGAAGACGCCACAGGCCTCTGGTTTGACGGGCTGCGCCCCGGCCTGCCGCTGGTGATCCTCGGGCAGTTCTCCTTTATCACCACCTTTGCCACGCTGGTGATCTCTGCCCGCCTGCAAAAGTTTGACCCCAGCTTGGAGGAAGCTGCGCTGAATCTTGGGGCGAGCAAATGGGGGGCTATTAGACAGATAACGTTGCCATTTCTGCTGCCTGCCATTGTGGCCAGTGCTGTGGTCTCCGTGCTGATGAGCTTTGAAAACTTCAATACGACGCTGATCTTGGTTGGTTCTGACAGTCCGCTGACGATCACCATGTTTGATAAGCTCAAACAGGGCTCCACGCCGGTTCTCAACGCGGTCTCGTTGTTGCTTATAGTGGCGTCGGCAATTCTGGGCCTCTTGTCATTGGCCTTCCAGAAGCGAGACGATCGCTGATGTACCCGCTTAACGAAAGATAATATCGTCCGATACTGGCTAGGCTGGTGCGGTTTTTATTGGGGGCTTCCCCTATCGGAGAGCCCCCTTTTTCATTTCTTGTTCTGTCCGGTTTCACAGGCAGTCCGCACCGTTCTTGGGGGCATATTGATATGAATAATGTTTCATATTTTGTAGAGGAGAAATCGGGAGGAGTTCCTATGTTGCGCTTTTTTGCGTTGACGGCGGCCGGTGCGTTGATGACGTCTGTGGCCTCTGTAGAAACTCGGATTGCTCATGTCTACGGTAAAACCGGCCCGTTTGAGGCCCATGCGGCTCAATCGCATAATGGGCTGATGTTGGGGCTGGAAAACGCCACCGATGGCAACATGGAGATCAACGGAGCAAAGATCGTCGTGATCGAGAATGACACGCAGCTGAAACCGGATATTGGTCGGGCGCAGCTTGAAGAAGCTTATGGCGATGATTACGCGCATATTGCAGTGGGGCCAGTGAGCTCTGGCGTCGCCCTGGCGATGTTGCCAGTGGCTGAGGAATATGAGCGGCTGCCGATTGTTTAGCCTGCGGTTGCCGACTCGATCACCGAGGCCAACTAGGAAACTCTATATTTTCCGCACAGGGCGCAACTCTTCGCAGGCCGCAATTGCCAATGCAGTCACGCTGGGCGGCGAAGGGGCGACCAGGGCCACGCTGGCGCAGGACTATGCTTTTGGACGTGATGGCGTGGCCGCTTTCAAGAAGGCTCTGGAACCCACTGGTGCGAAGGTTGCGCATGAAGAATATGTGCCCACTGACACCACGGATTTCACCGCGGCGGCGGAGCGGATTTTCACCAAGATAGGAAATTGGAAGGTGACAAGAAGCTCTCCATCATCTGGGCCGGTGGCGGCAACCCAATGGGCAAGATCAGCGCCGTGGAACCTGAGCGCTTTGGCATTAAAAATGCGACTGGAGGCAACATCCTTGCAGCTCTGAAAGCTTACAAAGAGCTGCCAGGCATGGAAGGCGCGACCTACTACTACTATGAAATCCCAAAGAACCCTGTAAACGAATGGCTTGTGAAGAACAATTTTGAGCGTTTTGACAGCCCGCCGGACTTTTTCACCGCGGGTGGCATGGCATCTGGCTTGGCTATTGTCGAGGCAATCAAGAAAGCCGGTGGTGCAGAAGATACCAATGCGCTGGTTGCCGACATGGAAGGCATAGCATGGGAGACCCCCAAAGGCTCCATGCAATTCCGTGCTGAGGATCATCAGGCGATGCACACCATGAATCATTTCCGCACGGAAATTCAGGACGGCCAGGACTATGGCGTGCCGGTGCTCGTGCGCGAAATTGGCATGGATGAAATGAAAATTCCGGTGCGCAACAATTAAGCGGTGGAGTATTTCCCAATCACAACACGGGGCCGCTGTGTGCCGCCCCGTGGCCAGGGGAAAGAAAGATGACCCAGACACTTTTGCAAACAGAGGCGCTGACTGTACGCTTTGGCGGCTATGTGGCGGTGGATGCTGTTTCCTTCAGCTTTCATGTCGGAGAGCTGACCGCCATCGTGTGGCCTAATGGCGCGGTGAAGACCACCTATTTCAACTTGATTATTTCAGGGCAAATTCCGGCGAGCGCTGGCACTGTGAAGCTGATGGTCGAGGACATCACGCGCCTTGGGGCGGCGGAGCGTTGTCGGCGTGGGCTTGGAGGTGCGTTTCAGCTGACTAATCTTTTTCCCGGCTTGTCGGTTTTGGAGAATGTGCGGCTGGTGATCCAATCGCGCCCGCACAAGGGCTTTGGTCTGTTCTCGATGGCGGACAGCCACCCGGAACTGACGATTGCGGCCAAATCGATTCTGGAATGCGTGCGGCCGGATCGGCGGCAAGATCAATTGGTGTCGGAATTGTCCTGCGGGGATCAGCGCAAGCTGGAGGTGGCTTTGCTGATCGGGTTCGAGCCGATGGTCTACATGTTTGATGAGCCAACTGCGGTCATGAGCGTGGATGAAACGCCAGTCATTCTGGATCTGATTGCAGAGATCAAAGTGGATCGGGAGCGCACTGTGCTGCTTATCGAGCATAAGCTTGATTTAATCCGCAGTCTCGCAGATCGGTTCATTGTTTTGCACAACGGCGCGTTGGCCGCAGATGGGCCACCTGCGGAGGTCATGGCGTCATCGGTGGTACAGGAGGCCTATTTGGGGAAGGAGTTGGTGGATGTCTGATCCGATCTTTTCTCTAAACGCTGTGCACATAGATATCGCGCAGTATCACATTCTGCAGGGCGTTGATTTGGAGGTGCCAGGTGGGCAAGTGACCATGCTTTGGAGGCGCAACGGGGGGCAAGACCACGACGCGCAAAGCGATCATTGGGCAGTGGACCGCCAAATCTGGCGATATTCTCTACGACGGACCAGTCAAACGCCTGCCGTCCTCTAGACGGGCGCGGGCTGGGATTGGCTTTTTGCCTGTGGATATGGGCGTTTTTAGCAATATGACCGTGGAAGAATATATGGTGCTGGGCTGCACCCCTGGCCAGCTTGATCCAAAGCGCAAAGAGTAGCTGCTAACCGCTTTGCCGGCGCTTGGGAGCTTTTGGCAAAACGAGGCGGGAAACCTTTCTGGCGGGCAGAAACATATGCTCTCCATCACGCGGGAGATGGCGGGGGATCGCGGGCTTTGTCTGATTGATGAGCCCAGCAAAGGCTCGGCCCCGGCGATTGCCTCGACTATGGCGCAGGCATTGCGGCAGTTGAAGGTGCAAGGAGCCTACATCCTTTTGGTCGAGCAAAATTTTCGGTGGCGAAAGCGCTGGGTGATCGAGCGGCGGTGATGGGTGACGAACGCGCCAATTGAACCGGCGAGATGGCGGTACTGGCAGAAAACAAAGATCTTTTGGAAAGGCTGAGCGAGGCGACGCCGCTTCTGTTTATCCAGTAGCTGGTGGTCTTTGGCTTTGAGGCCATTGGTGTGCCATCCTCCTGGCTGAAGTTGACAGTTTCGGGCCTTGCTATGGGCGTGATGATTTTTGTGATGTCCTCTGGGTTGACGCTTGTGTTTGGCGACATGGGCATGATGTACGGGGCTGTGTTGGGCGCAACGCTATTTATTCGGGCGCAGACCTATTTGCAAAATCTGATGGGCAGCGCGTCCGAGGCCACCGCTTTCCTGCCGTTGATCCCGTATCTGTTGGACCCGGATCGCTGGCTCATGTGGCTGGGCATTCTGTTTATTCTGAGCGTCTACCGTCTTTCCGACGGGCATTGTGGATCGCCTGCGTGAACGGTGCGCATCATGAGCATTCCGGTATTATTTCTGCATGGATGGGTCATGAATGGGGCGGTGTTTGACGATGTAGCCGCGCGTCTGGGGCCAGATTTCACCTGCCATGCACCGGATTTGATAAGGAGGCGATGGCATTGCGAGACTTGAGGACTGTGCCTCAGTTGCAGAGCAGTGGGACGCGCGGTTGTATCGACCTATTCTTGTGGGCTGGTCGGTGGAAGCCAGCGCCGCGTGGCGTTATGTTACGCGACACGGCACGTCGGCTTTACGCGCGCTTGTGACTATGGACATGAGCCCGCGCATGTTGCCGGATGCG
Source organism: Shimia sp. R9_1 (assembly GCF_017743775.1). Classification (NCBI taxonomy): domain Bacteria; kingdom Pseudomonadati; phylum Pseudomonadota; class Alphaproteobacteria; order Rhodobacterales; family Roseobacteraceae; genus Shimia; species Shimia sp. R9_1. The sequence goes on along the minus strand of NZ_JAGHRN010000001.1, from coordinate 964,914 downwards.
GCGTGGGATTTGGGACTGATTGGGCAGAGCGCAGAGGCGATCCTTGCAACCTCCGAGAAGATCATCCCGACCTGGCCACGGCTTTCTCAGAGTATTTCGCGCAATATGTTTGCCCGCGGCAGTACCCCGACCCTGAGCCGGGAGCCAGCACATGCGCTTTTGCGCTTGCAAGACCCAGCCGGGTTGCGCCCGCTTTCGGACGATCTGGTGGCGATGGATGAGCGCGAGGTGATTTCGCAGATTGATGTGCCTTATCTTGTTTTCACGGGGGCGCCGAGCCGACTTTACAGTGAGGCGGTGGCACATTGGATCACTGCAAAGGTACCGTGGGCGGCGGTGGCACGTTTTGAACACTCCGGGCATTCGCCGCATTTGGAAGGGCCAGAAACTTTTTTTGATGCCATCCGAGGTTTTGTCGCGGTTGAGGACCTGACGACACCGTTGAAATACCGAGAAGAAATCTGATGACCAAACCAGCCAGTGCACAGCCCAAAACTAAACTAGGTGTCGAGCGCCGCGCCAAGATCCTTGCTGCGGCGGAGCAGGTGATTGGGGAGAAGGGCTTTGGGGCCGACTCCATCGCGGACATAACCCGCGCTGCCGAGACAGCGCTGGGCACCTTCTATATCTATTCTTCAAGTAAGGATGAGGTCTTCCGCGAGTTGGTGCAGAGCATGGGGCAAGCGACGCGCTCTCAAGCGGCGGAGCGGATCGCTGGTGCCGCCAATCGACTTGAAGCGGAGCGCGCAGGGCTTGAGGCTTATCTTATCGTCGTGCGGTACCGCCCGATGCAGCCGCATCGTGGAGGAGGCGCGCTTTGTCGATCCGGAAGCCTACGGCGATTACTACATGGCGTTTGTGCAGGCGTATGCAGAGCAGCTTGAACAGGCGGTACAGAAGGGTAAGATTTCCGCGGGCGATGCGGAAGTGCGCGCTTGGGCCTGATGGGGATTGCAAAGACCCTTGGGAAACGCTTCGTGCTTTGGGAGGAAAAGGTTGACATCGATCGCGTGGCAGTCGAATTGGCGCGGATTGGCCTAGTACAGGCGGTCGATGAGGCAGCCGAGTAGCGCGCGCTGGCTTTGCTGTCGGCCGTTGATACTGGCACTGCATTGGCAACAAAGGCGATGTTCTGGAACGACGCGCGCCTGGCCACCGTCCGGGCGGGACTCACCGCTGAGGCTGAATCCTTTCGCCAGTTGATTGGGCGGCAGGAAACCCTGACTCGCATGCAGAAATTTCCCCAACCAACCGGGTAAGAGCGATGTTTGATGTGATCCCAGACATGGCAACCAAACGGGCGGAGTTAAGTCCTAATGCGCTTGCATTTCATGACACCACCACAGGCCGAGACTGGACCTTTGAGCAGATCAATTCAGCGGCCAATGCGGTCGCGGCGGGATTTATTGCGCAAGGCCTGAATGAAGGGGGATCATCTGCCTTAACCGCGCGGAGTTTTTTATCGCACTGTTTGCCTGTCAGAAAACTGGGATCATCCTGTGCCCACTCAATTGGCGACAACCGATGCCGGAACTTGTCGAAACGCTGGATGGTATTGGCATCAAGCTTATAATCACGGATGCGGAATTTGAGAGCATCGCGCGTGAGGTAGCTGCAGAATGCGGCGCGGCGCTAGTAAAAATTGAAGGTGACTTCGCAGAATGGATAGAGGCCGGCTGTATACCGTTAAATGCGCCGGTTCCGATGGAGCGGCCTTGGTATCTGCTCTTCACATCTGGCACCACTGGGCTCCCGAAAACGGTGATCCAGACCGCTCGGATGGCTTGGGCAAATGCGATCAATATCGGGCAAGCCATCGATATTACGTCCACAGATCGCGCGGTGTGTTTCCTGCCGCTGTTTCATACGGCGGGGATCAATCTCTATACACTACCTGTGTTTCTCTATGGTGGCAGTTCGACAATCCTGCCCAAATTCGAAGAACAGGGGGTGTTTGAGCTGCTGGTCTCTGACCGGATCAATCAATTTTTTGGCGTCCCCGCGATTTATCAGGCGCTGTCGCTAATGCCCGAGGCGGGTACGTTGGATTGGGCGTCGATCCGCTGTGGTTGTGGTGGCGCGCCTTTGCCGGAACCGTTGATCCGTTTCTTCGCCGCAAAAGGCGCGAAGGTGCTGAACGGTATGGGGATGACTGAAACCGGGCCAACGGTGTTTTTGATGGATCAGGTTCATGCGGCAGAGAAAATTGGCTCGGTGGGGCGACCGCAGAGCCTGGTCGATGTGCGGCTTGCTGGCGTGTCGGATGGCAAGACCGGTGCGGGCGAATTGCAGCTGCGCGGGCCGGGGGTCACGCCGGGTTATTTTGGCAGCTCGGAAGCGACGGCGAAGACCTTCACAGAGGATGGTTGGCTGGCAACCGGTGATGTCGCGCGGCGGGATGAGGACGGTTACTACTATATCGTGGACCGCATCAAAGACATGTTCATCTCAGGTGGAGAAAACGTCTATCCGGCAGAAGTGGAGCGGGTGCTGAACGCGCACCCAGCCATTCTGGAAACCGCAGTCGTAGGTATCGCGGATAACAAGTGGGGCGAGGTAGGGGCCGCTTTTGTGATGCTGCGCCCTCAAGAGAGACTTGAGCCGGAGACGCTGCGCCCTTGGTGCCGCGAGCGATTAGCGGGCTACAAGGTTCCTGCGCATGTCCGCATCGTGGAGGACTTCCCGCGCACGGCGGCGGGCAAGGTCTGTAAACCAGACCTCAGGGAGATGTTTCACCATGATTGATCTGCACGAACGTTGGGTGCCCACGCAAGCGGAGTTTGATGCTTTTGCTGAGGTGTCTGGCGATGACAATGCAATCCATGTGGATCCCGACTTTTGCGCCACAACGGCTTTTGGGCGCACGGTTAGCCATGGTATGCTGATTTACAGCAAGCTTTGGGGCTTGCTGAAACGCTATGACCCCAAAATTGCACATGTGAACCAGAGTATGATGTTTCCCAGCCCTGCCTTCGCGGGTGAAGCCTTGAGCCTACGGATAGTCGAGGAGAGGGCGGGTTATTTGCAAATGCGAGTCACCAGAGAAACGGATGGTGCAGAATGCCTGATCGGGGAGGCAGAAATCGCATGCTGAGGGTTGGGCAATCTGCCGAAATCACACGCACTTACAGGCGCAATGATCTTGCGCTTTACGAGACGCTGAGTGGTGCGCAGGCAGAGAGCGTACCGGAGCCGCTGATTGCCGCTCTGTTTTCCTATTTGTTGGGCGTAAAGCTACCAGGTTCTGGGACAAACTATCTGAAGCAAGAGCTGGCATTTAAAGCGCCAGCTCCACTTGAGGTCGCGTTGCAAGCCAAGGTGGAGATAACGCGCTTGCGGCCAGAGAAGCATCTTGTGGACTTGTGGGCCAGCTGCCTTACTCCGGATGGTAAGGTAATTTGCGAGGGACGTAGCCTGGTGAAGGCTAGAGATGTCGCTGACGCATTCGCCGCGTGAACGTATTCAAAGCAAACGGCGCGCCAAACGCGCGCCGTCTAGATTTCGTAAAGGTTTGCTTAATTAGTCCGCAGAGGCCAGTTGCTTGGGCAGGCGGAACGTCCAAAGCATGCCGCCTTGGTTCAGATAGTTCACCTTCTTGGCAACTTCTCCGCCCCAAAGTGGAACCGCGCCGCCCCAACCGGAAATGATTGAGACATATTGTTCGCCGTTTTGTTCCCAGGTGACGGGCTGACCAACGATGCCGGAACCGGTTTGGAACGACCAGAGAATTTCACCTGTGGCGTCATCGAAGGCGATAAATTTGCCTTCGGGAGTGCCTGTGAAGACCAAACCGCCTGCAGTGGTCATTACGCCGCCCCATAGAGGGGCATCGTTCTTGAATTCCCAAACCAGTTCGCCTGTATCCGGGTCGATCGCTTTCAGACTACCGATGTGATCTTCGTAGTTGGGTTTGATCGTGAAGCCAGCACCAAGATAGGCGGCACCCTTTTTGTAGGTGATCGGCTCATTCCAAATGTCCATTCCCCATTCATTGGAAGGAACATAGAAGTTGCCGGTATTTTGGCTAAACGCCATTGGCATCCAATTTTTTCCGCCCAAGAAAGAGGGGCTCGCGAAAATCACCTCACCTTTTTGGCCATCAGCTGCCGCGGCTGGATCACCCGGGCGATTTTCCTCAACCCAGATCGGACGGCCGTTTTCATCAAGGCCGGATGACCAACTGATGTTCTTTACAAACGGTACACCGCGCACAAAATCCCCGTCTGCGGCATCCAGTACGTAGAAGTAACCGTTGCGATCTGCGGTCGCCAATCGCTGCTCACCGGTGCGATTGTCATAGGCGACAACCTCATTCACGCCGTCATAGTCCCATCCCTCACGCGGTGTGGTCTGGAAGTGCCATTTGATCTCGCCAGTTGCCGGGTCGATGCCGATGCGGGAAGCTGCATAGAGGTTATCGCCAGAGCCATCGTTTTTCTGTCCGGCATCACGCAGCCAGGAATTCCACGGCGCCGGGTTCCCCGCACCCATGATGATGGTGTCGGTGCGGGCATCATAGGATCCACCAAGCCAGGTGGCGCCGCCACCGGTCTTCCACATGTCGCCGGGCCAGGTGGCATTAAGTGTACCGGTCATGGTGCTTTCTTCACCATTAAGGGTACCCATGTGCCCCTCAATGACCGGGCGTTCCCAAACCATCTCACCGGTCTCTGCATCACGCGCTTGCACTGCGCCTACAATGCCAAATTCGCCGCCCGAATTGCCTGTTACCACCAATCCGTTCACAATCATTGGTGCTGCGGTGTAAGAATACCCTGCCTTGTAGTCTTCGATTTTGTCACGCCAGACCACATCACCTGTGTCTTTGTTGAGCGCCACAATGCGTGCGTCGAGTGTGCCGAAGATCACGAGGTCCTTATAGAGCGCAGCGCCGCGATTGACGACGTCACAACAAGGGAGAATACCTTCAGGGAGACGCGCATCATATTGCCAAAGCTCTTCACCGGTTTCGATGTCAATTGCGTACATCCGGCTGTAGGAACCGGTGATATACATCACCCCGTCGTAGACAAGCGGCTGGGTTTCCTGCCCGCGTTGCTTCTCGCCGCCGAGCGAAAATGCCCAAGCAGGGACAAGGTTTTTGACGTTGTCTTTGTTCAGAATATCCAACGGAGAATAACGCTGGAGCGCGCGCCCCATACCATTGGTGACAATCTGGTTGGTGATCGTTGAATCATTGGCGATGTCGTCATCAGTCACCTCTGCTGAGGCGTAGCCGAACGAAAATACCGCAGCCGTCGTGGCCAGCAATAAACTTCTCATAATGTCCTCCCTGTAGAATGCGCTGAAACGGTCAATGCGCGCGCAAATTCTGATGTCACTATCTTTGAGATCACTCGTTCGTGAAATTGCACAATGGTCGTAAAGCTCGCCGAGGCACTTTGGAGCCTTTCTGGGATACTCCCCCCAGGCAGCACCAAAAGTACTTCCGGGTGTTTGGAGGGCTTTGCTTTCTACAGGCGAGGCCCATGCTTTGGTCGTATTCCGGAGAAAAGCCCTAGTGCTAGTATGCGGCAAACGGGAGGATATGATGTCATATTTTGACAGAATGGTTGGCTTGGTCGCCGGCGCTTGTTTGAGCATTGGAATGACAGCAAGTGCGGTGGTCGCAGAGACGCAGGTTCTACGCGCGGCAGTTCTTAAGTTTGGGACGGTGAACTGGGAGTTGGATACGATCCAGCATCACGGATTAGACACCGCGAACGGATTTGAGCTTCAAGTCAGTGGCGTGGCCGGTGGCTCTGCCGCCAAAGTGGCATTTCAAGGTGGTGAGACAGATGTGATCGTGTCTGACTGGATCTGGGTCGCGAGGCAGCGTGCGGCAGGCAAAGACTACGTCTTCATTCCTTACTCAACTGCAGTTGGCGGATTGATGGTCCCTGAACGCAGTTCAGCACAGTCCCTTGCGGACCTCAGTGGCCGAAAAATTGGTATTGCTGGTGGCCCGCTCGATAAAAGCTGGCTGATCCTAAGAGCTTATGCGCAGCAAGAATATGGGGTCGATCTTGCCGCAGATACGGAACAAGTCTTCGGAGCACCACCGCTGATCTTTAAGACCGCGTTGTCTGGCGACCTTGGTGGGGCGATCAACTTTTGGCATTTTATGGCAAAGATGGAAGCTGGCGGGATGCGCAAGCTGATCGATGTATCTGATGCTGCTCAGGCGCTGGGGCTTGATCCGAAAACCCCTCTGCTCGGTTACGTCGTGCGGGGTGAGATGCTGCGCGAGCAGCCGGACCTGGTGAATGGGCTAGCGGCCGCGTCGCGTGGTGCGAAAGAGCTTTTGGTAGCAGACGAGGGAGAGTGGGAGCGCTTGCGCCCTCGCATGAACGCCAAAACGGATGCGCAATTTGAGGCGTTGAAAGCAGGGTTTCGAGCGGGCATTCCCTCTGGCGTCGCTGTGGATGAAATCGCTGCCGATAAAATGCTTCGCTTGATGGCTGAATTTGGCGGAGACGATCTTGTTGGTGAGGCCAAAAGCCTCCCGCCCGGTCTATTCGCGCAGCTCACCAACTAGTGCCAGAGACTGTTCTTAACCTAGATCTGCATGGGCTGTCCTTATCAGGGCAGCCCGTTTTGGCAGATCTGTCCCTGACCCTTTCAGCAGGCGAAACTGTTGCAATAACGGGGCCTTCGGGTATCGGAAAAACCAGCATGTTGCGAATATTGGCTGGGCTGGAAACAGGTTTTTCCGGAACAGTCCAAAGGCCCGAGCGTGTCGCAATGGTTTTTCAGGAGCCTACATTGCTGCCATGGCGTAGCTTGAGGGACAATTTATACCTCGCAACCGGAGCCAGTGCACAAAAGGCTGAAGCAAAGCTCATTGATGTCGGGCTGAAAGGCCTCGGAGATCGCTTTCCTGGACAATTGTCCCTCGGACAACAAAGGCGACTTTCGCTTGCACGTGCCTTTGTTGCTGATCCACAAATTTTGCTTATGGATGAGCCATTTGTCTCGCTTGATGAAGCGCTGGCGGAAGAGATGATGGGCCTTTTTGAGGAATTGCGGGCAGGCACCGATGTAGCGACGGTTCTCGTGACACATGTCCCAAAGGAGGCAGAGCGCTTGGCAGATCGCGTCTTGCGCTTGGAGGGACGTCCAGCGACCTTCCGCTAGCCTCTTGGACGTTTCATCCCGCGCGCGGGATCATATCCCCATATCGCGAGGGTGCCAAAACAGGCCGCTGCGAATAAAACCCAACACGTCGCTTGTAGGTTGATCTGTTGGTGCAAGGCAAAGCGGATCAGTTCCACCCCATGTGTAAACGGATTTACGGCGCAGATATCATGCAAAAGCTCCGAACTTTCGGCCATTTTCCAAAGCGGATACAGTGCCGACGATAAGAAGAACATCGGGAAGATAACGAAGTTCATCACACCTGCGAAGTTCTCTAGCTGTTTGATAAAGCTGGATAACGCCAACCCCAATGCGCCAAGCATGAGGCCGGTCAAGATCAGCGCTGGTAAGACAGTAAGGTATCCCAAAGTGGGCCAGCGTAGCCCGTAGAGATCGGCGATAAGTAGGAAAGTGTAGACCTGTGTAATCGAGATGATTGTGGAACCTAAAAGCCTGCAGAAGAGCAGCCACCAGCGTGGCAAAGGTGTGGTTAAAAGCAATCGCATTGAGCCCATTTCGCGGTCGTATACCAAGCTGAGGGAAGACTGCATCCCATTGAAAAGCATAATCATTCCGCACAATCCGGGAACAATGTAGGTCTCATATTGGATGTAGGTTTGGTACGGAGGCGTGATGGAGAGACCGAGTGCTGTGCGAAAGCCAGCGGCAAAAACGAAGAGCCAAACGAGGGGGCGTACGAGCGCTGCAACAAAACGCCCGCGTTGCTGGATGAACCGCAGTGCTTCGCGTGTGACGATCGCTTGAAGCGCGACGAAATATGGTTTCACGCTTCAGCTCCGGTGAGTTCAAGAAAGGTTTCGGTGAGTGAACTGTTGCCCGTTATGTTCTTGGCCTTGTCGTTGGCTAAAATGGCACCTTCATGGAGGATAACCAGTTGATCTTTTGAAGATATTTCGTCTGTTAGATGTGTTGCCCAAAGTACGGTATAGCCTTCCTCCGCCAGCGCGTGTGCATGTTTGGTGATTGCTGAGCGGCTGGCAGCGTCGAGGCCTACGGTGGGTTCGTCAAAGAGCAGGACCTTCGGGTTGTGTATCAGAGATCTGGCGATCTCAGCGCGCCTGCGGTGGCCTCCATTGAGCTTACGAACAGTTTCTCCCGCACGGTCCGCCATCGACATTTTTTCAAGGGATTCCATGATCTTGCTCTCAGCTCGCGCGCCTGAAATCCCTTGCAGCGCAGCAAAGTACTTGAGGTTGCGGTAGACGGTCAGATCAAGATCCAGCGTTGGCTGTTGAAAAACCACACCGATCTGCTTCAGCGCTGAAAGAGGCTTATTTGAGAGGTCTTGGCCTGCGATTTCAATCGTGCCTGAATGTGCTGTGAACAATCTGGTAAGTATCGAAAAAAGCGTAGTTTTTCCGGCCCCGTTCGGGCCGAGCAAAGCGCAGAATGTGCCAGAAGCGACGTCAAAGGACACGTCATCCAGCGCTTTTTTTGCGCCGTAGGCGTAAGACAGTCCTTTGACACTCAGGCTCACTTGATTTCGATTTCAATGCGTTGGGTTTCGCCAGTCGATCCGGGGATTTTCATGTGGTAACTGCCTGGTTTTATTGCCAAAAAGCCTATCTCCATTGTACCTGCTTCGTCAAACTCTACGGAGTCCAGTCCCAGCGGGCGGATTTCCAAACCCTCGATCACGATTTCATCAATCCAAATGGCGCGAAAGAACTCTGCGCCGACAAGGGCAAGCTCCTGACTGCCGTCGGCCTCGATCTCAAATTCATAATAAGTACCTGATTTTAATTCCCAATTCTCTTCAGAGAGAGGCACTCCCGCGCTGAGAGTGATGGGGGATAGGTCCTCTTTGTTTTTGGCAGAGAGGATGCCAGCAAGCCCAAAACCGTCATCATCATCGTCATCAGCAAAGGCACCTGTTGCAGCCACGCAGCTCATAGCGGTCACGGAAATCAATGTGCGTAAGAAAGTCATTTTGCCCTCATTTTGTGGTCGGTATTGCGTATGTATTGCGTCGTTATCGCGGTGTTATCACGTCGGTGCATTGTCGGTCTTTTTGCTTAGGGACGCAGCGCCGCGCCCCAAGGGAAGCGACCGACCTTAATGGTCTTAACCGCGGCGCGCTCGGCCACGTCAATCACGGTCACATCGCCGGAGACACCGTTTGTCGTGAACAAGAGAGATTTGTCCGTGTTGAAAGCCATGTGCCAGACACGACGTCCAACCAGAATGTACTCTTCAACTTCGAAGGTTTCGGCATTCACGACGGCGACGTGATTGGAAGGGCCAAGCGCGACGAAGGCTGTTTTCTCGTCGCCAGTAAATTCAAAGCCTACAGGCTGCACACGGTCCGGATGAACGCCATGTACTTCAAACTCGATTTTGGCCTTCTCGGCTTTACTCTCCACATCAAAGACAGAGAGGGTGCCCCCAATCTCAGCACTTACCCAAAGTTCGGAGCCGCCAGCCGCAAATTCGGCATGGCGCGGGCGTGAATCGACAAGGGTATTGGCCACGAGTTCCTGAGTTTCAGTGTCGATCCAATGTGCCATATTGGTCGTTTCCGATGTGGTGATGGCGTATTTGCCATCAGGTGAGACAGCCATGCCTTCGGGTTCGATCCCCACATCAATTTGAGCGACAACCTTACGGGTCTCTACGTCCACCACCGTTGTGATCGCGTCGTCTTCGTTCGCGATATAGAGGTGGCGATTGTCTGGATGCAGCACAAACTGTTCTGGATCTTCACCAGAAGGCAGGTCGTGCAGGATCTGTCCGGTTTCAGGATCCATCACCTGTACGGCATCGCTGTCTGAGGCGCAGATGTAGAGGACCTTGTGGTCATGGCTGAAGGTGATGCCGCGGGGGCGCTCTCCGGTTTCGATGGTGCGGATAACCTCCAGAGTGGCCACATCAATGACCGAGATCGTGTCGTCCTTTTCGTTGGAGATCCAAATCTCTTCGGCCTGTGCATGGCTGAAGGGCATCGCAAGGCAAAGGGTCAAGGCGGTTGTTTTGGTGATATTGGACAGCAAAGGCATGGCGGGCCTCCTATTCAAAAGCCGTGCAAGTGGTTTCGGGCTGGTCCTGACCCAAAGTGTCGAGTTCGGAGACCGGGTGCAAAAAACCTTCGAGTGGCGCCATGGACACCAAGGCGCGGGGATGTGTCAGCGGGATCGGTTGGCGCAGCTGGCCGTTCCACGGGCGGAAGGACAGGGGGCGACCTTTGAAACCTGCCAGTTCAAACTCAGGGCTGAGAATAAACGCGCGTAGGGTTTGCAGATCTGCGGAACTCGTGCGGGTGACAGCCTCGCCAATCGAGCGCACAGCTGCCCAAGCTGCGTAGTCTTGAGGGAGCATTTTTCGCTCTGCTGCTTTTTCAAAACGCGACTGGAGCTGGGCTGCGCCCCATTGCTCTACCACGGGTGCCCAAGCGGTGGCGGTCATGCCATCTGAGCCGGCAATGGGGCGTGGCTCCCAGGTGTTGAAGGCAATGTAGCGGCCAAAATCATGGACCTCATCAGCCACGAGCAGAACATCATGGTCTTTCAGCTCTTGTGTGAAGAGGGGCACTTCTTGGGCTGCATTGCGGCGCATGTCAGCGTCAAAGGCCCATGTTTTTGATGATCTCAAGCCGAGGCCAAATTTGGTAAGGCTTTCGCGCAGCGCGTTTGCATAGGCTTGATCCTGCGCATAGGTGCCTTCGATTAACGCGAGCCGGTCCCAGCGGCGTTTGACGAAGAACTGTGCCAATGCATCGGTGCGCATCGCGAGGCTGGGCGCGGTGTGCAGCACATTGCGGCGGCAATTTTCGCGACGAAGCGGATTGTCAGGGGCGGCGACGTTAAAAAGCAGCGCGGATTGTGCTTCGGGCAGATCAGCAATTGCCGTCACGATCTCTGCTGGGGCGTCGATGAGGAGGAGCGGAGTTGCTTCAAGGGCCTGCTTCGCGCTGGCGAGCGGGTCTTCTCCCAGATAGACCTCGGTGGTTTCCAAGACGTAGTCATGACCGAGAAAACGACCGGTGGTGGCGTTGTCTTTGAGCGCCACCTCTGCTCCGGAAACACCAAGGTCTTCTGGCACAGGGTCGAGGTTTGATAAGGTCGGGGGCAACGCGCGTTCGACCTTCAGATAATGCACGTTCACATTGATCTCGGCCGAGGCGGCGGCGCTCAATCCAAAGGCTAGCAGCGCTCCAAAAGCAATGGGTTTCAAAATACTCATGGCTGCAGGCTATCTAGACGCATTTGCGGCACCATAGGACTTTAGTCGAAAGAGGTGCCTAATCGAAACTTTGGTCTAATAGCCGCGTGCCCAAACCCCGCTCTAGAACATGAGCAACTTGTGTAAACTGTCTATGGAGGGTCTCATGGCAAATCGGGTTGTGATGGCAATTTCAGTGGTGGCGCTGAGCGCAACGTCTGTTTTTGGGCATGGAGATGTGGCCCCGCAGCCGGTGAACACGGAGGCGTTGCCGGATGTGGGGGAGGAATGGCTGATCGAAAATCCGTATCGGGCCATGGGCGAAGAGGTGTGGTCTGAGGCCGTGCGCATTGGGGCGTCAGGCTACAATCAGAATTGTGCGCGCTGTCATGGCCTGGAGGTGATTTCTGGCGGTCTGGCTCCGGATTTGCGCTATCTGGAAGCCGAGGAATACGGGGATGAATGGTACGTGGAGCGGTTCCGTTATGGCTATACGCAGAACGGGATCACCAAGATGCCGGCTTTTGACGAGTTGCTGGGGCAGAAAGCGGCTTGGGCAATCCGGACCTATATTGAGGCCCGTCCTGACGATGGGGCGCTAGATGATGTGACGCCAAGGCTTAAGGAAATTCGCGACGCTCTGGTATCGATTGAGACTGGTGGTGCGGGAGATGTCAGTGCCTTGCAGGTGGAACTGGCGCAGATTGCTTCTGGTGTTGAAACGGGCTCAGGGGCGCCGGTGGCGGACAGTGCGCCGTTTCGAGCGGCAAAATATCTTGCGGCAGAGGCCGTTGACGTCAAAAGTGCTCATGAAGCACTCACCATTGGACTATCGGCGGCACAGTAAGTGAAGAAATACTCCCATGTTTTGATATGTGCAGCGCTGGCCTTTCCCGGGTTGGCGCAGGCGCGTTGTGAGAACCATGTCCCCCAACCCAAGCCGCAAAACGCGAGCCGGGATATTGTGGGCGTAGATCTGGACACCATCCAGGAGCGGGGGTGGATCGAGTTCGCGGTCTACGAGGATTTCCCGCCCTATTCCTTTGAGGAAAATGGCGCGCCTGCCGGGATTGATATCAAGATTGGCGAGCTGATCGCTGAGGACCTCGGCGTCAAAGCCAGGTTCAAATTTGTATCGCCTGATGAAAACCTTGAGGCCGATCTGCGCAACACGCTGTGGAAGGGGCCAATTGTCGGGGGCGCAGTTTCCAATGTGATGTTGCGTGTGCCCTATGACAGCGAATTCACCTGCCGCGTCGAGCAGGTGGTGTTCACAGGGCAGTATGCCTCGGAAACGATTGCGATTGCTTATGATGAGGCTAAATATCCCGAGGACAAGCCGGTTCCGGCATATTTCCGATTTGACACTGTGGCGGTCGAAAATGACTCGATCGCGGACTTCTACCTGACGAGCCTGATTGGCGGTCGGGGCGGTGGTGACAAGATCCACCGCTTTCCTTCGATGGCCGAGGCGATGGCGGCACTGCAGGCTGGTGAGGTGATGGCGGCAATGGGGCCGCTGGCGCAGCTGGAATACGGAGCAGGCGACGGTGTCGGCGTGCATCAGCCGCCGTTGCCGGGCTTTGCTGTTGGCAAATGGACCATCGGGCTGGGCGTGAACTTCCGCTATCGGCCGCTTAGCTATTCGGTTGATGATGCAATTTATGCGGCCTTGCAGGATGGGCGGATCGCAGAGATCTTTGCGGGCTACGGGCTGACCCATTTGCCGCCTGAACGCTAGGATTTAATTGCAAACGAGCGCCGCGTCATGCGGACATACGTTCGCGTGCCCGTGCCGCGAGGACCAGCGGCACACACGTCTGAGCGTCGTCGTGGATGGTCACGCAATCCAAACAGCCGAAGCACTCTGAATATTGGATCTCTCCTTTGGGGGCGATGGATTTGTAGTTGCAGCGTACTTTGCAGAGTTGGCAGGGGGAGCCGCATTCCTCGCGGCGCGCAATCCAGTCACGTCCGCGCAGAAGGCCGCCAATCGCCATGAAGGCCCCCAATGGGCAGACATAGCGGCAGAAGCCTTTGAAAAGCACGGTTGAGAGCAGTAGCAGCCCGACAGCGTAGGCAACGTAGTACCATTCGCGAATGAAGAAGGTGGTGATTGCAGTTTTGAACGGCTCGACTTCTGCGGCTTTGTCGATGTGTTGAGGGGATATGAATATCAACCCCACCAAGCTGGCAAGAATGACATATTTTAAAGCCTTTAGGCGTTTGTCCCAGAAGGCTGAGGGTTCAATTTCCGGTAGACGTAATGCGCGGCCAATGTGGTGCGCGAATTCCTGTAACGCGCCAAAGGGGCAAAGCCAGCCGCAGAAAAGAGCACGTCCCCAGAGGATAAACCCGATAATGGCCGCGCCCCAAACCAGAAGCGAGAAGGGGTCGTAGAGCAGAAAGGCGTAAGTGCCTCCTTCCCAAGCGGTACGCAGCACTCCGATGACAGTGACAATCGACAGCTGTCCTTGTCCCCAGAGCCCGACAAAGCCGGTCATGACGGCGAGAAATGTCAGCCGCGCCGGGGTGAACCAGCGCCAGCTGGCGAGCGCGTGCATTTTGGAAAACAGAGCGGCGAACAGAGCGATGAGGCTGACGCCAAGAACAATAAGGTCGGTCTGCCGATTGCGAAGTGCTTCGCGCCATGGCGGCAACGGCTTGGGGACTTCGGGGCGCGTGAAGAAGCGTGCGTCGGTTGAATGTGTGACTGAGAGTGTTTCGCTGCCGATCTGAGGCATGAAGGTGCCGTGTTCGCGCAATGCCAGCACATTAAGCTGCCATTCTGAAGTGGGGTCAAAGCCAAGCCTTCTGTCCGTGCGCAGGATCATCGTGGTGGCGTCGTGCAGGTGATTGGGCACATCACGGTGGAGACCGACAAACAGGTCGCTGTCTCGCAAGGCGACTGGCAGGCCAAATTGCTCCGCTGATAGCCAGTCTGGCGAGGTGTTGCGGATGAAGTCTTCTGAAACCAATCCATGACGGCCCGCTTCCAGCAAAAGCAGCGGTTCGTCAAAGTCTGAGATTTCAAGAAATTCCTGAAGCTCTGCGAAGGTGTCTTCGTCCAGAATTGCACGCGCAATGGAAGGGGGGCCGACATCGACGATCCAGAGGTCAAGATAGGCCCCGTCTGGATCATCTTGCGCTTCGGGATCGTCATCGGCCCAGAGGGTGCCTTCAAACACAGCTTCGATTTCAGCGTTGGTGACCAGAAAGCGCTGGGCGAGGCCCTGTTCAACCAGATCGTTCCAGGTCAGGTCTTCGACATAATCCGGGGTCGGATGAGCAGGCGGACCGGCGGCGACACCCTGCATTTTCTCGCGCGCAATCTGTGTGGTTGCCGCTAGAATGGATTCATGGGCGATCCGCACGCTTGCCGTCGCCTTGGTCACCCCATCAAGGTAGACCAGTGAACCACTTGCGCTTCCGGCATCGCCATAGGGTGTCCCAACCACAAGAGAGGATGCAATGTTATGGCCGCGGTATTGCTCAAAGAATTTGTGGAAAGCGGCGTTGCCGAGACCGGACACAAAGATGGGCTCGTTGTGCTGCAAGAGCCGCATATCCAGATAGTTGCCCTCAAGATCAAGGGTCACCAACACGTTGATTGGCGCGCCGGCGAAACCGGGCAAAGGGGCGAGTGGCTCTGTTTCAAAGATGTAGCCCGCGTGTTGACCGCCTGAATTGTCGAGCTCCCACAGCCCTTTGTCATTCACCTGATCGCCCAGACTGTATGGGGGGATAACAAGTTCTGAGAGCTCATCCTTGGTTAGAACTTCGGCCTGAGCGGCGGAAACCAGTAGCATGAAAATTGTGACGAGAACCCGCATGTCGGAGACGCTAAACTCTGGTGGGGCAACTCTAAATGCGACCTTTGTCTAAATTCCAAAGCGGCGCCCTTTCTGGACTGGATGGCACTTATGGCGAAGGCTTTTCAAAACGCAGGCGCATCAGGCACCGCGCGACGTCCCGTCGTGGTGGCGATTTCGCTTTGCGCGTTGATTACACTTTGGTGGGCTTGCGCCCTAGGGATGGCGGACCCAACGGTCCTGCCATCCCCCGTGGAGGTGATGAAGGTGACAGTCGCGGAGGCCAGTGCCGGCGATTTGTGGCACCACATGAGCGCGACACTCCTGCGTGTGGCAGCAGCTTTCACATGCGCCATGCTCTTTGGCACCGTGATCGGGATAGCACTGGGTCTGATGCCGCGGTTGAACCAATGGGCTGACCCATGGGTGGTCGTGTTCTTGAACCTGCCTGCTTTGGTGGTGATCGTTCTGGCCTACCTCTGGTTGGGTTTGAACGAGTTTGCAGCCATTTTGGCGGTGTCCGTGAATAAGACGGCCATGGTGATTGTGACCATTCGCGAAGGTGTGCTGGCGCGAGACCGTGCGATTGCAGAGATGGCGCAGGTGTTTCGCATGTCATTGTGGAAGAGGTTACGCCATGTGATTTGGCCGCAGTTGGCACCCTATGTCTCGGCATCTGTGCGCAACGGTATGGCGATGATCTGGAAGATCGTGTTGGTGGTCGAATTTTTGGGGCGTGGGAACGGTGTTGGATTTCAGATCCATCTCTATTTCCAGCTCTTTGAGACAGCGCATGTGATGGCCTATTCCTTGAGCTTCGTGGCGGTGATGTTGCTGATCGAGTATTTGCTGGTTCAGACGGGGGAGACCCGCGCGCGCCGGTGGCGGGGCGCAGAGGTGAAGTAGTGTTCTGGCACTTCGTGCGCATTCAGAACAGCAGCGGACACCCAAGTGTGCGTTGCAGCGCGCTCACCAATTCATCGACGGTTTCGGTCCCGACATAGTATCCGCCTGTGCGCTCTGACAAGCACTGTGCCACGCTGATTTTTTGGTCGTAGTCACTGTCTTCCGCCCAGCTAAACCGATCCCCGCGTACTTTGAAGCCGATGACATGTACGGTGAGATCAGTGGTTGCGGCCAATTCTGCGGCAACTTGGCATGGCGCACCTCCGCAGGTTTCTTTCCCGTCGGTCACGAGAACAATTGTGCCCTTACCATTGAGTGTCTTAGCAGCAAGGCTCACTGCGTCAGCGATCGCCGTTTCGCCAGCGGGCTGCAAGCGCTCGATGGCTGTGATGATGGGCCCAGCGGCATTCCTCGTCGGGGGGAAGCGGAGATCAAGTCCGGTGCAGGCGTTTTCTCCGCCGGGGCCATAGACAATCAGGCCGAGGCGGCGTGTTAGCGCGATGTCGGGGACTGCCCGTTTGATCGCGCGCCGGGCTTCGAAGATGCGCGGCTCGGAGATGTTGTTAAAGCCCATCTCAGCCATAGAGCCAGAGCCGTCAAATACGATCATGGCGTCTTCGGGGCAGTGATTTTGAGCTGCGGCGACTGAGGTGATCAGACAGAAGGAAAGAGCGAAGCGGAGCATATCGTCAGGGTCGGACCACAGCCTGTAGCCTGTCAATCGCGCTTTGGTCGGAAATGTGCGATTTTTGAACGTTGGCCTGCATGTGCATGAAGTCCACACATGGAGATTTATGATCAGCTTAAGATTGTATTTCTGTTTAAACATTGGCTAGCTTTTTTGGCGCATTGTTGCGCGGCAGATTTTACTGAACTGAAGGTCGAGCAAAGTGAAACTATCCACGTCCAAACTGATCGCATTTGCTTTGCTACCGGCACTCGTGGCCGGATGTGGTGGCGGAGAGGACGACTCCTCGAGCACCAGTGGCGGGGGAAGTGCGGGATCTGGCGCTTCGCTCCCCTTCACAAACAACCCGACATTGCTTGCGTCCTTCATTGATAATTTGGACGCGGTGCGCGGCACTGCCAATCGGCTTTTGACCCGCGATGCACGTTACCGCCTGCAAAATGCTCCGGCGGGCGTATATGTAGATCGGAATGGCAACAACCGCCTGGATGCGGGTATCGACGTTGAGTTGAAAGGCAATCCTATAGAGACGGCAGGCATTCACTATGCTCATGCCGCCGGGCTCACCGGGGCAGGCCAGATCATCGCCTTCTCAGACAATGGGTTCCTGACCTCACATGAGGCCTTCTCCGGCAAATCGATAACGACAGGATCCAGCCTGTCTGTGGACGATCACGGGACGTTTGTGGCGTCGGTCGCCACAGGGAATTCCTCAGATATGATTGGCGTTGCACCTGAGGCTGCTGCGATCTTCGGGAGCTTCGATACATTTGAGCAACTGACCGAGACAGCAAATGCCGCCCGTAGCGCGCGTGCGGTCGCCCTGAACAATTCCTGGGGATTTGCCAGCCGTCGCGCGAGCCTATCGAACTACAATAGTCTTGTGAGCACGTCAGCGGGGTCTGACTACGTGGATGCGTTGTCGCGCTATGCCCAAGACGGGATTGTGTTGTTTGCGATCTCCAATGACTCGACAATTTCAAATGTAGGTTTGCTTCCAGGGCTGCCTATTTTTGAGCCTACGTTGCAGGACAGCTGGATCGCAGTGGTCAACGGCGTTCCCGTCTTGAATGGAGACGACATCGTGGCAGCAGAGCGCGTGTCGGGAGCCTGCCTTGAAGCTGCAGCCTGGTGTATTTCTGCCAACGGCAGTTGGACAGGAGCCAATGCGAATTCAACCAGCAGCTATGGGTTTGGCACAGGAACTTCTTTTGCTGCGCCAACCGTAGCAGGGGCACTGGCGCTTTTGGCAGAAGCCTTTCCAACTATGACAAACAAAGAGCTGCGTGTTCGGCTGCTCGCCACCGCCGACAACGAGTTTGACGGCTTTTCCCAAGATGGCACCGTGGAACTGGTCCCCGGTTTTGAGCACGCCTATAGCAGCGAATGGGGACACGGGTTTCTCAATGTTGGCGCAGCGCTTTTGCCGATTGGACAATCCACCGTCACGACAGGGAACGGCACGGTCTTAAATATGGATAAGCCCCTCGTTGTGGCGGGTGGCGCGAGCGGGGATGCGGTGTCACGGGCACTTCGCAATGTCGACCTTGTCAGCCGCGATGCGTTGTCTGCCAACTTTGTGGTAAACGCTGCGCAATTCGTGGCGGAGCGCCAGTCGGCACCGCTGTTTTCGCTCGCTGACATCGCAGCTTTTGACCGGATCGAGACGCGCCAGTCTGGTGGCGCTGCGTTCTTCGGAGATCGGCGCAGCATCCCGCTCTTCACAAACAACACAGACCTCGACATTCGGCTTTTCCAGTCGACCGGCGACGGCCAAGACAATATGGGGTTTGGCGTCACGCGCGGGTTTGATCTGGGCCTTGCCAGCTTGCACGTCAGTGCGACCTACGGTGATGACACCGCAACCCTCCTGTCGGACTGGAATGGCGGTACCAACTCTTCGATCTTTGCAGTCGATATGGCCTTGTCCGCGGATATCACTGAGGCGGCGCAGCTTAGTTTTGAGTTCGGCTATGCCTTGGGCGAGGAGAACTCTGGCCTTGGTCAAGCTGCGGATGTTCTTATGAATGCCGGAGCGCTCAGGTTGTCACATCATGGGGTGTGGGCACACAATGACCGGCTGAGTGTGGCGGTGTCGTTGCCTGCGGCGATTTCATCTGGCTCCACCTCTGTTGCTTTGCCGGTGCTGTCCGCCAATGGTGTTGCCTCGACCCGAAGTGTTGCGATTGATTTGGCACCAGAAGAGCGCGAAATGCGGATCGCGCTGAACTATGTGCGGCCGCTCACCGATCATACGAATTTTGGGGTATCACTCGCGCATGCTCAGAATCGGGGCAACATCGCTGGGGAGCGTGAAACGGCCATTTTGTTCGGGTTCAGAACGCGCTTCTAAAGAAGCTGTGACTTGCGGTTGATACGACTTTATTAGCCGAATTAGGTGTTTGTTAATGCTCCCTTTTGTGAGTTCCGCCTTTGAGTGCGACTGCAAGGGGCGCACTCTCCCCTTGAGGGATCTTCGGGCCAGCCTCTAAATATTCGCATCAAACCTGAATGGAGTGTCACACCCATTGCGCGGTGATGACACGATCAAAACACATTTCGTTCACAACTTGGCCCTGTCGGTGGGGATCTGCACTCGCATTTCTGAGCCAACAGCCATAGGAGCCAAGGGGATGAGCGTGCATGCACGACGCTGAAGAAATATATGCTGCGTTGGCGTCAGGCACCGAGTTACTGCGTGGTCAGTACAAGATCATTCGCCCGCTTGGTCAGGGGGGCTTTGGGCTTACTTACTTGGCGCATGACAGCCTGAACCGCACGGTGGTTATCAAAGAGTGTTTCCCGTCTCAGATTTGTGGACGAAATGGCATCTTCGTGCAGCCGTTTGAGGCGCAGGATGCCCCGTATTTCAGCGCCATTTTGGAACAGTTTCAAGGAGAGGCCTTACGTCTCGCGGAACTCGATCATCCAGGTATCGTCGGCGTCCACCAGACCTTTGCCGAAAACGGCACGGCTTATACCGCAATGGATTTTGTGGAGGGCGTTGACCTGCTGGATTTGGTCGAACGGGCACCTGGGCGGTTGACCCGGAGCACCATCGACAGCGTTTTGCGACAGGTTTTAGACGCGCTTCGGTATTTGCATGATCGAGGCATTTTGCATCGCGACATAGCGCCAGACAATCTCATTCTCAGCGAGACAGGCCAAGTCACCTTGATCGATTTTGGTGCGGCCTATGCTTCTAGTGAACACGAAGACGGGCAAAAGCGCCGGATGTTGGCGGTGAAGGACGGCTATTCCCCGCCAGAGTTCTATACGGCAGAGGGTAGTCAGGGCTCCTATAGCGACATTTATTCGCTGGGGGCGCTCTGTCATCTGATGTTTGTGGGAGATCCCCCGCCGGATGCGCAGACCCGGGTTGAGATGATCGAAGCCGATCAGGGTGATCCTTACGCGGCATTGGAAACGACAAACTCTGATCTGGATATTCGGCTGTTGATCGCAACGGATCGTGCTTTGACTTTGGACGCTACAGAGCGTCTTCGGAGCGCGGATGACTGGATCCGTGTGATGGATGGGCCGGTTCCCAAACCTTTGGCCGCGTTTGACCCTGCAGTGGTTGGGGTCATCAAAGATCTCGTGAGTGATACAAATCGCGTGCTGCAACCTGGCTTGCCGCAAGCGCTCAAAGCGCAGCGGAAGATCGACCAGCCGATAGCGCCGAAACCTCAGAAGCAAAAGCAGTATGTCGATGTTTTTGGCGATCCGATAGAGGACGTTGAGGCCTATCTGGCTGAGCAAGACAGACTATGCAGTGCGCGCGCGCGACCGTCCGAAGCGCCGTTGAAACATGGCGATATGCTGACTGCCGCTGCTGGCGGCCGGAAAGCTCCAAGGAATAGGTCAGGCAAAGTCTCTTTGTTCCACCGTTTCTGCGACCGCTTCAGAGCACGCCATGACGTCCCCGAAACCCGTATTCTCCAAACGTGAAGGAACAGCACATGAGGTTCATTCGAGATATCATCAATGAAAAGACGCAGGCCGCCAGCGGTGGTGATGCCTCAGCACTGCGCTATCCGCTGCGCTTGAGAGAAGAGGATCGCACTGACCTCTCACCAGAGCCGGAGTTGGTGGAAGAAGAGTTGTCCTCAACGGAGGCCGAGCTGGAACATGGCGCCTTTTTTGATGTCCCTGAGGCGACTCCAGCGGCAGATGAGTTCGAGGCTCCCACGGAGGAGCCTTCTATTGATTTCTCATCCATTGCTGATGCGCTGGGCCCGCAATCTTCTATGGTTCAAGGAAGTGTCCAGACCCCGGCACAGGAGCCTCAGGAGGCCGGGCCCGTTATGGAAGGGGGTTCAGCAGGTTTGAGCCCTGAAACCGTTGAGCCTGACGTTTTTCCCGATGTTGAAGATAGCGTTTCGCAGCCAAGCGAGATGCCTAAATTGGTTGAGGCCGATGCGTTCAATTGGGCGGCGCAGAAACCGTCGACTGCGCCGACACCGTCGTTTACCCAGCCTGCGGAAGAAGAGCCAGTGCGCGTACAGCAGAAAGCTCCGGAAGCTGTCGCGTCACACATCGCGGAACCACTGGCAGAAAAGCCTGCTATGGTTCGCCACTCGCTTGAGCGTTCTCAGGACGCTGGAAGAACGCAGGAGGTCCCAAGTGTTTCTGAGCAGAAGCCGTCTCCGGAAATGGCTCCCTTGCAGGCTTCGGTGACTGCGCATCGCGCCAGTGGCGGTCGCGGCTCCAAAGGTCGTGTTAAAACTCGCTTGCTTGGATTTAGCGGTCCACAAAGCACAGTTCATGATCCCATGAGCCAATCGCGTGAAGCAGCCCCGGCGGTGCAGGCGCAATTCCCGGTTGGATGGCTTGTCGTGGTCGATGGCCCCGGGAGAGGCGCTTCTTTTGCTTTGTTTGACGGGCTGACACAAATCGGTCGTGGCGAAGGCCAGACGGTCCGATTGGATTTTGGCGACAATACGATCTCTCGCGAAAACCATGCGGCCATTGCTTTTGATGGCGAGCAACGCCGGTTCTTTTTTGGGCATGGCGGCAAGGCCAATCTGGTGCGTCTGAACGGTCGTCCTGTTCTGAGCACAGAAGATTTGGCGACCAACAGCGTGATCCGCATCGGCGAAACCACACTCCGCTTTGTGGCGCTGTGTGGCGAAGATTTCTCTTGGGTGGGCCAAGATATGGAAGCTCCCGGACATGCCCAATTTGGATGATGTTTGCTTTGATGTCGTAACCGGTCTGAACATCGGTAAGCGGGAGCGCCAAGAGGATGCGGTGATTGCCGATTTTCCTCTTGGGTCGCCTCTAGGCTTTGCGGTGCTTTCTGATGGGATGGGAGGCCATGCGTCAGGCGATGTGGCCAGCGGCATCGTGGTCACGGAACTGTTTAGCGAGCTGAAAATGCTCGCTGAAAATCCGGAGGCGCTTGAGGCCAATATTGGCGATGCCTTGCAGGTCGCAGTGGCGGGCGCCAATGACTGCATTCGGCTCTATGAAAAAGAGAATCCGAACGCGCGCGGGATGGGGGCAACCCTTGTGGCGCCGATCCTCTTTGGAAATCGTCTGTATTGGGTGTCGATTGGGGATTCGCCTCTGTTTTTGTTCAGAGGCGGGCGGCTTTTCCGGCTGAATGAAGATCACTCCTACGCGGCGCAAATCGATGAGCTTCATGCGCGTGGTGTCATCCCATTGGAAGAAGCTCTGAACCACCCAGACCGCAGCTGCCTGATTTCGGTGATGTCTGGCGGGCAAATTGCCAAGGTCGACTACCGCACTGAGCCGATGCGATTGCAGGAAGGGGACATACTGCTGGCTGCCAGCGATGGGCTTCTCTCCCTGACAGAGAAGGAAATCAGTGAGGTATTGAGCGATCAAAGCGATGCCTCCAGCCAGCAGGTCGGCGCGGCTCTTATGCAGGCTGTTCATGCAGCTGGAGATCCTGAACAGGACAATCTCTCAATTTGTTTGATCAAGGTGCAAAGCCGCGAGGCCATGCTTGCGCGCAAACCTGATGAAGATGCTGAGGTATGTGCTGTTGAGGACCGCTCAGAAGATGAGAGCCAAGTGGCCAGCGAAGTCATGCATATCGACCGAACGGCGCGCGCTGGCCGTGTCCACACTGTCTTAAGTCTTTCGCGGAAAGTGAGAAACGCATGAGGGGTCAACAGCAACGCGTTGTACAGGAGTTGCGTGAAGCGCTTGATCAGGGCCGCATTGCTGGACGGCATCAAGCCATCGGCGCCCAACTGATCGATCATCTATCCGATGCGGTGCGCGTTGTGCTGCTCGGAAGACCTGGTAGCGGAAAATCTTCTGTTGTGAATATGATGCTGGGTGAGGATCTGTTGGTTGGATTGCCACAGGCGTTGGTGACCGAAGTGTCTTATGGAGACACCGCGCAATTTTCGGTGGAATGGCATGATGGCATGGTACAGCCCTTAGAAAGTAACCAAGCACATCAGAGGGATGTGCGCCGTCTGATCGCCACCGTTCCGCACTCGCTGCTAAAAACACACAGTTTTTGTGAAGTGAGCCTGCCAGAAGACGTCAGTAAACAGGCGGATTTGTTCGATTATGCGTTGCAAAAAGGCCAGGTGTTTGTCTGGTGCAGTGAGGCTTTTGATGAGACGGAGCAAGGCATTTGGGCAAAGGCGCCGGATGCGGTCAAAGATCATAGTGTGCTCGCTCTTACGAAAGCGGACCGTCAGATCATGAAAGGTGATCTGGCCCAGAAAATTGCGGATCTCGAAGCCGTCACCGAGGATGAATTCCTTGGCCTCTATCCTGTCGCCGCGCTGCACGGACTGACAGCACGAATGCCTGAAAGCGAACAGCCGGAGCTTTGGGAAGCGTCAGGCGGGAAAGATTTGTTTAATGCGGTTCAGGCGCAGGTGAATTCCGGCAGAGCGGCCGAGTTGGATCGTGCGGCTTTGTTGCTTGCGCAATTGGCGTCTGAAAATGGGAACTCAGCCAAGGCCTCGTTTGACGCGCCGACCCGCTCAATCGAGATTTTAGATCCGGTGGCTGAACAGCAGGCAGAGATGCTGGAGCAGTTGCAGGGGCAACTGGTCTCTTTTGCAAAGGGTCTCATGGCAGAGCTGGATGAAGGCAAGACGCCAGATGCCAAGATCGTGCTGCAGCAATGCACAAATGCGGTGCGTGAGATTGTGGGGACATTGGAACCTCAGGTCGGGCAAAGCGCTGATTTTGCGTCTCTGCTTGATGACGCGAGAGATGGGGAAGACATGCTGATGTTGTTGCAAGTGGAGCAAGGTCCAACCGCTGCCGAGGATGCGATCTTCTTGATGTTGCAGCTGAAAAAAGAAATCGGAGCGAGGACGCAGGCATGAACGTTCAACTGAGACAGGCCCCTGAAACTGAGGTGCGCGCTCCAAAACGGCTTGTAGACCTGCGATCTGGCTTGGAAACGCTGGAGAATTTCGGTGCAAATCTTGGCGCTTTGGATGAGCTGCTGAGAGACTTGTCGCAAATGACCGGAGATAACGCGACGCGTGCGGTGGAGCGTTTGCGTAAAGATATAGCCGGGTTCGAACCTACGATCACTGTGTTAGGGCAGGTCAAATCCGGCAAAACAACGCTGGTCAATGCTTTGGCGGGCTGGTCCGATCTACTGCCGTCTGATGTGAACCCCTGGACCTCTGTTGTAACGTCGTTGCATT
This sequence comes from Shimia sp. R9_1, assembly GCF_017743775.1. NCBI lineage: Bacteria > Pseudomonadati > Pseudomonadota > Alphaproteobacteria > Rhodobacterales > Roseobacteraceae > Shimia > Shimia sp. R9_1. The sequence continues at coordinate 940,534 of NZ_JAGHRN010000001.1, read as the reverse complement.
TGAAACCAGCTTCCAAACCATCTGAAACCGGTGCGTCCTTTCGTTTCATGAAGGAAACGGATTGGGACCGACTCCTCAATCAGGGCGGACGGATTGGCGAGATGGCCAGCCGTGCGGGTGCAGAGAGTGAGCTCAAAAAGATCGGCGAGCAAATCGAGAAGGTGCGGAGCAAAGCGCAAAACCGTCTTGGGAAGAAGTTTGATTTGCTGCTTGGGGAAACCCATGACTACGGCTATTTCGACAAAAATCTGCTCGAGCGTTATATCGTTATGGGAGATGACTTTGGCGTAGAAGATGACGCGCAGGCTGAGCAAGGGCGCTTTGCTGACATTGTCTCCTCTGCTGATCTGTTCCTGAATTGTGAAACCGTGCCGGTGCCCTTGTGCCTGCGGGATACACCAGGTGTGAATGACACCTTTATGATGCGTGAGCAGGTCACCATTCAAGCTATTCGCGACAGCAAGATGTGCGTGGTTGTATTGTCTGCGGGGCAGGCTCTGACATCCGTGGACATGGGCCTCATCCGCCTGATTTCGAACCTTAAATCGCGCAATGTTCTGATCTTTGTGAACCGCATTGACGAACTCTCCAATCCTGCACAGCAGATCCCGGAGATCGAAGCGAGCATCCGGCAAACGCTGCGCGACAAGCAAGGGCCAGATGACGCACAAATTCTCTTTGGCAGCGCTTATTGGGCCAACAAGGTGTTGACCGGCAGCATTGAGGGTATGCCTGAGGTGTCGAGCCGGGCGCTGTTTGAGTGGGCCGAAGTCGCGCTTGACCCGCAATACAGCCAGACTGATCCCAATGAAATGGTGTGGGAACTTTCAGGTGTGAGCGCGCTGTTTCGTGCCGTTTCTGAGCGGATATTGGAAGAGCAGGGCGTGCCGTTTCTGGAGAAAACAACAGGTGCCGCGCTGACGATTGCCACCAGCCAAATGGCGGCTGGCATGGTCAATATCTCAAGCGACGGGAGTCGTGCGCAAACGCTGACGACATATGATGCCATTCAGGCCTTTGAAAAACTCGCGGCCTTCCATGCCGATGCGTTTCAGAAGGAGTTGGGTGCGGCGATAGCTGAGTTTCATATGAGAGCAGACCGAGCCCATGCCAAATTTATAGACCGGGCCTTGCGATCTCTCCTGAGCCACTTGGAAAACTATGGCAATCATATCGTCTGGGACTACGACCCGGTTGGACTGCGGATGTTGTTGAGATCTGCTTACACCGTGTTTGGTGCGAACGTACGATCTGCGTCTGAGGGGCGGTTTGAGGCGGCCATGACGGATATTGCTATGCTCTATGCCGATGCGTTTGGTAGCGCAGTGCAGGGCATACAGATGGCGCCACCAGCCCTACCAAACATGCCTGCGCCGGTTGCGTTTGGTCAAACCATCGCGCTTGATTTCAATGATGGCTGGTGGATTTCCTGGTGGAACCGCATCCGCGGCTACAAGGCCTTTGCCAAGCGGTTCCAGAACCTCATTGCACGCGAGACTGAGGATTTCATGCGCCAGTCCAAGGAAATTCAAACGGCTCAAGTGCGCGAGATGGCAGCGGTCACCTTGCAAGATTTCTTTGCGCAACACCGGGACATCATGAAGGAAATTAGCGTGGACCCTCGCGGTGGTGACTTGCAGAAGCTGTTCCACAGTGGAGAAGAGGGCCAGAAACGCGAAAAACTTGAGCGGCTGATAACGGAATTCGAGGAATTGCGAGATAAAAGCAGGATTGGGCTTGAAGGACACCACGCATGACACAACCGAACTCCGACCATGTGGCCAACCCTGCAGGTGTGGCTCACCGTAAGCCACGGATTGCTTTGATGGGTGAATTCAGTGCCGGTAAGAGCACGCTGATGAATCTCCTTCTTGGTGGAGAGCCTATGCCTGTGCGTATTACGGCGACACGCGTTCCGCCCGTTTGGGTGACTTTTGGTACTGATGCAGCGACCCGTATTCTTGAAGATGGCTCCTCAGAAGCCCTCGAAGTGGAAGGGTTTGCGGAAGCGCCGGTTGAAGGGACGCGCTTGATCCAACTGGCAATGGATGCGGACATTCTACAGCTTTGTGACTTGATCGATATCCCCGGGATTTCCGATCCAAACATGAAGCACGAAGACTGGATGGGTTTGCTGGACGAGGTAGATTGCGTCCTTTGGTGTACCCATGCAACGCAGGCTTGGAGACAGTCGGAAGCCGCGTTGTGGGAGCAGGTTTCCGCTGCCGTAAAAGGGCCGAACTATCTGGTGGTCACACAGTATGACAAATTGCGTGCCGAGCGTGACCGAGCGCGGGTTCTCGCGCGGCTCAATGCGGAAACGGAAGGACTTTTTGCAGCCATACTCCCGATTGCGACATTGGACGCAGTAAATGCAGGACAGGATGAAGAGGCCTGGAAAGCAAGCGGTGGCGCCGATTTGGTGGCGCAAATCGTGCAAGCGTTGGTGGCGTTGACACAATCAGAGGGAGATTTGGGGGGTGAAGTCCACTCGGGCGGTGAGCTGCAGTATGAAGAACATCCGCTCGATGCTGATCTGGCGATTGAGGATGCGCCAGACGAAGAGCAGGCAACCGCAGAAGCTGTGTCGCAAAACCGTGTTGTGCCACGCCGCGTGCGCCCGAAAATCAGCAACCCAGAGCGACCGCCAGCGCCGCCAAAGGAGCTGCCGCCCTTGAGCGTGGTCACGCCATTGGAGGATCACTGATTTGTTTGGCGGGGGAAGATCAACTGTCTCGGGTGCGTCGTGTGAGAGGAAAGGTGGGCGACAAGCGTGAATATTGCAGCACAAATTGATGTGTTACGCGCAGAAATTCCAGGATGCCGTGTGGTGGCTTTCGCGGACCTAAAAACACGCCTTGTGCTCAAGGCCTCTCACCAACCTGATGTGCGGCGTGAAACGCTTGATCAGCTCTGCATCCAGGCAGCGCAGAGCTTTGATCTGTTGTCGGGTGAGGGCGTTTCCATTCCGGAAGACGCGTTTGCATTGTCGCCCGAGGACATGCGTATTTTTATGCGTGATGCGGCGGGCACGTCCGATTTGTTGTGTTTTGTTTGTGGCCTAGAGAGCGACCCTGATCAGGTCGTGGCTATGGGGCGTAAGGTGCTTACTTCTTTGACGGTCCCGTCATGATGGCCGCGCGGAAGGGGCATAAGGCCGAGGTGAGTCAAGTCGACGATGGCTTTGCCGATGCGATCCGATTGTTTGCACAAGATCGGGACGGGTACTATGGCACGTGGCATGCCTTTGAAAGCACTCAAGATCTTTTGGCGGCAATTGTCGCTGAGATAGGTGAAACGGTTCTCGCACGTCGCATCGCTGTGTTTGGGAAAGAGCAAAATGTGCGGGTGCTTCTGACCGTGAGCAACCGCCACCTTGTTGATCTCGAGGGCGTTGGCCCGCAATTGGAAGATGCCAATGGCGCGGCGGTAATCGAGCTGTTGAGTAAAGCTTTCGCGGGATGTGCTACGCTGAAGTTTGAGATCGTTGAGCGCAGCCCGGAGCTGCCCGAAACAGACCGCTCTTGGTCGCATGCGTCACTTTTGAAAGTCTTGCATGAGGAGATTGCACCAGTCGGGCAGAGGCAAGTCTTGGAGACACTCAGAGACAAGCTAAAAGCTATGGCTCTGTCTTGGCGTGATGTCGCTCCTATATCTGGGCAGCCAATCGAAGGTGGTAACCCCGAAGATCTTGGACTGATTGACCAATGTCTCACGCGCGCTTCAGAAAACACCATCCAACAAAAGCTCTGGAAACCTGCGAATGCGACCCTTAATATGTTGTCTATTGCGGACGATCGTGTGCTTGTTCTCCTTGAAACGCCTGAAGGCAACTTGGGTGTCGTATGTCGCGCCAGTCACCGTGCCGCGATATTTGAACTTTGGCGCGCGTTCGTAGCAGCCACGTCATAGGGCTGCGGTGAAGAGCTGGTGTCTTGATTTGGTGACCTCTGTTCGGTCCGAATCTCACAGTTGCTCTGTCCGAAAGTGCTAATCTCTTGTCCGTCCTAATCATGTGCGGTGTGAATGGAATTGCCCATATTTGCTGTAACCTAAAGTGGGGATCTGAGCCGGATCGAACGGCATTCGTTTGAAGGAGTGTACCAACACAGAATGCTGTTGATCTTAGCGAGCGACGTAGCGGAGCTAAAATGATCTGCCGTGTCTCGTTATAATCGCCTTAAAAATAGGGGCGTTTCAACCAGCTTCCCAAATTCGCCTTTGCGGTAGTAGCATTTTTACTTCCGCGCCCCGATTATCCACGTACCCTCTCTCTCTCTTCCTGCCACGTGGATGATCGGGGCTCTAATTTCAGGCTTCCCGAGCATGCGGTAGCCTCTTTCATAGGTTCGTTGAGTGGTTTGCTACTCAGGGGGCAGCAAACACAGACGGAACGATCACATGTCGGTAAAAAAACTTCTTGCCGTTTTTCTAATCCTTGCGGCCGCCATTGGCGGTTATTTTTACTATGAGACGCAGGGGCCTGCCGCCTTGGTGGTGCAGGGTGAAGTTGAGGCCACGCGCATCGATTTGGCGGGGAAGGTTTCCGGCCGTGTCGCAGAGGTGAACGCTGACTTTGGTGACCGTGTTGTTGCCGGAGATGTCTTGGTTGTTTTGAACAGCCCCCAGCTTGAAGCGTCGCTTGCCAGTGCACAGGCTGCACAGCGTGTGGCGGTCGCGAATCGTGATCTTATCTTTGCCACCCGGCCAGAGACGATTGATGCACGTGCAGCCGAGTTTGAGCGTGCGAAAGCCGATCTGGTGCTCGCCGAGAAAGTCTATGAACGTATCCGTCAGCTTACAGAGCATTCCACGGCGTCTATTCAGCGCCTTGATGAGGCATCTAATACTCTAAGTGCCGCAAAGCAGAATGTTCTGGCCACAGAGGCCAATCTGCGCCTTGCGCAAAACGGCAATAGCGTGGAGCAGAAAGCGGCAGCAGAGGCGCAAGTTCTGCAGGCGGATGCAAGTGTGTCGCGCACAAAGACGGATATTGCGGAACTGACCATTTATGCGCCGATCAACGGGCAAGTCACCGCGCGTCTTGCCGAACCTGGCGAACTGTTCTCTTCCGGTGCGATTTTGATGTCGATTGTGGATATTGATAATGCCTGGTTCACCTTTAACCTGCGCGAAGACTTGTTGAACGGCCTCACCGTTGGGCAGGAGCTCGATGTTCAAATCCCAGCACTCAACAACCGTGTGATCCCCGCGAAGGTCACTGCCGTCAATGCCGAGGGCAATTATGCAAACTGGCGCGCGACCAAAGCCACGGGTGATTTTGATCTGCGTACGTTCTCTATTCGTCTGGAGCCGATTGAGCGTGATTTGGAGCTGCGCCCTGGCATGAGTGCGCTGATTGCCTGGAAGAGACGCTGAGCGATGGCTCGCTCACTCCCTGCCGGTTTCTGGCGCGTTTTTCGCAGAGAACTCAGACGGATACAGGCACGCCCCAACCTGGCGTTTATGCTGGGGCCGTTCCCCTTGTTTCTGATGCTGCTGTTATCCGTGGTTTTTTCCGCGGGGTTGCCGCGTGATCTGTCGGTGGCTGTTGTCGACAACGATGGTACGTCGTTGTCGCGACAGGCGATCCGTATGGTGGATGCAACACCGGATGTCACGGTGACACTGCAGTTGGCAAACCTGGCAGAAGGCAAACAGGCGATCATTCGCGGCGATGTCTATGCGGTCATCCTCTTTCCCGAAAACATGGAGAGAGATTTGCAGAGCGCGCGTCAGCCAGAAGTCGTTACCTTCTATAACAATCAGCTTTTGACGATTGGTGGCATTGTCTCCCGCGCAACGCGGCAAGCGCTTTCTACCTTTTCCGCCGGTGTCTCAGTGCGTGTGTTGACAAGCAATGGCTTGACCCAAGAGGCGGCGCTTGAAGCTATTCGCCCAATCCCCTTGCAACAAAGCCCGCTGTTCAACCCGGCGCTGGATTACACTCAGTTTCTGCTTGCGGCGCTTATGCCGACGGTTCTTTTGATTTTTATCAGCGCGGGAGCCGCGCTGAATGTCGCGCGGGATCTTCAACAGCACAATGGCGCGCGGAATTTGGTGCGTTTGGGAGGCTCGGCGCTGCCTGCTTTGGCGGGCAAACTGACACCTTACCTATTGGCGTTTTTGCTGACGCTCATCTTTGGCGACGCCATTCTATTTGGCCACTTTGATGCCCCGTTTCAGGGGAGTATGCTGCTGCATGTGGCGTACTCATTGCTGTTCATCGCAAGTTCCCTTTGCTTGGGGGCATTCATTGCGACGGTTGCTGGCGATACGGTTGCTGCACTTGGCATGACCGGCGTCATGACTGGCCCTGCCTTTGGTTTCGCCGGGATCAGCTTTCCACGCATTATGATGAACAACTTTGCCTGGGCCTGGGGCGGTTTGCTGCCCTTGATTCCATATCTGCAATTGCGGGTCGATCAGGTTTTGCGCGGAACCCCAATTGAGACGTCGCTTCCAACCTTGGGATGGTTGGCGCTACAAATGCTGGTGTACGGCGGATTGGCGCTGTTACTGCTAAAGCGCAAAGCTTCGCGTGCTGAGCCGTCCAAGGAGGCTGCCACATGAAGATGTTTGTGTTGGCTATGATGGATGCCCTTAAGCGACTTTTCGCAAACAAGGGCGCCCGGATGACCATGGTGGTGTCCATTCTAATTTATGCTTGCCTGTACCCGCAGCCTTATCGAGGCGAAGTGGTGCGCGATGTGCCGATTGTGGCGGTTGATCAGGACGGATCCACCGCGAGCCGTGAGTTTTTGCGCCGGATACACAACAGCGATAGCGTCGATATCATTGCCACAGTCGACGGGCTGCCTGTGGCAGAGGCAATGTTCTTTGATCGCCAGGCTTATGGTGTTGTGATTGTGCCTCCGTCATTTGAGCATGATCTTCTGAAAGGGCAAAATGCGCCGGTGGCCGTTTATGGCGATGGTGGCTACTTTTTGATCTATGGAGCATTTGTGGCTGCGGCGAACAACGCAGCGCAAAGCCTCGGCGCTGAAATTCGACAGCAGAGGCTGACATTCGCAGGATTGGATACGGATGCGGCACAGACGCTTATTTCGCCGATTAATCAGACATCTGTGGCGCTCTTCAATCCGCAAGGCGGTTTTGGCAGCTATGTTGTGCCAGCAGCATTCGTTCTGATTTTGCAGCAGACCCTGTTGATGGGCATCGCCATCATGCACGCCGGCCAACCGGCCCGCCCCGGTATCCAGCGAGTTGCGACTCCTGCCGCCTATATACTTTTGTATCTTGTTTGGATCGTTGTGACGCAGCTGGCATTGCCTGCGATCTATGGCATTCCCTGGATTGGCAACCTCTGGACGCTGTTTGCCGTCGCGGTCCCCTTTTTGATTGCGGTGAATGCTATGGGATTCGCGTTGACCCATTTGATCCGAAATCGAGAAAGCGTGGTCTTCTTCCTTGTCGTGCAGGGAATGCCGCTTTTCTTCATTGCCGGTGTTGCCTGGCCGATGGAGAGCATTCCTTGGTGGATCGCCTGGGCCGCCCATATTGTGCCATCAACGTCAGCGATTGATGCTTTCTTGCGTGTCGATCAGATGGGGGCGTCTGTTCAGGACGTACTGCCAACCATCCGTCTGCAATTGGCGTTGGCTGTTGGGTATTGGTGTATCGCGTATGTTTTACACGATCGGCAGTTCCCCAAAGGGCAGGGGAACCACCTTAAATCCGCTGATACGCAGGCTCCGTAGGCGTATCAGCCAACGATAAGCTGTTTGAGTTGGAGCGCTTCGTGTTCCAGCTCTACCAGACGGTAATTGACCACATCCCCGATGGTGACCATTCCGGCCAGACCGGTCTGGTCCATCACCGGCATGTGGCGAAAACGGCCTTCTGTCATGCGCCGCAGAACGTCGACCAGCGAGTCGTCAATCGTGCAGGTCTGGACATCGGTGGTCATCACGTCTTCGACCTTTTGTGGAAGCGTCTGGCCGGGTGTTTCCGCGAGTTTGCGGACGATGTCGCGCTCAGATAAAATGCCGATCAACGTGCCATTCGCATCAGTCACGAGCAAAGCACCAATGCGGCGCTCTTTCAGGACCTTTACCGTTGCTCCCAAAGTGTCTTGCGGACGGATCGAGAAGACGTCTTTGCCTTTTTGGTCGAGCACCATTTGCACGGTGGCCGTAGTGGCCGAGGTATTCGTGCTTGCGGTCTGGCTGAGCGTCCGCTGTTTTTCTTCGGATTGGCGGTTTGGGGCCTGATAGGAACTTGGCATGTTTGGGCTCCTTGCGTGTTCAATATTCTAACGATATGCCACCAGCCTATACGCAAGATCCGCGTTTTGGGGACTTTTCTTTGCCTGATTTGATTCTTTCGCCCGTTGTTGCAACGGTTCTGTTTGTGCTCGCCTGTTTGGCGGGGCACCGCTATCGGCGTGTTTGGAAAGAAGAGGGGCCAAGGTGGCAGCTTTGGCTATTCGGCCTTGTTGCTGCGTCCTGCCTGCTACTGGTGGCTTTGCTGCCAGTCTCCACAGGCTAAGCTGGCCACAAAAAAGCCGCACATGGTGTGCGGCTTTGGGGGGCGATCTTTGCCAAGCGCTTAGCTGTCAGCAGTTTTCTCAGTTTCCATCTGCTCAAGCATTTTGCGCGCGCGTGGGCACTGAAGGCGCTCACGCAAGGGGCTGTCTGGATCAATATCCTTGCTGCAAACCACGCATTTGTCCGCACCGCTGATGGCGTTCAACCCGCCGCAGGAGCCTTTGATCGTGCGGCCCATCATGATCACGCCAAGGGACATGCCCAGCGTGACGAGCATCAAAAGAACAAATGCGAAGAGGAAAGTTTCCATAAGAGTAGTGCCTTTTAGCCAGCGATGATGGCGTCGAACTCTGTGCTCGGCGTCGCGTTGAAGGTTACATGGTCTGTCTTTGCTGAACGTTCAATAAACAAAGCTGCGATCTTGTGTTTTTCTGCGACATCAAGGCCACGCTCTTGGCCAAGTGCAAGCAAAGCGGTCGCCCAAGCATCTGCCAACATCGCGTTTTCCGCGAGCACCGTCACTGATGCAGTTGCGTGGGTGACAGGACGTCCCGTGTTCCGGTCGATGATGTGGGAATAGCGAACGCCGTCTTTTTCAAAATAATTGCGGTAGTCGCCTGATGTGGCCATGCCCAGGTCTGCCACACCAACCACTTGATGAATGCTGCGGGCAAGTGCGTCAGGTGTTTCGATGGCGATCTGCCAGGGCTGGCCTTGCGCGTTGGTACCTGATGTGACGATGTCGCCGCCAATTTCGACCATGTAGTTGGTGAGCCCAAACTGCGCGAGTGTATCGCCAAGGCGGTCTACGCCAAATCCTTTGCCAATGGCCGAGAGATACATGGCTGCGTCAGGGTGGCCTTTGTAAAGTTGGCCGTCTTTGACTTGCAGCATCTCCTTTTGACCTACGCTGCGCATGGCGGCGGTGATCTCGGCATCTGCCGGGATGATCCCGGGAGGGCGCGCCGCGCCGAATCCCCAGAGATCAATCAAAGGACCAAGTGTAATATCAAACTGACCTTCGCTCGCTGCGTGCACGCTGTGTGCCGCCTCTAAAAGCGATGCCATGTCCCGAGAGAGTGGCAGCGGTGTTTTAAGGGCGTGCGCGTTGATTGTGGAGACCTCTGATGCGCTGTTCCAATTGGACATCTTGGTGTCGACATCCAATAAGGTCTTGTCGATTGCGTCTTTGAGTTCTGCTTCGACGATGCCGGAAGAATTCACGCCGACAATTGAATAGCTTGTCCCCATAGTCTGCCCGCTGAGCAGAATATCTGCAGCCCCGCGCTTACATGCCGCAACGGCCAGCGCCATAAAAATGAAACTGCGACGAGAAAGAGAGGGCATTGCTAACACTTCGTTGTGAGCTTGGAGGTATGAGACGTGTCGTCGATGACGCATTGCGGCAAAAACGAGCTCTTTTTTTTGTCGGCGGGACATTATTGCTCTGAGGGACGAGAAACAATAGAAAAATGGTCGAATTGCACTGGCTGTCTGGCGAGACTCCGCGTATACGCAGCCGCAATCAGTCGCGACATTCGCAACACTAACCAGCAACGACAGGATGACATTGGCGTGCAGCATTTTGCGCTACGAAAAGGCCTGAATCTTCCAGTCACCGGGGCTCCCGGCGAAGGAATACATGAGGGAGCGGCGGTCAATTCCGTGGCTGTCCTCGGGGCCGACTATATAGGATTGAAGCCACGCATTGCCGTCGCAGAAGGCGACGTTGTGGCTGCAGGAGCGCCGATCATGGCGCATAAAGATTCGCCGGAAGCCAAAGTGGTTTCACCGGTTTCTGGTCGTGTGAAGGCGATCAACCGCGGTCCGCGCCGAGTGTTGCTCAGCGTTGAGATCGAGGTTGATGCATCCGCTGCAGAACCGATGGACTTCTCGGCTGTTGGCGATGTCGCCACACGCGAAGGTCTGGTTGAACGCCTGTGTGCCGCGGGCCTCTGGACCTCTTTCCGGACACGGCCTTACTCCAAGGTTCCAGCGAGCGACGCGCAGCCTGCAGCGATCTATGTCAATGCGATGGACACAGAGCCTTTGGCTGGCGACCCTGCTGTTGTGATTGCAGATGCTGGTGAAGCCTTTGCCAAAGGTCTGGCCGCAATTACTGCACTGACAGATGGTAAAACCTATCTGTGTCACGCCAATGGTGCGCAGATTTCTGGTGCCGATGTTGCTGGTGTGACCGTTGCGACCTTCTCCGGTCCGCACCCGGCCGGTCTGGCAGGAACGCACATGCACTTTCTTGAGCCACCCAGCGCATCCAAGACTGTCTGGACCATCGGCTATCACGATGTGATCGCCATTGGCCGCCTGCTGGAGACTGGCAAGATCGATTCGTCGCGCGTGATCGCGCTGACCGGTCCGCTGAGCAAAACTCCGCGTCTTGTACGCACGATTGAGGGTGCCTCGCTGACAGAGCTCACCGAAGGCGAGATCGCCGGTGACGCGCCTGTGCGTTTGGTCTCCGGCTCGATCCTGAGCGGTTATGCAGGCGAAAGCGTCGAGGCCTTCCTTGGCCGCTACGCGCGCCAGGTCACGATCATCGAGGAAGATCATAAGCAGACTCCAATGGGCTGGATTCGCCCAATGCCAAGCAAGTTCTCTTTCTTGCCGGTTCTGGGATCTGCTTTCTCCAAGAAGCTCTACCCGCTGACGTCCAACCTGAACGGTGGTCGTCGCGCGATGGTGCCACTGGGTACTTTTGAAGAGTTGATGCCGCAGGACTACCTGCCAACACAGCTTCTGCGTGCTCTGCTGGTGATGGACACCGATGAAGCGCAGAAATTGGGTGCGCTGGAGCTGGACGAAGAAGACCTTGGTCTGGTCGGCTTCGCGTGCCCTGCGAAATACGAATACGGTGAAGCGCTGCGTGACAGCCTGACCAAAATCGAACGGGAGGGCTGATAATGGGGTTGCGTAACTTCTTTGATCGGATCGAACCGAATTTTGTGAAAGGCGGTAAGTACGAGAAGTATTTCCCTCTCTATGAGATGGTGGAAAGCTTCATCTACACGCCTAAGACTGTCACGACTGCTGCGCCGCATGCACGTTCTTATGTGGATATGAAGCGGATCATGACCTATGTGGTGATCGCGACCATCCCATGCATCATCATGGGGCTTTATAACGTCGGTCTGCAGGTCAACTCCGCTTACGGAACCTTCGAGCCTTCCGGTTGGCGCGCGGGCATCATCTCTGCACTGGGCATTGGTTTTGACGCGAGCAATCCGCTGGCCAACTTTGCGCATGGTTTGCTGTACTTCCTGCCGATCTACATCACGACATTGGTCGTGGGTGGTATCTGGGAAGTGATTTTCGCGACTGTTCGCGGCCACGAAGTGAACGAAGGCTTCCTCGTCAGCTCCATGCTGTTTGCGCTGATCATGCCGCCGTCTGCTCCGCTTTGGCAGGTGGCCCTCGGGATTTCCTTTGGTGTGGTGATCGGCAAAGAAGTGTTCGGCGGTACAGGTAAGAACTTCCTGAACCCTGCACTGACAGGGCGTGCGTTCCTCTACTTCGCCTATCCGGCCAATATGTCCGGTGACACGATCTGGACCCCGGTTGATGGCTTCTCCGGCGCGACAGCCCTGTCTGTTTCTGCTTCTCAGGGTTACGACCAACTGGCCGCGCAGGGCATGAACTGGATGAACTCGTTTGTGGGCACCGTTCAGGGCTCCATCGGTGAAACATCTGCGCTGGCGTGTCTGATTGGTCTGGCGTTCCTGCTGATCACTAAGATTGCCAACTGGCGTCTGGTTGTGGGCTGCATGGGCGGAATGATCGGCTTCTCGCTGCTTCTGAACCTGATTGGCTCTGATACCAACCCGATGTTTGCGATGCCTTGGTACTGGCACTTTGTTGTGGGCGGTTTTGCCTTTGGCATGGTGTTCATGGTGACCGAGCCGGTTTCTGCCAGCCACACCAATGTTGGCCGCTATATCTACGGTGCGCTCATCGGCTTCATGGTGGTTATGATCCGTGTGATCAACCCGGCCTTCCCAGAAGGCATGATGCTCGCAATCCTATTCGGTAACGTTTTTGCGCCTCTGATCGACTACTTCGTTGTGCAGGCCAATATCAAACGGAGGGCCCGTCAACATGTCTGACGCTTCCAACGAAAACAAAGGCGCGATTGCACGCTTCCTCGCGGCACCGCCTGATAGCGTAGGTAAAACAGTCTTTATCGCTGTGACCCTGTGTCTGGTGGCTTCGATGATCGTATCTGCGGTCTCCGTTGCGCTGCGTCCGCTGCAGGAGCAAAACAAGCTCAAGGACAAACAAGCCAACGTTCTTCAGGTGGCGGGTCTCTATGAGCCGGGTATGGATGTGCTGGAAGGTTTCAGCGTGTTTGAGCCCCATGTTCTGGAGCTGGAAACTGGCACCTTCACCGAAGCGTTTGATGCCGCGACTTTTGACGATCGCGCTGCTGCTTCGGACCCAGAACTTTCTGTGGCGCTTAGCGATGACCCCGCGGGCATTGGCCGCCAATCCAAGTTCGTGACAGTTTATCTGCTGCGCAACGACGATGGCTCGCTCGATAAGGTGATCCTGCCGATCCATGGGTATGGCCTGTGGTCGACACTTTATGGCTTCATCGCGCTGGAAGAGAACGGCAACGACATCTTTGGTCTGCAGTTCTACAGCCACGCGGAAACCCCTGGCCTTGGCGCCGAGGTGGACAACCCACGCTGGAAATCGCTGTGGAACGGCAAAAAGCTGGCTGATGACGCGGGTGAGCTGCAGATCACAGTTGCAAAATCTGCCTCGGCTGCGGGTGCCGATCACCATGTAGATGCACTCGCAGGTGCGACACTGACTTCGGTTGGTGTGGACAACCTCGTGCGCTTCTGGATGGGGGAAGCTGGCTTCGCACCGTTCCTTGAAAACCTCAAAGCAGGAGAGATCTGATGGCGCAAACCAAGAGAGACCTTCTGATCGACCCGTTGGTCGACAACAACCCGATCACGCTTCAGGTTCTGGGTATTTGTTCTGCCCTCGCCGTGACCTCCTCGCTGCAGGTGGCCTTTGTGATGGCGCTGGCGGTGACCTCTGTAACCGCGTTCAGCTCCATGTTCATCTCGGTGCTGCGCAACCAGATCCCGGGCTCGATTCGTATCATCGTGCAGATGGTGATCATCGCATCGCTCGTGATCATCGTGGACCAGGTGCTCAAAGCCTACGCCTATGACGTGTCCAAGACACTTTCGGTGTTCGTGGGCCTGATCATCACCAACTGTATCGTGATGGGCCGCGCGGAAGCTTTCGCAATGAAAAACACGCCTATCGATAGTTTCATCGATGGCGCGGGTAACGGGCTTGGCTATGGCGCTTTGCTGCTGGTTGTTGGCTTCATTCGCGAACTGTTCGGCGCGGGTAGCCTGTTTGGTGTCACCATCCTGCCGACCGTGAACAACGGTGGCTGGTATGTGCCTAACGGTATGCTGCTGCTGCCACCTTCGGCGTTCTTCATCATCGGCTTGCTGATCTGGGCTGTCCGCAGCTGGAAGCCGGAACAGGTGGAAGAGCGTGAATACAAAATTCAAGTTGTGGAGGGCCACTAATGGAAGGGCTTCTCTCTCTGGCCGTAAAGGCCGTCTTTGTTGAGAACCTTGCGCTCTCTTTCTTCCTTGGCATGTGTACCTTTATCGCCGTGTCTAAGAAGATTTCGACCGCGCTTGGTCTGGGTATTTCTGTGATGCTTGTGCAGGCTATCACGGTGCCAACCAACAACCTGCTTCTGACATACCTGCTGGCGCCTGGTGCGCTGGCATGGGCGGGCTTCCCGAATGTGGACCTGACCTTCCTGGGTCTGATCTGCTACATCGGCGTGATTGCGGCGATGGTTCAGATCCTGGAAATGGTGCTCGATAAGTTCTTTCCACCGCTCTACAACGCGCTGGGTGTGTTCTTGCCACTGATCACCGTGAACTGCGCCATCCTCGGTGGCTCGCTCTTCATGGTGGAACGTGACTACAACTTTGCCGAAGCCACCACATACGGTCTGTCTTCCGGCTTTGGTTGGGCACTGGCGATCACTGCGATGGCGGGTGTGCGCGAGAAGCTGAAGTACTCCGATATTCCTGACGGTCTGCAAGGCCTTGGGATTACCTTCATCACCGCAGGTCTGATGGCTTTGGCCTTCATGTCCTTCTCCGGCGTGAAACTCTGAAGGGGAAAAGGACATGGAAACATTTACACTAGGCGTCATTCTTTTCACGCTGATCGTTCTGGCGCTTGTGACCATCATTTTGGCCGCGCGCTCCAAGCTCGTGTCTACCGGTGATGTGAACATCACAATCAACGGCGAGAAAACGATCTCTGTTCCTGCGGGTGGCAAGCTGCTGCAAACGCTGGCGGAACAGAAACTGTTCGTTCCTTCTGCCTGTGGTGGTGGTGGTACCTGTGCTCAGTGCCGTGTGCGCATTCACTCCGGCGGCGGTTCGATCTTGCCAACCGAGGAAAGCCACATCACCAAACGTGAAGCGGCTTGCGGTGATCGCCTGTCGTGTCAGGTGGCTGTGAAGCAGGACATGAACATCGAAGTGCCTGAAGAGGTGTTCGGCGTGAAAAAGTGGGAGTGTACTGTGCGCTCCAACGAAAACGTTGCGACCTTCATCAAGAACCTCGTTCTGGAACTGCCAGAAGGCGAAGATGTGAACTTCCGCGCAGGTGGTTATATTCAGATCGAAGCGCCGGCGCACAAGCTATCTTACAAAGACTTCGCGATTGAAGAAGAGTACCACGAAGATTGGGACAAGTTTAACCTGTGGCAGTATGAATCCACGGTGAGCGAGCCAATCGAACGTGCTTACTCCATGGCAAACTACCCGGATGAAAAAGGCCTCATCATGCTGAACGTGCGTGTGGCCTCGCCACCTCCGGGCAGCCAAGGCATCCCTCCGGGTCAGATGTCATCTTACATCTTCAACCTGAAGCCAGGTGACAAGGTGACGATTTCGGGTCCGTTTGGTGAGTTCTTCGCACGTGATACCAACAAAGAGATGGTCTTCATCGGTGGTGGTGCGGGTATGGCCCCAATGCGGAGCCACATCTTCGACCAGCTCAAGCGTCTGGAAAACCGCGATCGTAAGATCACATTCTGGTACGGTGCACGTTCCAAGCGCGAGATGTTCTTTGTTGAGGACTTCGACGGTTTGGCTGAGGAGTTTGATAACTTCGAATGGCACGTGGCGCTCTCTGATGCTCTGCCTGAGGATGATTGGAAGGGCTACACTGGCTTCATTCACAACGTTCTGTTTGAAGAATACCTCAAGAACCACCCAGCACCTGAGGATTGTGAGTTCTACATGTGTGGTCCGCCCATCATGAACCAATCCGTGATCAATATGCTGTTGGATCTAGGTGTGGATCGCGAAGACATCATGCTTGATGACTTCGGTGGCTAAGCCAAACGCTATGAGACATCAAAAACGCCGTCCCTTGGGACGGCGTTTTTCTTTGTGTGGAGAAAACTGAATTCGGCATTCGGCGGACTGTGTTGGGTTGGTCTTGACCACAAGCGGTGGCAATGTGGCGTAACAGCATTGACGTGGGGAGGCGCCGAATATGCGCGTATTGGTCTATCAGGCGCATCCGGGGGCGCAGCATTCGATGGCAAACAAGGCTATGAATGCCGCAACTCAGTCAGTGGAAGGCATCGAATTTGTCGATCTTTACGCCAAGTATCCTCGGTTTGATATCGATGTAGCGGCGGAGCAGGAGAGGCTGCTTCGCAGCGATGTTATCCTCTTTCAATATCCTTTGTTTTGGTACTCTACGCCCTCGATCATCAAGGAATGGCAGGATTTGGTGCTGGAACATGGGTTCGCCTATGGAACGGGCGGAGACAAACTGGCGGGTAAAATCTGGTCGATGGGTATCACCTGCGGCGCGCCAGAGGACGCCTACGGAGCAGATGGCTATAACGGTTTTGGCCTGCGCACTTTGCTGACGCCGATGGAGCAAACGGCACGACTGTGCCATATGCAATTCCTTTCGCCCTTTGTGCTTTACGGCGCTTTGGCCAAGCGCGAGGTGCACGGATTAAGCCCCCATGCAGAAGGGTGGCGACGCTGGTTGGTCGCGTTGCGCGACGACCAAGTGTCGTTTGAAGCGGCCAATGCGCTCGACGTGGTACAAGCCGAAAACCTGAATGAGGTGATCCAATGACCAGCTTCTTGTTGCTAGCCACCGTCATTCTGATTGCAGGCGTCATTGCTGTGCCTTTGGCGTCCAAGCTTGGATTGGGATCTGTCTTGGGCTACCTGTTGGCAGGTATTGCGATTTCTCCCATTCTCCATTGGCTTGATGTGGACATCATTGAGATCCAGCATTTTGCCGAATTTGGCGTGGTGATGATGTTGTTTTTGGTGGGCTTGGAGCTTGATCCGAAGATGCTTTGGGCCATGCGGCGGCGCCTGTTAGGGCTTGGCGGCTTGCAAGTGGGGTTGAGCATTGCATTGATCGCAGCAATCGCGATGCTTTTTGGGCTGCAGCCCACCGTTGCATTGACGCTTGGAATGGTTTTTGCGTTGTCCTCTACGGCCATCGTTTTGCAGACCCTCAACGAAAAGGGCTTGATGCAGGCACAGGGCGGGAAATCTTCATTCCAAGTGCTGTTGTTTCAAGACATTGCCGTGATCCCAATGCTGGCTCTGTTGCCACTCTTGGCGTTGCCGGAATTGGCAGAGCACGGTGCCGATGTGACCCATGGCGGCGGGCACAATGGGGGACATGGGGATGAGCATGGCGAAGGCCATGCAGCGATTAGTTTGGTCGATGGACGTCCGGGCTGGCAGGTAGGTCTGATCACTTTGGCTGCAATAGGCTCAATTGGCGTGATCGGTAGCTTTCTGACACGCCCTTTGTTCCGCTTTGTGGCGCTGGCAAATCTGCGTGAGGTGTTTGTGGCAACCACGCTCGCTCTGGTGATTGGCATTGCTCTGTTGATGAGCCTCGTCGGGCTATCACCTGCATTGGGCACTTTCTTGGCAGGCGTGGTTCTGGCGAACAGCGAATACAGACACGAATTGGAAAGCGACATCGATCCATTTCGAGGGCTTCTTCTGGGGCTATTTTTTATGACCGTCGGGGCGGCGATCAACTTCAGTTTGCTTGCTGAGAACCTCTGGATGGTGGTGGGCATCACGCTTGGTGTGATGCTGATCAAAGCCTTGGTTCTCTACGTTTTGACCCTGATCTTTAAGCTGCAAGGGGCTGATCGCTGGCTTTTCACCTTGGGGCTCGCTCAGGCGGGTGAATTTGGCTTTGTGCTGTTGAGTTTCACTGTTGCCAACAATGTGCTGCCTCAGGAGATCGCCCAGATTGCATTGCTTGTGGTGACACTCTCCATGCTGCTGACGCCGGCGTTGTTCATTTTCTACGATCGGGTGGTTGCGTCTAAGTTTGCCCATGACCAAGAGGCTGAGGCAGACGAGATTGATCACAGCAGCCCCATTATTGTTGTCGGCTATGGCCGCTTCGGTGGCGTGGTAGCGCGTATGCTGCGGCAGATCGGCGAGCAGCCCGTGCTGGTGGACTACTCCGCAACGCAACTTGAAATGGTTCGCCGGTTTGGCACCAAAGTGTTTTTTGGTGACGGCACCCGGCCGGACATGCTGCATGCTGCGGGTATTGATGACGCGAAAATGCTGGTTGTGGCCATCGACGGTAAAGAGCAAATTACGCATCTGGTGGAGTATGTGTCGCGCCATCACCCGCATGTGCATATCGTAGCGCGTGCGGTCGACCGGGAGCATGTCTATGACCTGTACCAGGCCGGTGCAAATGACATTGTGCGGGAAACGTTTGACAGCGCGGTGCGGGCCGGGCGCTCAGCCTATGAAGCTCTTGGGATTCATCCTTACCAAGCGGAGCGCTTAGCGCGAAGGTTCACCAAGGCTGACAGGAAACTGCTTGTCGACACTGCTTCTGTTCATAAACCGGGGGTGCGGGCAGGGGACAATCCTGAGTTTGTAGCCTTGGCGCGTGAGCTGAATGAGCAGATGGAAGAAGAGCTGCGCAATGCCAGCACAGGTTTTGGGGTTCAAGCCTCGGACGGGTGGGTGCCGCCACCGGCGAACCTGAAGAAAGATGAACCGGAACAGGGGCGATAAATTTGGCTAAGGCAGTTTTCCTTCAGGGCGCTTTGATGCGGCATGTCACCGTGATGTCGCTCACCTCGTCCGTCGGCTTGATGGCGATTTTCGCAGTCGATTTTGTCGACATGATTTTCATCTCAATGCTTGGCAACAAAGCACTTGCGGCCGCCGTAGGATATGCAGGCACATTGCTGTTCTTCACCAATGCGATCAATATCGGGCTCTCGATCTCTTCAGGCTCTCTGGTGGCGCGCTCGGTGGGCGCGGATCAGCCGCAGCTGGCACGCGAATATGCCACTTCGGTTGCTGTCGTTGTCGCAATGATCGGCGTGCTTGTGCCGATTGGCGTATTGAGTTCGCTTGATCCGATCATTTCCTGGCTGGGCGCTGAGGCGGAGACCTTAGCGCTGGCAAAGCGATACGTCAGCATCGTGCTGCCAACCATGCCGTTGATGGGCATAGCGATGGCAAGCATGGCAGTGCTGCGAGCATATGGCGATGCGCGCCGATCTATGATGGGGACAGTGTTTGGCGGGCTCGTTAATGCTACGCTGGATCCAATTCTGATCTTTGGCGTCGGGCTTGGACTTGATGGAGCTGCTTATGCCTCAGTGGTGGCGCGGATGGTGATGTGCGGCTACGCGCTCTTTTGCGTGATCCGTATTCACAATGGCTATGCGCGGCCTACGGTACGTCTCCTTGTGCGCGACGCAAAGGCCATTGGTGGGATTGCTGGGCCCGCTGTTTTGACCAATGTGGCTTCGCCTTTGGGAACTGCCATCGTAACCCGTGAAATGGCGCGCTATGGCACCGATGCGGTAGCTGCGATGGCGGTGATTGGGCGGTTGCTGCCGGTGGCCTTTGCCGTGGTATTTGCGCTGTCAGGCGCGATCGGGCCAATCGTTGGCCAGAACTTCGGAGCGAGCCAGTTTGACAGGGTGCGTGGCACCTTGAAGGCCGGTTTGCAGTTTCTGAGCGCCTATACGCTGTTTGCGGCGCTGATCCTTTTTGTGCTGCGCGCGCCGATCGCAGATATCTTTGACGCAGAAGGAGAGATGCGTACGCTGATCCTCCTCTTTTGCGGGCCGCTTGCGCTATTGCAGTTTTTCAACGGTGTGATCTTTGTCTGTAATGCCTGTTTCAACAATCTCGGCCATCCGATCTATTCAACCTATGTGAATTGGGGGCGGCATACATTGGGGACTTACCCCTTTGTGATCGCAGGCGGGGCGCTTTGGGGCGCGTCGGGGGTGTTGCTTGGCCAGGCCTTTGGGGGCGCAGTGTTTGCAATCGTCGGGTTGATCGCGGCCTCAAAGACAATCAACCGGCTCAGTGCACCTGCGCCGGTTGATCCGTTCGCTGAAGAAAGCACGCTGCATCATGTGAGCGGCCGTCGGAATTGGTGAGGAGGGCTAGCGCGGTAGTTGCGATGCTTCTTTGGCCAGCGCTTCGATTTCGTCCCATGCGCCAGCTATGACAAGCTTTGAGGGGGCGACCCAACTGCCGCCTGCGCAAACCACGTTGGGCAAGGACAGGTAATCACCGGCGTTTTGCGGGTTCACACCACCAGTTGGGCAGAAGGAAATTTGAGGTAGCGGGCTTGCCAGGGAACCTAGGAATTTTGCGCCGCCTGCTGCCTCAGCTGGGAAAAACTTCAGCATGTCATAGCCGCGTTCCAGCAGCGCCATGGCCTCACTGGCGGAGGCTGCGCCGGGTAGGAGGGGAAGCCCCTCGGCCTCACATGCGGCAATCAGCGTGTCGGTGGCACCGGGAGAGACGCCAAATGTGGCACCTGCGTCTTTCGCGGCTTTCACATCTGTCGGTGTCAGCAGGGTGCCAGCGCCAACCATCCCGCCAGGCACCTCAGCCATTGCGCGGATCACATCCAGTGCGGCTGGCGTGCGCAAAGTCACTTCTAGCGCGGGCAGGCCACCCGCAACCAGTGCCTCGGCCAAAGGTTTGGCGTCAGAGGCATTTTCGACAACGAGTACAGGAACGATTGGGGCCGCGTTGCAGATATCGCGGGCCTGTGCGCTGGCATCCTTTGGGGTGATCGGCATCAATGTGATCCTTCAAAGATAGAGGCTCCGGTAGTGGCAGAGCCGACGGCATTGCGGAAAGTGGCAAAGAGATCGCGGCCTGTGCCGGATTGATACGCGGTCAGATCTGCAACAACAGCAGGGCGTTCTTCGACACCCTCTGTAAGCACTTCGAGGACACCCGCCTCGGCATCCACACGCACGATATCGCCGTTTTTGAGTTTGGCGATGGTGCCGCCGTCGAGCGCTTCTGGGCTCACATGGATTGCGGCGGGGATCTTGCCTGACGCGCCCGACATACGCCCATCGGTAACAAATGCGACCTTGAGGCCTTTGCCCTGCATGATCGACATCAACGGCGTCAGGCTGTGCAGTTCCGGCATACCGTTGGCCTTGGGGCCCTGGAAACGTACGACGATCACCACATCTTCGGTCAATTCGCCCGCTTGGAAGGCGGCTTTCACTTCGTCCTGGTCATGGAAAACGCGGACTGGAGCTTCGACCAAGCGATGTTCAGGGGCGACGGCGGAGATCTTCATCACAGAGGTGCCGAGATTGCCTGTAAGCCGTGCAAGACCGCCCGTTGGTTGGAAGGGATCAGTCGCCGGGCGGACGATTTTGTCGTTGAGCGAAACCTTTGTCCCCGGTTGCCAGATCAAGGCACCGTCTATCAGTTTCGGTTCTTGCGTGTAGTTTTCCAATCCTTCGCCGGCGACGGTTTTGGTGTCGCTGTGCAGAAGACCCGCGGAGAGAAGTTCTCCAATCATGTATCCAAGTCCACCTGCCGCGTGGAAATGGTTCACGTCAGCAAGGCCGTTGGGATAGACACGCGCCAGCAGAGGGGTCACGTCAGACAATTCTGCAAAATCTTCCCATGTCAGAACGATGCCGCCTGCGCGGGCCATGGCGATCAGGTGGATCAGCAGATTGGTCGAGCCGCCGGTGGCATTGAGGCCGATCATGCCATTCACAAAGGCTTTTTCGTCCAGGATATCGCAGGTTGGGGTGTAGTTGTTGCCGAGCGCCGAAAGAGAGAGCGCGCGTCGTGCACCTTCTTCTGTGAGCGCATCACGCAGATCGGTGTTGGGGGAGACGAAACTGGAACCCGGCAGGTGCAGCCCCATGAATTCCATCAGCATCTGGTTGGTGTTGGCGGTCCCATAGAAGGTGCATGTGCCGGGGCCGTGATACGCCGCCATTTCGGAGGCCATCAGCTCCGCACGGTCAGCCTCGCCTGCCGCGAAGCGTTGACGGACTTTGGCTTTCTCGTCGTTTGAGATGCCAGAGGTCATGGGACCTGCTGGCAGGAAGACCGCTGGGAGATGGCCAAAGCTTTGTGCCGCGATCACAAGACCGGGCACGATTTTGTCGCACACACCAAGGTAGACGGAGGCATCAAAGGTGTTGTGGCTTAGGGCAACCCCGGCGGCGAGGGCAATCACATCTCGGGAGAACAGGGAAAGCTCCATGCCAGCTTCGCCCTGCGTGACGCCATCACACATGGCGGGAACACCCCCAGCCACCTGGGCTGTGCCACCGGCCGCACGTGCGGCATCGCGGATCAGCGTGGGATAGCGCTCAAAGGGCTGGTGCGCTGAGAGCATGTCATTGTAGGCGGTGATGATGCCGAGGTTGCCAGCGGTTCCGGTGGCCAGTGCAGATTGATCTGCGCCCGCGCCTGCATAGGCATGGGCCTGGCCCGAGCAGCTGAGATGGGCGCGGGCCGGGCCTTGGCTGGCCGCTTGTGTCATGCGTTCCAGATAGGTGCCACGGTGTGGTTTGCTGCGCGCAATGATGCGCTCGGTGACTTTTTCAACGGTTGGGTGGAGCGGCATAGGAGCCATCCTTCCTATCTTGGGCCAATTGGCCTTAGTTACCGATCGGACGCCAGCGACGCCCGCCCTGATGCATCAACATGAGTGCCTCTTCGGGGCCGGAACCGCCCGGATCATATGGCACCGGGCGCTGTCCTGCCTCTTCCCACGCGGAAATCAGAGGATCGGCCCAAGCCCAAGCGGCTTCCACTTCATCACCCCGCATGAATAGCGTTTGGTCGCCGCGGATGACATCCATAATAAGCCGCTCATAGGCGTCTTGTGAGATAAGATTTTCACCAAGAGCCTCTGCAAAGGACATGTCCATCGCCACCTCGGTCAGGCGCATACCGCCAGGGCCGGGCTCTTTGATGGTGGTACGCAGGGTGATGCCTTCGTCCGGTTGCAACCGAATGATCAGCGCATTGCCTTTGCGTCCTTCCATCTTATTGGGGAAGATGTTGTGAGGCGGGTCGCGGAAGACAACGGCGATTTCAGAGCTGCGGCCGCGCAGACGCTTACCGGTGCGCAGATAGAAAGGCGTCCCAGCCCACCGCCAGTTTCCTACAGCGAGCTTCATCGCGATAAAGCTTTCGGTGCGGCTGTCGGTGTTTTCGACGTCTTCGAGGTAGCTTCTGCCATCGCGGCCAGCGAGATATTGGCCGCGCACGATGTCGCTGAGCTCAACTGGTTCCAGCGCTTCGATCACCTTGACCTTCTCATCGCGCACGGAATTGGGCGTGAACTTGGAAGGCGGCTCCATCGCGATCAGGCACAGCAGCTGCATCAGGTGGTTCTGCACCATGTCGCGCATGGCGCCGGATTGGTCATAGTATCCGCCGCGACCAGCCACCCCGATGCTCTCTGCAACCGTGATCTGAACGTGGTCGATGTGGGTTGAATTCCACAGCGGTTCAAACAGTGAGTTGGCGAAGCGCAGCGCCATGAGGTTCTGCACGGTCTCTTTGCCAAGGTAATGGTCGATGCGGTAAATCTGTTGTTCGTCAAAATGCGACAGCAGATCCTTATTCAGCGCCTGGGCGCTTGCCAGATCGTGCCCAAAGGGCTTTTCCACCACAATACGGCTGTCGGGCGTGGCGATGCCATGCTGGCTCAGCCGTTGGGCGATAGCGCCAAAGAGTGATGGACTGACAGAGAGATAGAAGGTGCGGATGGTGTCATCCCGCAGATAGTCATTCAGCGCCTGCCAGCCGTCTTCGCCGGTTGCGTCGACGTGAAAGTAAGCGAGCCGCTCAACAAACGTGTCAACCGTGTCGCCCGGACGGAGGCTTTCGTCGACAAATTCAACAATCGCTTCTTTGATCAAGGCGCGGAATGCGGCGTTGTCCATATCGGATCGCGCCGCACCAATGATGCGTGCCTCAGCAGGCATTTGGCCCGCGCGAAATCTGTGAAACAGCCCCGGCAAAATTTTGCGACGGGCCAGATCACCGGTGGCTCCAAAGATCACCAGATCAAACGGAGCAACGGGGATAACGCGCGCGACCATCTGATTTAACCCTTCAGAAGCGCGCCCATACGGCGGCCTGTGTCGAGCATACGGTTGGAGAAGCCCCATTCATTGTCATACCAGCTGACCACGCGCACCAGACCTTCTTCGGTTACGCTGGTCTGAGCCGGAGCAAAGACCGAAGAATGGCTGTCATGGTTGAAATCCGCGGAGACAAGCGGTGCTTCCTCATAGCCGAGCACGCCTTTGAGCGGGCCTTCGGCAGCAGCTTTGACGGCGGCGTTCACGCTTTCCACAGAAGCTTCTTTAGAAGGCACAAATACCAGATCAACCATAGAGACATTGGCGGTTGGCACACGAACGGCGGAACCTTCCAGTTTGCCTTTCAGGTGCGGCAATACGAGAGAGATCGCACGGGCGGCGCCGGTCGAAGTTGGGATCATAGACAGGGCGGCGGCACGCGCGCGGTATAGATCTTTGTGGTTTGTGTCATGGGTTGGCTGATCGCCGGTGTAGGCGTGGATCGTTGTCATGTAGCCGGTTTTGATGCCGAAAGCATCGTCGAGCACTTTGGCCACGGGGGCAAGACAGTTGGTGGTGCAGGACGCGTTTGAGACAATCACATCTTCAACGGTTAGCGCATCATCGTTGACTCCGAACACAACTGTTTTGTCAGCATTTGCGCCGGGAGCGGAGATCAATACGCGCTTGGCACCGCTTTCCAACAGCAGAGCCGCCTTATCGCGTGCAGTGAAAATGCCTGTGCACTCATAGGCTACGTCCACGTCTGACCAAGGCAGTTCCTGCGGGTCGCGGATCGCGGTAAGGCGGATTGACTGGCCCGCGACTTTCATCACGTCGCCTTCCAGCGACACATCCGCGTTCAAGCGGCCGTGCACGCTGTCGTACTTCAGCAGGTGAACGAGGTGGTCGTTCGGTGACAGATCGTTAATGGCTACGACTTCAATATCGTCTACGCCGCTTTCGATCAGGGCACGCAGTACACCGCGCCCGATGCGGCCAAATCCGTTGATGGCTATCTTGGTGGTCATGTCTTTCTCCCAACACCCTAAATAGCGCTTGTGGTAGCGCCACCGTTAGCGCTATCGGTATACTCTAATCTTTCTGGAATCAAGGGGTCTCACGAACTTCTGCGAGGTGCGCTTTCAGGGTTGCGTTGGCGGTGGTTGTGTCAGACGATCTGGGCATGGGAAAAAAGCTACTTCTCAAAGACATCGCCAAGCTCGCGGGCGTGAGTGAAATGACTGCGTCGCGCGCCATGCGTGGTGCTCAGGACGTATCTGAAGCCACGCGTCAAAAGGTCGAACAGATCGCGCGAGAAGTCGGATATGTGCCGAATCGAATTGCCGGAGCTTTGGCTTCGAGCAAAGTGAATCTTGTGGGCGTGGTGGTGCCGAGCCTCAATTCCTCTGTTTTTCCAGAGGTTCTCTCGGGCATTAGCTCAACGCTGAAAGACACGCCGCTGAAGCCGGTGATTGGTGTCACAGGGTATGATCTGCTTGAAGAGGAAGAGGTCATTCGTGAGATGCTGAGTTGGCGCCCCACTGGTGTGGTGGTTGCGGGGCTTGAGCACAATGATGCTGCACGCAAGATGTTGGCGAATGCCGACTGTCCAGTTGTCGAAGTGATGGATGTGGATGGAGAACCCGTCAAACACTGCGTTGGGATCTCGCATCTTGAAGCCGGACGCGTGATGGCGCGCACCATTTTGGATGCGGGTTATCAGAAAATCGGCTTTATCGGCACGAAGATGCCGCAGGATTATCGGGCAGAGAAACGCCTGAAAGGTTTTGAGCAAGCACTTGAAGACGCGGGCGTTTCATTGGTTGATCAAGAGCTTTATTCCGGGGTGTCTTCGATTGAGACGGGTCATGAGTTGACCGAAATGTTGCGGGCGCGAACGCCGGAGTTGGAGTGTATCTATTTTTCAAGCGATGTATTGAGTGTCGGTGCCTATATGCACTGTTTGGCCAAGGGCATTTCGGTTCCCGATGAGTTGGCGCTGGCTGGGTTCAACAATTTGAAACTGTTGCGTGGTTTGCCGATGACCTTGGCAACCACGGATGCCCATCGATTTGAGATCGGCCAGAAGGCGGCGGAGATCATTTTGGCGTCACAGGGGCCGAATTCGCCGGCCCAAACTGTAAAATTGGAGCCACAAGTCACACGGGGCGGGTCGCTTTAGGCACAGTTGCGGAAGGTGTCAGCAACCATTTTTGCCGCTTCGTCCCATGTGCCGAGCGGGGGCATGAGGTGTCCAGAAAAATTTGCTTCTTCAAGCGCTTCTGGGATGTCCTCCCGGCAATGTTCTCCTTCCAGCGCGAAGAACGGCAAGCAAAGGCTCTGCTTTGGTAGGTTCCGCGCGGCGTCGGCTATGAAGGGCGCTTCTTCGACAAAACCTGTGGTGATTTTCAGGTCCTGGAGGCGGTCTCTGAGCTGTTGAGCAAAGGCATTGGCTGAGGCTGCAGCTTTCGGACCTTTGGCCGAGCCATGAGCCGCCAAAAGCAAGTGACTCTTGGTGTTCTCCCAACCTAACGAGATGAGCTTCTTTCGGATGCTTGCGGCTGCTACGTCGGGTAGAGCAGGGTGAAATCCGAGCGGTGGCAGAATGCTGAAATCAGCACCGTTGAGGCGTCGGGGAAGCACCTTGGAGACAAACCAACCCTCCGCCATGAACATTGGGAAAATTGGAGAACCTGTTGGCATTTCAGACACTTGCCGCTCCAGAGCGTCAGGCATTGCCAAGGTGGCTGCGCGAATGTGCCAACCAGGCAGATGCTTGCCAACCGCTGCGGCGAATCCTTGTAGCCACAGTTCGGGAGGAACGGGCACAGACGGCTGTCCATGTGCTACGATAAGAGCTTCCCGTTGCTGATTGCTCATGCGTTGGGGGCTTCGAAAGCTGCAGCAAGATCAGCGGGCAGATCGAATTCAGCGAGCACGCGGGCGCGGGCGTCAGCGGACATTTTTCGCGCCGTTTTGACCACGATATCGAGCACTTTTTCTTCAGGATGCTTGGCTGCGAAAGGCGCGAAGTACCACTTCAAAAAGACAAAACAGATAATGTCTTCAAGAGCTTGAACCTGATCGTTGCGTTTGATGCCTTCTTTGCGCAGCATCGCTCCGGTCTCAGATATCTCATCTTCCGAGAAACCTGAATCTCCCATGATGGTCGAAACACGATCGGCGTGATGCACCGCGAGGTCGCGACGCCATTTGAGATAACCTGCGCGGCCTTCCGGATAGTCGGCCCGTTTCAAGACCCAGCGCTCGATGTGCTGCCCCCGTGCTGCAATCTGTAAGCTCTCGGACGCATTGGGAAAAAGCCGGTTGGCTTCCTCCGACATCCGCGTCCCATAGAGCAGGGCTTCGGGCTGGCCTTCATCCAGTCTGGGGTCTTTTGCGTTGGCTTCGTCAATGGCGTCCAAGGCGGTTTGAAGGCGGGTCATGGCTGGCTCCGAGCTGCTGCAATATCATTTATTTAGGCGGTGTCAGGGCGCGCGGAAAGGGGCAAATTTGCGCGTCGGTATCACGTCGGTATTGCGTCAATATCGCGTCTGTATCGCGGGTGTGTATTGTCGGTGTCTAAGTCGACGGAGTTGGGGCGTTCTGAAGGGCGTCTCGCAGGGCTTCCAGATCCAGTGGTTTGTGCAGAAGTGGCGCATGCAGGGCAGCACAGAGCGCGGACAGATCGGGGGAGCGGTTTGCAGAGATAACGCAGGCTGGCAAAGGTCCGAACAGCTCGCGCAGGATGGAAACGAGATCAGTCCCTGTCGCACCATTGTCGAGTTGGTAGTCTGCTAGAACGACATCGGGGGCGATGTCGATTTCCCGTAGGAGGTCGAGGGCTTCTACATCGCTGCCGCAAGAAAGAACATCCGCGCCCCAGTTTTCAAGTGTCATGCTGATCGCTTGCCTAAGAGCTTCGTCATTTTCGACAAGCAGGACGATCCGGTGGGTCAGTGGCTCGCTTGACTGAGTTGGCAGAACCTCCGTAGGAGGAGGGGTTTCATGCACGGCGGCCAGAGGCAGGGTGACGCAAAACCGTGTGCCGCGGCCGGGTGTGGAGTGAAGTTCCAAGGGGTGTTTTAAAAGACGGCATGCACGCTCAACAATCGCGAGGCCAAGTCCCAAACCTTCGGCGGGGCTGGCGGCTGCGTTGACGCGGTGGAACTCGTCAAAGACCTTTTGGTGTTGTTCAGGCGGAATACCGGGGCCGGTGTCCCAGATTTCCACCACGACGGTGTCGCCCCGCTGCCTTGTGCCAACCAATACCCGGCCGGTATTGGTGTAGCGCAGCGCGTTGCCCATCAGGTTCTGCAGAATCCGACGCAAATAAGTGGCATCTGAGGTGACGGAGAGGTCGGCGGTTCGCAGGTCAAATCGCAACCCCTTTTCAGCTGCAGCAGGGGACAATTCGCTATGCAGCTGCTGCAGCAATTCATTGAGAGGGATGCGGCTCTCATGGACGGCGACACGTCCGGAGTCCAGTTTGGAGATGTCCAGAAGTGCTCCGAGTATGTCTTCAACACTTTGCAGCGCGCCGGTCGCTTTCATGAGGCGTTCGCGCTGATCAGGGGCTTCAAGATCGTTTTCCAAAGAGGAGAGATACAACTTCGCCGCGGAGAGCGGTTGCAGCAAATCGTGACTGGCGGCGGCAACGAACCGTGATTTTGACGCGTTGGCGCGCTCGGCCTCGGCCAGGGCGTCGCGCAGTTCCAAAGTGCGTTCCTGCACGCGGCGTTCCAGCGTTTCATTGACCTGAGAGATCGCGCGCAATGCCCGACGTTCGGTTGTGATGTCTGTGAAGGAAATCACGAAGCCACCATCGGGCATGTGCTGGGCAAAGACGGCCAGTGTGCGGTCTTCCCCCAATGCGACTTCAAAAGACAGCGGTGCGCGGCGGCCCTGATGGGCGGACCATTCAAAGAGGTCCACCGCGTCGGTCGCGTTGCGGAAGGTCACGATGCGGGAGAGTTGGTCATAGACTGTGCGAAAAGGCAGGCCCAAGCGGAAGCGGCGTAGCGGGATCGACAGAAGCTCGCCCAATCGGCGGTTCCAGCCGACCAGTCTGGCTTCGCGATCAAAGATGCCCACGCCTTGATTGAGGTGTTCCAGGGTTGCTTTTACCAGCCGGGCCTGATCGTCCAGCAGGCGTTCGCGTTCCTGCCGCTCGATCAGCATCATGTCGGTGACATCGGTTTGCAGCACCACGGTGCCGCCGTCGCGGGTGCGGTGCTCTGACACCTGCAGCCAGCGGTCGCCCGCCATGCGGGCGTTGAAGACCACATGCTGTTCGCGGTGGCGGATCATGCGGCGTTTCTGCCAATCCTCCGAGGTGGTGCCTTGGGGAAGTTCCAAATAGGGGCTTGCAGAGACGATGCGCACATATTCGGCAAAGGGCAGGCCGGGTTTGAAAAGGTGGTGCACATCGCGCATGTGTTTGCCAAAGCGGCTGTTACACATCACCAAATTCTCGTTTGCATCAAAGAGCGCAAATCCCTCTTGCACCGTTTCAATGGCGTTGGCGAGGTTGGCGCGCGCGGCCTCGGCCTCGGCATTGGCTTGCGCAAGAGATGCATTGGAGGTGTTCAGAAGATCCAGAGCACGCTCAAGCTCGAGCGTGCGGGCGCGGACCTCCTCTTCAAGCATCACAGCGCGTTCAAATTGCGCATATGCCACGCCGGTGCTGTCAGGGCTGGCTTCAGCCCGTCGCATCAGCGTGTCAACGATGGTCAGCAGTTTTTGGTTTTGCCGCTCAAGCGTGTCGGCGGGATCTACTAGGGACTGAGGCGCCATGGGCTTAGTCTTCCAGTGGCGGATAGATGGCGACACCAGTGAAGGTTTGGTTCACGTGCATGGAATTGATCTGTTCACCGTAGGTCGAAAAGCCAACGACATTGTGTTTTGCCAGCACACGGGAAATCTCTGTGGTGACCTGCTTTTGCGTGGCTTCGACGCGCCGGAGCAGGCAGTCGCAGCCCAGGATCATATCGGGGGGGCGCTGGTCAGACAGCACAGAGAGTTCGCGTTCCAAATGGGAGACCATGTCTTCTGGTTCCGCGAGGGTGAGAACAACCCCCTCGTCAATGGCTGAGAAAAACACCAGATCGCCGTTGTCCGCCACACGTTGAATGGCGCGGACGTGGGTTTGGTCGCCGATCCGCACTACAACGGGATGTGCGGCAAAAGTGAATGTTGTGAGCTGTTCCGGATCTTTGCCAAGGATGCGGGCGTATTCACGTGCGGCGGGCTCTGCGTTGATTTCGTGGACCAAGCGTGTGGTAGGGTCTGCAGCTGTGACCACCATGCGTTGCTCGGTGGGCTGAAGATGGTCGGTCTTGAACACATGTACGGGGCAGTTGGACCGAATTTGGATGAGAACGGCCGCGTTGGTGTGAAAGGCACCTTCATAGAAAATATGCGTTACGCCAAAATCCTCTCCGTCACCAGCAGAGCCGCCGAACAACGGCACTGGCCCCAATCCCATCGCCAGCTCGGCGGCCAGTGCGTCTTCGCAGGTGGAAAGCCCGTCTACAAGCAAAAACGCAAATTCTGATGTCCAGCGTGGGTGATCGGCTGCGAGCGCATTACGGTTTTGGATCATCTCACTGATCCGCTCCTGAGCCTGCAGTTCAGAGAGATCATCAATGAAAAGCGACTTGATGGCAAAATGCGCGGTGGGCAGGCCGACGGCGACAATTTCACCCTCTGTGTAGCCCTTCGCGCCCAGTTCTCCTGCGGTGGTGCAGCCCACAACTTTTGTCTCTTTGAAGTGGGTCTCCGCTTGGGCAACGAACTCAGGCAGGTTTGTCTCGGGTGACACAAAGAGGATGACCAGCGCCAAAGGGTCTGATCCAAGAGCGTTGGCCAGTTGCGCCAAGGCATAGGGCGCGCGGCAATCCGCAAAGCCCGTGCGCACAATTGTAGCTTCCGTAAATGGCGTGCTGGCGTCCATAGCTGGCAATGTCCTCCCGTGACCGCTCCCCCGGTCACCTCCACAAGGTAGCCATGCTAACCGCTGCTGCGCAAGTGTTCGTCAAAACTGGCTTCTTTCGCTATGAGTACAGCTTGGGTGCGGCTGTGGACCCCAAGTTTGCGCATGATGGCAGTGACATGTGCCTTGACGGTGGTTTCCGCGATGGAGAGCTCATAGGCGATTTGCTTGTTGAGCCTGCCTTCGCAGATGAGATCAAGGATGCGCGACTGCTGGGTGGTGAGAGAGGCGAGACGGGCCACGGCGTCCTGGGTCGCGTCCTCGGGTTCTGAGCTGTTTACGTGGCCTTCCGGGGTGAAAGTCTGCCCGGATCCGATCGCCTCAAGAGCGCGGCGGAACATTTCGCGCTGGCTGTGCTTCGGGACAAACCCAGCGGCCCCTGCCTGAAGGGCGGCGTTGACCGTACGGCTGTCGGCCATTGAGGAGACCACCAGAACCCGTGCTGAGGTGGCTTTGCCGAGACGGAGCAGGCCGTCAAAACCGTCAACATCTGGCAGGTTGAGGTCAAGCACAACAAGGTCCGGTGCTGGGTTCGTTGAAAGCCAGGTGATCGCATCGGTGAGGCACGGAGCTGTGGCAACCTGTTTGATTGGCGAGATGGCCTGCAGCGTCATCACAAGTGCGTCGCAAAAGAGCGGGTGATCGTCCACCACAAGGGCGCTGGAGAAGCGGGTTTGCGTGGTTGTCGCGTCAGAATGGAGCATGGAGGCAGGTTAGCAGAGAGATGCAGAAGTCCAAGAGGGCCAAAGGTCGTAAAATGTGCTGCGTTGACTTGGCGTGATGGGCGGCGGTTCGCCGCACGGCCCCCGTTGGCTTGGAAAGCGGAGAGGGCTGTGCTTAGGTTGTGGCGGAAGAGGTTGATTTCTCTCTTGGAAATTTCGTGCCACGTTGCGCTAGGAGGGTAGATTTTATGCTGTTTGGTCAAACAGTCGCAAAGTTGATTTTAGGTGCTGGGCTGGCGCTACCACTGATCGCCGGGAGCGCAGCGGCCGACATTCAGGATTTGCTTGGCATTGTTTCCTATCGAGAGCGGGTGGCTTTGCCGCCGGAAGCTTTGGTGGAAATCACGCTTGAGGATGTGAGCAAGATGGATGTGGCCTCCGTCGTTTTGGCACGACAGGTCTTGAAGCCGGAGGGGCAGGTGCCGATTGCCTTTCGACTGGCCTATGATGATGGGATGGTCGCTGAGAACGGGCGGTATTCGGTGAGAGCAATTATCCAGGTCGGAGAGGATGTGCTATGGCGCAGTACGCAGAGCTTTGCGGCCCTGACCCAAAATGCGCCGGAGGAGGTGGAGGTCATGGTGGAGCGAATGCCGTCTCGTGGAGATGTGGACCTGACCATCGGCAGCTGGCTGGTGGTCGTGATGAACGGCGAGGTCGTGCAAAGTGAGCGTGTGCCCCAGATTGAATTTGACGCAGATGGTCGCGTGAGCGGGAGCAGCGGCTGCAATCGGTTTACCGGCAGCTACACGCGCACGGGTGATCGTTTGAGCTTTGGGCCTTTGGCGAGCACGCGAATGGCGTGCAGTGATGAGCTGAACGCGCAGGAAACGGCTTTCTTCAAAACACTGACACAAGTCTCCTCTGTCGGTATCATGGATGGTGGCACGGTGCTCATTGATGAGCGGGGCGCGGTTGTGATGCGGTTTTTGGCAGAGTGAACTGTTAATAGCGGCTCAAAGCTGATCCAAATCAAGGATTTGAGGGCTGCCTGTGATAGGCCACCGGGGAACAAGAGAAGGAGCTTTCCCGATGCTGAGACTGGCCACTATTTTGCATATTTTCATTGGCTCGACCTGTGCAGGTGTAGCCGTTATTGCCGCGCTGGTTGCTGGTATGAATACCGGCCTCGGGCTCTTTGGTGCAGCACTGATCGGCTTTCTGGTGGCTTTTCCGGTCAGCTGGAAAGTTGCGCAGGCGCTTTACGCCCGCTGAGGCAAGGGCGAGCGTCTCGCGTTCAAAGATCCAGCCAGGCCTGTACTGAAGCGATAAACTCGCGGGGTTTTTCCGCGTGCAACCAATGGCCCGCATCGCGAATTTTTGCGAAGCGGGCTTTGGGAAATTTCTCCCGGATGGTTGGGCGATACTCGGTGGCGACATAGTCGGAGTCTGCACCGCTCAAAAAAAGAGTGGGTCCCTCAAAGGCGCCTGGAATGTCTGGAAAGCTGAGGATTTTCGGCATTTCACTGTCCAGAACATCGAGATTTAAGCGCCACCGCTGTTCTTTCACGTCCAGCGACTGGGTGAAAAAGGTCTGCAGAGTGGTGTCTTCAAGGTGCTCGGCCAGCTGTGCGATCGCGTCCGCACGTTTTGTGACCACAGAAAGATCTACAGCGCGCATGGCGGCAATGTTCTGGTTCTGATCATGGGCATAAGCCACAGGTGCGATGTCGGCCACGATCAACCTGTTCACAAGGCTAGGCTGGCTCAGGGCAAGCACCATGGCCGCTTTGCCGCCCATAGAGTGGCCGAGCACATCCATTGGTGCGCCTTGGGCTTTGATCACCTCAGCCAGATCCGCGGCCATGTCCTCGTAGGAGTGGCTGTCGTGCCATGGGCTTTGCCCATGGTTGCGCTGATCCACGCAGATCACACGACGTGAGGCAGACAGCCGTTTGGCAACCGCGCCCCAATTGCGGCCTGAGCCAAAGAGGCCGTGTACGATCAGCAAATCAGGTTCGTCGGTGGCGGTGCCATGGGTGATCACATTCAACATAACCGCGTGATAGCGTGGCTTGGTCGCGGGTACCAGCGCTGAGTGTGGTGGTGCAAAGCTTGGAGATTGTTTGTTGAGAGCTCTGTTGCCAAGGCGTCGCGATCTCATGCGCTTGTGTGAGCCAAGCTGAAAATCGGTTTCCCCTTCGGGGATTGCGATTTAGGCTAAGCTGATGATGACAGGTGATGAAATTGAAGCAAAGGTGGCTCGTCTTTTGGAGCTGACGCGCGAGAAATATGGCGTTCGGGCCAAATCTCTTGAGCGGGCCATGCGCAAAATTGGCCGCCGCGCACCGGCACGCATGCATCGACAAGCCGGTGTGATCGCTGAAGCTCATAAGCTGGGTCAGCACCCCAAACTTATGATGCAGGTTGATGGCGCGGCGGTGAAACGGGCCTTTGCTGAGATTGAAGCGCATTTGAAGGCGGTGGACGTGCGTGAGAGGCGCGTTGACCGCATTTTGGATGTGCTGGGTTCCGTGAGCTTCAACCTGATCCTTTTTGCGGCTTGCCTGATCGTGTTCTTGCGTTGGCATGGTGTGCTTTAAGGGGCTTAGGCGTTGGGCCTTTGGCACGTCCACCGAATGTCTGTTGTTCCGATAAACCGACCCATGCGCGTAAGTTCCGCGTCCAATTTGCGCGCCCTCGCATCTGTCCAGCGCACGCCGGATTCCGCCCAAAGCTGCGTCACGGTCAACACGCCTTTCTTTCGATCAGCCTTGCATTCGATTCGGCCCACGAAACGGTCGCCTTCCAAAAGAGGATAGACATAGTAGCCCCAGATGCGTTTGGCGGCGGGAACGAAGATTTCGATGCGGTAGTCAAAACCAAAGAGGCGCGAGAGCCGGTCGCGGTCCCTGATAGCCGGATCAAACGGGTTAAGGAGGCGAAGGCGGCTGGTGGGGGCTGGTGCGCTATCCAGTTGTGCCTCGATTTCCGGCGTGGCGAGCATGGGGATCCAATCACGGTTGGCCGTCTGGATTTCTACGGGGATCAGATCAGATGCTTCGACCCAAGCGCGGACATCGGGCGTATCAACGGCTTCCCAAAAGCGCTTGATGTCGCCAGAAGTGGCAAAGCCCAATCGCGCAACGGCCTCGCGGCAAAGCCAGTCAATTTGGTCTGTGCGCGGGATGTCGTGGGTGCGAAAAGCTTCGGGAATGACCCGTTCAGGTAGGTTGTAGAACTTTTTGAAATTCTGCCGATAGCAGGTGGCGAGTTCTCCTGCATACCACATGTAGTCGAGAGCGCGTTTGTGTGGTGGGCGGGACCACATCTCCTTTGGGCCTTCGATTTTGGTGTCAAATGCCTCGGTGGAAAGCGCGCCTTCGGCTGTGATGCGGTCTTTGATGCCAAGATCGGCACAGCTGGTCAGCGCATCAGCATACCAGCCTTTTTCATCCATCTTTGCCTTTCGCCGGGCAAATTGCGCGCGCCAGTACGGGTATGTTTCAATCGGTAAAACAGAGGCGTCATGGGTGAAATGTTCAAACACGGCGCGATCCTCGGCGAGAAGCGTGTTGAGCATTGGCTCCCGGTAGTTCTGATTGCGCGACCACAGGATGTGGTGATGTGCGCGGGACAAAACCTGAATGCTATCGAGCTGCACAAAGCCAAGCTTGCGGATCGTGGCGCGTGGATCAGCGGGGCCTGTCGGCGTTTCAGCCAATCCCTGCAAAGAAAGCCAGAGGCGGCGGGCGTCGCGGTTTGAGATGCGTAGATCCATGCGGTGACGCTAACGTGCTGGTTGGAACAAAGAAAGAACAATTTGCGGATGGTCAGCTTTTTGCGGCCTTCATCAGCCATTTGCGAAAAGTGCGCAGGTTGGGGCTGCCACTGCCCGGAAGCGTGACGATGTGGTAGCCCAGCTCCTCACGCATCAAGGAGCAAATATGCGTGAGCGTGCCTGCGGCGACGTCGCGCTCAACCAGCGATCTGGGGTGTACTGAAACGCCAAGACCCGCGAGGGAGGCGGAGATGACAAGCTCATTGGTTTCCAGAACGGTAAGATCGATTGTTGATAGGTCGAGATCCGCATCTTCGATGACGCGGCGCAGCTCCAGCATGTGGTTTTCCATCAGCCATGGAAGATGGCTGACATCCTGCATGGTTCTGGGTGTTTGGCCTGCGAGGAGTGTCGGTGATGCGACGACCCAGAATTCGCCTCTTGTTAGTAAGGTGCTCTCCAGTCCTGGCCATTGGCCGTCACCAAAGCGTATGGCCATGTCAAACCCGTCGCGACGGAGGTCAATCAGCGCAGAGTTGGGGGTTAGGCTGACGGTGACCTCGGGGTGCGCCTGCCAGAAGCCGCCCATGCGGGGCATCAGCCAGTTGATTGCAAAAGACGGGGTGAGGCTGACGGCAAGCGGCCGCGCGTTGGTTTGTTGGCGCAAGGCGTCTACGCCCTCTGAAATGATGGAAAATCCCTCGCTGAGCTGGCGGGCCAGTTGTTGGCCAGCCTCTGTAGCGGCCACCCCGCGACCGGACCTGTAGAGCAGCGGTTCTGAGAGCTCAGCCTCCAATTGGCGCACGTGTTGGGCAATGGCCGCGTGGGTGACATTGAGCTCGCGCGCGGCGGCGCTGAGGCTTTCATGACGGGCCGCCGCTTCAAATGCGCGTAGGGCGGAGAGGGAGGGGAGGGCGGACCAATCCATATGTAATTCCAACTTACAATATGGAAATCATATTGAATCGCATGAATTAAGAATGTCCAGCAATATCGGATGCAGAGAGACTTCTAGGAGTGCATGATATGTTGGGAATTATTTCAAATACGCTGCGCGTTGCGACACGGGAACAATCTTGGAGTGGGCAGGACGCTGCAAAAGAGGATGCGCCTGTTTTGCCGGATCATTGGCGTGAGCGTGAGACATGCTTGCGAAAGTGTGTTTCTGAGCGCCCCAAACTCTTTGGCAAGTGATGCAGAAACGCCCGGTTATGCTGCTGGGCGTTTGAAATTTTGGGAGACCCCGCAGGAGCGTAGTTAGACCGCGACCGGTGCGCCACTCTCCAGGGATTGCGCAGCGGCGTCAGCCAAAACCTGAGCGCGGAGCCCGTCCTTGATGTTGGGCGAGGGTGTGGTTCCGTCTGAAACCGCTTGCACAAAATGGGCCATCTCAGCGCGGTAGGCGGCTTCGTAGCGTTCTAGGAAGAAGTGCTGGGCAGGCGCGCGGCGGAAGCCGCTTTCTGTTGCCACTTCCACGGTGGTTTCCAGCATGTTTTCCGCCCGCAACATACCCTTAGCGCCATGCACTTCGATGCGCTGATCATAGCCATAGGTCGCGCGGCGGGAGTTGGAGATCTGGCAGATTTTACCGCTTGCGGTGGTGAGCGTGACAGCTGCCGTGTCCACATCACCAGCTGCGCCGATTTCCGGGTCTACCAGCGAGGAGCCCACCGCGAACACGCTGACCGGCTCTTCGTCGAGCAGGAAGCGTGCCATGTCGAGGTCGTGGATCATCATGTCGCGGAACAGGCCGCCAGAGGTTTTGATGTAGGACACCGGGGGCGGAGATGGGTCGCGCGACTGGATGGTTACCAGCTCGACGCCACCGATTTCGCCAGCCGAAATCCGCGCCTGAACCTGCGCGAAGTTGGGATCAAACCGGCGGTTGAAGGCTGTCATGAACGCAACGCCCGATGTCTCCACCGCGGTCATGCATTCGCGGATACGATCTGCTGACATGTCGACTGGTTTTTCGCAAAAGATCGCCTTGCCAGCTTCACATGCCGCGTGGATTAGATCGTAGTGGGTGTCGGTTGGGGTGCCGATCACAACGGCGTCTACATCCGCACTTTGGATCAGATCCTCAGACGGCAACACCTTAGCGTTGGCTTTGGAAGCCAGATCGGCGGCAGGTGCATTAAATGCGTCCGCCACCGCGGTGACGGTGACGCCGTCGAGTTGAGAAACGGAGCGGGCGTGTACCTGGCCGATGCGGCCGCACCCCAGAAGTCCGATTTTGAGCATGTTAAGCCCCTTTGAATGCCCGCAGCACAGTCCGAGTGGCCGTGACAAGCGGGTCATGGGTGTCCTTGAGGATTTGAACGCGGTCAAAGCGTGCCGGATCAGCATTCACAGCCTCGCGCATCGCGTTGCCAAAGGCCATACGGAGTTCTGTGCCGATGTTGAACTTGCAGATCTTCGAGCCACGCGCCAGCGATGTGCGCTGGGCAACCGGCACGCCGGAGCCGCCGTGAATAACCAAAGGAACCTCGGTCAGGGCTTCGATGGCGCGGATGCGCGGCTCATCGAGGCCGCCTTCCTTGTCCTGTTGCAGGTGCACATTGCCAACCGAGATGGCCATGGCGTCGACGCTTGTCTCACGGGCAAACTGGGCGGCCTCGTCGGGATCGGTGCCATCGGAGTTTTCGCCGCCTGAGTAGCCTACAAAGCCGATTTCTCCTTCGCAGGACACACCTGCGGCATGGGCTATTTCCACAATCGCGGCGGTTTCAGCGATGTTTTCCGCCAAAGGCTTGCGTGAGCCGTCAAACATCACGGAAGAAAACCCGCTGTCGATGGCGATGCGGCATTCTTCAGCCGTGTAGCCGTGATCTAGATGCGCTACCACGGGCACGGAGGCGCGCTCTGCAAGGTGGGTGAACATTTTGCCTAAGACCGGCAAAGGTGTGTGCTCGCGACAGGACGGACCCGCTTGCAAAATCACAGGGACGTTTTCTGCCTCGGCAGCTGCCACATAGGCGCGCATGTCTTCCCAACCAAGTGTCACGAGTCCAGCCACAGCGTGGCCCTGCTTCAACGCCGGTTGAAGCACTTCAGAGAGTGTTACGAGGCTCATTTGAACTTGGCCACCATGTCCATGATTCCGGGGATGGTGTGCAGCTGTTCCGCGTGTGTCGGCTGGAAGTATTGCTTCAGGCTGCGCTGGGACAGACCACCAAGGATGGTGAAGTAATACATCTCATAGCCCGGCAGAACCGCGCAGGGGTGATAGCCTTTGTCCAGCAGGATCGTGGAGCCATCCATGATGTGATAGGCATCGCCCGGCTTGTTGTCTTCACGCTGAAGCATTTGTACGCCGGAGCCATAGTTCGGCTTGAAGCGGAAGTTGTAGGTTTCATCATGGCGAGTTTCGATCATCTCGCCATCTTCGCCTTTGCGGTCGGTGTCATGTTTGTGGCTTGGGAAGCCCGACCAGCCACCTTGTCCAACTGTGTAGAGCTCACTTACCAGAAGGCGGCCCACTTTGTCGTGGTGGTTTGCGCCCAGGATGTGCTTGATTTTGCGGTGGGTTTTGGTGTCGTCAGAGCCGTATTGCACGAGGTCCAGCTCTGGCACACGCACGTCAAAAGGTTCGAGCACCTTGTCGTATTTTGCGCCGGCGATGAAAGTTTCGGTGGAGTCCGTTACGCAAGTGATGCGCACCTTGGCGCCGGTCGGAACGTAAACGCCTTCCGGTTCGCCATCCCAGACATCAACCGTACGGTTGCCGAGGTTCTCATAGACCGCACCTTCGACGTCCACATGTACTGTGCCGGTGGCCGGAACGATGCAGGTTTCATAGCCTGGCACGGCATAGTCAAAGCTTTCGCCTTTTTTGAGTTTGACGATATTGAAGTAGTTTAGCGGCACCAGATCGTGTTCTGCGTCCACGATGGGTTTGTTTTCATTGTTATAAGGCGCGATATGCATGGGCCTCTCCTTCAGGGATGCGTGGGGCCGGCGTGCGCGGCGAGGAACGCCTCAAGCTCGGCTGGTGTGGGCATGGCCGGGGCGCAGCCCGGCTGGGAAACAACGATGGACGCGCAGGCGGAGCCTTGCAGCACGGCGTCTCGCAGGGACAGACCGTCAGCTATGCCTGCCAGCAGGCCTGCCATAAAGCTGTCGCCCGCACCGTTTGGTTTGACCGCTGTGACCGGGTAGATGCCGGTGCGGATTTCTTCGCCATCTGCGAGGGTGATCGCGCCTTCTTGGCCCATTTTGTAGATCACCATTTTGCCGGAGGCGGCGAGCTCACGGGCTTTGTCCAACCCTTTTTCGATGCCGCCTGCCATGAAGCCGAACTCTTCGTCATTGCCGACAATCAAGTCGCTGGCGTCACCGGCGCGCGAGAGCACGTCGGCCGCGACCTCCGGTGAGGGCCAAGAATAGGGGCGGTAGTCGATGTCAAAGATCACAGGCATGCCAGCGGCGCGCGCGTTTTCAAAGGCACGGAAGGTGGAGCTGCGGGACGGCTCGGAGGCAAAGACGGTTCCTGCGGTGATCAGTGCGCCAAAGGTATTGTAATCCACGCGATCCACGTCGTCATTGGTTACCTGAAAATCCACCGCGCCGTTGCGGTAGATCACATTCTGAAAGTCCTCAATACAGCTTTCGTAAACAGCGAGAGAGAGGCGATACTCACCTCCAACTGTCCGTAGGTATCGCGTGTTCACGCCGTAGTGCTCTAACCGATTTTGAGCAAAGCGGCCCACAGCATCATCAGAGATGGAGGTCACCAACGCGGCCTCGCACCCAAGTTTTACGAGGCCGGCGCAAATATTGGCGGAGGAGCCGCCAAGGTCGGCGCGAAAGGTCTCTGCCAGTTCCGATTTTGTGCCCACGGGGTCGGCAAACATGTCCATCCCAGCGCGGCCAAAGACCACAAATTTGCGGGAGGTGATGGCGTCGATCAAGTTCATGTGCGACCCTCGGTATTGCCCGCTTTGGCCGCGTCCAGCACTTCGGGGTAGGGGTAGTCGAGGCCCAAAAGTTGGCGCATGTCCGGGCTCGCGGCGTCGATGAACGACTGCGACAAAGCTGCGGGCATGTCCTCCATCGGTTTCACCCATTTGGGCAGATATTGGATCAGGATTGCGCTGCGGTCGTGATCTGCGTTGTTGGGCATGGCGCAGTGCCAGGTGACACCGTAAAACAGCGCTACATCCCCTGGCTCTCCGGTCATACGGGCGCAGGTGTCGTAAAACCTGTCTTCAGGCGTTGGGTAGCGCAGCTCTTTTTGGGAGCCGGGCATATAGGCGGTTGCGCCGCTTTCTTCAGTGAAGGGATCCAGCAACACAGAGACCTGCGCGTTCATAGGAAAAGAGCCGTTCAGACCAATAGGGTGGGTCTC
Source organism: Shimia sp. R9_1 (assembly GCF_017743775.1). Classification (NCBI taxonomy): domain Bacteria; kingdom Pseudomonadati; phylum Pseudomonadota; class Alphaproteobacteria; order Rhodobacterales; family Roseobacteraceae; genus Shimia; species Shimia sp. R9_1. The sequence continues at coordinate 899,774 of NZ_JAGHRN010000001.1, read as the reverse complement.
AGGTTTGTGAAAATCCCAGTAGGGGTAGTCCACATGCGGCTCCTGACCCGGCCCGCCGGGCAGGATACGGTTGGCCGCGATGGACCCCATAATGAATTCAGAGCCGAGGAATTGGCGTAGGATGGTCATCAGGGTTGGGTGCGCGGCCATGCGGGAGAAAACCTCTCCTTTGGCCAGAAGATTCCAAACCCGCCGCTGCAAGTTGATCTTGCCATCGTCTTCGGCAGCACCTTGAAAATGTGTGACCTTTGGCGCCTCTTGCTCTGAGTGCTCCATAACGATGGCGCGTGCCTCTGCGATGTCTTCTGGCGAGAACAGGCCAGAGATTCCGACTGCTCCGCGGCCGTGCAGAAGCTCTTCAACAATTGTGGCCGGGTCCGCGTTATCTTTGGTGAAGCGGCGCATCAGACACCTCTGCGCTGCTTTGAGCGTTCGGCCTCGATTTCGAGGTGTTTCTCGCGGACCTTTGCGTTTTCGGTTACATGCGGCGTGCCAACTTCCCACCAAGCGTGTCCTTCCGTTGTCCACCCTTCGTAGGCGTCCACATCCATGACAATCACATAGGTTTTGTCACTGGCCTTGGCGCGCTTGAAGGCTTCGCCCAACTCAGCAGGGTTCGAGACTTTTTCTGAAGTAGCGCCCATCGATGCGGCGTGAGCCGCGAAGTCGACGCCAAAGGCTTCGGGGATTGTGGGACAGTCTTCGAGAAGGTTGTTGAAGCTCTCGTTGCCGGTGTTGTTCTGAAGCTTGTTGATCACCGCAAAGCCGCCGTTGTCGAGCACCAGTACAATCATCTTTTTGCGGCTCAGCACAGATGAGTAGATGTCTGAGTTCAGCATCAGATAAGAGCCGTCGCCGCAGAAGGTGATGGTGTCTTGATCCGGTTCACGCTCGGACTGCGCAATGCGCGCGCCCCAGGCGCCTGCGATTTCATAGCCCATGCAGGAGAAGCCGAACTCCACGTCGACTGTGCTGATGTCCAGCGTGCGCCAATTGGCGGTGACCTCGGCCGGCAGGCCGCCTGCGGCGGCAACAATGCGGTCGCGTGGGTCACAGAGGTCGTTCACCACACCAATGGCTTGGGCATAGGAATTGGGGCGGTTGCCGTAGGAGACATTGTCTTTCACATAGGCGTTCCATTTGGTGCGCTCTTCTTGTGCGAAGTCCAGCCAACTTTGGGGGGTAGATACAGCGAGTGCTGCGTCAAGTGCCTCAAGAGCCAGTTTGGCATCGCCGACGACAGGCAGTGACATGTGTTTCCCGGCGTCGTGGCGGGCGGCGTTGATTGAGATAAATTGCGCGTCCTGATCAAAGGCTGTCCAGCTGCCGGTCGTGAAGTCCTGCAGGCGCGTACCAACCGCGAGGATCACATCAGCCTGCGCCGCAAGCGCATTGGCGCTGTCAGAGCCGGTCACGCCGATGGGGCCGCAGTTGAGCGGGTGAGTTGCCATCATATTGGCGCGGCCAGCGATGGTTTCGACCACCGGGATTTTATGTTTTTCTGCAAAAGCGGCGAGTTCTGCCGTGGCTTGGGCGTATTGCACGCCGCCACCTGCAATGATCATTGGGCGCTCAGCTTTTGACAGTGCGGTGGCAGCATCTGCAATCTCTGCGCTGTCAGCAGCCTGTCGCCGGATGCGATGCACTTTTTTCTCAAAGAACTTTGCCGGGTAGTCGTAAGTCCACCCCTGTACGTCCTGAGGTAAGCCAAGGAAGGCGGGGCCGCAATCGGCCGGGTCCAGCATGGTGGCTAGGGCATTTGGCAGTGATTGAATGACCTGCGCAGGGTGCGTGATGCGATCCCAGTAGCGCACAACCGGTTTGAAGGCATCATTCACCCCGAAAGTCGGGTCGTTGAAGTTTTCCATCTGCTGCAGCACCGGATCAGGCAGCCTGGTCAGGAATGTGTCGCCGCAGAGCATGAGCATGGGCAGGCGGTTGGCGTGGGCAAGTCCGGATGCGGTGAGCAGGTTTGCGGTGCCGGGGCCGGCGGAGGCGGTGCAGAACATAAAGCGCTGGCGCAGCCATTGTTTGGCATAGCCCGCTGCCGCAAATCCCATACTCTGCTCGTTTTGTCCGCGATACAGGGGCAACTCTTCACGGACCTCGTTCAGGGCCTCACCAAGGCAAGTCACATTGCCGTGCCCAAAGATGCCAAAACCGCCGCCGCAGACGCGCACTTTCTGCCCGTCAATTTCGATGAACTGATTGGAGAGCCAGCGAATAATGGCTTGCGCCGTGGTGAGGCGGATCGTGGAGTTTTCTGTCGTCATTTGAGCGCGAACCCTTTGGAGTTTTCGGGGAGAATTTTGCGACCTCCCTCGAATGCAGCTTGCGAGCTTTCGATTCTCACGATACAAGTTTTGCAACCGGTTGCAAACTGAATTTCAAAACGGAGCGCCAAAGGTGACAGAGATTGGCATAGGCATATGTGGCGGTGGCTACATGGGAAAAGCCCATGCGGTTGCGATGTCCGCAGTCGGCGCTGTGTTTAATACGGCATTGCGGCCGCGGCTTGAGATGGTCTGTGCCTCGCGGTCTGAGAGTGCAGAGCGATATCGTGTTGCGTTTGGGTTTGCGCGGGCGACGGCGGATTGGCGGGCGCTGGTGGCGGATCCGAAGGTGGAAGCAATTGTCATTGCGACGCCGCAAGAAACTCATCGTGACATTGCTGAAGCCGCTTTCGCGCTGGGCAAACCTGTTCTCTGTGAAAAGCCTTTGGGTGCGTCGATTGCGGATGGGGCGGCTATGGTCTCTGCTGCTGAGGCGGCCGGTGTCGCCAATATGGTCGGTTTCAACTATGTGCGCACGCCTGCAACGCAATTTGCGCGCAAGCTGATTGCGGATGGCGCGATTGGGGATGTGACCTGGTTTCGCGGGGAGCACACCGAGGATTTCTATGCAGACCCGGAGGCGCCAGCGAGTTGGCGCACCGAAGGCATGGCCAATGGCACCATGGGCGATTTGGCGCCGCATATGGTGAATGCCGCACTCGCTTTGTTGGGACCGATTGCAAAGGTTATGGGGGAGGTCGAGACAGTTCATGCGGAGCGCCCGGGTGGTCGTGTGACCAACGACGATCATGCGCAGATCATGTGTCGGTTTCAGAATTGCGCCATGGGTCATATGTATTTCTCGCGGATCGCAACGGGTCGCAAGATGGGCTACGCCTATGAAATCACGGGGACAAAAGGGGCGATCCGTTTTGATCAGGAAGATCAGAATGCGCTTTGGCTCTATCGCATGGACGGCCCTGAAGAGGCGCGCGGATTTGTGAAAATCCTAACCGGTCCCGCACATCCGGATTATGAGCCCTTCTGCCAAGGGCCGGGGCACGGTACCGGCTATCAGGATCAGATCATCATCGAGGCGCGGGACTTCCTGCGCGCGATTGAAACCGGGGAAGCGGTCTGGCCGACCTTCCGCGATGGACATGAGGTAAACCGCGTGATCGCGGCAGCTTTGGCGTCAAGCGAAGCCAAGAGCTGGAAAGATATCAAAGGCTTCTGAATTTTCGGAGTGACAAGCAATGACGATGCGAATTGGCAATGCACCCTGCTCTTGGGGTGTTGAATTTGCGGAAGATGACCGCAATCCAAGCTGGAAAACTGTTTTAAAGCAATGCGCTGAAGCGGGATATAAGGGCATAGAGCTGGGCCCGGTGGGCTTTATGCCGGAAGATCCTGCCGTGTTGTCGGATGCTTTGGCAGAGCATGAGCTGGAGTTGATTGGTGGCGTGGTGTTCCGTGCCTATCATGATCCAAGCGCTTGGGAAGATGTGCTCGACGCCACCCATCGGACAGCTAAGGCTCTGAAGGCGCATGGTGCTCAACATCTTGTTTTAATTGACTCAATCTCTCCTCGTCGGGCGCCAACTGCTGGGCGTGCGGGTGAGGCGGAGCAGATGGATCAGGCTGAGTGGAGCGCCTATCGTGACCGTATTGCGGAGACGGCGCGCATCGGCTCTGAGGAATACGGGCTCACAGTTGGTATTCATGCGCATGCCGCGGGGTTTATGGATTTTGAACCAGAACTTGAGCGTCTTCTGGATGAAGTAGACGAGAGCCTTCTGAAGATCTGTTTTGATACGGGGCATCATTCCTATGCAGGATTTGATCCGGTTGCCTTCATGAAAAAACACGTGGGGCGCATTTCTTATATGCACTTCAAAGACATAGACCCGAAGGTCAAGGCTGAGGTGATCGCCAATCGCACGGGTTTCTATGACGCTTGCGGGCAAGGGATTTTCTGCAACCTTGGTGATGGGGATGTGGATTTCCCGGCAGTTCGCCAGGTTCTGTTGGGTGCTGGATTTGAGGGGTGGTGCACAGTGGAGCAGGATTGTGATCCGCTCTTGGATCCAGACCCTGTCGGAGATGCGCGCAAGAACCGAGAGTATCTGGAAACCATTGGTTTTATCTAAAATGTGGCGTCGGTATCGCGTCTGTAAGGCGGCGGTATCGCAGCAGTATTGCGGGGGTGCGATGTCGGTGCATCTCCGCCGACATCATGGGGAGGAGAGAGCTCATGAAAAAGCTGAAATGGGGCATGATTGGTGGCGGCGAAGGCAGCCAGATCGGACCAGCTCACCGATTGGGGGCGCTGGCGGATGGGCGCTTTGAGTTTACCGCTGGCGCGCTGGATCATCGGCCTGACGTGGGCAAGGAATATGCGCAGCGCCTCGGTGTGGCTGAAGATCGTGCTTATGGCGATTGGACTGAAATGCTGGCGGGTGAGCGAGCTCGAGAGGATCGCGTCGATCTGGTCACGGTGGCCACACCAAACTCCACTCATTTTGAGATCACCAAGTCGTTTTTGGAAGCAGGTTTTAACGTTCTTTGCGAAAAACCTATGACCATGACTGTGGAGGAGGGGGAGGAGATCGTGAAGATTGCCGCTGCCTCGGGCAAGATCTGTGCGGTGAACTATTGCTATTCCGCCTATCCGATGGTGCGTCAGGCCCGCGCAATGGTGCGTGCGGGTGAGATCGGCAAGGTGCGTTTGGTGGTGACAAACTTCAGTCACGGCCACCATGGGGATGCCGCGGACGCTGACAATCCAAGAGTTCGCTGGCGCTATGATCCTGCGATGGCTGGCGTGTCCGGGCAATTTGCGGATTGCGGGATTCACGCGCTGCATATGGCGAGCTTCATTGCGGATGACGAGGTGGAAAGCCTGTCGGCAGATTTTGCGTCGACCATTGCGAGTCGCGAGTTGGAAGATGACGCTATGGTCAATTTCCGCATGAGCGGTGGCACCGTCGGGCGACTTTGGACTTCTTCGGTGGCCATCGGGCGGCAGCATGGCTTTGATATTCAGGTGTTTGGTGAAACCGGCGGGCTGCGCTGGGCGTCTGAGCAGCCGAACCAGTTGATCTACACGCCTGTTGGTGGCCGCACGCAGGTGATCGAAAAGGGTGAGGCGGGGCTCTATGAGGATGCGCAGCGGCTGAGCCGTGTCGCGATAGCCCATCCGGAAGGCTTCCCGTTGGCCGTTGCCAACATCTACTGCGATTTGGCTGATGCGATTGCGGGCGAAGTGCGTGACGGTCTGCCGAATGCTGCCGCGGGTGTGCGCTCCATGGCTGCGGTTTATTCCGCTGTGGCCTCTGCCAAAGACGGTGGCACCTGGATGGATGCGCGGCCACCGATGTTTCGGTAGGGCCCTTGATCTTTCCAGATGTTAAAACACTACATGTGTGGAGGGGCACGCATACCGCTTTCAATCGCCTTCAATAAGTGCGCGCAAGGTGCCTCTTTCTACAATCGAACAAGGGAAGATCCGCGTTTCCGGGTAGCGCTCGGGATCGTCGAGCATTGCGACCATCAGTTCAATGGATGACGTTACAATTTGCCGGATTGGCTGGTGGATGGTTGTGAGGTCGATGTTCTCCCAGCGCGACATTTCCATGTCGTTGAGGCCGATGAGGCCGACATCCTCCGGGCAGCTCAAGCCGCTGTCATCAATTGCGGAAAGTGCACCGATTGAGAGAACGTCATCCCCGCAAAAGTAGGCTTGCGCGGGGCTGTTCTTGAGGAGGTGCAGCATTTCACGCCTTCCGGCATCAAAGGAATATTGGTCGGCAAATGAATAGCTGACTTTCACATTTGGGTGCGCTGACATCTCTGACATGAAGCCGGTGTAGCGATCTTGGGTCGAGGTCGCGCCTTCTGGGCCGCCCATGAAACCAACATGGGTGTAGCCGCGCTCAACAAGCTCGCGGGCTGCCATGCGGCCGCATTCTGCGTTGTCGATTCCCACCACATGCACTTGGGGGGATGAGGAGGCGCGGCCAAAGGAATGCACTACTGGCACACCCGCATCGCGGAACGCTTTGGCAAAGCCCGGGGGCAGGGTGGAGGAGGCCACCACAACCCCATCTACGGAATACTGGCGCAGCATGCGCACGGAATTTTCCGGGTCGGTTTCGTCTGTGAGGTTCACCAGCAGGGGGCGCAGACCGCGATCTTGAAGGCCGCGTGTGAAGAGATCAAAAACCTCAAGAAAAATCGGGTTGTGGAAGTTGTTGGAAATAAGACCGATGAGTTTTGTGCGGCCTGTGGTGAGTGAAGATGCCAGCGCATTTGGGCTGTAGCCCAGCTCGCGCGCTGCCTTTTCCACTTTGCGGCGCATCTTGTCAGAAACGGAAGCGCCGTCCGTGAAGGTGCGTGACACCGCGGAGCGGGAGACCCCGGCGCGTTCTGCAACCTCTTTCAATGTCACGGCCATAATGTTCCGATCTTAAATCTGCGTTTTGGCGTGTCTACTCTGTTTCCCCAGTGAATGCAGCATGAAATGGAAATTCACTTTTTGCAACCGGTTGCAAAGTGAACTGGGATGTGCTTAAACTTGGGTCGGAGAAGGCGGATTGGAGCCGCCTGCGTGCCATGAAGACGTAATTTTGGGAGGAAAACATGACTTCATTTACCAAGAAGCTGGCTTTGGCGGCTGCCGTTGTGGCTGCGCCCTTTGCGCTGGCCAGCACCGCTGCCGCTGATGGCGAAAAATATATTCTGGTTAGCCATGCACCAGACAGTGACAGCTGGTGGAACACCATCAAAAATGGCATCGCGCTGGCGGGCGACCAGATGGGTGTCGACGTCGAGTATCGCAACCCGCCAACCGGCGACCTGGCGGATATGGCGCGGATCATCGAGCAGGCGGCAGCTTCTGGGCCAAATGGAATTATCACCACACTGAGCGACTATGATGTGCTTTCCGGCCCGATCAAAGCGGCTGTGGACAGCGGTGTGGATGTGATCATCATGAACTCTGGTACGCCAGATCAGGCGCGCGAAGTTGGCGCGCTGATGTATGTTGGTCAGCCAGAGTATGACGCCGGTTACGCCGCAGGTCTGCGCGCCAAAGGTGACGGTGTTGGCAGCTTCCTTTGTGTGAACCACTACATCTCCTCGCCTTCCTCAACGGAGCGCTGCCAAGGATTTGCGGATGGTCTGGGCATTGATCTGGGGGACCAGATGATCGACAGCGGCCAAGACCCCGCGGAGATCAAAAACCGCGTGCTGGCTTATCTGAACGCAAACCCAGAAACCGACGCGGTTCTGACGCTTGGCCCAACATCTGCTGACCCGACTCTGCTGGCGCTGGATGAAAACGGCATGGCCGGCGACATCTACTTTGGCACCTTCGACCTCGGTGAAGAGATCGTGAAGGGCATCAAAGCGGGCGTGATCAACTGGGGTATCGACCAGCAGCCTTTCCTGCAGGCGTACCTGCCAGTTGTGGTTTTGACCAACTACCATCGTTATGGCGTGCTGCCAGGCAACAACATCAACTCCGGTCCCGGCTTTGTAACCGCCGATGGTCTTGAAAAAGTTGAAGAGTTTGCGGGTGAGTACCGCTAAGCCACTGGCTTGATAAGTGAAAATAGGCGAGGGGCGCCGACACATCCGGTGCCCTTTGCCCCCCTGACAAACCAATCCAAAATTCACAGCAGATGGGAGATGTCGCATGACAAACGCGACGCAACCCGCGGCCAATGCCGATGAGCGCATCAAGGAAATCTCGCGTTTCCGCAAAGCGCTGATCCGTCCGGAACTGGGCGGGATCGTTGGCACCGTTGCCGTGTTCACCTTTTTCCTTTTGTTCGCTTTTGACAGCGGCATGTTCAACAGCCAAGGCATTATGAACTGGAGCCAGATCTCGGCACAGTTCATGATCATTGCGGTCGGGGCCTGTCTGCTGATGATCGCTGGTGAGTTTGACCTCTCCGTCGGGTCGATGATTGGTTTTGCCGGGATGTTGATTGCGATCTTCAGCGTCACTCTGGGTTGGCCGGTCTGGATGGCCATTATCGTGACCTTTGCGATTGCGGTCTCTATCGGTGCGTTGAACGGTTTTATCGTGGTGCGCACGGGGCTACCGAGTTTCATCGTGACGCTGGCATTTCTGTTCATTCTACGCGGCTTTGCGATTTATCTGCCGCAGACCATTGAGCGTAAAACCATCATCGGTGGCGTCGGTGAGGCGGCAGAAGGTGACTGGTTGGCGGCCGTTTTTGGGGGCAAGATCTTCACTGGATTCTTCCAGTGGATGGGCGATGCGGGGATCATTGCCGTGTTTGAGCGTGGCACCCGCAAAGGCCAGCCCGTGGTGGACGGTTTGCCGATGCTGATTGTCTGGGCAATCCTGCTTGTGATTGTTGGCCACATCATCCTGACCAAGACCCGCTTTGGCAACTGGATCTATGCCGCTGGCGGTGATGCGGAAGCGGCGCGCAACTCTGGTGTGCCTGTCGACAAGGTGAAGATCCTGATGTTCATGTTCACGGCCTTCTGCGCAACGGTCTTTGCGACTTGTCAGGTGATGGAGTTTGGCGGTGCCGGCTCTGACCGCGGCCTTCTGAAAGAATTTGAAGCTATCATTGCTGTGGTGATTGGCGGCGCGTTGCTGACCGGGGGCTATGGCTCAGTGATCGGAGCGGCATTGGGCGCGCTGATCTTTGGTGTGGTCCAGCAGGGGCTGTTCTTTGCAGGCGTTGAGAGCTCGCTGTTCCGCGTGTTCCTCGGAGTTATCTTGCTGGGAGCCGTGATCCTGAACACCTATATCCGTCGCATCATTACGGGGGAGCGTTGATATGAAACCGGAAAAAGCTCCGATCATCCAGATGCAAAACATTGCCAAACACTTTGGTCGCGTGATTGCGCTCGCCGGTGTGTCCGTCGATGTTTACCCCGGTGAGTGCCATTGCCTGCTTGGTGACAATGGCGCGGGGAAATCCACCTTCATCAAGACCATGTCCGGCGTACACAAGCCGACCAAAGGGCAAATCCTGTTTGAAGGCAAGGAAATGCATTTCGCTGATCCTCGCGATGCAATTGCGGCGGGGATCGCGACAGTTCACCAGCATCTGGCGATGATCCCGCTGATGTCGGTGAGCCGGAACTTCTTCATGGGCAACGAGCCGGTGAAGCAGATCGGTCCGATGAAGTTCTTTGATCACGACTATGCCAATCAGGTCACGATGGAAGAGATGCGCAAGATGGGCATCAACCTGCGTGGACCGGATCAGGCTGTTGGAACCCTTTCAGGCGGAGAGCGGCAAACGGTTGCCATCGCGAGGGCGGTGCATTTTGGTGCGAAAGTTCTGATCCTTGACGAGCCGACCTCCGCGCTTGGAGTGCGCCAAACGGCCAATGTGCTCGCCACCATCGACAAGGTGCGCAAGCAGGGGGTCGCGGTTGTGTTTATCACGCACAATGTGCGCCATGCGCTGGCCGTTGGCGATCGCTTTACGGTGCTCAATCGTGGTCAGACGCTTGGCACTTCGCAGAGGGGCCAGATCACGCCAGATGAGCTGCAAGATATGATGGCAGGTGGTCAGGAACTAGTGGCGCTGGAAGACAGTTTGGGCGGCACGGTTTAAGCTTTCTGCCAAAGCACTTCAGGAGCCCCGGTGCTATCGCTCTGGGGCTTTTTCGTTGCATGGATTAGGTCAAAGCGACGACGCAATGATCAGGGAGATCTACAATCGCGCCCGGTTGGGTGATCACATGGGCGGCGAGTTGGTGGCCCGCGCACATAGCCGTTTGGATGTCCTTGCCAAGGCAGGTGGCGGCGAGCAAGCCTGCGTTGAAGCTGTCGCCTGCCGCGGTGCTGTCCTTCATTTTGGAAGCCGGGCCAGGATTGTCGAGTGGTGCGCCTGTCGCGATATCGCGCGGACCGTCGGGGCCACGTTTAAGGGCGCCATAAGTGAGACCGTAGGACTGTAGACGGGCGTAGGCTGCATCTTCGGAGGTGTCGCCAAAGAGCGCCAATTCATCATCTACGGAAGGCAGGGCGATGTCCGTGCGTTTCCACATCTGGGTGTTGATGTCGCGGGCGACCTTAGTGCTTTCCCAAAGGCGAGGGCGGTGGTTGCTGTCATAGGCAACGAGTCCGCCTTTCGCGCGAAAGGTGTCGATCCAGTTGAGGATCGTGGTGCGAGTCTCAGGCGTTAAGATTGCCATGCTGATGCCGGTGAAAAGCACCAGATCAAAGCGATTGAGGGTGGAAAGCGGCACGCCACAAGGCTCGGAGAAAAGCGTGCGGGCGGCGGAGGCGGAGCGCCAATAGCTGAAACTACGCTCCCCAGTTTCGTCGGTTTCGATGGCATAGAGGCCTGGCATCCGGCCTTTGCGGGTTTCGATACAATCGGTTTTGATGCCGTGCCCTGCGATGGTGCTGCGGATGCGGTCTGAGAAGACATCATCCCCCAGAGCCGTGACATAGGTGGTCGAAACCCCTGTCTCTGCAAGAAGCCTGTTGAGATAATAGGCCGTGTTAAACGTGTCTCCTGCCACGCTGAGGCGCGCAGTGGCTTGATCTTGCAGGGCCATTTCAATCATCACTTCTCCAACACAGGCGATGGACCGGATCGGGCGGTGATGTGTGAGCATGAGTGGTCCCTGCGCGACAAAGTGAGGCTGTGTGAACGCTACGTGCAACCGCTGAGATGGCAAGAGTTTTGCGTTCCATTCGGGGTGGTTTTGCTGAGTTAGGAGATTTTTAGAGCGCCTGAAAAACAGGACGCGTTGCGCCTTTTGCGGCCAAAACTTGGGCTGAGTGCATAAGTTCGTGCCCTGATATTGCTTGCCGAAACCGGTTTCGGAAAAAATAGTCATGCCATGTCAGCGATTCGAAACCCTTCCGAAAAAGATATGCGCGCGCCGCAGAACCGCGCGGGGCGTCGGGTGACGATCAATGATCTGGCAGCACACCTGGGCATGTCCAAAAGCACGGTCTCGCGCGCGATGAACGGCTATGCCGATATTTCTGAAAGCACCCGGAAGCGCGTGGCGAGCACCGCGCAGAAACTTGGGTATCAACCACTGAGCCATGCGCAGGCGATCCGCACCGGGCGAGTGCGCGCGTTGGCTTTGGTGCTGCAAATGGACGAGCCGGACCGGCACAACCCGTTTTTGCAGGAGTTCCTGATGGGGGCGTGTGAAACCGCAAGTGGTTTTGGCTGGACAGTGACTGTTTCGACGGCGACCTCTGACGCAGATATGCAAAACGTGCTTGGGCGGCTGGTTGATGAGCGTAAAGCGGACGGATTTATTCTGCCCCGTACCGAAGTGAGGGACGCGCGGATTTCGCTGTTGCAGGCGCGGGGCGTGCCGCACGTTTTATTCGGGCGCACCGAACACGGCGTGCCAACTGCGCAGCAAAAAAGCTCTTGGTATGATATTCTCGGAGAGGCGGCAATGTGCAGCGCGGTGACGCGGCTTGCCGGGCTGGGCCACGAGCGCATCGGCTATGTCGGCAGCACTGCAAACTTTAACTTTACCCAACTGCGCCGAGAAGGGTTCAAGGCCGGGCTCGCGGCTGCAGGGCTGACGTATGACGCCGCGCTTCTGCGGGAAGGGGCGCGGACACGCGAAGAAGGGGCTGAAGAAGTCCATGCGTTGATGCGGCTTGAGCGCCCTCCAACAGGCGTGGTGTTTGCCACTGATATGGCGGCGCTTGGCGGTTATGATGCGCTCAGCGATTTGGGTCTTCAGGTCGGGCGGGATGTTTCGGTCATCGGCTATGATGGGGTACCTGAAGCGGATTATGTGCGCCCTGGCTTGACCACCTATCACGTTGATACGCGAAAAGCTGGCGCGCGGCTTGCGGAATTGCTGATCCGCCAGATCCGGGGGGAAGCTCCGGAGACACTACGAGAGGTATCTGACGCCATTCTGGTGGAGCGGCAGTCAGATGGGCCACCGGCACTGCGCCCGGATCAACTCGCTGAAAAGATTAAAAATACGCAATAACGACAACACGGGAGGACAATCATGTCACGTTACTTTACTTCGAAACTGATGGTAAGCACCTCGCTTGCCCTGGCCTTGACGGCGATGTCGGTACAAGCCGACACGATCCGCTTCTGGACCACCGAAGAGCAGCCCGAGCGGCTTGCCAAACAGCAGGAAATGGCAGAGCAGTTCAAATCCGCAACCGGCACAACCGTTGAGGTGATCCCTGTCACGGAAAGTGATCTGGGTACGCGTGCCACAGCAGCCTTTGCCGCGGGCGACCTGCCGGATGTGATCTATCACACCCTGCAATATGCGCTGCCTTGGGCTGAGGCGGGCATTCTGGACACAGAGGCGGCCTCTGAGGTCGTCGAGGATCTGGGTGTGAGCACCTTTGCACCTGGCGCGGTGGCGATGGCCGATTTCAATGGAGAAGTGGCCTCTGTGCCCGTTGATGGCTGGACGCAGATGGTGGTCTACCGCAAAGACCTGTTTGATGCGGCGGGCCTCGAAGCGCCTAGCAGCTACGCCAATGTGCTGGCAGCACTTGAGAAGCTGCACAACCCGCCAGAAATGTATGGCTTTGTCGCCGCCACCAAAGTGGATGAAAACTTCATGAGCCAGGTGTTGGAACATGTGTTCCTTGCAAATGGTGTCAGCCCGGTTGGTGCAGATGGGTTCCAGCCGCTGGATGAAGCCAAGACTACCGAGGTTCTGGATTTCTACAAAGCAATCTCCAAAGCCTCGCCTCCGGGTGAGCTTTACTGGAAGCAATCCCGCGAGCTCTACTTTGCGGGCAAAGCTGCGATGATCATCTGGTCCCCGTTCATTCTGGATGAGCTTGCAGGTCTGCGCGATAGCGCTCCGCCCACCATCACCGACGATCCAACCTCCAACAAGCTGGCGGGTATGACCGGTATTGTGACCAACTTCTCCGGGCCTTCCAATCCTGATGGGGCTGCCTGGGGCGACGTGCGTTATTTCGGCATTACCTCTGACGCAGACACCGATGCGGCGATGGATTTTGTGAAGTTCGCAATGGATGACGGCTACACCCAAACGCTGTCGATTGCGCCTGAAGGCAAGTTCCCGGTGCGCCGCGGTACGGCGGACAACCCAACTGCCTTTGCGGATGCATGGTCCAAACTGCCGGTTGGTGTGGATCGCAAAGCGCCGCTTGGTGAGCTTTACGATCAGGCAATGATCGACGAGATCGTTGGCGGCCTTGATGTGGCGCAGCGTTGGGGTGTGGCGGAAGGCCAGCTGTCTCTCGCATCAAAGATCATCAACAGCCAAGCGATCAACCGCATCGTGCGTCAGTACATCGATGATGAAATCGATGCCTCCGCTGCGGTTGCCGCCATGAACGACGCCCTGTCCAAGGTTCAATAACCAAAGACATAATTGCAGCGGCCTGCCGATTTGCAGGCGGGCCGCTCGCGCTCTTTTCTCTTGAGGTTCTCCATGTCTACGGCTCTCCCGCCGACAGGCACGGGCGCATTGGCCAAACGCGAGGCACGGCTGGCTTGGGGCTTATTGGCTCCGACGCTGATCAGTGTTGCTTTGGTTGTCGTGCTGCCCCTGCTGGCTGTCATTTGGATCAGTTTCAAACCGTTTGCGCTGTCTGACCTGCGCCCGCCTGCGCCGATTGTGCGTGAGAGCCTGCGCGGCAGTGGCGATGACTTGCGGATTGAGTACCGTGTGCGGAACTCGTCGCAAGCAGAGACACTCAAAGGGGTAACCCTGTCCGATCGGCTGCCAGAAGGAGTTGCCCTTGTTGGGGATCTGCCTGAAGCCTGTGCGCTAACTGGTCGGGATCTGTTCTGCGACTTTGGTGACATGGAAGGGGGCGAGCGGGAACGGCTCCGTTTGTCTATCTCCTCCGATCTGGACGAAGACTCTTTGGAAGCGGCGGTGGAAGACGGTGAGCCGGACATGACCGGCGCAGGCAAAAGTGTCCTGACAACACCGCAGCTGTCGATGGAGAACTATCAGCGGCTGTTCGATGGCGGCGAGTTCTGGACAGTTTTTGGCGTGACCATGTTCTACACCGTTTTTGGCACGGTTGGCGCATTGGTGATGGGGCTGTTTGCAGCGCTTCTGCTGAACAAGAGCTTTACCGGACAGGGCATCATTCGAGGACTTTACCTATTCCCTTATGTGGCTCCAGTGATTGCAGTCGCCTTTACTTGGGTGACGTTGTTTGACCCATTCTCTGGGTCGGCAAATGCGCTGCTCATTCAGATGGGCGTTACGGAAAGTGCGATCAACTTCTTTGGGGAACGCCCGCTTGCGCTGATCATGGTGACGGTGTTTGAGATCTGGCGTTACTTCCCACTGTCATTCCTGTTCATTCTTGCACGGATGCAGAGCATCGATTCCTCGATGTTTGAGGCGGCGGATATGGATGGCGCGTCTCCGTTCCAGAAGTTCTGGTTGCTGAGCTTGCCACAGCTGTTGGGCATTCTGTCGGTGCTGTTCCTGCTGCGCTTCATTTGGACCTTCAACAAGTTTGACGACATCTTCCTGCTGACCGGAGGTAACGCGGGCACGCGGACCTTGACGGTGAACGTTTATGAACAGGCCTTTGCGATTTCCAACATCGGCGCGGGGGCGGCGGTAGCGGTGGTGATCCTGCTGTGTCTGCTGTGTTTCTCCTTCTTCTTTTTTAAATTCATCAGCCGCGAGGAGGGCCTCTAAATGCGCAAAGGGTTTATCACTGGCCCCGTGCTGGGGGCACTTTGGCTTATCGTTATGGCGACAACGGTTGCGGTGGCGATGTCATTTGCCACCGGGGCGGCCTTTCGTCCGCAGCTGTTGCTCTGTTTGGTGTGGGGCGCCGCAGCCGGACTGATTTATGTGCGCTTTCCGGGGCAGCATGCACCCGCGCGGCTTGCGATCAGCGCACTTATGGCGATTGCCATGGCGTCGCCCGCTGGGCCGGTTGTGACTGGTGAGGGTGTTTCCTTTTCAGCCATCATCGTGGCGATGGTTGCTCTTGCGGCAGGTATGCATTTCGCCATGGCCGCGATCTTGCAGGACACGCCGTTTGGCGCGCTGACACGGCATGAGTATGAGGCGGCGGTGATCCGTTTCCTCACTGGCTTTGGCTATATCTTTTTCACCGCGATCGTGCTGATCCCATTCTACGTGATGGTGATGACCAGCCTGAAGTCACAACAGGCCTTGCTGCAAAACCCGCTCGATTTCTCGATTGAAATCAGCAAAGGCACAGAGCTGTTTCGCAGCTATGTGGAGCTGTTCCGGGACTTCAACTTTGGGACTTATCTCTGGACGTCTTTCTACGTGTCGGTGCTGACAGTTTTCATCACCTTGGCGTTCAGCGTGCCTGGGGCCTATGCTGTGGCGCGGTTCCGGTTCAAAGGGCAGAAGGCATTCTCGCGCTCGATCCTGCTGATTTACATGGTACCGATGATTGTTTTGGCGCTGCCGATTTACATCGCCTTTTCGATGACAGGGCTTCGCAATTCGATCCTTGGCATTGTGATGATTTATCCGGTCACCACGATCCCAGTCGCGCTTTACATGCTACAGGGGTATTTCCGGGGGCTGCCAACCGAAGTCGAAGAAGCCGGTCTTATGGATGGGCTGTCGCGTCTCGCGGTGATCTGGAAAATCACGCTGCCGCTCAGTCTGCCTGCTCTGGCCTCTGTATCGCTCTATGTATTCATGATTGCGTGGAACGAGTTCCTGCTCGCTTTCATGCTGCTGGATGATCCGTCCAAATTCACGCTCACACGCGGTGTGGCGATGCTCAACTCTTCTGAAATTCCCAGACAACATCTGATGGCGGGCGCAGTGATCGCGACCTTGCCGATCATGGTGCTGTTCCTGGGACTTGAACGCTTCATGACCAAAGGCCTGACAGCCGGGTCAGTCAAAGGATAAGACAATGACTTCCGAAAACACACTCACAGATCAGGCCCAGCAGATCCTGATCGATAACGACCGGGGCGGCTACACCGTGCCTACGGCGGGGCTTTACCCCTACCAGTGGAATTGGGACAGCGCCGTGGCTGCGTTTGGATTTGCACAGTTTGACGTCGAGCGTGCCTGGGTCGAACTCGAGACCCTGTTTCAAGGTCAATGGGCCGATGGCATGGTGCCGCACATCCTGTTTCACAAGAATGATCCCGGCTATTTCCCAGGCCCGGATGTCTGGGCCTGTGAGGGGCCGATCCCTTCGTCTGGCATCATTCAGCCACCAATCGCGGCCACAATGGCACGGTTTGTCTGGGAGCAGGACCGGGAGATGGGGCAGGCACGTATGGCTGTGCTCTATCCAAAGATGCTGGCCTGGCACAATTGGATCATGCGTTGGCGTCTGCATATGGGCGCTGTTTGCACCACGCATCCTTGGGAAACCGGTCGTGACAATGCGCCTGACTGGGACAAGACCATGGCGCGCATGGATGCGTCTGATGTGGGGGAATACACCCGGCGTGACACCGCCCATGTGAACAGCGAAGATCGCCCGACCAAATTTGACTATGACCGTTACATCAAACTGGTGCAGCTTGGTCGGCGGCTGAAGTGGGATCAGGCGGCGATGATGGCGGAAAGCCCGTTTCGCGTGGCGGATCCGACCATGACATTTACCACTCTGCGTGCGGCACGTGACCTTCACGCAGTTGGCGAAGCGCTGGGCAAAGACGTGTCGCAGATCGCGGCAGATATCAAGCGGCTGGAGGCTGGTGTCTCAACGTTGTGGAACAAGGATCTTGGCGGGTTTGACAGCCGAGATGTGCACAGCGGTGAATGGGCAGGGTGTGTATCAAATGCCTCGTATCTCTGCTGGTTTGCAGGTGTCGAGAACCCGGCGATGTTGGCGCGATTGCGTGATGTTCTGGAGCGGGTGCCGTATCCGGTGCCAAGCAATGATCCCGATGCGGAGACCTTTGATGCGCGTCGGTATTGGCGTGGCCCAACCTGGGCCATTGTGAACATGCTGATTGGCCTTGGCCTGAAAGACATGGGGCACGAAAAAGAAGCGCAGGCCTTGGCAAAGAAGACCGCCGATTTGATCGCGGAACACGGATTTGCTGAATATTTTGATCCATTTAGCGGCGATGCTGCGGGCGGTGGGTCCTTCACCTGGACCGCAGCGGTATGGCTTGCATGGGCGGGGAGAGACTGATGGGGAGTATCCATCTAAAAGCTGTAGAAAAGTGGTTTGGTGACATTCAGGTCATCAAAGGGATCGATCTGGACATTCAGGACGGTGAGTTCGTGGTTTTCGTTGGTCCGTCGGGTTGTGGCAAGTCGACTTTGCTGCGCATGATTGGTGGCCTTGAAGACATCAGTCGCGGCGCGCTGGAGATTGACGGAAATGATGTCACAGATCATCCGCCAAGCAAGCGTGGTCTGACCATGGTGTTTCAGTCTTATGCGCTTTATCCGCATCTGACTGTTGCCGAGAATATGGGGTTTTCCCTGAAAGTTGCAGGGGTTAGCAAGGATGAGATTGCGCGTCAGGTTGGGCAGGCGGCAGAGATCCTGAAGCTGACAGATTATCTGGAGCGGCGCCCGAAAGATCTCTCTGGTGGGCAGCGGCAGCGGGTTGCGATTGGACGGTCGATTGTCCGGGATCCGACGGCCTTTCTGTTTGATGAGCCATTGTCAAACCTTGACGCCGCTCTGCGGGTCGAGATGCGCTATGAGATCGCCAAGCTGCACCAGAGCCTGAAGCGCACGATGATCTATGTGACCCACGATCAGGTCGAAGCGATGACGCTGGCGGATCGCATTGTGGTGCTGGAGTATGGACATATCGCGCAGGTGGGCACTCCGCGCGAACTCTATGAAAAGCCTGGGAATTTGTTCGTGGCGCAGTTCATCGGTAGCCCGAAAATGAACATTCTGGACTGCCGCGCCGCCGCAGGGGATGCACAGTATCAGCTGGCGATCGGTGGCAGCGGACCCTTTGGCAAAGCCAATGCGGCGGCCAAGGTCGGCGTTCGGCCAGAACATATTGAGGTTTGTGCGTCGGGTGCTGGTCAGTGTGACGGCACCATTGAGGTGGTGGAATACCTCGGCGCGGACACGTTCCTTATTCTGGACGTTGGTCAGGAAGAGAAGATCGTGGTGCGCGTGACGGGTGGGAATGTGCCTCATGGTGTCGGAGATCAGGTGGGGCTGAGCTTCCCAGAAGCGGCTTGTCATTTCTTTGATGCCGCCGGTCAGCGGGTGGGTGATTAGCGTTAACACTTGCCAAAATGGAGGGTCTGTATCGCGTCGGTATTGCGACGTTATCGCGGCGGTGGATTTTCGCGTTAACCAATTAGAGCGCATCGGGCCATCGTTGGTGTCAACAGCGCGTGGCTGAGACCATCACACAGAGGGCTTGGACATGGTATCCATCGGCCTCGTGCCGGCCCAGCATCTGGACGCGTTCTGCAAGTGTGGCTCGAATGGCGTTGCGGGTGTCTTCGGATTGTTCGCTCAAGAGCACCGCGGCGCGCACGGCCCCTTTGTCGAAAACGTCAAACAGATCTGTGGGCGATTGTACCAACAGCTCTGAAGGGACATCTTGTGATGTGATGTCTTCAAAACCTGCCGTTTCCAGCGTTTCTCTAACCAGGCCTTGATCGGTGAATTGGTGGGCGTCTGGGCCGTCTGGCAGTTTGATGGAAGCGTCGGCCAATCGGCCATAAGCTTCAAATAACCACCCGAAAGCACCTGCAGAACCTTGGCCGCGCCAGATCGAGAACGCGAGGCGACCTCCGGGTCTGAGAACGCGCGCGATCTCTGCAAAGCCGCGCGCCGGGTCGGGGAAATGGGGAACGCCGAAACCGACAGTGACCGCGTCAAAGGAGTGATCGGCGAAGGCCATCTCCATTGCGTTGCCTTGGACAAAGGTTGCGCCGGGCGCAGTTTCTTTGGCGAGTGCAAGCATCGCTTCAGAAAAATCCAACGCCACGACGGATGCTCTGGCTGCGAGGAGTTCAGCGGCGACAATGCCGTGACCGGTGCAAAGATCGAGAATATGTGTGTCAGGTCCAGCAGCTACCGCAGCCGCAAGATGGCGCGCAGTCAATCGGGTGGCTGTGCCGAAGCCGTCGGCGTAGCCGCGTGCGATTTTGGGGTCTGTCCAACCCTTAAACTCCATGTCTTCAAAGGTGCTTTGGTTGGGCATGTTCTTCCCATACTGAGCAGCAGACACAGTGCATTGCATGCCTGACTAGGCAGAGTAGCCTCTTATTGTAGAGCGTGCAGTCGTCTGCTTGTTTTCATTCAGCATCTATACCTTTGCTTTAATATTCTACATTATCCGACGAAAGCGGCCAAGAAGGCCGTTTTCCCGCGAATTTTGCGGGTTGGTGGGGTGGGCAGTCCGGGAATTGGATGATATGCCCCCGCCAACCGCGCATGGCGCACCTCGATTTTGACCCGATTCTGGAGACCTTTTCATGACCCGGATGCATCGCCGCCGTTTTCTGACCATCGCCGCAGCCAGTGCTGCTGTGCCTGCTGGCCTGAGCCACGCTGCTACCGTTACCGAAACCGCCAAATGGCAGGGTGTGGCGCTGGGCGCGCCTGCTCAGATGTCTCTGGTCGGCCTGACCGAAGCGCAAGCCGCGCCGATCGTGGCAGCTGTCACCGCAGAGCTTGATCGTCTTGAAGGCATCTTCTCTCTGTACCGTGACAGCGAGCTGAGCCAGCTGAACCGTGACGGTGTGCTTTCCGCGCCTTCCGCTGATCTGCTGAACGTTCTTGAGCTGAGCGATGCGCTGAACAAAGCCAGCGGTGGCGCGTTTGACCCAACCGTTCAGCCGCTTTGGCTGGCGAAAGGTGGTCAGGGCGATGTGACCGATGCCAAGGCACGTGTTGGCTGGGACAAGGTTGCCTTTGACGCCAATGAAGTGCGTTTTGGTGCAGACGGCATGGCGCTTACACTGAACGGTGTGGCGCAGGGCTATGTGACCGACCGTGTCGCCGCGATCCTGCGTGAAGCTGGCCTGAAAGACGTTCTGCTGGATATGGGCGAAGTTGCAGCGCTGGGTCACCGCGCAGATGGCGCCAAGTGGACCGCAGGCGTGAGCACTCCGGCAGGCGACGTTGTTGCACGTGTCAAGCTGACCGACCGCGCGCTGGCGACCTCTGCACCGATGGCGACCGTTCTCTCCGGCAGCGACGCACATATCTTCCGCCCCGACGGTCGGGAAGGTGCGCTTGAGCTGGCATCTGTGTCTGCGCCATCCGCAGCCGTTGCTGACGGCCTGTCCACAGCGTTGTGCCTCGTGGATGAAGCCACCGCGCACGCCATGGTGGCCCAGTTTGCAGGCGCGCGCATCGAGACCGCCGCTTAAGAGACACCGGTCTGCGAAGACTGAGATTTCAGAACACCGCTTGCAGCCTTTGCAGGCGGTGTTTTTTATTGCAGCGCCTTTATTGCATTTGCGATTTTTTGCCCAGCTCCCCCTCTTTTCGGTTTGGTTAAGGTTTCTGTTAACCAACTCTCTTCTACTGAGGGAGAAGAGAAAAAGCGTCCGGGAAGAAGGGGCTCGCCGATATGGCCAACGCGTTGGAAGAATTCACAACAAATATGCGTTTGGATAAGGATGATCTGGCTCTGCTGGAAAGCATTGGTGCCAAGTTGGCGCCTGAGTGGGATGCAGCGCTTGAGATTTTCTATCGCGAGACCGATGCGGAATTGACCGTGGTTGCGGCGGCCAAAGCGGCCATGAAAGACCATTGGCAGCGCTTGTTGAGCAAAGATGCCGAGGCCTCCTTTGCAACGTCTGTAGAGCGACTGTGCACCCTGCATTTTGAGCAAATGGCGCTGCGCCTTGACGCCTACTTGACGGCGCATGCGCGGGCATCGTCCTATTTGCAAAGGGTTTTGATCCAAAAGGCGGGCCTGATGATTTTTGGGGGCGGTAAAAAGCGTCTCGCCAAGCGGGCAGCCCTCTTGTCGCAAATCATGCAGTTGGATCAGGCGGCGGCAGCAGTGGCTTATACCGCTGCGAAGAAAAACCAGCAGACGCAGGCCTTTGCCTATCTCGAGGCGGGGATGCAGCGGGTGGCGCGTAAGGATTTGTCAGAAGACATTCCAGCTCCGGACGAGAGTGATTTCCCGGAAGCCTTTGACGGGCTTCGGGTGGCGTTTAATGAGCTGCAGCGCGGGCTGCGGTCGGTGATGAAGACCATCAAATACGCGACAGATGACCTGAACCTGACCGCGTCAGAAATGAATTCCAGCGCGGGCGATCTGGCACGGCGCACGGAAACGCAGGCTGCGACGCTTGAGCGTACCGCGTCGTCCATCTCGGAAATCAGTACGCGGCTGCAATCGTCTTCTGAGGCGACGCAAAAGACTGATGTGATGATGCGTCAGACCCATGCGCAGGCCAAGACCGGTCAGGAAGTGATGGGGGAGACGGTCGGCAAGATGCAGGAAATCGCCCAGAGCTCGGCGCAGATTTCCCAAATCACGGGCGTGATTGATGACATCGCCTTTCAGACGAACCTCTTGGCCTTGAACGCCGGTGTTGAAGCTGCGCGTGCGGGAGACGCGGGGCGCGGCTTTGCGGTTGTGGCCTCTGAAGTGCGCGGGCTTGCGCAGAAGGCAGGCGATGCGGCGAAAGAGATCAGCGAGTTGATCAAGACATCGTCAGAGCTGGTAGAGACCGGTGTGACGCTGGTGGACAGAGCGGGGCATGTGCTTGAGGAAATCGTGGAGGACGTGGAAAACGTCTCAGCGCTAAGCTCTGAAGTCGCGCAATCGACCAGTGCTCAGTCAGACGGGCTTTCGGAGATCGCGCAGGGGCTGGGGCTTCTTGATGAGGCCACACAACAGAACGCTGCGCTGGTGGAAGAGGTGGTCGCCGTGGTAGACAATATGCGGCGCGACACATCACAGGTGGCAGACATGGTGAAAGGGTTTGAGACCCGCATGTCACATGAAGAAATGCCTGTGGAGATTTTTGCAAGCATAAGAGCCGCTTAGAGCTCTTTAAACATCAGCGCGGATTGGGAATGCAAAAGGGCGCGTGATGCGCCCTTCGTTGTGGTTAGAGTTTTTTGCGGTCATCCACGATGGTCATTTTCGCCAGCCCACTTTCCCCAAGCTCAATGGTGGTGAACGGGCCGCCGATGCACATCTGAGCCGGATCGCTTGGGTCCGCAGGTGGCGCGGCAGCGAGGATTTCGGGGGCAAATTGTTCGGCATTGTCCTGTGGCCGATACCCGAGGTGGGACGCGCCGGCATTGTTGACGGGCATACGGTCGTTGTCGGAGATGCCGTAAACGATGGAGAAGCCCGTTGTGGGCGTGTCAATTGCGCGGGTCACAAGCCTGATCAGGTCGTCATAGCTGAGCCAAGTCGCGAGGGAGCGGGTGCTGACCACTTTGGCGCAGGAGAAGATGCGCATATGTACACTTTCCAGCCCGCGTTTCTCCCAATAAAGGCGGCCGAGGTCTTCGGCGAAGCACTTGGCGAGACCGTAGAAGCTGTCGGGGCGGTGGGGGGCGTCAATGCCAATGCAATCGGCGGATGGGTACATGCCAACCGCATGCACGGAGCTGGCGTAAACCACGCGGCGCACACCGTGCCGATGGGCGGCTTCCCAGACGTTGTAAGCACCGATGATATTGGGGCCGAGGATCTCATCAAAAGGGGCTTCATCCACGATTGCGCCAAAATGGATAACCATATCAGCGCCTTCCAAAACTGCGCTGATTTGCTCCAGAGAGGCAAGATCGGCTTGCATGTAGCTCTCGCCGGGATACAGGGTCCCGATGTCTTCTGCGATGTCAGTGGAGACAAGCTCGTCCGCCATTTTGCTGAGCGGTTCGCGCAGATAGGAGCCTAGGCGGCCAGCGGCACCGGTGAGGACGAGCTTTTTCATGGTCAGGATCCTGTGTTTGGAGCTTTGAGGTCGGCGAGCCGCTGGTCTGCGGCCTGGGCAAGAAGGCCCGTGTCAGATCCGCACGCGACAAAGGTGAAGCCTGCGCCAAGCAGGCGGCGGGCAAAGGCCAGATCAGAGATCACAGTGCCAACCGGGATCTTCTTGCCAATCAGGCGCATGGCGGCGGGCAGGATTTTTGCCCAAACCTGATCATGCATCGGCTGGCCGAGATGACCCATATCTGCGGCGATGTCAGCCGGGCCAAAGAAGATCCCGTCCACACCGTCAACGGCGGCAATAGCTTCAATGTTTTTCAGCGCTTCAAGGGTTTCGGCCTGCACAAGCACCGCAGTTTGGTTTTCAACCTCAGAAAAATAGCTCTTATCCCGGCCGTAGGCGGTGGCACGGGTTGTACCGCCCACACCGCGCACGCCGCGCGGCGGATAGCGCGTGGCCGCAACAGCAGCCTCTGCCTCCTCAACGGTGTTGACCATGGGAAAAAGCAAACCGGGCGCGCCCATATCAAGCAGGCGCTTGACCTTCACGGGGTCGTTCCAATCCGGGCGGACAAGTGCTGTGGTCGCAAATCCTTCCAGCACCCGCAGCTGATCCATCACGGTGGAAAGCTCATTGGGAGAATGCTCCATATCGATGAGCGCCCAGTCATAGCCGGAATGCGCCACGATTTCTGTGGCCTGTGCGTTGGCCATGCTAAGCCAGATGCCGATTTGCGCATTGCCTGCGCGAATTTCGGCGAGGAAGGGATTGGGCGCTACCATCAGATCACGGCCTTTTCGACGATTGGTGTGTTGGTGAGCACACGTTCAAATGCAAAAGGCGACATGTCCAGAGCGCGGTATTCGCCGTAGGTGAGCCATTCCGCCATGGCGCGGCCCATTGCGGGGCTTTGCTGTAGCCCGTGGCCGGAGAAACCGTTTTGGAACAGGAAGTTGCCGATCTCTGGATGGGGGCCGAGAATGGCGTTTTGATCCAGCGTGTTAAAGGCGTAGTGCCCGGCCCACTCGGTGACCACTTTGATGGCCTCAAACTGAGGGATGCGGGTGGCAATGATCGGCCAGACATGATCCTGCCAGCGGTTGTGATCCATGTGGAAGTCATCATAGGCAACGGCTGGGTCAGGGTCGGCAGCGCAGCCTGCGAGGTAGGTCTCCGGACCATCCTGGCGGAAGTGAACCCCGCTTGGATCAATTGTGAGCGGCAGTTCCATCGGCAGAGGCTGCTCTGCGGAGAAAATCCAGGTGAAGCGCTTACGTGGCTCAACCGGGAGCGCGATGCCTGCCATTTCAGCGGTGCGCGCGGCGCGCGGCCCTGAGGCATTGACCACTTGACCACATGAGATCACATCGCCGGAGGCCAGCGTCACGGATGTGATCTTGCCTGCTTCGCGTGCCATGGCGACAACTTCGCCCTGCACATATTCCACGCCGCGTTCCCGCGCGGAGCGGCGGAACCAGTCAAACACCACGCCGCCATCCCAATAGCCTTCGTCTTTGGTGTTGATGGAGCCGAGTTTGATGTCTTCGACGTTGTAAAACGGGTAGCGTGCGGCAATCTCTTCGGCTGTGAGCAGCTCGGTTTCAGCACCTGCGGCGCGTTGGATTTTCTGGTTTTCGCGCAGTGTTTGGGCAAAGGCGTCATTGTCGGCGAGATAGAGATAGCCGTAGCTCTGAATGTCGAGTGCAGGAACGCGATCATCCCCGCCCATGTAGCTGCGCAGGTTCTTTACAAAATCAGCCGCGAATTGTGAAATCTCGACGTTCAGCTGATTGGAGAACTGCTGACGCATGCAGGAATTGGTGTGGGCCGTAGAGCTGAACTCGTAGCTTGGGTCCTTTTCAACCACGAGCACCGAGCCGGTGAAATCCGGATTGTCAGAGAGGAACCATGCGGTTGAAGACCCCATGATGGCGCCCCCGATGATCACCACATCATATGAGTTTTTGGTCGGTTTGGTCGCCCAAGTGCTTGCTGCCATTTACAGAGTGTCCCCCAGTTTTGCCCGCGCTAGGGCCTCGGCGATGTCATCTGCCGAAAGGTTGTAGTGCTGTGCGGCGTGCTCTGGTGTGATGTAGCCAAGGGCCAGATCGCGTTTCACCATGTCGGCATCGCGCGCCTGAGGGTTACCGTAGCCTGCGCCGCCGGGGAAGGCCATTTGTACAACTTCACCGTGTGAGATGAAATGCTTGCCTTTTCCCGGGATCGGGGTTCCGTCATTGCGTTGGATGGTGGTTGCACCTCCTGCAAGACCGTCGCGGCGTCCAAGCGCCGGGTGGTCCACACGATCCAGCATCAGAGAAATATCAAATTCGTGTCCTTCGCGGGCACCAACGTCCATATATTGCCCGAGACCGCCGCGATACTGACCGGCACCGCCGCTGTCCGGGCGCAGCTCTTTGCGCCAGATGATCACCGGGCCGACCTGTTCGGTGGCCTCCACGGGCATGGTCATTACACCGGATGGGAAGGCCGTGGCGCTCATGCCATCCAGAGCCGGGCGTGCACCGGAGCCGCCGGAATTGAAAGTGAGCACTTCGGCGCGTGTGGCGTCTGGCGGGGCAGGGGCGTCCATTCGGGGCCGGAGGGACAGTTGGAAATTGCACAGGCACCCGGCGCCCTCGGCGGGAACCACACCGGGCAGGAGTTTGTCGAGCGCGTTGTAAACCGTGTCAGGCACCATATGGCCAATCACATGGCGCAGGGCCACGGGGGCCGGGAACTTGGCATTCACAATGCTGTTTTCCGGCGCGCTGATTTCAAATGGAGCCAAAGACGCGGCATTGTTCGGGATTTCCGGCGCGATGGCGCATTTGAGTGCGTAGCAGGCGTAGGCCTTGGTGTAGACCAGAGGGACGTTGATGCCTTTTTTGTCGAGGCCGGACGTGCCGCCCCAATCGCTGACAATGCGGTCTTTCTCGATGGTCAGCGTGACGTGCAGATCAATCGGTTTGTCGTAGCCGTCGATGCGCAGATGTCCGGAGGCGGTGCCGGGGGCGAGGGCATTGATGCGCTCTAGTGTGGCTTTGCGCGAATTGGTCAGGATGAAATCCGAGATGCCGGTCAGATCTGGCAGATCAAACTCCTGCACCATGTCGATCAAGCGACGGTGGCCGATATCGTTGCAATTGGCCAAAGCGTAGATGTCGCCGACCAGCTGATCCGGTTCGCGCACATTGCCGCGAATGAGCGCGATCAAGGTCTGATCGACTTCGCCGCGATTGGCGAATTTCATGATCGGGATATAGAGACCTTCTTCGTGGACATCATTGGCATCTGCGCCAAAGCCACGACCGCCAATATCGGTGACATGGGCCGTGCAGGCAAAGAAGCCGATGAGCTGGCCTGCATAAAACGAAGGGGTGACTACCGTGATGTCGTGTTTGTGGCCGGTGCCCTCCCAGGGATCATTGGTGAGGTAAACATCGCTTTCGCGCATGTTGTCGCGCCCGATGCGGCGGATAAAGTGCCCCACAGCATCTGCCATTGCGTTCACATGACCCGGGGTGCCGGTGACGGCCTGAGCGAGCATATCTCCGGCGGCGTTGTAGACACCGGCGGATAGGTCGCCCGCCTCACGCACCGATGTGGAAAAGGCTGTGCGCACCAGCGCTTGTGCCTGTTCTTCGACGACGGAGATCAAGCGGTTCCACATGACCTGATTGGCGACTTTGCTGTGCCCGGTTTCTGGACGGTTCATTGGGCGGTCTCCTTCAGGTGGACATCCAACGTGCCGTCGCTGTGGGTGCAGACATCGCGGCTGCTTGGGACAACAACGGTGGTTTCGTCCTCTGTGATCAGGGCGGGGCCGTGTGCCATGTGGCCTGCAGGCAGATCAGCACGCGCAAGCGCGGCGGCCTCTACCGTTGCGGCGCGTGCCGGATCAAAGAGCGGGCGTGTTGTGGTTGCGTCAACTTTGGTCAGTGCGCCAAGTTCATTGAGCGGTGTTGTGGCAGTTTGCGCGGTGTAGGCGTTGACGCTCCAGACCGTGATTTCGACCTCCATCCCCTCGACCGCGCGACCAAAGAGGGCTTCGTAGTCCGCTTCAAAATGGCGGAGGAAGGTGGCGGCGTCAGGTGCCGCGGCCTGTTCGGCGGTTAGAGAGATTGGAATTTCCCAGCCCTGACCCGCATAGCGCATGTATATCTTGTGGTCGCGCAGGATTTCGGCATCTGCATCGCAGGAGCGCACAAATCCTGTGGCTTCTTCAGACATTTCGGCAAAGAGGGTTTTGACCTGCGCCGGATCAAATGCGTTGAGGCGCATGAACACAGAGCGGTTGGCTTCAAAACTAAATGGCGCGCGCAGGAAACCGATGGCCGATCCAACACCGGCGCCTTGGGGGACGAGGCAGCGGGCAACGCCGAGCTTTTCGCAAAGCCTTGCCGCGTGAAGCGGGGCGGCACCACCAAATGCAATCATGGTGTATTCGCTAAGGTCTTCGCCGTTTTCGACCGCGTGGACACGGGCGGCATTGGCCATATTTTCATCGACAACCTCGGCCAGCCCAAAAGCGGCCTCCATCGCGTCCATGTCCAGAATGTTGCCGATGACAGTGTCCAGAGCCTTTGCAGAATTGTCGGGGTGTAGCGGGATTGAGCCGCCCGCGAAATTGTTGGGATCAAGCTTGCCAAGGATCAGATCCGCATCGGTCACAGCAGGGTTTTCACCGCCACGCCCATAACAGGCCGGGCCGGGCTCTGACCCCGCGCTTTCGGGGCCGACGCGGATCTGGTTCATGCCGTCGACATGGGCGAGCGAGCCGCCGCCCGCGCCGATTTCCACCATGTCGATCACGGGGATCGAGATGGGCATGCCGGATCCCTTTTTGAAACGGTAGGTACGGGCCACTTCAAACACGCGGGCGGTTTTTGGGGTATGGTCCTTGATCAGGCAGATTTTGGCGGTGGTGCCGCCCATATCGAAACTCAGGACTTTGGAAAGCCTGTGTTTGGCGGCGATGTCTGCGGCAAAGATGGCACCGCCAGCCGGCCCGCTTTCCACCAGACGCACGGGGAAGTCCGCCGCGCTTTCCAGAGACATGATGCCGCCGCCGGAGTGCATCAGGAAGACGGGGCAAGCCGCGCCTTCGTCTGCCAAGCGGGATTTCAAACGGCCGAGATAAGATTTCATCAGCGGTTTGATGTAGGCGTTGGCGATGGTGGTGTTGAAACGCTCGTATTCGCGCATCTGTGGCGACACTTCGCAGGAGAGCGAGACCATCACGCCGGGCAGCTTTTCTGCCAGAACTTCGGCAATCAGGCGCTCGTGGGCATCGTTCACGTAGGAATGCAGCAGGCCCACCGCGATGCTTTCATATTCCGCTTCGGCAAGCTCATCGGCGAGCTGTTCGATCTCAGCGCGATCCAGCGGGATTAGAGAGGCACCGGTGGCGTCCATGCGCTCGTTGACCACATAGCGGCGGTTGCGCGACAGCAGCGGTTCGGGGAGCGTAAGGTTGAGATCATATTGCTCAAAGCGGCTTTCGGTGCGCATTTCGATGACGTCACGAAAGCCCTTGGTTGTGATCAAAGCTGTCTTTGCGCCGCGCCGTTCGATCAGAGCATTGGTGGCCAGCGTGGTGCCATGGATGATCTGCGTGATAACCGCTGGGGTGACACCTGCTTTGGCGCAGACCTTGTGCATCCCGTCCACGATGGCGTTTTCCGGGGCGGCGTAGGTGGTCAGCACCTTTGTGGAGTACCGATCTTCGCCGATCTCCAACACCACGTCGGTGAATGTGCCGCCAATATCTACGCCCAAGCGGGCCGCTGGTGTGGGCATGATGCGCCTCATTGCTGTCTTACTAAGATCAGCCTAGTGGCAGGCGGGTCATGAAATCCAATTATTAGATTGAATGTGAAGGATAAAGAAAATTTATTCTTTGATGGTGCTCGCGTGAGTTTGAGCCTCAATCTGGGCGAGCTCTGCAGCGGCGCTTACAAAACTGGGGCAGGTGTCGGCATCAAAGCGGGCAAAGAATTGCAGGGCGTCCGGCACCCAGAGATAGCGCAAGGGCACGAGCGTGCCTTGGGCGAGATCATCGCGCACCATCGCTTCGGGCAGGCAGGCCACGCCAAGGCCGTCGCGTGTCATCTGATGGCATGCCGCAAGGTTGGATGACGACACATGACGGACCGAGATATTGGGGAAAGCGGCAAAATGCTCCTGCATCTGACGGTAGGGAATGGTGCCGCGGGCGTGGGTCAGGACGGGATGTTGCGCAAGGTCGCGGAGTGAGAGCACTTTGGTGCCCATCTCCAGCTTCGGCGATCCCACCCACATCATGGGTAGAGGGCCAAGATCCGTGTTGCCTGTGGTCTCGTGGTGAAAGGGACCATTCTGCAGAGCAAGATCAATGCGGCGCTCCAGCAGGGCATCAGACAGATTGAGGGAGAGATCGACGGTGAGATCCACGTCGATGTTGGGGAAGCGGGCCTTCAGCGCGGCGAAGAAAGCGCCCAGCCACGTATGTACGATCATTTCCGTGACACCTATACGCAGGGTGCCGTCAAACAGGCTATCGTCTTCTGCAGTCAGCAAAAATCCATCCATTGCCTGCAAAACTGCGCGCGCTTGTATGAGCAGTTTTTCCCCCATTGGCGAGAGGCGCACGGAGCCTGCGTCGCGGGCCATCAGGCGGTGGCCGATTTGCGCCTCAAGCGTGGTGATGCGGCTGGAGATATTGGGCTGCGTTGTGTTGAGTTTGTCCGCTGCGCGGCGGAAGCTTTGCAGGTCGGCAACGGCCACGAAGGCCTGGAGCTGTTTGAAGCTGATCTGAGCCACGTGCGTGTCCTGTCGGCATGTTCTTGAGAAACTTAGTGCCGCGCAAACTGCGTGGAAAGCAATGGGGTTGTTGCGGGCTTTGCTGCTGAATGAGAAAAAACCCAAAAAAGGGGATTGTCAAATTTAGAACGTTCCAATTATGGTGTGACTCGGAAATTGGATCGTTCCAATTCGGTTGAGAGCGATCTGACAGGGAGGCGAAGTTTCTTATGCGTTGGGTTTTTGTCGGGGCGAGCACGATCGCGTCCCAATACATGTTGGGAGCAGTGCGCGCGCAAGAGGGCGGTGACGTCGCTTGGGTTGCGAGCGGTTCAGCGCAGCATGGTGCGGATTGGGCGTCGGCCCACAATGTGCCTAAGTCTACAACGGATCTTGCCGAAGCGCTGGCCGATGAGAGCTGCGATGCGGTTTATATCTCTTCCACCAACGAGAAACACTTGCCTCAGGCCATGGCGGCCATTGCTGCGGGCAAACATGTGCTTTGTGAAAAACCTCTGGCGATGAGCGTTGCGGATGCGGCGGATATGGTGAAGGCCGCGGAGGCGGCAGGCGTTACCTTTGCAACCAATCACCACCTGCGTTGCTCCGGCACACACCGCGCGATGCAAGCGCTGATTGCGGAGGGCAAGATTGGCAAAGTGCTGTCGCTAAGGATTTTCCATGCGGTGCATTTGCCACCGCATTTGCAGGGATGGCGGATCAATGATGCCACTGCGGGTGGCGGTGTGATCCCCGACATTACGGTACATGATGCGGATGTGGCGCGGTTCTTGCTGGGTGAAGACCCTCAGCGTGTCGTGGCGCAGATGGCGGCCTCGGGCATGGGCGAGGGAGTGGAGGACAGCGCCATGTCAGTCTGGACCATGCCAAGTGGTGCCATGGTGATGAGTCATGAAAGCTTCACCCATCCTTTTGCGGGCAGCGGGTTGGAGGTGCATGGCACCGAAGGGTCGATTTTCGCAAAAGGCGTGATGACACAGGAGCCGGTTGGCGATGTGGAGCTGGTGACTGCGGCGGGACGTACAGCTGTCGAGGTGTCCCGACACAACCTTTATGAACAGGGGCTTGAAGATTTCTACAGCGCTGTCGCCGGGACCGGGCGCGCCGCAGCGGATGGGCCGGATGGCGTGAAATCTCTGGCGGTTGCCATGGCGGTGCGTGACGCGGCGCAGACGGGTCAGGCAGTGGATGTGGACTACGGAGATCTGACATGAGCAAACTGGTTTCAGCAAGCGAGGCAGTCGCACGTGTCAAAGATGGCGCTGTTGTTACGGTGTCCTCGAGCTCGTCGCTTGGCTGCCCGGATCTTGTTTTGAAAGCCATCGGAGCGCGGTTTGAAGCCGAGGGACATCCGCAGAACATCACGTCAATCCATCCGATTGCTGCCGGTGATATGTATGGCGTCAAGGGAATGGATTATCTGGCGCAGGACGGTTTGCTTTCGCGTGTGATTGCAGGGTCTTATCCGTCTGGTCCCTCAAGCCTTGAGATGCCTGCGATTTGGAAAATGATCGTTGAAGATCGGGTGGCGGCCTACAATGTGCCATCAGGCATCCTGTTTGACATGCATCGCGAAGCGGCGGCGAAACGGCCTGGGGTGCTCACGCAGGTTGGATTGCAGACCTTTGTCGATCCCGTGCGCGAAGGCTGCGCGATGAACGACAGAGGCGCGGCAGCACCGATTGTGAGCCGAGAAGATTTTGGCGGGCAAACCTGGCTGCATTTCCCAAACATCGCACCGGATGTTTGTATCTTGCGGGCGACCACTGCGGATGAGCGCGGCAATCTGACCTATGAGCACGAAGGGGCCTATCTTGGTGGGCTCGAGCAGGCGATTGCGGCACGTAACAATGGCGGGCTGGTGATTGCGCAGGTGCAGCGGATGACCGCGCGCGGCAGCCTGCGGCCACATGATGTGCGGGTGCCGGGACATCTTGTCGATTTGGTGGTGATTGACGCAGACCAAAAGCAGACCTGTGAGACCCCTTACGATCCAGCGATCAGCGGGCAGATCATGCGCCCGTGGGACAGCTTTGCTTTGGCAGACTATGGCGTTGAGAAAGTGATCGCGCGCCGGGCGGCGATGGAGCTCGCCAAGGGTCAGACTGCCAATCTCGGCTTTGGCATCAGCGCCATGGTGCCGCGCATTCTGCTTGAAGAAGGCCACCCGGAGGCGGTGACCTGGGCGATTGAACAGGGTGCCGTTGGTGGCGTGCCATTGACCGGATTTGCCTTTGGCTGTGCGTCCAATGCGGATGCGTTTGTGCCAAGTCCACAGCAGTTCATCTACTTCCAAGGGGGCGGGTTTGATATGTCTTTCCTCTCTTTCCTTGAGGTCGATGTGGAAGGCAATGTGAATGTCTCCAAACTGGGCAAGAAGCCTTATTTGACAGCAGGTTGCGGTGGCTTTGTTGATATCACCGCGGGCGCGAAGAAGATCGTCTTCTCGGGCTGGTTCGAGGCCGGGGCGCAGATGGATTTGTCTGAGGATGCGCTAAAGGTGGCAACGCCGGGCAAGTTTACCAAGATGGTGGATCAGGTCGAACATGTAACCTTCTCCGGTGCGCGCGCACGAGAGACGGGTCAGGAGGTGCTTTATATCACCGAGCGCTGTGTGATCCGGCTGACCGATCAGGGGCTTGTTGCTACGGAGATTATGCCCGGTATCGACGCACAGGCGGATATTGTGGGGCCAACCGAGGGCCGTGTGACCGTGGCGGAGAACGCTGTTGTCATGGACAAAAAACTGTTGAGCCAAGCACCTATGGGGCTGTCGCTGTGAGCGGGGTCGCGCTTGAGGTCAAAGGCGGGGTCGCCACGCTGACGCTTCAGAATGAAGCGAAATACAACGCGTTGGATGTGCCCATGCTGGAGGCTCTTGAGACCCATATTGACGCGATTGAGCGGGACAGCGCCGTGCGTGTGCTGATTTTGACGGGCACGGGGCAAAAGGCCTTTTGCAGCGGTGCGGACATTGCGGCTTGGGGCAGCCTGAGCCCGGCCGAGTTTGCGCGCCATTGGGTGCGTGACGGGCATCGCCTGTTTGATCGTATTGCGAGATTATCCAAGCCGACCATCGCGGCGATCAACGGCCATGCCTTTGGTGGCGGGTTAGAGCTGGCAACGGCCTGTGATCTGCGGATCGCGGCTCCCAAAGCGCTGTTGGCGTTGCCTGAGGCGCGTGTTGGGATTGTTCCTGGCTGGTCGGGCACCCAGAGGCTGGTGCGGCTGATCGGTGAAGTGCTGGTTAAGGAATTGGCGTTGTTTGGACGTCGGATCAGTGCTGAACGCGCTCAGCAGGCCGGGTTTTTGGCGGAGATTTCCGAGGATCCGCTGCAAGCGGCGCAGGCATTGGCAGAAGAGCAGATGGCGCTGTCGCCGCGTGCGGTTGAGATCACAAAATCCATGATTTTGGCGGGAAGCGGTGAGGACAGCGGTGCGATGATTGAGGCGCTGGGCAGCGCTGCCATTGCTGCGAGTGAAGACAGAGACGAAGGCGTGGCGGCGTTTATGGAAAAACGCGCTGCGCAGTTTACAGGGAAATAGAGAATGAACGAGCTTGCGATACGGCCTTCGGTTGGCTTTGTGCCCGCAGCGGATCCTTTTGAGGGGCGCCATCTGATTGATGGCATCTGGCAGATCAGCGCAGATGGTGGGACGTTTGAACGGGTTTCGCCGAGCCATGGCGTTGTGGTGAGCCGCTCCGCGATGGGCGGAGAAGCCGAAGCGGAAGCCGCGATCCAAGCGGCACGTAAGGCATTTGACGCAGGTGTTTGGAGCCGCATTTCCGGCAAAGAGCGCGCCACTGTTTTGCTCAAAGTGGCGGATCTGATCGAAGCCAATGCAGATCGCATGATTGAGCTTGAGGTGCTGGAAAGCGGCAAGCCGATTGCGCAAGCGCGGGGCGAAGTGACCGGGGCGGCGGATTTGTGGCGCTACGCGGCAAGTCTCGCGCGGAGTGTTCACGGCGACAGCCACGATACGCTTGGCGAAGACATGGTTGCGATGGTTTTGAAGCAGCCGATTGGGGTTGTGTCGATCATCACACCTTGGAACTTCCCTTTCTGGATCCTGAGCCAGAAATTGCCTTTTGCGCTCGCGGCGGGCTGTACCTGTGTCGTTAAACCCTCGGAGATGACGCCGAGCACAACGGTTATGTTGGGCGAGCTTCTGATTGAAGCGGGCTTGCCTGCGGGTGTGTGCAACATCGTGTTGGGGCACGGCGAGCCGGTAGGCAGCGTGATGGCTGCACATAAGGATGTGGACATGGTCAGCTTCACTGGGTCCACCCGTGTGGGTAAGCTGATCAGCAAAGTTGCCGCGGATACACTCAAGAAAGTGGCGCTGGAACTGGGTGGGAAAAACGCGCAGGTCATTTTTCCGGACTGTGATCTGGACGAAGCCGTGGACGCGGTGGTGTTCGGCACCTACTTCAACGTCGGACAGTGCTGTAACGGCTCCAGCCGAGTGATTGTGCACAAGGATATTGCTGAGGAATTCGTTGCCCGTGTTGTCGCGCAGTCTCGCAACGTGCGCTTTGGAGACCCGATGGATGAGGCCACTCAAGTCGGCGCAATTGTGACAGAAGCGCATAACGCGCAGATTCACCGGCATGTTGAGGCAGCACAGGCCGCCGGTGCGAAAATTGTTTTGGGAGGCGGACCGCTGTCTGTGGACGGATTGGACGGTCAGTTTTACCAACCAACTGTTTTAACTGATGTGAGCGCTCACATGGGGGCTGCACAAGACGAGATTTTTGGTCCAGTGTTGTCTGTGATGACATTTGACACGCTTGAGGAGGCGGTCACGTTGGCCAATGGCACGGATTACGGTCTGTCTGCTGGTGTGTGGAGCACCAATGTCCACACCTGTCTGGCGTTTAGCCGTCGTGCCGAAGCGGGCACCGTTTGGACGAACACATGGATGGATGGATTTCCTGAGGTCACATTTGGAGGGGCCAAGCAATCCGGTCAGGGGAGAGAGATCGGACGCTATGGCTTTGAAGAATTTATGGAGGTGAAATCGGTTGTGATGCGGATCGGGAATACCCGGGCGCGTTGGGTGACCGACACAAACGACGAATAACGAAAGAAACTTCGCAGATTGGGAGGATAACATGCGAATTTTTACAAAAACTAAGGCCGCCGTTGTGGGCGCACTTCTGGCCAGCACCAGCATGGTGCAGGCTGCAGACGTTGAGGTGCTGCACTGGTGGACATCCGGTGGTGAAGCCGCCGCGCTGAACGTGCTGAAGCAGGATCTGGAAGGCCAGAGCGTGGGCTGGCAGGATATGCCGGTCGCCGGCGGTGGTGGTGAACAGGCGATGACAGTTCTGCGCGCACGGGTTACTGCGGGCAACCCACCAACCGCCGTACAGGCGCTGGGCTTTGATATTCTTGACTGGGCCAACCAAGGTGCTTTGGCGAACCTCAATGACGTGGCTGCCAAAGAAGGTTGGGACGAGGTTGTCCCTGATGCGCTGAAGGCATTTGCCAAAGCGGACGGCAAGTGGGTCTCTGCACCGGTGAACGTGCACTCAACAAACTGGGTCTGGGCCAACAAAGCCGTGCTGGACGCCAATGGCATTGCGCAGCCAACCTCATGGGATGAGTTTGTGTCTGCCGTTGAAGCTCTGAAAGCTGCTGGCGTGACACCGATTGCTCATGGCGGTCAGGCCTGGCAGGACGCTACCGTGTTTGACGCCGTAGCAATGGGCGCGCTTGGACCGGATGGCTACAAAGCCGCTTTCATCGATCTGGACAGCGAGACCCTTGGCAGCGACGCCATGAAAACAGCTTTTGATCGCATGGCATTCATCCGAGACAACGTGGATGACAACTTCTCCGGCCGTGACTGGAACCTTGCGACAGCTATGGTGATCAACGGCGAAGCTGGCTTCCAGATGATGGGCGACTGGGCAAAGGGTGAATTCCTGAACGCCGGTAAAGTACCGGGCGAGGATTTCCTGTGCTTCCGCTTCCCTGGCACGGCGGAGCAAGTAACGTTTAACGCCGACCAGTTCATGATGTTTGATCAAGGCGGCGAAGTTTCCTCCGAGCAGGCCGCGCTCGCAAGCGCGATCCTGTCGCCAAGCTTCCAGTCCGCGTTCAACGTGGTGAAAGGCTCCGTACCAGCGCGTACCGATGTCTCTGACGCCGACTTTGATGCCTGCGGCAAGCAGGGCATGAAGGATCTCGCTGCGGCAGCTTCCAGCGGCAATCTGTTTGGTTCCATGGCGCATGGCCACGCGGCCCCGGCCTCTGTCAAAAACGCGGTTTATGACGTGGTGACAGCGCATTTCAACGGCGAATACGACAGTGAAACTGCCGTGCGAGAGCTGGTGGATGCGGTGGATATCGCGAAGTAATCCATAGGGTTACCTCCCCTGGCGGGGCTGTCACTTTTGGCCCCGCCACCTAAAACGGACTTATCTACTTTCCCAATGGAGGTCGCGTCATGGCGCAGACTGCTGAGGCGGATTTCAAAACCCGTCTACAGAATTGGATTCCCAAACTGGTGCTTTCGCCCTCGCTGGCGGTGATCCTTGTGTTTGTCTATGGGTTTATCCTGTTCTCCGTTTATCTGAGTTTCACCGACAGTCGTTTGTTGCCGTCTTATGGCTGGGTTGGCTGGGAGAACTACTCCAAGCTTTGGCGTCTGAGCCATTGGGAGATTTCGCTGACAAACATGGGCATATTTGCCCTGCTTTATATCACGCTTTGCACCGCCATTGGCTTGGGACTTGCGATCTTTCTGGATCAGAAAATCCGTGGTGAGGGCCTTTTGCGTCCCCTCTACCTCTATCCGATGGCGCTGAGCTTTATCGTGACAGGGACGGCCTGGAAGTGGTTTCTTGATCCGGGGATCGGGCTTGAAAACGTGATGCACACCTGGGGCTGGGAAAGCTTCAAGTTTGACTGGATCAAAAACCGGGACTTTGCAATCTACACCGTGGTTCTGGCCGCTGTCTGGCAGACCTCCGGGTTTGTGATGGCGATGTTTTTGGCCGGATTGCGCGGGATCGACAATGAGATTTTGAAGGCGGCGCAGATGGACGGCGCCAGCAATTGGAACCTCTACCGGCGCATTATCATTCCGCAGCTGCGGCCCGCGTTTCTGTCGGCCTTCGTGATCCTGAGCCACCTCGCGATCAAAACCTTTGACCTGGTGATCGCGTTGACAGGTGGTGGACCGGGGCGAGCCACCGAGCTGCCGGCGACTTTCATGTACTCCTACACGTTTACGCGCAACCAAATGGGGATTGGTGCTGCATCTGCCACCATCATGTTGATGGCGATTGCCTCAATCATGATTCCCTATCTCTATTCTGAACTGCGGGAGAAACGGTGATGTCTGTTGCGACCCAAGACACAGCTATCCGCACGGGACGTTTCACGCGCACGCTGATCTATGTGGTGCTGATCCTGTTTGCCCTGTTTTACCTGCTGCCGCTTTACGTGATGCTGGTGAATTCGGTGAAGCCGCTTGATGAGATCACCGGCGGCGGCATGATGAGCTTGCCTGATGCCTTCACGCTTGAGCCGTGGAAGCAGGCCTGGGCGAGCGCGCAGATTGGTGTGGAGCCAACCGGCCTCAAGCCCTACTTCTGGAACTCGATCAAGATGGTGGTGCCTGCGGTGGCAATTTCCACCGTGCTTGGCGCGCTGAATGGCTATGTCCTCACCAAATGGCGCTTTAAAGGCGATACGATCCTCTTTGGTCTGATGCTCTTTGCCTGCTTCATCCCGTTTCAGATCGTTCTGATCCCTATGGCACGGATGCTGGGGCTGATGGGGCTCGCCGGATCAACCTATGGTCTGTCCTTTGTCCACATCGTGTTCGGTATTGGTTTCACCACGCTCTATTTCCGCAACTATTACGCGGTGTTCCCAACCGAGTTGATCCGCGCGGCACAGATTGACGGGGCGGGTTTCTTTCAGATCTTCTGGCGCATTCTGTTGCCAAGCTCCGGTCCTATCGCGGTGGTGAGCGTGATCTGGCAGTTCACAAACATCTGGAATGACTTCCTGTTTGGGGCCTCTTTCGCGGATGCGAGCAGTCAGCCGATGACCGTGGCACTCAACAACCTCGTGCAATCGAGCACGGGCGTCAAAGAATACAACGTGCATTTTGCCGGGGCGATCCTGGCGGCGATGCCCACTCTCTTCGTTTACATCGTGGCTGGACGGTACTTCGTGCGCGGCCTGATGGCGGGCTCAGTTAAAGGATAAGACGTCATGGGCTTTCTCGACATTGATAAGGCAACCAAATCTTACGGTGCCATCGAAGTGCTGCACAATGTGGACATCTCGATTGAGGAGGGTGAGTTCCTTGTGCTCGTAGGGCCATCGGGGTGCGGTAAATCCACTCTGCTGAACATGATTGCAGGGCTGGAGGACATCACCGGCGGCGAAATCCGGATCAAAGATCGGGTGATGAACGGGGTACACCCGTCCAATCGCAACATCGCGATGGTGTTTCAGAGCTACGCGCTCTACCCAAACATGACGGTTGGGCAGAACATCACCTTTGGTCTGGAAATGCACGGCGTGCCAAAGCCAGAGCGTGAAAAGGCCATGAATGATGTGGCCAAGCTGTTGCAGATTGAGCAGCTGCTGGATCGCAAGCCGGGTGCGCTGTCTGGTGGTCAGCGGCAGCGCGTGGCCATGGGGCGCGCGCTGGTGCGGGATCCGGATGTGTTCCTGTTTGACGAGCCGCTGTCAAACCTTGATGCAAAGCTGCGCGTGGACATGCGTACGGAAATCAAGAAGCTGCATCAGAAGCTTGGCACGACGATTGTTTATGTGACCCACGATCAGATCGAGGCGCTGACGCTATCGACACGGATTGCGGTGATGAACGGCGGCTATGTTCAACAGCTCGGCACGCCGCAAGAGATCTATGAAAACCCTGCCAATATCTTTGTGGCGACGTTCATGGGGTCTCCCGCGATGAATGTGGTGCCTGCCAAGGTGGTCATGCAGGATGGGCGTCCTGCTGCGCAAGTTGCGTTGGCTGACGGAAGCCCGGCAATCCTTCCGTTCAGTCAGGACAATCTGGCCCCTTATGAAGGGCGTGAAATCCTGCTGGGTATACGACCTGAAACCATCACTGATCCGGACAGCGCGGACCGCAAGTCCAGCAATATCGCGGAGCTCACCAACCGCATTGATGTGACGGAGCCAGCGGGATCTGACACTTTTGTGTCGATGCAACTTGGCGGGCGCGATGTGATTTCACGTATGCGGTCCGATGTTCCGGTGGCTGCGGGGCAGCAGTTTGCTTTCGCCGTCAACATGGAGAAGGCGGTTGCGTTTGATCCTGATACCGAGATGCGGATTGCCCCCTAATGGACGCGGATGTGGTCATCATCGGCTCCGGTATTGGCGGTGCAAGCATGGCGGCAGCTTTGGCGCCGAGCGGTAAGCGCATTGTTGTGCTGGAACGTGGCGAAAGACTGCGCCCTTGTCCGCAAGATAGGGACGCCGAGGCCATCTTTGGTCAGGGGTACTTTCGGCCGGATGAAACCTGGTTGGATGGCTCGGGGCGCGCTTTTTCGCCAGGGAACTACTACAATGTGGGCGGCAATTCGAAATTTTATGGCGCGGTGATGCTGCGCTATCGGGAAGCAGATTTCCGCCCCATTGTGCACATGGAAGGCACCACGCCGGGATGGCCGATTTCTTATGCGGATCTGGAGAAAGACTATGCTGCAGCCGAAGCGCTTTTTGACGTGCGCGGGGCGGCGGATGAAGATCCAACCGATCCGGCGCGCGCAGGCAAGCTGCCCTATGGAGCGGTGCCGGACGAAGCTGACATTGCCTATTTGCGCAGTCGCCTGAAGCGCGTTGGATTGAAGCCTGCATCCCTGCCGTTGGCGGTGGATATTGAGACTTGGCTGGCCAATGGGCAGACCACTTGGGATGCCTATCCCAATACGTGCTCAGGCAAGCAGGATGGTGAGACCGTGCTGATGAAAGCCAGCGCCAAGGGGCGTATTGCGCTTTGGACGGGTTGTGATGTGCAGCGACTGGAGATCGGCACGGACGGCCGCGTTTCGGCCGTACACTATAGGCAGGGGGGCAGAGAGAAGCGGATCGCCGCGCCGATCGTTGTGCTGGCGGCAGGTGCCGTGCGCTCGGCCGCGCTGTTGCTTTCGTCTGCCAATCACAATTGCCCCTCGGGTGTGGCGAACCGATCTGACCAAGTTGGACGTAACTTTATGAACCACAATTGCAGTGCGGTCTTGGCAATTCATCCGCTGCGCCGCAACCGGTCGATCTATCAGAAGACGTTGATGGTGAATGACTACTATCATGATGACGGGGAAGGGGGGGCGCCTCTGGGCAATGTGCAGTTGCTTGGCAAAATCACTGGGCCGATTTTGTCGGCGACGTCGGGGCTGCCCAGTCTTCTTGCCAATTGGATCGCCGCGCGGAGCTTTGATTTCTATGCGATGAGTGAAGATCTGCCGCATTCTGATAGCCGCGTCACGGTCAAGAATGGGCAGATCAGTCTGGTGTGGCAACGCTCCAACTGGGCGGCGCATGAGGCTTTGGTGAAGCAGTTGAAAGTGAAACTGCGGCAAGCTGGGTTCCCCGTGGTTTTGAGCCGTGCCTTTGACCGATCTACGCCTTCGCACCAATGCGGCACAGCCCGCATGGGATCTGATCCGAAGCAATCCGTTGTGGACAGCTTTGGGCGCAGCCATGACCACCCCAATCTCTTTATCACGGATGCCTCCATTCTGCCGACCTCTGCGGCGGTGAACCCGGCGCTGACGATTGCGGCCCTTGCCCTGCGTGCCGGTCGGCATATCGCGGAAACGGAGTTTGCAGCATGAGTGGTGTGGCGCTGATAACAGGTGGCCAGCAGGGTATCGGACTTGGCATTGCTCAAGCGTTGCAGGGGGCGGGTTTTCGCATCGCTGTTGCCTCTCTGCCTGAAGCAGATGCGCCATCGGTGCAGGCTGGACTTGCGGCGCTTGATGGAGGCGCTGTCTATTTCACCCATGATGTCAGTGACATCGCGGCCATCCCGCGACTGCTTGATCATGTGGAGACGGCGTTGGGGCCGGTCACCGCATTGGTGAACAATGCGGGCGTCGGAGTGCCCGTGCGCGGTGATTTGCTCGATCTGCAGCCAGAGAATTGGGATTTTGTGCAGAACATCAACCTGCGCGGGGCTTTCTTTCTCGCGCAAGAGGTTGCGCGCCGCATGGTGACGCAGGGCGGAGAAAACTATCGCTCGATCAGTTTTGTCACCTCTGTAAGTGCCGAAATGGCCTCTCCTGAACGGGCCGAATACTGCGTCTCCAAAGCCGGGGCTTCGATGGTTGTGAAGCTGTTTGCAGCGCGTCTGGCCGCAGAGAACATCGGTGTTTTTGAGATACGCCCAGGCGTGATTGCCACGGAAATGACGGCAGGTGTGAAAGACAAATACGACGCGCGGATCGCAGATGGGCTGATCCCGGCGGCGCGCTGGGGCAAGCCTGCAGATATCGGTCAAGCGGTGGTGCCGCTGGCGACGGGGCAGATGGCATATTGCAGCGGATCGGTGATCGCCGTGGATGGCGGTCTGTCGATTGCGCGGCTTTGAGGAACGGACATGAAGACGGACTTTGATTTCATCGTTGTGGGCGGCGGCTCCGCCGGGTCGGTGATTGCTGCTCGGTTGAGTGAGGTGGCAGACGTTTCAGTGCTACTGCTTGAAGCAGGCGGGACGGATCGCCATCCGTTTTTCCACCTGCCAGCCGGATTTGCCAAAATGACCAAGGGTATTGGCAGCTGGGGATGGACGACGGTTCCTCAGAAACACATGGAAAATAAAGTGTTTCCCTACACGCAGGCCAAAGTGATTGGCGGCGGGTCTGCCATCAATGCGCAGATCTATACCCGGGGTGCGGCGCAGGATTATGACGATTGGCGTCAGATGGGCTGTGAGGGCTGGGGCTATGACGATGTGCTGCCCTACTTCCGAAAGTCTGAGGACAATGACACCCATAACAACAAGTTTCACGGGCAAGGTGGACCGCTAGGCGTAAGCCAGCCCGCTGCGCCGCTGCCGATCTGTGATGCGTTTATCGCGGCGGGTGGTGAAATGGGCATCCCGGCAGCGGGTGACATGAATGGCGAGAAACAGGATGGGGTGGGCTACTACCAGCTGACACAGCGCAATGCGCGGCGCTCTTCTGCGGCGATGGCCTTTCTGGCGCCCAATCGCAATCGGCCCAATTTAACCATTCAGACCGGCGCTCAGGTGCGTCGCTTGAGTGTTGAGAGCGGGCGTGTGACCGGGGTCGAGTTGATGGATGGCACCAAGCTGCGCGCGGCGCGCGAGGTTGTTTTGTCTTCTGGCGCTATTGGGTCGCCAAGATTATTGCAGCTGTCCGGTATAGGGCCGGCAGATGCGCTGTCTGAGTTGGGCATCAAGGTGCAGCTCGACCAACCAAACGTTGGGGCGAATTTGCAGGATCATCTTGATCTCTATGCGATTTGCGAAGTGAGCGGACCACATACCTATGACCGATTTGCCAAGCTGCATATGTCTGCGCTTGCGGGGCTGCAGTATCTGTTTGCGCGCAAAGGGCCGGTGGCGAGCAGCCTGTTTGAGACTGGTGGATTTTGGTACGCCGATGAAAACGCGCGCTCACCTGATATTCAGATGCATCTCGGGCTGGGCACCGGCATTGAGGCGGGCGTGGCGGCCATGCCCAACGGGGGCGTGACACTGAACGCCTGTTTCCTGCGTCCGCGCTCGCGTGGATCGGTGCGCCTGCAGAGTGCTAATCCAAATGATGCACCGTTGATTGATCCAAATTATCTGGCCGACCCTTATGACCGGGAAATGTCGCTGCGTGGTTTGCAGCTGGTGCGAGACATCCTCGCGCAGGACGCGCTCAAGCCATATATTCTGGCGGAGCGTTTGCCGGGGCCGGAGGTGCGCACCGAGCAGGACGCGTTTGAATTCATCTGTCAGCATTCCAAGACCAGTCATCATTGCGCAGGCACGTGCCGCATGGGGCCAGATGAGGCCGCCGTTGTGGATATTCGACTGCGATTTAATGGGCTGGAGGGGCTGCGTGTGGCGGATGCCTCGATCATGCCAACCGTCAACTCATCCAACACCAATGCACCATCCATCATGATCGGCGAGAAGGCTGCCGATATGATCAAAGAAGATCAAGGGCTTACAACATGATCAAACATATCGTTTTGACCCGGTTCCGCTCCGACGTGTCTGAGGACACCATTTCGGAAATCTACGCGGGCCTTGCAGGTGTAACTGCGCGGCTTGAAGGGGCCTCAGGCTTTCATGGTGGTCGCTCAACCAGCCCAGAGAAGATTGAACGTGGCTACATGCACGGTTTCACGATCGATTTTGATAGCTTTGACGATCTGGCAGCCTATTCCGACGATGCAGAACACAAGCGCTGGGGCGCGGAGATTGTTGCGCACG
Source organism: Shimia sp. R9_1 (assembly GCF_017743775.1). Classification (NCBI taxonomy): domain Bacteria; kingdom Pseudomonadati; phylum Pseudomonadota; class Alphaproteobacteria; order Rhodobacterales; family Roseobacteraceae; genus Shimia; species Shimia sp. R9_1. The sequence goes on along the minus strand of NZ_JAGHRN010000001.1, from coordinate 856,402 downwards.
CTGAGGGCGGGCTCGATGGGGTTCTGGTGCTGGATGTGGAGGCCTGAACCGATGATCGGAGGAGTGATGTCATGCTGAAGCTGCCAACACAGGATGGGCGCATTGAGGACTATCGCCTTCATGGCACGCCGCTCGTGCCACGCGCGCCCAAGGTTGCGCTGACCCGCACGGCCTTTGCCGCGGCGCATGTGGTTTCAGATCCGGTCGCAGAGCGAGATCCTTGGACAGGCCGTCCAGCAGTTGATTGGGACACCACTTTGGCGTTTCGCCAAGGTCTTTGGGATCAGGGGCTTGGTCTGGCAGAGGCCATGGATACAGCGCAGCGTGGCATGGGCGTTGACTGGGCCACTGCACTTGAGTTGATCGAGCGCACAATGGTGGCAGCCAAGGCGCATCCGCAAAAGCCACGTGTGGCGTGTGGTGCCGGGACCGATCATTGTGAGCTGTCTGAGCTGACCACTTCGGAGGCCATCACCGCCGCTTACGAGCATCAGGCAGAAGTCATTGAGGCGGCCGGCGGGCAGTTGATTTTGATGGCGACCCGGGCGTTGCCGGCAATCGGTGCGGACAAAGAGGTCTATCGCAAGGTTTATCGCCGCTTGATCGATGGGGCTGCGCAGCCTGTCATCCTGCATTGGCTGGGAGACATGTTTGATCCCGCGCTCAAAGGGTACTGGGGCTGTAACTCTGTTGAGGCCGCCAGTGACTTTGTTCTGGAGCTGATTGGCGAGAACCCCAGTCAGGTTGATGGCATCAAGATCTCACTGCTGGATCAGGCGCATGAGGAGGCCTTTCGGGCGCGGCTGCCTGAAGGCGTGCGTCTTTATACAGGGGATGATTTCAACTACGCGCCACTGATTGAGGGGGATGGCACACATCACTCCCATGCGCTGTTGGGGATTTTTGCCGCCATCGCTCCAGCGGCGAGTCAGGCGCTTGAGGCTTTGGCGATGGGCGACATGCACCGCTACCATGCTTTGCTGGCGCCGACAGTTCCATTGTCCCGCGAAATCTTCCGAGCACCAACGCGATTTTATAAGGCTGGCATTGCCTATCTTGCCTGGCTCAATGGCGCGCAGAGCCATTTCATTATGCCGGGCGGGTTTCAGGCGAGCAGAGATATCAGGCATTATGCAGAGGTGTTTCGTCTGGCCGATGCTGCAGGGCTGCTTTCGCAGCCGGAATTGGCGGAAACCCGCATGAAAGCCTTGCTTTCCCTGCATGGTATCTGACACCTAGCGACCATGGAGCGCAGACCGACGATCAAAGATGTGGCCCGCGAGGCTGGGGTGTCCAAATCCACCGTTAGCCTCGTGTTGCAGGGCAGCAGTTTGGTGAAGTCCGAAACGCGTGAGCATGTGCAAAAGGTGATGGCCGAGATCGGTTATGTTTATAACCGCGCCGCAGCGAAACTGCGTTCCGGTTCAACCGGTCTGATTGGTCTCGTGATCAATGATCTGCGCAACCCGTTTTTTTCTGAGCTTGCAGCCTCCCTGCAGCGCAGTCTGAGTCAGCAGGATTACGCGGCTGTGGTTGCCAACACCGAAGAAGATCCCGCCCTGCAGCAAAAGATGATCAATGCATTGATCGAGCACGGTGTGTCTGCCTTTGTGATCTGCCCCACCTATGATGATAGTGGGCAGACCTTGGAGCCGATCGCGCGCGCAGGGCTTCCTGCGATGCAGGTGTTTCGGCGCGTGGATAACCGGTTGGATAAGTTTCCCTTTGCCGCCCCGGACTATGCCGAAGGCGGGCGGCTGGCGACCAAGCATTTGCTTGAGCAGGGGGCGAAACGGATTGCGTTTGTCGGCGGGCTTGACGGGCGACCTGTCACGCAGGAGCGGGTGTCGGGATATCTCAAAGTGATGGAAGAACGTGGTCAGCAGTCGGTGGTCTTGACCGGGGCTGCCACAAGACAGTTTGGGCGCGAACAGGCGCAGGTGCTTCAAGAACGGTTTCCGGAGGTTGACGGGGTCATTTGCTTCAATGACTTGGTCGCGCTTGGGCTCGTCGCATCTGCATCGGCGCAGGGACGTGTGATCGGAGCGGAATTAAGGGTTGTCGGCGTCGATAACATCGAAGAATGTGCGCATAGTGCACCGCCGCTGAGCTCGGTGAGCTGCCGTATCCCCGAATTTGCCACCCATATCAGCGATACGTTGCTTGGGTGGCTCAACCAAGGCCCGGCGCCTGCGCCGGACGTGCGCACACCCGTGTCATTGATGGTGCGGGCCTCCAGTGGAGAGAGCTAAGTGATTGATGACCCGAATGACTTCCTGAGAGCGCTTTTTGCCAAGGCTGTGGCTGTTGCCGATCCTATGGCGGCGCTGCCGGACGCATTGCCCTCCAAACCGTCAGGTCGGTTGATTGTTGTAGGCGCTGGCAAGGCGAGCGCGCGGATGGCGGAGGCTTTGGAAGCGGCTTGGGGTCCCTGTGAAGGGCTGGTGATCACGCGCTACGGATATGAGCGCCCTTGTGCGGGCATTCGGATCTCCTCGGCCGCCCATCCGGTGCCGGACGCCGCCGGTGAAGCGGCGACGCTTGAAATGCTGGAGCTGATGCGTGGACTTGGCGCCGAGGACACGGTGATCTGTTTGATTTCGGGAGGTGCGTCCTCGCTCTTAACAGCGCCTGTTCCGGGTGTGACCTTGGACGAATTGCAGCAGGTGAACGCTGATTTGCTGGCGTCGGGTGCGCCAATTTCAGCGATGAACGCGCTGCGCAAACATTTGTGCCAAGCCAAAGGCGGTCAGTTGGCTGCGGCGGCCTATCCCGCCAAGGTGGTGTCTTTCCTGATCTCAGATGTACCGGGTGACGCGCCTGGTATGATTGGTTCTGGCCCGACGGTTGGAGAACTCTCGGATTTGGATGCCGCGTTGGCAGCGGTTGCGCCATTTGGCTTGAGCTTGCCCGCGCATGTTGAAGCGGCGGCACGGGCGCATGGTGGCGTTGTGGCGTTGGATGATGCGCGTCTTTCGACCACGGAGAATGTGCTCTTTGCCTCGCCGATGCAGTCGCTTTTGGCGGCCAAGGCGCTGGCAGAGGATGCCGGATGTGCGGTAGAGATTTTGGGCGACGCCTTGGAAGGCGAAGCGCGTGAGGTTGCCGCAGAGCATGCAGCTCTGGCAAAAGCGCGCGCCGCAACAGCCACGGAGCCTGTGCTTCTTTTGTCTGGTGGGGAGCTTACGGTGACGCGTCGTGGTGACGGTGTAGGCGGGCCAAACGCGGAATATGCGCTGGCACTTGCCTCAGCTTTGGACGGCGCGGCAGGGATTCATGCGCTGGCCTGTGACACGGATGGTGTCGACGGTGCGGCGGAGGTGGCCGGGGCGGTCATTTCGCCGAGCACTTTGACAGAGGCAGAGGCGCGTGGTGTTGATGTGGCAGAGGCCTTGGCGATCAATGATGCGCATGGGTTCTTTGCCAAGCTGGATACACAGGTTGCGCCGGGCCCGACATTGACCAACGTGAATGATTTCAGGGCGATTTTGATCACCCCGTAATGTAAATGCGCCGCAGAGAGGTCTTCGGCGCTTTCTGTTTACTTGAGGTAGTCCAGCCAAGGGCTTTGTTCAGCAATCATATGATCCACCAAGGCTCCCATGCCTTTGGATTTGGTCACTACCGGATCAACGAGCAGAGCCTGCACCACGAGATCCCGACTGCCTTGCAGGATGGCTTCGGCGGTCATGTCGTGGATGCCAATCTGGTTGGACAGAAGGCCGCGCACACCGGCTGGGATATCGATCGAAATGCCGTGCAGCCCGTTGGTGTCGATCATCGCCGGAACTTCAACGCAGATCCACTTTGGCAAGTTGGTGATGAAGCCCTTGTTTGGGATGTTGACGGCGGCCTCTTCGTAGGCTGGCGCGCCTAGCAGGGCTTCCATGATGGGGACCACGCGCTCTTTCAGAACAGGTTCGATCACCGGGTCTGTTTTGCCGAGGAAGTTGCGGTAGTAGGTGTAGAAATCCAAAATGCCCTGATGGTCAGAGCAGTCATGTGCCCACTGGATGTATTCGCCAAAGTGGCTGTCATAGGTGATTGGCAGCGCGCCGAATTTCTCAAGGATTTCGGCAAACAACCAGCGGTCAGACCATGGGCGAACAGTGTCGATCATGCTCAGGTCGATGTCCATCCAACCCTCTGTTTCAATCGACGTGCCGGTTTTGCGCGAAGCTTGCAGAATCTCTGAGTAGCCTGGCATTTCACCGAAGTAGTCTTCAGCCTTGGCGCGGACATCCTCATAGGCGTCCGAGCCATCTTTGACATAGGTGCAATCCGTCATCACCGAGAAGTGGTTTAGTCCACCTGCTCGATAGGCAATGTCAGCGCGTTCAACGCCCAATAGCGGCGCGAGGTGACGCTCCAGAGACGCGATTTCGTGGCACATGCCCACAAAGGTGAGCTCTGGGAATTTTCGGTGCACTGTCGTGCAGATCCGGCTCATGGGGTTGGAATAGTTGAACACCGTGGCGTCAGGACAGATGTCCATAACCTGCTGGCAGATGTCGAGAATTGGCGGGATGATGCGCAGGCTGTGAAACAGACCGCCGGGGCCGCCGTTTTCGCCGTAGACCTGTTGAATGCCGTATTGTTGCGGGATTTTCCAGTCCATGTCCCAAAGGGCAAAACGGTCGCCAACTTCGATAGAGATAACGACGAAGCGTGCGCCTTTGAGCGCAGCAGGAAGATCTGTGGTTGCGGTGAGCGCATGCTGGAGATTGTTGGCGGCGACATAGTCCTCAGCAACTTTTAGCGTGCGCTGGGCGGCGTCCAGATTGATGTCATGCAGGACAATCTCGGCTTGCTCTAAATGAGTGCTTTGGAAAATATCGCCCAGCATTCCTGTGCCAAATTGCAGGCTGCCCGCCCCCACGAGTACGATTTTGGTCATGCGTTTATGTCCTTTGAGATGCCTCAGGAGGCTTGGGTTGGTTTTGCAATATGAGAAATGCCAGCGTGACCTTTCGGGAAAGTCCAGTGGGTCGCACAGGCTGGTCGGCGAAGGGCCGTTATCGGTAACATGTGCGGCGAAATTGGTTTCGGCAAGTGTGTTTTTGAACGTGCATGTTGCGAAACAAGTTTCGGACGGGTTTGGAGTGGACTGAAGCATGCGAGTGCGTGATTTCAGTTGCCCCAAGGGCGGCCTTTTGCCATAGCATATTGGAAAATGTTAGCGCTAATGGTCGGCTTGCTTGGGGCATCCCATATGTGAGAGGCCAGTTTGCGAGGGAGATTGCGATGAAACGCTCAACCATCAATGAGATCATGGCCGCTGCGGACGAGATGATCCGTTCTTATGGTTTCAAGCTGCCACCATTTGCCTATTGGACGCCAGAAGAGTTCGCAGCGCGCAAGCAGGCTGCCAAAGCGCTGGTTGATGCGCGCTGCGGGTGGGACATCACCGACTACGGCGCTGGCAATTTTGATGAAATGGGCTTGTTTCTCTTCACGCTACGCAATGGCCGGTTGGCTGATCTTCAGCGAGGTGGTGGCATGTGCTACGCGGAGAAGCTCCTGATTTCACGTCAGGATCAGCTGTCCCCGATGCACACGCATGTGATTAAGGCCGAGGACATTATCAATCGTGGTGGGGCGACCATGGTGGTGGAGCTTTATGGCTCTGATGATGACGGGAACTTTGCCGAAGATCGCGGGGGCATGATCATGTGTGACGGTATCGCGCGCGAGTTTGCACCGGGAGAGAAGATTAAGTTCGCGCCCGGAGAAAGCCTCACGCTGATGCCCGGCGATTGGCATGCCTTCTGGGGCGAAGGCGGCGATGTTCTGATTGGAGAGGTCTCGACGGTAAACGACGATGAGACCGACAATATCTTTCGTGAGCCGATTGGGCGGTTTGCTGATATCGAGGAAGATGTGAATCCGACGCATCTGCTTGTGAGCGACTATGCAAAGTGGCTTGGATAAGGAAACACCATGATCCTGTGTTGCGGAGAAGCTCTGATTGATATGATCCCGGAAGCGACGGTGGGCGGAGCGGAAGGTTTTGTGCCACATGTCGGAGGCGCGGTGTTTAACACAGCGGTCGGGCTTGGTCGACTTGGCGCCGATGTCGGGCTTTTGAGCGGTATCTCAGAGGATAGATTTGGTGCGCAATTGATCGCGCGGCTTGAACAAAGCAAAGTTGCAACAGGCGCTGTTGCGCGCTTGGATCGCCCGACAACGATGGCCTTTGTGCACCTCGAAGACGGCCATGCCACCTATGATTTTTATGATGAAAATACGGCAGGCAGGATGATCGCATCTGAGGATGTTGCGCCGGTTTCGGACAATGTGCGGGCGCTCTTCTTTGGGGGCATCAGCCTCGCGGTTGAGCCTTGTGCTGATACATATGCAGATGTTTTGGAGCGTGAGGGCCAAAGCCGTGCGGTGATGATTGATCCCAATATCCGCCCGGGGTTCATCCGTGATGAGGCAACCTATCGCGCTCGTTTGGCCAAGATGTTTGCCAAAGCGGATGTGGTTAAAGTCTCTGATGAAGATCTGGCGTGGCTGATGCCAGAGCTTGCCAATATGGATGCGCGCGCCGCGCAGCTTCTGACGCAAGGGCCAGCCTTCGTGATTGTCACTTGTGGCGGCGATGGCGCGCGCGGGTATTTGGCTTCTGGGGAAGTGCTGTCTGTGGCGGCGGAAAAAGCCAACGTGGTGGACACCGTGGGCGCGGGCGACACATTCAACAGCGGTGTACTCGCGAAGCTCTCGGAAATGGGTGTCTTAGGCAAAGACCGGGTGCGGGCAGTCACGGCTGCCGAAGCTCAGGCGGCGATGGCATTCGGCGCTAAAGTCGCGGCCGTGACGGTGGCCCGTGCTGGGGCCAATCCGCCTTGGGCAGAAGAGCTAAGTTAGTGCTCGTCTAGCTTCAGAGCCAACACGCCATGTGGACGGCAAGACCGCAGGAGGCGGCGTTGGTATCTTCTGAGTACACGGCGCGAGATAGAAGGCGTGGTGAGCTCTTGTCTTCCGCGAGGTTGCGCGGCATGAAGCGGTGATGGTTTCAGGAGGCTGGAAATGACACCGCAGGATGTTGAAACGCTCTTTACTCGTGCCGATGGCAGCTATGGTTTTGCTCGCTGGGGACGCCCGATTGCCCCTGTGGTGTTCGGTGTAGAAGACGCAACCCTGCGCACAGTCAAAGGCGCTCTTGAGGCGGTGGCCACGCTGGTTGGCCATCAGATGGCGGAGACGGATCCGGAACTTGGCAGCAACCTGATGATGTTCTTCTTCCGCGAGTGGGAAGAGTTGTTGGCGGTGCCGGATCTGGATCGTCTTATCCCCGATTTGCCAGCTTTGGTTTCGCGTTTGCAGGCGGCAGATGCGACCCAGTACCGTGCATTTCGCTTTGACAACGATGGGGCTATTCAGGCGGCCTTTGTGTTTTTGCGCATGAGCGGCGAGATGGCGAAGCTGCCCGCAGAGGCGCTTGCGCTTGGGGAAGCGGTGCAAACCATCGTGACCTGGGGGCCGGCGGCCTTTGCCGAGACGTCACCGCTGGCGGTCGTGCCAGAGAGCGGAGCCACAGTGCTGCGCCCTGAGGTGGCGGCGGTGATTGCCGCAGCCTATGACCGGATGATGCCGGCCGCAGCCGAAGATCCAAGCCATGCCCTGCGTCTCTTTGCCCGTTTGCGATTGGAATAAACACCGCTTTGTTCCGCTTGCATTGAACACGTCTGCGGCCTACCCATAGGGCAGCCGAATTTGGAGCAAGTTCAATGATCTACACCCTGCCAGTCCGCATCTACTACGAAGACACCGACATGGCGGGGATTGTCTATTATGCCAACTACTTGAAATTCATCGAGCGCGGCCGCAGCGAGTGGGTGCGTGAGATTGGGCTTGATCAAAAAGAGATGAAAGACGAAGGCATCGTCTTTGTCGTGCGCAGGGTCGAGGCGGATTATCTGGGATCTGCTGTTTTGGATGACGAGCTGACCGTTGAGACCGAAGTGCGGAGCGTGACCGGCGTGCGGCTGACGATGGATCAGCGGGTGAAACGGGGCGAAGAGCTTCTGTTTCAGGCTGTGGTGACCGTGGTTTGCATGAATGAGGCAGGGCAACCGGTGCGTTTGCCGGCAAATATTCGCCAAATGATCCATTAGAGCGCGCAAATTTTCGCGATTGATGCCAATTCATTAGATTTCCCAGTGGAAACCCGCTAGGTTTGCTCTCAAACAAGGCTCCAAAAGAGGGCCTCAGAAAAGAGCAGGCAAAATGGAACACGCAGCAGTCGATTTTTCGATGTGGGCGCTTTTCGCGCGCGCAACCCTCACCGTAAAGCTGGTCATGGTGATGCTTATTGTAGCGTCGTTCTGGTCTTGGTCGGTGATCATCCAAAAGCACATCATGTATCGCAAAGCCCGCCGCGAGGCGGCGCGGTTTGATCGTGCGTTCTGGTCAGGCGAGCCGCTGGATCAGCTCTTTGAAGAACTCGGACCTGAGCCAAGTGGGCGGTCTGAGCGCGTGTTTGCCTCAGGCATGGTGGAATGGCAGCGCAGCCACCGGCAGGATGGCGGTTTGATCGCGAATGCCACCAGCCGGATTGATCGGTCGATGGATGTGGCGATTGCCAAGGAAGCTGATGAGCTGCAGCATGGCTTGCCCATCCTTGCCACGGTTGGCTCCACTGCGCCTTTCGTCGGGCTGTTTGGGACGGTCTGGGGCATCATGAACGCCTTTATTGAGATCGCGGCTCAACAGAACACCAATCTCGCTGTGGTGGCACCGGGTATTGCAGAGGCGCTGTTGGCCACGGGGCTTGGTTTGTTGGCGGCGATCCCGGCCGTGATCTTTTACAACAAGCTCAGCGCGGACAGCGATCGGATCGTATCAGGCTATGAAGCCTTTGCTGATGAGTTTGCCACCATCCTCAGCCGCCAGCTGGACGCATAAAAGATGGGCGCGGGTGTGATGAAATCAGGCGGAGGAGGCGGCAAACGCCGCCGCCGCAATCGCCGCAGCAGCCAGCCGATGAGCGAAATCAACGTGACGCCTTTTGTGGATGTCATGTTGGTGTTGCTGATCATCTTTATGGTGGCGGCCCCACTACTGACCGTGGGCGTGCCGGTGGAATTGCCAAAGACAGCAGCCAATCCGCTTCCCGGCGAACAGGAAGAGCCTTTGACCGTGACCATCGACAAGGATCTTGGCATCACCATCATGACCACGCCAGTGGCGGCGGAAGAACTGGTGCCCAAACTTCGGGCGGTTGCTGCTGAACGCAGTTCTGAACGGGTTTATCTGCGCGCAGATGGCGCTATTCCTTACGAGGCTGTGGTGCAGGTGATGGGCGCGCTCAATGCGGGTGGTTTCAGTGATGTCGGCCTTGTGACCGATGTTGGTGGGCCGACGCTCAGCGGCGCGGAGCCTGCAGCGGCCGCTGGTACGGACAACTAGGACGCAGGCGTGCATATCGGCCACTATATCTCCGGCATCGCCCACACCGGTCTGATTGGCTGGGTGTTGTTTGGCGGGGTGCTGAACCCTGATCCACCTCCGATGGAGGTGACGGATGTGTCTGTGATTTCCTCTGCAGAGTTTGACGCTTTGGTGCGCTCTCAGGAGTCACCGGATACGGCGACAGAAGTCGCGTTGCCCACGCCACCTGAAGAGTTGGAGCCGACACCGGAGTTGACATCGCAAGCGGATGACACACCTGAGCAGGTGACGCCGCCTGAGGCGCTGCCCACAGAGCCGGATGTGACTCCTGAGCTGACAGAGGTCACGCCACCAGCGCCAATTGAGCCGGACGATGTTGCGCAAGAGGCGCCTGAGTTGCCGACGCCGGAGAGTGACAGCGCGGTGATCATCCCCGATGCACCTGTCCGTCCGGCCGCCCCGCAGGCAGAACGGGTGGCGCCGGAACCTGTGGCCCCGCCGGAGCCTGAAACAGCCATTGCGGATACATTGCAGGAAGCGACACAGCCGGACGAAAGTGCTGAGGTGCAGGACGAGGTGCAAGAAGAGACAGCGCCAGAAGCCGCCAGCACTGAAATAGCGACGGAACCCAAACAAGAAGAACTCGCCAGCGCAGCGCCAAGCCGATCGTTACGTCCACGTGTGCGCCCAACGGCGCAGCCAACACCAGCGGCCGAAGCTCCGGCAGCTGAGGCAACCGATGACGCCATTGCCGCGGCATTGGCAGAAGCCAGCGCGTCTGAGGCAGCAGAGACCACCGCTGCGCCTTCCGGTCCGCCCTTGAGCCAAGGGGAACGAGATGGTCTGCGAGTTGCCGTGCAGCAATGCTGGGTCGTGGATGTAGGCTCGCGCGCTGCAGATGTGACGGTGGTTGTCGGTCTTTCCTTGGACCGCAACGGCAAAGTGCAGGGCGACATTAAGTTGCTGAGCGCAGAGGGCGGCGATGACGCTGCCACACGCACGGCTTTTCAGGCCGCAAGACGCGCGGTTTTGCGCTGTCAGAAAGACGGATATGACTTGCCAGTGGAAAAATATGACCATTGGCGAGATGTTGAGATTACATTTAACCCAGATAATATGAGGCGCCGATGAGCAGACTTTTTGCCACAGTGATGATCGGGGTGATGGCCCTGACCCCTTGGGCGCATAAGGCGGAAGCCCAAAGCACCCCTCTGCGCATCGAAATCACGGACGGGGTGATCGAGCCTCTGCCTTACGCGGTGCCAGATTTTGTTGCGGAAACGCAAGGCTCCAATCAGGTGTCACGCGATATCAGTCAGGTGATCGCCGCCGATCTGAATGGCACGGGCCTTTTCCGGCAAATCCCAGCCAGCGCGCATATTTCGAGCATCACCAACTTTGACAGTCCGGTGCAATACGCCGACTGGAAAGCCATCAACGCTCAGGCCTTGATCTCCGGGGGCGTCTCTGTGAGCGGCAATCAGCTTGAAGTGCGCTTTCGGGTGTATGATGTGTTTGCGGGGACCGAGCTGGGCAGCGGCCTGCGGTTCAAAGGCACCCTCGATGGTTGGCGGCGCATGGCCCACAAAGTGGCGGATGAAGTCTATGCGCGCATCACCGGTGAAGGCGGGTACTTTGACAGCCGCGTGGTGTTTGTAAGCGAGACAGGCCCCAAGAGTGACCGCAAAAAACGACTGGCGGTGATGGACTATGACGGCGCCAATCTGCAGTTTTTGACCGACAGTCGCGCGATTGTGTTGGCACCGCGGTTCTCTCCGAAAGGAGACCGCGTGCTCTACACGAGCTACGAAACGGGCTTCCCACAAGTGTATGTTCTGGATGTTGGCTCTGTGCAGCGCCGGGTGCTGTCCAATGAGAGCGGCACCATGAGCTTCGCGCCGCGTTTTTCGCCAGATGGCTCAAGTGTTGTTATGTCTGTGACCGAAGGCGGCAACACTGACCTCTACAAAATGAACATCGCAAGCGGGCAGCGCCAGCGTTTGACGTCGACACCGTCGATTGAAACCGCACCGAGTTACAGTCCCGATGGCAGTAAGATTGTGTTTGAGAGCGACCGTTCCGGCACACAGCAGCTCTACATCATGAACGCCAATGGTGGCGAGGCGACGCGCATCAGCTTTGGCAAGGGGCGTTATGGCACACCTGTCTGGAGCCCGCGCGGTGACCTGATTGCGTTCACCAAGCAGAACAAGGGACGTTTCCATATTGGCGTCATGCGCACCGATGGCAGCGAAGAGCGTCTGCTGACGGCTTCTTTCTTGGATGAGGGGCCAACCTGGTCGCCCAATGGGCGTGTGATTATGTTTACACGCGAAACCAAGGGCTCCGGGGGTGTGTCGGCGCTCTATTCGGTGGATGTGTCCGGACGGAACCTGAAACCGGTAAGCGTAACGGGCGGCGGTTCTGATCCAAGCTGGTCGCCACTCCAATAACGCTTGAGCGAGCAAACCACGGCGGCGTTTTCTAAAACGCAGGCTTGTGATACACGAATGGCACAACAGGCAAGAGACGAAAGAACTTTCGGGATAAAAGGCGAGGCGATTTCATGAAAACTTGGACAAAAGCGGCGTTTTTGGTGACCGCGGTGGCGCTTGGCGCTTGTACGGATGCCGATCGGTTTGGCGGCGGATCTGGTGGCTTTGGCGCGGATGGCGCTGGCGGCGTAGCGGGAAGCAGCGCCGACCCAACCTCCATCGCCTATTTCCAGGAAGCTGTCGGAGATCGTGTGCTCTTTGCTGTCGACCAGTCCACGCTAAGTGAGCAGGGGCGTCTGACGGTTCTTTCGCAGGCAAACTGGCTGCTTGAGAACACGGATTATGTGGCAGTTGTAGAAGGCCATGCCGATGAACAGGGCACCCGTGAATACAACCTCGCGCTTGGTGCGCGGCGTGCAAGTGCTGTGAAAGAGCTGCTGGTGTCCCAAGGTGTTGCCTCCAATCGCGTGCGTACTGTGAGCTACGGCAAAGAGCGCCCGATCGAGGTTTGCTCGCAGGAAAGCTGCTACGCGCAGAACCGTCGCGCGGTGACCGTGTTAACGGCAAATGTTTCGGGATAAGTCACGATGCGAGCGCAGGTATTTGCAGGACTAAGCGCACTTGCGCTTGTATTGGCCCCAGTGATGGGCAGCGCGCAGACGCGCGAGGAAACGCTGGCGGATGTGCGCCAACAACTTTCGGTGCTCTACGTCGAAATTCAACAGCTCAAACGAGAGCTTTCGACAACCGGTGCGCCGGGCACTGTAGTGGCGGGGGCCTCTACGTTGGAACGAGTCGATGTGATTGAGCAGCAGCTTCAGGTGCTGACCAACAAAACCGAAGAGCTGCAATATCGCGTAGCGCGCATCGTGGAAGATGGCACCAACCGCATTGGGGATCTGGAGTTTCGCCTCGTGGAGCTTGAAGGTGGAGACCTGAGCCAGCTTGGAGAAACCACCACGCTGGGTGGTGATATCGAGGCTGTGCCCGATGTCACCGAAGGTGAAGATGATGGATCGGGTGACGGTGAGCCGACCGAGCTGGCAGTGGGTGAGGAAACGGATTTCAATCGCGCGATGACTGCTTTGGACAACGCAGAGTATGCGTCTGCGGCAGATCAGTTCGCGTCATTTGTACAGACCTATCCGGGGAGCCCGCTGGAATCTGAAGCGCATTTGCGGCGCGGACAGGCGCTTGAAGGCACAGAAGACAAAACCGGCGCTGCGCGTGCGTTCTTGGAAGCCTATTCAGGTGCGCCTGTGGCGGGGACCGCCCCAGAAGCGCTGTTTCGCCTCGGAAAATCCCTTGGCGCGCTTGGTCAGGTCAACGAGGCCTGTGTGACGCTAAACGAAGTTGGTGTGCGCTTCCCGGGTGGTGTGTTTGTCTCTGAGGCGCAGGCCGAGATGGCCAACCTGCAGTGCCCCTGATCGCGCTAGCTGATGCCTTGTCGAAGGCACTTGATACGGCTTTCGGTCACGACTTCCCCGACAAAATTGGCGTCGCCGTCAGCGGTGGCGGAGACTCCATGGCGCTTCTGGATTTGCTGCGCGCATGGGGCAAAGCAGAAGTTTTTGTCGCGAGCGTCGATCATGGGCTTCGGCCTGAGGCGCGGGATGAAATCGCTTTGGTGGCGCAATACGCGGCGTGCCATGGGCTGCAGCACAGCGTTTTGAACTGGCGATGGGATCAGCAGGGGAATTTGCAGCAAGCGGCCCGAGAGGGGCGACGCACAGCTTTGCGCAGGTGGGCCGAAGAGTGCGGGTTGACCTGCATTGCCTTGGGGCACACTGCCGATGATCAGGCCGAAACATTTCTGATGCGGCTTGCGCGCGGATCGGGCGTGGATGGGCTTTCTGCCATGGTGTTGACACGTCATGACGGAGAATTGACGTGGTTGCGCCCGCTCCTGAACGTGCGCCGTCGGGCACTTCGTGATCATCTGAGGCAGGCGAATGTGCCTTGGGCGGATGATCCCAGCAACGAAGATCCAACGTTTGATCGCGTCAAAGCGCGCCAAATGATGGAGACATTGGAGCCGTTGGGCCTAAGCGTGGAGCGCCTGACCCAAACCGCTGATCATATGAGAGAACAGCGGGCGCTGGCGGCTTGGGCAGCAGAGCGTGCCGCGAAGGATTTGGTTTCACGGGATGCTGGTGACGTTATTTTTGATCACGCTGGGCTATTGGGCCTGCCCGACGCTCTGAAATCTCGATTGCTCGCCGATGCTTTGGGGGCGGTGTCCGGAAATCCCTATCGGCCGCGTTTCAAGACGCTTTCGGGTGTTTGGAACATTGAAGTCCCCAAGCCTTTGCACGGATGTTTGGTGATGCCGAAAGCTGGACGGTTGCGTATCACCCGTGAATGGCAAGCTGTAAAAGGCTTGCGCACCGCGACAGACAGCCTTTGGGACGGACGCTGGCGCTTGACCGCTCTCGAAGAAGGTAATGAGGCTGGCCTTGAAATTGCGGCGCTTGGCGAGGCGGGGCTGGCAGACGTTCCAGATTGGCGCGCCACCGGGCGTCCGCGCCAAAGTCTTCTGTCCTCACCAGCAATCTGGCACGGCTCAAAACTGATCGCGGCCCCCATTGCAGGCCTTTCTAACGGATGGGATGCGCAGGTTTTGGCGCTTTAGTTACAAAATGGCGCGACTTGCGAGTGTGTTTGCCAAATATCGCATTGATAACGAGGCAGCGATCTCTATTTAACTGTATACGCGCCCGTGATAGGGAACGGGCGTACTTAAAGGGAGACTTGCCTTGGGCAATGCGCGAAATGTAGCTTTCTGGGTCGTGCTTTTTCTGCTGATCCTTGCCTTGTTCAATCTGTTCAGCGGTGACAGCAGCACTCTGCAAAGCCGGGAAATCAGCTATTCTGACTTTGTTGCGTCTGTGCAAAGTGACCAGGTGGCCAGCGTGACGCTTGATGGCGAGAGAGTGCGCTATGCCACGAAAGATGGCTCCAACTATGTGGCTGTGATGCCTGCGGATGCCGAAGTCACAGGCCTGCTGATCGAGCAGGGTATTCCGGTGCGCGCTGAAAGTCAGGAAACCTCCGGGTTCCAAGCCTTCCTGATCAGCCTCCTACCTTTCCTGCTTTTGATCGGTGTCTGGGTCTACTTCATGAACCGCATGCAGGGCGGCGGCAAAGGTGGCGCAATGGGCTTTGGCAAATCCAAAGCTAAGATGCTGACTGAAAAGCAGGGCCGCGTGACCTTTGACGATGTGGCCGGCATTGATGAAGCGAAAGAAGAGCTCGAAGAGATCGTTGAGTTCCTGCGCAATCCTCAGAAATTCTCCCGACTTGGCGGCAAAATTCCAAAAGGGGCGCTGCTTGTTGGCCCTCCCGGCACCGGTAAAACACTGCTCGCGCGTGCCATTGCAGGCGAAGCGGGCGTGCCTTTCTTCACCATCTCCGGATCTGACTTCGTTGAGATGTTTGTGGGTGTAGGCGCATCGCGTGTGCGCGACATGTTTGAACAGGCGAAGAAAAACGCGCCTTGTATCGTGTTCATCGACGAGATCGATGCGGTCGGTCGCCATCGTGGCGCGGGCTACGGCGGCGGCAACGACGAGCGTGAACAGACCCTCAACCAGCTGCTTGTTGAAATGGACGGCTTTGAAGCCAATGAAGGCGTGATCATTCTGGCGGCAACCAACCGTCGTGACGTGCTTGATCCTGCGCTTCTGCGTCCGGGCCGCTTTGACCGCA
The DNA here is from genome assembly GCF_017743775.1 of Shimia sp. R9_1. Lineage (NCBI taxonomy): Bacteria > Pseudomonadati > Pseudomonadota > Alphaproteobacteria > Rhodobacterales > Roseobacteraceae > Shimia > Shimia sp. R9_1. The sequence goes on along the minus strand of NZ_JAGHRN010000001.1, from coordinate 840,803 downwards.
ACGTGACCGTGGGCAACCCGGACATCAAAGGCCGTGAGAAAATTCTTGGCGTGCACGCACGTAAGACGCCTCTTGGCCCTGACGTTGATCTGCGCATCATTGCACGCGGTACGCCGGGCTTCTCTGGTGCGGATCTCGCCAACCTCGTCAACGAAGCTGCGCTGATGGCGGCGCGTGTTGGCCGTCGCTTTGTCACCATGGAGGATTTTGAATCCGCCAAAGACAAGGTGATGATGGGCGCGGAGCGCCGCTCTATGGTGCTGACGCAGGACCAGAAAGAGAAAACAGCTTACCATGAAGCCGGCCATGCGCTGGTTGGCCTCAAGCTGCCAGAATGTGATCCGGTCTATAAAGCAACCATCATTCCGCGCGGTGGCGCGCTGGGTATGGTGGTGAGCCTGCCGGAGATGGATCGTCTGAACTGGCACAAGGCTGAATGTGAGCAGAAGCTTGCTATGACCATGGCGGGCAAGGCGGCTGAAATCATCAAATACGGCGAAGACCATGTGTCCAACGGCCCTGCAGGCGACATTCAGCAGGCAAGCCAATTGGCGCGCGCGATGGTCATGCGCTGGGGGATGTCGGAGAAGGTCGGGAACATCGACTATGCCGAAGCGCATGAAGGCTATCAGGGCAACACTGGCGGCTTCTCTGTCTCCGCGCATACAAAAGAGCTGATCGAGGAAGAGGTGAAACGCCTGATCCAGGAAGGCTACGACAAAGCGCACCAGCTGCTCACCGATTTCAACGATGAATGGGAGCGTTTGGCGCAGGGGCTTCTGGAATATGAAACCCTGACCGGTGATGAAATCAAACGCGTGATGGACGGCGAGCCGCCACAATCGGGCGATGATGACAGCAATGACGCAGATGAGGGCAACGCGCCAAGCGTCACCGCGATCCCGAAAACCAAACCGCGCAGCAAACCAAGCGGTGATGGTGGGATGGAGCCGGAGCCGTCGGCCTGATCTGACTTTACTTACAACACAAGACCCCAGAGCGATGAAGCGCTCCGGGGTTATTTGTTTGCGCGCTCTGTTGTCTGCGCAGTTAGGGGCAGGCCATAGAAGAGATGCGTCACCCAAATTGATGTTTGCCATCAAGGCTCGTCGTTTGTTGTGTTGCCTGCCTGTTGTTAGGGTCGCCGGGCAGATACTCAGGAGACGACCCAATGCCCGCGCTCAAACTCACCTCTTTTGAAGCAGAGATCACCTGGTTGGGGCGCGTTGCACCCGCTGGAAAAGATCTGCGTGCGACTGCTGCGGAAACACTTACATTGTCGATTGGTGGCGCGGTCGGTGAGGCACACTCAGGCGTGACGCGGAAATCCTGTGTGCGAGTGAAGGCGCTTTATGAGAAAGGTACAGAGATCGCCAATGTACGCCAATTGTCAGTGCTGTCACACGAAGAGCTGGATCTGATTGCGCAAGAAATGGGGCTGGAGACAGTGGACCCGGCGTGGCTCGGCGCCTCTATCGTGGTCAAAGGCATTCCGGATTTCACCAATGTGCCTCCTAATGCGCGGCTTCAGGGGCCGGATGGCGCGACCATTACGATTGATATGGAGAATCGCCCCTGCGTGTTGCCGGGGCGCGTGATCGAAGGTCACCATCCGGGGCATGGCCCGAAATTCAAGGCGGCGGCTGACGGGCGTCGGGGCGTGACTGCCTGGGTCGAGCGGGAAGGGCATTTTGCGGTGGGCGACAAACTGCGACTGTTCGTGCCTGATCAGCCTGTTTGGGCGCATTTGGACGCCGCGCGGGCGGGTTGAACGCCGCATCGCAGCGCGCGTCGGTCCGTTGAAGCCTATATTGACGTAACGTTTCCTAAAAGAAACCACCGCCACGATCGCCGACGCAACAAGCGCGGGAAATGTCGGAATTGCATCCCTCGGGTGACGTTGTGAGCGCTAGAAGTGGGTCAGAACGTCAACATCCTTGTGACAGGGACCGCCATGAGTTTCAAAACCGACATCGAAATCGCCCGTGAAGCCAACAAGAAACCGATTCAGGAAATCGGTGCAAAGCTGGGCATCAGCTCTGATGACCTGCTGCCATATGGCCACGACAAAGCCAAAGTCAGCCAGGAGTTCATCAACTCCGTCAAAGACAAAGAAGACGGCAAATTGATCCTGGTGACCGCCATCAACCCGACACCTGCGGGCGAAGGCAAAACCACCACTACCGTGGGTCTGGGCGACGGCCTGAACAAGATCGGCAAAAACGCCATGATCTGTATCCGCGAAGCGTCTCTCGGCCCGAACTTCGGCATGAAAGGCGGCGCAGCGGGCGGCGGCATGGCACAGGTTGTGCCAATGGAAGAAATGAACCTGCACTTCACAGGTGACTTCCACGCCATCACCTCTGCACACTCCCTGCTGTCGGCGATGATCGACAACCACATCTACTGGGGCAACGAGTGTGAAATCGACATCCGCCGCGTTGCATGGCGTCGCGTGGTCGACATGAACGACCGCGCTCTGCGTCAGATCACAGCCTCCCTGGGCGGCGTGTCCAACGGCTTCCCACGCGAAACCGGCTTTGACATCACCGTGGCTTCCGAAGTTATGGCGATCCTCTGCCTGGCAAACGATCTGGAAGATCTGGAAAAGCGTCTGGGCGACATCATTGTGGCTTACCGCCGCGACAAGACCCCAGTTTACTGCCGCGACATCAAAGCGGAAGGCGCAATGACCGTCCTGCTGAAAGACGCAATGCAGCCAAACCTCGTGCAGACCCTGGAAAACAACCCGGCGTTTGTACACGGCGGCCCATTCGCCAACATCGCACATGGCTGTAACTCCGTGATCGCAACCAAGACCGCTCTGAAAGTGGCGGACTACGTTGTGACCGAAGCGGGCTTTGGTGCCGACCTTGGTGCTGAGAAGTTCATGAACATCAAGTGCCGCAAAGCTGGCATCGCGCCTTCCGCGGTTGTTCTGGTTGCCACTGTGCGCGCCATGAAGATGAACGGCGGCGTTGCCAAAGCTGATCTGGGTGCGGAAAACGTTGAAGCTGTTCAGAATGGCTGTGCCAACCTTGGCCGTCACATCGAGAACGTGAAGTCCTTCGGCGTGCCGGTTGTTGTGGGCATCAACCACTTTGTGACCGACACCGACGCAGAAGTTCAGGCCGTCAAAGACTACTGTGCAGAGCACGGCGTCGAAGCGGTTCTGTCCCGTCACTGGGAGCTGGGTTCTGAGGGCTCCGCACCGCTGGCAGAGAAAGTGGTGGAAATCGTGGAAGGCGGTTCCGCCAACTTCGCACCGATCTACCCAGATGATATGCCGCTGTTTGAGAAGATCGAAACCATCGCGAAGCGCATCTATCGTGCAGACGAAGTTCTGGCGGACAACAAAATCCGCAACCAGCTGCGCGAGTGGGAAGAAGCGGGTTACGGCAACCTGCCGGTCTGCATGGCGAAAACCCAGTACTCCTTCTCCACCGATCCGTCGCTGCGCGGCGCGCCAACAGGCCACTCCGTGCCTGTGCGTGAGGTGCGTCTGTCTGCCGGTGCTGGCTTCATCGTGGTTGTCTGCGGTGAGATCATGACCATGCCGGGTCTGCCCCGCAAGCCTGCGTCGGAGAGCATCCGTCTGAACGACGAAGGCTTGATCGAAGGCCTGTTCTGATCCGGATTGCGGTTTGGGCATAGGCAGGGTAGGGCATGCGCGACACGTTCTGGAGAACAGCGATGCTTGCCCCTGCCGATTGCCCCGACATGCCAACTTTGCGCGAGCAAATCGATATGCTGGACCGCACATTGGTCCAGCTATTGGCCAAACGGGCGACCTACATCGACCGGGCGGTTGAGATCAAACAGGGGGTCGGTCTGCCGGCCTCCATTCCGGCCCGCATCGAAGATGTGGTGGCCAAAGTCCGCGCCACAGCCGAGGCCGAGGAACTGGATCCAGACCTCATAGAAACCTTGTGGCGTCAATTGATTGATTGGTCGATTGCGCGAGAGGCGCAGACCATAGAATTCGAATAGCGGAGCACGACATGCGCGCAGCAGTGATTGATGGGAAAGAGATTGCAGCGACGCTGCGCTCAGAGGTCAGGGCAGAGGCGCAAACGCTGAGCGAACTGGGGTGGGCCCCACGCTTGGTCTCTATCTGCGTTGGCGATACGGCTGCCGCCGAGATCTACGTCCGCAACCAGCAGAAACAAGCCGAAAGCGCGGGTGTTCAGTTTGAGGCGCGCAGTTATCCGGCTGAAACCTCTTTGGAGCAGCTCATTGGCATCCTGCAGGGTCTCAACCATGATCCACGCGTAAACGGGATCATCATCCAGCGTCCGTTGCCAGAGCACATTCCGGTGAAAGCGCTGCAGAAAACGGTGCATCCACTGAAAGACGTTGAAGGCATGCACCCGGCCTCTATCGGCAACATTGTTTACAACGATCTGGCGCTTGGCCCCTGTACGGCGGTGGCAGCGGTGGAGATCCTAAAAACCCTGCCTTTGCAGATGGAAGGGTTGAACGTCACCGTGATCGGCCACAGCGAGATCGTGGGCAAGCCAATTGCCTTCCTGATGATGGGCCTTGGTGCAACGGTCACCGTATGCCACCACATGACCCGCTCGGTTGCCATGCACAGCCGTGCCGCAGATGCGGTGTTTGTTGCGGTGGGCAAGCCGGGTCTGGTGACCGGCGACATGATCAAGCCGGGCGCTGCGGTGATTGATATCGGCATCAACCGGGTTGAGACGCCAGACGGCCCGCGCACGGTAGGTGATGCAGATTTTGCCAGCTGTTCAGAGGTGGCGGGCTGGATCACACCCGTGCCCGGCGGCGTCGGCCCTGTGACAGTGGCCACACTGATGAAAAACGCCGTGTTGGCGACACGGATGCAAATGGATCATTACCGGGCGTCTTATGCCCGGGCGGATGCGTAAGGGGAGACCAAGATGACTGCGCAAGTGATTGACGGAAAGGCCTTTGCGGCCACTGTGCGCGAGAAAGTGGCGGGCCATGTGGCGCGCCTGAAAGAGGAGCACGGGATCACCCCGGGCCTCGCGGTTGTGCTGGTGGGCGAGGATCCTGCGAGCCAGGTGTACGTGCGCTCCAAGGGCAAGCAGACCGTGGAATCGGGCATGAACAGCTTTGAGCACAAGCTTGACGCAGACACGTCTGAGGCCGATCTGCTGGCGCTGATCGATCAGCTTAACAACGACGAGACCGTACACGGCATTCTGGTGCAGTTGCCGCTGCCTGGTCATCTGAACGAAGATCTGGTGATCAACTCCATCGCGCCGGAAAAAGACGTGGATGGCTTTCACATTTCCAACGTGGGTCTGCTGGGCACTGGTCAGAAATCCATGGTGCCTTGCACACCGCTGGGCTGCCTGATGATGCTGCGTGATCACCACGGCTCGATCTCCGGCATGAATGCTGTGGTGATTGGCCGTTCCAACATCGTTGGCAAGCCAATGGCGCAGCTTTTGCTGGGTGACAGCTGCACCGTGACCATCGCACACAGCCGCACCAAGGATCTGCCCGGTGTGGTCAAACAGGCCGACATCGTTGTTGCCGCGGTGGGCCGCCCGGAAATGGTGCCAGGGGACTGGATCAAAGAAGGCGCAACCGTAATTGATGTGGGCATCAACCGCATCGACGCGCCGGAAAAAGGCGAAGGCAAAACTCGCCTTGTGGGTGACGTGCATTACGAAAGCGCTGCCAAAGTGGCCGGTGCAATCACCCCGGTTCCCGGTGGCGTTGGTCCGATGACCATTGCTTGCCTGCTTGCCAATACCGTGACCGCGTGTTGCCGCGCAAACGGTTTGGAAGAGCCCGAAGGGCTGACAGCGTAAGCCTTTGGCGATACAAGATTTTGAGGCGGTCCTTTGGGCCGCCTTTTCTATTTGGGCAGGATCGGCACCATTGTGCCCGTGAGCAGAGCAATTTGCGTGCGCAGGCCCCTGTCTAAAGCAAACACTTCGGCCTGCACGATCACCAGGCGGCGGCCGGGTTTGACCACCCGACCAATCGCTTCAAGATGGTCTCCCTGCGCTGGAGCCAGCAGGTGAATTTTCATTTCGCTTGTGAGAACCTCTGCCTCTTCAGGCATCATGGAAAGCGCCGCATAGCCCGCTGCGCTATCGCCCAGCCCAAAGGACAGCGCGGCGTGGCCGAAACCATGCTGTTGCGTGCAAGTGGGCAGAATAGGCGCACTGAGCGTCACCGTGCCAGCATCCAGGTTGGTCAGCTTAGCACCCAGAGTTGTCATCATGGCCTGCTTGGCAAAGCTGTGGTGAATTTTCTGCGCGATTGGTTCTGATAGTGGCATTTGTTTTCCTCTCCCACAGGCAGAAGAGGGCAGACAAACCCAAGCGTCAACCTTGTCAGCGGGGCATGGTGACGAGCCGAGGCGTTTGACCTGTGACCACAGCCATCGCCTCTGGCCGCATCAGCTCTGACAGCGCCTTGTTGTCGCTGCGCAAACCTCCGGTATAGGTGCCAAAGGCGGGCAGGATGATGCGGTCGCTGTCAAAGAGAAAGGCAGGACGAGAGATTTTGCGCAGTCGGGTCTGGACCGTGACCTTAGGGTGATAATGCCCTGAAATCTCGCCATTTTGTCCAGTCTGCGCGATATGGCGAAACGTCAAAGGCGGCAAAGGGAGCTCTGACAAATGTGCGCCGCCCAGATCGACGGGGCCGGGATCGTGGTTGCCCTCAATCCACACCCAACGCCGACCAGCCTGCAACCGAGCGATCCAGAGGCGTTCATCCTCTGAAAGCGCACGGGCAGCTTCTACATCGTCAAAACTGTCCCCCAGACACACCACGGTGCTGGCCTCTGTCGCTTCAAGGGCCTCTTCCAAACGCCAAAGGGTGTCTCGCGTTTCATAGGGAGGAATGGCGGGGCCACCGCGCCGTAAAACGCGTTCTGATTTGCCAAGGTGCAGGTCAGAGACCACCAAAAGCCGCTGATCTTCCCACCACAACGCGCCGGATCCCAGCGCGGAAAGCGAGCAGCCTGCAAGTGTGATCGAAACGCCGTTCATGGTACGTTCTTATGGGCTGTAGGTGGTCAGATCAATGGGTATCTCTTTGCTTCTTCGACGCTTTGCACAAGTTCCGTTCAAACGCTGGCGAGGCCACTGTCTTGCATCAACGCTGCGGTTTCTTCTGCGAGCAGGCGCTCTTCGGCGCTGCCACTCTGCACGGGGACTTTGCCCACTTCCAAAAGCAGAGGCGCGGCGAGGGGCGTGACATGCGGTGCGCGCACGTGGTCGATCCGGTCTCCGACTTGGGACAACATCGCCTCGATCCGCGCAAAGTCGACGAGCCCACGCATGGCCTCCATCCGCGTGACCTCCATCAACAAATGATCTGGGTCGTATTTGAGCAGGGTGTCGTAGAGGATGTCTGAACTGAAAGTGGCTTGGCGGCCTGATTTCTTTGCACCCGGTGTGTTGCGTTCGATCAGCCCTGCAATCGTCGCAGAGGCTCTGAACGTGCGCTTCATCAGCGCGTTGCCCGTCAGCCAACCGTCCAACCCATCTCGCAACACATTGAGATCAAAGAGAGGTTTGGGTTCTATCACCTCATCCAGCCCCCAAATCAAAGTGGCATAGTCTGAGGCGACAAACCCCATAGGGGCGAGGTCCAATTCGTCCATCCGTTTGGTGAGCAGCAAACCGAGTGTTTGCTGCGCATTGCGTCCGGCAAACCCGTAAACGCACATGTTCTGCCGCCCGTCCCGCTCAAAGGTTTCGACTAGCAACCGGTCAGGTTCCGGTAGCTGCGAGATTTCCCGTTGGAGCCGTAGCCAGTCGGCGGTGTGGTTTGGCAGGTCAGGCCAATGCGCTTGCTGTAGGTAGCGTAGAGTACGTTGTGAAAGCTGTGTGGATGTCGAGAATTTGGTGCCGGAGAAAACGGCCACGCGCGGCTTGCGCGCGGCATTGCGGGAGACTTGCACTGTCATGTCGCGCAGGCCCTCATAGCGCACGATCTGCCCGCCGATGAGGAATGTGTCTCCTGCGGAAAGCGTCGCGGCAAAAGCTTCCTCAACCTCTCCAAGCTGCTTGCCACCCCGATTGCGTTTCAGTTGCACCTTCAGGGTGTCGCTGTCCTGAATGGTGCCTGCGTTCATACGGATGCGCGCGGCGGCGCGAGGATCGCGCAACTGCCACAGCCCATCTGGGCGTTGTTGCAGTCTTTGCCAACGATCATAAGCCTTTAGCGCATATCCCCCCGTGGCACAGAAATCGAGGCAGGCGTCAAAATCTGCACGGGTCAGGTCTGTGTATGCGCCGACACTGGCGACCTCAGCGAAGAGGGCATCGGCTGCAAACGGGCCAGAGGCCGCCGTGAGCAATATGTGTTGGCACAGCACGTCACGCGGGCCGGGACCGCGGGGATCGCCATCTAAGTCGCCTGCACGGGCTGCTTCCAGCGCATTGACGCATTCCACCACCTCCCAGCGGTTGGCAGGTACCAGCAGTGCCTTAGAAGGCGCGTTGTAGCGGTGGTTTGCGCGCCCGATACGCTGGATCAGGCGTTTGACGTTTTTGGGGGCGCCGACCTGGATCACAAGGTCGACATCGCCCCAGTCGATACCCAGATCCAGACTGCCGGTGCAGACAATCGCGCGCAGGTCGCCGCGCACCATGGCGGCCTCAACCTTCTCCCGCTGCGCGCGGTCGAGGCTGCCATGATGGATGCCGATCGGCAGACCTTCATCATTGGCAAGCCACAGATTATGAAAGAAAATCTCGGCCTGTGCGCGGGTGTTGTGAAAGATCAGCGTGGTCTTATGCGCTTTGACCTGCTCAAGCACCGCGGGGATGGCGTAGGCGGCCCCGCCGCCGGACCAGGGTGGGGCCTCCTCGGTTGTCAGCATGGCGATGTCCGGTGCGGGGCCCGGGTCCGCATAGAGGATGTCGCAAGGATCGGGATTGCGTGCGAGCAGGCGGGCGATTTCTTCGGGGTGGTCGACGGTTGCAGACAGGCCGACGCGACGCAGATCCGGGCAAAGCGATTGCATACGGGAGAGGGCTAGGAAGAGCTGATCGCCGCGTTTGCTCTCTGCAAGTGCATGAATTTCATCAACAACCACGCGCTTTAGCCCCGCAAAAATGCGTGGGGCATCCTCATAAGATGTCAGGAGCGCTAGGCTTTCGGGGGTGGTCAGCAGAATGTGGGGCGGGTCGACCCGCTGGCGTTTCTTCACGGTTTGTGAGGTATCGCCGGTGCGATCCTCAATGCGAATCTTCAGGCCGATTTCCTCGACGGGTGCGCGGAGATTGCGCTTGATGTCGGCAGCTAAGGCCTTGAGAGGAGAGACATAAAGTGTGTGGAGACCCTCGTGATCATTGCGCGCGAGGTCTGCGAGGGTGGGCAGAAAACCGGCGAGGGTCTTGCCGCCACCTGTGGGAGCGATCAGCAGTGTGCAGGGGGCATCAGCGCGCTCCAGCATGGCGCGCTGGTGGGGATGGGGTTGCCAGCCGCGCGCTGCAAACCAATCCTCAAGGGCGGTTGGAAGCGCTTCAGTCAAACAGTTCTACTCCGGCTCGGGGGCGCAAAAGATGTTGTAAAGCAACGAGATAACCTGAGACGTGTTGGAATCTGCCAGACGGTAGAAGATGGTTTTGCCTTCGCGCCGGGTCGCCACCAATCCCTCTTCGCGCAGGCGTGCGAGCATTTGGCTGACAGCCGCTTGGCGCACTTCCAGCAGAGCCTCTAATTCGCCGACCGATTTTTCTCCACCCTCCAGATGACACAGAATCATAAGGCGCCCGGAGTGGGCCAGGGTTTTGAGGTAAGTCGCTGCAGCATCGGCGTTTTTCGCCATTTCGGACTGCGGCGCGGTGGGGTCTTGAAGGGTCACGTCTGTTGGTTCCGGTATGGCAGAAAGCTCGTTGTCCACTTCTCATATAACATGTGTAGCATCCGGTTGCGAGATGGCTCAGGCTTTTGGTGGTGCGCCTCCTTCAAAGCTGTTCCCATTGACATAATCGCAAGGCGGGTCCTGCATCTGGAGGTGTAAGCCCTTGCCATCAAAGGGATTTGCGCGAGCCAGAGCTTCGTCCACGTCAATGCCAAGGCCGGGTGCGGTTGGCGGGGTCACATATCCGCCCTCAACTTTGAGAGTAGATTTGATCAACGCATCGTGGAACGGCGTTTCGATGGTTTCGATCATCAGCAGGTTGGGAATGGAGGCGGCCAGGTGGATATTGGCGGCCCATTCTATCGGTCCCGCATAGAGATGCGGAGCCATTTGGGCATTGTAACACTCTGCAATCGCAGCAACTTTTTTCATTTCCCAGATGCCACCCGCGCGGCCGAGAGCAGGTTGCAGGATCTCGGCCGCGCCGGTGCGCAGGACGGTGGCGAACTCGGATTTGGTGGTCAGGCGTTCACCGGTGGCGACGGGAATGCGGACGTTGCGGGCCACGCGGGTCATGTCTTCGATGTTGTCGGGCGGCGTGGGTTCTTCGAACCAGAGCGGGCTGTAAGGTTCCAGCGCTTGGCCCAGCCGAGTGGCGCCTGCGGTGTTGAATTGACCATGGGTGCCAAAGAGCAAATCCGCTTTGTTTCCAACGGCTTCACGGATCGCTTTGCAAAAGGCCACGGACATGGAGATGTCGCTCATCGCGGGCATGTGGCCGCCGCGCATGGTGTAGGGGCCTGCGGGGTCGAACTTGACGGCGGTGTAGCCTTGATCCACGGCGGCTAGCGCACTTTCAGCGGCCATCGCAGGTGAGGTCCAGAACTCAGAAATCTTATGATTTTCAAGAGGGTAGAGGTATGTGTAGGCGCGCAGACGTTCATTCATCAAACCGCCCAGCAGCGCATAGACAGGGCGGTCGCGGTCTTTGCCGAGGATGTCCCAGCAGGCGATTTCCAGACCGGAAAACGCGCCCATCACCGTCAGGTCGGGGCGCTGGGTGAAGCCTGAGGAATAGGTGCGGCGGAACAATCGTTCAATGTTTTCAGGGCTTTCGCCCAAGAAATAGCGCTCAAACACATCGCGGATGACGTGGGTCATCGCGTCGGGGCCAACGGAGGAGGCATAGCATTCGCCCCAGCCGCTGATGCCGGTGTCTGTGGTGAGCTTCACCAAGATCCAGTAGCGCCCGCCCCATCCGGGGGCTGGGGGGGCGGTGATGATCACGTCCAGATCGGTGAGTTTCATGGCGCAGCTCCTCAATGCAACGGGCAAAATTAACCATAAAATTGCACGTCGGTATCGCGTCTGTATCGCGACGGTGCGAATTTTGGCGAGCAAAAACCTTACCGCACCGTGCGTTGCGTGGATTTACAGCCCTTTGGCGGCGGCGAAAGCCTCCAGTTCCTGCTCGATCTCCTGCACCGCCTCCAGCGTGCTGAAGAAGGAGAGATCCGGGGCATTCACATCATCCATGAAGGCTTCGATTTCCAGATGGATCGGCTGACGGTCGAGATCGCAGGTCAGCTTCCAGCGCCGGGTTTCTTCGACTGCCATTTCTTGCAGATCCTGCTGCACCAACTGCGCCACGCCTTCGGGAAACACGAACCGGGGGTTGTTGGCAAGCTGGATGAGGAAGGGGGTGACTTCCTCGGTGTCAAAATTCATGGAGGTCTGCGAGGAGATCGGTGCTGGCGGTTTGGGCGCCGAAGGTTTGAAAAGATCGGTGACAAATTTCAACACAGGGGGTCTCCTCGCAGTGAGTGGTCAGTCGGCAAACACAATCACATTGCGCTTGGCGCTTCCGGTTTTGGTGTCCGCAATGGCTTCGTTGATCTGATCTAACCTCCAACGGCCAGAGATCAACTCATCAAGTTTCAATCTGCCCTGCTGATAGAGATCGACCATCCATGGAATGTCGCGCTTGATCACCACATCGCCCATCTTGGAACCTTGCATGCCCTGACCGATGGCAGCGAGGATCACCGGCTCATAGCTCGACTTCTCACCGGAATGGGGCATGCCCACCATGATGACTTTGCCACCCGGGGCGAGGTAGCGGGGGGCCTGATCATAGGCGGGGATTGCGCCAACGGTGACGATCACCGCATCTGCGCCGCGGCCCATGGCGCGGATCGCCTGCACAAATGGTTTTTTGTCGGTGGCAAGTACGCCGTCGGTGGCTCCGAACTCCTTGGCGATTTCGAGTTTCTCTTCGCTCATGTCCACGGCGACGATGCGGCGGGCTCCGGCGATGCGCGCGCCCTGAATGGCGTTGAGGCCAACGCCGCCTGCGCCGATCACCACCACATCCTGACCGGCCCGGATCTGAGCCGCATTGACCACAGCACCGACGCCGGTGATCACGCCGCAGGCGATAAGGCTGGCGGCCTCCATGGGGATGTCATCAGAGATTTTCACCACTTGGGACTGATCCACCACCACCTTTTCGGCAAAGGCGCCACAGGCCATGGCCTGATGCAGCGTGCCGCCATCGGCGGTGGTCAGCGGGCCTTTGTCCCCATCATAAGGCGTGCCGCAGATGGTGGGTTTGCCTTCGGCGCAGCTAGGGCAGCTGCCACAGGCGCGGATCAGAGTGACCACCACCGGGTCACCTTCGGCCAGACCCACCACGCCCTCGCCAACAGAGGTCACATGACCCGCCGCTTCGTGGCCGTAGACAGCGGGCAGGCTGCCGCCCCATGCGCCTTCGGCGAAGGAGATGTCGGAATGGCAAACGGCCACAGCTTTGAGGGTGACCTCAATCTCGCCCATTTGCGGTCCGCGCAAAGTGATGTCTTCGACCACTAGGGGCTCGCCAAACGCATGGCAAACGGCGGCTTTGACTGTGCTCATGTGGATCTTTCCTCCTCCGGTCCCTGTCACTCTGGCAGCTTAGAGGTGATCGGTTGGTCAGTTCCAGACAAAGCACGTCGTTTTCAGGTTAAGTTCCTCTACGTGAGTTCATGAAGACACCAAGGGAGAGCACCATGAGCACGGCGGCCAGCAGGAAGGGCGCGCCGGGCAGGTAAAGCGGGGCGTGATCGGCGGAAAAATAGGCAAATGCCTGCGTCATCACCAACGGCGCAAGCACATGCGCCAGTGAGGTCAGGGACGAGGAAATGCCCTGCAGTTCGCCCTGCGCATCATCGGCAACGCGGCGGCTCATGATGCCTTGCAGCGCGGGCAGACCCACAGAAGCGAGCGCGGCGATGGGGATGCCCATCAGGAGCAGCATGCCGGTGGGGACAAAGCCGATGTAGATCAGCGCAAAGACCTCCAGCGCGAGGCCGATGATCACGGCGCGGCGATTGCCGAACCATTTGATGGTTGGGGCAATCAGCGCGGCCTGCACGATGGCGTAACAGAGCCCGTAGGTGGAGAGAGACAGGCCGATCATGCCTTCTTCCCAGGCAAAGCGCTCGGTCACGAAATAGGCCCAGATCGCGGGATAGACGGCGGCTGCCACCTGATAGAGGAAAAACACCACCAGCAGTTTGGTCATCGTCGGCAGATGGTTGAGCGCATAAAGCGCGCCCAGCGGGTTGGCGCGGCGCCATTCAAAGGTGCGGCGGTTGGCGGCGCTGACGGTTTCCTTGAGCACCATGTAGCCGAGGAGGGCGTTGCCGCCCGCAAGCAGGGCGGCGGCCCAGAAGGGGGCGCGGGTGCCGAACTGTCCAAGGATGCCGCCCATGGCGGGGCCAAGCACAAAGCCGATGCCCACACCTGCGCCGACGATGCCAAAGGCGCGGGCCTTGTCCTGCGCGCTTGAGATATCGGCCATATAGGCCATGGCGGTGGCATAGGTGGCGGCGGTGATGCCGGCGACGATGCGGCCGATCACCAGAACCCAGATGTTTTGCGCCAGCGCCATGATCACATAATCGGCGGACATCACGGCGAGCGATATCAGCAGGACCGGGCGGCGGCCAAAGCGATCGGACAGGTTGCCCAGAAGCGGGCCGCAGAGAAACTGCATGAAGGCAAACACCGTGGAGAGCACGCCGCCCCAGATCGCCGCCGCGCCGAGATCGCCTCCGGTGACCTCTCGGATGAGATCAGGCATGACCGGCAGGATCAGCCCGATGCCCATGGCATCAATGATGACGGTGGCGAGGATCACCAAAACGGGGAGCCGGTTTTTCATAGGTCTGCTGTCTGTCCTGCGGATGGCCGGGGCCGGGATTCTGGTGTGAGTACGCAGGGAGCTGGCCTCTGGATGTGCCGCTCTTTGAAGTGCCTCCCCACAGCTCCAAAAGTTGCGGGCAGGCTGGCGCAAGCCTTTGAAGGGTGCAATGTTTCCCTTACGGCACCTTTGGCGCGAGTGGGGTTTTTCTTACTCTTTCGGCCTTGGTGGCAATTTGTGCGCGTCAGGTGTTTGGCGCGGCCATCAAGAGGAGCGACAGGCTGCCCAGAGCGATCTGTGGCAGATGCAAGGTTTCGGACATGGCGGCGTGGGGTTCAACCGCGCTGAGTTGCAGGGTGCCGTTGAGGGTTTGCACCTGTTGCAGCAGGGCCGCTGTGGCGGTGCAGTGGGGCAACTGTGCGGCAGCGGCCTGCGCGGCGGCGGTGAGCCATTGTGAGATGCTGCGCGTGCTCTGCCGGGCATCTCCCGTTGCCCCCAGCGAGAGGGCTTTGGCGATCTCATCGCCGAGCTCGGCATCCTTGGCAAACGCCGCGTGGATGCTCTCTGCGCGCAGTGCGGGCAATTCCGCCAGGGCGGCGGCGGTTTGATTGGTCTCGGGCAGGGCCTTGAGGGCGGTTTCCGCGAGGCCCAACAGTTGGCGCAGGCGCAGCATCAGGGCGGTGTCAGCGATGTCCTGCGGGTCTGCGCTTTGACCAATGAAGCGGCTGTGCTCCGGTGCTTCCATGGCTTTGTCAAAGGCGGCCATCAGCGCAGGCACGTAGGTTTGATCCGTGGCGAGACCGTCAGACAGACCCGCGGGATCCACCTGCACCTCCATCGCGCTGCGGTGGATAAAAAAGCCGCTGTCTTCGGGGATGTCACCACGGGTGGCCTGAACCTTGGCCAAGGTGCCCAGCACCAGCAGGGCGGCGCGCAGCTCGGCGCTGTGGGTGAAAAGACGCCCAGCCTCCCCGACGGGGAAGCGTTTGGTGAACATCGGGCTGTCAAAGACGGAAGCGGTCATCAGGAGGCTTTCAGAATGCGGTCGATCAGCGCGGCGAGTCCGGCTGGGTCGGCGAAGAAGGGGGAGTGGCTTGTGGCCATCTCATAAACCTCTGCGCTTGGCCAGTCCTGCGTCATTGTGACCTGAAATTCCGGCGGGATGGTCTGGTCATCAAGGCAACGGATGTAGCTGCGGGGCAGGGTGCGGTGGCCGTCGCCCAGAGTGATCGGATCGGCCTGCGCGCGGATCGACTGGGGGCAGAGGTGGGCGTTGGCAAAATCCTCGGTGCCAGCGGGGCAGTCGTGATAGAAGGCGGCGCGGGTTTGGGCGGGATCAATGGTGTAGCTGAGGCCGTCCTCGGATTTGACCACGGCCTGCATCAGCGGTTGGCGCGGGGCGGCGCGGCGCATGTCGGCAAGGGAATGGCCATCCCACGGGGTGTAGGCGCAGAGGTAGATCAGGCGTGCGATCTGTTTCGGTGCCATGTCGGCGGCGCGGGTGATCGGGAAACCGCCCCAGCTGTGCCCCAGAACGACGGTGTTGTCGCCAAGCGCATCCACAACAGCTTGCGCGCAGCTTTCCAACGTCACCTCGGCAACGGGTGTTTGATCTTCGCCATGTGATGGCAGATCGATTGCGCGGGGATGGTGGCCAAGCGCTTTGAGCGCGGGGATGAGATCTCGCCAGCACCATGCGCCGTGGCAGGAGCCGTGCACCAGAAGAATGTCAGCGCCAGAGGTGGAGGTGTCAGACATGGCCGGTTTCTTTCATGAAGTCGGTGAGGAGTTGGGCGTATTCGACGGGCTTTTCCACACAGGGCAGATGGCCTGCGCGGCGCAAAAGCTCCATGCGCGCGCCGGGGATCAGCTCGACGGTTTCGCGCACCAGATCGGGGGGCGTGGTTTTGTCCTCCGGCCCCGCAATGCCAAGCGTTGGCAGGCGCAGCCCGGAGGTGGGCGTATAGAAATCTGTGCCTTTTATGGCCGCGCAGCAGCCGATATATCCCTCTGCCGGGGAGGCCGCCAACATCGCTTGCCAATGGGCCATTTCGGGACGTGCCTGAAAATCGCGGCCAAACCAGCGGGTCATGATCTCTGGTGCGATGGCGGGGAGCCCTTTGGTCTGAACCGCCTCGATGCGCTCATCCCACATCTTGGGGGAGCCGATTTTGGCGGCGGTATTGGAGAGCACCATGGCGCGCACCAGATCGAGCCGTTTGACCGCCAAACCCTGCGCAATCATGCCACCAATGGAGAGGCCGACAACCAGCGCGTCTTTGACGTTCAGATGATCGAGCAGCGCCTCGGTGTCTTTGACCAGTTGGCCCATGGCGTAAGGTGCGGGTGGTACGTCGGTCTGCCCATGTCCGCGTATGTCGGCGCGTAGGATGCGCAGGCCGGCAGGCAGATGTTTCAGCACCGGATCCCAGAGCTGCAGCGAGCTGCCCAATGAGTTGATAAACACCACAGGCGCGCCGGTTGGGTCTCCTTCGTCGCGGTAGTGGATTTGAATGCCGTTGAGCGTGGCAAAAGGCATAGCAGTCAGTCCTTCAGGCGCATATGGGCCATGATCTGCCCGTGATCAGACGCGAGCTTGTTGTAGGGCGCTTCGGCGTGGCTGCCATCGGTGAGATGGTCGTTCAGAACGCTGAAGTATTCCATATCGCCCAAGCGCTCGGGGTTGTCCGGGTGGAAATGGCGCGAAAGGTAGATTTGGTCAATGCTTTCATAGACCCCACCAAAGGCTGTTGTGTAGACCATGTCGCGCAGGGATTTGCGGGTGAAAAGCGCCTCGGCTGAGGTGAGGCGCACCGCGCCAACGGCTTCCTGAATGGCGTCGTTTTCGCCGCGCGTGTAGCGGTCGTTGGCGTGTTTGGCGTCATGGCGCAGCATCCAGCTGTAGTTGCGGAAGGGCACCTCGCCGGAGATGATTTCCGAGCTGACCGCATGTTCGCCATCGTTGAAATCCCCGAGCACCATGACAGGGCGGCCAAGGTTCAACTCTTCGACAATGGCGCGGCGTAAAACCCAAGCCTCGGCCATGCGGCGCAGGCTGGCGCGGATCGCCCCCATGGCGCGGCCAAGTGGGTCATAGGTGGTGAGATCAGCCTCAGGCGCGGCACCGGTTTCGGGATCGCGTGGGAACTCCCCCAGCTTGGATTTGAGGTGGCAGTTGAAGACGGTGATGATCTGATCGCCCACCGGAATGCGCGCCTTCAGGATCGGGCGTGAGGTGCGGGTGAGCGTGAAATGGCCAGCCTCGCCACCGCCCAAGGCCGCAAAAGGGATTTTGATCGGTTCGGAAAGTTCCTGAGTGATCTCAGGCGGTTCCGCAAAGCCGAAGCGGGACAGGATTGCGACGCCGGGGCGGCGGTTGCCGGGTTCTCCTGTGTCATTCACGTTGGGGGCCACAAACAGGCCCTCGGTGCCATAAGGCGTGTAGCCCAGTTTGCGGAAGATCGCCTTGCGGTGATAGCGCTTGGAGCGGTCGGGGATGACGGCCTCATTAGAGGTGGCCCCGATGCGGTCGGCCTCTGCCACCACATCGCGCAGCGCGCTTTCCTCAAAGATTTCCTGAAACCCGATGATGTCGGCGTCCATGGAGAAAAGCTGGGAAGCGGTCCAGTCTTCTTTCCAAGCGTATTCCTCTGGGGTGTAGGATTGGAAGGTGTAGTATTCCTGATCCGGGCCGATGAGGTTTTTGACGTTGAAAGAGGCGATGGTGAATTGGGTCATCAAATAGGTCTCTTAAATGACCGAGACGCGTAGCGGCTCGGATCGCGCCCGGCCCCGCCCCCAAGGGCGGGCGCGATTTCGCAACTTCAGCCAAGATAGCGGCGTTTGGGGAGCGGGCAAGTCATGTCATGCTGTGGGCCGCCCTTCGGAGGCGGGCGCGATCCTTGTGTTAGGCGTATTTGGCAAGAGCATCCGCGAACACATCCGCGTCCACATTGCCGCCGGTGCAGACGGCCATAACCGCTTCCCCGTCGATCTGATCGCCATGAAACAGCGCGGCGGCCAAGGCGACGGCGCCTCCCGGTTCCACGATGATTTTCAGACGTTTGAACGCGAGGGCCATGGCGTGCAGGGCTTCGTCTTCGGTGACGACAAGGCCGGGGCCGCAGAGGCGGGACATGATCGGGAAGGTGATCTCGCCCGGGCTTGGCGTGATGATCGCGTCACAAAGCGAGCCGGAGAGGCGGGTGTTGCTTTCAATGTCCCCTGAGGCAAGCGAGCGGGCCACATCGTCAAACTCTTCAGGCTCGGCGGTGCGCACGCGCATCTCAGGCGCTTCGGCCTCAAGCGCCAGCGCGATGCCGGAGGTTAGCCCGCCGCCGCCGCAACAGACTAGAACGTCGCCTGAGGTCACGCCCAGTTCCGCTGCCTGCTCTGCGATCTCAAGCCCGGTGGTGCCCTGACCGGCGATCACCTCTGGCGCGTCATAGGGGCGGATCAGGGTCAGGCCGCGTTCTTGGGCAATGGTGCCGCCGACTTCTTCGCGGTTCTCGCCGCCGGCGCGGTCATAGAACACGACCTCGGCGCCAAGCGCGCGGGTGTTGTCGATTTTGAGCTGCGGCGCGTCTTTGGGCATGACAATCACCGCAGGCGCATCATGGGCTGCTGCCGCCATGGCCACGCCCTGCGCGTGGTTGCCGGAGGAATAGGCGATGATGCCGCGTTTGCGGGTTGCCTCGTCCAAAGCGGAGACCGCCGACCAGCCGCCGCGAAACTTGAACGATCCGGTGTGCTGCAGGCATTCCGGTTTTACCAGAACGCGGCGGCCTGCGATCTCATCCAGAAAGGGGGAGGTCAGCATGGGGGTGCGCCGCGCGTGGCCGTTCAGGCGCTGTTGGGCGGCGCGGATCATGTCGATGTTCATTTGGTTTCACGCTCTTTGAGGTTGGCAATCCATTGGCGCAGCACCGCGAGGCTTTCCGGTTCGTCCAGAAACGGGACATGGGCGCGGTCAGCGACCTCTGCTGAGAGCATGGGCGCGCGGGCCTGCATTTCCTCAACCGTGTCGCGGCTGAGGATGTCGCTGTTTTCGCCGCGCAGCACCGCGAGGGGCAGGCCCGCGAGTTTGTCAAACTGGGGCCACATGTCGCTTGCGGGGGCTTTGGGATCAAACTCCGCCAGCACGGCGTTGCGCAGTTTGGGGTCGTAGTTGATCGCAAGGCCGGTTTCGGTTTCCACAAAGTGGTGTTCGGCTTCTTCCGCCCAACGGCTGGCCGGGACATTGTGGAAGCCCGGCAGGCGCTGGGCGAGGGCTTCTGCGGCCTCCGCGCGGGTTTTCCAGACCGGGTTGCGACCAATGAAAACAAGGATGACCTCAAGCCCCTCGGTTTCGATCACCGGGCCGACGTCATTGAAGCAGACGCCGGTGATGCGATCCGATGCCATTTCTGTCAGCAACAGCGCGATCAGACCGCCACGGGAGGTGCCGAGTATGGCGGTTTTCTCAAGGCCGAGATGGTCAAGCAGCTCGAGCGCGTCCTGGGCTTCGCGCTGCAGGCTGTAGGTGCCGAAATCCTCGGCCCAATCCGACTGACCGCGACCGCGGTAATCCATGCGGATCACGCGGGCATCGGACAGATGTGGTCGCACATAGTCAAAATCGGTGGCGTTGCGGGTGAGGCCGGAGAGGCAGAGCACGGCGGGGCCGTCGCCGCCGGTGTCGTCAAAGTAGATCGACAGGCCATCAGACGTGGTGAAATGGGGCATCAGGCGCTCGCAAGATCGGGGATGGTGGTCAGGTTGGACAGGATGTGGGCCGGTTGCCAGGGCAGGCGGTCCACCGGTTCGCCTGCGCGGTTGACCCAGGCGGTGGTGAAGCCGTAGCCGGTGGCGCAGCCTGCGTCCCATCCATTGGAGGAGACAAAGAGCACCTCGTTTTTGGCGCAGTTAAAGCGTTTGCCGACAAGATCATAGACGGAGGCGGCGGGTTTGAAGATGCCCACGTCTTCGACGCTGAGCACATCATCGAGAAACTCGCCAACTTGCGCCGATTGCACCGCACCGTTGAGCATGTCAGGCGAACCATTGGACAGGATTGCGGTGTTGAAACCGGCGGCCTTCAGTTTGGCCAGCATGGCGGGCACTTCGGGATAGGCCGAAAGCTCCCAATAGAGCGCCAGCAGACGCTCGCGCAGCTCTGCATCGCCTTGCAGGCCTGAGGCCTCCAGCGCCCAGTCCAGACCGTTTTGGGTGACTTCCCAGAAATCGGTGTGGGCATCCGCAACAGCGCGCAGCCATGTGTATTGCAACTGTTTGAGACGCCAGTTGTTTGCCACATCCATCCAATGCGCGGCAAAAGCCTCTCGTCCCGGTTCGCTTGCGGCTTCTCGCGCGGCGGCGGCGACGTCAAAAAGCGTGCCGTAAGCGTCAAAAACACAAGTTGTGATGGCCATGTGATCCTCCCATTTAAGTGCAGACTGGCAGGTTTGGCGCAGGGCGAAAAGGCCTGTTTGCCAATTAACACCAAGGTCTATAGGGTGCGCCTTTAAAGCCGACGCTTTGGTCGGGACATGCTGACAGATGGGACATTTTATGACCGCAGCGAAATCGGGCGACACCGTCCGCATCCACTACACTGGCACCCTGAGCGACGGGTCTGTTTTCGACAGCTCTGAAGGGCGCGACCCGCTGGAGTTCACCCTTGGCTCCGGTCAGGTGATCGCGGGCTTTGACAGTGCCGTGGATGGTATGAGTGTGGGCGACAAGAAAGTCGCTGAGATCCCAGCGGATCAGGCCTATGGCCCGCGTCATGACGAAGCCGTGCAGGATGTGCCACGTGAGCAGATCCCGGCGGAGATCCCGCTGGAAATCGGCCTGCAGCTGCAGATGCAATCCCCGACAGGTCAGGTTGTGCCTGTGACCGTGGTGGAGATCACCGAAGAGATCGTGAAGTTGGATGCCAACCACATGCTGGCGGGCAAAGATCTGACCTTTGCGATCGAGCTGGTCTCGATCAACTGAACCTGTGCTCAGTAGAATTCAGCGAAGAGCCCGCCTTTTATGGCGGGCTTTTTTGTTGCCTTAGCGATGCAGGCAGGCGACGGAGTTGGGCTCTTTCGCGGGGCAACATTGAAAATTGCCTTGCTGCGTCAGCGGCCCGCCTGCCTTGGCCGGGCAGGAAGAGGCCCATTGCAGCTTGGACAAATTGGCATGGGCAATGTTTTCGGAAAACGGCTCCGACTTGCCGGTGGAAGAGGTGAGCAGCGCCCAGAACACGATGCCCAGACTGAGGCCGACAAAAAGCGGCTCAAGCTTTTTCAAACGCGGGGTGTCGCTGAGGATATTCGCGGCCAGAAAGACCATGAATGCCACGCCAGTGATGGCCAATAAGAGTGTGTAAAGCTGCATTTTAAAAACGTCCGGGCAAAGACAAAATGAAGCCCTCTATATTGCGCCCAAAACCGGGGTTCCAAGGGGACGCGTTATGCTGTTTGGGGCGTCCCGTTATGTAAAATTTGAAAGGCTTTACACCTTGTCAAATGAGAGAAGGCACGCGGCATTGTCGGGTGAGCCGTGTCAAAAGATCCGCGCGGTGACGTTTCACGGGTTTTCTTTTGGCTGCGCTGCAGTAGCGTGAGGGCAAGGAGGAGTGCTCATGGATTTGGTCACGCGGTTGGGGCTTAAGTGGCCCCTGTTTCAGGCCCCGATGGCGGGGGTGTCCACGCCGGAAATGGCGGCAGCGGTCAGCAATGCGGGCGGTTTGGGCGCGCTGGGGCTTGGTTCAGCCGGTGTGGAGGTGGCACGGGCGATGCTGCGGCAGGCGCGGGCCCTGACGGAGCGCCCGATCAATGCCAATGTGTTCTGTCATGCGCCCGCTGTGCGCGATGCGGATGTGGAAGCGGCCTGGCTTGATGCGCTTGCGCCGACCTTTGCTGGTTTTGAAGCCAAGCCGCCGGACGCGCTGCATGAAATCTATCAGAGCTTCGCCGTGGATCGGGCCATGTGTGAGATGTTTCTGGAGGAAAAGCCCGGTGTGGTGAGCCTGCACTTCGGTCTGCCGGATGAGGGTTGGATCAAAGAGCTTCAGGCGGCGGGCAATCTGGTTTTTGCCAGCGCAACCAGTGTGGCTGAAGCCTTGGCCTGTCAAGCGGCGGGCGTGGATGCGGTTGTGGCGCAGGGCATAGAAGCGGGCGGGCACCGTGGCGTGTTTGACCCGGATGCAGAGGACGCGGCGCTGCCAACTTTGGCGCTTGTGCGGCTGTTGGCAGAGGCGGTTGATGTTCCGGTCATTGCCGCTGGCGGGCTGATGGATGGCACGGATGTGGCGCGGGCCTTGGCGGCGGGCGCCACTGTGGCGCAGCTTGGCACCGCGTTTCTGGACAGTGCGGAATCCGCGGCGGATGCGGGATACCGTGCAGCGCTTAAGGATGAGGCGCTGCGGCCTCCGGTGCTGACGCCGGTGCTGTCTGGGCGCCCGGCGCGGTGTTTGCAGAACAAATATGTGGCACTGGGGGAGCAGCTTGGCGCGCGCCTGCCGGATTATCCGGTGGCCTATGATGTGGCCAAAGCGCTGAATGCGGCGGCGAAATCGGCGGGCGAAGCGGGCTTTGGTGCGCAATGGGCCGGTGCCGGGGTGGCTCGAGTGCGCCAAGGCGGTGCGGCAGAAATCCTGCAAGCCATTGGCGCGGAGCTGGAGGCGGCCTCGGTCTAGAGGTTTTCCGCCAGCGGCATGCCCAGCACGTGAAAGCCGCCATCCACGCGCAGCACTTCGCCGGTGGTACAGGCCCCCGCGTCGGAGGCCAGATAGACGGCGGTGCCGCCCACGGCATCAAGCGTTGCGTTGGCGCGCAACGGGGCGTTCTGCTCGGCATGTTTGAAGGTGGCGCGTGCGCCACCGATGGCGGCTCCAGCCAGGGTTTTCATCGGCCCCGGCGAGATCGCATTTACGCGAATACCGTCCGGGCCAAGATCATTGGCCAGATAGCGCGTGGCGCTTTCAAGGGCAGCTTTGGCAACGCCCATGACGTTGTAGAATGGGGTCACGCGGTTCGCGCCCTGATAGGTCAGGGTCAGGATGGTGCCGCCGTTTTCTGCCATCATCGGATGGGCGCGGCGGGCAACTTCGATCAGGGAATAGCAGGAAATATCCAGCGAGTTCTTGAAGTTGTCCCGTGTGGTGTCAACGAAGCGCCCGGTCAGCTCATTGCGGTCCGAGTAGGCGATGGCATGCACCACAAAGTCGATGGTGGGCCATGCCTCTGATAGCTGTGCAAAACCCGCATCGAGCGAGGCATCATCGGTCACATCCACGTCGAGCAGCAGATCGCTGCCGACACTTTCGACAAGCGGTTTGACCCGCTTGCCAAAGGCGTTGCCTTGGTAGGTGAAGGCGAGCTCGGCTCCGGCCTCATGCATGGCGCGGGCGATGCCCCATGCAATCGAGCGCTCGTTTGCGACGCCCATAATCAGGCCGCGCTTGCCCGCCAGTACACCTGTCATGGCGTTACCCTTTGTATTTGCTGAGAACCATGGAGCCGTTGGTGCCGCCAAAGCCGAAGCTGTTGGTCATCACGCTATCAAGGCCTGCGTTCTCCACCAAAGAGGTTGCCACTTCGCCCGGCTCGATGCCAGTGGCCAGTGTATCGACGTTGATCGACGGGGCGATGAAATCCTGATCGAGCATCAGAAGGCAGAAGATTGCCTCCAGCGCGCCTGCTGCGCCCTGTGCGTGGCCGGTCATGGATTTGGTGGAGGAGATCGGAGGCACATTGCCTGCGCCAAAGACGCGGCGGGCGGCCTCAACCTCACCCACATCGCCCACAGGTGTGGAGGTGCCGTGCGCGTTGATGTAATCCACTTTGCGCCCCTCAGGCAGGGTGGAGAGCGCCAGACGCATGGCGCGCTCGCCGCCTTCGCCGGATGGGGCTACCATGTCGTGACCATCAGAGGTCGCGGCAAAACCGGTGACTTCGGCGTAGATTTTTGCGCCGCGGGCCAGTGCGTGTTCAAGATCCTCGAGCACCACAATGCCACCACCACCGGAGATCACAAAACCGTCGCGGTCTTCGTCAAAGGCGCGGGAGGCTTTTTCCGGGGTGTCGTTATATTTGCTGCTCATCGCGCCCATGGCGTCAAACAGGCAGGAGAGGGTCCAGTCGAGCTCTTCACCGCCACCGGCAAACATCACGTCCTGCTTGCCCATCATGATCTGCTCTGCGGCGTTGCCGATGCAGTGCAGTGAGGTCGAGCAGGCCGAGGTGATGGAGTAGTTGATGCCTTTGATCTTAAAGGCGGTGGCGAGGTTCGCCGAAATCGTCGAGCTCATGCATTTTGGCACCGCAAAAGGCCCGATGCGCTTGGTCGCGCCGGTTTTCTCCACGGTCTGGTGCGCAACCAGCATGGAAGAGGTCGAAGGGCCGCCGGAGCCTGCCACAAGGCCGGTGCGCTCGTTCACAATCTGATCTTCGGCGAGGCCGGAATCGGCAATCGCCTGTTGCATGGCGATATGGGCATAGGCTGCGCCCGGGCCCATGAAGCGCAGGGTGCGCTTGTCCACATGTTCCTTGGGGTCGATGTCAATATGACCGGCGATCTGGCTGCGGAAGCCGTGCTCACTCATTTCCGGGCTGGCAGAGATGCCAGATTTGCCCGCTTTCAGCGAGGCGGTGACTTCTTCGGCATTGGTGCCGATCGAGGAAACGATACCCAGTCCGGTAACGACGACGCGACGCATATGCGCTCTCCCTTAGTTTGCTGGCGTCTATGTAGGGGATTTGTACAGGCAGGCGCAAGGTGGGTTGGGGCGCGTGCGCAGTCTTGTCAGGGATTGTTGGGCAAATTTGGCCTTGGGGCCGGGATAGGGGCGCGCTGGCTTGGAAGCCGGCGTTGCCTTAGCGTGGCTAAACCAACCCAAAGCGCGTTTTGAAATAGGTTTCGGTGAGGTCGTAGGCTTCGGGCAGATAGTCCAGTGTCAGCAGAGAGTGCTGGCGGCCGGTCACGCCATCGGGGTTGTCATACTCCTTAATCTCGAGGTGCTCGCCAAAGGCTGTTTTTAGGGCGCAGACATGTGCGGGTTTGCTGAGGTCATCAGACTTGTAGCGCATGGCCAAGGCAGGGCCTTTCTCCACCATTTTTTCTTTGGCTGCGTCGATGTCCTCTTGTGACATGTGCAGCGGCGGTGTGCTTTTTATTGGCAGGGCGGGCTGGCTGGCCACGGCGCCCTGAACGGCGTCTTCTGCCATCAGCGGGATCACGAAGCTGCCGGTCAGGCACATGCCGATCACCCCGAGGCGTGCGCCGTCTTCGCGTGCGGAAATTTCAGTGCAAAGGGCGCGCATCCAGGCGGCGATGGGGCTTTGTTTGCCGTTCCAGAAGATCTGAAATTCGCGCCTTACGCAGTACAGTCGTAGGAAATTTGTTGCAGCGGTCAGTTTATTGGCCTTACCGAGGCGGCCGAACAGATGCGGGAGGTAGACGGAGAAACCGGCGGCGATCAGGCGGTCGGCGAGGTCATAGGTTTCCACGCCGATGCCGGGCAGTTCCTGCAAAATCAGAATCGGAGGCCCCTCGCCGCGCCGATAGACGTCGTGGGTGGCGGTATGGCCGTTGTCCAGTCGGTGGCTGAATGTGAAGGCGGGCGGGTCAGTCCAGTTGGGCAAGGGAACACTCCTTTGTCGGGTCGGCAGCCTGTCCGTGTCGGGCGCGCAAGCCTTGCGGGAGTATTGTCTCAATAAGCACTTCAAACAAGCTGGGTCGCCGGGAGGTCTCAAAGCTGCGGGTCGCGCGTGGCTGTATGGCACGACCTGGCGGCGGCGGTCTGGCCAACAAAAAAGGCCCCGCAGGGCCTTTTCCTTTTCCTCACATGTCGCTGACGATCAGCTCTCGCTGAGCGCGACTTTCATGTCTTTCACTTCATAGATCACTTCGCCGTCGGCTTCGACGATGCCATCCGCAACACCCATGGTCAGGCGGCGGGTTTGAACGGCTTTGGTGAAGTCGATCTTATAAGTCAGCATCTTGCGGTCGGGGCGCACCATGCCTTTGAGTTTCACTTCGCCCACACCCAGCGCGTAGCCGCGGCCGGTCCAGCCGCGCCAGCCGAGGTTGAAGCCGGTCAGCTGCCACAGGCCATCCAGACCCAGACAGCCGGGCATGATCGGGTTGTTGGGGAAGTGGCAGTCAAAGAACCAGAGGTCAGGCGTGATGTCGAATTCCGCCAGCACGTGGCCTTTGCCATGGGCGCCGCCGTCACCGGAAATCTCGGTGATGCGGTCCATCATCAGCATGGGCGGGGCAGGGAGCTGTGCGTTGCCGGGACCAAAGAGCTCGCCACGGGCGCATTTCAGCAGATCGTCTTTGTCAAAGCTCGTTGGGTAGTCGGCCATTCTGGGAGTCCCTTGTCCATCTATCTTGATTTGGACCCCTCTAGCACTTGCTCCTATGCTCCTGCAAGGCGGCTCTCGTGCTGCAAAAGAAGCACTTTGGAGGTGCGACATCTGGTGTTGCGACTCATTTTCAATTGAAACTGCCCCTAAGGCTGCGCTAAACATGACGCGCACAAGCAGGATTTGACCCATGAGCACGACAGACGGCACACAGGCACATATCTCCGATGACCCCACCCGCGTGGGGACAAAGTGGCTGGCCTCCGGTGGTCTGCGCCCGACCCGGCAGCGGGTGGCGCTGGCAGCGCTGTTGGTGGGCGATGGCAATGACCGGCATGTGACGGCCGAAAGCCTTTATGCCTCGGTGCAGGATTCCGGAGACCGCGTGTCTCTGGCGACGGTCTACAACACTCTGCGCGCGTTCTGTGATGCGGGGCTGATGCAGGAAATCACCGTGGATGGCGCCAAAAGCTATTTTGACACCAACACCGGCGATCACCCGCATTTCTTCTGGGAAGATGACCGTATTCTGACTGACGCGCCCTCTGAAGAGCTGAAGATCGCGCGCCTGCCGAATGCGCCTGAGGGGGCCGAGATCTCCAAGATCGACGTGGTGATCCGCCTGCGCCGCACCTGAGCGACGACCCAGCCAAGTTCCTTTCTCCTATTGTGACGTGGCGACGCGCGGCGACGCCCTGTGATTGTGCGCGGCTCATGCCTGTGACAGCATGAGTGCGGCTCAGATTGGGGCGGACCACGAAGGAGAGGGCAATGAAGGCAGTGACTTGGCGCAGGTTTGGCGCGGCGCAGGATGTTTTGCAGGTTGAGGATCTGCCCAAGCCGACACCGGCAGAGGGCGAGGTTCTGGTGCGCGTGGCGTTTTCCGGTGCGAATCCCTCGGATGCCAAGGCGCGCAGCGGCACACGTCCGGGTGTGACCAAGCCGCCCTTTGAGGTCATTGTGCCCCACAGCGACGGCTCCGGTGTGATCGAGGCGGTGGGCGCGGGCGTGGACGCGGCCAGTGTGGGAGAACGGGTCTGGATCTGGAATGGCCAGTGGCAACGCCCCTTTGGCACCTGCGCGGAGTATGTCGCCCTGCCAGCGGATCAGGCGGTGGCTTTGCCGGATTGTGTTTCCCTTGAAGTGGGGGCGGTGCTGGGCATTCCCGGGCTGACGGCGGCGCAGACGGTGTTTGGCGACGGGGATGTCACGGGGCAGACGGTGCTGGTGGCTGGCGGCGGTGGCGCTGTGGGCTATCTGGCGGTGCAGCTTGCGGTGTGGGGCGGAGCCACGGTCATTGCCACCTGCGGCGCGCGTGATGTGGACCGGGTCCGGGCCGCAGGGGCTACCCATGTGTTTGACTACGCGAGCCCGACTTTGGCAGAGGATATTCTGGCCGCCAGCGGCGGGGGCGTGGACCGTGCTGTTGAGGTGGAGTTGGGGCCAAACCTGTCGCTGCTTGCCGAGGTCATGAAGCCGCTTGGCACCATTGCGGCTTATGGATCGGCAAAGGACATGACGCCTGAAATGCCCTTTGGCCCCATGCTGTTCAAAGCGCTCAAGCTTGACATCACCCTGATTTATATCCTGCCCAAAGCGGCCCGCGATGCGGCGATTGCCCGCCTGCATGAGGCGCTGGAGGCGGGGGCGCTGACCTTGGAGGCTCCGAACGTCTTTGCGCCGGAAGAGGCGGGTGCGGCGCATGATCTGGTCGAAGCGGGCGGACGCAAGGGCGCGGTTTTGGTGGGATTCTAAAATTCAAAATAGCCACTTGTGAAAGTGACAAACACCCCGCAAGAGGCGCATAGCTGGACTTGCGGGGTAGGGCGCGCTTTCGCCTTTTCGGGCAGGCGATCCCGTCGCGCCGGATGGGCCCCTTAAAACCACTGCCCCGGTTCCATCAGGCCGAGGTCGAGCAGTTGGCGGGAGTGCCATTCAAAGCGCACGGAGTTGTGCCAGCTGAACTGCTGAATGTCGAAAGTTGAGCCGGGGTTGGATTTCAGCGCCTTGGCGGTGCGGAAGGAGCAGACGGCGGCGGTCAGGTTGTTGTGCCAGGGGCAGGCGTAGGTGTTGTATTCCTGATCGTTGAAGGTGAAATCCTCGTTCAGGATCAGGTCCGGCTTGCTGCGGAAGATTGAAATCCGGTCGATTTTACGGCGGTTGGCGGGGATGTGCTCTTCAAAGCGCCAGCGCAGGCCGCCAAAGAAATCAAGTTGCCGCTCTCTGGGGTGATTGTGGTTGTCCGCGTCCAGCCGTGCCAGCGCATAGTAGCCGGAGCGGTCTAGCTGTGCGGTGTCCAGCGCCACGGCGTTTGGCGTCTGATAGAGGTCGGCGGCGTAGAGATCGATCACATAGGTGAGCATCGCGTCGCGGCGTTCCTCGGTGTGAAAGGTCAGCATTTCGCCAATGCCGCGCGTTTCACAGAACGGGAAGAACAGATATTCGGCGTTAAAGCAGTAGTAGATCCAGATGTCCGGCGCGGCCTTGATGATCGCATTGACCGTCTCGCGCATCGGCGGGCCGGAGGGCCTGTCCATGGTCACGCGCTGGCAGCGGTCCACGAGATCCGGTGCCATCTCAAAAGACCCGGGCATGAAGGCGATGACGGCTTTGAAGCCGAGCGACAGATGGTGGCGCAGGGTGCTGTCCACCTCCACGTCATCTTCGGCAAAGATCAGCGCCACCGGTCCCTTGGCGAGATGCTCTTGGCCGGTTTGCAGGAACTGCTCCAGCGAGTCGTATGTCATACGCTGCCCCACATGCGATTTTTGCCCGTTCTTTCATACTCTTGTTTCCGTCAAAATCAGGTAAAAGCCTCCGCATTGCAAGCACCCCTCATTTTGATGTAGGGAAACGCCTTGAAACCGCGAGACGCGACAGGATGTGAGCCATGGCCGAGAACACTGCAGCTGAGAAAAAGAAGCTCTTCATCAAGACCTACGGGTGTCAGATGAATGTTTATGACAGCGAGCGGATGGCCGAAGCCATGGGCGGCGCGGGCTATGAGACCACCGACAGTGCGGATGATGCGGATATGATCCTGCTCAACACCTGTCACATCCGGGAAAAGGCGGCTGAGAAGGTTTATTCCGAGTTGGGCCGCTTCAAGGGGCTGAAGGCGGAAAAGCCCAACCTGAAGATCGGCGTGGCGGGCTGTGTGGCCCAAGCTGAGGGCGAAGAGATCATGCGCCGTCAGCCATTGGTGGATCTGGTTGTGGGGCCGCAGGCCTATCACCGCCTGCCGGAGATGGAGGCCAAAACCCAAGAGGGGGTGAAGGCGCTCGACACTGATTTCCCGGAAGAAGACAAATTCGAAAAGCTCAAAGGTCGCTCCAAAGCCAAGCGCGCGCCCACCGCATTTTTGACCGTGCAGGAAGGCTGTGACAAATTCTGTGCCTTCTGCGTGGTGCCTTACACCCGCGGGGCCGAGGTGAGCCGCCCGGTGGATCGCGTTCTGACCGAGGCGCGTGATCTGGTGGAGCGCGGCGTGCGTGAGATCACTCTCTTGGGGCAGAATGTGAATGCCTATCACGGCGCCTATGGCGGCGGCGACATGACCCTCGCGGGTCTGATCTGGGAGCTCGACAAGATCGACGGGCTGGAGCGCATCCGCTTCACCACTTCCCACCCCAACGACATGATGGATGACCTGATCGAGGCGCATGGCACCTGCGAAAAACTGATGCCTTACCTGCACTTGCCGGTGCAATCAGGCTCCAACAAGATCCTCAAGCGCATGAACCGCAGCCATGACCGTGACAGCTATCTACGGTTGATCGAGCGCATCCGTGCGGCACGGCCCGACCTGCTGTTGTCCGGTGATTTTATCGTGGGCTTCCCGGAAGAGACCGAAGAGGATTTCCAGGACACCATGGATTTGATCAAAGAGGTCAGATACGGGCAGGCCTACAGCTTCAAATACTCCACACGTCCGGGCACCCCGGCGGCGGAACGTCCGCTGGTGGATGAGGCCGAGGCCAATGACCGCTTGCAACGCCTGCAGGCCCTGCTGGGCACCCAGCAGCGTGAAATTCAGGACAGCATGGTGGGGCGCGAAGTGAGCGTGCTTTACGAAAAGCCTGGTCGTCTTGAAGGGCAGATGGTCGGCAAGTCCGATTATCTGCACGCGGTCTATGTGCAGGATCCCAAAGGCCGGGTTGGGGACATCAAGCGTGTAAGAATCGTTGAGAGCAGCGCGAACTCACTTGGTGCGGTGCTGCTGAGCGATTGATCGCGCTCTGGAAACATTTCCATACACTGTAAAATATTGGTCACGGCGTCTCATATCGGGTGGGGCGCCGTCGTCACATTCTGACCATATTTTTGTGATCTGCGCGCGAAAATGCTGCATTTTTTCTTCACTTAGGGGGCTTTTCACGGCATCTTAAGCTAATTGTGAAAGCCTTGATTTAGAACGTGTTTCAACTGAACCGGGGCCTTCGGGGGATATGGAGAGGTAATCGCAGTGGCGAAAAATTCCAAAAATATGGCGCGGGCAATTATGACAAGCGCGGCAGCTGCCTGTCTTGCGCTTATGTCTATTGCTGAACCCGCCGTCGCGCAGAACCAGCGCACCGTCTTGGGGCAGCGCTATGTGCCCACCGTCTGGGTTGATCCGGATGGCTGTGAGCACTGGGTGATGGACGATGGCGTTGAAGGCTACATGACCCCCCACGTGAACCGTCAGGGTATTCCGGTCTGCCGCCGGGGCAATGTCTGTGGTGTGATGAACTCTGACCAGTTCTTTGCCACCGACAAACATTACATCAACGCGGCCAACCGGCAGCGTCTGGCGGAATTCTTCCAGAATGCGACCGCTTCCGCCTTTATCATCACCGGTCACACCGACAGCCGGGCGAGCGATTCCTATAACATGCGCCTGAGCTACAACCGTGCCAATGCGGTGGCAAAAGTGGCCCGTCAGAGCGGTGTGCGCGTTGCGGATGTGCGCGGTTATGGCGAGCGCCAGCCTCGTGCCACCAACAGCACTTCGGCGGGTCAGGCGGAAAACCGTCGCGTCGAAATCATCTGCCTGCGCTAAGGGGAGCGAATATGAAACTGATCAAAGGTGTTCTCCTTCTTGGGCTGGCCGCAAGCGTGTCTGCCTGTGTGGAGCCAAAAATTGACAAGACCGTGGACAATGGCCGCGACTCCGGCCACCTGAGCAACCTTGTTGCCGGTGTCTGGGTGGATCCAAACGGCTGTGACCACTGGATCATTGATGACGGTGTGGAGGGCTATCTGTCCCAGCGTCTTGACCCATATGGTAAGCCGGTCTGCTCCGGTGCCGCCCCTCCCGGCGTGGCAACCGGGCCTTATAAAGAAGGCTCCGGCTTTGGCGATTGGATCTGATCGCAGCAAGCTGACATGATGAAATGGAGCGCCGCCTGCGGATTGCAGGCGGCGTTTTCTTTTGTGCGAGGAGGTTGGCAACGGCGCTGGCAGGTGGCGACACAGCGCGGCCAAGTGGTTGCGTTTGGGATTTCAGCGCCTGTGCTGAAATTTGCCTGCGTCATGGAAAATTCATTGGCCTGCGCTTGCACGTGGCCGCGCAACTTGGCACGATAAAGACAGACCCTTCGCTACAGGAGATGTGATTGCCCACCGGCACCAAGTCCCAACCGCCCGCCGCCACCGCACCCAAGCCAACTTCGGTGGAGTTCCCAGACAACCGTTTGTTGATCGAACTCTGCGGTGAATATGATCGCAATCTCGCAGACATTGAGCAAAAGCTTGGGGTGCAGATCCTGCGCCGGGGCAATCAGCTTGATATTCATGGCGAAGAACCTGCCCAGGCAGAGGCCGTTGAGGTGCTGACCGGGCTCTACACACGTCTTGAGAGCGGAAAATCCGTGGATCCCGGCGATATCGACCGCGAGATTCGCATGGGGCCTTCTGAGGCGGAAACCGGCGCGCGTGATGGCGACCAGCTGGAGATGTTCAAAGGCGGCCCGGTTGAGATCAAGACCCGTAAAAAGCTGATTGAGCCGCGCACAGACGCACAAAAAGCCTATGTGCTGTCGCTGTTTAACAATGAGCTGGCCTTTGGCATTGGCCCGGCGGGCACCGGCAAAACCTATCTCGCCGTGGCTGTGGGCGTGAGCATGTTTATCTCCGGTCAAGTGGACCGGATCATCCTGTCCCGCCCTGCGGTGGAGGCCGGTGAAAAGCTTGGCTATCTGCCCGGTGACATGAAGGACAAGGTCGATCCTTACATGCAGCCGCTTTATGATGCGCTGAATGATTTTCTGCCCGGCAAACAGCTCGCCAAGCTGATTGAGGAAAAGAAGATCGAGATCGCGCCATTGGCGTTTATGCGGGGGCGCACGCTGTCTAACGCTTTTGTGGTGCTTGATGAGGCGCAAAACGCCACCACCATGCAGATGAAGATGTTCCTTACCCGTCTGGGCGAAGGCTCGCGCATGGTGATCACCGGCGACCGCAGCCAGATTGACCTGCCGCGCGGCGTGCCATCTGGCCTGAAAGATGCGGAGCGTCTGCTCAAAGGCATCCAGAACATCAGCTTCAACTATTTCACGGCTGACGACGTGGTGCGCCATCCGCTGGTCGCGGCCATCATCAAAGCCTATGACGCCGATGCGGTGCGCGCTTTGGCGGAAAAAGAAAAGAAAGCATGAGCGTTTCTCATTCTGAAAATATCCACGGGGGTGCGGGGGCAGTCAGCCCCCGTGCGACGCCTGCATGCTGACCGACACGATCCTGGAAGATCCGCGGTGGGAAACACTCGATTTTGAAACCCTTGCCGAAACCGCCGCGCAGGCGACTTTGGCGCATCTTGCACTCAATGCGGAGGATTTTGAGATTGCGGTGCTGGCCTGTGATGATGCGCGCATTGCGGTTTTGAACGCGGATTTTCGCGATAAGGACAAAGCCACCAATGTGCTGAGCTGGCCAAGTGAGGAACGCGGCGCAGAAGATGACGGGGCAGATCCGCTGCCACCCGAACAGAGCCTGCCGGGCATGCCGGAGGAGCTTGGCGATATTGCGATCTCCTATGACACCTGCCTGAAAGAGGCGGATGCGGCGGGCAAACCGCTGGCCGATCATTGCACGCATCTTGTGGTTCATGGCGTGTTACATCTTTTGGGCTATGATCACATTCGTGACAAAGATGCCACTTTGATGGAAGGTCACGAGGTGGCCATACTTGGCAAACTGGGTCTGCCGGACCCATATGACGACACTTAAGGGGCGCAAAGCCTCCAGACACAGACCAGTGACACCGATCATCGGAAAGGACAGATGGGCGACAGTATAGACGGGTCTTCTAACGCAGCGCCCCGCGCGCAGCCGGAAGGCCAGAGAACCGCGTCAAAAGGCTGGCTTGGCCGCCTCTTTGGCTCAAATGACACCGCAGAACCTGGTGCAGAGCGCCCGGTCGCCCCCTTGGCACCTGCTGGGCAGGTGCATGGCATGGTCAACCTGCGCCGCATGCGCGTTGAGGATGTGGCCGTTCCCAAGGCAGATATCATCGCGGTGCCCAACACCATCACCAAGGCCGAGTTGGTGCAGCTGTTTCGCGACAGCGGCCTGACGCGCTTGCCGGTTTATGACAATACGCTGGACACGCCGGTGGGCTTTGTTCACCTGAAAGACTTTGCCTTGCGCCACGGCTTTAACGGCAATGGCGACGGCGATTTTGACGTGACCCGCGTGCTGCGTCCGCTGCTGTTTGTGCCGCCTTCTATGACCATTGGCGTGCTGCTCACCAAGATGCAGACCGAGCGGCGGCATATGGCGCTGGTGATTGATGAATATGGCGGTGTGGATGGTCTGGTGACCATCGAAGACCTGATTGAGCAGGTGATTGGCGATATCGAAGACGAACATGACATCGAGGAGGCGGACCTTTTTGTGGAGGAAAAGCCCGGATGTTATCTGGCGCTTGCCAAAACCCCGCTGGAGGATTTTGAGGCCGCCATTGGCCGCTCGCTGACCCACCACGAAGAGGTGGACCGCGAAGAAATCGACACATTGGGCGGGCTGGTCTTTATGCTGTCTGGCCATGTGCCCGCACGCGGCGAGGTTGTGGAAAGCCCTGACGGTGTGGAGTTTGAGGTGGTGGACGCGGATCCACGCCGGATCAAACGCCTGAGGGTCTTTGTGCCAAGCCCGTCGGTGGTTGTGCAGGATGGCTGACACCAACAGCTCGGAGGGGCGGCGCGTCTGGCGCGCTGTGCCCTTCCGAATTGCCGCGGGCGGCGCCATACTTGGCTCCATGGCCGGGCTGGGCCATCCGCCCTTTGATCTGTGGTGGGCAACCCTTCTGGCCTTCGCGGCGGTCTTTTACCTGCTGCATGAAGTGCAGCGCGGACGGGAGACCGTCTGGCTCGGTCTGGGATTTGGCACCGGCTACTTCGCCATGTCCCTGCATTGGATTGTCGAGCCGTTTTTTGTCGACCCATTGCGCCACGGCTGGATGGCGCCTTTTGCCATTGTCTTTATGGCGGTGGGCCTGAGCCTGTTTTGGAGTGCGGCCTTTTGGCTGGCCAAGCGGTTGCATCCTTCGGGCTGGCCGGTTGTGCTGACACTGACCGGGGCGGAGCTTTTGCGGGCCTATGTGTTGACGGGTTTCCCTTGGGGGATGCCGTCTTATGCGCTGGTGGACCGGCTGGCAGGGCAGGGTGCAGCCTTTGTGGGGCCGCATGGGCTGAACCTCATGTTGTTTGCCGTGAGCATGGCGCTGGGGCTTGCGGCGGTGGCGACGCGCGGGCGTTTGCCATTGGCGGCGCTGGGCGTGAGCGGCGCGGTGGCCTTGGCCTGGCCGATGGCTCCGGCAGAGCCTGTGGCGCCAACGGAGCAGCCTGTTGTGCGTCTTGTGCAGCCCAATGCCCCGCAGCATCAGAAATGGGATCCGGAATACACTGGCCTTTTCTTTGAACGGTTGGTGCGCGCCACGGCAGCGGGCGGGCAGCGCCCTGAACTGATCGTCTGGCCGGAAACAGCGGTGCCGGTTCTCTTGAATTACGCTGAGGAGACGCTGCAGATCATCAGCCGGTCCGCAGCGGGCGTGCCGGTTGTGCTGGGCATCAACCGTTTTGAAGGCACGCGCATCCACAACGCCGCGATCTTGCTGGATAGCATCGGTGAGGTTGCCGCCACCTACGACAAACATCACCTTGTGCCCTTTGGCGAATATATCCCGCTTGGCAATCTGATGGCGCGCATTGGCATTACCGGTTTTGCAAGCCGCAGCGGGGACGGGTTCTCGCCGGGGCCGGGGCCTGCGCTGATGGATCTGGGAACGCTGGGCAAGGCGCTGATGCTGATCTGCTATGAGGCGGTCTTTCCGCAGGATGTATTTAACGCACCGGAGCGCCCCTCATTCATTCTGCATCTGACCAATGATGCGTGGTTTGGCTCTTTCTCCGGCCCGTTTCAGCATCTCGCGCAGGCGCGAATGCGGGCAATTGAAAGCGGCTTGCCGGTGCTGCGCGCTGCCAACACGGGTGTGAGTGCTGCGATTGATGCTCAGGGGCGCGTTTTGCAGGCGCTGGAGCTCAATACCGAGGGGTATCTGGACGTTGCCTTGCCCGCGCCACGCCCACGCACGGTTTATGCGCGCAGCGGGGATTGGCCGATCATTGCAGTGGTGTTCTTGCTGCTATGCGCGACAAGCTTAACCCTGTGGCGTAAAAGCAATTGACCTGACATTTTTGCTCGGGTAGGGCGGAACTCACTTTGTCGTCACAACGGCTTCCTGACGTGGCGATTTATCTTCTATTGGAGCACTTCATGACACGACAGAACTACACGTTTACTTCCGAAAGTGTTTCGGAAGGGCACCCAGACAAGGTCTGTGACCGTATCTCGGACGCCGTACTTGATGCCTTTTTGGCGGAAGAACCGGAGGCCCGGGTGGCCGCAGAGACCTTTGCCACCACCAATCGCGTGGTGATCGGCGGGGAGGTGGGCCTGTCAGATCAGGACAAGCTGCACGACTATATGGGCAAGATCGACGAAATCGCGCGCGCTTGTATCAAAGACATCGGTTATGAGCAGGAGAAATTCCACCACGAGACGGTGGAAATCACCAACCTGCTGCACGAACAATCCGCCCATATCGCGCAGGGTGTGGATGCGGCCGCAGACAAAGACGAAGGCGCGGGCGATCAGGGCATCATGTTTGGTTATGCCACCACGGAAACCGAGGCGCTGATGCCCGCGCCGATCCAGTATTCCCACGCGATCCTGCGCCGTCTGGCGGAAGTGCGGAAGTCTGGTCAGGAGCCAACTTTGGGCCCGGATGCGAAGTCTCAGCTTTCTGTTGTTTATGAAGGCGGCAAGCCAGTGGGCGTGAGCTCCATCGTGCTGTCGACCCAGCATCTGGATGAGAGCATGACCAGCGCGGATGTGCGCGCCGTTGTCGAGCCTTACATTCGCGAAACCCTGCCTGAGGGCTGGATCACGGATGCCACCGCCTGGCACGTGAACCCGACCGGCAAGTTTGTGATCGGTGGTCCGGATGGGGACGCAGGTCTAACAGGTCGTAAGATCATCGTGGACACCTATGGCGGCGCTGCCCCACACGGCGGCGGTGCTTTCTCTGGCAAAGATCCAACCAAGGTGGACCGCTCAGCTGCCTATGCGGCGCGTTATCTGGCGAAAAACGTGGTGGCCGCGGGCATGGCGGAGCGCTGCACCATTCAGCTGTCTTACGCGATTGGTGTGTCTGAGCCGCTGTCTGTTTACGCGGACACGTTTGGCACAGGTGATGTGGCTCCGGCAGAGATCGAAAAAGCGATCCGCAAGGTGATGAGCCTGACCCCGCGCGGCATTCGCGAGAAACTGCAGCTCAACAAGCCGATCTATCAGCGCACCGCCGCCTATGGCCACTTTGGCCGCACACCGGATGCGGACGGCGGCTTCAGCTGGGAGCGCACAGATCTGGTGGACGATCTGAAAAAAGCGATCTGAGCCCCAGTTTGCTCTGACCTGGTTTGATCTGAAATGTGAAAGTCCCGCCGGTGATCTCGGCGGGCTTTTTTGTTGAGCTCAAGGTGAGGCAGGGGCCTGTGCAGCAGCTCTTCTAAGGAGCACATTGGTTTTGCCGCGTTTTTGTGCGAGTTTTGCAAAAAACGAGGGAGGACAAAGGGATGCTGTTGGAAGTGGCACTGCCGCTGGCGCTGGCCATTATCATGTTTTCGCTGGGCTTTGGTCTGACTTTTGCGGATTTTGGCCGGGTCTTCAGCCTGCCGCGCGCGGTTTTGACGGGCATTCTGATGCAGGTGGTGGCCCTGCCGGTGGTGGCTTTTGTGTTGGTCAGCCTCACCAGCCTGCCGCCCGGTCTGGCGCTGGGGGTGATGATCCTGTCGTTCTGCCCCGGGGGCGTGACCTCCAGTATTCTCACCAAGCTCGCGGGAGGGACGGTGGCCCTGTCGATCACGCTCACAGCGGTGGTCAGCTTGCTGTCCGTGCTGACAGTGCCTGCGCTGGTGGGCTGGTCCACCGACTATTTCCTTGGCAGCGCAGCGCCGGAGCTCAATGTCACGGCGATTGGCATGAGCATGTTTGTCATCACGGCGGTGCCGGTGATGATTGGTGTGTTGTTGCGCTTTGTCGCGCCTGCTTTTGCTGACCGTCACGAGGGCAAAGTTTCTTTGGTGGCGCTGGTGCTGTTTGTGATCATGGTGGCGGCGGCGCTGGCGGACAATTGGGCGATGTTTGCTGCCAATCTGGGCACGCTCGCGCCGGTCCTGATCGGGCTGAATGCGGTGTTGTTGCTGCTGGGCGTGGTCGTAGCGCGGGTGGTTGGCCTGTCCGGTGCGGACGGCCTCTGTATCTCGGTGGAGATGGCGGTGCAAAACGCAACACTTGGCATCACCGTGGCGGGCATGGTGGCCGCAGTGGCGGGCATACCGGAATATGCGGTGCCCTCGGCGGTTTACGGCATCACGATGTTTGTGGTGACCATCCCCGGTGTGTTCCTTTTGCGCCTGATCTTCGGCAAAACTTGACCTTTGGCGCGGCTTTGGGCAAAGGCTGCGCGCAAAGATCGAGGATCACGCTGCCATGTCTGACGACACCAAACCCACCAACCATCCCTCAGGCGCGCCCTGGCGCAACTTCTATGGCCGCTTCAAAGGCAAGGGGCTGCGCCCCAGCCAAGAGGCCTATCTGGATGAGGATCTGGCGGCTCTGTCGCCGGGCAAGGTGAGCTGGGAAGAGAACCCGGAGCGCGCGCATATCGACTTGAAGGCGCTGTTTGGCGACAAAGACGTCTGGCTTGAGGTCGGCTTTGGCGGCGGTGAGCACATGGTGCATCAGGCGGTGCAGAACCCCGATGTGGGCATCATCGGCTGTGAGCCTTACATCAACGGTGTGGCGATGCTGCTGGGCAAGATCCGGCAGGCGGGGGCAGACAACATCAAGGTGCATCCCGGTGATGCGCGCGACATGTTTGATGTGCTGCCCGACCAGAGCCTCAGCCGCGCCTTTCTGCTCTATCCTGATCCATGGCCCAAGAAACGCCACCACCGCCGCCGCTTTGTGACACCTGACCATCTGGAGCCGCTGTCGCGCAAGCTCAAGCCCGGTGCGATTTTCCGCGTGGCCACCGACATTGAGGACTACGTGCGTCAGACGCTTGAGCAGGTGCCGCGCCATGGCTTTGAATGGCTGGCGGAAAAGCCCGCAGATTGGCGGGAGCCATGGGAAGATTGGATTTCCACGCGTTATGAGCAGAAGGCGTTTCGCGAAGGCCGCAAGCCGCATTATCTGACTTTCAGAAAGGTGTAAGGGGGCCAGCCCCCTCAGCCTGCGGCTTCACCCCCGGGATATTTTTTGAATGAGAAAGCCCCACGCATTTACGGGGGGGCTTTGTTGCGCTAACAGCTTTGGCAACTGAACAAAGGATGACGCGCATATGTCCGGCCATGGCACCCCGATCCCGATGACTTCTTCCCCCTGCGGCCCGCTTTCTGGTGAGGCGCATGTGCCCGGTGACAAATCCATCAGCCACCGCAGCCTGATCCTTGGCGCGATGGCGGTGGGGGAGACCAAAATCAGCGGTCTGCTGGAAGGCGAAGATGTGCTGGACACCGGCAAAGCCATGCAGGCTTTTGGCGCGGAGGTGATCAACCACGGTGAAGGCAACTGGTCTGTGCATGGGGTGGGTGTTGGCGGTTTTGGCGAGCCGGACACGGTGATTGACTGTGGCAACTCCGGCACCGGCGTGCGCCTGATCATGGGGGCGATGGCCACCAGCGACATTACGGTGACCTTCACCGGTGACGCAAGCCTCAATGGCCGCCCGATGGCGCGAGTGACCGATCCGATTGCGCTGTTTGGGGCCACTTCTGTGGGCCGCTCCGGCGGGCGTCTGCCCATGACCATTGTGGGCGCGCATGATCCGGTGCCGGTGCGCTATGAGGTGCCGATGCCCTCAGCGCAGGTGAAATCTGCGGTGCTTTTGGCGGGGTTGAACGCGCCGGGGCAGACTGTGGTGATCGAGAAAGAAGCCACCCGCGATCACACAGAGCGGATGCTGGCAGGCTTTGGCGCTGAGATCACGGTTAAGGAAACCGATGAAGGCCGCGTGATCACCCTGACCGGTCAGCCGGAGTTGAAGCCGCAGACCATTGTGGTGCCGCGTGATCCAAGCTCGGCGGCCTTTCCTGTCTGTGCGGCGATCATCACGCCCGGCTCTGATGTGCTGGTGCCCAATATTGGTCTGAACCCGACCCGTGCGGGCCTGTTTTATGCGCTGCAATCCATGGGCGCGGATCTGACCTTTGAAAACGAGCGTGAAGAGGGCGGCGAGCCTGTGGCGGACTTGCGTGCGCGCTTCTCGCCTGACCTCAAGGGCGCTGATATTGACCCGCTGCGCGCGGCCAGCATGATTGATGAATATCCGGTGCTGTCTGTTGTCGCGGCCTTTGCCGACGGCGACACGGTTATGAAAGGCGTGAAGGAGCTGCGCGTCAAGGAGAGCGACCGGATTGACGCCATGGCCAAAGGGCTGCGTGCCAATGGCGTTGAGGTGGAAGAAGGCGATGACTGGTGGATTGTCAAAGGGCGTGGCCACGGCAATGTGCCGGGTGGCGCGACCTGTGAGAGCTTTCTGGATCACCGCATTGCCATGAGCTTTATGGTGATGGGCATGGCCACACAGAAGCCAGTGAGCGTGGATGATGGCAGCCCGATTGCCACCTCGTTCCCGATCTTTGAGCCGCTGATGAGTGGGCTGGGTGCCGCAATCACGCGGAGCTGAGGCGCGCGCACTGGCGTTCTACATTCGATAGGACACAAAAGACGGCTCGGGTTTCCTGAGCCGTTTTGCGTTTGGCGTGTCAGCGTGGGGGGCTGAAGGGCGAGCTGCCCCGCGTCAGCTTTCAGGCTCGTTGAGCATATTGTCGATCATGGTGAGATGATCGCTTTTGAGCGGCTTGTTGATATAGCCGCGGACAACCGGGAAAGATTTTGCGCGCTCCATATCGGCCTCAGAAATGGAGGTGGTGAGCATGATCACAGCGGCGCGGGCAAAATCATCGCCGAATTCTTGGCTGGCGGCTTCGAGGAATTCAAAGCCGTTCATGCGGGGCATATTGATGTCGAGCAAAATGGCGTCTGTTGTGATGCCATTTTTGGAGCGCAGGAATTCCAATGCGGATTCTGGTTCATAAAACTGTTCCAGCGAGCCGACGATCTGCGAGCGCTCCACAATTTTCTGATAGATTTTTTGTTCGACTTTGCTGTCGTCGATCATCATCAGATTGTTGATCATCTTAGCTTTCCTTAATGCGCACCCGGAACTGGCTGCCCTCTCCAAATTCAGACGTCACCTCAATTTTGCCGCCATGGTTCATCGCTATGCGTTGACATATCGCAAGGCCAAGTCCAGAGCCAGCATAGTCTTCTTGCGCATTAAGTCGTGTAAAAGGCGTAAAGATCCGTCCCTGAAGCTCACTTCGCATGCCAATACCGTTGTCTGTGACCGCGAAAGCCACCTCGCCGCGCCGGGATCTCTCTGTGGTGACAGAGATTTTTGGGGTCCGGTCGGCGGCACGGAATTTGATCGCATTGCTGATCAGATTTTGCAGAAGTTGCCGCATTTGCGCGGGGTGGGCGTTGATCTTGGGCAGGGATGCGTGTTCGATTTCTGCGCCGCTTGCGATGATGTCGGCTTTGAGGTCATCCAGAACCTCGCTCAGCAGCACATCCATATCCACCTCGGAGCGCTTCATTTCGCTGCCAATCGCGTTGGTGTATTCAAGCACATCGTCGATGAGTTGCGCCATGCGTTGGTTGGTGGCGGTCAGGTCGTCAAACATCTCCGCATCATCTTCCGACATATGCGGCGCGAGGGCCTCACCCAGTTCAGATATGAGCAGCGAGGTGGTGTTGGTGGGCGCCTTCAGATCGTGGGAGGTGGCATAGGCAAAAGCGCGCAGCTCTGCGTTAGCGGCGCTTGCCAGGCTCACCTGCTGAAGCAGTTTGGCATTGAGATTGCGGATTTCGGTCAGTTGGCGGCGGTCCTCTGAGACATCCGCGTAAGTGAGCAATGTACCGTCAGCGCCAAGAGGCAGTGTTGTGCGCACATAGGTTTTCCCGTCGGAGAATTTGAACTCATTGGTGCTGTTCAGTTGCAGGCCGTCGTTGGATAGATGCCCCAGAAATTCCGTTTTTGTCCTGCCTTTCAGCGGTACGGTTCCGTTATCAATCAACGTTTCAACAACTTTCTGGAAGTTGTTGCCACGCTTAAGCAGGGCATGTCCGTTTGGCGCGCGGTCTTTGGCAAATTGATTGGCAAATTCGATCGCACCCTGTGGGGATACCAAAACGATGCCGAGCTGTATTTGATCCACCAGCGTTGAGGCGAATTTGCGGCGGGCCTGCGTGGTGCGTTTTTGGCGCCAGCGCGCCCAGGCAATAAAGAGCACCAGAATTGAGGCGGCACCAATGAGCAGCGCGTTTCGGACAAATGTGATGCGGCTGTCTGTCCAGAACACAGGCGTGCCGAAATATTCTTCGCGGATTTGAGTGTCCATGGAGGAGGCGAGATAGCCGGGAATAACCGCGTTAAGGCGTTCCCGGGTTTGTCCCAGACCAAAACGCAGGGCAATAGCGCGGTCGACGCTGTGGATCGGGGTTTCGATTTCGCGGATCTGATCCTGAACGCCGAGACCGGCTGCGGCCACGGTGATGGCGTGCCTTGGGTACAGGATTGCATCGACCTGTCCAACCAGAAGGCCATTTAGCAAAGCGTCCGGTCCGTCAAAGATGCGCAGTTCCAGCCCTTCATGATTTTCCGCCAGTTGCCGGGCAACGCCAACGGCTTCGACGCCAAGCCGCGAGCCAACCAGGGAATAGAGGTCGGAAATTTGGCGACCTTCGCCAACGCGCGTGAAAACCGCAAAGGAGGCCCGATCAATCGGCGCGGTGAAGTCCATACGCAGGCGGGCTTCTTCGTTGATCGCTACTTGAGGCAGAAGGTCATAGCGATCCGGCGCTGGACCAAGGGCGAGGCTCTCCTCGTCAATTTCAACAAACTCGATGGCGATCCCGGCGGATTTTGTAAGGTGGCGGATGGTGTCGACGGAAAACCCGGAAAAGGTGCCATCCGGATTGATCATGGAGTAGGGTGGGGCGTGAAACACACCCACTTTCAGCACGTCAGGCTCTAGAGGCGCAACAGAGACCCGGTTTATGTTGCGCAGCTCCTCAAGGGTGCCATCCGCCTCCAATTCGGCGATTGCCTGGTTGATGGCGGGCATGAGGTCTGAGAACTCGCGGCGCAGGGTGATGACACGGTCAAAATTCCGCAGCGGCGGGCCAACCGCAAGGATGCGGTGATCAAGACGGAGCGCATGGGCGT
Organism: Shimia sp. R9_1; assembly: GCF_017743775.1. Taxonomy (NCBI): domain Bacteria; kingdom Pseudomonadati; phylum Pseudomonadota; class Alphaproteobacteria; order Rhodobacterales; family Roseobacteraceae; genus Shimia; species Shimia sp. R9_1. Next base: position 797,607 of record NZ_JAGHRN010000001.1, on the reverse strand, counting down.
CTGCGAGCGTGACGTTGTCACTGGCAATCAACGCATCGACCGTACCGCGTAGCAGTTCCATGATGGAATTGGTCGAGACCGGAATTTCTACGGGGATGTTGCGCGCAATAAAGGAGGTGCCTTCGGTGCCAACCGAGACACCAGGAACAGCGATCTTAGCATCAGACATCGTGGCCGGGTTGAGGGTTTCCACGTCTTCGGTGCGGATAAATATCCGCATATGGGTTTGGGCTATTGGGTCTGAAAAGATGTTGTTCTCAGCCAGCACCGGCAGCGCGGCAATGGCCGGCATCAAGTCGATATCGCCCAGAACTTGCGCCCGGATGAGATCTTCTGCGCGGGAGAATTTTCGAAACGCGATCTTGAAGCCGGCACGTGCCGCCACCTCTCGGATGACTTCGGCGCCGAAGCCGCCTGCGCTGCCATCCGGCTCAACGCGAAAGAGGGGGGCAATTTCAGTCCAGCCCACAACCAAAGACGCTTCAGAATGCTGAGCTTTCGTACGTTCTGCCATGCCAAACATCACCGGCAGCGCGAATACAAGGATCGCAAAGTATCTAGTCATAGTCGCTCTCGTAGTGCGCGAGTGTTCTTGGGAGGTTTAGTCTTTCGGCCGTTTCGCGATTTATTTGGGTAGATGATGTACGATACATGCATCTATCGCGACGATCTACCTTTGGGGGAGGTGTATACAACTTTCGGATAGTGTTGAATATGTCACATTTTTGAATGGAGGCGCCAAGATTGAGGTTGGCTGCCCTATAGGCATTGATGAAAGGGTCATTGAAAATGGGGCTTATGTTCCGAGCAGTGCATTGAGCGTGGCAAGCACAAGCGGTTTGTCCTCTTGCCAGTCCGCATCGGGGCAGTGTTGCAGGGTCTGCAGCGTGTCCCACATGTCGGTTTGTCCCAACACAGCAGCAGAACCGGAAAGCTTATGCGCGGCGTCGCGGTCCGCTTCGGTCAGGTGCGTCTTGTGCTCAAGGGTTGCGATGAGTTGCGAAAGGTCTGCGTTCATTTCCGCAAGCGCCTTGGCAAAGCGTTCGGGGCCAAAGCGGGCGAGATATTCGTTTTCCGGCTCAGCAGGCGCGTCGGCGGGCTGATCGGTCAGCCGCATGTCAAAGACGCCTGCGAGGCATTGATGCACCGAGGCGCGGGAGACGGGTTTGACCAGAACGTTGTGAAAACCGGCGGCGAGGATCTTTTTGTGATCAGCCGGTGCGGCATGCGCGGTCACGGCGATTGCCGGGAGCGGCAGGCCGTCCTCTGAATTTTCGCGAATTCTGCGCAGGGTCTCGATGCCGTCGATTTCCGGCATGCTGATGTCGAGCATCAGAACGTCAAAGTCCTGCGCCTCAACCTCGGCGATGGCGTCAAACCCGTTGGAGACAGAGGTGACGCTGGCCCCAAGCTCTTCAAGGATTGCGGACAGGATGTTGCGGTTGATCTGGTTGTCGTCACAGACCAGAGCGTGAATGGCGCGCGGTAGGCTTGTAAGCTTAGACGGGGCGGAGGCGCTTTGCGGTGCGGTTTGCGCATCGGCGACGGGGAGCGGCAGGCGCAGGACAAAGAGGCTGCCTTCGCCCAAAAGACTGTCTGCGTCGATTTCCCCGCCCATCTGGTTGATCAGGCGTTTTGTGATCGCCAATCCCAGACCCGTGCCGGAGTTGGTGCGGGCAAAAGCGGTGTCGATGGTGACAAACTCTTCGAATATCCGTTCGAGGTTTTCAGGGGCGATGCCCACGCCGGTGTCGGCAACACGGATTTCGACGTCGCCGCCTGAGAGCCGTTCGACCTCAACGTTGACGACGCCATTTTGGGTGAACTTATTGGCATTGCCGATCAGATTGACCAGACAGCGTTGAAGTGAGCGTGGAGCGCCGCGCACATAGCCAAGGTCCTCGGACTGGAACGAGACCGAAAGCCTGTTGTTCTGCGCTTTTGCGCCCGGTTGAAGGCTGTCCGTGACTTCGGTGATCAGGGCGCTCAGATCAAAGGTGGCGATTTCGTCGAAATCCGCGTCTGAGGTCAGCTTGGAGAAGTCAAGCACGTCGTTGACATGTGACAGCAGCAGATCGCCGGAGACGGCGATGGCGTTGAGATGCTGTTTCTGGCGGTCGTTGAGCGACGTCTGATCAATCAGGTCAAGCGAGCCGAGAATGCCATTGAGCGGGGTGCGCATCTCGTGGCTCATCACGGTGAGCAGGTTTGATTTGGCCTTCTCGCCAAGTTGGGCCTTCTCCAGCGCATCCTTGAGCGCTTCTTCGGCTTCAAGCTCCGCCGTGATGTCGCGCAGGTAGGAGACAAACACAGTTTCCCCCGCCGCCTGTGACAAGGAAATGGAGAGCTCGACCGGAAAGACCTCGCCGGATTTGCGCAGGCCCTGCAGGCGAACGCGGCCCGCATCGATGACTTTGCGGCCTCCTGTGCGCAGGAAACGGGCCATGCCTTCGCGGTGGGCATCCCGCAGGTGTTGCGGCACGATCAGGTCGACCATGTCCTGCCCAAGAACCTCTTCGCGTTGATAGCCAAAGACCGACTGTGCAGCGCCATTAAATTCGATGATGTGACCCTTGGCATCCACAACCAAGACGGCATCAAGGGAAGAGGAAATGGCCGCCTCAAAGCGGGCGCGGGCGATGTCGCTGATCAGGGAAATGGATTTGCCCTGCCGATGCAATCCGATCAGCGTGGCAAGTGCGCCAAACAGCACGGTGATCAGGACAACGATGCCAATGGCGAGGCTGCGCAGGGTGTCAGAAAAGGTTTCGCGACGGGCGGTTTCTTGCGCCGTGAAGCTAGCGATGCCGGAGTGCGCCAGGCTACGCACCGCCGGGGCCAAGGCGGTGATGTCCTGATAGATGCCATCAAGTGCTGCGCGTAAGGCCGCATTGCCCGCGTCGATGGCGGGGGTGGTCTTCTCAAGAAAGTCGGTGGCCATCTTCAACTGGCCGACAATTTCGGGCTCATCCTTGAAGGACTGATACAGCGCGCTTTGCCGCAGGGTGGTGATGCGGCTGTAGAAGATGTCATAGCGTTTGCGCAGGACATTCAGCTCCGCCTGTGGGTCGTTCAATGCGTCCAGCGTGACATTCTGCAATCGCAAGAGTTCGACCTCCAACTGCGACATACGCCAGCTGACGTCATCGTGCTGCGCGGTGGACAGCACGCGCAGGTCGGTGGTCACAGAGCGGCCAAGCAAGCCGATGATAATCAGACTTGCGATCAAAAGCGCGCCAAGCGCTATGAGTGGCCACCGCCCCAGCATCAAAGAGTGTCGATCGCGTATCGTGCCTACCCCAGATGGTTAATTGGCAACCACTTCAATCTGACTGAGCTGCCATATGCTGCGAGAATAATATTCTTCAGACTTATACGCGGCGTTGCCTGCGAATGGGTAAACGATCCAAAGTGGCCCTTTGTCGCGCAGGGACATTTCTTCACCGTTGCGCAGATAGGCCACGATTGGGCCGTTGGGCACCGCGTCACTTGTCGGGATCGATACAGCATAGTCATTGGCAGCAATGGCAATCAATTTGCCGTTGCTTGCGCCGACATGTTCCAGAAGGCTGTGAAGGGGGACGCCCACAAAGGTTTGTTCGCCTTCGGTCCAGATGGTTTCGGTCTGAAAGCTTTCACTGGGCAGGGTGCGTAGATCTTCAGCGCTGAAGCTCCAGGCACCGCCATCGGAAGAGGTGGCAACATCGCCGTAAACCGCAAGGATGGTTTCGCTGGCCGCCGAAGTGGCAAGGCAGGCTGCAGCGGCGGCAGAGAACAAAACGGATTTCAACATATTCATGGGGCCGACTCCTGTGGATTTCTTACATCGCAGAAGTGTTGTGCCACGGCTTGATTTTGGGCGGGGACGCGCATTGGGTTACGCGACTAACCTTTCGTATAGTCGCCCATACCTTTCGCCGCGCGGGCGCACCGGAAGTGTGCCTCGCCATGGCGCAATCTATGCGGGTTTACTCAAACCTATCGAATTTGCGTTGTTTTTGACCTTGGGTCATTAGGGGAAAGGTAAGATTACTATGCCATTTGAATTCTATAAGGATAAGGGAGCGCTCTCTGGTTCTGGCACCGCTTGCGAGTTAGGCTCGGGTCAGGCCAATCACATAGGGCGACCGGTTTCGATGCGAATTTTACTTGCTGATGATCATGGAATGGTTCGGGAAACCATTTCTGCCTACCTCACCTCTGAGGGGCGTGCGGCCGTTGTTGCGGTGTCTGACTACTTTGAAGCCATGAAGGCGCTGGAGCAGAAGGGGACCTTTGATCTCGTTTTGCTGGATTTCAGCATGCCCGGCATGAACGGGCTTCAGGGATTGACCGACGCTTTGGCCAAATACCCGGAACAGCCCATTGCGATTGTCAGTGGCACCGCCCCCAATAAGGTGGCGCAAGAGGCTCTGGATGCGGGTGCGATCGGATTTCTGCCCAAAACCATGGGTGCCAAATCGTTGGTGAACGCCGTGCGCTTCATGATCGCGGGAGAGAGCTTTGTGCCGCCCAGCGTGATGGCGGGGGGCGAAGCGGATGAGGAAACCGCTTTTGCCAAGCAGTTCAGTCAGCGTGAAAAAGAAGTGCTGACCGGGCTTTGCAAAGGGCATTCCAACAAGGAGATCGCGCGGGATCTGGATCTTCAGGAGGTCACGATCAAGCTGCATGTGCGTACCCTTTGCAAAAAATTGAATGCGAAGAACCGCACACAGGCGGCATTAATCGCGAAGGAAGCGGGCTTTGAGTAAGCCCACTTCTACGTTTTCGATCAGAACAGAATAGTGTCATAAAGATCGTTAAGTTGCGCGGCCGTGCCGTCCAGCACGAGAGTGGTGTTGTTTGACAGGGAGATCTGCAGATCATCGCCAGAGCTTGTGACATGGGTGGCAAACCATTGCAGATGTTCCGCGTCGCTTGCGCCCAACTCCAGGCGGCGGAAGTCCAGACGGTCACCGCCATCTATGTCGTAGTCCAGAATGCGGTCGGTGCTGCCGTCCAGATCATCACTGCGGAAGATGAAGCGGTCAGCTCCAGCGCCACCCGAGGCCAGGTCCGCTCCAGCCCCGAGGTAGAGCCGGTCGCCGCCTGCGCCGCCGTCCAGAGTGTCATTGCCTGACGCGCCGCTGAGATAGTCGCGGTCATCGCCACCGTTCAGGACGTCGTTGCCGCTGTCGCCGCGCAGGCTGTCGCGACCCAAGCCGCCGGTGAGCACATCGTCGTTCACACCGCCACGCAGATCGTCGCTGCCAGCGCCGCCATCAAGCTGGTCGTCGCCGGAACCGCCCCGGAGCGTGTCTGCGCCATCGTCGCCGTTGAGCGTGTCATCGCCTGATCCACCCACAAGGCTGTCATCGGCTGCGCCGCCTGAGAGTGCATCATGGCCGCTGCCGCCTTCGAGCGTGTCAGCATCTGCGCCGCCGTCGAGGGTATCGTAGCCGGAGCCGCCGCGCAGCAGATCACTGCCTGCGCCACCTGAGAGCGCATCGTCGCCTGATCCGCCGTCGAGGGTGTCCGCTCCGGTGCCGCCCTCCAGCGTGTCGTCTTGGCCGCCGCCTGACAACAGATCGTCGCCGGTGCCGCCATAGAGGGCATCCGAGCCGGAGCCGCCATTCAAGACATCATTGTTTGCGCCGCCATCCAGCGTGTCGTGGCCTGCTGAGCCCTCCAGAGTGTCGTCTCCGGCACCGCCAAGAAGCAGGTCGTCATCCTCTGGCAGGAGGTTGCCGTACTGGTCATAGCGCAGCCCGCCGTCGTAGTCGGATATGATGCTGCTTTCATAGTTGGGACCAGCTCCGCCGTGCAGATAGTCGTTGCCGTCGTCACCGCGCAGCGCGTCTCCGGCGCTGCCGCCGAACAGGGCGTCGGTGCCGATGCCGCCGTTGATGGTGTCATGCCCTGCATTTCCCGAGAGATGGTCATCATAGGTCAACGCGCCTTCGGTGGTGGCCACAAGCTCCAGATCGCGCAGAAGCACAGAGGAGCTGAGATCCACCTCGGCAAAGGGGCTTTCTGCGGTTGGGTCAGCGGCACCATCGTTGGAGTAAGACCGTGGCGCGTTGGTGATCAGGTGCAAGGCCGCTTCGCCGGTGTCTGGATCGATGATGACCTGATAGATGCCGCCGGAGCTGCGGGTGCTGTTGTTCATATCGTGATCGCCGGAGTTGCCGCCCACATAGAGCGTGCCATCTGCATCCACGATCGCAGCCCCAAAGGTTATGGCCGGTGCGCCAGCAAGGGTCTGCCCATCCACCACGGTTGATGTGACCGGAACGGTGGAGAAGGTGGGCTCACCTGAAGAGATGTCCACGACCAGAAGGATGGTGTCGTGACCTTCCCCCGGTGGGCGGGCAACGCCGTAGAATTTCTGGCTGCCGGCATCGTAAGCCACATCATAGACGCGATGCTGCACCAGAGAGCGGGGGAGGTGGTGCACGGTGACCTCGGGATTGCCGTTTTCATCAAACGTATCGACGTCGATTACCGCGATGCGGTCCATGCTGGATTCAAAAGACCAGAGATTGCCTTGATCATCAAAATCCCCAGTCCAGGAGCGGTAAGGTGTTTCACCGATCCGGTAGCTGTGGCCTTCGGCATCGAGCATGATCAGATCAGAGCGCTGAACCGCATTGCCAAGGCTGTCGATACCGTTGCTGACCGCAATCGCATAGAGCAGATCGTCTTCGGCGTTGTAGCCCATGGAGTTCACATTGACCGTGCCTGCGGCGCCTGCGATTTCATAGCTTTGGGTTTCCACGTCAAAGACATGCAGTGTGCCGTTGAGCACCTGATAGAGATTGGATTGGCCATCCGCAAAGGCCGCAACTGTCACTGTCTGCCCGCCGATCTCCATCTCTTTGTCATAGTGGAAAGCAGGGCCTGAGGTGTCGATGACCGGGCCTTGGCCTTCGCCCTGAACCGAGCGGATGGTGATTTCAGGCGCATTGCGTTGTGCCGTAAAGGTGGTCTCAAAAGTGGAGAAGGCCCCGCTTTCTGAAGAGAAGTCGCCGACCACCACGCCGTCGACCAGAACCTCGATTGAGGCGCTGGTCAGACCGGCGGAGAAGTTGGCCGCAAGATCAAAGCTCAGGCGGTAGACGCCGTTTTCAGCCAGAGAGAGGCTTTGGCTCATGGATTGGTGGCCGCCATCAAGGTCGGTGATGGTCCAGTTGCCGCTGTTGGCATAATCTTGAAAGCCGGAGGCGCCAGAGGTGCCAGACAGCAGGTTTTCCTGAGCGTGATCGCCGTGGATGACATCGTTTCCTGCAGAGCCGGTGAGCGTGTCATCCCCGTCCAGCCCGACCATGAGGTCGCTGGCTTGCGTGCCATCAAAGGCGTCGGACAGAATTGTGCCGATGAGTGTGTTTTCTGTTGGATCAGGCATAGCCGTTCCTTTCCTGTTTCTCGGAGGCGTGCGGGCTTACCAGCCGATGCCGTTTACGGCGATGTTGCGGGGAGCGGTGTCAAAGAGGCGCACCACGTCGATCACTTCGATGTCCGGGTGCCGTGTGACGGCCTCGCGATAGGTGTCGCTGGCGTGGCAGACGATCACCGCATCCACCGAACGCATCAGGTGGTCGATGTCGTCACACAGCATGTCTTTGAGCTGTGCCGAGAGGGTCGCCAGACCCTGGCTGCCATGTTTGGTGTAGCTGGCGAGGCCTTCCAGCGGGGTGTCTTTGGTGACGGCGGCGTCATGGGCCAGCAGTTCCACACCTTGGCCTTGCAGAGTGGCCATTGCCTCAAGGATCGGACTTTCGCGCAGATCGTCGGTGCCCGGCTTAAACGCAAGACCGAGGACGCCGACGCGCCGGGCACCTGTGGCCAAGGCCATTTCGACTGCGCGGTTGATCTGTTCCGCGTTGGAGCTTTCCAAATTGCCGATCATCGGCAGGGACACGCCGTGCTTTTGTGCCACATATTGCACCGCGCGCACCTCTTTGGGCAGGCAGGAACCGCCATAGGCAAAGCCGGGTTTGAGGTAGTAGGAGGACAGGTTGAGTTTCTGGTCCTGAGTGAAGATGTCCATCACGGCGTGGCTGTCGACACCAAGCGGTTTGCACAGACGGCCGACCTCATTGGCAAAGCAGACCTTGGTGGCGTGCCAGACGTTGTCGACATATTTGATCGTTTCAGCCACTTCGATGGTGGTGAGGATCGGATTGTCATCCACAGGGGCATAGATCCGGCGCATGATTTCCGCGGTGGCAAAATCGGTGGTGCCGATCACGGTTTTGGGCGGGTGATGGAAATCAGAGATTGCCACGCCTTCGCGCAGGAATTCCGGGTTAAAGCAGATGCCGAAATCGCGGCCTGCAACTTTGCCGGAGACCTCTTCCAGAATGGGTGTCATCACAGACATGGTGGTGCCCGGCGGGATCGAGCAGCGCATGGCAAAGACGTGAAACCCTTCTTTGTCGCGCAGCCCTTCGCCCATCGCGCGGGAGGCGGCCCGGATGTAGGTGTCGTCACAGCCACCATCGGCAGCGGTTGGCGTGCCAACGGAGACAAAGGTCACATCCGTCTCGCGCACAGCGGCGGTGAGATCGTCGGTTGCCGAGATCAGCCCATCCTTGACGCCCTGTGTGAGGGTTTCGCTCAGATCCGCCTCATGGATCGGGCTTTTGCCGCGGCCAATTTGTGCCACTTTGCCAAGATCCAGATCGACGCCGATCACACGGTGACCAAGTGCTGCGAGGCAGGCGGTGGACACCGCGCCGACATAGCCGAGACCTACGATGCTGATGCTGGCCTTCTCGCTTGGGATGGGGGTAACAAGCTCAGCTGGTTGGTTTGAAAAATCGCGGAATTCCATAAAAACGTCCTCCTGTTTGAATTGAGCTTAGGAGGAAGCCCGCAGTCTTTTTGCTGGCGTTAGATCAGGTGGGGATGGCTTTGGGTCACGAGGCTATCCTTTTGATAAAATTGGAAATACCTCCAAAAACGACAAAGCCTGCATGAGGGGACATGCAGGTTTGCCGCGTGGGCTGTATTGGGGTCGGCGTTGCCACAACCCACGTTGTGGTACCTATCTTAGGGCAGGGGCTGGTCAGGCGGGTTTGCGCGAAAGGATAGGGCGCGCCTCAAAACGGCAGCTCGATCAGTCCGACGTATATCATCAGCAATGTCAGGAAGCCTGTGACCGCTGTGACCAGCTGGAACTTGGCAAAGCCGTTGCGCAGCTGCTCCAGAAGACCATCGCCATCGCCTGCGCTTTGATTGCCCCGGTTGGACCATTTCTGCTTGGAGAGATGGAAGATCATGTAGATTTTGACCGACGCGTTGATGACCTGGTTGAGGTAGAGAATGAACGGCCAGGTCATGTCGGCGCGGCGGCTGTAGCCAAACAGGAACATGCAGAGCACGACGCGGGAGAAGATCACCCAGATCAGGCAGTTCCATATGTAGCCGGGGGCCACGATGCTGCCGAGCACGGCCATGAAAGGGCTCACCATCATGGTCCACATGGCGATGCGCTGATCGACCACGCACCACCAGATGAAGAACGGCATCCGGCGCGGGCCAAGCGCTATGGCGCGGCTGCCGTTGCGCAGCATATTGCCAGACCAGCGGCGGAAGTTTTGCACCATCCTCAGCAGGCCGTTTTCTTTGATGACTTCGATAGTGTAGACCGTGGCGTCCGGCACATAGGTCATCTTGGCACCCACGCTCAGCAGCCGGTACCAGGTGGATTTGTCATCCCCTGACAGGAAGCGGAAGCGCCCCCAGAGCCAGTGATTGAGGTGGTCGGCCTCAATGGTGCGGATGAACTTGGGATCGACGATGTGGCGCGCGCGAAAGACGCTCATCCGGCCGGTGAGGGTGAGCACACGGTTGGATAGGGCGTGGCTCTGCATGGCGAGGCGGCGCTGGGCAAAACGCATGTCGAGCCATTTGGCGATCCATGTAGGGCCGTAGCAGATCACCTCTTCATCGGTGGTAAGCGCCTGAAGCTCCGGATCATAGGCAAACATTGAAAGGGTTTTCTTGAGCACGTCCTGCCCGTAAAGCGCGTCCCCATCCATAAAGATGACCATATCATCGGGGTCCGCACCGGCCCGTGAAATGGCGCGTAGGATCAGCCCGATCGCCATGCGCTTGCCCGGTTGGTTTTGCCGGATAAACACCAGCTCGGCCAGATCATCCGGAATGTCCTGGGCGTAGGTGTCTACGAACTGGCGGATGATGTTTTCGTCATAGGCGCTGCCGGTGCCGATGTAGAGCGTGGTGGGAATGCGCTCGCGTTTAATCTGGCCAAGGATGGAGCCGATCACCCGTTTGGTGATCGAAGGTTCCTCATAATAGGTGGTCATCTGGACATGCAGGCGCTTGGGGCGCCAGCCTTCTTGCCAGAGCGCGTCGGCGCGGGCGCGTATGTGGGGCCACTTCAGGCGGGCATAGATCATGGCGCGCACCGAATGGGTGAACCACCAGCCAAAGCGCCACAGGCCCAAAGCGCCGAGGATCACGGTGATATGCAAAGCGTTGGGATCGACAAAGCGGTTGGGCACATTCACCAGCAGCCAGAGCAGCGCCGCGATCACCGCCATGAATGCCAGCACGTTGGGCAATGTCCAGCGCGCCCAATAGGGTTTGATCGGGGTCTGCAGATCGCGCAGCTTGAGGGTCAGATCCTTGTCAAAGGCGAACTCGGACAACTCACTCATCGCGGCTCACCAGAGATTGAATGCGCGCAATCATGCGCAGGCCAACCGCGCGGCGGGTTTGGATATTGACCGGCGCGTCGCGGCGCAGCAGGGATTTGGTCTGCGCCGGACTGATATCCTGGGGAGTGACGGTGACGATGATGCCAAATTCGCCAGGGCGGCGGGGATCAGCGCCCGCCCGCACATCGGTGACGGTGCCGGCGATGGTGGTTTTCTGGCCAAGGCTGTTGACGCCGATATGCGCCTCCATCCCGATGAAGATGGCCTCGGAATACCGCTCGGAGACCCATCCCATGGCCACGCGGGGGGTGTCAGACTCAAAGACAACCGCGAGATCATCATGGCGGTAGGGCTGCCCCTTGCGTACCAGAACCTCGTGTACCACCCCATCTGAGGGCGCGCGCACGTGGCTCATGGAGATCGCTGATTTGTTGGCATCGCGGGTGGCGCGCAGGCGGCGCACTTTGGCGTTGTGCTCGAGCTCCAGCTCGATGAGTTTGTCCAGCGCAAAGACAAAGGGGTCAAAGGCTGTGGCGGCTTCGGGATCATGCGTTTGAATATCGAGCCAGCGCTTCCATAGGGCGTCAAAGCCGCGATCTCCGATGAACTGCGCATAGATCTGAGCTGCAAGGGCACCCCGCACCTGAAGGGGCTGTGTTTCATCCAAGGCTTCCAGCATGGCGCGGGCTTCAATGACGCGGTCGAGCTCCTTCTCCGCAAGGCTCAGGCGGGCGCGGGTCTGGGACAGCTCTGCCTGTGCGGCCGGATCGCGCAGGCGCACCATGACTTCGCCTGCCTCAACCCGCTGGCCGGGGACCACGTGGATGGATTTCACAAAGCCTTCACTGGCGGGCAGATCTTCGGAAATGGGCGCGACGACGCGGCCGTGCTGGATATTGATGCGGGTGAGGCCGTTGAAGAGTGCCGATCCAAGAACGGTGGCGATGAGGGCTGCCAGCAGCAGGTAGATCACTACATGGATCACCGCTCGCACAGAGCCGGGCATCCTGGATTGCTGGTTGGTGGTTTTCTCTTCTTCGGTTTCTTCCATGGGCACGAGATCAACGGGCGTATCAAGGCTCATGATCACGTCTTCGCTGCTGGCCATGCGACCGGAGAGGATGGAACGGTAAAACAGCGCCAGCGTTTCGCGCTGACGCCCGCTGAGGCCTTCAAAGGCCACCGTGCCGTCGGCATCCGGTGCCGTCAGCCGCACGTCAAAGCGGACATCAACCCCCTGAAAAGGCACGCTCAGAGTGCCGGATTGCGGGGGCGATCCTGCATTCTCGGGCCAGTCAAAGCCAGCAAGAGACCACGCCTCAATGCGGATTTGGTCGCCGTCCGGCGTGTCCAAAAACAGCGGGGCGTGCACCTTCCAGCTGAGCTGGGCGCTGGGGTTTTCATGGCGGATTTGCACGGGCACTCTCACAGGTTGAATGCCCAGAAGGTAGCTGGCGGATGGCGCAAGCGTGCGTCGCGCTCAGGTATGGTTGGGGTGGCAAAAGGCAGGGCGACTATACGCAGGTATAGGCCCGCTCACTTTGGTTGCTACAAAGCCGGGTGTTGCGGCTCAGCGGGACAGTCCGGCGTGGGTGTTGAGGAAGAACTGCGAGAAGATCGGGCCGCTGGCGGCGCCAATTTCGCGGGCGTCCTGACCCACCACAGCCTCTTCGATGCGCGGCACGATCAGGCCGCGTGTGTCCTGATTGACCAGATAGCGCCGGACCCGCTCCACCAGCTCTTGGCGGACATCGGGGGGAAAGGCCCCGTCTATCAGAATGGCCTCAAAATCGACCACGGAGCAGACCGACAGCGCCGCCTTGGCGAGCTCCTGCGCGGTCTGGCCAAGCCAAGGATCGACATAGCGGCTGAGCACCGACCAGTCTTGTGGCTGGCTCCAGAGCATGTCGGGGTTGAGGCCGGCCTCGATCAGCCGCGTTTCCAGCAGGTGGATGGAGGCCACATCTATGAGCTGGCGGCTTTCGCCCATAGGGCCTGTGGCGCGCATGGAGCCAAGCGCGCCTGCGTTGCCCTGATTGCCTTCAAACACGCTGTCATTCATCACGATGCCGCCGCCAACGAAGGAGCCGACAAAGAAATAGGCATAGTCGCGGAACTCTTTGCCACGGCCATAGAGATGCTCGGCGCGGCAGGCTGCGGTGGCATCGTTGCCAACAAAGATGGGCAGGTCGCTGAAGCGGGCCACCTCTTGGGCAAAATCAATGTCTTTCCAGAGCTTGAACTGCTCTGCGGCGGGGCCTGCCAGATCGCTCCAGCGCCAGAGCTCAAAAGGGGCGGCGACGCCGATGCCGCAGATGCGCGCGACCTCCTCAGTACTGAGGGCAGCGAGCAATGTCTCTAGGCTGTCATGCAGGAAGGAGAAGACATCTGCGGGCAGCGGGTAGTCGTAGGTGGTGTGCTCTGAAGCGCGCACATTGCCTGCGAAATCCAAAAGCAGGAGATCCGCAGTCCGGCGACCGATCTTCAATCCCAAAGCCAAGACGCCGTCGGGGTTGAGGTGCATGGGGATGGAGGGCTTGCCCACCTTGCCGCGCGTGGGTTCGCCGCGTTGAAGCAGGCCATCGCTTTCCAGTTTGCGCAGCATGGTGGAGATCGCCGGTGGCGTCAGCCCCATGCGTTTGGCGAGGTCGATGCCGGGCAGGGCGCCCTGTCGCTGCAGGATGGACATCAGAAGGCGTTCATTGTGGTTGCGGACGCGCCGTTGATTCACGCCTCCGCTGAGTGCTCTGATTTTTCCGCCATCCATATGGCTGATCATAAAAGGCTCCTCCCAGCTTTGGAAGATAGGGGGCTTCGATTATTTAATAAAGTTAATTTATTTATTGACAGCTCTTGGGGAATCGCCGTTACCTATGGGGGCATCCTGCGTCACGAATTAGAGGCAGGCCTGGAGCTGGAGGGAGCCAGATCCAAATATTGCGAACCTTGGGAGGACATTATGAAAAAGCTACTTGCGACATCGGCCCTTGTTTTGGCCGGAATGACGGTCAGTGCGGCGGCGGATGTGAGCGCGTGCCTGATCACCAAAACAGACACCAATCCGTTCTTTGTGAAGATGCGCGAAGGCGCGACGGCAAAGGCCGAAGAGTTGGGCATCACGCTCAACAGCTATGCCGGTAAGGTGGATGGTGACCACGAAACTCAGGTGGCGGCGATTGAGACCTGCATTGCCAATGGCGCGAAAGGTATTTTGCTGACAGCCTCTGACACCAGCTCGATTGTGCCAGCGGTGCAGCAAGCGCGGGATGCGGGCCTTTTGGTGATTGCACTCGACACGCCGCTGGAGCCGATTGACTCTGCGGATATGACCTTTGCCACCGACAACTTCCTGGCTGGAGAGCTGATCGGAAAATGGGCGGCAGCGGCGCTGGGCGATGAGGCGGCCAACGCAAAGATTGCGATGCTCGATCTGGCGGTGAGCCAGCCCACTGTGGGTGTTTTGCGCGATCAGGGCTTCCTGAAAGGCTTTGGCATTGAGCTGGGCGATCCCGGCAAATGGGGCGATGAGACCGATCCACGCATCGTGGGCAATGACATCACCGCTGGCAACGAGGAGGGTGGCCGCCGCGCCATGGAGAACCTGCTGGCCAAAGATCCGATGATCAATGTGGTCTACACCATCAACGAGCCTGCCGCTGCGGGTGCTTATGAAGCGCTGAAGGCGATTGGCCGTGAAAACGACGTGCTGATTGTGTCTGTCGATGGCGGCTGCCCCGGTGTGGACAACGTCAAGGACGGCGTCATTGGCGCAACTTCGCAGCAATACCCGCTGTTGATGGCGTCCAAAGGTATTGAGGCGATTGCCGCCTGGGCCAAAGACGGCACCAAGCCGCAGGCCTCTGATGGCAAAGAGTTCTTTGACACTGGCGTCTCGCTTGTCACCGATCAGCCGGTAGATGGCGTGGACAGCATCGACACCGCCAAAGGCACCGAGCTTTGCTGGGGCTGATCGCGGCCAAGTCGTGTTAACCTGACGCGAGAGGGTGGGGGCAGCCTCACCCTTTTGCACAAGCTCAGACAGAATGCCGGGGGAGGGCTCACATGTCTCAGTCGGAGAATTATGAGGCTGTGGTGACAGATTCAGCGTCCGAAGTTGCTCATTTTGACGAGGGCAAAAGGGGGATTGTCGGGCGGTTTCACCACGCCTTGCACACCACGCCCGCGTTGGTGCCGCTGATCGTTCTGGTTGGGGCGGTGGTGATTTTTGGCCTGCTGCTGGGCAGCCGGTTTTTCTCACCCTTCGCGCTTACCCTGATTTTGCAGCAGGTGCAGATCGTTGGCATTGTGGCGGCGGCGCAAAGTCTGGTGATCCTGACCGCGGGCATCGACCTGAGTGTCGGGGCCATTGCGGTGATCTCCTCTGTGGTGATGGGGCAATTCACCTTTCGCTATGGCTTGCCACCTGCGGTGGCTGTGGCCTTCGGACTGGCATTTGGCACCGCGATTGGCGCGCTTAATGGCTGGCTTGTGGCACGCATGAAGCTGCCGCCGTTTATCGTCACATTGGGCATGTGGCAGATCGTACTGGCGGCGAATTTCCTCTATTCGGCCAATGAAACCATCCGCTCACAGGACATCGCCGCAGAGGCGCCTTTGTTGCAGCTCTTGGGGGCAAAGTTCAAACTTGGCGGGGCCGTGTTTACGCTGGGCGTGGTCTTCATGGTGCTTCTGGTTGTCGTGCTGGCCTATGTGCTGAAGCACACGGCCTGGGGCAGGCATGTCTATGCGGTGGGCGATGACCCTGAAGCGGCGGAGCTGTCGGGCGTGAATGTGAAGGGCGTGCTGATCTCAGTCTATGCACTGGCCGGGCTGATCTGTGCCTTTGCGGGCTGGGCGTTGATCGGGCGGATTGGCTCTGTCTCGCCGACATCGGGGCAACTTCTGAACATCGAGAGCATCACCGCGGTGGTGATCGGGGGCATATCGCTCTTTGGCGGGCGCGGCTCCATTCTGGGCACATTCTTTGGCGCGCTGATTGTGGGGGTCTTCACACTCGGGCTGCGTTTGGCCGGGGCGGACGCGCAATGGACCTTCCTGCTCATCGGCGCGCTCATTATCGGCGCGGTGGCCGTGGATCAGTGGATTAGAAAGGTGGCGGCATAATGGAACCGATTTTGAAAGGCCGCGGACTGGTCAAGCGCTATGGCCGTGTGACGGCACTGGATCATTGTGACTTCGACCTGATGCCGGGCGAGATTTTGGCGGTGATTGGCGACAATGGTGCCGGGAAAAGCTCGCTGATCAAGGCGGTCTCCGGTGCGGTGATCCCCGATGAAGGCACCGTGACGCTGGAGGGCAAGGAAGTGCGCTTTACCTCCCCCATTGAGGCGCGTGAAGCGGGGATTGAGACGGTTTATCAAACCCTTGCCATGTCTCCAGCGCTGTCGATTGCCGATAATATGTTCATGGGGCGCGAGCTGCGCAAACCCGGTTTTCGCGGCAAATGGATGCGCCAGCTCGACCGTCCTGCCATGGAGAAATTTGCCCGCGACAAGCTGAGCGAGTTGGGGCTGATGACCATTCAGAACATCAATCAAGCGGTGGAAACCCTCTCCGGCGGTCAGCGGCAAGGCGTGGCCGTGGCGCGTGCGGCGGCGTTTGGCTCCAAGGTGATCATTCTGGATGAGCCCACCGCGGCGCTGGGCGTGAAAGAGAGCCGGAAAGTGCTGGAGTTGATCCAGGATGTGAAGGCGCGGGGCATTCCGATCATCCTGATCAGCCACAACATGCCGCATGTGTTTGAGGTGGCTGATCGCATCCATGTGCACCGTCTGGGCAAGCGGCTCTGTGTGATTGATCCAAAGGATTACACCATGTCAGATGCGGTGGCCTTTATGACGGGGGCGAAGGCTGCGCCATCGGAGGCGGCGTGAGCCGCGTGATGCAGGATCTGGATGCGCTGGTTGCGGCTATAGCGGCCGCGCCGCGCAAAGGCGCGCGCCGGGTTGTGGCGGTGGCGGGCGCACCGGCGAGCGGGAAATCTACGCTGGCAGAAGAGATTGCTGCGCGGTTGCGTGCCGCCGGATCAGCGGTGCAGGTTGTGCCGATGGACGGGTTTCACATGGACAATCAAGATCTCGTGGATCTGAGGCTTCTAGCGCGCAAAGGTGCGCCAAATACCTTTGATGTAGAAGGGTTTGTGGCCTTGGCGGGTCAGCTGTCTCAAGGCGGGGTGCAGGCCTATCCAACCTTTGACCGCGCCCGCGATGTGACCATACCCGGTGGCGGCGCGGTGTCGGCGCAGTGCGATACGGTGGTGGTTGAAGGCAATTACCTGCTGTTTGACGCGCCGGTCTGGCGGGCGCTGTCAGACATTTGGGATGTATCGGTTTTTCTGTCGGTGCCAGAAGAAGAGCTGCGTCGGCGTCTGGTGGAGCGGTGGCTGACCCACGGGCTGTCGCAGGAGCAGGCGGAGCAGCGCGCAGAGGAAAACGACCTGACAAACGCGCGTTTGGTGCAAAGCCAGCGTCTGCACGCGGATATCGAGTTTCAAAACACCGGCGCTTTTTAGAGCGGGGCCTTAGCCGCGCGGAACGTCATGATCAGAGATCAGACGGAGCCCGAGATGAGCGGGCGGGGAGCCGACGGCGCATCCACCGCGGGCTGGATCGCGGATCAGATAAGACATCGCGGCGACGTGTTCACCGCCCACAAAATATGCCGGACAACGGTCGCGGTCGATGCCTTCCTCGGCACCAGCGTAGCATTCCATGGTCCATTCCCAGACGCTGCCATCCAGATCAACCACACCCTCAGGAGAGGTGGAAAAGCTGCCTTGAGGTTTCAGCGCGCGGGGTGTTGTGCCTTCGGTTAGGTAGGTTGAAGCCCAGGTGAGTGAGGGATCGGTGAAGAGCGGATCGGGTTCTTCTGGCAGAACCTCGGCCGCCATATGTTCCCATTCTGTGGCGGTGGGCAGGCGAAAGCGCTGTCGGGTTTGCGTGTTGAGCCACGCGATGTATTGCTGCACATCTTCGTAGCTGAGACCGGTGGCTGGCGTGGTCTCGGGCTTTTGGTCCGGCCGCACGCGCAACGACACCGCGCAGCGGCCTTCTGCCGCGCATATGTTCCACTCAGCAACGGAGACCTCAAAGCGCTGCGCAAAAAACCGTTGCCCGTCTGGCATAACAACCGCATGGGCGGCCATCTGCGGCAGTAGTTCGGGCCGTGATGGTGATTTGGGGGCAAATTGCAGGGCAGCAGCCCCCAAAAGAGCCGCCGCCAAGACACCAAAACCGGCAAGACGAAGGGAGGGTCCGCTTGTGAGGTTTGGGCGCTTGGCGGCGGGCATGGGTTTATCCTTTCAGATCAAGTTTCAAAGTATCTGGGAGCGACCACCTGCTCCATCAGCTCGTTGTTCCACGTGCCATCGACAACGAAGTGGGCCGTGGCACCAAGCATGACACCTTCGATCAGGTTGTGGTTGACGTAGGCATAGACGCCCGGTTGCTCGAAGGTATACATCGCTGCCACCGCGCAGCCGCCGCGCACGAACCAGGTCTCCATGTCCTGCAAGGGCGCATCAGTGAAGGAGCTTTCCCAGACATAGTTACCGTGCCCACCGATCAGGTGCGGACGGGAGTCGCGGTTGGCCTGATTGTGTATCATCAGGACCGTTTCACCCACCTCGGCTTTCAGGGCATTTTCGCCGGTCAATGCGCCCACGGCTCCGTTGAAGACAGAGTGCGTCGGGATCAGGGTGCGCATGGCGTCAAGGCTGTCAGAGAAGTCTTCGCCCGCTTGCTCATATTGAATGAAGTCGCCGTTTTCATCTTGTGGCAGGTAGTAGTCCTGCTCGCCGATGTAGGCGATGCGGTCATAGCGCAGCGGATTGCCGTCTTTGTCCTTCAGTCCGTCTCTTGGCAGCACCATCACAGCGCCGTTCATGCCGTGGGTGACGTGGTAGGGGATCATCGCGCCGCCGGGGGCACAGTGATAGGTGAAGCAGCCTGGTTTGGTGGCCTTCCACCGCAGCACTACCTCTTCGCCGGGTAGAACATGGGACAGTCCGCCGCCGCCAAGCGCTCCGGTGGACGCGTGGAAATCGATGTTGTGCTCCATCATGCTGCTCTCAGGATTGCGCAGGGTGAGCTCGATCATGTCGCCTTCGTGGCAGATGATCAGCGGGCCCGGCACCGAGCCGTTATATGTCAGCGCCCAGATGCTGGCACCGGTGTCTTCATCCACCACCATCAGACGCTCTTCGGTGATCATGGTGATTTCGATGATTTTTGGCCCACCAGTGGCGACCTGCTCATGTTCCGGTGCAAAGGGCGGCGCGACCAGCTCCTGTTTCACACGGGTGTAGCCGGAAAGATCTGCTGGCTTCGCGGTGCTTGCTGTCTCTTGTTTGCCAGCTGTTTTGTAAAGGTGTGTGGAGGTTGCATTGATCGCGTCGATTTTGGGCGCACGCGGTGTCGCCTTAACCGTGGCACCCGCCATAACGGCGGCCCCTGCGAGCATGCTGCCGCGCAAAACATTGCGGCGGCTTGTTTTCATGAGACCGGGATTGATGATTTTGGCCATTTTACCCTCCATGAGGTGGTTGCTTGGCACCGGGTGGTCGACCCATGTGCTGCTTTTGAAGAGAAACGCGCAGTCACGCCTTGAAAGTTTTTGCAGTGTTCAAAGTGGGCTGTGTGTTGCGGCGAGATTTAACGGATTTGAAAATCTGAACTTTGTTCCAGCGCAAAGAACTTTGGTTTTGTCGGCGCGCGGGCCTTGCGGCAGGTGGTCTTCGCCTTGGTGTTCTGGCACAACTCATGCATGGACCGTACGCCGCCGCATAAAACGCTGCCTAGGCTGGATGAAAGCCTGCTCACGCACTTGCCGCCGTTTTCCGAACTTGAAAAACGGCAGATCCGCAGGATTTTGGATCAGGCGACCTCTAAGCGATATGAAGCGGGGGTGGCGATTTTTGACGAAGGCGCTCCGGCAGAGCGCTTTTATATGCTGCTGGATGGGTATGTGCGTGTGGTGCGGATCACGGCGACCGGCGAGCAGGTGACTTCCCTGTATATCCCGTCGGGCCAGCTGCTCGGGATTGCAAAGGCCATTGGGCGCGAAACCTATCCCGCAACCGCAGTGACGGCGACGGAGTCGATTGTTCTGAGTTGGTCGATGGGGCTGTGGGAGAGCTTTGTTTCCGACTATCAAGGGTTTGCCGTGAACACCTATAAGACGGTGGGCAAGCGGGTCGGAGAGTTGAACACACGCATTGTGGAGCTGGCCACGCAGCAGGTGGAACAGCGTTTGGCCAATGCCTTGTTGCGGTTGATCAACCAGACCGGACGCAAGACACCCGACGGTATAGAAATAGACTTCCCGATCACGCGGCAGGATCTTTCTGAGCTCACAGCGACCACGCTGCATACGGTCAGCCGTTTGTTGAGCGACTGGGAAAAGCGTGGGCTGGTGCAGAGCAAACGCAAACAGATCAAGGTGCTTGATCCCAGTGCGCTTGTGGATTTGAGCCGGGCCTAAACGCGGCTTTTGCCTTTACTGGCGCGCCTGAGCAATCTGCAGCGATCTCTTCTCGTCCGACATTTTCTCCGCAGGCATTTGCGTGCTGCGTTTTAGAGCAGGTTTGCCCCAAAAACCGTTTCAAAGGTTGTGCTGGCACAAACTTCCACGTGAGCTGCCCCGCTATGACAAGGCCATCCCGAATCCAAGGAGGCCGGCTCATGGCTGAATTTCTGACAAAGTCGCGGGCGCGAAACATCTTCTACGGAGGTTCGATCTTTTTTGTCGTGATCTTCGTGGGGATGACCGTCCAATCGCACAAATACGTGGTGAACACCTCGACCGCCGGAATGGCGCTGAGCGAGGCGGTGATCCACGGTAAACATGTCTGGGAAGAGAACTCCTGTATCAATTGCCACACCCTGCATGGCGAGGGTGCCTACTTCGCGCCTGAAGTGGGTAATGTGATGACCCGCTGGGGTGTGCAGGACAGCCCGGAAGACGCCTTTGAAATGCTGAAGGGGTGGATCGAAAGTCAACCCAGCGGAGTCGAAGGACGTCGCCAGATGCCCCGCTATGAGTTGAGCGATGAAGACATCCGCGGGCTGTCTGAGTTTTTGCGCTGGGCGGATCAGACAGACACGCAGGGCTGGCCGCCCAATGACGCCGGATAAGGAGGCGAAACCATGAAATATCAGTCTCAAAAAGTGGCCCTTTACTATTTCGCCGCAGCGCTGGCGCTGTTTGGCGTGCAGGTATTGGGTGGTCTGCTCGCAGGTTGGGTTTACGTTTCTCCCAACTTCTTGGCGGAAATCCTGCCTTTCAATGTGATCCGTATGATCCACACCAATGCGCTGGTGGTTTGGCTGTTGCTAGGTTTTTTTGGCGCGGCTTACTTCCTTATTCCCGAAGAATCCGAGCGCGAGCTTTGGTCACCGAAATTGGCCTATATCCAGCTCATCATTCTGACAGTAGGCGCGCTGGGCGCAGTTGGCTCTTACCTTGTGGGCATCCACGGTGGCCGTGAGTTTCTGGAGCAGCCGTTATGGGTGAAATTCGGCATTCTTGTTGGGGCGCTGATCTTTCTGCTCAACATCTCGATGACTGTGCTGGCGGGAAAGAAAACCGCGATCACCAATGTGCTCCTGATGGGGCTTTGGCTGCTGTCGCTGTTGTGGGTATTTGCCTTCATTAATCCGGCTAACTTGAGCCTTGATAAAATGTACTGGTGGTTTGTGATCCACCTCTGGGTAGAAGCCACCTGGGAATTGGTGATGGCTGCAATCCTCGCCTTTCTGATGCTGAAGCTGACCGGCGTGGACCGTGAGGTGGTTGAAAAATGGCTCTATGTCATCGTGGCCACGGCGCTCTTCAGCGGCATTCTTGGCACGGGGCACCATTTCTACTGGATTGGCTTGCCGGGCTATTGGCAGTGGGTTGGTTCGATCTTCTCCACCTTTGAGGTGATCCCCTTCTTCCTGATGATGTCCTTTGCCTTTGTGATGGTCTGGAAGGGCCGCAAGAACCACCCCAACAAAGCCGCGCTCCTGTGGTCTTTGGGGGCAAGCACAGTCGCCTTCTTTGGCGCAGGGGTCTGGGGCTTTTTGCACACGCTGCATGGTGTGAATTTCTATAGCCATGGCACGCAGATCACCGCAGCCCACGGTCACCTGGCCTTCTACGGTGCCTATGTTGCGCTCAACCTTGCGGTCTTTACCTATGCGATGCCGATGCTGCGCAACCGGATGCCGTATAATCAGGTGCTGAACATGGCGTCATTCTGGCTGATGACCGGCGGCATGGCCTTCATGACATTTGTGCTGACCTTCGCAGGTACGATCCAGACCCATATGCAGCGCGTGGTGGGCGACTATTTCATGGACGTGCAGGAGAGCCTGTCGGTCTTCTATCTGATGCGCTTTGGCGCGGGTGCCGCTGTGGTGATTGGCGCGCTTCTGTTCATCTACTCGCTGGCCGTTGTGCGTGAAAAAGAAATCATCGCACCGGGCTCTGCCAAAATTGTTGCAGGAGAATGAGTATGAATATCGCAACTGTTCCTTCGTTGCCGTTTTATCAAGAAACCGGCCGTGAGTGCGATCTGTTTGAGACCGCTTATGACAATGGTTTGCCCCTTCTTTTGAAGGGGCCGACCGGCTGCGGCAAAACCCGTTTTGTTGAGCACATGGCCGCCAAACTAGGCAAGCCGCTTTATACGGTGGCCTGCCATGATGACCTATCTGCGGCAGATTTGATCGGGCGCTATTTGCTGAAAGGGGGCGAGACTGTCTGGGTCGATGGCCCGCTGACGCGCGCGGTGCGCGAGGGCGGGATCTGTTACCTTGATGAGGTGGTTGAAGCCCGTAAAGACGTGACTGTGGTGCTGCACCCGCTCACAGACTCGCGGCGCACATTGATGATCGACCGCACCGGAGAGGAGCTGGTGGCGCCCAAGGACTTCATGTTGGTCGCCAGCTACAACCCCGGCTATCAGAATGTGCTTAAGCGGTTGAAACCCTCTACACGCCAACGCTTTCTGTCGATCTCCTTTGACTTTCCGGATGCGGAAACCGAAATCTCGGTGGTTGCACAGGAAAGCCGTCTGGAAGTGGGGCGGGTCGCGCCCCTAGTGCGGCTTGCCGGGCATATCCGGAAGCTCTCCGGCATGGATCTTGAAGAAGGCGTTTCGACCCGTTTGCTGATCTATGCCGCCAGTCTGATGGCGGGAGGCATGGGGGTGGATCGCGCGCTTGAGGCGGCGATCATTGAACCTTTGAGTGATGAGCCAGATGTGCAGCAGTCCCTCAGGGATCTGGTTGCAACGATCTACGGGTGAGTGGAATGCGACTTCTCGATTTGATGGAGCCGGAAGAGACCGTGGGCAACCTTTGGCATGAGATGGCCAGCGGATTGGGTGCGGAGGCACATTATCCGGAGGCGGCGGTCACGTTGGCGTCTGTGCGCCCAAGTCTTGCGGTCTTGTTTCGTGCGCTGGGCGGGGATGCTGCAGTGGAGCTGGGCGAGGCACCTGCGACCGTGATGCAGCATCGCCGTCCGCTGCGCCGCAAGTTGGGTGCGGAACGCGAAAAGGAATATGTGGCGCGTTTTGATGGCGAGCGTCTGGCGCTGCCGCCACAGATCGCGGTCTTTCCCGAGAAGTGGTTGAACCGCGCCGCCTATTTCTGGCTGACAGCGCTGGCGGCCAAGGCAGACATCGCGCCAAACACATTCTCTGGCGATGGTGCCGCACTTGATTGCGCGCAAATCCGGGCAAATGCGCAGGCTGCGGATGACGCCTTTGAGGCCTGCCCGGGATTGCGCAAGGGCTATGCCCAGATGGCGCGGCATTGCCTGAATATTCGGCCCGAGGTTACCCGACCCGCGCAGGAGGCCGCCCTTGAGCAGGCTATCCGCGATCAGCTGTGCGGCACACAGGCCACTCTGGAAGCTGGCGTG
The DNA here is from genome assembly GCF_017743775.1 of Shimia sp. R9_1. Taxonomy (NCBI): domain Bacteria; kingdom Pseudomonadati; phylum Pseudomonadota; class Alphaproteobacteria; order Rhodobacterales; family Roseobacteraceae; genus Shimia; species Shimia sp. R9_1. Next base: position 774,007 of record NZ_JAGHRN010000001.1, on the reverse strand, counting down.
GCAACGCGGGGCTATATGCCCTTTGCGCCAGTACCAATTTGGCTGCGTTTTGCGGCCCCCGGCACAGGTGCGGTGGCTGGCGAGGAAGACGCTGCGGATAAGGCCCCGCCAACGGCAGCGGTCTATTCAAAGCGCAAAGCTGGTGAGCGCAAAGATCAGGAACAGCAAAACCGTAAGGACAGTTTTATCATTCACCGTTTTGAATCCATCCTGTCCTGGGTGGAGTCGATGAACATCAACCGCAGTGTGGATGATGATGACGATGAAAACGCACAGAAAGCCGCGGATGATCAGGATCGCATCACTCTGTCCAAACAGAACCGCAAGGCAGCGACGCGCTTGCGCCTGCACCTTGATCTGTCCCCCGCGGATGCGGATCATGAGGCGCTTGCGGGCGTGCATACCTATGACGAATGGAACCACCGGGCGCGCAGCTATATGAAGGATCACTGCCGTGTGCTGGAAGCGCCCGCGCCGCCGGACGGTACCGAATTCATTCCCCATGCACGCACAGTGCGCGAGGTGCGCAGGCAGTTTGAAGCGCTGCGTCCGCGCAGGATTCTGCAGGCGCGCCAAATCGACGGCAGCGAGCTGGATCTGGAGGCTGTGCTGACGGCGAAGGCGGATCTGGCAGCCACTGGTCGTGGTTCTGACCGCATCTGGCAGGCAGCTCGCAAAGTTGAACGCGATGTCTCGGTCGCTTTCTTGATTGATGTGTCCCGCTCGACCGAGGCCGCGATTGGCGACACCAGCGTGATTGAAGTGGCTCGTCAAGCCATGGCCGCTTTGGCCGTGGGTGTGGATGCTGCCGGTGACCGGATCGGCATCTGGGGCTTTTCCTCCCTACGCCGGGATCGGGTGTTTTTGACGCGTTGCAAGGATTTTGAGACGCCGATGACCCGTGAAGTGACCGACAACATAGGCGCGTTGAAGCCCGGCCATTTTACGCGCCTAGGGGCCGCGATACGGCATGTGACCGCGCAGCTGGCTGAGGAGCCGAGCGCACATAAGCTGTTGATCGTGCTCACCGATGGCAAGCCCAACGATCTCGATCACTATGAGGGGCAGCATGGCATTGAAGACAGCCATATGGCCGTGCGGGAAGCGCGGGACTTGGGGCTAAACCTGCATGGTGTGATCATTGATGAAGACGGGCAGGATTGGTTTGCCCGCATCTTTGGGCGCGGCGGCTTCACGCTTTTGCCAAATCCGATGCGATTGTCGCGCGCCTTGCCCGACATTTACCGCAGTCTGACACAGGAGACTTGAGATGAAACTTTCTGTCGTTCTTTTTGCATTGATGGCTTCGCCTGCAATGGCAGAGGCGTTTGATCGCCCAATCCCGCAGGCGCAATCTGCCACAGCGGAGTTCTGGTATGCGCTGGCCTGTCTGACGCTGGTTGCGTCCATGGCTGCGGTGCAATGGCTGGTGTCACGGCGATGACACAAGCGGGCTGTTCAACACAGAGAATTGCGCTGGCGCTATATCCGTTTGGGGCAGGGGCCGCAGCGGTGAACGTGTTTTTCCTATCTTTGATCTTCAGCTGGGTAGGTGGTCCGGTAGTCTCGACCGGCCTTTCGATCTTGCTTGGCGCGCTGATTGGCGCGCCTGCGACATGGTACTTTGCCCGCCACATTCGTCATCTGATGGATGTGGCCGACGGCACGGATGCGCGTTGAGCGCCATCTCACACATAAGGAGGCCGCAATATGGCCCTGTGTTCTTCTGAACAAATGCGTCGCTGGTCGGGACCGGCGTTGCTGAGCTATGGGTTCCGCCCGTTCTTTCTGTTTGGCGCGCTGTGGGCGGCGCTGGCGATGCCGGTCTGGATTGCCGCGCTGAGCGGTGACTTGGAGCTGCCGTCGCGCTTTGACCCGGTGACATGGCATGCACATGAATTCCTCTTTGGCTATCTTGGCGCGATCTTAGCGGGGTTCCTGCTCACCGCGGTGCCCAATTGGACAGGGCGTTTGCCTCTGGTGGGCTGGCGGCTGGGCGGGTTGTTTGCACTTTGGGTGGCAGGGCGCGTATCAGTGCTTTTCTCGGCAAGCTTACCCCTAGGGGCCGCTGCCGCAGTTGATCTGGCTTTTCCCATCGTTTTGGGTGGCGTGATTTTGCGAGAGATCATTGCTGGTCAGAATTGGCGCAACCTGATCGTGTTGGCGATGCTGGCCGTTTTTACACTGGCGAATGGGGTGTTTCACCTAGAGGCGCTGGTGGACGGCTTTGCCGCGCAGGGGCTGGGCCTCCGTTTGGGTCTCGCGACCGCTGTGATGATGATTGTCGTGATCGGTGGGCGCATCGTGCCGTCGTTCACGCGCAACTGGTTGGTCAAACAGGGCAGCGATGTGCGCCCCGCCCCCCCCATGCAGCGCTTTGACAAGTTTGTACTGCTGACAACGGTTGCGGTGCTTCTGCTTTGGAGTTTTTGGCCAGAGGAGGCTGGCGTAGGTGGGCTGTTGATCGGTTTGGCACTGCTGCATGTGGCGCGCCTCTGGCGTTGGAAAGGCACGCATACGCTGGCTGAACCGTTGCTGTCGGTGCTGCACGCTTCCTATGCTCTGATCCCGCTGGGAGCCCTGGCATTGGGAGCCTCCATTCTGGGAGTCGGGGCAGGGCAGGCCGCCGCGCAACACATATGGATGGCAGGTGCGATCGGGGCAATGACCTTGGCGGTGATGACGCGGGCGACGCTGGGCCATACCGGTCGTGCGTTGAAAGCGGATGGGCCCACACTTGCGATCTATCTCAGCCTCTTTGGCTCTGTTATCGCACGGTGGTTGGCGGGCGAAGTCCCTGTATGTCTAGAGATTTCCGCCGTGCTTTGGGTTACGGCTTTTGGCGGATTTGCGCTGCGCTATGGCGCCGCGCTGGTGCGACCCAAACCGCCAATAGAAGGGTAACGCCGGCCCCACAAAAAAAAAGCCGCCGCAGAGGGTGTCTGCGGCGGCTTTGTCTTTAGCTAAGCGCTGGGCTTAGAGGTTCGGGTAGAGCGGGAAGCGTGCGCAGAGATCTGCCACTTTGGCTTTCACAGCCGCTTCCACTTCGCCGTTGCCCTCTTCGCCGTTGGCGGCCAGACCGTCGACCACTTCCACAATCATGTCAGCAATCGCGCGGAACTCTTCCTCGCCAAAGCCACGGGTGGTGCCGGCCGGGGTGCCCAGACGGATGCCGGAGGTGACCATTGGCTTTTCAGGGTCAAACGGGATGCCATTTTTGTTGCAGGTGATGTGGGCGCGGCCGAGAGCTTTCTCGGTGGCGTTGCCTTTCACACCTTTGGGGCGCAGGTCGACCAGCATCACGTGGGTGTCGGTGCCACCGGTGACGATGTCCAGACCACCTTTGACCAGCTGATCCGCCAGCGCCACAGCGTTGGCGCGAACTTGCTTCTGGTAGGCTTTGAACTCAGGACGCAGCGCTTCGCCAAAGGCGGCGGCTTTGCCTGCGATCACATGCATCAGCGGGCCACCCTGAATGCCTGGGAAGATCGCGGAGTTCACCTTCTTGGCGATTTCTTCGTTGTTGGTCACGATCATGCCGCCGCGCGGGCCGCGCAGGGTCTTGTGGGTCGTGGTGGTCGCTACATCCGCATATGGGAATGGGGAGGGGTGCTCACCTGCGGCCACGAGGCCAGCGAAGTGTGCCATGTCGACCATCAGGTACGCGCCAACGGAGTCCGCGATTTCACGGAATTTTGCGAAATCGATCTGACGCGGGATGGCGGAACCGCCTGCGATGATCAGCTTTGGCTTGTGCTCGTTGGCCAGCTCTTGAACCTGATCGTAGTCCAGCAGGCTGTCCTGCTTTCGCACGCCGTACTGCACCGCGTTGAACCATTTGCCGGACTGGTTCGGCTTTGCGCCGTGGGTCAGGTGGCCACCTGCGTCCAGGGACATGCCGAGGATGGTGTCGCCAGGCTGCAGCAGAGCGGTGAATACACCTTGGTTGGCCTGGGAGCCGGAGTTTGGCTGCACGTTTGCGTACTCAACGCCAAAGAGCTCTTTTGCGCGGTCGATGGCGAGGTTCTCCGCCACATCCACGTGCTGACAGCCACCATAGTAGCGGCGGCCAGGGTAGCCTTCTGCGTATTTGTTGGTCAGCACAGAGCCCTGCGCTTCCATAACGGCCGCAGACACGATGTTTTCAGACGCGATCAGTTCGATCTCGTCGCGCTGGCGGGCCAGCTCATCTGTGATGGAGCCAAACAGCTCCGGGTCGCGGGATGCGAGGGTTTCTGTGAAAAAGCCAGAATCACGGGAGGTGCTCATGGACGTTTGCTCCTGTTGAACGGTTCGAGTTGCGAGTTTCCTAATGGAAACATGCCCGGCTTGAAAGGTCCCAAAGCGACGCAACACCTTGCCTGAGCGCCGCAGATGGTGCAGGGGGTAAACATATGTCGCTATCGGAAACCTTTGGCGGCGCAGGGAAACCTGCTTTTTGGGAGTTGGGAGCATGAGCGACGATGTCTGAAAGAATCGCTTTTATGGCCAGCGATGCGCCAGTTGCGCAGACCGCACGGGCGGCTCTGATCGGGCGTTACGGCAATGTCGCGCCTGAGGAGGCGGATGTGATTGTCGCGCTTGGCGGCGATGGTTTCATGCTTCAGGCCCTGCATATGACGCAGGCGATGTCTGCGCCGGTCTACGGTATGAACCGCGGCACGGTGGGCTTTCTGATGAATGCCTATTCCGAAAGCGATCTGCTGGAGCGGCTGGGGGCCGCAGAGGAAGAGATGCTCAATCCGCTGGCGATGCGTGCCACAGCTGCGGACGGCTCGGTGCATGAAGCGCTTGCCATCAACGAAGTCTCGCTGCTGCGGGCAGGGCCACAGGCGGCCAAGCTGAAGATTTCGATTGATGGGCGTCTGCGCATGGAAGAGCTGGTCTGTGACGGGGCATTGATCAGCACCCCTGCGGGTTCCACTGCCTACAACTATTCAGCCCACGGGCCCATTTTGCCCATCGGGTCGGATGTGCTGGCGTTGACGGCGATTGCGCCGTTCCGCCCGCGGCGCTGGCGCGGGGCGCTGCTGCCAAAATCTGCGGCAGTGACCTTTGATGTTCTGGAGCCGCAGAAACGCCCGGTGATGGCCCATGCCGACAGCCGCGCGATTGAGAATGTGTCGCGGGTTGAAATCCGCTCGGACGCGCAGATCGCGCACCGCATTCTGTTTGACCCAGGCCATGGGCTCGAAGAGCGGCTTATTCGCGAACAGTTCGTCTAAGGACAAAAGAGGCGCGCGAGCGGGGTGCGCGCCTCTCTGACACAGGTCACGCGGATGCGTAGCCTATGGTTTTCAGGGCCTCGGTGATTTCATCGAGGATGACTGGATCGTCGATGGTGGCGGGCATTTTCCAGTCGGTGCCATCTGCGATGGAGACCATGGTGCCGCGCAGGATTTTGCCCGAGCGGGTTTTTGGCAAACGATCCACCACAACCGCGAGCTTGAAGGCGGCAACGGGGCCGATTTTCTGGCGCACCAGAGCGACAACCTCTTTGACTACCTCGTCATGGGCGCGTTCGTTGCCAGCGTTGAGGCAGAGGAAACCGACGGGCATCTGGCCCTTGAGCTGATCCGCCACGCCAATCACCGCGCATTCTGCCACATCCGGGTGCCCGGCAAGCACCTCTTCCATGCCGCCGGTGGACAGGCGGTGGCCAGCGACGTTGATGACGTCATCGGTGCGCGCCATAATATAGACGTAGCCGTCCTCATCCTTCATGCCCGCATCACCGGTCTCATAATAGCCCGGGAAGTGGGTGAGGTAGGAGGATTTGAAGCGCTCTTCGGCATTCCACAGCGTGGGCAGCGTGCCGGGAGGCAACGGCAGCTTGATGGCGATGGCGCCAAGTTCGCCAGCCGCGACGGGGTGGCCGCCTTCGTCCAGAATTTCGACGTCGTAGCCGGGCATGGGAACGGTTGGGGAGCCCAGTTTGATGGGCAGCTCTTCGATGCCGAGCGGGTTGGCGGCAATCGACCAGCCGGTCTCAGTCTGCCACCAGTGGTCCACGATTGGCACGCCCAGTTGCTCCTGCGCCCAGACGATGGTGTCCGGATCCGCACGTTCCCCCGCGAGATAGACCTGCTCAAGGCAGCTGAGGTCATATTTCTTGACGTACTCGCCTGTTGGATCTTCGCGCTTCACGGCGCGGAACGCGGTGGGGGCGGTGAAGAAGCTCTTGACGTTATGCTCTGAAATCACGCGCCAGAAGGTGCCCGCATCCGGTGTGCCAACCGGTTTGCCCTCAAAGACAATGGTGGTGTTGCCATGGATCAGAGGGGCGTAGCAGATATAGCTGTGGCCCACGACCCAGCCCACATCGGAGGCCGCCCAGAACACATCGCCGGGGTCGACATTGTAGATGTTTTTCATGGTCCAGTTCAGCGCGACCAGCTGACCAGCGGTGTGGCGGATCACGCCTTTGGGCTGTCCTGTGGTGCCGGAGGTGTAGAGGATATAGGAGGGGTGGTTGCCTTCGACCGGAACACATTCGGCCGGTTCTACGCCATACTGAAAGCCGTGCCAGTTGACGTCCCGCCCCTCGACCAGCTGCGCAACCTCTTGTTCGCGTTGGAGTATCACGCAGAAATCAGGCTTGTGTGTGGAGAGGTCGATGGCGCCGTCGAGCAGAGGTTTGTAGTGCACCACGCGGCCCGGCTCCAACCCGCAGGAGGCGGCGATGATGGCTTTGGGCTTGGCGTCGTCGATGCGCACTGCAAGTTCGTTGGCGGCAAATCCGCCAAACACCACGGAATGGATGGCACCCAGTCGGGCACAAGCTAGCATGGCCTCCAGCGCCTCGGGGATCATCGGCATGTAGATGATGACGCGGTCGCCTTTCTCAACGCCTTTGGCGCGCAGGGCACCGGCAAGTGTGGCGACTCGGTTGCGCAGCTCAACATAGGAGATTTCGCGTTTGGTGTGGGTGATCGGGCTGTCATAGATGATGGCCGTCTGCTCGCCGCGCCCGGCTTCGACGTGGCGGTCCACCGCGTTCCAGCAGGTGTTGACCTTTGTGTCCGCGAACCACTCATAAAGATGGTCGCCTTTGTCCGTCAGCGCCTTGCTGGGCGGCGTATGCCAATCAATTGCTTCTGCCGCCTGCATCCAGAAAGTTTCCGGATCGTTTTTCCAGCGTTCGTATACGTCTTGATATGACATTTGGTCCTCCTCTACCTGCCAGACGGCATAGAGGAGGTATCACATCGTCGGCAAGTGTGGGGCAGAAAAGCGGGACAGATTATCGCATTTGTCGGGCCAGTTTTCGGTGTTTGAAATTGCAAAGTTTAGTAAAGTCGCCAATTTTTGCAGGAAAAATAGAGAAATTTGTTGTTTTTGCAAATTTGCAAATTTTGCGACTGTGGCTGATAGTTGACTCACCTTTTCTCGCAAAAACGTGCAACTCTGTAACGGTTTTCTCTGCCATACTGACGGGGACTAGCCCATCCGGGCCTGTGAACTGGGAGGAAGATCATGATTGGGACATTGGTTAGCGTCAAAGGAAGACGTCATGGTCTTTGGAGTGGATTGCGCGTTTTGGCGGCTGTGACACTGCTTGGTGGGGCTGTTGTGCAGCCCGCGCAGGCGGCACCCGTGCAATATGAGCTTGATAAATCGGCCAGCGTTGTTGGCTTCACCTACTACTTCAATCAGGACGGCACAGAAGGTCAGATGCCGGTTGAGGCGGCGGATCTGCAGTTGGATCTGGGCAATGTCTCCCGCAGCAAAATTGATGTGACCCTGAGCCCCAAGCGGGCAAAGGCTGGGTTCCTGTTTGCCACCGAGGCGCTCAAGGGGGCGCAGGTGCTTGATGCCAGCAACCACCCCACTATCCGTTTTGTTGCGCGTGAGATTTCGGGCACGATCCACGGGGCGAAGGTGCTGGGGGATCTGACGGTGCGGGGCGTGTCGCGTCCGGTGACGCTGGCGGCGCAACTGTTCCGTCAGCGCGGCACCGAGGCCGGAGATCTGGACAAGCTGTCGATTTTGCTGACGGGCAGCCTGGATCGGCGGGAGTTCGGCGCGGATGGCTATCCCGATCTGGTGGGACCAACCATTGATTTGCGCATCCTTGCGCGGGTGAATCGCTCAGACAGTTGAGCGGTACGGCGGGCTTTGGGTGCCCGCCGTTAAGTGGTTCAAGTTTTATCCGTAGTGGGTGACCGGCGAGCCAGCAATGGCGGCCATGTTCAGCAGGCCGCGCGCCGTGATCGATGGGCTGACAATATGGGCGCGGTTGCCCATGCCCATCAGGATCGGTCCCACTTCCAAGGCATCAGCGCGCATTTTCAGGATGTTACGCACCCCTGACGCCGCATCGGCGTGGGCAAAGACCAGCACGTTGGCGGCCCCTTCAAGGCGTGTGCGCGGGAAAATGCGGCTGCGCAGGTCTGGGTCAAGCGCGGTGTCCACGTTCATTTCCCCTTCATAGGCAAAATCGCGCGGCTTGCTGTCCAGGATTGCGATGGCTTCGCGCAAACGCTTGCCAGAGCCTTGGCGGTGGTTGCCAAACTGGCTTTGCGAACACAGCGCGATTTTTGGCTCCAGACCAAACCGGCGCACATGCCGCGCAGCGCCTTCCGCGATGCGGGCGATATCCTCGGGGCTTGGCAGCTCATGCACCTGCGTATCGGCGATGAAGAGCGGGCCATCCTCCAAAATCATCAGAGACAGCGCGCCATGCGGAGAGAGAGTGCCTTTGCCCAGCACCTGTTCAACATAGTTGAGGTGCCAGCGGTATTCACCAAAGGTGCCGCAGATCAGGCTGTCGGCCTCCTCGCGGTGCACCATGATTGCGCCGATTGCCGTGGTGTTGGTGCGCATGATGGCCTTGGCCAGATCGGGTGTGACCCCCTCGCGTTCCATCAGCTCATGATAGCTGTTCCAGTAGTCATAATACCGTGGATCGTTTTCCGGGTTTACTATCTGGAAATCGCGGCCGGGGCGGATGGACAGGCCCGCGCGTTCACAGCGGGCTTCGATCACCTCGGGGCGGCCGATTAGGATGGGGGTCTCTGTGGTCTCTTCCAGAATTGCCTGCGCTCCGCGCAGCACGCGCTCATCTTCGCCCTCGGCAAAAACGATGCGGCGGGAGGCTTTCTGGGCGGTCTCAAACACCGGGCGCATCAGCAATGCGGATTTGAAGACCGATTGATTGAGTTTGTGAACATAGGCGTCGATGTTTTCAATCGGGCGGGTGGCAACACCACTGTCCATGGCAGCCTGGGCCACGGCGGCGGACACCACGCCGACAAGGCGTGGGTCAAAAGGTTTGGGGATCAGATACTCAGCGCCAAAGGTGAGCTGTTCGCCTTTGTAGGCAGCCGCTGCCTCAGCCGACGTGGTGGCGCGGGCCAGTTCGGCAATGCCGTTCACGCAGGCGACGCACATTTCATCGTTGATCTCTGTCGCGCCAACATCAAGCGCACCGCGGAAGATGAACGGAAAGCACAGGACGTTGTTGACCTGGTTGGGGAAGTCGGAGCGGCCGGTTGCGATGATGGCATCGGGCGCAACTTTGCGTGCCAGATCCGGCATGATTTCCGGGGTTGGGTTTGCCAGAGCAAAGATGATCGGCTGGCTGGTCATCTTTTCGACCAGTTCAGGTTTTAGGACGCCGGGGCCGGACAGGCCGAGGAACATATCCGCGCCATCGATCACCTCTTCGAGTGTGCGCAGCTCGGAGTTTTGGGCAAACTCGGCTTTTTGCGGATTCATATCCTCTTCGCGACCCTCATAAACGAGCCCGTGGATGTCGCAGAGCCAGATGTTCTCGCGTTTGACACCCAGCTTCACCAGCATGTTGAGGCAGGCAATGCCCGCCGCGCCACCGCCGGTGGAGACAATTTTGATATCTTCAAACTTTTTGCCCGCCACGCGCAATGCGTTGGTGGCTGCGGCGCCGACCACGATGGCGGTGCCGTGCTGGTCGTCGTGAAACACTGGGATGTTCATCCGCTCGCGGCAGATTTTTTCCACGATAAAGCAATCGGGGGCTTTGATGTCTTCAAGGTTGATCGCACCAAACGTTGGCCCCATGGCGCAAACGATGTCTGCCAGTTTTTCCGGGTCTGCTTCGTCCAGCTCGATGTCAAAGCAGTCAATGTTGGCAAATTGCTTAAAGAGAACCGCTTTGCCCTCCATCACCGGCTTTGAGGCCAGCGCGCCAATGTTGCCAAGCCCAAGCACGGCGGAGCCGTTGGAGACCACCGCCACAAGGTTTTGACGTGCAGTATAGAGTGCAGCATTTGCCGGATCGTCTTTGATCTCAAGGCAGGCCTCGGCCACGCCCGGGGAATAGGCGCGCGACAGGTCGCGCCCGTTGGCGAGCGGTTTGGTCGCGCGGATCTCCAGTTTGCCGGGTTTTGGGTTGGCGTGATAGGCCAGCGCCGCCTCGCGCAGGGATTGGTTGCGATTTTCAGACATCGGAGACCTCTGTTTGGCACTTTGGGTGCGGTCAAAAAGAAATTAGTTCAGCCTTAAACCAATTTTCTCCCAGTTAAAATGCACAAATCTGACGCAACGGCACAAGCTTGTATTTTTGACCATTTGGTCTCAATCTCGCGCAATCAAATGAGCGGAGAGTGACACCTTGGAGATCAAAGCCGAATTTCGCCTGCCGACACAGGAATTGCGCGACGATATCCCGTTTTACACCAAAGTGCTGAAAATGCGGATGGACATGATCTATCCCGCGGATGACCCGACGATTGCGGTGTTTTCCGGCCATGGGCTACGGTTGCGGATTGAGAAGGGGGCTGAAGAAGCGCCGGGCACGCTGCGGATCTTGACCGATGATCCGGACGGGTTTGCCGACGGGCAGCGCCATCTGACCGCGCCCAATGGCACAAAAATCGAGATCGAAGAGCTGAACCCGCCTTTGGTTTTGCCTCCTGTGCAGTATTCCTTTGTGGTACGCCGTCTGGCGGATCAGGCCCCTTGGGTGATCGGGCGGGCCGGAATGCATTATCGGGATCTGGTGCCGGATCGTTTGGGCGGCGCGATGATCGCCAGCCACATCCGCATTCCTGACGGCGGGCCGGTGCCGGATATGGTTCATTATCATAAGGTTGGCTTTCAGCTGATCTTCTGCGTCAACGGTTGGGTTGATGTGCTTTATGAAGATCAGGGGGGCATGCGCCGCCTGAACGCGGGCGATTGTTTTATCCAGCCGCCCGAAATCCGCCACCGGGTTTGCGAGGCGAGTGATGATCTGCAGGTGATCGAGATTGGCGTGCCAGCCGATCATGTCACTGAGATTGACCATGAGATGGAGCTGCCGACACCCCATGAGCGGCCTGAGCGTGAATGGGATGGCCAGCGTTTTGTGCACAATCTGGCAGAAGGTGCGGCGTGGGCGCCGTTCCGCCTGCCCGGGTTTGAATGCCGCGACACCACCATTGCAGCCAACACCAAAGACGTCGCCGGCGTGCAGGTCGTGCGCCGGGGCGCGGGCACACCGCAGTGGAGCCGCCATGACGCGGATATCCACTTTACCTTTGTGATGAAGGGCACGATGCTTTTGGAAGGGGAGGAGCGCGCGCCATTCCCGCTTGAAGCTGGTGATGCCTTTGTTGTCCCGCCGGGCATGAAAACCCGCTACGCCGAGCCAAGCGACGACATCGAACTGTTGGAAGTGACCTTGTCGGGTGCGTTTAAGACGAAAGTGATCGAGACATGAGCCAAGACAAAAGCCTTGAAACCCTCGCCTTTGAGGTGCGTGAAAACGCCTATGCACCTTATTCCAACTTCAAGGTTGGGGCGGCGATCCTGTCTGAAGGTGGCGTGAAATACGCAGGCTGCAATGTGGAGAACATTGCCTATCCTGAGGGCACATGCGCGGAGGCCGGAGCCATTGCGGCCATGGTGGCGGCAGGGGAGACCCGTCTGACCGAGGTTTTTGTGGTGGCCGACAGCAAGCAGCCGGTCAGCCCCTGTGGCGGATGCCGTCAGAAGCTGGCGGAATTTGGCGGCAAGGACACCAAAGTCACGCTGGCCAATCTGGAAGGCGTGCGGGTTTCCATGACCATGGCAGAGCTGTTACCCGGAGCCTTTGGCACGGATCATATGGACGCAGACCACAAGGATCGCGACTAAATGGGCGCGCGGGCGATTATCGCGAATCTGCGCCGTGGAGAGACGCCAAGCCGAGAGGAATTGGCGTGGTTTGCCAAAGGTCTGGCGGATGGCACCGTGTCTAATGCTCAGGCTGGGGCCTTTGCCATGGGGGTCTGCTTGCGCGGACTTTCAGAGGAGGGGCGCGTGGCGCTGACGCTTGCGATGCGCGACAGTGGCGACCGGATGGCATGGGATTTGCCTGGCCCGGTGTTGGACAAACACTCCACCGGTGGCGTTGGCGATTGCGTTTCGCTGGTGCTTGCCCCGGCTTTGGCGGCCTGCGGGGCTTATGTGCCCATGATTTCCGGACGTGGTCTGGGGCATACCGGTGGCACGCTCGACAAAATGGAGGCCATTCCGGGGCTGTCCACGAGCCTGACGGAAGACCGCTTCAAAGAGGTGGTGGCCGATGTGGGCTGCGCCATTGTCAGCGCCACGGCGGAGATCGCCCCGGCTGACAAGCGCCTCTATGCCATCCGCGATGTGACCGCGACCGTGGAAAGCCTCGATCTGATCACCGCTTCGATCCTGTCCAAGAAGCTTGCGGCGGGGCCTGAGGGCTTGGTGCTTGACGTGAAAGTCGGCTCTGGCGCGTTTATGAAGTCCGTTGAGGATGCGCAGGCCCTGGCGGACTCGCTTGTCAGTACGGCGAACCTTGCGGGCTGCCCCACCAGTGCGGTGATTTCCGACATGAACCAGCCTTTGGCGGCGTCGCTTGGCAATGCGCTTGAGGTTGCGGAATGCATGAAGGTGCTCTGCGGGCAAAATGGCGGGCCACTCGCAGAGCTGTCTGTGTCACTTGGTGGTGTGCTCTTGGCCAGCGCCGGGTTGGCTGCGGATGTGGAAGAGGGTGTCGCGCGAATGCTTGACGCGCTGTCCAGCGGTAAGGCCGCAGAGATCTTCGGGCGCATGGTCGCCGCGATGGGTGGCCCGATGCGCTTCACAGAAGAGTGGCAAAGGTTCCTGCCGGAAGCGCCGATTATTCGCGAAATTGCGGCGCCACAAGCTGGCGTTGTGCAAGCTATTGATGGCGAGGCACTTGGGCTGGCGGTTGTTGGTCTGGGCGGCGGCCGTCAGGTGGAAAGCGACGTGATTGACCCGGCGGTTGGCCTGTCGGACGTGGTGCGTCTTGGCGAAACAGTGCAGGCGAGGCAGCCCCTGCTGCGTTTGCATGCGGCGCGTGAGGATGCGGCGGCAGCGGCTGAGGCGGCTGTGCGAAAGGCCATTGTCATTGGCGAGGGAATGCCCGATATACCCCCGCTTATTCATGAGAGGAGCCGATAGGGCGATGGCACGTGTGTTTCTGGTGGTGATGGATTCCGTTGGCTGCGGCGGGGCAGTGGATGCTGCGCGGTTCTTCAACGATGATCTGCCGGACACGGGTGCGAACACGGTCGCGCATATCGCGCAGGCTTGCGCCAAGGGGCTGGCGGAGGAGGGGCGGTCCGGCCCACTGACTGTGCCACATCTTGATGCGCTTGGCTTGGGCGCGGCGGCGCGGCTGGCGTCCGGCGATGAAACGCCCGGATTGGACGCAACGCCAACTGGCTTCTGGGGCGCGGCCAGCGAGCAAAGCCCGGGCAAAGACACGCCATCGGGCCATTGGGAGCTCGCCGGACTGCCTGTGCCGTGGGATTGGGGGTATTTCCCCAAAGGTGCGCCCTGTTTTCCGGACGAGCTGGTCGCCAAAGTCTGCGAACTGGCAGGAACGGACGCGATCTTGGGCGATTGCCACGCTTCTGGCACGGTCATCATCAACGAGCTTGGAGCCGAGCACGTGAAAACCGGCGCGCCGATTTGTTACACCTCTGCGGACAGCGTGTTTCAGATCGCAGCGCATGAAGAGCACTTCGGGCTGGAGCGCTTGATTGATCTGTGCCGCGACCTCGCGCCGATCCTGCATGAGATGAAGATTGGTCGCGTGATTGCGCGCCCGTTTGTTGGCAACGCGGAAGAGGGCTTCACCCGGACGACCAACCGGCGTGACTTTGCGATTGCGCCGCCGGCGCCGATCCTGACCAACTGGGTGCAGGACGCAGGCGGCGCGGTGCTGGGTGTTGGCAAGATTGGTGACATCTTCACCATGGCTGGCATAGACAGCTGCACCAAAGGCAGCGACGCGAAGCTGATGCAGGATTTGCATGGGCTGGCGGAGACCGCGCCGGACGGCAGCCTGACCTTTGCGAATTTTGTGGAATTTGACAGCCTTTACGGGCACCGCCGCGACGTGGCGGGCTACGCCCGTGCGCTGGAATGGTTTGACCGCGAGATTGGTGCCTTCATCGCGAAGATGCGAGAGGATGATTTGCTGATCCTGACGGCCGATCACGGGAATGACCCAAGTTGGCCGGGCACAGACCACACCCGTGAGCGCGTTCCTGTGCTCTGTGCCGGTGTCGGCTCCGGTGAGGCTGGATTGATTGATTTTGTGGATGTGGCCGCAACTGCGGCGTCCCATCTTGGCGTGACACCGCCGCGTGGAAGGAGTTTCCTATGACAGTGGCAGACCTGAAAAAGATCGAGCTGCACATTCACCATGAAGGCGCGGCTCCGCCCGCCTTCATCAAGCAGCTGGCGCATGAAAAGAAGATGGACCTGAGCAAAGTCTTCACGGACGATGGTGGCTATGCGTTTGAGAACTTTGTGCATTTCCTCAGTGTCTATGAGGCGGCGACCAGTGTTCTGACTGGCCCGGAAGAGTTCGCGCGGCTGACATCTGCCTGGCTTGAGGAAAGCGCAGCGAATGGCGTGGTCTACACCGAGAGCTTTATCAGCCCCGATTTCTGCGGAGGCGGCGATGTGGGGGCGTGGCGTGAATATCTGCACGCCATTGAAGAAGCGGCCAATGCGGCGGAGGCCAAGCATGGCATCACGCTGCGTGGTGTCGTCACGGCGGTGCGTCATTTCGGTCCAGAGAAATCCCGTGCCTCCTCGCTCTGCGCGGCGGAAACGGCGGGCGATTTCATTGTCGGCTTTGGTATGGGCGGTGACGAGGGGCAATTCACGCAAGGCGACTTTGCCTATGCCTATGATCAGGCGCGTGAAGCCGGTTTGAAACTCACCACCCACGCGGGCGAGTTTGGCGGGCCGGAAAGTGTGTGGGATGCGATCAACGACCTGAATGTGGAACGTATCGGCCATGGCGTGCGCTCGATCGAAGATCCTGATCTGGTCAAAGAGCTGGTGGCGCGTCGGGTGACGCTTGAAGTGTGCCCCGGATCCAATGTGGTGCTGGGGGTCTATCCTGATTTTGCCTCTCACCCGATCCAGAAACTGCGGGGCGCGGGTGTGCGGGTCACTGTCAGCACGGATGATCCGCCGTTCTTTCACACCACCATGCGGCGCGAATACGAGATGCTCGAAAAGGCCTTTGGTTGGGGTGAGGCAGATTTTGCCGAGATCACCAATACCGCGCTTGACGCCGCGTTCTGTGACGCGGATACGAAGGCAATTGTGGCCAAGAGACTGGAGAAAACCTGATGGATCATTTGACCGTAGTGAACCACCCACTTGTGCAGCACAAGCTCACGATCATGCGGGATGAGGCAACCTCAACGGGCGAGTTCCGTCGCTTGCTGCGCGAGATCAGTCAGCTGTTGGCCTATGAGGTGACGCGCGAGTTGCCGATGACAACCAAACGCATCAAGACACCTATGGTCGAGATGGATGCGCCGACACTGGATGGGCGCAAATTGGCGCTGGTGTCGATCCTACGTGCGGGCAACGGCCTGCTGGATGGCATGCTGGAACTGGTGCCTTCTGCACGTGTTGGCTTTGTTGGTCTTTACCGCGACGAAGAAACGCTGGAGCCGGTGCAGTACTATTTCAAAGCGCCTAGCGAGCTGGGCGAGCGTCTGGTGATTGCTGTGGACCCGATGCTGGCAACCGGGAACAGCTCTGCGGCAGCTATTGATCTTCTGAAGAAAGAAGGCGCGACCAATATCCTGTTCCTTTGCCTGTTGGCGGCCCCTGAGGGTGTAGAGCGTATGAAAGAAGCGCACCCTGACGTTCCAATCGTGACAGCAGCGCTGGATGAGCGTCTGAACGAAAAGGGCTACATCCTGCCGGGTCTTGGCGATGCGGGCGACCGCATGTTTGGCACAAGATAGGCAGAATTTGGGCTTTTCAGTGGTTTACTCACTGTAAAGATTTTGGCTAATGTACCCCTACATCTTGTGGGGGCAAAATGACATTAGGCAAATTTCTTGCGATTGCTGCAATCGCAACCGCTTCTGGATTCGGCGCAGCCCATGCGCAATCGATCAGTGACAGGCAAACACCGGCGGAGTTTCCGCCGGCGAATTTCCAGGGCAAACAGTTCGTTGACAGCCGCGGCTGTGTATATATCCGCTCAGGTGTGGACGGGGTGACCACATGGGTGCCCCGTGTGACCCGCGACCGCAAAGTGATCTGCGGGTTTAAGCCGACCTTCGACACCGCAACCCGTCCGACCAATGCAGCGCCGCAGCTTGATGGCGACGTGGTTCAGATCGAACCAGCCGCGCCACCGACAGAGCGTCCTTCGTTGTTTGGCAATGCGCGGCCCACACCTCAGGCGGCACCCACGACGACGCCAAAAGCACCAGCGGCGACAGTAGCGACCCCGGCACCCAAAGCCGCGCCGGTTGTGATCCAGCCCAAAGCGCAGCCTGCGCCCACCAAGTCGACCGCGAAGGCTGCCCCCAGCACGGTAAAAGCTGCACCGGCAAAAACCACTGCTTCAGCTGCGGCGCCGTCACCTGCGCCCGCAAAAACAGTGGTTTCAAAAACCGTACCGGCACAAGCGGAACGTCGCACCACTGGGCAGGCCCCTCGCGCCTCCGGTATTATCTCGCCATGTCGTGAAGGCGTGACCCAATACAAAGGGTCCACCGTGCGCTGTGGTCCGCAGGCGCAATCGCCTGTGACGCCCGGTGTCGGCGGCCCGATTGCGACCCCGCCGCAAATCAATCTAGAGCAAAGCAGCGCGCTGCCGCGCCCGCCTGTGGGCACTGTGGTGCGCGTTGGCGAAGCGGCGCCGGACGTGCGGATTGTGCCCAAGCATGTCTATGAGGCGCGCCTGACCAATGCGGTGTCCTCCTATGTGCCGGAAGGCTATCGCCGCGCCTTTGAGGACGGTCGTCTGGACACCGAACGCGCAGTGATGACCTTTGCCGGGCACGCGCAGACCAACTTGATCTGGACTGAAACAGTGCCGCGCCGCTTGATCCAGGTGACGCTGGAGTCTGAGGCCGCGGAGCCGACCACCACCCGGTTCAAAACCGGTGAAAGGGTCAAAACCAAAACGGTTTCCACCAAGTCGGAAGCCCCGCAGAAGTCTCTGCGTCTTGCGGGCACACCTTATGTGCAGGTGGCGCAGGCAACGGATGCAGCACAGGCGCAAGCTTTGGCGCGGGATGTGCGCAAGCTGGGCGTGCCGGTGCGGATCGGGCGGTATGAGCGCAATGGCGCCACCCAACGGATTGTGCTCGCTGGGCCTTTTGCCACACAGGCAGAGGCGGCCTCTGCGCTGGCCAAAGCCAAAGGTGCCGGATTTGGCGGCGCGTTCCTGCGCAAGTAAACTGACAGTCTTTGAGATTTGCGGTGGTCAGCTGTCGCAAATCTCCTGAAGCGCCACCCAATAGCGGTCAATCAGCACCGGCTCTGGCAGATTGTCTGTGAACGGAGCCGCTTCAATCAGCGCCAGCGTGCTTTCCCCGGACGGGTCTTGGGCCAAAGCATAGGGTTTGAGGCGCACGCGCTTTTCCTCAAAGGCAGCAATCAGAGTGTCATCCGGTGCCGCCATTGGCGGAGCGCTGATCAGCTCTTCAATGTGGCTGCTGAGCAGCGTGTCTGGCAATGTGCCGGTGGTCAGTAGGCGCAGGCTGGCGCGAATGCCGCCGCTTTCCAGAAGGCCGCGGAGCGGGTCTGCGACCGCGGCTTGCGCGGAAATCACATAGCCTGCTGCCACATCCGGCTCCTCAAAGTCTTCCACCGCGTCGCGCCCCAAAAGCACGATGTTGCCGGGCAGGGCGACCGCGTCCCGCAGGGCGCTTGGCACCACGGTGATGGCGCGTACTTGCAGGCGTTTTTGAAAGGCATCAAGCGCGGGCAATGCCTGCGGGCCGGTGCAGGCTTTGCCGGTCAGGCGCAGTGCATGGGTCTGCATCTCCTGACCAATTGTCTGGCGGGTCACATTGGGCACAACCCGCAGCGCGTGGTTGACCAATGCGTTTGGCAGCCAAAACACGCCCAAGGCCACAATTGCCGCCACCGACCCGCCAAGAATGAATTTGCGCAGCCTGCCTGTGGCCTGGCCCGGGTTGGCGACCGCTTTGCGCAGCTTCTCGATGGCTTCGACCACCTCAGGGTGATCTGCACCGATTTCCAAGGTCTCGCTTGGGTCGCCGTCCGGATAAAACACGGCAGGCCGTTCGCCGGGGTTGAGCCTGCGCACGGCGGGAAGAGACCAATGGGTCAGCGCCCGATCATTGCTGTCTTTGATCACAAGCGTTGCGTCCCCCAGAGACACAATCACATCCCTGCGTTGTGCGTCGGGGTTTTCGCGCCACAGAGCTGTGGCTTCCAAACGTTGGAATTTCTCGAGTGCAGTGCTCATGTTGGGGTCTGCTCAGGCCTCTGATTGAAACAACCCCTATCATGGCCTGAAAGGGCGGGGCAATCATTTGCCGACAGTCGGCCTCTCATAAAAAAGGCCCGGGCAAACGCCGGGCCTTTGTCTGGTTTTCTCTGTAGTTGAGATCAGAGGATCTTGATGTCTGCCGCTTTGATGTCCGCGAGGAAGGCATCGAGACCTTTGTCGGTCAGCGGGTGGTTGATCATGGATTTGATCACGCCGGGAGGGGCGGTCATCACGTCGGCACCCACCAGCGCACATTGGGTGGCGTGGTTCACGGTGCGCACGGACGCGGCGAGGATTTCGGTTTCAAAGCCATAGTTGTCATAGATCTGACGGATGTCAGCGATCAGGTCCATGCCATCAAGGTTGATGTCGTCCAGACGGCCGATGAAAGGCGAGATGAAGCTTGCGCCCGCTTTGGCGGCCAGCAGCGCCTGGTTGGCGGAGAAACACAGGGTCACGTTCACCTTGTGGCCCGCATCGGTCAGGGTTTTACAGGCTTTCAGACCGTCCCAGGTCAGCGGCACTTTCACGGCGATGTTTTCAGCGATCTCAACCAGCTTGCGGCCTTCAGCGATCATTTCGTCAGCGTCGGTCGCGGTGACTTCGGCGGAAACCGGGCCTTCGACCAGATCACAGATCTCTTTGGTCACTTCGAGAATGTCGCGGCCGGATTTTTTGATCAGGGAGGGATTGGTGGTGACACCATCCACCATGCCAAGGGCGTTGAGCTCGGCAATGGCGTCGATTTCGGCAGTGTCTACAAAGAATTTCATGTCAGGTCCTTTGCTGGCTTTGACAAGTGCATGGATGATTGGTGCAACTGCGGGATTGCGCTGCGGCTGTGATGGCTTTACCCGATAGAAGGCCGCGCCGAAAGCTGTAATGCGCCATTTGGGCGCAATTATCGTTAGCGATAACGGCATTTGGTGGGCAAAGCTGGCAAGAGGGTCTGTTGAGCGACGCAGAGTTTTATCCCGAAGGGGCTTTGATTGCGGTTCTGACCACGCAACCGCTGGACCGGGTTTTGGATTACAAAGCGCCGGAAGGAGGCGTTTTTGCGGGCAGTTTTGTCGAGGTGCCGCTTGGGCCGCGCAAGGTGCTTGGGGTGGTCTGGGGGGCGGGCAAAGGCGATTATGACATCTCCAAAATTCGCGCCGCCAATAAGGCGCTGGATGTGGCACCCATGCGGGCCGACATGCGCAATTTCCTGCAGCGGGCAGCGGATTACACGCTGACACCGCTGCACGCGATGTTGCGGTTGGCGACCCGTGCGCCGGGGCTGAGCGATCCTCCCTCGATGCGCAAAGTCTATCGCCGTGGCGCAGGGGAGCCCGACCGGCAGACCGATGCGCGGCGGCGGGTTCTGGCGACATTGGAAGACTATGGCGGGCTTGCTTTCACGCTGGGCGAACTTGGCGAGATGGCTGGGGTCACAAACTCCGTCATCAAGGGGTTGGTGAAACAGGGCGTTGTGCTGGAAGAAGCCGCGCCTCGGGACACACCATATTTGCGGCTTGATCCGGACTACGGCGGCAAAGAGCTGACGGCGGATCAGGAAGCCGGGGCGGCGGAATTGCGCGCCGGTATTCAGTCAGGTGTTTATGGCACCACATTGCTGCGCGGGGTCACGGGCTCAGGCAAAACTGAGGTTTATCTTGAGGCCGTCGCGGAATGCCTGCGCAAAGGGCGGCAGGCGCTGGTGCTCTTGCCGGAGATCGCGTTGACCGCGGAGTTTCTGACGCGCGTTGAGGCGCGTTTTGGTGCGCGTCCTGCGGAGTGGCACTCCGGTGTGACCATGACCGAGCGTCGGCGGGCGTGGAAAATGGTGGGGGAGGGTGGCGCGCAGCTTGTGGTTGGTGCGCGCTCTGCGCTGTTCTTGCCGTACCGCGATCTTGGTCTGATTATCGTCGATGAAGAACACGACACCTCCTATAAGCAAGAGGACGGCGTGCTTTATAATGCGCGCGATATGGCGGTGCTGCGCGCGGCGATGTGTGACGCGCAAGTGGTGCTGGCTTCTGCCACCCCCTCGTTGGAAACCTGGGCCAATGCGGAAGCGGGCAAATACAAGCGGCTTGAGCTGACCAGCCGCTATGGCGCGTCGGTTTTGCCGGAAATGCGGGCGATTGATATGCGCACGCAGGAGCTCCCGGCCAGCCGTTGGATCTCGCCTGCGTTGAAACAGGCGGTGGACGCGCGCATTGCCAAAGGGGAGCAAGCGCTGCTGTTCATCAACCGCCGTGGCTATGCGCCGGTGACAATCTGCCGGGCTTGCGGGCACCAGATCGGCTGTGATCATTGTGACGCGCGGATGGTGGAGCACCGCTTTCTCAAGCGTTTGCTGTGCCATCAGTGTGGCGAGACAAAACCGATGCCGGAGGCCTGCCCGAGCTGCGAGGTCGAAGGCAAGCTGGCCCCGGTCGGGCCGGGCGTTGAGCGGCTGGCCGAAGAAGCACAAGCGCTTTGGCCGGAGGCGCGCCAAGCGGTGCTGAGTTCGGATCTCTTTGGCTCAGCGCGTGCGCTGAAAGAAAGCATTGAGACCATCGCCAACGGCGGCGCAGATATCATCATCGGCACGCAGTTGGTGGCGAAAGGTCACAATTTTCCGCTGCTGACGCTGGTGGGCGTCATCGACGCGGATCTTGGCCTGCAAGGCTCTGACCTGCGCGCAGCAGAGCGGACCTTTCAGCTCATGCGACAGGTTGCCGGGCGGGCAGGGCGCTCTGAACGCGCGGGGCTTGCGCTGTTGCAGACCTTCCAGCCGGAGCACCCCGTGATCCGCGCGATCCTGACCGGCGATGAAAACGGCTTCTGGCGGGCTGAGGCGGATGAACGGCGTCACGCTGTGGTGCCCCCCTTTGGCCGCATGGCCGGGATCATCCTTTCAGGCAGCGATGTGGGGCAGGTGTTTGATCTGGGCAATGCGCTGGCACGCAATTCGGAGGCTTTGCGGGCGATTGGGGCTGAAGTTTATGGCCCGGCCCCGGCCCCCATAGCGCGTGTGCGTGGACGACATCGGGTGCGGCTTTTGGTGAAAGCCGACAAATCTGCGCCGCTGCAAGTCGCACTGGCGCGCTGGGTCGGCCAGTTCCGCCTCAAAGGCGATTTGCGCCTCGCCGTGGATATCGACCCGCAGAGCTTCTACTAAGCGCAGGGTTTCCTCTTGCGTCCAATATCCCGGAGCGCGAGGCAGAGCCTCGCATTTGCCTTGCGTGCAAATACGCAGCCCAACCTGTGCATCCTTTCGCTCTCGCCTTTTGGGGTATTTCCCCGTATGCGCTAGGCATGTTCGAAAAAATTGCCATTGATGACGCGCAGGCTTTGCCGTGGTGGCGTCGCCCGATCGCGCTTTTGTTCCTGATGGCGCTGGCCATGCCCATCGCGTTCAACACTTGGAGCGCGCTGCTCAACAACTTTGTGGTTGAGCTGGCAGATTTTGACGGGGCTGACGCAGGCCTCTTGCACACTGTGCGGGAAATACCGGGCTTTCTGGCTGTTGCGGTGATCTTCTTAATCCTCTTCATTCGGGAGCAGGTTTTGGGGACGATCTCCCTCCTGCTCCTAGGCGTTGCAACTGCGCTGACCGCCTATTTCCCGAGCATGGGCGGCATTCTGATGATCACGCTGCTGAGTTCTATCGGGTTTCACTATTATGAGACCGTGAACCAGTCTTTGCAGCTTCAGTGGCTCGACAAGAAGCGCGCGCCCAAGGTGCTGGGCTGGCTGGTAGCTGCGGGTTCTGGCGCAACGCTGCTTGCCTATGGGCTGATTATCCTGAGTTGGAAGCGGTTTGATCTGAGCTATGAGGTTGTCTACCTCGCTGGAGGCGGCATAACCGCGCTGATCGCGCTCTACTGTATTTTCGCCTTCCCGCAGTTTGAAGGCCGCACGCCACAGGCGCGCAAGATGGTGCTCAAAAAGCGCTATTGGCTTTATTACGCGATGCAGTTCATGGCCGGCGCTCGCCGTCAGATTTTTGTGGTCTTCGCTGGATTCATGATGGTTAAGCACTTCGGCTATGAGGTGCATGAGAGCACCGGCCTAAATATGGTTACGCTTGTCGCAACTATGATGTTTGCACCTTTGGTTGGGGGTGCGCTCTCGCGCTTTGGTGAACGTCGTATATTGGTTTTCGAGTATACGGGGCTTTTTGTTGTGTTCTTGGCCTACAGCGGAATCTTCTTCTTTGGCTGGGGGGTGACACTCGCTGCTGCCCTATTTGTTATCGACCATTTGCTTTTTTCTCTCGCTATAGGGCTTAAGACCTACTTTCAAAAAATTGCTGATCCCGAGGATATGGCCCCTACAGCGGCTGTTGCCTTCACAATTAACCATATTGCGGCCGTGTGCTTGCCGTTTCCATTGGGGTTGTTGTGGGTGTATTCTCCTGGCTCAGTGTTTGTGCTGGCGGCGTCTATGGCGGCGGTGTCACTTGGCTTGGCCTGCCTGATCCCGCGCCACCCTGAGAAGGGTAATGAAACCCGCCTGACACGCCCTTTGGCCGCCGCTGCAGAGTAGTTTGCCCCCGTCAGGCTTGACGAAGCTGGGCCAAGACCCTAGGCCCGGCACAAAGTTTCTGGAGATCTGTTATGGCCACATTCACCGCGCTGACCACGCTCGTCGGGAAATCCCAAGCTGAGGCGCTTGGCGAAGCCATGGAGCGTTTGGTGCCGGAGCCCACCGGTGTGGGCGTCTTTGAAATCGAAGACGGCTCTGGTCTCTGGGAAGTGGGCGGCTATTTCACCGAGGCGCCTGATGAGGCGGGCCTTGCGGTTCTCGCTGCTGCTTTTGAGGCAAAGCCCTTTGTGGTGTCCGAGCTGCCAGAAACCGACTGGGTGGCCCATGTAAAGCGCGAGCTGGCCCCTGTGGAGGCCGGTCGTTTCTTTGTTTACGGCAGTCATGACGCAGACAAAGTGCCAGAAGGCGCAGAGCCTCTGTTGATCGAGGCGGCGATGGCCTTTGGCACCGGACACCACGGCACCACGCTTGGGTGTCTGAAAGCGCTGGATCGCCTCGCCAATGAAGGTTTTGTCGGCGAGAACGTCGCAGACATCGGGTGCGGCACTGCCGTGCTGGCCATGGGCGCGGCGCGCATCTGGCCCAACAAGGTGCTCGCCAGCGACATTGACGAAGTCGCCGTGGATGTGGCGAAGGCCAATGCGGTTGCCAATGGTCTGGAAGACAAGCTGATCTGTCTGGAGGCGGCAGGCTTTGGCCATCCGGATCTGGCTGCAAAAGCGCCATATGATCTGGTGTTCGCCAATATTCTGAAAGCCCCGCTTGTGGATCTGGCGCCTGACATGGGCGCCAATATCGCGCCACAGGGCCACGCGATCCTGTCCGGTATCCTGAATGAGCAGGCGGATGAGGTGGTTGCGGCCTATGAGGCGGCTGGCTTTGCCGTGCATACGCGCGAGGAAATTGGCGAGTGGACCACATTGACCATGACCCGCAATAGCGCAGGCTGACATTTCCAAGCAGATAAGGCGGGTTGAGATACATCTCGCAATCGGCCCTTGTCGAATCATGAATAAGGCGTTCCGCGACGGAGCGCCTTTTTTGTATGTTTTTGCGGGATTGTTTGGCTTGAGGGGATAGTCAGGATCGCTGCTCTGCGACTGTTTCCAAATGAGCGTGATCTGTTAAGCATAAAAACAAGTTTTGTCTCGAATTTGCCTTATTTGTCAGGGCTTGCCTTGATTTTAGGGCAATTTTTTGGTCAATTTTATTCGAGTTTGGTGGGGGCCAAACCTGAGTATTTGCTATGAGTGAATCCAACGCTGAGTTTCATGAGC
Organism: Shimia sp. R9_1; assembly: GCF_017743775.1. Lineage (NCBI taxonomy): Bacteria > Pseudomonadati > Pseudomonadota > Alphaproteobacteria > Rhodobacterales > Roseobacteraceae > Shimia > Shimia sp. R9_1. The sequence goes on along the minus strand of NZ_JAGHRN010000001.1, from coordinate 749,470 downwards.
GTCTCGCACGGATTTACCGCAATCAAGCGGAAGCCGGGCCGAAGGCGCGTGAGGCAGTTGCTATTGACCGCAATGGCTACGTCATCGTGCGCGGTGCAGGACGCAGACGCACGATCCCGTGGCACGGTCTGAGCATGGTTGTGGTCTCTTTTTTTGTCATCAAAGGCTTGATGATGTCCCAGCTTGGTCCTGACTTCTATTCGCAGGATGTGGCGCGTTTGAGCGGCGGAAATGCTGTGGAGAAAGCTGCAGCCTGGACCATGCGCCCTGATCCGGTGTCTCGCTGGATCGCGCTCAAGATCAATTCACTGGGCTAACACCCTTCTTTTTCATGGATCCCTCCAAGATCCTTGCGGCCTCGGGTTCTCTCCCCCGGGGCCGCGTTTGTTTTGGGCACGAAAAAACCGCAGCCTCCCCAAGCTGGCTGCGGTTTCCGACCCGAAGGCCCGACCATGTGAGTGGTGACTTGCCAGACTCAGCGATAGCGGGGGATGTCGGCACGAGACATGCCGATGTCCTCCAGCTCGCGATCGGTGAGCTGTTCCAGGGCTTTCCGGGTCAAACGTTTCTCGTTCCAGTCTGCAACCTGAGCAGCGAACACAGTGAATGTGTCACGGATACGGCCAGCAAAACTGGGGGTCGACGTCGTTTCAAAAGAGGCCATATCAGTGTTCCTTCTGCCAATTTGGTATGGTCTATTCTTCAAGATGGACGGCAAATATGGAGGTCGATCAAAGCTCACAAGACGGATTCCGGCATAGGTCCTATGCAGGTTGTGCATGGGTCGGATCGGCTTGTGAAAATGCGCGTTGGTTTGGCATTTACGACATTTTTGAGGGTAAAAACGACCCCCTTGTAACAGTTATGTAACGGGTGCAAGGCGGGGCTGCAGAATACGCATGCAGCTATTGGAATGGGATTGGCCTTGGCGTTTGTTCTCGTTTCGTGCTACTCCGGAGCACAACAGAACAAAAAGAGCAGAATGGGGCGGCAGATGCGCGTATTGGGAATTGATCCCGGCTTGCGGAATATGGGCTGGGGCGTGATCGACGCTGATGGCAGCCGGTTGAGCCATGTGGGCAATGGAATCTGTCATTCGGTTGGCGAGGATCTGGCCGCGCGCCTGCTGTCTTTGCATGAGCAGCTGACGGATGTGGTGGCACGCTTCCTGCCGGATCATGCGGCGATTGAGCAGACCTTTGTGAACAAGGATGGCGCGGGGACGCTGAAGCTGGGGCAGGCGCGCGGGATCGCCTTGCTGGTGCCTGCACAGGCCGGGCTGATCATCGGGGAATATGCCCCCAACAAAGTGAAGAAAACCGTGGTGGGCGTTGGCCATGCGGAAAAGCATCAGGTGGAGCATATGGTGAAGCTGCAGCTGCCCGGTGTGCAGATTGCCGGGCCTGACGCTGCAGATGCGCTGGCCATTGCCATGTGCCATGCGCATTATGCGCGGGCAGGGGCCGGATATGCGGCCGCATTGAAAAAGGCGCAGGCATGATAGGCAAGATTTCTGGAACGCTGGAATATCGCAGCACGGATCACGTTCTGATCGACGTGCGCGGGGTGGGCTATATGGTCTACTGCTCTGACCGGACGCTGGCGGCGATGCCGGCCGCAGGGGAGGCCGTGGCGCTTTATACCGATCTCTTGGTGCGCGAAGACCTTTTGCAGCTCTTTGGATTTGGCAGCCTGTTTGAAAAAGAATGGCACCGGCTCTTGATGAGTGTGCAGGGCATTGGCGCAAAGGCCAGTCTTGCCATTCTGGGCACGCTGGGCGCCGAGGGGGTCAGCCGCGCTGTGACGCTGGGCGATGTGGCGGCGATCAAAGCCGCCAAGGGAGTCGGCCCCAAAACCGCTCAGCGGGTTGTCATTGAGCTGAAAGACAAAGCGCCTGAAATCATGGCGCTGGGCGGCAGTCTCAGCAATGCGATGGCCACAGCCACCGGTGAGGCGGCGCAGAGCGCGCCGGAGGAAGATGACGCGGTGTTGGAAGATCCGGCACATGCACCGGTCACGCCAGGTGGCGCTTCCGGGGCGAGCGGCTCTGCGGCTGCGGCATCCATGAGTGTGCAGGCCGACGCTTTGTCCGCACTTGGCAATCTGGGCTACAGCCCCTCCGATGCGGCAACCGCAGTGGCACAGGCGGCGGGCGAAGATCCCGAGGCGGATACGGCAACCTTGATCCGCACAGCCCTCAAGCTCTTGGCGCCGAAGGGATAATCTATGGATCAGCCAGACCCGACATTGCGCCCCGAGCCGCGACCAGAGGATGCGGATCGCGCCCTGCGCCCACAGGAGCTTGACGCCTTCATCGGCCAAGCCGAGGCGCGGGCAAACCTACGGGTGTTCATTGAGAGCGCCCGGCGTCGTGGCGAAGCGATGGACCACACGTTGTTTCACGGGCCTCCGGGGCTGGGGAAAACAACGCTCGCCCAGATCATGGCGCGCGAGCTTGGTGTGAACTTCCGGATGACCTCCGGCCCCGTGCTGGCCAAGGCAGGCGACCTCGCGGCGATCCTGACCAATTTGGAAGCGCGCGATGTGTTATTCATCGACGAAATTCACCGTCTGAACCCGGCGGTGGAAGAGGTGCTTTACCCGGCGATGGAAGACTTTGAGCTTGATCTGGTGATCGGGGAGGGCCCTGCTGCGCGGACCGTGCGCATTGAGCTGCAGCCGTTTACCCTGGTTGGCGCAACCACTCGACTGGGGCTCTTGACCACGCCTCTGCGCGACCGTTTCGGCATTCCGACACGTCTGCAGTTTTACACCGAAGATGAGCTCAACGAGATCGTGACCCGCAATGCACGCAAGCTTCATGTGCCTGCACAGGATGGCGGTGCGCGTGAGATTGCACGCCGGTCGCGTGGCACACCTCGGATCGCGGGGCGGCTGTTGCGTCGGGTGGTGGACTTCGCGCTCGTGGAGGGCGACGGCGTCATCACCAAGGCGCTTGCGGACGGGGCGCTGACGCGGCTAGGGGTGGACAATCTCGGCTTGGACGGGGCCGACCGCAGATACCTGCTTTTCATTGCAGAGAACTACGGTGGTGGCCCTGTTGGGATCGACACCATCAGCGCCGCGCTGAGCGAGAGCCGCGATGCGATTGAAGAGGTGATCGAACCGTTTTTGCTACAGCAAGGGCTGATCCAGCGGACGCCGCGTGGCCGGATGCTGGCGCAAAAAGCGTGGCGACATCTGGGGCTTTCGGCGCCCAAACGCCCGGATCAGAAAGATCTGTTCTCGCCAGGCAAGCGGTAAGAGAGGTCTTTGAGGGGGCGAAGGTGGCGCAGTTGTTCAGATCTGTGGAGTGTGTGAATGAATGAATTGGATCGACCCACAGGGCGGAGTGTCGCGGATCTGACGGCTCGGGCCAAACAAGTCAGCGACATCTATGCTGAGACCTTCGAGATCACGCGCGACCCTGCTTGGTATCTTGCAAAACTGACGGAAGAGCTGGGGGAGATGCAATCTGCCTATCTCGCGTCCATTGGCAATCAGCGTCGCAGTGGCTCCGGGCAATGTGCCAAAGAGGCTTTGGAGGACGAAGCCGCAGACCTGTTTGGGTTTCTAATGGTCTTTGCCCAATGGCAGGGGATCGATCTGGAAGCCGCCTTTGAGCGGAAGTGGGGGAAATATCTTAACGGTTCTCCTGCCACGCAGGCTGCACCAGAGACCCCTCAACCAGCTGTCTGACGCTTGGCTTTTGCCTGCAAGCTCGGAAGGGCTGCGGAGAGCACGCCCGCGCTCAGGATCAGCGCCAGACCGAGCCAGGTGAGGGCGGCGGGCAATGTGCCAAACACCACCCATCCAAGCGCCGTTGCACTCAGAAGCTGGAGGTAGACCAAGGGCGCAAGCTGTGCGGCCTCGGCGCGGCGATAGGCGAGCAACAGGAGGAGATTTCCTCCCATCGAAAAGGCCGCACTGCCAAAGGTGAGTGCGCTGAACTCCAGTGTTGCGGCGGTCGGCAGATGTGGCAGGCCAAAAGGTGTCAGGATCAGAGCGCTGAGCGCCAGTTGGGTGACAAGCAGGTCGGTGGCGCGCACCGTGCCTGAGAGCCAGCGCGAGGCCGTGAGAAAGGCACCGTAGCAGAGGCCTGCGGCCACCGCGTAGAGAAGACCGGGAGACATCTCGGCACTTGGCCGCACCACGAGCAGGACCCCGAGAAACCCAAGCACCATCAGAAGGTTGCGGCTCCGTGTTGCGGGCTCGTTGAGCAACATGACAGACAAGATGTAGGAAAAGATCGGCCCGATGAAAAACGCGGCAAAGACGTCGGCGATGGGAGCCGTCTGCAGGGCGTTTTGAATGCAGAAGATACCACAGCTCATCAATGCGGCGCGCAGCCAGATGGCCCAATGGCCTAGCGCATGCAGGGTTGTTGGTCGCAGCAAAGGCAGGGCCATCAACGCGCCAAGTGCGAAGCGGGACCAGGCGACAAATATCGGGCTGGCGCCATGGGTCTGCATCATGAGTTTGCCCGCCGTGTCCCCTGCGGGGATCATGGACATGGCGACAAACATCAGGGCAAAGACTTTCCACATAGGCACAGCGGTAACATGTTAACAGCCTCACCAAAAGCCCGCTGATTTTTGTTTATTTTGTGAAGTCGCACGGGCACTCTGCTGGTTGAACCATCAAGCGGTTCAGAGGTACGGTTGCGACTATGAAAAAGAGCTTCACACGCCGGTCGTTTCTGACCTTGAGCGCCGCCAGTTTGGGGACACCTCTTTGGGCCAATGCGCCGAGCCGATCATTGCGGCCTGTGCTGCGCCCGGATGCGCAGAGACTGATCGACAGTGCGCCTTCTGCAGAAAGTTTGATCCGCGACAGTGGCCTCACCGGCAAGGTGAGCTATGCGGTGGCGCGCGCCGGAGATGGCGGCATTCTGGAAGGGCATAATGCGGCCTCGGGGTTGCCGCCCGCCAGCGTGACCAAAGTGCTGACCGCGCTTTATGCGTTACACTATCTGGGGCCAAACCACCGCTTTCTCACAAGCTTGGTGGCTGTCGGGACAGTGGAGAACGGTGTTCTGAATGGCGATCTTGTGTTGCGCGGCGGCGGCGACCCGACGCTTGACACAAACGGGCTGGCGGACTTGGCAAGAACGCTGAAGGCCTCCGGCATTCGTGAGGTGACCGGCCGGTTTTTGGTGTGGGGCGGGGCGCTGCCATCGGTCAAAAGGATCGATAAGAAACAGCCCGACCACGCAGGCTACAATCCAGCGGTTTCCGGCATCGCGTTGAACTACAACCGGGTCCACTTTGAGTGGAAGCGTGGCGCAGACGGTTACGGCGTGACCATGGATGCGCGCAGCAACAAATACCGTCCTGCCGTGACCGTGGCGCAGATGAAAATCGTCAACCGTGCGGTGCCCGTTTACACCTATCAATCGGCGGGGCAGACGGATCAGTGGACAGTCGCTAAAGGCGCGTTGGGGAAGAGCGGCGCGCGGTGGCTGCCGCTGCGCCAGCCAGAGCTTTATTCGGGCGAAGTGTTTCGGACTCTGGCGCGCGCGCATGGCATTGTGCTGCAGGCACCCAAGGTGGCGCAGGGCGCACCGCGTGGCACGATTGTCGCCCGCCAGCAAAGCCCGGATTTGAAGACCATCCTCACCGGCATGCTGAAATACTCCACCAACCTCACCGCGGAGATGGTGGGTCTAGCGGCCTCTCAGGCGCGCGGGGCGCAACCTTTGACCTTGAAGGACTCTGCTGCGGCGATGAATGCCTGGGCCAAGGAGCAGCTTGGTATGCAGGCGGCTGCATTGGTGGATCACTCCGGTTTGGGCGAGGCATCGCGACTGCGTGCGGATGAAATGGCTTTGATGTTGGCGCAGGCGGGGCAACATGAGGTGCTTCAGCCGATCCTGAAAGACATACCTGTGAAAGACGCCAAAGGACGGCCGATCAAAGCCCATCCGGTCAAGGTCCGCGCCAAAACCGGAACGCTGCATTTTGTGAGCGCGCTTGCAGGCTACATCAACGCGCCTGACGGAAAAGTTCTGGCCTTTGCAATTTTTGAGGCCGATGTCGGCGCGCGCCAGCGTCTGATTGGCCCTGACCGCGAACGCCCGAAAGGCGCGCGCACCTGGAATGGGCGGGCCAAGCGATTGCAGCAGGCGCTGATTGCGCGGTGGGGCACTGTCTACGGGGCGTAGAGCGGGCAGGATCAGCGTTCTCTCATCTTGAGGGGGGCTGCTGGATCTCAGGGAAGCGTTTGAGCGCTATAATGCGTCACTCAGCCGCCAAGGCTCTCCTTTGCGTAGCAAAGATCTACGGCGCGTGCAGGCGTATGTAGAAATACGGCGCGTGTTGTATTTGGCGTTTGGTAGCAATAGTTTCGTAATTATTGCTAAGTAAATGAATTTGTACCCATGTTTTTGGAAAGGGCTGTTGCTCTAGCGTGATGAATACCCCCAGGAAGCCCAGTAATCTCTCACACCATTTCGCGTTTCTAGACGCAGCTCAGGGTGCGATCTTCGTCTTGGAGGTCGGCACGGATGGTATGCCGCGTTATGTGAAGGTCACCAAAGAGTGGGAGCGACGCACAGAGATCGCCGCCAAGGATGCGCTTGGCAAGACTGCCCTTGAGATTTTTGGCGGTTGGAATGGGGAGCGCGGGCTTGCGCTCCATCTTGAGGCTGTCAAGGCGCAGACCGAAAGCGTGCATTTTGTGACCATCCCGTTTGATGATCGTATCGCTGATTTTCGCACTACGCTAAGACCGGTGTTTGATGACGCTGGGCAGCTGACGCATATTGTTGGCACAACAGAAGACATCACCTCGCAGCGGGAGCGCGATCAGGCGCTTGAGCTGAACAAGCTGGCACGCGAGGAGGCAGAGGAAGCCAACCGCGCCAAAGAACGCTTCTTGGCAAATGTCAGCCACGAAATACGCACGCCGATGAACGGGATCATGGGGATGTGCGAGCTGTTGTCGGAGACGGAGCTGGACGACCACCAGCGCCTCTGCGCCAACACAATCTACAATTCCGCCAATGCGCTGCTGACCATCGTCAATGATGTGTTGGATTTCTCAAAGATTCAGGCGCAGAAGATCTCTCTGACGGATGAGCCGTTTTCTTTGCGGGAGCTTGTGCGCGAGTGCTGTGCGCTTCTATCGCGGCATTCTGATGCCAAGAAGCTGGAGCTGGTTTTTGACTATCCGGAGGATATGCCGAGCAGCTTTGTCGGTGATATGAGCCGCGTGCGTCAGGTTTTGCTGAACCTCATCGGCAACGCGGTGAAGTTCACAGAAGTGGGGCGTGTGTCTGTGAAGGTCTCATTCGCATCAGGCGTGGATGAGATGCCGCTTAAGATAGCCGTGTCAGACACGGGCGTCGGCATCGATCCGGCTCAGCTTGAGATGATCTTCACAGCCTTTGAGCAAGTGCACGAAGATGGCAAATTGCGCGGCAAAGGCACCGGGCTTGGCTTGGCGATCAGCAAGGCTCTGGTGGAACGTATGGGCGGAAAACTCTCGGTTGAGAGTGTTCCGAATGAGGGCACCACCTTCCTTGTGGCCTTGAACTTGACCCCGACAGATGCGGTGACGCCCAAAGTGGGGGCAGGCCAAGAGATCCATTCTGAGCCGACCGAGAACGTCATCTGGGACAGTCGCAAGATTGCCCGAACCGATGCGAGCCTGGCTGTCGGGAAGGGGCCGCTCTCAGGGCGTCAAATCCTAGTGGCGGAAGACAACAAGACCAACCAGATGGTTGTGCGGAAAATGTTGGAGCCTACCGGTGCCGATATGCGCTTTGTGCAGGACGGGTTGGAAGCCTTGGAGTGCTGTCGCAATCAGGTCTACGATGTGATCCTGATGGATCTGTCGATGCCGGTGATGGGCGGGCTACAGGCGACGCGGGAAATCCGTCTCTTTGAGAAGGAAAGCGGGAGAGCGCCCTGCCGGATTGTCGCGTTGACGGCAAATGCGCAGCCCAGCGACACGGAGGCCTGTTTTGAGGCTGGAATGGATGGATTTCTCAGCAAGCCGTTCCGCAAGCAGGCCCTGATCGACATCCTTCAATAGCCGCGCAGGCGTGCTACCTGCGCAGCTCATTTTGTTACCGTAAGCGGCTTAGGTCATGTGACGCGCACGGGCGCCGCGCTCAATTGCGGCAGCGTGCAGGCGGTCGATGTTCAGCTCATAGCGGATCTCTTCAAGCAGGCGCAGTTCCGGCTCAGCCAGAGTGCCATCCGCAGCCCCGACATCACAGGCCAGCGCATAGGCGGTTTCAAAGAGCCGTTCATCCAGATTGTCGCGTACCAGACCAAACAGCGCGGCGAGACCGTCTTCCTGTTCAAACAGGTCAAACACCAGCTGGCTGATGACCTGCATCCGGTCCACATCATATTCCGCAAATACCGGCAGGTGGTTCACGGCCGCCTGAATTTTCACGAGTTCAGCGGTGCGGATGTTCTCGTCAGACGCGGAGACAGCCACCATCACCAACACCAAGCAGTCCTGCGGGGTGAGCGGGTGTGGAATTTCTTGGGTCACTTGCAAATCCTTTGCATTGCTGTGTTGCAGTGCAGAATATTGACTGCCAGTCTCAGGAGCAATAGGAAGCGTCGGATTGTCACGTGCAATGAGGCGCTTGGCATTCTTTCGCTGAAACCCGATCCTGAACCGGAGATGGACAATGTCTGACCTGCGCGCAGCAGCCCTCGAATCCAAAGCTTGGCCCTTTGAAGAAGCCCGCAAGCTTCTCAAACGCTATGCAAAGGGTGCGCCAGAGAAGGGCTATGTTCTGTTTGAAACCGGCTATGGCCCCTCAGGCCTGCCGCACATCGGCACCTTTGGCGAAGTGGCCCGGACCACAATGATTAAGGTGGCCTTTGAGGCGATCAGCGACATCCCAACCAAGCTGATTTGTTTCTCCGATGATCTGGACGGGCTGCGCAAAGTGCCCTCCAATGTGCCAAATCCGGAAACGCTTGAGCCATATCTGCAGATGCCGCTGACCGCTGTGCCTGATCCTTTTGGCACCCATGACAGCTTTGGCGCGCATAACAACGCCATGCTGCGCCGCTTCCTGGATACCTTTGGCTTTGAGTATGAATTCTACTCCGCCAAGGAATTCTACGAAACCGGCCAGTTTGACGAAGTGCTGAAACGCGCGGTGGACAATTATGATGCCATCATGGCGATCATGCTGAAATCCCTGCGCGAAGAGCGCGCCGCGACCTATTCGATCTTCCTGCCGCTGCACCCGGAAACCGGCCGCGTGCTTTACGTGCCGATGAAAAAGGTCTGCGCCGAGACCTACACCGTCACCTTTGATGATGAAGACGGTAAAGAATGGACCGTGCCTGTGACCGGCGGCAACGTGAAGCTGCAGTGGAAGCCGGATTTTGGTGCGCGCTGGGCGGCGCTGGGCGTGGACTTTGAGATGTATGGCAAGGAGCACGCCACCAACGAGAAGATCTATGACGCGATCTGCCGCGCACTGGGTGGGCGTCAGCCCAACCACTTCTCATACGAGCTGTTTTTGGATGAAAACGGGCAGAAGATTTCCAAATCTTCCGGCAACGGTGTGTCGATTGACCAGTGGCTGACCTATGCTTCTACCGAGAGCCTCGCCTATTTCATGTACCAGAAGCCCAAAACCGCAAAGCGGATGCATTTTGATGTGATCCCCAAAGCGGTGGATGAGTATCACCAGCAGCTGCGCGCTTATCACACTCAGGACATCAAGGCACAGCTGAACAACCCGGTGTGGCACATCCACGGCGGCGACGTGCCGCAATCCGATATGGTGGTGCCATTCAGCATGCTGCTGAACCTGGCCTCTGCGTCTTCTGCGGAAGACAAAGAAACCATGTGGGGTTTCATCAACAAATACGCCCCTGATGCGACAGCAGAAACCCATCCGGGCATGGATGCGGCGGCTGGCCATGCGGTGCGCTATTTCAACGACTTCGTGAAACCGGCAAAGGTTTACCGTGCCCCAACAGAGCAGGAGCGCCGTGCGCTGGAAGATCTGGCCGGCGCGCTGAGCTCGCCTGAGACCGCACTGGCGGTGATTGCGGCCAAGAACGCGCTTGTTGGCAATGACGATCCGCTTCCGGAACCGGATTTCACCGATGAGGAGTTCCTGCAGTCCATCGTCTTCGCGATTGGCAAAAACCATGAGTTTGAGCCGCTGCGCGATTGGTTCAAGGCGATCTATGAGGTGCTTCTTGGGGCGTCTCAGGGTCCGCGCTTTGGCGGCTTCATTGCGCTTTATGGCGTGGAAGAGACTGTGACGCTGATCCACAAGGCGCTTGCCGGAGACCTCGTTTCAGGCGCGTGATCCGCAAATGTGTTTGACGTTTCAAAAGGCTCTGCTCCGGCGGGGCCTTTTCTTTTGGCGATACCTCTCAACGCATCGGCTCGCCATCGGGGCTCAAAGCACCACGTGTGATCTGTAGCTCCTCATTGGCCGTAGGCTCCTAAAGGGAGGACGTAAGATGAAGCATGTTTTGCTCGCCTTTGTGGTGGTTTTGGAATTTGCCCGCTCGGGGGCTGCGCAAGCACAAGTGAGCGCCAAGGCGGAGATCGAAGCCGTGATCAGCGCGCAGATAGAGGCGTTTCGCGGCGATGATTTTGTGACGGCCTTCGGCTTTGCCGCAGACAATATCCAGCGCATGTTCCTGACGCCCGAGAATTTTGGCGCCATGGTGCAGCGCGGCTACCCGATGGTCTACCGGCCTCAAACCGTGCAGTTCGGATCGCAGACCTTGGAAGGCGCGGCTGTTTGGCAGCGGGTGCTGATGAAGGACGCTCAGGGTGTGACCCACGCATTGGATTATCTGATGGTGCCGCAAGGGGGTGTTTGGCGCATTGCAGCTGTACAACTGCAACCCGCTCTTGATGCTGCGGCTTAAGCGTCGGGCCTGTTGCGGCCTTCGCGCCAAACCAAAATGGCTGCGGCGGTCAGAATGACACCCGCGCCAACCCGGCTCACCACATCGGGCAGCACCGAAAACACCAGCGCATCATAGAGCGCGGCAAAAGCCAGCGTTGCGTAGAAGAACGGCGCCACAAAACTCGCATCTGCAAGCCGCATTGCGTTGATGAAGCAGGTCTGGGCAGAGGCCATCAACAGCCCAATCCCGGCGAGTGCGGCCCATTGCGCTAGTGTCGGCAGTTGCCAGACAAAAGCGGCGGCCGCTGTGGATATGGCCAGACCAATGGCATTGTTGATAAGCAGAATTTGAAACGGGCGCTCGCGGCCGGTTAGCTTCTTGATGAAGATCAGCTCGCCGCCCATGGCGACGGCGGCACATAGGGCCAGCACCGCCCCAAGCTCCAGCGCCCCGGTGCCGGGGCGGGTCAGGATCATCGCGCCACAAAATGCCAATGCCGCAGAACCCCAGCGCCACGGGCCGATTTTTTCCCCAAGAAACGGGATCGCCAGCAGCATGCCGACCACGGGGTTCAGAAAGCTGATCGCAGTGGCATCCGAGAGCGGGATGAACGCCGCCGCCGCAAACATCAGCGTCACGCCGCCCCAGCCAAGTGTGGAGCGACCAATATGGAGCCCCCAGTGAAGGCGCTCAATTTGCGGGCGCAGGATCATCGCCGCAGTGGCAAACCCAATGAAGGCAAAGAGGAAGCGCCCGTGACTGATCTGCAGCGGGTGCAGCGCTGGCCCCAGCGTTCCGGTTCCAAGCGCTTTCGCCAGAAGCGTTGTGCCAGCGGCAAAGGCAGACGCGGCCAATGTCAGCGCGGCAGCGAGTGCGGGATTCGTCTTGGGGGCGGCGATGGGGTGCATAAGGAGGTTATGGGGGCAGTGCTCACTGCTGACAAGCGGCCGATTTACGCAGCACAAAATTCGCCGCGTGTCAGTCCGAAATGATCAAAAACCACAAAAACCATCCATAGTGGAAGTTGGGGGTTCCCATTCGTCGATTGCCGCATTAGGGAGAGGTCATGAACAAGTGCATCCATATCTCTTTGCTGCGACGCCGACGCTTTATCGCGTAAAAGGCGCGTAAGCCTGTGTTTGTTCTGATGCGTTAGAAAGTGACGCAAACCCCCTCAAAAACATTGACCTAAATGCCTTAAGTGATGCAGTCACTGAGGCTCATGATCTGAAAAAGGAAGATCGCAATGATCCCGTCCATTCTGCCGACATACAACCGTGCGCCGCTCACTTTTGAGAAGGGCGAAGGAAGCTGGATGATCGAGGTGGATGGCCGACGTTTTCTGGATCTGGGCGCAGGCATTGCGGTGAACGTGCTGGGTCATGCGAACCCTGTTCTGGTCAATGCGCTGACAGAGCAGGCCGGTAAGCTCTGGCATGTTTCCAACCTTTACAACATCACCCAGCAGCAGGCGCTGGCGGATAAGCTGGTGGCGCATACTTTTGCCGACACCGTGTTTTTCACCAACTCTGGCACCGAGTGCTGTGAGTTGGCCGTTAAAATGGCGCGCAAGTACTGGAACGACAAAGGGCAGCCCGAGCGTGTGGAGATCATCGCCTTTGAAGGAGCGTTCCATGGCCGGAGCTCTGCGGGCATTGCCGCTGCAGGCTCTGAAAAGCTGGTGAAAGGCTTTGGTCCTTTGCTGCCGGGCTTCCATCAGGTGGCTTGGGGCGACGTGGAAGCCGCCAAGGCGCTGGTGGGTGATCAGACCGCTGCGATCATCGTGGAGCCTGTCCAAGGTGAGGGCGGCATTCGCCCGCTGCTGGATGCAGATCTGAAGGCGCTGCGGGCCATTTGTAATGAGGCCGGCATCCTGCTGATCATGGATGAGGTCCAATGCGGCGTTGGCCGGACAGGCAAGCTCTTTGCCCATGAATGGGCGGGCGTGGCGCCTGACATCATGATGGTGGCGAAAGGCATCGGTGGGGGCTTCCCGCTGGGCGCGGTGCTGGCGACGGAAGAGGCAGCAAGCGGCATGGTTGCGGGCACCCACGGCTCCACCTATGGCGGCAACCCTCTGGCCTGTGCCGTGGGCGGCGCGGTGATGGATGTTGTGGCGGATGATGCCTTTTTGAGCGACGTGAACCGCAAGGGTGGGCTTTTGCGCCAAAAACTCGAGGGACTGGTTGCGGCGCATCCGGATGTCTTCGAAGAGGTGCGTGGCGCGGGGCTGATGCTGGGACTGAAGTGCTCCAAAGCAGTCTGCGGCGATGTAGTTGCAGCGGGATATGACCATGAGGTCGTGACCGTGCCAGCCGCAGACAATGTGGTGCGCCTGTTGCCACCGCTGAACATTACAGATGAAGAAATTGCCGAAGCCGTCCAGCGGCTGGAGAAGGCGGCAGCCCAAGTGGGCGCGCAGGCGTAAGGACCAAATAAGATGAAACATTTTCTGGATATCCACAAAACCGAAGTCGCCGATTTGCGCGGCATGATCGACAGCGCGAAAGCGATGAAAGACGCGCGCAACGGCCGCCCCAAAGGCGCGCTGGACGATGATCTTCCGCTGAAAGATCACATGGTTGCGCTGATCTTTGAAAAGCCCTCCACCCGGACCCGCGTGAGCTTTGACGTTGGTGTGCGCCAGATGGGCGGGCAGACCATGGTGCTGTCCGGCTCTGAGCTGCAGCTGGGCCATGGCGAGACTGTTGCGGACACCGCCAAAGTGCTGAGCCGCTATGTGGATCTGATCATGATCCGGACCTTTGAAGAGGCCACGCTTCTGGAAATGGCGGAAAATGCCACGGTGCCGGTGATCAACGGTCTGACAAACCGCACGCACCCCTGCCAGATCATGGCGGACATCCTTACCTTTGAGGAAAAGAACGGCCCAATCGCGGGCAAAAAGGTTGTCTGGTCCGGCGATGGCAACAACGTGTTTGCAAGCTTTGCCCATGCGGCGGGTCAGTTCGGCTTTGACCTCACTTTCACCGGCCCCAACACTTTGGATCCGGAGGCCGTCTTCATCGAGGAGGCGCGCGCCAAAGGTGTGAAGGTGGAGATCGAGCGTGATCCGGTGAAAGCTGTGCAGGGCGCGGATCTGGTGGTCACCGACACTTGGGTCAGCATGCATGATGCGGTCTCGACGCGCGAGCGACGCCACAATCAGCTGCGCCCCTATCAGGTGAATGAAGATCTGATGAGCCACGCTGCGGACAACGCGCTGTTCATGCATTGCCTGCCCGCCCACCGCAACGAGGAAGCCACGGATGCGGTTATGGACGGTCCGGCTTCGGTGATCTTTGACGAAGCAGAAAACCGGCTGCACGCGCAGAAAGCCATCATGAAATGGTGCCTGAGCTAACGCTTGGTTCCGCAGTTTGCATAGGAAAGGCGCTGGCTTCGGCTGGCGTTTTTTTGTTGGGCATCGCTATGTTGCCCGCTTGCGTTTTGGCGCTCGCATGTCTGTTGCCGTAGAATTGCCTCAAATTATCTATACTGGCAGAGCTGGCGCAACAGGGGACAGAAGACATGAGCGATGCGGAACGCAGCGCGCTCCATCCACGTATCGTGGTGGCAGGGGCGGGCAGTATTGGCTGTTTTGTGGGGGGAATGCTCGCGCACGCGGGGCGCAATGTGACGCTGCTGTTGCGGGCGGGAACCCTTGAAGAAATCAGCCATCACGGTCTGTCACTGACCGACTATGATGGTTTGGATGAGGCGCTTTCTCCTGACAGTTTTGCCATGCAGACGGATCCCTCTTGCCTCGCTGAGGCTGATATTGTGCTGGTGACCGTCAAAAGCGGTGCAACCGCCCAGATCGCTGATGAGATTGCGCGCCATGCCCCCAAAGGGGCGATTGTGGTCAGTTTGCAAAACGGCGTGGAGAACGCCGACACACTGCGCACGGCCTTGCCGGATCACGATGTGCGCGCAGGCATGGTGCCGTTTAACGTGGTCTGGGTCGGCGGTGGGCGCTTTCACCGGGGCACCAGTGGCCAGATCGCGATCGAGAAGGGGGCAGGGCATGTGGCGCGGCATCTGAGCTGTCTTGGGCTTGAGGTGCATGAGAAGCGCGATATGACCGCTCTGCAGTGGGGCAAGCTGGTGATCAATCTCAACAACGCGCTCAATGCGCTGTCAGGCCTGCCCCTGCGCCAGCAGGTCGGCGACATGCGGTGGCGGCGCTTGATGGCGGCGCAGATGTCAGAGGCACTGACGGTTCTGGAAGGGGCAGGGATCACCCCGAGCAATCCCGTTGCGGCTCTCCCCATGAGCGTTGTGCCGCGCGTGCTCAGGCTGCCTACCTGGGCGTTTCGTTGGGTTGCCCGCGCGATGCTGTCGATTGATCCAAATGCCCGCAGTTCCATGTGGGAGGATCTTGATCGCGGGCGCCGCACCGAGATTGAAGAGCTGCAGGGGCAGATTGTGCGGCTGGCACGGCAGAACGGTCAGGACGCGGCGATCAACGGGCGCATTGCGGCGCTGATCCGTGCGGCGGAGGCGGAGGGCGTTGGATCACCCTGCCTGAGCGCCAAAGAGGTGCAAAAACGCCTGCGGGGCAGATGATCCCCACAGGCGTATGCTGTTAGCTTGTGATGGCGTTGAGCAGCAGGAAGATCACTGCGGACATGGACGCTGCGGCGGGCACTGTGATGACCCAGGCTGCCACAATCGTCATGAAGTGGCTGCGGCGCACAAGCTTGCGGCGGCGACGCTCTTCCGGTGCGATGCGCTTGGTGACAGGGCGCTGGCCGGCGTTCTTGCGCAGGCGACGCTCTGCGTCCCATTCGCGATAGAAGCCGACGCCAAAGATCCCGCCCACTGCAATATGGGTGGAGCTGACCGGTAGGCCCAGCCATGAGGCCACAATCACGGTGATGGCGGCGGACAGTGCCACACAATAGGCGCGCATCGGGTTCAGCTTGGTGATCTTCTCACCCACCATGCGGATCAGTTTGGGGCCAAACAGGAAGAGGCCGAAGGAGATGCCAAAGGCCCCGATGATCATGACCCAGCTTGGGATCGCCACTTTGGCTGCGATGTCGCCAAACTCTGCCGCGTGCACAATGGCGGCGAGCGGGCCCACTGCGTTGGCCACATCGTTTGCACCGTGGGCAAAGGACAGGAGCGCAGCGGAGAACACCAGCGGAATGCCAAAGAGCACTTTGAGAGATTTATTGCGGTTCTCCAGCCCTGCTGATTGCTTACGAATGAAGGGTTTGGACACCGCGTAGAGCAGCACGCCCGCCGCGAAGCCGATCAGCAGGGAGGTTTGGATGTCGATCTTAACGATCTTTTTCAGGCCTTTGAGTGCCAGATAAGAGGCAAAGGCGGCTGCCATGATACCAATCAACACCGGCACCCAGCGGCGGGCGGCAGCGATCTTGTCATCCTGATAGATGATCTTGGCTTTGATGAAGGCCAGGAACATGGCGGCAATCACACCGCCCAGAACGGGGGAAATCACCCAGGAGGCGGCGATTTTGCCCATGGTGGGCCAGTTCACAGCGGCAAAACCCGCCGCTGCAATGCCCGCGCCCATCACGCCCCCCACAACGGAGTGGGTGGTGGACACTGGCGCGCCGACCCAAGTGGCAATGTTCACCCAAAGCGCGGAAGAGATCAGCGCGGCCATCATGGCCCAGATAAAGATGGCGGTGTTCGCCATGCCCGAAGGATCAATGATCCCTTTGGAGATGGTGGAGACCACGTCGCCCCCAGCTAGCAATGCGCCTGCGCTTTCACAGATCGCGGCGATGATGATGGCGCCGCCCATGGTCAGGGCGTTGGCCCCCACGGCGGGGCCCATGTTGTTGGCCACATCGTTTGCGCCGATGTTGATTGCCATATAGGCACCAAAGCCAGCGGCGGCGATGATGATCATATTGCCTGAGTCAGCGCCGGTCAGCAGGCCTGCAAGCACAGCGGCAAGCACGATGAACGCCAGCGCAATGCCAAGACCGACCATGGGGCGGGAGACATAAAGAGTGGCGGCTTCGAGGTGAGAGATGCGGTGAAGGTCGCGATCCAGCGTGGACCATTCGTTGCCAGAGGTTGGCGAGGACATAACAGAGAATCCCAGTTTGCTTAGCGCTGGGGCCTATCCCCGTTGGCGCCGCAATGCAAGAAACGGGTTATAAAACTGTTACATTTGTCGCAGGAGCGCCTGCAATTCGGGTTCATCGACCATATGCGCGGCCTCAGAAGGAGCCACCCATTTGCGGGTGCGCTCGTCCGCTTCGGGGAAGTCGTCCACCAATTTGGTCACTTCCGCCTCAAACACAGTGACGTCCACACCAACAGCAAGGCCGCCATCAAGCCGCTTGTCATAGGTATAGATGCCCAGAGGCTCGCGATTGATATTGGCGTCTTTCACCCCGGCTTCTTCCCAGGCTTCGCGCAGGGCCGCACCGGCGGCATCCAGCCCGTCAATCGGCCAGCCTTTGGGCAGAACCCAGCGGCCTGTGTCGCGAGAGGTGATCAGCAGAACTTCACGGCCCTGGCCCGATCCGCGCGTGCAAAGCGCCGCCAACTGAATGCGGCGGGGACGGCGCCAAAGCGGCGCAATCACGCTGTCGTAAGCGGTTTTCAAGGCGTTGGTCATAGACGTCTGCTCAGCTTGTGGATAAGTCCGTTTGGCGGACCTGTTGTTAACTAGGAAGTGTATATACGTTTCTCGCGCCAGTAAATCAAGGTTTGGTAAATTTTCCGCTAATTTCCACGTCTTTTGGCGCGCAATGTCGGATCAGCTTGCGTCGGATCTTCGGGCCAGGGGTGCTTTGGATAGCGCCCGCGCATGTCCTTGCGCACGTCCACATAAGAGCTCGCCCAGAAGCCGGGAATGTCCATGGTGGTCTGCACGGGTTTCTGTCCGGGAGAGAGCAGGGTGACACGCAAAGGGGTGTTGCCGACCATCGGGTGCCTGGTCTGGCCGAACAGCTCCTGCAGGCGCAGGGTGATTTCAGGGTGCTCGCCACCGTAGTCGATGGGAATTTTGCGATCCAGTGGCGTGGTGAAATGCGCAGGGGCCATGCGGTCCAGAAGCTGCATCTGGTTCCAGTCCAGCCGCGCGCGCAGGGCGTCCAGCACGTCAAACTTCTTCCAGTGCTCAGCCGTTTTCACGCCGCCAAGATGTGGCAGGAGCCACTCTTCGATGTTGTCCATCAAAGCGTCCGGTGCCATGTCCGGCAAATCATGCCCGGCGTCACGGATCAGGGTCACACGCGCAACAAAACGTTGGGCGGCGGGTGAGAGCGTAAGGCCAAGGTCGCGCACGCCGTCCAGCATGGCATGTGCGATTGCCTCTGAGGGGGCCTCTTTCCAGATGCGGTCGTCCAGCGCAATGGAACCAAAGCGCTCCTGGCGTCGCGCAATCACGCGGCGCTCGCGCTTTGACCATGCGCAGCTGTCGACCCATTCAATATGTGGCTCAAACAGGCTGCGGACCTGCGCTTCGGTGATCTGAATGGCTTGCCGGATGCGGGCTTCGCGCGGGTTGCCATCGGTGTCAGTCACCACGATCAGGCGGCTTCCGGCAAGCGGGTCGCCGTCTTCCATCACCGCGCCCTTGCCGCCGGAGAGTACAAAGCGGGGCGCGTCGCCTTTGCGGTGCAACCCGATGCGGTCAGGGTAGGCGAGCGCGGCGAGTTCGGCTGGCGCATAGGCGGGCGCGTCTTTGGTTTTGCTCGATTTGGCGAGGCGTTTGGCTTCGTCTTTCAGAGTGTGCAGCGCTGCGCGGTTGACCCCGAAGGGCCGCCGTTCTGTGAAGGTTTTGAGGTCAGTGAGCGCTTCAAGCCGTAAGGCCAGATCTACAGGGGCACCGCGGATCAGCGGATCGCGCGCCGCCAAGAGCGCTGCCATTAGCGCACCCTGAGGCCCGGCGATGGTCAGCATATGCGCAAGGCGCGGATGCAGGGGCAGGGCTGCGATGGCTTTGCCGTGTTCCGTGATCCGGTTGCTGTCATCCAGCGCATCAAGCATGTGCAGCACGGCCTGCGCCTCAGAGAAACTCCCGGGATTGGGCTGGGACAGAAGCGCGAGGTCGCTGGGCGCTGCGCCCCAAAGCGCAAGCTCAAGCGCGAGGCCGGTGAGGTCGGCAGCTTCGATCTCTGCAGGCGGGAAGGGAAGCAATGCGCCTTCTTCGCCCTTGGTCCAGAGACGGTAGCAGACCCCTTCGGCCACACGGCCTGCGCGGCCCTGACGCTGGGTGGCTTCTGCGCGGGTGACACGCTCTGTCACAAGGCGTGACATCCCGGTGCCGGGATCAAAGCGCGCGCGGCGGGCGCGGCCTGCGTCCACCACCACCCGCACGTCTTGAATGGTGAGCGAGGTTTCGGCAATGGAGGTGGCGAGCACCACTTTGCGGCCCTGTTCAGCGGGGCGGATGGCGGCTTGCTGATCCTTAAAGGGCATCGCGCCAAAAAGCGAATGCACGGTGCAATCCGCAGGCAGTTTCAGCAGAGTCTGCGTGCGCCGGATCTCCCCTTCGCCGGGCAGGAACACCAGAACGCCGCCGGTTGTCTCGCTCACCGCCTGAGTGATCAGCCGCGCAGTCGCATCCTCCAGCCGCGTGCCTTTGACCAAGGGTTTGTCCAGCCAGCGAGTCTCCACCGGGAAGGCGCGACCTTCGGAAGTAATGATGGGGGCGTCCCCCATAAGCGCGGCCACAGGGGCGGCATCCAGCGTGGCGGACATGGCAACAAGGATCAGATCGTCGCGCAGGGCCTCGCAGATCTCAAGGCACAAGGCGAGGCCCAGATCAGCGTTGAGCGAACGTTCGTGAAATTCGTCAAAGATCACCGCGCCAATACCCGCCAGCTCCGGGTCGGACTGGATCATACGGGTGAGGATGCCCTCGGTGACCACCTCAATCCGCGTGGCTTTGGAGATTTTGCTGTCGCCGCGCACGCGATAGCCAACGGTTTCGCCCGCTTTCTCGCCCAAGGTTTGCGCCATGCGCTCGGCAGCCGCGCGCGCGGCAAGGCGGCGCGGCTCCAGCATCAGGATGCGGCCCTTGGTCAGGCCCGCCTCCAGCATGGCGAGCGGTACCACGGTGGTTTTGCCGGCGCCAGGAGGGGCTTGCAGGACCGCGCGGTTGTGGCTGCGCAGGGCAGCGAGGAGCGGATCGAGGGCGTCGTGAATGGGCAGCTGCGTCATGGCGCTGTTATCGGCCAGCTGCGCCGGAGGGTCCAGAGGCTTACTCGCGCCGCATCAGCTTGGCCTTGCCATGTCTTGAGGTGAGCTGCACCTCACTCGCGCGCCACAGATCGCCGTCGCGCTCATAGGTCACCGACAGCGGAGATGTTTTGAGCTCCGTCAACTCCTCCTCAGAGTAGCCGCCAATGCGGTCATAGGTGCCTGAGCAAGTCACGCTGTTGCCCTCTGAGGCGCGGGTTTTCAGAGTGATGCGCACAAGGCGGGTGCCGTCAAACTGGGTCTGGTCGATCTGACACAGTGTTTGATCCGTCTGGTCGCGCAGGCTGAGCCACATCATGCTCATCGGATCAAGCGCGCCCTTGGTGGCGCTGGGCGCAATTGGCGTTGCGGGATCCTGCGCGCCTTTGGTTTTGATGAGCAGGTTATTTTGCGCCTGAAGGCTGGTTTCAGACACCCGCTTGCCGGTGTTGATATATCCGTCATAACGCGCGGGGCGCAGGTTTTGTCCAACCTGCGTGCCCTCACCTGAAACCGTGAAGCGGATGCTGCGCAGGATGCCCGCGAGGCCGGTGGTGCGAAAGCTGCCTGCCCCCTCATAAGCGTTGTCCGTTTCGCTTACGGCCAGCGTTAGCTCCCCCACTTTGATGCCAAAGGCGTGTACCGACCAGAGCTGCGCGTGGCTCTCTGCCCGCGCCGCAGGTACCGTCATCGCCGCCGCGCAAATCCAAAGAGGCAGCAAATTGAAGCGGCTGACGTATCGCCGGACTAGACAAGACAGGGTGGGGCGCGGCATGTAGTTTTCCAAACAAGAAGCACGGGTTGTCGCCATGGATATCGCAGAACTGCGGGACAGAATACTGAAACAAGACCGCAGGGCTCTGGCGCGGGCGATTACATTGGTGGAAAGCGCACGGGATGACCACCGCGCACAGGCCAGCGCGCTTCTGGAAAGCCTGCGCGGCGCTGGGCGACAATCCCTGCGCATCGGTCTTTCTGGCACGCCGGGGGTTGGGAAATCCACGTTCATTGAGAGCTTTGGCATGATGCTGACCGCGCAGGGTTTGCGCGTGGCCGTGCTGGCGGTTGATCCCTCATCGGCCCGCAGCGGCGGCTCAATTCTTGGGGACAAAACCCGCATGGAGCGGCTGAGCCGGGAGAAAAACGCCTTTATCCGCCCCTCGCCAAGCCAAACCCATCTGGGAGGCGTGGCGCGCCGCACCAGAGAAGCGGTGGCGCTTTGTGAGGCGGCTGGGTTTGATGTCGTGCTGATTGAGACCGTTGGGGTCGGGCAATCGGAAACGGTTGTGGCAGAAATGTCTGATCTCTTCCTGCTGTTGTTGGCGCCTGCGGGTGGTGACGAGCTGCAGGGCGTGAAGCGCGGGATCATGGAAATGGCGGACGTGATCTTGGTGAACAAGGCTGACGGTGCGCTCAAAACCACCGCCATGCGCACCTGCGCCGATTATGCCGGAGCGCTCCGTCTGTTGCGCAAGCGTCCGCAGGATCCGGAAGGGTTCCCAAAGGCAATGACCGTGTCGGCGCTCGAAGAGGAAGGGCTGCTGACGGCTTGGACTGAAATGACTGCGCTGACGGATTGGCGCAAGACGGAAGGGCATTGGGATATCCGCCGCGCCACGCAGGCGCAGTTTTGGTTCCACGAAGAGGTGCGGCAGGGGTTGCTGGCGCGTCTGCATAAAGAGCAAGCGCGCAAGGACCTGCAATCATTGGATGAAAAGGTGGCCTCCGGTGTCATCACGCCGTCGCAGGCCGCGCAGGAGATGCTTGCGCGACTGGCCTAGCTGACGCATGGTTTTCTGAGAAAATTCAATTTTGAGCGCATGTTGGCGTTCAAGATAGAGGCAGAAAACCTATGGGGAAGAGGTCAATTGCACCGGCAAAGCGTCCGGAGCTTTAAAGGTTTGAGTGACCCCAGCGCCGGTTGGAAGACGCCACCACTGCGTTTTCGCAAATGCCGGATGGTCGTCTTGAGCTGACGGTTGAGCATCAACGGCTGAACGGCATCAGCTGTGAAATGCTGTGCTGGTGGTTCGGTGTCTATGCGTTCCTTGAAGTCGACTTGGGCGCGCATATTGAAAAGACGTTCTCGGTTTGGCATCCGCGAGATCACATAGATATCAAGCCTTTTCTGGCCACGCAGATGATGCCGAGCAACCCCGGCGATTATATTGTCATGGAAGAGGCTTACGGCGCTGAACCCTCTTATCGCACCATCGAGAAGTTCAAGATCGTACAGCGGGATACCTCCAAATACGCCATCGAAGTCTATCGCGCCGGGCTTCGGGTGGCCGGACTTGAATATTCCTTTGAAGCCCACCGGGATGGAACGGACGTGGTCTCCTGCCTTTGGGTCGGCGTTGATAAAGGGTGGTCCCGGATCCTGATCAACAATCTCGTCGTGCCGTTCCTGTTTGATGTGAAAAAGACCGAGGCATGGATGCAGCACAATGTGGAGGAGATTGGCGTCTTGGAGCACCTGCTGCCGATCCTCTATGAGCGGCGCGGCGAAGGCCGCCGCATCACTTGGCCCACGCCAGCCAATGGTGTGTTTTAATCCCCCATATCCGCAAGGCGACGCAGCGGGACTTCCGGAAAATCTTGCGTGGCTTGTCGAAAATGCGCAGCCTGTCCTGAGAAATATCAGGTGTTGTTGTCAGTGGAGAAAGCAGAGGCGGGTTTGGCCTAATATGAGCTGGGAGGGTGGTGCATGGAGTTTCCTGAGCCGCGAGACTTCGGATGGGACCTCAAGAGTTTTGACAACGCGTTTTCGACTGTGACGCATCTGTCAGATGGACGGACCCTATTTGAAATCGAGCACCCACCGGTTCGGGAAGTGACCGCAGAAATGCTCTGTTGGTGGTATGGGGTCTATGCGGATCTTTCTCTGGTGATTGATGGCACGACCTATCCGGCCTTTTTGGTGAGCCATCCTAAGGACCATATCTCTCTGCAAAGCGAAAAGGCAGACAAAGAGCGACCGCTGACGGCAGGCGACTTTGTCACCATCGTTGAGGGCTATCAACGCAACCCCGATTTCACGACAAATGAGCGGCTGGAGGTCGTGCGCAGAGATGAGACCCGTTTTGCCCTGCGCGCCACCAGAAGCGGTGTGACGGTTGCGGATGTGGAGTTTCACTATGAGGATGGACCTGAAGGGCTCAAGGTGCGCAACCTCTTGACCGTTGGTGTGGCCAAAGGGATTTTCAAACCGATTGTGAACCGGATGATCATTCCCTGGCTCTACTATGAGGACAAGAATTACGCCTGGCTCTTGCACAGCGTTGAGGAAATCGGCAATTTCGAAAACTTCCTGCCGGAGATCTTTGCGCGCCGTGATCAGGGCATGACGATCAGATGGGATCGCAACAGCCTTCCGTCTAAAAAGCCGCTCAGAGGGCCTTCCCCGGCGGATGTATAAGGTTTAAACGCCTTTGCAGGCCATCAGAGTCATTATGTGATGTTGAATCACTTGACGGCCCTGCCAATTCCGCCTAATCACGCCAAACAAAATTCCGGGCGCGGCCTAGGCAGCGCCCTTATGCTTTGACGGGGCCGTTATCCCCGTGCACCGTAAAACGAGGATGAACCCATGTCGCGCCGTTGCGAATTGACCGGAAAAGGCCCGATGACTGGCAACAATGTCAGCCACGCCAACAACAAAACCAAGCGTCGTTTTCTGCCTAACCTGAACGACGTGACTCTGCAGTCCGAAACTCTGGGCCGTGGCGTGAAACTGCGCATCTCCGCAGCCGCGCTGCGCACCGTGGACCACCGCGGTGGCCTGGACGCGTTCCTGGCAAAAGCAAAAGACACCGAGCTTTCCGACAACGCTCTGAAAGTGAAAAAAGAGATCGCAAAAGCGCAGGCAGCAAACGCCTGATCGCACTGATCTTTTTTGAGATTTTAACAGCCTCACCCTCGGGTGGGGCTGTTTCCTTTTGTCGTCTTCACAAAGCTTAGACGCCATGTCTATATGCGGGCATGACGGCAACTTTCCGCGCATATATCTCCGGAGTGCTCGCGCTCCTGCTGGTCCTGACAGGGCACAGCATGGCGATTGCGCGTGGAATGCCCGGCGTTACAGGCTATGCGGAATACTGCATCGGCGAAAATCCGGTGATGGTGCCCGTGGATGCCGATGGCAACCCCACAGGCGCGCCGCATCTATGCCCTGATTTTTCGGCGTCTTTGCTGACTTGGATCGCGGTGCCCGAGGTCGCAATAGAAGCCCACTTTGGGCAGGGTCGCATTGCGCGATTGGCTTTGGGCGACCACGTAGAGGCGATTCGTCAAACCTCCCCCAGCGCACGTGCGCCTCCGATTGGTGTGTTCATTTTTTAATCTGACACATCAACTCACAGGGACAGGAGACCAATAATGTCCGTCAAAACCTTCACCCTCGCCGCCGCTGCCGCTGTGGCTTTCGCGCTTCCGGCATTTGCCGAAACAACCATTGCCGTGAAAGACGCCTATGCCCGCGTCGCCACCAAGATCTCCAAATCCGGAGCAAGCTTTATGGTGATCGAGAACACCGGCAGCGAAGATGACCGTCTGGTCTCTGTCAGCTCCGATGTAGCCAAGCGCACAGAGCTGCACACCCATAAGGACATCGGCGACGGCAAAATGAAAATGCTGCATGTGAAAGAGGGCTTTGTGATCCCGGCAGGTGGCAAGCACATGCTGCAACGTGGCGGCGATCACGTGATGTTCATGGGGCTGACCCATGGTCTGGAGCATGGCGACGTTGTGAATGTGACGCTGACCTTTGAAAAAGCAGGCGATATCACGCTTGAGGTGCCTGTGGATCTGGAGCGCAAGCCCGCCGCAGGGGCGCATGGCCATGGCGAGATGAAAAAGACCGACGGCTGACCGCCGCGCTCTGTTTACGTCTTCAATCTGGGCCGCCCGTTGAGGTGGCCCTATTTGTTTGCGTCAGCTGTTGGTGCGGGCCAGCTCGCTCGCCACCCATTGCGGGACTGTTTCCGTGGCGGGGCCAAGATGCACTTCGGCAAAGCGGGATGCCCCGGCAGAGGGCTCCAAATTCAGTTCCACCGTATGCGCGCCAATATAGTCGGCGTGTGACACGAAGTTCGCCGCCGGATAAACCTCTCCTGACGTGCCAATCGAGACAAAGATGTCCGCCGCGGAAAGCGCATCCTCAATGCGCTCCATCTCATAGGGAATTTCGCCAAACCACACCACGTCCGGGCGCGTCTGAGGCGCGGCGCAGGCCGGGCAGGGGTCTTCCTTGGCCATCACCGCCGGAGCCTCCCAGCGGTGACCGCATGCGGCGCACAGTGCTCCGGCAAGGATCCCATGCATATGCAGCACGTTCTTGCTGCCAGCTTTTTCATGCAAGCTGTCGACGTTTTGGGTGACAATCAGCAGGGTGCCGTCAAGTTTGGCTTCAAGCTCGGCCAGCGCATAATGCGCGGCGTTGGGTGCCGCCTCTGCCGCATTGGCGCGACGGGCGTTATAAAACTCATGCACGAGATCGGGATTGCGGGCAAAGCCCTCTGGCGTGGCCACATCCTCAATTCGGTGCTGCGCCCAAAGTCCGCCTTCGTCCCGAAATGTGCCAAGGCCGCTTTCCGCGCTGATACCGGCGCCGGTCAGGATAACGATGTTGGTGGTCATATGCGCGTCTCGCTGGTTGCTGCATGTGGTGCCTCTGTGTTGACTGTGGCAAGGTGTCGGGGTGCTGGCAAGGTAAGGGGATGATCCGCCATGAAAATTTTGTTTGTCTGTTTGGGCAATATCTGCCGGTCCCCCACCGCCGAAGGCGTGTTTCGCAGCTTTGCACCGGAGGTGGACGCAGACAGCGCTGGCACTGGAGGCTGGCACGTGGGAGAGCCGCCCTATGGCCCGATGCAAACGGCGGCCAAGGCGCGGGGCTACGATCTCTCAGATCTGCGCGCGCGCCAGTTCGACGTCGCAGACTTCTCGCGTTTTGATCTGATCATCGCAATGGACGGAGACAATCTCGCCAATATTGAGCGGTTGCGTCCGGCGGGCAACGAAACGCCAGTGCGGCTTTTCACCGATTATGAAGACAGCGGCGCTGATGCGGTGCCTGATCCTTACTACACCCGTGATTTTGACGGGGCATTGGATCTGATTGAAACCTGCGCACGCGGTCTTGTTACTGCGCTTTAGATCTGCGCAACTGAGGCCGTAGTTTCAGAAAAATGAAAAGTAGAGGCTGCTGTTTGCAAAGCAGCGCTGCGGCCTCTTGCTGAAATGAGCGGCACCGGCAGACAGTGAAACCGAAGTCATTTCGGAGCCAGACCTGTGCGGTGCCTATCGGTCCAACACGCGAAAATCATCCTCCAGCCACGGGAGTTTCTCGATGGCCGGGGCAATCATGTGGCTGCTCAGCAGATTGCGCATGGTTTGGGCCACGTCGCGCGGCACTGTGTCAGCCCAGTCTCCGCTTGCCAGAAGCGAAATGGTGCGGCTGAAGGGGGCAAACGGCAGCGGGTGTGCGGTGACGCGATCATGAAAGCGCGTCGCACGCAGGTAGCCCAGAGGCGTGGTGATGGCCCATCCAATGCCGCGCGACACCATGGCAATGAGCGACGGGTTGGAGCCGATTTCAAACCGTTGCGGAATGTCAAGTTTGCAGCGTTTCAGGTGGGCTTCAATCTGACGTCCAATCAATTGCTCCTGCCCGTAGCGCAGCATCGGCAGATCGGCCAGCGCGCCCATGACATCGCCTTTCGCAGGCACGCGACCGGCTGGGGCAATCAGGATAAACGGATCTCGGGTCAGCGGGTATTCGGTAATCCCGTCAATGACTTCTCCGGAGGAGGCGGTGATTGCGAGATGCAGATCACGGGCGCGAATGGCTTCGGTGATCTCATGGCTCGGCGCGGTGACAAGGCGGAACTGACAGCGGGTCATCGACTCCGCCAGCGTCGTAACAAGGCGCGGGGTCAGGTCATTGTCAAAGTCATCAATGATGCCCATGGAGAGCTGCGTCAGGTGGGTGAGATCCATCACCGCCAGCTCAGACTGCGCCAGCCGCAACTGCGAGAGCACGGCACTGGCGCGGATCAGATAGGCGCGCCCTGCAGGAGTGAGCTGCATGGGTCGTTTGCTGTGGTCCAGCAAGTCGGCACCAAGCGCTTTTTCCAGATTTCGGATCTGTTGAGACACCGCCGGTTGCGACAGCCCCGTGATCTCCGCCGCCTGCGCCACGGCTCCGGTTGCTGCGAGCGCTTCAAACACTTCCAACCCTCTGAGGGTGACACCTTTGTTCAACATTTTGGCTCTCCGGCAGATTTGCCTTTTGTGAATAGTCGTAGGGATTGGGTCAAGCCAAGAATAACATCGAGATATGGCAGGAGACTGACATGACCATCACTTATCTGAAGCGGGCGGACGCCACGATTGCAGAGGCCGGTACGGCGGATGCGCGAGACACTGTCGAAATCATGCTGACCCGTATCCGGCAGGGCGGAGAGGCGACGGTGTGCGAGTATGCGCAGCGGCTGGATCGCTGGGACGGCGAGGTTGTGGTGGGGCGGGACCAAATGGCCGAAGCTGCACAGCATGTCACGCCTGATCTGCGTGATGCGATCCGCTACGCGCATAACAACATTCGCCGGTTTGCCGAAGCGCAGCGCAGTAGCCTCAACGAATTTGAGGTCGAGCTGCGCCCGGGTTTGTTGGCCGGGCAGCGGGTGATCCCACTGGATGCAGCGGGCTGCTATGTGCCTGGCGGGCGCTATAGCCACATCGCCAGCGCGTTGATGAGCATCACCACCGCGCGTGTGGCAGGGGTCGGGGATGTGACAGCTGCCTCACCGCCGCGTCCGGGGGAGGGCATTCCGGCGGCGATCCTTTATGCGATGTGGCTTGCCGGGGCGGACCGCGCCTTGGCGCTTGGCGGTGTTCAGGCGGTGGCTGCCATGGCAGAGGGGCATTTCGGAGCTGGCCGCGCCGACATTCTGGTGGGGCCGGGCAATCAATATGTCGCTGAGGCGAAGCGGCAGCTTTTTGGCGAAGTGGGCATCGATATGTTTGCGGGTCCCACAGATGTCTTGATCATTGCAGATGAGAGCGCCGATCCCGATCTTGTGGCTTGGGATCTGGTGGGGCAGGCGGAACACGGCAGCAACTCTCCGGTCTGGCTCGTCTGTGACAATCGCGCGTTGGCAGAGGCTGTGATGGCGCGGATCGCGGATTGCGTGGCACAGCTGCCGGAGCCCAACCGCAGTGCCGCGCGGCAAGCATGGGAAGAGCGCGGCGAGGTGATCCTCTGTGAGGGGCGCGAAGAAATGGCTTTGGTCTCAGACAGATACGCGCCGGAGCATTTGCATGTGCAGGCGGTGGATCTGGCATGGTGGAAAACGCGGCTGCGCAGCTATGGCTCACTGTTCCTTGGGGCGCGCGCCTGCGTGACCTTTGGTGACAAGGCGGCGGGGCCAAACCACGTGCTGCCCACTGACAGAGCCGCGCGCTACACAGGCGGGCTGTCGGTGCATAAATTCCTGAAAACCGTGACTTGGCAGCGGCTTGCGGATGAGGCTTTGCCTGAGTTGGTGCGGGCCTCCTCTGTGATTTCGCGCGAAGAGGGCATGGTTGGCCATGCCATCAGCGCGGAGATGCGAGAGGAGCATTTTCTGACGCCGCCGAGCTTGAAGTTGGTCAGCGGTGCGTAAATGCGCCTTAGCGCAGGTGGTTGCAGCTGCGCGTGGCGTCTTCGCCAAAGGCCTTGTAGCGCTTCCAGAAAATCTCATGGCTGCGGCTGTCTGACTGGCGGATTTCCTGCGCCTTATGCGGCTCTTTGATGAAGCTGGCGGCCAGTCGCTGATCCGCACGGGATAGCGATTTGTTCGCCACTTTTTGAATGCAGCGGCACAGGCTGCGGTTGGCGGCGTCACGCTCTGATTGCTGACAGGCGCGGTTCAGTACACGCGCGTCTGCCTGCTGTGGGATCGACGGGATCAGAAAAGCTGCCATCAGCAGCGCAAAAAGTGCTCGGGTCATTACTGCCTCATGTGTCTGCTCGGGCCCGCGGAAATACTTTTGCTCCGTCATTTGGCCTGACCGTATTTGCGCCCAGTATGGGCCAGAGGCGGGTTTGTTGCAATCACAAGCGCGTGGGGTGCGGTTGCGTGGCGCAGCCCGACAGGCGCGGCTCTGTGCCGATGCGGCTTTATTCATTGGCCAATCGCGGCGTGGCTGCGCTAAGCTGAGGAAAAGGAAGGAGGAACTATGCCCAAAATCACCAAGGAGGCGGACCTTCAAACCGTCATCACGACATTTGAGATGACCCCCGGCACCTGTCAGGATCTGCTCGATGCGCTGACCGAAGCTTATGATCAGTTTATCTCAAAACAGCCGGGTTTTATCGCGGCGGGGTTGCACGTGAATGATGCGCAGACCCGGATCGCCAATTATTCTCAATGGCGTCGCCGCGAGGATTTTCAGGCCATGCTGCGGAGTGAGGAAATGCGGGAGCGAAACCGGCGTATCCATCAGCTCTGCCGCAGTTTTGAGCCGGTGATGTATGATGTTGTAGAGGCTTTTGATCGGGCCTAGTCTGGTTTGGGTTTCAAAGGCTTGGGAGAGTCACATGTATCAGCATATCTTGGTTCCCGTGGCCTTTGATGATGCGCATGATCCGAAAGAGGCGATTGCGGTGGCGCGCCGCTTGGTTGCTGAGGATGGTCAGGTGACGTTGCTGCATGTGATGGCCAATGTGCCCAACTATGTGATCAACTATGTGCCAAAGGGCTTTCAGGAAGAGGCGCAGGCCGCCATTGTTGCCAGCCTTGAGGCGATGGGGGCAGAGATGCCCAATGCGCGCGGGGTGGTAACCGAAGGTTCCGCAGGGAAAACCATTGTCAATTGGGCCAAAAACGAAGATGTGGACTGCATCGTCATTGCGTCGCATAGACCCGGGGTTCAGGATATTGTACTGGGCAGTACTGCGGCGCAGGTTGTGCGCCACGCCACCTGTGCGATTCACGTGACCCGTTAACAAGGAGCCCCGGCAAAATGATCAAGACTGTCAAATGGTTGCGCGGAGCCGCGATGGTTGCGGTATTGGCTTTGGCGGGCGCTGTTTCTGCGGAGGAGGACAATGGATTCTCCGAGCATCAGACCAAGCGGGCCGTTGACACTTTCACCTACGGTGCAGAGCAATGCGCGACCTTGGATCCGATCTATCGCGTAGATTGCCTGCGTCAGGCCTATAGCCAGACCGTGCGGGTGGTGGCCAATGCCTCCGTGTATTGGGAGGCCGAGGTTGCGCTGACCCGTGTAAATCGCGGGCTCTATGCCTTTGTGCGCGAGCATCTTGACAAGAACGTCGACCGGGTCCGCGTGAATGGTGGGCGCATCAAGGCGGTCACGGCTGACTCGGTGCCCGTTGCGCAGGCGCTTTATGGCGACGGTGTGGATCGGGCCGTAGCCGCAATGCGGGGCGCGTCATCGCTGGAAGTGCGCTACTTTGAGCCGATCGCTCAAGTGCTTCTGGCGTCCAAAGCTTTGATGCAGTGACGCGTGAGCGGTAGCGGCGCTCATCGAATGCGCGCCACTGGCTAAGCCGGGCGGAGTTTCTCCGGCAATTCATCAATGTGAAAATCCACATGCAGATGATTGCCGTCTGGATCATTCAGATTGACTTGCACAATCGGAAAGCCCGGCGGGAAGCCGAGGTAGTAGTCGATCTTGCGGGATTTCAGCAGGTCGAGAAACGCCGCCATGCCCGTCGCACCAAAGGCGGCATGCTCAAGCGCCAGATCACCATCGGTCTGCGGGCTGCCCTCCACCTCCACAAGATGCACCACCGCTTGCTCCCCCAGATACATCCACGCGCCGGGAAAACCGAAATCCGGTCTGGGGCCTGCCTTCATCCCCAAGACTTCTTCGTAAAAGGCGACCATCCTGCTGAGATTGCCGGTGCGGATGTTTGCGTGATCAAGCGAATATAGGGGCATAGCCCGACGGTAGGGACGCGCGCGCCATGGGTCAAGCTGGGCTGGATGGCGCCAACATATCCACCGGTGTCAGCTTGAAAGCCTTGCCAAATCCGCCGTTCAGAAGACCGCTGAGGGCGTCAAACCGCACAAAGCTGAAGTCGCCAAAGTCCACATAGAGTTTCGCCTTGGGCCGCTGCGCCAGATAATGGCTGCGCAGCGCTGTGTGCTCTTCACTGTCGCGTGGCACAAAACAGGCCTTGGCATGAACCGTCAGGCGCGGATGGGTAAGAGGATCGCCCTTCTCGGCAGGCTCGCCCAGAAGCAAGGCGCAGCGGGGATCAGCGCGCAACGCTGCCGTGTGGCTGGAGAGGTCGGAGATCAAAGTGAGCGGCGCCGCATCAGGTGCAGTGGCGATGGCGATCCGCGTGACCGAGGGTGCGCCTGTCTCGGGATCTGTCACCGCCAGTGCGGCAAAGCGGGCCTCTGAAATCAAGGCGCGCGCCAAGGCTCGGGCATCTTCATCGGTGGGGCGGATCGGAGATTTTTCAGTCATGTCAGCACATTGCCAGCCTATGGCCCAAAACAAAAGCGGCGCTGGGGATTTTCCCTTGCGCCGCATTGTATCGCTGGCTTGATCTTTGCTGCCTACGTGCGTGGCTGGCTGTCTGGCTGGACCTGGCGTTGGGCTGGGCCTTGCTGGAGCGCTCGCTTCGTACGTGAGTTGCCGATCTGGCTCGCTGATGTCTTGAGTATTTATCTAGAGTGAGTCGCAGGGAGGTGCAAGAGAAAATCGTTTAAAAACATATAGTTGAGTGGTTTTGTCAGGATCGGAATTTGAGCGTTTCAGTCAGGTTTGCGCGAAATTTTGCGCGTGTGGCGCTATGTCTTTGCCTGCGCTCATGAAATTTGAACGGTGCGTGCCTATCTCTGTCTCAGGAAACATAGGAGGAGTTCTTTGATGAAATGTCCGGTTGATGGCGCGACGCTGGTGATTGCAGATCGCAACGGTGTGGAGATTGACTATTGCCCTGAGTGTCGCGGCGTGTGGCTCGATCGCGGGGAGCTGGACAAGATCATTGAACGCGCAAGCGCCTACAGCCCGCCACCGCCGCCAAAGCAGCAGGCCCCGCAAGGCCGTGGCTATGAGAGCCGCGACTATGACCGCGGGCACGATCGCGATTACCACAGCAAGCCGCGCAAAAAGAAAAGGATGAGCAGCTTTCTGGATGACATCTTTGATTTCTAAGCGTGTGCTCGGATGAGATGACAACGGGGGCCTTGCGCCCCCGTTTTTGGTTTAGCCTTCGGGATAGGCCGCAAAGCACTGATCCGACTGTCGCGCGGCCTGTGTGCGTGCAGCCCGCAGATCCCGGCGCAAGCCATCGCGCTTTTCCCGCTCCGCCCGAATGTCGATGTCCACCGGCACTTCGACAGTGTGATATTCCGTCTCATCACAACGATACCAACGCCCGTGCTCATCGTGACAGTCTTTGGGCACAACAACCGGCTCCTGATAGGTATGGATGGCATAGCCGCGCGAGATATTGCCTTCGGCTGTGGCGACGGCGTTCTGCAGCTGCGTCACCCGGCTGTTGGCGGTGTTGAGGCAGCGTTCCAGCGGCGTGGCGCAGGCGGCAAGTGCATAAAGGGTGAGCAGGGCGAGGGCGCATTTTGCGTGCATGTGAGTCTCCGTTTTTTCGGAGCCATGGCTTAGGGCGCTGTGACAGGCAAAAACGCGGCGGTGTTATCGGATAACGGGTGGCTCAAGAGTGTTGCAGCGGCGCAGTCACGAAATTTCTGCACTTCCGGCCCGGCCCCTTTAAGCGAAAGTGGAATGGTCTGCGCCTGAGTGAACGCCGCTGCGGTGTGGTTGAACTGCAACCCGTCCAGCACATTGCCAAACCCGCTGTCCGCCACATTGAGCGTTTGGTCATTGTCCGACAGCGCATGTTTCGGCGTGGAGATGGTGATCTCATTGGGGCCAAGGAACCGCATGGCGAACCATGGGGCTTGCTGCCATGGATCGGACTTGCGGGTGATTGCGAGGGTGTAGAGCGGTTTGCTTGGGTCGTAAGTGAGGTGGACGCGGGTGTCGGCGGTCTCATGCGTCAGGGTGCAGATGTCGCCGGTGGTGGCTTCCCATGCTGTGGCAGGGGAGGCGAGGGTGGCTAAGAGGAGAGGGATGAAGAGTATGCGCATGGGGGAAGGGTAGCGATTGGCATGGCTTGCGCCAAGTCACGGCTTTGTGCTGCCTCAGGGCGCGGATGCCGCCGCACAGCGACCGAACAGGCAAAACCCTCACTTCAATTGCTGAGCCGGAAAACTCATTCTGAGTTAGCCCGGAAAAAGGCGCCTTGCGCCGCCGGGCCAGCGCCGGACCGGCCCCATGGGCCGGCGCTTTTACGAATATCGTGACCACTTGATGGAGTGGGAGATACTTGGCTGACATAAAATGCCAAATTGTGCGCTTTGGTGCGCCGCCCCCGGTCCGGCGCTGACCCTTTGTTGTGCGTGCGTCGGTGCGCAAGGATTGCGCACCCTACGTTTTACCGCCCGCGTTTGCTCCGCACGTTCCCACCACGCTGCCCAGCACGGCCTGCCGTCGAGCGCCCCTTGCTCTTCACCGCCTCTTCCTCAGCAGCCTTAATCGCGTATTGGCGCGCCATGGGGTCATCTGCCACAGCCAGATCCACGGCTTCCAGACGTTTGATCTCGTCGCGCAGGCGCGCGGCCTCTTCGAACTCGAGGTTCTCTGCGGCTTTGCGCATATCGTCACGCAGCCCGTTGAGCACGGTCTCCAGATTGCCGCCGTGCAGCGGGTTGTCGATCTTGGCGGTGACGCGGGACTGATCGGTGTCGCCCTGATAGAGCCCGGCCAGCACATCCTCGACGTTCTTTTTGACCGTCGCGGGCGTGATGCCGTGTTCTTCATTATAGGCTATCTGTTTGGCGCGGCGGCGGTTGGTTTCGCCAATTGCGCGCTCCATGGAGCCGGTCATACGGTCCGCATACATGATCACGCGGCCTTCAGCATTCCGCGCCGCCCGGCCAATAGTCTGCACCAGCGAGGTCTCAGAGCGCAAAAAGCCCTCTTTATCCGCATCCAGAATGGCCACCAGCCCACATTCCGGGATGTCGAGCCCCTCACGCAGCAGGTTGATGCCGACCAGCACATCAAACGCGCCAAGCCGCAAATCCCGCAGAATTTCAATGCGTTCCAGCGTGTCGATGTCGCTGTGCATATAGCGGATCTTGATGCCCTGCTCGTGCAGATATTCGGTGAGGTCTTCGGCCATGCGTTTGGTGAGCGTGGTCACCAGCGTGCGGAACCCATCGGCGGTGACCTTACGGATCTCATCGAGCAGATCGTCCACCTGCATTTCCACAGGGCGGATTTCCACCTCCGGATCAAGCAGGCCGGTGGGGCGGATCACCTGTTCAGA
Organism: Shimia sp. R9_1; assembly: GCF_017743775.1. Classification (NCBI taxonomy): domain Bacteria; kingdom Pseudomonadati; phylum Pseudomonadota; class Alphaproteobacteria; order Rhodobacterales; family Roseobacteraceae; genus Shimia; species Shimia sp. R9_1. The sequence goes on along the minus strand of NZ_JAGHRN010000001.1, from coordinate 715,057 downwards.
AAACACACCGCCGGATTGGTCCAGTTCCCAGCCCGCGGGCGTGGCGGAAACAAAGACCGATTGCGGGCGCATGGCGTCCCATTCCTCAAACTTGAGCGGGCGGTTGTCCATGCAGGAGGGCAGGCGGAAGCCGTGTTCCGCCAGCGTGAATTTACGGCGGTAGTCGCCCCGGTACATGCCGCCAATTTGCGGCACCGACACGTGGCTTTCATCGGCAAAGACGATGGCGTTGTCGGGGATGAATTCAAACAGGGTGGGGGGCGGCTCCCCCGGCGCGCGGCCTGTCAGATAGCGAGAGTAGTTCTCGATGCCGTTGCAGAAGCCCTGCGCCTCCAGCATCTCCAGATCGAAGTTGGTGCGCTGCTCCAGCCGTTGCGCCTCAAGCAGTTTTCCTTCGTCCACCAGCTGATCCAGCCGCTGACGCAGCTCTTTCTTGATGTTCACAATGGCTTGGTTGAGCGTTGGCTTGGGCGTCACATAGTGGCTGTTCGCATACACGCGGATCTGTTCAAATGTGTCGGTCTTCTCGCCTGTCAGCGGGTCAAACTCGGTGATGCTTTCCAGTTCCTCGCCAAAGAAGGAGAGCTTCCATGCGCGGTCTTCCAAGTGGGCAGGGAAGATCTCAAGGCTGTCGCCCCGCACTCGGAAGGACCCGCGCTGGAAAGCAGCGTCGTTGCGGCGGTATTGCTGGGCCACCAGATCGGCGATCACCTGCCGTTGGTCATATTCTCCACCCGCCTTCAGATCGAGGGTCATGGCGGAGTAGGTCTCAACCGAGCCGATACCGTAGATGCAGCTCACCGAGGCCACGATGATCACATCATCGCGCTCCAGCAAAGCCCGCGTCGCAGAGTGGCGCATCCGGTCGATCTGTTCGTTGATCTGGCTTTCCTTCTCGATGAAGGTGTCAGAGCGCGGCACATAGGCTTCCGGCTGGTAGTAGTCATAGAAGCTGACGAAATATTCGACCGCGTTTTCCGGGAAAAAGCCTTTCATCTCGCCATAGAGCTGCGCCGCCAGCGTCTTGTTGGGCGCAAGGATGATGGCGGGGCGCTGGGTCTCCTCAATGACCTTGGCCATGGTGAAGGTTTTACCGGTCCCTGTGGCACCAAGCAGCACCTGATTGCGGTCGCCGTCGTTCACGCCTGCGGAGAGTTCAGCAATGGCGGTGGGCTGGTCGCCTGCAGGCTCAAATTCTGTATGCATAACAATGCGTTTGCCGCCCTCAAGCTTGGGGCGGCGGGGGGCGCTGGGATCAGGGCCATTTAAGAGCGGAGCATTGGCGGCATCGGTCATCGTGAATATCCAGGCGCTGGGCAAACGTTTTGCGCGCGCGGGCGCGCCAGTCTCTGATGTTGGTCTCTTTTTGTTCTTATGCAAGGGCGAAATAGCAATTCAAGGGTGGCTGATGTGAAATGCTGACAATAAGTGACAGGAGGGGAGGTTTTGCGTTTGCAGAAAAACAGCGCGATCTCCGTTTTGGCGCTGCAGCAATTTGGCTCAAATTGCCCTAAGGGAAGCAGTTGGTGCGCTTCATTAAGTAAGTCGTTGTGCTTGCTTTTGAAATTTTAGAACAAAATTCCAGCGCTTTGCGTAATTAAATATATGTTGCACTTGCAAATAAAGCGGCATGTTCGATATGCTCATTTCAGCAAGCAACCATGTGCAACGACCGTTTCAATCTGCACTTACACCCCTCGCTCCCCGCAGTTTGGAAAGGCGTTTTGGTTGCTTGCGAGCCTTTCCTTTCCAAAGATTGAATATTTGCAAGCGCTTCTGCGCTATTCTGCCACTTGTCGCAGCGTCCGGAATCCGTGATAAAGTGAACAGTCCAAGGAGAATGCGATGATTGCGCGTATCTATCAGCCAGCCCGGACAGCGATGTCATCGGGCACCGCCAAGACACACCAATGGGTGCTTGAATACGGCCCTTCGGAGGCCAAGGACATTGATCCCCTGATGGGGTGGACCGGCTCCGGCGACACGCAGAGCCAGGTGCGCCTGAAGTTCGACAGCAAAGATGCGGCAGTGGCCTACGCGCGGGATCGCGGGATCGACGCACAGGTGGTTGAGCCGCAAAAGCGCAAGCCAAACATCCGCGCGGGCGGCTATGGCGAGAATTTTGCCACCAACCGGCGCGGGCCTTGGACACACTGAGGCTGGATCTGCCAAACCCCGTGTTGTGCCTTTCTAGTGGGCGGAGCCGGGGTGAGTGTTAATCGAGGCGCCTGCGGGCGCCTTTTCTATGTTTGGAGGCCGCATGACTGCACCTGAATTTCTGATTAACCCAGCGGGCAAGGGCGCGCCGACCTTTGTGTTCGCACATGGGGCGGGGATCGGCATGGAAGCGCCGTTTATGACCACCGTGGCCGAAGGTCTGGCAGCGCGCGGTGTGCAGGTGGCGCGGTTTGAATTTGCCTATATGGCGCAGCGGCGCACGGGCGGTGCGAAACGGCCGCCGCCCAAGGTGGCGCTCTTGCAGGATGAATATCTCGCGGCGCTGGCGGCGCTGGCCCAAACTGGTCCGGTGGTCATTGGCGGAAAATCCATGGGCGGGCGCGTTGCCAGCCTGATTGCGGATGATCTTTTGGCGGCAGAAAAGATCAAAGGTGCCCTGTGCCTTGGCTACCCGTTCCATCCGCAGGGCAAGCCCGAAACCCTGCGGGTTGCGCATCTGGAAACGCTGCTGACGCCGACCCTGATATGCCATGGCACGCGTGATCCCTTTGGCACCCAAGAAGAAGTGGCGACTTATGCGCTGTCACAGCAGGTGGAACTCGCTTGGTTTGAAGATGGCGACCATGATCTGAAGCCGCGCAAACGGGTGACGGGGCTGGACCACGCCGCGCATTTGGAGCGGCTTTGCGAGGTGGCGGCTGATTGGATCAAACAGGTCTGTGCTCACTAAATTGCCTGCCCAAGAGACATGTTGCAGGGACGTTGCGTAGCGACCTAATGCGCTGACTGGCGCAGTGTGAATGCAATCTCTAGGGTGTCTCAAAATCCTCCTTCCCAAGCCAACGTGAGCAGTGCACATGACGGATCAAGAGATCGAAAACCTCGCTGATTTTCCAAACTCTTACTGGAAACGCTTTCAGGTCACCAAAGAGGATCTGGACGGGTTTCACCACGTCAACAATGCGGTCTATCTGAAGTGGCTGGACGCCACCGTTTGGGAGCACACGCGCGCGGTTGGTTTGACCGAAGAAGTTTGCCTGAAGATGGAGCGCGGCATGGCGGCTGTGCGCCATGAGATCAAATACCTGTCGTCAGCCTTTCTGGATGACGAGGTCGTGGTGTTTAACTGGATCCTGTCAAACGATGGGCGCTTGCGCTGCAGTCGATTGTTTCAGGTGGTGCGCCTGAGCGATCAGAAAACCATCCTACGCGCGCAGTCTGACTATGTGAGCACCAATTTGACCACAGGTCGCCCTGTGAAGATGCCAGAGATTTTCAAAACCGACTACGCCGTGACCGTGCCGGAAGGGGCCAAGCTGGTCTGAGTTTCCACAGATTTTGGCAATAGAAAAAAGCCGATGCAGGGAGGTCCTTGCATCGGCTTTCTTGTCTTATTTGAAGACCGGTTTACGCTTTTCGGTGAAGGCTGCGTAGGCCTCTTTGAATTCGTCCTTGTCCAGACCGGCGGCAAAATCCGATAGCTCATTGCTGACGCGATCCCAAAGGGTGCCTTCCAGATCACGACGCAGGAACGCCTTGGTCAGGCGCATGGCTTCCGGTGGCTGTTCGCACAGCGCCTTGAGCGTCGCCTCAACCGTGGGCACCAGATCGGCCGCAGGCAGAACCTGATTGATCAAACCCGCGCTCAGCGCTTCGTCCGCGTCAAACATGCGGCCCAACAGCAGCAGCTCCGCCGCTTTGGCTTGGCCCATCAGACGTGGCAGCACGTAGCTCGCGCCGGCTTCTGGCACCAGACCAAGGTTGACAAAAGGCAGGCGGAAGCGGGTGCCTTCCGCCACATAGATCAGATCGCAATGCATCAGCATGGTGGCGCCAATGCCGATTGCGACGCCTTCAACCTCGGCAACGATCGGTTTCGGGAATTCGATCAGCGCCTTCAGGAAGGCCGCCACCGGAGGATTGTCCCCTTTGGCGGTCTGATCAAAGCCAGAGACCACATTGCCGCTGGTGAAGTCATTGTCTGCGCCGCGCAGCCAGACTGCACGGATCTCGGAGTTGGCAGCGGCCGCGTTGAAGGCGTCGGCCAGACCAAGGTACATGTCTTTGTCGATGGCGTTTTTCTTGCCCGGCGCGGTCATGGTGATGCGCATCGCTTGGCCGAGCTGTTCGGTGAGAACGCCGTTTTCTGGTGTGGTTGTATCGGTCATTTTAGGTCCCCTTACGCTTTGCTGAAGCCAACAAGGCGCTGATTGATGATCTCATCAGCTTCCCGCATGATGCGCGAAATCAGCTCCTCGCAGGTCGGGATGTCGTTGATCAGGCCCGCGACCATGCCACAGGACCATGCGCCCGCATCCATTTCGCCATCCTGCATAACACGCGGATAGACGCCTGCGACCTCATCGATGATGTCGTCAAACTGGATCGCGTCGCCTTTTTCTTTCTCTTTGGTGAGAACACGCTCCACCGCCTTGTTGGTCAGCACACGCTCGGTGTTGCGCAGCGGGCGCATGACGAGACGGGTGTCAAGCTCTGTAGCAGCGACCAGCGCGTCTTTGACGTTCTGGTGCACAGGGGCGTCCTGCGTGGCCACAAAGCGGGTGCCGAGGTTGATCCCCGCAGCGCCAAGCGCCAGAGAGGCCACGAGAGAGCGGCCGTCTGCCTGACCGCCGGAGGCCACAAAGGGGATCTCCAGCTCATCTGCGGCACGCGGCAGCAGGATCATGTTGGGGATGTCATCTTCGCCCGGGTGACCACCGCATTCAAACCCGTCCACGGAGACCGCGTCACAGCCAATCTCCTGCGCCTTCAGCGCGTGGCGAACAGAGGTGCATTTGTGGATCACTTTGATGCCCGCGTCTTTGAGATAAGGCATCACCTGCGCAGGGTTGCGGCCTGCGGTTTCCACCACGGTCACGCCGCCGTCGATGATGGCTTTGATGAGCGCGGGATAATCCGGTGCGTTGACGGTTGGCAGGAAGGTCACGTTCACCGCAATCGGCTTGTCGGTCATGTCCTTGCAGCGGGCAATTTCATTGGCCAGATCTGCCGGTGTTTTCTGGGTGAGGCCGGTGATGGTGCCAAGCCCACCTGCGTTGGAAACCGCCGCCGCCATCTCGGCAAAGCCGACATAGTGCATTCCGCCCTGAATGATCGGGTGTTCAATCCCCAACATTTCGGTGATGGCTGTTTTCATGAGAAGCCTCCTCTATCTCTTACGATCCTGATTTGGTGCATAAGAACCATGGGAGGCGCGACGGATGAAAGCGCTGATCTTGAAAACGTAGCGTCCTTGATTTTTCCGGCCATTTAGCGTGCCTTTATGGCCGGAAATGGTAATTTTCAGGAGGCCGTTGAGGCCTTTATCCCGGTGCGTTCGGACCTGCGGCCATGAATGGCACAAGGCTGTCTGTGAAGGCTTTGATAAAATCAAAAACCAGCGGCGAGGCATTGGCGGTCACCGGGCGCAGAATGGTCAGCCGGTGGTCGATCTGTGGCGAAAAAGGCCGGATGGTCAAACCCTTGTTGCGATATTGCTCCGCGTCCAAGGCGCTGACAATCGACACACCATGACCCTGGCTGACAATGGTGCAGGCAGCGGTGAACTGGCGCACTTCGATCCAGGATTTGAGCTGCTCGCCATGATCGGCAAAGGCGCGCTCTACCCGGCGAAAGAATGGGCTGTCGCGGCGCGAGTGGATCAGCTTCTCATCCCGAATGTCGCTGGGCGTGATCACCTGCTTGACGGTTAGCGGGTGACCTTCTGGCATGATCAGCACGGAGCGGATGGAAATATCGGTGGCCTCCGTCGCCGGATGCCCGGCAAACCCGTCGGTGATGCCACAGTCATATTGCTCCCCGATGATCCACTCCAGAATGCGTTCAGGCCGATCCGGCTCCAAGGTGACGGTCACTCCGGGGCGATCGCTGAGAAAATCCACCAGCACGCCGGGCAGGTGGCTGGTCGCAAATCCGGGAAGGCAGGCAATGCGGATATGTCCCGTTTTCCGCTCGGCAATGTCGCGGCGCAGATCATCCAGATGATCAAGCCGGTCCAGAATGCGGGTCACCTCTGCCAGCAAATAGCGGGAGTCGCTGGTGGGTTCGAGCACCCCGCGCCGCCGGTGAAAAAGCTCAAAGCCGACCGACTTGGAAAAGTCCGACATAAGCCGACTCACTGCCGGTTGAGAGACGCCAAGTGCCTCCGCAGCTTTGGTAATTGACCCGCTTTCCGCCACCGCACGGAAGGCTTCGAGTTGTCTCATCTGAAATTTCACGGCACCCGAACCCTTGGTTTTTCTTATGTTTGTATCGTTTTATCGCACCTATATAACACTGAGTTATGTTTGTGTCTAAAAAGTTTAACTTGCATTATTTCATCTATTTTCGAATGCTTTGCCTGAAATTTGGTCAGTTCAGTGAGGGGACGAGAGAGATGAATTTTACCAAAGCAGCATTTTCCGGCGTGGCATTGGCGAGCCTGATGGCAGGAATGGGCATGGCCCAGACCGAGATCCAGTGGTGGCATGCCATGGGCGGCGCCAATGGCGAGCGTATCGACAAGATGGCGGCAGACTTCAACGCCAGCCAGTCTGAGTACAAAGTGGTGCCAACCTACAAAGGCAACTACACCGAGACGATGACCGCGGCAGTCGCGGCTTTCCGCGCCAAAGAGCATCCGCATCTGGTGCAAGTGTTTGAAGTGGGTACCGCAACCATGATGGCGGCAAAGGGCGCGATCTACCCGATTGAGCAGATGATGGCGGATGCCGGTGAAGGTTTTGACAAATCCGACTATCTGCCAGCGGTGATTTCCTACTACCAGACGCCTGAAGGCGAACTGCTGTCGATGCCGTTCAATAGCTCCACACCGGTGCTGTGGTACAACGCCGATGCTCTGCAGGCGGCGGGTGTTGATGCACCCAAAACTTGGGATGATGTGAAAGCCGCCTCTCAGGCGCTGGTTGACAGCGGCATGGACTGCGGCGTGAGCTTTGGCTGGCAATCCTGGGTCATGATCGAGAACTTCTCCGCATGGCACGATCTTGAGATGGGCACCAAAGAAAACGGCTTTGCGGGCTTTGACACCGAATTCACCTTCAACAACGACAAGGTCGCGGCCCGTCTGGACGATGTCGCGGCGATGTCAGATGGCAACCTCTTCAAATATGGCGGTCGTCGCGGTGACTCCCTGCCGATGTTCACCAATGGTGAATGCGGCATGTGGATGAATTCCTCCGCATATTATGGCTCGATCAAATCCCAGGCAGGCTTTGAGTTTGGCCAGACCATGCTGCCGCTGGACACCGCTGTCGCAGACGCGCCGCAGAACTCCATCATCGGCGGGGCAACGCTCTGGGCGCTCGCAGGCCATGAGGCGGATGAATACAAAGGTCTGGCCCAGTTCATGACCTATCTGTCTTCTGCTGAGGTGCAGGCATGGTGGCATCAGGAAACCGGCTATGTGCCGATCACCACAGCCGCTTATGAGCTGTCCAAAGAGCAGGGCTTCTATCAGGACAATCCGGGCACAGACACCGCCATTCAACAGCTGAGCCTGAACACGCCAACCGCCAACTCTCGCGGCATCCGCTTTGGTAACTTCGTGCAGGTGCGCGACGTGATCAACGAAGAGATGGAAGCGCTCTGGGCTGGTGACAAAACCGCTCAAGAGGCACTGGACGCGGCTGCCGAGCGCGGCAACGCCCTGCTGCGCAAATTTGAGCGTGCAGCCAACTGATCAAGGTTAACTCCGGGCGCCTGGCGGTCTTTCATGGCTGCCGGGCGTTTTTTGTCGTTCAAAACGACCACAGGTTTTCAGGGGTGACATGCTCAAACGCGTCCATTTCCCATCCTCTGCGCTGCCCTTCCTTCTGGTGGCCCCGCAGATCATCATCACGCTGGTCTTTTTCATCTGGCCAGCCGCTCAGGCGATCTATCAGTCGTTTCTGATTGAGGACGCTTTCGGGCTGTCCACAGAGTTTGTCTGGTTTGAGAACTTCCAGATCCTGTTTCAAGACAAACAGTATCTCGCAACATTCTGGCGCACGCTGTTTTTCTCCGCTGCGGTGGCCATCTTGTCGATGTCGATTGCGCTGATCCTTGCGGCCTTTGCCGATCGCGTGGTGCGCGGGGCGACCGCCTACCGGACGCTCATGATCTGGCCCTATGCGGTCGCCCCGGTATTGGCGGGCGCGCTTTGGGTGTTCATGTTCAATCCGACGCTTGGCATTTTCCCGTTCCTTCTGGATATGGTGGGGCTGGATTGGAACCACTACCTCAAAGGCAGCCATGCGATGATGCTGGTGATCTTTGCCGCCGCGTGGAAGCAGATCGCCTACAACTTCCTGTTCTATCTCGCCGCGATGCAATCCATCCCGCGTTCGGTGATCGAAGCTGCTGCGATTGATGGGGCAGGGCCGGTGCGCCGGTTCAAGGATTTCATTTTCCCCCTGATCTCGCCCACGACGTTTTTCCTCTTGGTGATCAACGCGGTCTACGCCTTCTTTGACACCTTCGGCATCATCCACGCGGTGACACAGGGCGGGCCAGCGAACAGCACCACAATCCTTGTCTACAAAGTGTTCAACGACGGTTTTGTGGGCCTCGATCTGGGCGGCTCAGCGGCACAATCCGTGATCCTGATGTTCCTCGTCATCACCATGACCGTGGTCCAGTTCCGCTACGTTGAGCGAAAGGTCGAATACTGATGGTTGAAAATCGTCCCATCCTGACTTTGGTCAGCCATCTGATCCTGATCTTTGGCGTGGTGCTTGTGGCGCTGCCGATCTGGATCACCTTTGTGGCCGCCACCCATGACGCCGTGCGCATGACCCAAGCGCCAATCCCGCTGCTGCCGGGCACGCACTTCTTGGAAAACCTCAAGGCAACGCTTTTTGGTTCCGGGCTCTCCAGTGCGGAGGCCGCGCCGGTGTGGCGGATGCTGCTGAACTCGCTGGCTATGGCGCTGATGATTGCACTGGGCAAGATCATCATCTCGCTCTTGTCAGCCTTCGCCATCGTCTACTTCAAATTCCCCTTCCGCATGGGCTTTTTCTGGCTGATTTTCATCACCCTGATGCTGCCCGTAGAGGTGCGCATCCTGCCCACCTTTGAGGTGGTGGCCAATCTGGGGATGCTCAACAGCTATTGGGGGCTGACCGTGCCGCTGATTGCGTCGGCCACCGCGACCTTCATGTTCCGGCAGGTGTTTCTGACCATCCCGGATGAGATGCTGGAAAGCGCGCGGATTGACGGGGCCGGACCGATGCGGTTCTTCATCGACATCCTCGTCCCGCTCAGCCGCACCAACATTGCCGCGCTGTTTGTGATCCTCTTCATCTATGGCTGGAACCAGTATCTCTGGCCGCTGCTGATCACCACAGACAACGACATGACCACGATTGTCATGAGCATCAAACAGATGCTGGAGGCAGCAGAGCAATCCCCGCAATGGAACATCATCATGATGACCGCACTACTGGCGATGATCCCGCCGGTGTTTGTGGTGATCGCAATGCAGAAGCTCTTTGTGCAAGGGCTGACCGAGACAGACAAATAGGCAAACGACCATGGCATCCATTACATTGAAAGACCTTGTGAAAGCCTATGGCGACACCGAGGTTCTGCATCACATCGACGGAAAGATTGAGGACGGCGAATTTGTTGTGATTGTCGGCCCGTCCGGCTGCGGGAAATCCACTTTGCTGCGGATGGTGGCAGGGCTGGAAACCGTGACCGGCGGGGAAATTCACATTGGCGACCGTGTGGTCAACGAGCTGGAACCCGCAGACCGCGACATCGCAATGGTGTTTCAGAACTACGCGCTTTACCCGCATATGTCGGTGCGCGAGAACATGGCTTATGGCCTGAAAATCCGCAAAATCAGCAAGGATGAAATCAACCGCCGCGTTGAGGAAGCCGCGGATATTCTTGAAATCCGTCCGTATCTTGAGCGCAAACCGCGCCAACTGTCCGGCGGTCAGCGCCAGCGCGTGGCCATGGGGCGTGCGATTGTGCGCGATCCGCAGGTCTTTCTGTTTGATGAGCCGCTTTCAAACCTCGATGCCAAGTTGCGCGTGCAAATGCGCCTTGAGATCCGCAAGCTGCAGCAAAAGCTGGGCGTGACCTCGATCTATGTGACCCACGATCAGGTCGAAGCCATGACGCTGGGGGATCGGCTGATGGTGCTCAATGGCGGCTATGTGGAACAGTTCGGCACCCCCATTGAGCTCTATGACCGCCCGGAAACCATGTTTGTGGCTGGCTTTATCGGCAGCCCGGCCATGAACTTTCTACCTGCCGAAGTGGCGAAGGGGGTGACGACCTTGTCCAATGGAGCACAGCTTGGCGTTGCTCAGGGGCAGGGCCATGTGGTTCTGGGCGTGCGACCGGAGCATCTGGAGCCCCAAGAGGACGGTGCAATTGAGGTACAGGTGCAACTGATGGAACAGTTAGGTGCCAACACATTGTTACATGGCGCACTTAAAGGTACCGACACTGAAATGGTGGTGAGTCTGCCCGGACATGTGACGGCAGCACCCGGCACCGAAATGAAATTTGGTGCGGCGCCTGAGAATTTGCACTTCTTTGCGCCGGACACGCAAAAACGGATCGAGTGATGCGTCAATATGGGCAGCTAGATGGATTTCGCGCAGATGCGGCGGGGCCCCGGATTTCCGGGCACCGCGGTGCGCGCGGGGTTTTGCCGGAAAATACCATGGAAGGCTTTGCCTTCTGCCAGCAGATCGGCGTGGCGTCGATTGAATTTGATGTGGTGATGACCAAAGACCGGGTGCCGGTTGTGGTACACAATCACACGCTGGACGGCGCCTTGGCCCGTGGCGCAGATGGCCTCTGGCTGCCCGATCCCGGGCCGCGCGTGGCCGAGATGACCCTGGCCGAAGTGCAGGGCTGCAATGTGGGTGCCGCCAATCGAGACACTGAATACGGCCGCCGTTTTTCTGATCAGGCGACACTGCCGTCAGCCAAAGCGCCCACTCTGGCCGATGTGCTGGCCTTTGCCGCCAAGCCTGAGAACGCATCGCTCTCGCTGTTGCTGGAGATGAAGACAGATCCTGATGCGCTTGATATGGCGCAGGAACGCGAAGAGATGGTCGCCGCCGTTGCTGCCGAGGTGCGCCGAGCCGGTGTGGTCGAGCGCACGGTGATGCACAGCTTTGATTGGGGCATTCTCGATGTGGCCCGCGCGCAAGCGCCGGAGATGCCGACCTCCTATCTGTCCTATCTGCCCAAGGGCTTTCCGGGTGAAAACGTGGACCGCACAGTGATGCCACGCTGGAAAGAAATTCCTCCGTCCCTGCCCAAAGCGGTCGTGGCGGCCGGCGGCCAGATGTGGTGCCCGCATTTTCTGGATGTGACCGCCGAGTTGGTGGAGGAGGCCCACGGCCTTGGCTTGGTTGTCGGCACATGGACTGTCAATGAGGTCGCAGACATCAACCGCATGATTGAATGCGGCGTGGACAGCATCGTGAGCGATTATCCCGGTCGCGTGCAGGATTGCCTGCTCCGCCGCGCCGCCGCTTAACAAGGCTTCCTGCTGCAAAGAACAAGGGCCGCTTGGGGATCTCTCCAAGCGGCCCTTCTTTGTTGCTTTAAGCAGCGCCGAAGCCGCCGCCTCCCGGAGTTTCCATCACAAAGATATCGCCAGCAGTCAGTTCAGCCTGATCGTTCCCGGTGAGCTTTTCTTCGGTGCCATCGGTGCGGACCACGCTGTTGAGGCCCACTTTCCCTGTGCCACCTCCTGCTGTCCCATGGGGCGGGATCACGCGGTGCGAAGATAGCACCGTCACGGTCATCGGCTCATTAAACCGCAGCCGCCGGATGATGCCATCGCCGCCTTGCCACTTGCCTTCACCGCCAGAGCCATGCCGGATGGAGAATTCCTCCACCCGCACCGGGAAGCGGGTTTCCAGCACTTCCGGGTCAGTCATACGGGTGTTGGTCATATGGCTGTGCACCGCGCTTGTGCCATCAAACCCGTCGCCCGCGCCTGTGCCACCGCAGATGGTTTCGTAGTTCTGATAGGTGTCGTTGCCATAGACAAAGTTGTTCATGGTGCCCTGACTGCCCGCGATCACCCCGAGCGCGCCATATAGCGTGTCGGCAATCGCCTGACTGACTTCCGTGTTGCCAGAGATCACCGCCGCAGGGAATTTCGGGTTGATCATCGAGCCTTCAGGCACAATGAGAGACAGCGGTTTCAGGCAGCCTTCGTTCATGGGGATGTCACTGCCCACCAACGTGCGGAAGACATAAAGCACCACCGCGCGGCAGATTGCCATCGGGGCGTTGTAGTTCGTCGCGCTTTGCTCTGAGGTGCCGGTGAAGTCGATGGTCGCGGTGCGGTTTTCCTTATCCACTTTGATCGCGACTTCGATCTTTGCGCCGCCGTCCAGCGGGTAGGAGAACGCGCTGTCTTTCAACACGTCCAGCACCTGCCGCACGCTTTCTTCGGCGTTATCCTGTACGTGGCCCATATAGGCTTGAACGGTGGAGTGGCCGAACTGTTCGGTGATCTTCGTGAGCTCGGAGGCCCCAGTGGCATTGGCCGCAATCTGCGCGGCCAGATCGGCCATGTTTTCATTCACGTTCCGGCAGGGGTAGCGCCCGGAAGTGAGCAGCTCGCGTGCGGCCGCCTCCTGCAGGCTGCCTTGATCCACCAGAAGGAAGTTGTCGATCACGATGCCTTCTTCTTCGATATGGCGGCTGTCAGGCGGGGCGGAGCCCGGCGTCTTGCCGCCAATATCCGCGTGGTGCCCGCGCGAAGCGACGGTGTAGATGATGGTTTCGCCCGCCGCATCAAACACCGGGGTGATCACCGTCACATCCGGCAGGTGGGTGCCGCCGTTGTAGGGGTTGTTCATCATGAACACATCGCCGGGGCGGATCTTGCCCGCGTTTTCACGCAGCACCGTGCGCACACTTTCCGACATAGAGCCCAGATGCACAGGCACATGCGGTGCGTTGGCCACCAGATCACCATTCTGATCAAAGATCGCACAGGAGAAATCATAGCGCTCCTTGATGTTGACCGAATAGGCCGTGTTCGCAAGCGTCGCGCCCATCTGCTCGGCAATCGACATAAAGAGGTTGTTGAACACCTCTAGCATCACGGGATCCACCGAGGTGCCAATCGCCTCCGAGCGTTTGAGCGGCACGATGCGCTTCAGCACCAGATTGCCGCCGGTCGCGCATGTCGCCTGCCAGCCGTCTTCAATCATATTGGTGCCGGTTGGTTCTGTCAGAATGGCCGGGCCGGTCACCGATTGCCCAAGCGCCAAAGTGGCGCGGTCCACCAGCGGCACCTCTTGCCAGCGCCCGCCCGTGTAAAGCGTCACATTGGGGGGCGCGCTGTCGGTGCCCTCGGGATCTGGCATGGTCACGGCTTCGCCGGTTTGCCCGATCGCTTCGGCCACCACCACATCAATGATCAGATCATCGGTATCCGGCGCAAAGCCAAAGCGCTGCTTGTGTGCGGTGATAAAGTCGTCCCGCATGGTCTCAGGAGCGCCGAACGCCACGGTAAGGCTCTGTTGTGCCCCCTTGGGGCGGATGTGCGCGGTTTGTGAGACGGTGATATCCTGATCCGCAACCCCTTGCTCGGCCACTTCGGCATGCGCTGCAACGGTGAGATCTTGCAAGGCGTCGGCGGCCTCCGCCGCGTTAAGCGCACAGGCCACTTGGCTCTCCCGCATGGCGCGGATGTCCGCAAGCCCCATGCCAAAGGCAGAGAGAACGCCCGCAAACGGGTGGATGAAGATGCTTTCCATGCCAAGCGCATCCGCCACCAGACAGGCATGCTGCCCGCCTGCGCCGCCAAAGCAGTTCATCGTGTATTTGGTCACGTCATAGCCGCGCTGCACCGAGATCTTCTTGATCGCATTGGCCATGTTTTCCACGGCAATCCGCAGGAAGCCCTCTGCAAGATCTTCCACGGATTTCTCGCTGCCAATCTCCACCTTCAGCGCTTCAAATTTCACGCGCACCGCGTCCACATCCAGCGGCTGATCGCCGTTTGGACCAAAGACATGCGGGAAATGGTCGGGCTGCAGCTTGCCCAAAAGCACGTTGCAGTCTGTCACCGTCAGCGGCCCGCCACGTCGATAGGCGCAAGGCCCCGGATTGGCGCCCGCGCTTTCCGGACCCACCTGCATACGGCCATCACGGTAGCTCAGGATCGAGCCGCCGCCCGCCGCAACCGTGTGGATCGACATCATCGGTGCGCGCAACCGCACCCCGGCCACTTCGGTCTCAAAGGAGCGCTCATATTCACCGGCATAGTGGCAGACATCTGTGGACGTGCCGCCCATGTCAAAGCCGATCAGCTTGTCAAATCCAAGCTCCGCCGCAGAGCGCACCATGCCGACAACACCGCCCGCCGGGCCAGACAGGATTGCGTCACGCCCCTGAAACAGCCGCGCATCGGTCAATCCGCCATTGGATTGCATGAACAAAAGCCGCTCACAGCCGCCTTTGGCCGTGTCCAGCGCAGTGGCCACCTGATCCACATAGCGGCGCAGGATGGGGGAGAGGTAGGCATCTACAACAGCGGTGTCGCCACGTCCCACCAGCTTGATCAGCGGGCTGGTCTCATAGCTCAGCGAAATCTGCGAGAAGCCAATCTCCTCAGCAATCTCCCCCAGCGTCTTTTCATGTGCGGGGAAGCGATAGCTGTGCATCAGCGCAATGGCCACAGACCGGAACCCCGCCGCATGGGCCGCTTCCAGCGCACTTCGCGCCGCTTCAGCATCTAGCGCGGTGATCACATTGCCATCCGCATCCAGCCGCTCTTCAACCTCGATCACCTCATCATAGAGCAGCTCAGGCAACACAATGTTGAGATCAAAAAGAGTCGGACGGTTCTGGTAGCCAATCCGCAATAAATCGTGCAGCCCCTTGGTGATCAGGAGTGCCGTGCGCTCGCCCTTGCGTTCCAAAAGTGCGTTGGTTGCAACCGTTGTGCCCATTTTTACGGCATCGATCGCGCCTCTAGGAATCGCGTCGCCTTCAGCCAGATCAAGCAGCTGGCGGATGCCATGCACCGCCGCGTCTTTGTAGATTTCTGGGTTTTCTGACAAGAGCTTATGGGTTTTTAGCCCGCCATCCGGCGCCTTCGCCACGATGTCGGTAAACGTGCCGCCACGGTCGACCCAGAATTGCCATGCGCTGTCGTGCTCTGTGGTCATCGGTCTCTCCTAGAATCGAATTATTGTTGCTTTATGATGAGAACGCTGACAATTTGTCAACGTTATGTGAGCGTCAGATTCGACGTTCTGCAAAAACAGGGAGCACCAAAACAATGCGCAATATCACATTTGCCGCCGCCGCCATGGCCTGTGCCACAATGGTCCACGCCGAAGGCTGGGATATGCCAACACCATATGGTGACAGCACATTCCACACACAGAACATCATGCAGTTTGCCGATGATGTGCGCGCCGCCACTGATGGCGGGCTGGACATCACCATCCATTCTGCTGGCTCGCTGATCCCGCACGCGGAAATCAAAAACGCCGTGCGTTCGCGTCAGGTTCCGCTGGGGGAATTTTTCCTATCGCGTCTGTCCAATGAGGATCTGGCCTATGGTCTGGACAGCCAGCCATTTGTCGCCACCAGCTATGATGACGCGCGCGCCCTTTGGGAAGCGCAAGAGCCGGTTGTAACCGAGCTTCTGGCAGAGCAGGGGCTGATGCCGCTCTTTTCCGTGCCATGGCCAGCGCAAGGTCTCTATACCAATGGCGAAATCGCCACCGTTGAGGATCTGAACGGTCTGCGCTTCCGAGCCTACAACGCCGCGCTGGAAGAGTTTGCCACCCTCGCCGGTGCCGCGCCGGTACAGGTTGAAGCGTCCGACATTCCGCAAGCCTTCACCACAGGTCAGGTAGCCGCGATGATCACCTCGCCCTCCACCGGGGTGAACTCCACCGCCTGGGATTTTGTCAGCCACTACAGCCCGATCAACGCTTGGGTGCCCAAAAACATCGTTGTGGTGAACAAGCGCGTGTTTGACCGTCTGGATGCAGATGTGCAGGCCGCTGTTCTGGCCGCAGCAGACACCGCCGAAACCCGCGGCTGGGACATGTCCGCCGCTGAGGCCGACGCCAAAACCGCCGAACTCGCCGCCAATGGCATCACCGTCTATGAGCCAAGCCCGGCTCTGGTCGAAGGCTTGCAGGGTATTGGTGCCAAGATGCTGGAAAACTGGAACGCAAACGCCTCTGACGCCGCCAAAGCAGCGCTGGCGGATTATTCCAGCAAGTAAGCCCCATCGCGAACCGGCGGTGCCTGTCATCGCCGGTTTTCATATGTGGCGAACAAGACCAGACCAAACAGGAGGGCAGGGCGTGAGCAGAGCTTTGGACGGAATTTACCGGGCCGCCGGATATCTCAGCGCCATGCTGATACTGGCGATCTGCCTTCTGGTCAGCGCGCAGATTGTACTCAACGGCATGGGCCGCGTGATGCCCGGCGTCTTGCCTTCCACCATTCCCTCTTATGCGGATTTCGCGGGTTTCATGCTGGCCGGCGCCACCTTTCTGGCCATGGCCTACACCCTGCGCTCAGGCGGCCACATCCGGGTGACGCTGTTTGTGCAGCGCATGGGCCGCCGCGCGCTTGTCGCGCTCGAAGCGATCACGCTTTTGGTGGCCATCGGTTTTGTCGGCTATGCGCTCTACTTCAGCGGCGCGCTGGTGATGGAGAGCCTGCACTACGGGGATGTCTCCAACGGTATCATTCCTGTGCCGGTCTATCTGCCTCAAGGCGTGATGACCTTTGGCATCGGTCTGCTGTTCCTTGCGCTGGTGCAGTCCTTGGTGGAACTCATGGCAACCCGCAAGCCGGTGCTGCACGCCGCGGAGGAGATGTAATATGGCCGATCCAATGATTGCCGCTGTCCTTCTGGGGCTGATGCTGGTGTGCCTCGCTGCTGGGCTTTGGGTGGCCATGGCGCTGGGCGTGGTCGCGCTGGTGGCGATGACCGCCTTTTCCAACGCCCCCGCCGGGCTGGTGCTTGCCACCACGCTTTGGGGGCACTCCCACAGCTGGGCGCTCACCGCCTTGCCGCTCTTTATCCTGATGGGGGAGATCCTGCTGCGCAGTAGGTTGAGTCAAGATATGTTCTCCGGCCTCGCACCGTGGCTCACCCGCGCGCCGGGGCGGCTTTTGCATGTGAACGTCTTTGGCTGCGCGATCTTTGCCGCCGTCTCGGGCTCAAGCGCCGCCACTGCCGCCACCATCGGCCGCATGTCGGTGCCCGAACTCACCAAACGCGGCTATCCAGAAAGCCTGATCATCGGCACGCTGGCAGGCTCCGCCACCTTGGGCCTGTTGATCCCGCCCTCCATCATCCTGATCGTCTACGGCGTGGCGACAGAGCAATCCATCGCACGCCTGTTCGTGGCGGGTATCCTGCCGGGCTTTATGTTGATTGCGCTTTTTGCCGGCTATGTTGCCGTGCGCGCATGGATGAACCCCGCGCTGATCCCCCAGGAAGTGCGGGATTTCCCGCTGCGTGAAAAGCTTGCCGCCTCGCGCAATCTCATCCCCGTGGCCCTGTTGATCATCGGCGTGATCGGCTCGATCTACACGGGGCTTGCCTCGCCAACAGACGCGGCCGCGCTGGGCGTGGTGCTGGCCACCGTGCTTGCCTGGGCCTCCGGCAGCTTCAGCGTGAAACTCTTCAAGGACGCGCTGCTGTCTGCCACCCGCACCAGCTGTATGATCGCCTTTATCCTTTTGGGCGCTGCCTATCTTTCCGTGGCGATGGGCTTCACCGGCCTGCCGCGCAATCTGGCGGCTTGGATTGGCGCGATGGAGCTCTCCGTGCCCGCTCTTTTGGTGGCGCTGACACTGTTCTTCATTGTTCTGGGCTGTTTTCTGGATGGAATCAGCGTGGTGGTGCTCACCACCTCGATCATCATGCCGATGATCTCCGCTGTCGGCATCGACCCGCTGTGGTTTGGCATCTATCTGGTGATCGTGGTGGAGATGAGCCAGATCACCCCGCCAGTGGGCTTCAATCTCTTTGTTATCCAAGGCATGACCCGGCTCGACATCCTGCGCATCGCCAAAGCGGCCTTCCCGTTCTTCCTGCTTTTGCTGCTGGGCGTCCTGCTGATCTGTGTCTTCCCACAAATCGTGACCTACCTGCCTGAGCTGATGAGCCGCTAAACCTTCGGCCGCTTCGCTCAATCAAAGCGAGGCAGCCGCCCGGCTGGCCTGATCATACTGCCCAGACAGCGACCGCAGAGAGGCCGCAATCTCGCGCATCTCCTCGCCGGAGATATCCAATCGTGGCAGCCCATCGATAAAGCACCGATTGCGCACCACACGGTAAGCTTCACAGACGTCCTTGCCTTCCGCCGATGTGCTATAAAACACCTCTTTGCCGCGTTTCTCCGATTGGATCAGCCCAAGCTTCAGCAGCTTCTTCAGCGCATAATTGACCGTATGGCTGTCCTCGATATTGAGCAGAAAACAGATGTCTGTGAGCCGCTTGTCCTTGTCGCGGTGATTGACATTATGCAGCGCCAGGATCTCCAGCGGCGTCATCTCAGGATGTCCCGCCGCCGCCATGCACCTGGTCATCCAGCGCGAAAACGCGTTGTAGGCGATGATCATCCCGTACTCGACCTCTGAGGCTTCCCAGCCATCCCCCTCAGCGAGGTGACGGGAGGAGACGATAGGGCGTTTTTCCATGGGTTTGACCAATCATATCGGCGTTACGTCAGTAAATTAGTAGCATAATCTCTCGGATTTACGAGGGAAACCCCGTGGTTCCCCCTCAACGCCACAAAGCGTTTGGGAAATTCGCCTGTCGCTCGCTATTCAAGAGGTGCCGCGCATTTTCGCGGGAAATTTGGAGGAAAGGGCAGAGGATGAGTTTGGACAAAGAGATGTTTGAAAAAGGTCTGGCCGCGCGCAAGGCGACGCTGGGGGCCGAGTATGTGGAAAAGACGCTGGACGGAGCAGATGATTTCAACCGCCCGTTTCAGGAGGCCATGACCGCGTGGTGCTGGGGCTTTGGCTGGGGCGATGACACCATTGACGCCAAGACCCGCTCGATGATGAACCTGTCGATGATCGCGGCCCTTGGCAAAATGACCGAATGGGAAATTCATCTGCGCGGCGCGCTTACCAATGGCGTGACGGCAGAGGAGGTGCGCTCCATAATCCATGTGATCGGGATCTATTGCGGTGTGCCGCAATCGCTGGAGTGTTTCCGCGTGGCGCGCCGCGTTCTGGAAGAAACCGGCCATATCTGAAGCATCGCGCTGAAAAGACGCCAGAAAAAATCCACCACGGGGGTGATCCGTCTTTTAAGCCCCCGCGTATTGGGGATATGGTGAGTGCAACACTTGATATTTCCCGCGATCGGGCGAAAGCCCCGATAACGCGACCAAAGGAAAGGCAGCGCGTGACGCAAGCCAGAGCGGAGCCCTCACAAGAGACTCAGTGGATGATCGCCGTGCGCGATCACCGCGACAAAGCCGCATTCTCGCGGCTGTTTGATCACTTTGCCCCACGTTTGAAGGGCTTTGTGATGCGCAATGGCACCTCTGCGGCGCAGGCCGAAGAGATTGTGCAGGATGTGATGCTGACGTTGTGGCGCAAGGCCCATATGTTTGATCCGCATCGTGCTCAGGTGTCCGCTTGGGTCTATCAGATCGTGCGCAACCGTCAGATCGACGTGGCGCGCAAAGAAAACCGCCCGATGCCGGAGGCGCTGAAGGAAGAACCTGATGCGGAGCCGGATGCCAGTCAGATCCTGGCCATCGAGCAAGAAACGGGACAGCTGCGGGCCGCTTTGCAAAAGCTGCGGCCTGAACAGCGGGAGGTGATTGAGCAGGCCTATCTTGGGGAGCTGACCCATCAGGAGATCAGCACAAAAACGGGCTTGCCGCTTGGTACTATCAAATCGCGCATCCGCCTCGGATTGCAGCGTCTGAGACACGAATTGAAAGACCTGAGTGAATGACAGCCATCAGCCATCATATCCCAGAGCCCATGTTGGCGGCTTACGCGGCGGGCAACCTGCCGCACGCCTTCTCCCTTGTTGTGGCCACCCATATTTCGATCTGCGCGGAATGCCGTGCTGTGGTCGAGGCCCATGAAGCTGTGGGCGGTGTTGTGGTCGAAGACAGCGGCGCGGTCGCCGTGTCAGCCTCCATGAAAGCCGACCTTCTGAGCCTTCTGGATGATCCTATTCCAGAGGCCCCGGTCTATGCGCGCAGCGGCCCCTATCCGGGCCCTGTTGTTGAGGCGCTCAATGGGCGTGAACCTCGGTGGAAGAAACTTGGCATGGGTGTGCGCCAGGATATTCTCGCCGAAGACAAGCACGGCAGCGTGCGTCTGCTCTATATTCCGCCGGGACAGGCGGTACCCGATCACGGCCACAACGGGTTGGAGCTGACACTGGTGCTGCAAGGCAGCTTCACTGATGAGACCGGCTTCTTCGGGGTTGGCGATGTGGAAGTTGCTGATGAAACGCTGGAGCATACGCCGATCGCCGGAGCAGGGGATGCCTGCATCTGCCTTGCCGCGACGGATGCCAGGCTGAAATTCAACGCCTTCGTACCGCGCATGTTGCAGCCGATTTTCCGGATTTGAGCAATCTAGTTTTGACTTCGCACCTCTAGGTCTTTCCAACCCGGAAAGACCTCCTTTTGTTTCGGCGCTGCCGTTGCGCGCAGCATATCGAGACTGCGCTGCAATTCGGGATTGGTCATGTCCCGTGCAATCACAACGATGCGCGAGGTGGTGTCGCCGTCTGGCCAGTTGTTGAGTGACTCCGGACGATCAAAGATGTGCTGCACACCATGAAAGACAAAAGGTGTTTTGAGCCCTTTGAGAAAGACGATGCCTTTTACTCGTAAAAGGTCTGGTCCCTTCAGCGCCACCAGTGTGTCCAGCCAGTGATCAAAAATCGTGTCTTCCAGTGGAGTCTCCAGCGTAATAGAAGCCGACTCAATGCGCGCATCATGCGGAGAGAACTTGCGCACCAGCTTGGTTGGCGCAAAGCCTGAAAGATTGACGAGCGGATCAGATGGCGCGGCCGCAGATGGCGCACGTGTCAGCCAATTGAGCGCTTGAGTGGCATCAGCATTCCGGCGCAGCGCAGACAGGCCCCAAAGCCGCTTCGGATCTTCCACCGCCTCAGCGACATTCAGGATCTCCGCTGTGGGATTGAGCTTTTCCAAACGACGGCGCAAAGCCGAGGTTGCCTTGGGGGTGGCAATATCTGTCTTGGATATCAGGAGAAGGTCGGCGGTTGCGGCCTGTGATACCGCTTCAAATTGGGCGTCCAGTGTCGCCTTCCCATTGCTTGCATCCACCATCGTGACAACGCCGTCCATTCGCGTCGCCCGGGCAAGGTAGTAATCCCGCAACAAGGTTTGTCGTATCGGTGCAGGGTCCGCCAGCCCGGTGGTTTCAATCACCACACGGTCAAATTCCAAAGTCCCACGCGTGCGGCGCTCTATCAGATCTGCAAGGGTTTTGGAAAGATCATCGCGCATGGAGCAGCACAGACAACCAGACGATAGAAGCACCACCTCTTCGTCGGTGGCTTCGATCAGATCGTGATCCAACCCAACTTCCCCGAACTCGTTCACAATCACGGCAATTTTCTCTTTGCCAGTCTGAGATAGAATTTTATTGAGTAGGGTGGATTTCCCTGCGCCTAAAAATCCGGTGAGCAGGGTAACAGGTAGGCGTGAATCGGTCATGACGGGCCTTCAGATAGCTGACGGCTGCACATCTAATGGTATGTTATAACATTTACAATGCACTTCACTTTCCGCGATAAATCAGCCAATCCGGCAGATATTGCAGCAAGCGGATCACCCAGGAAAAAGGCCTTGGAAAATCGGTGCGGAAGCGGCGCGATGTCATCGCCCGCAAGATATGATCTGCAGCCACATCCGGCGTCATGAGCATGGGCATCTTGAAGGCGTTTTTGTCGGTCAGACGTGTCTTGATGAAGCCCGGATTGACCAATCGCACCGTGATACCAGTGCCTTTGAGATCGTGGCGCATGGTTTCCGCAAGGCTCACCAGCGCGGCTTTACTGGCCCCGTAGCCGATGGCATTGGGCAGGCCGCGATAGCCCGCAAGAGAGCCGACAAGCGTGATGTCGCCCGCGCCCCGCGCGGTGAAACCGGGCATAAGCGCGCCCAAGACGCGCATCGCGCCCATGAAGTTGACATCGGCCACGGTCAGCGCGCTGTCAGCCTCCCATTGGGTGGCCGCCATCGGCTCATAGGCACCTGCGTTATAGATCACCCCGTGAATCTCACCCACGGATTTGGCGGCCGCCTTCACCGCCTTGCCATCCGTCACATCAAGCATCAGCACCCGCGTATTGGGCAGCTTTGCCGCCAGCGAGGCAAGCCGTTCGCCATTGCGCGCCGACACAATCAAATGCGCGCCTTCGCCGCTCAGCTTCTCAGCCAATGCGCGGCCCAAGCCTTCACTGGCCCCGATGAGCCAGAAAGTTTTGCCGGAAAACACGCTCATTGGTTCTGCGCCGGGGCGGGTATATTGTCAGACAAGAGGGCTTCGGGCGCAGGCTGTTTCCTCAGGAACGGTGCGCGTTTTGCCCACAAAATCGCCGCCTGCCAATGGATCAGAGCCACCACCCGCGCCGCACCAAGGGGTCGACGCACAGCCGCCCAAAGCAGGCTTGCGTTGCTTGCGGGTTTGCGCGGACCAAAGAGCGTGGCAATCACACCCTGATCCCCGTTTTCATAGGCAATGCGGATGTTCAGCGCGTCCGCACTGAACCCGAAATTGAAGCGATACCCGCCTTCGACTTTCTGAAACGGGGACACATGCATGAGTTTCTGGGCATGCATCTGGTCTGAGGCCGCTATCGGTCGAAAATCCTCATGGGCACAGAAATAGCAGTGCCGGTCACCAAAGGTGTTGTTCACCTCTGCCACGAAGGCGCAGGGCTGATCGTCGATCAACGCAATCCAGAAGCTGACCGGATTGAAGTGAAACCACAGAAAGCTTGGCTGCGTGAGCAGCACCAGCCGCGCGTTCTCCACCGGAAAGCCACGGTCGCGTAGCACATGTTTGAACCACTCGACCCCATCACCCGCGCCGCGTGTGCCCCCGTGGTGGCGATCCCAGATCGACCAGAGGTTAAAGCGGTTGCGCGACAGGAGGGCGGGCCTGCGGCTCTCGGAAAGGTCAGTCAGGACAAAATCCACGCCATAGCGAAAGGCGTTTTTCAGCTGTCCTCTGCGGGCGTGTGTGGTGTGGCCCTGTATGTGCTCTATCGTCATGGTCCCTTTACGCTTTTGTCTGCGTCACAGATCACACAGGTCAGGGTTTTCTGACCTTTTAAAGCGCCCGCGCTGTTGAGCGAGTTTTGCATGTCATTGAGAGTGAACCAAGGTTTAGTTCGCCGCGTATCTGCTTTCAAACGATCAATAAATGAGGGTTTCATGTTCGATCAGTCGATGAATGCACGCCGCAAGATTGCCATTGTCGGGGCCGGTATCTCAGGCCTCTCTGCGGCCTATGCTTTGTCGGAGCAGCATGATGTCACCATTTTTGAAGCTGAAGGGCGTCTGGGCGGCCATGCCCGCACGGTGCTCGCGGGGCTGAACGGTGATCAGCCGGTGGACACAGGGTTCATTGTGTTCAACTACGCCACCTATCCTCATTTGACCCGCCTGTTTGACGAGCTCAACGTGCCGGTTGCCAAAAGCGAAATGAGTTTTGGGGCCAGCATCGACAATGGCTGGCTGGAGTATGGCCTGAACTCCTTGGGGGCGATTGCCGCGCAGAAGCGCAACCTGCTGCGGCCCAAGTTTTACGGAATGATCGCGGACATTCTGCGCTTTGGCAAACATGCAGAGGCCGCCGCGCAGGATGACGACAAAACCATCGGCGAGCTTGTGGATGAGCTGAAGCTGGGACAGTGGTTCCGCGAGTATTACCTCATGCCCATGTGCGGCGCGATCTGGTCCACACCGATTGCCGAAGTGGATCAGTTCCCGGCGCGCTCGCTGGTGCAGTTCTTCAAGAACCACGCGCTGCTGGCGGGCAACAAACAGCACCAGTGGTACACTGTGGATGGCGGCAGTATCGAATATGTCAAACGGCTGGAGGCCGCGCTGGTCACACGCGGTTGCACCATTCGCCTGAATGCCCCCGTGGAACATGTGAGCCGCGGGCTGAACGCCGAGCGCGGAGTGCCGGGCGTAACGCTCAAAGCAGCCGGCAGTGAAGCGCAGAGTTTTGATGAGATCATTCTGGCCTGCCACTCTGATCAGGCGCTGCGCATTCTTGGCAAAGACGCCACCGCTGCCGAGCGCAAGGCGCTCAGCGCAATCCGCTATCAGCCCAACCGCGCCGTGCTGCACCGCGATCCGGCGCTGATGCCAAAGAACCGCAAGTGCTGGTCAAGCTGGGCCTACCGCTCTCAGAACGGGGCGATTGGCGTGACCTACTGGATGAACCGGCTGCAAAACATTGACACCAAAGATCCGCTGTTTGTGACGCTCAACCCGACGCAGGAGATCGCAGAGGACGCCATCTATGACGACGTGAGCTTTGCGCATCCGGTGTTTGACAAAGCTGCTCTTGTGGCTCAACGCGAGATCCGCGAACTGCAAGGCCACAACCGCACCTGGTTTGCAGGGGCTTACAACCGCCATGGCTTCCATGAGGACGGTATCGACAGCGCCATGCGTGTGGTGGCTCAACTGAGCGCCCAGCAGGAGGCCGTGCAAAACGCCGGTACAGCGGCAGCGCAGGTTGGTGAGGCCGAACGCGCCGCCAATGCCGTTTTGCTGCGTGACAGCGCATAAAGATCAATGTCTGAAGCGGCGGTCATAGAGCAAACGCGCGGCCTCTATCCGCGCGTCAGTCTTTATGCGCTGATCTTGGCCGCCGCAGGCATTCCGCTCTATATCCATTTGCCGCGCTATGCTTCGGTTGAACTTGGCATTGGGCTCGCCACGCTGGGGGGGCTTCTGCTGGCGATCCGTTTGGTCGATCTGGTACAGGACCCGCTGATTGGCTGGGCCATAGACCGCTTCCCACGGTTTCAACTTGGCTTTGCGCTGCTGGCTGTCGGCGGGCTGGCCGTCGGCTTCCCGTTGCTGTTCACCCGCGCAGAGGCGCTGGTGCAAGGCGGTATGGGCGCACTTGCGGCGGTCTTGGTGTTGCTGTTTTCAGCCTATAGCCTTGGTATGATCCTTCTCTACGGGCGCAGCGCCACCCTCGCACTTAGGCCGGCACCGCCGGAACTGATGCGCTTGGCTGCATGGCGGGAGGCCGGGATGCTCGCGGGCGTGATCATGGCCGCGCTGCTGCCCACGCTTTTGGTCGCCATGGGCGCGACCGGTTCTGGCTACGGGGCCTTTGGTCTGACATTGGGGGCGGCTGCGCTGCTGGTCGGGGTGCTCACGCGGCCGATCTGGCAACGCCCCGTGATCCAAGGCGCGCGCTTTTCACTGGCGGATCTCACGCAGGCTGGTGCCACCCGCCTGATCCTGCTCGCGCTGGTCAACAGCCTGCCGGTTGCCATCACCTCAACGCTCTTTCTGTTCTTTGTGGAAGACCGCCTGCAGCTCGCCAATGCCGCCGGGCCGCTCTTGGTGCTCTTCTTCCTCAGCGCCGGGCTCAGCGTGCCGCTTTGGGCGCGAGTTGCAGGGCATCTGGGCGGGCGCAAAACGCTGCTGATCGCCATGCCACTGGCCATCGGCGGCTTTGTCGGGGCAGCCTTTCTATCGGCAGGCCATCTGGTGGGCTTTGCCCTCATCTGTGTGGCCTCCGGCGCGGCATTGGGTGCGGATATGGTGATCCTTCCGGCGCTCTTCTCCGTATCTCTCACAAAGGCACGTCTGAGCGCGTCTTTGGCCTTCGGAATATGGTCTTTTGCCGGAAAACTGGCACTGGCTCTCGCGGCGTTTCTGGTTTTGCCAGCGCTGCAGACCAACGGGTTTGTGCCCGGAGAGACCAACACGCCTGAGGCCCTGAACGCGCTCAACATCGCATATGCGGTGGTGCCCTGTGTGTTGAAACTTGTGGCGCTGGCGATGGTGCTGGCCCTTCCTGCCGAGGAGGCAGAGTGATGAAACTACTGACTGTATTGTTGATTTTGGCGTTGGGGCTGACCCTTGGCGTGGTCTACCTCAAAGGCCGCCTGTTCAGCTTCCGCTCCCAAGAGCCTTCTGACTATGCCGAACTCGGCCCTTTCATCTCGCTCAAAGAGCATCTGAACGGCCCCATCCTGTCAGAAGGGCTGATCTACGGCCCTAACGGGCGTGTGGCCAACAGCTTTGTGGCCCGTATGGAAGGCAGCTGGGACGGCGACACCGGCACCCTGAAAGAAGCCTTCACCTACTCCAACGGCAAACAACAAAACCGCCAGTGGAACCTCACAATCGTGGACGACACCACCTTCACCGCCACCGCTGATGACATCATTGGCGTGGCCAAAGGCAAGGTCTCCGGCGCCACCATCCGCATGGACTACACCATCGTGCTCACCGAGGAAGCGGGCGGTCACAGCCTGAACGTGACGGACTGGCTTTACATGACCGAGAGCGGCGTGATCATGAACCGTTCAGAGATGCGCAAGTTCGGCATCAAGGTCGCTGAACTGATCGCCACCATGCGCCCGCAGGCCGAGGAAGAAGAACGCAGAGAGGCGGCGGAGTAGGGGGAAGATGGTGGTGGCTTCCTTGTGAACGGAGCTGCCATCTAATTTATCATCTTATGAACCGCGTCTCTGAGTTGCCTTAGGTTCGAATATGGATGACCGTTTGCGATTAGCGTGCGGGTAAAGTAATTCATGATGACAACCCATGCATAATCAATTTCTCTTCTGTCGGTTTCTGTCTTGTCTTCCTTATGGTGAAGCCGAATGAGCGAGGCATGAGCTTGTAAATACTCGAGGTTTTCTTTCGCGCCATCCAAAATTTCGGATACGGTTTCGTCCGAAAGAGGTTCGTGGGCAGCTTGCTGGACCATGGTTTATGCCTTCTCCGAACTAAAACATGCCAGATAGTAAGATGTAGGCTGTGTTATGATCTGACTGATCTAAGTCGGTGTAAAGTTTGAATTTGTGAAAGCGTACACGCGGACTCATAGCCGAAGGAGCGCGTTCAACGGGCCCCTCACTTCACCCAAATCTCAGGCTCTTCCCCATTCCACAGGCTGCCGCAGTCCCGAACAAAACACACGCTTGAGTCTCAACTCATTGATAGTTGAGCTAAATTTTACGTTCAAAAATATATTTAGAAAGAACCTTTTAACTTCTGCTGATCTAATGCTCGTACCCTACAAGCCGTTATAGAGGGAGGCTGTAGCGTGAGAGTGTCTCAGTTATTGAAATCGAAGGACACGAACAAGGTCGAAGGCATTCGACCTCATTCGACGCTTCGGCAGGCCGCCCGTGTTCTGATCGATCTCAAACTTGGCGCATTGGTCGTGACGGATGAAGCCAACACAATGGTCGGGATTGTCTCGGAAAGGGATCTCCTGCCTGTGGTGGCAAGTTGCGATCCCAACGCCGCAGAGGCTTTGGTTTCAGACGTCATGACCTGTTCCGTGATTTCTTGCGGCCCGGAGGACGAGGTGAGCTATCTGCTGCACCTCATGAATGAAAATGCGATCCGGCACATTCCCGTGCTTGAGGATGAGAAGCTTGTCGGCATTCTGAGTATTCGAGAGCTGACCAAAGCCTATGAGCTGCTTCAGATCGAGGCGAATACGGACCCGCTGACCCAAGTTTCCAACCGTCGACCGTTTCTGAAAACACTTGAAACCCAATTTGATACGGCTCGGAAACAAGGTCTGCCCATGTCGGTGGCCATGCTCGATGTCGATCATTTTAAGCGGATAAATGATACCTATGGTCACGATGCAGGGGATAAGACCCTGCAACAGCTCTCAAGGATGCTGATACGCGAATTTCGCACGATTGACCTTGTTGGCAGACTGGGCGGCGAGGAATTTGCGCTGGTCTTTCCCGACACCGATTTGATCGGCGCATATGCGGCCTGCGAGCGGTTGCGATCCACCATCCAATCCAGCGAAATTGTAGCTGACGCCAACAAAATCCGCTTAACGGTGAGCATCGGGCTGACCGAGATTTGGGATCAGTCCAGCGCCGCCGCGGCCCTACTCAAGCGCGCGGATGAGCTGCTCTATATGGCGAAAAACTCTGGCCGGAACCAGGTGATGGTGGAAGGCGGGGTGAGGATACCTGCGAAGCTGGAAAGCACGCTCACTTCGCCCCAATCTTAGGCTCTTCGCCCGCGCGCAGGCGCTCAATATTCTCGCGGTGCCGCCACATTACAATTGTGGCAAGCGCCAGCGACAAAAACACTGCGCTGCCGTAGCCCAGAACAAACATCCAGATGGCACTCGCGCAGGCGGCCACAAGCGCTGACAGCGACGAGATGCGAGAGATCGCAGCCGTCACAAGCCATGTCAGACAGCAGGCGATGCCCACGGGCCATGCCAGCGCAAGGATTAGGCCAAGGAAGGTCGCTACGCCTTTGCCACCTTTGAATTTCAGCCACACCGGATAGCAATGGCCTAGAAACGCCATCAGCCCGGCCAATTGTGCGGCGTCCTCGCCTGCCATGGCGCGCGCGATCAGCACGGCCACCGCGCCTTTGCCGCCATCCAGCAGCAAGGTCAGCGCGGCGGCTTTCTTGGAGCCTGTGCGCAGCACATTGGTCGCGCCGATGTTGCCGGAGCCGATGTTGCGCAGATTGCCCAGCCCCATCACGCGGGCCAGCACCATGCCAAAGGGGATCGAGCCCAAAAGATAGCCAATCGCGGCCCAGAGAAGCAGGGCGGCGGGCGCGGTTTCCAAAATGGGCATCAGTCTCTCCGGTATACGGCCTCACCGGCCACGTAAGTTGCCTGCACCTTACCCTGCATGCGGGCGCCGTCAAACGGGGTGTTCTTGGATTTGGAGCGCAGCTTGAACCGGTCGAGCACAAAGGGCGCATCCGGGTCAAACAGCACCAGATCAGCAGGCGCGCCTTCGTCCATCTGACCGCTTGCAAGCCCCAAACGCTGCGCCGGGTTCAGCGCCAGCGCGCGGAACAGCTCGGGCAGGGTCAGATCGCCATTGTGATAAAGCCGCATCGCCGCTGGCAGCAGAGTCTCCAGTGCCACCGCGCCGGACGCGGCCTCCTCAAATGGCAGGCGTTTGCTTTCCTCATCCTGCGGGGTGTGCATGGAGCTGATCACGTCGATCAGTCCGGATTTTACCGCCGCAATCAGCGCCAGACGGTCTTCTTCTGCCCGCAACGGCGGCTTGATCTTAAAGAACGTGCGGTAGTCCGCCACATCCAGCTCATTCAGCGTCAGATGGTGGATCGAGGTGCCCGCCGTCACGTCCAAGCCGTTGTTTTTGGCGCGTTCCAGCGCGGGCAGAGCGCGCGCGGTGGTGATCTGGTCCGCGTGATAGCGTGCGCCGGTCATCTCCACCAACGCGATGTCGCGATCCAGCCCCATACGCTCCGCCATGGGCGAGACCGAAGGCAGCCCGCGCAGCGCCGCAAATTTGCCCGCGGTTGCCGCGGCGCCTTTGGACAGCACAGGCTCCTGCGGGTGGGCAATCACCAGCGCACCGCAAGAGCGCGCATAGGTCAGCGCACGGGACAGCACTTTGGTGTCGCGCACCACATGGTCACAATCGGTGAAGGCCACCGCGCCCGCGTCCATCAGAAAGCCGATCTCGGTCATCTCGCGACCCTCGCGCCCCTTGGTCAGCGCGGCCATAGGCAACACATTGACCGGTGCGGCTTCATTGGCGCGGCGCGCGACAAATTCCAGCGTCTCCGGCGTGTCAATCGCAGGGAGCGTGTCAGGGCGCGTGACCATGGTGGTCACACCACCCGCCGCCGCCGCCAGACCTGCGGATTTGTAGCTTTCCTTGTGGCGCTCGCCGGGCTCACAGACCTTCACACCAATGTCGACAATCCCCGGCGCAAGGCACAGCCCGCCGCAATCAATGGTCTCTTCCGCTGCGGGCGGCGTGTCGGTGCCAAAGCCTGCGATCTTGCCATCTGCAACCAGCAGCCAGCCGGGGGCATCCGTGCCCTCCGCCGGGTTGATCAGGCGGGCGTTGGTGAAAAGCGTGGTCATCTCTGCTCTCCTTAAAGGGCGCCGCTTTGGCGTTTCAGGGCGGCCACCGTGGCCTCTGGGTCCAGCTGATACTTGATCAGATGTTTGTCGCCACTCTGGGTCACAACCTGCACGAAGCTGCCCATTTTGTTGATTTTATCGATGTTTTCCAGCGCGATCATCCGGCCGCCGGGGCCCAGAAGGCGCTGATTTGTCAGGTCCCAACGCATCGCCAGCTCATCAGACATCAGATAAGCGCCGCGCACCACAATCGCGCCCAAGCCCCCCACAGCGCCGGTCCAGACATAGGGGTTGCCCAGCAGCCAAAGCACGACCATGCCGCCGAACATCGCTGCGGCTGCAAGCCATGTGTTGGCGCGGATATAGGTCGCGCGATCCGCAGAAAAACTCTGCTGCACGCTTTCGGCGTCAAGCAGCTCTGCATTGGGGGTCAGATGCGTGTTCATCCGATCATCCATAATATGAGAAAACCAAGCAGTGCCGCGCCAAGCGGCAAAGCAAAAAGCGCAACCAGCAGTGTGAGGTAAGGGCTGCGCGGGGCAGGGACGGGCTCCGGGGCGACCTCCGGCGGCAGCGGTGCACCTTTTGCGGATTTGTCCGGCAGAGGGGCAAACTGCACCGGCGCGGTTTCTTCCTTATAGGTGCCGATCCAGCGCAGCGGAGATCTGGGGGAGAGGGTTTGCGCAGTGCCCTCAAACGCCGAGGACAGCACCACCAGCATCCAGCCCTTCTGGCTCGACAGCCGCGCCGCGTCCTCTTTCACATCGGCTGCGGCGATCCCAAGGCCTTCGACCATATAGCCTGTCAGTCCGAGATCATCGAGATCACGCAGATCAAACAGCTCGACAAAATCGGGGTCCAGCGTGCTTGCGCCCAGCGCTTTGGCAACCGGCCAATCCGCGCTGTCCTCCGTATCTTCGGGCATATCGCGAAAGCCCGGAATCTGCTCCGGCGACAGGTCGACGGCAAAGAGCCGCACCAGCCCGCGTTCGGAGTCAGACACCCGCACCGCGCTTAACCTCCGATCCAGATCATGAGGCCGACAAAGGCAAACATCACCAGAAGCGCCACCATGGCGACGCGGCCGGACATGCGCGGATCTTTGGGATCTTCCATAGGCTTAAACCTCCGCTTCTGCAGGTTGATTTGCCCGCAGGTTGCGTGCAAGCAGATCCATCGCCGCCATGCGCACCGCCACGCCCATCTCCACCTGCTCCTGAATAACGGAGCGGTTGATGTCATCGGCGATCTCGCCGTCAATTTCGACGCCCCGGTTCATCGGGCCGGGGTGCATCACAATGGCGTCGTCTTTGGCGTGCGCGAGCTTCGCGGCATCCAGCCCGTAGCGGTGATAATATTCGCGCTCGGAAGGGATAAAGCCGCCGTCCATACGCTCTTTCTGAAGGCGCAGCATCATCACCACGTCCACATCCTTGAGGCCTTCTTCCATGTCCTCATAGATTTCGGCACCAAATTCGGCAAAGTTGCCCGGCACCAATGTGGGCGGCCCGATCAGCCGCACACGGTTCTCCATCTTCCCCAGCAGGATCAGGTTGGAACGCGCGACGCGCGAATGCGCCACATCCCCGCAGATCGCAATGTTGAGACGGTGCAGACGGCCCTTGGCGCGGCGGATGGTCAGCGCATCCAAAAGCGCCTGTGTCGGGTGTTCATGTTTGCCGTCCCCGGCGTTCAGCACCGCGCAGTTCACTTTCTGCGCCAGCAGGTCCACCGCGCCGGAATGCGGATGGCGCACCACCAGCAGATCGGGATGCATGGCGTTGAGCGTCATGGCCGTGTCGATCAGGGTTTCGCCCTTTTTGATCGAGCTCGCCTGCATCGCCATATTCATCACATCCGCGCCCAGCCGTTTGCCGGCCAGCTCAAAGCTCGCCTGCGTGCGGGTGGAGTTCTCAAAGAACATATTGACCTGTGTGAGGCCCTTGAGCGCATCGGAATGTTTGTGGGCGCGGCGGTTCAGATCGACATATTGATCGGCCAGATCCAGCACGGTGGTGATTTCCTCGGGCCGTAGCGGCTCGATCCCCAGAAGGTGCTTGTGGTCAAAGCGCATGGTCTGCTCCTTATGCCGATATTGGCCCGCTTATAGGTAGCCCGGAGGGGCGGGGCAAGCATGCGGTGTGATGCGCCCTTTTGTCTGGTCGGCCATAGGGATAGTCTGTGGCCATGGAATCGACTTTGGACCCCTCCGCACTGGATTATCACACGGCGCGTGCCCTGCTGGAATGGCAGGTGGAACTGGGGGCCACAGAGGCGATTCTGGATGCGCCGTTCAACCGCTATGAGGCCCCCAAAGAGGCGCCCAAGGCGAAGAAAAAGGCCGGACAGCCTGCGCAGCCGATGCCGCTTCAGCCCGTGCCACAGATTGATCCGGTTGCCGAGGCGCAGGTCGCCGCCAAAGCCGCAAAAAGCTTGGAGGAGCTGCAGGCCGCCATGGCCGCCTTTGAGCATTGTCAGTTAAAACGCGGCGCGCGCAATCTGGTGTTTTCCGATGGCAATCCCGCCGCGCGGGTGATGATCATCGGCGAAGCGCCGGGGCGGGACGAAGACCGCGAAGGCAAACCCTTTGTGGGCCGCGCCGGTCAGCTGCTTGATCGTATGCTCGCCGCCATCGACATGGGGCGGGATGTGCCTTTGTCCAAAGATGCGGTCTACATCACCAACGTGCTGCCGTGGCGCCCGCCGCAAAACCGCGACCCCAAACCCGAAGAGATCGCCATGTTGCGCCCGTTTCTGGAGCGCCATGTGGAGATCGTTGCGCCTGAGGTCATTGTGCTGATGGGCAACATCTCCTGTGCGGCGGTGCTGGGCCGACGCGGCATCACCCGCCTGCGCGGCAACTGGCAGGAGGCTTTTAACAAGCCGGTCATGCCGATGTTCCACCCCGCCTATCTGCTGCGCCAGCCCCACGCCAAACGCGAGGCCTGGGCGGATCTCTTGAGCCTGAAGGCCAAGCTGGAGGATATGTCGTGAGAATACTTGCTTTCTCCGATCTGCACCGGTCGCGGGTGCAGGCCGACCGCTTGGTTGCCGCCAGCAAAGAGGCCGATCTGGTGATCGCCGCTGGGGATTTTACCAACCACCGACAGGACCTGGAAGGCGCGCTTGCGCTGATCGAGGGCATCTCGGCCCCCATGGTGATGGTACCGGGCAACAACGAAAGCGAAGCTGAGCTGCGCGCTGCCGCACCGGCCAACGCGATTGTATTGCACGGCGAGGCCCATGAGTTTGAGGGGTTTAAGCTTTTTGGACTGGGCTACGCCGTGCCGGTCACGCCATTCACCGATTGGTCCTGTGATCTTGATGAGGCCACTGCGGCCGGGATGCTTGCCAAATGTGAGGCCGCCGACATTCTGATCAGCCATTCCCCACCCAAAGGCGTGGTGGATGTTGCCTCAAATGGCATGTCGCTTGGCTCCACCGCCGTGCTTGACACCATCAAACGCATCGCACCGCCGCTTGTGGTCTGTGGCCATATTCACGACTGCTGGGGAAAGAGCGCTATGGTTGGTGACACCCGCGTCATGAACCTTGGCCCCACCGGCACATGGCTGGACGTCACCCCGCAAAACTAGGAGCCGCTCATGGGCCGCATTGACGAAAGCAAAGACTTCATTCCCGTGCGCATTGCCGTGCTAACCGTAAGCGACACCCGCGCCCTTGAAGAAGACCGCTCCGGCGACGTGCTGGTCGGGCGGCTTGAGGCGGCAGGGCATGTGCTCGCTGATCGCAAGATCATCCGCGACGAACGGGCAGAGATCGCCGATCAGCTGCGCGCATGGTGCGCAGACGAAGCCATTGATGTGGTGATTTCCACCGGCGGCACCGGTCTCACCGGGCGCGATGTCACGGTAGAGGCGCACCGCGATGTCTATGAGAAGGAAATTGATGCCTTTGGCACGGTGTTCACCATGGTTTCCATGCAAAAGATCGGCACCAGTGCCGTGCAGAGCCGCGCCACCGGCGGCGTTGCGCAGGGCACCTATCTCTTTGCGCTGCCCGGCAGCCCCGGGGCCTGCAAAGACGCCTGGGATGACATCCTCGCCTATCAGCTCGACTACCGGCACCGCCCCTGCAATTTCGTCGAAATCATGCCGCGTCTGGATGAGCATCAGCGCCGCAAGTGAGTGCGCGCCTTCACGGCCCATCACATTTATCGGCAAAGCGTAAATTAAAGTGACGGAAACCTGACGGGCGTCCGTATCAACCATGCGTCGTCTTGGAATCTTCCCGGATCAGGCGCATCATGGGGTTAAGCCACGCACGGAGGCGCAGCATATGAGATTTTTGCGGCAAAGTTTGACCGGGCTTTTTCTGCTCTCGGTGACCGCTGGATTTTTGCTCTACGCGGGCCATCTGGTGCGCGGCGCGGTCGAAGAGCGGCTCTCTCAGGATGCCAAAGGCCCACCGGCGCGTGAGCGTATCTTTACGGTCAACGTCAAACGCGCCGAGCCGGGGGCGGAAACGCCGGAGCTTGTCGCCTTTGGCGAGGTGCAGAGCCGCCGCTCGCTCGAAGTGCGCGCTGCTGCCGCCGGAACCGTCGTGCATCTCTCTGAAAACTTTGAAGATGGCGCGCGGGTCACGGCTGGTGAAATGCTGGTTCAGGTCGACCCCACCAAAGCACGCTATGGGCTCGATCGTGTGGCCAATGATGTACTGGATGCAGAGGCCGAGCGGCGCGATGCGGATCGCACTTTGGCGCTCGCACGGGATGAGCTGAGCGCGGCCGAGGCGCAATACGCGTTGCGCCAGACAGCTTATGACCGTCAGGTGGATCTGCAGGAGCGCGGCGTGGGCACCGCTGCTGCGGTGGAAACCGCAGAGCTCGCGCAGGCTTCGGCGCAGCAGGCTGTGCTGTCCAACCGCCGTGCTGTGGCGCAGGCAGAGGCGCGTGTGGATCAGGCCAAAACCCGGTTTGAGCGCACCTCCATCCTCT
This sequence comes from Shimia sp. R9_1, assembly GCF_017743775.1. Taxonomy (NCBI): domain Bacteria; kingdom Pseudomonadati; phylum Pseudomonadota; class Alphaproteobacteria; order Rhodobacterales; family Roseobacteraceae; genus Shimia; species Shimia sp. R9_1. The sequence goes on along the minus strand of NZ_JAGHRN010000001.1, from coordinate 679,806 downwards.
TGGCCGAGGCCCAGAAAGATCTCGATGACACGGTGATCCGTGCAGATTTCAGCGGCACCCTGTCAGAGGTGACCATTGTGCAGGGCGGACTGGTCTCGATGAATGAACGGCTGGCCACTCTGATTGACGCAAACGCGCTGGAAGTCGCGTTCCGGGTCTCCACCACCCAATATGCGCGGCTGCTCGACGCCACGGATCAACTGCATCAGGCCGAGGTGCGGGTCTCGCTGGATGCGCTCAACACCGACCTCTCCACCACCGGCGTGATCACCCGCGATGCGGCTGCCGTGGGGGAGGGGCAAACCGGTCGGGTGCTCTATGCGCGGCTTGACAGTGCGCGCGGCTTGAAGCCCGGCGATTTTGTCACCGTGCGCGTGAAAGAGCCGGAGCTTGAAAATGTGGTGCGCCTGCCCGCAACCGCGCTGAGTGCCGCCAATGACGTGCTTGTGGTGGGCGAGGGGGATCGCCTTCAGGCCATGAAAGTGAACCTGATCCGCCGCCAGGGCGATGATGTGCTTGTGCGCGCCCGTGGTCTTGTGGGCCAGAACGTGGTGACCCGACGCACCCCGCTCTTGGGGGAGGGAATCGCCGTGAAACCGCTGAGCGGTGACAGCTCCCAGATCGAAGCGCCCGAAATGGTGGCGCTCAGCGACGAGGAGCGCCAGCGCTTTGTGGCCGCAGTCGAAGCCAATGGCCGGATGCCAAGTGATGCCAAAAAGCGCATCCTTGAGGCGCTGGCCAAACCGGAGGTGCCCGCCCAGATGGTTGAGCGCCTGCGCCGCCGGATGGGAGGTTAACCCATGCGTGAGATCGGAGTCCGCGCGGGCGGATTGCTGAGCTACTTCACCCGCCACCGCACAGCTGCCAATTTGCTGCTGGTGGTTCTGATCATCGCCGGCATCGCGGCCATGCCCCGCATGCGGGCGCAGTTCTTCCCGGATGTGGTGGTCGACAATGTCACCGTCAACATCACATGGGAGGGCGCCGGCGCCGAGGATGTTGATGCGGCGATTGTGCAGGTGATGGAGCCTGCCTTGCTGGCCGTCGAGGGCGTCGAGTCGACCGAGTCCCGCTCAACCGAAGGCTCCGCCCGCATCACCATGGATTTCGAACCCGGCTGGGATATGGCGCGGGCCACGGATGACGTGCAGGTGGCGGTGGATGCCGTGACCACTTTGCCGGAAGAAGCCGATGATCCGGTGGTGCGACGCGGCGCTTGGCGCGACCGCGTGACCGATGTTGTGATCACCGGCCCCGTTGACGTGGACCAACTTGCGCGCTTTGCCGATGAGCTTGTGGCGCGGCTCTACACCGAGGGCGTGACGCGCACGACCATACGTGGCTTGGCTGAGCGACAAACCATCGTTGAGGTGTCCTCGGTTGATCTGATCACCCACGATATCGCCATAGCAGAGATTGCCGATGCGATTGCACAAGAGGTCAACGCTGACCCCGCGGGAGACGTCACCGGCGCTGTGGCGCGTGTGCGCACCGGCATCGAGAAACGCGCACCAGATGAGATTGCCGGTATCGTTCTGCGCTCCAATCCTGATGGCACAAAGCTGACAGTGGAAGATGTCGCCTCCATCCGCCTTGAGGGGGTAGATCGTAACCGCTCTTACTTCGTGGGTGAAAACCCGGCCATGGCTGTGCGTGTCGATCGTTCAGAGGCAGGCGACGCCATCGCCATTCAGCGACAGGTCGAAGACGTGGTGGCAGAGATGAGTGCCACCCTGCCTGAAGGCGTGTCTATCGAGCTGATCCGCACCCGCTCTGAGGCGATCACCGGCCGTTTGAACCTGCTGTTGGACAATGGCATTGCCGGTCTGTCGCTGGTGCTGATCCTGCTGTTTTTGTTCCTGAACACCCGCACAGCCTTTTGGGTGGCGGCGGGCATTCCCACCGCGATGTTTGCCGCTGTGGCGCTCATGTATGTGGGCGGGTTGACCATCAATATGATCTCGCTCTTTGGCCTGATCATCACGCTCGGTATCGTGGTGGATGATGCCATCGTTGTGGGCGAACATGCCGATGCCCGCGCCCGCCGCTTGGGCGAGCCAGCCCCCGTCGCCGCCGAGAACGCCGCGCGCCGGATGGCCATGCCGGTGTTTTCCTCGACCCTGACCACCGTGATCGCCTTTTTTGGCCTCACCGCGATCAGCGGGCGGTTTGGCGACCTGATCGCCGATATCCCCTTCACGGTGATCGTGGTGCTGATCGCCTCGCTGGTGGAATGTTTCCTGATTCTGCCCCACCACATGTCACATGCCATCAAACACTCCGCCAAAGAGCATTGGTATGACGTGCCAAGCCGCGTGGTGAACCAAGGGTTCCGCTGGGTGCGTGAAAACATGTTCCGCCCCTTCATGCGTCTCGTGATCTGGGCGCGCTATCCGGTGCTCGCCGTGGCGGTTGTGGCTCTGGCCTCGCAGGCGGCACTCTTTATCAACGGGGATGTGAAATGGCGCTTCTTCAATGCGCCGGAACGCGGCTCGGTCACGGGCAACTTCTCCATGCTGCCCAGCGCCACCCGCGCAGACAGCCTTGCCATGATGAAAGAGATGCAGCGCGCCACCGAGGAGCTGGGCAAGGAATTTGAGGAGCGCTACGGTGAAAACCCGCTGGACTATGTGATCGCTGTGATTGGCGGCAACAGCGGACGGGCGCTGCCCGGCTCTGAAAGCCTTGATCCGGATCTTTTGGGCAGCATCGCCATTGAGCTGATTGACGCGGACCTGCGCCCCTATTCCAGCTTTGCCTTTGTAGGTGCGCTGCAAGACAGCGTTGCGCGCCACCCGCTGGTGGATCAGATCAGCTTCCGTGGCTGGCGCTCCGGCCCCGGCGGCGACGCGCTGGATGTGGAGTTCTACGGCTCTGACAGCCCAACCTTGAAAGCGGCCAGTGAGGCGCTCAAAACAGCGTTGGAGGAGTTCCCTGAGGTCTCCGCCGTTGAGGATAATCTCAACTACGACAAACAGGAACTGATCCTTGATCTCACGCCGCAGGGCCGCGCGCTGGGCTTCTCCATTGACGCGCTCGGTCGGGAGTTGCGCCACCGGCTCAACGGGCTTGAGGCCGCCACCTTCCCGGATGGCCCACGCAGCGCGGCGATCCGCGTGGAACTGCCTGAAGGCGAGCTGACCGCTGATTTCCTCGAAGGCAGCCTGATGCGCACACCCGCCGGAGCCTATGTGCCGCTCGCAGATGTGGTGACCGTGCAAAGCCGCACCGGCTTCAGCACCGTGCGGCGCGAAAATGGCGTGCGGCTGATCAATGTGACCGGCGACATCTCCGAGGATGATCCGGCCCGCGCCGAGGCCATTCTGCAGCAACTGCGCGAAGACATCCTGCCCACCATCGCCAGCGAGAAACAGGTCGAATGGCGTCTCGCGGGTCTGGCAGAGCAGGAGGATGAATTCCTCAACGATGCGCGCACGGGGCTTATTCTATGTCTCAGCGGGATCTATCTGGTGCTGGCATGGGTGTTCTCAAGCTGGACCCGGCCCATGGTGGTGATGGCGATCATCCCCTTTGGCCTCGTTGGCACGATTTTTGGCCACAACCTGCATGATGTGCCGCTCAGCATGTTCACCGTTGTGGGGCTGCTGGGCATGACCGGGATCATCATCAATGACAGCATCGTGCTGGTCACCACAATTGACGAGCACGCCAAAGACCGCGGTGTGATCCCCTCCATCATCGACGGCGCGGCAGACCGCCTGCGACCGGTGTTCCTGACCACCGCCACCACGGTTCTGGGCCTCGCCCCGCTGCTGTTTGAGCGCAGCGCGCAGGCGCAGTTCCTCAAGCCTACTGTGATCACGCTGGTCTATGGCCTTGGCTTTGGCATGTTGCTGGTGCTGATCGTGGTGCCCGCGCTGATGGCGATCCAGACAGATTTCGCCCGTCAGGTACAAGCCTTTGGCCGCGCGCGACGTGCGCGCCGGTTGCAAGGCGCGCTGCTTCTGAGCGGGGCGGTCCTGACCGGCTGGCTGGTGATGACCATGGGCTGGATGGTGTTGCAGGGACAGATGCACCCGCTGCTCGGTCAGATCGTGCCCGCGTTGGCAGGTGTGACCACGCCGATCATGGCACTCTTGGTGTTCATCTTGGGCGCTGGGCTGGTCTGCGTGCTGGGCTATGGCGCAGCGGCGGGCTGGATGCTGTATCGCGCCCGCCGGTCCGAAGCGTCGGCCTAGGCTTTCGCCGCCTCGCTCGGATTACTCTGTTTGCCCTGATTACCCGGTGCAGCCGTGAATATCGACCGCATCGCCGTCACTCAGCACTGTGAAGCGCAGATCGGAGCGGTTGATCAGGAACGACGCATCAGAGACATGCACCATCTCGGTCTCCGCAATCAGCGTGTCCCCGCTGCGCGTTGTGGTGCCTTCCGCAACCCAGATCTCAGGATTGGCGGTTTCAATCACCGCGACTTCTGCGCCACCGGCGCGGGGCATCTTGATTTTGGCCTGAAGCTTCACACCGCCGTTTGTTGGGGCAAGGGTGCAGGTGACCTTATAGACGCCCGCCTCATCTGCCGAGAGTGGCTGATCCACGATAGAGGCCACAATCCGCGCGTCCCGCGTGCCGGGTGCGGCCAGCTCACCATCAAGATGCAGCCGCTGCGGCACACAGATGTCGCGACAAACGCCAATATCCAGCACCGCCTTTAGCCGCACAGGCTTGTCTGATTTCTTCGGGTCGATCTTCACCGGCAGAACCAGCTCTTCGGAATACCCGATGGAGCGCATGCCGTTTTCATAAAACACATCCGGTGTCGGCCAGCTCACGGCAATATCGCGCGCATTGTGCGAGCCCTGCCAGGAAATTCGCGGCGGAATGCCCGCATCCCCGGGCGCACGCCAATAGGTCTTCCACCCCGGATTCAATGTGATCCGCAATCCCGCCATATGGGTCCCATCCGCATTGCGCCAGCCGGGCAGCACTTCGGCCTGAACGACTTGGTCAAAGGACTGTGCCGTCGCCACAGCAGGCGCCACGGCAGGCGAAATCAATGCGCAAAGCGCGGTGAGGGTACGTGCGGTTGTCTTGAACATGAGCTTTAGATGGGCCAGAATCGGCTGAAATCCAACTCACAATCGGGCGAGAAACCCGTGTGAGACTGAAACACAACGCTTACCACTTGAGTCTATGATGGCGGGCGCACATGTTGGATGTACAGACAGCGCGTCTGTTGAAGGAGGCGTCTTGAGCAGCGAAGAAAACAGCACCACCACCAAAATGGACGAGCTCGATTTCACCGGGCAAGTTCTGATTGCCATGCCGGGGATGGAAGACTCGCGCTTTGCCAACTCCGTGGTGCTGATGTGTGAGCATTCTGAAAAAGGCGCGATGGGGTTGATTATCAACAAATCCATCGACGGGCTGAAACTCACCGATCTGTTTGAGCAACTCTCGATTTCCACCCACCAACCGGATGCGCCCTCTGCGCTGCATTTTGGCGGCCCTGTGGAAACGGGGCGCGGTTTTGTGCTGCATTCGCCGGAATATAAATCCGGTCTCAGCCACATGCGCGTGGGCGCGGATTTTGCCCTGACCACCACACAGGATGTACTTGAGGATATGGCAGAAGGACGCGGCCCGCAAAAGGCGCTGACCATGCTGGGCTACAGCGGTTGGGGCCCGGGGCAGCTCGAGCGCGAAATCGGCGAAAACGGCTGGCTTGTGGCCGAAGCGGCGCCGGATCTGGTGTTTGACGATCCGGACGGTGAGAAATGGGCCAATGCCCTCAAAAGCCTCGGCGTCGACGCGCTGACACTCTCCGCCGCCGCCGGTCGGGCGTGAGGCAGCCCAACGCCCGCCTCAACCGCCTCTATTGCGTATAAACCGCCGTTTCAAACGCCTCATAGGTCCGCAGATAGGGCGCTTCCACAAACGGCAGGGATTGCGTGAACACCAGACCGGCCACATCTGACGCCGGATCAACCCAGTAATGCGTATTGCACACCCCGGCCCAGCTTTGTGACCCGGCTTTGCGCCGTCCCGGAACATCGGCCTCAAAACGCACCGCCGCAAAACTATGGGTGGTGCCTTCAGGCAGTTCCACATCTGCCGTCACAGGTGGAGCAATGGTCACCATCTTCTGAAACGTCTTACCCTCCATCTGGTCCTCCAGCATTTCGGCAAATGCGCCTTCAGTCAGAATGCGCTGCCCATCCAGCGCGCCTTTGTTCAGCAGCATGCGGAGAAACTTCATATAGTCCGGCGCCGTGGAATAGAGGCAATGCCCCATGCCATAGACCTCCGGCTGAGGCGGCGGGGCCAAGTCAAATGGCATAAAACTGCCGTCCTCACCGCGGGCCCGCACCTCTGAAAGCCGATCTGCAAAGGCGTCCGGCTCAAAGGCGGTGTCGTTCATGCCAAGCGGGTCAAAGATCTCCTCGCGGCAGAACTGGTCAATGCGCCGACCGTCCAGTGCTTCAACCACTTGCCCCAGCCAGTCGATGCTTGGGCCATAGCCCCAGCGATCGCCGGGGTCATACATCAGCGGATAGCTGAGCGACGCTTTGGTGCCGCTCAACACGCTGGGATGTCCGGTCGCCTCAAGGTACCTGCCCACATCGGGGTTCCAGAATTCATACTCCAGCCCGCTGCGATGGGTGGCCAAATGGCGGATGGTGGCCGTGGTTTCGGGCGCACGCATCACAGGCGTGTCGCCGTCCCAGCGCGCCAGCACCTGCAGCTTGTTCCAGTCGGGCAGGATATCGGCCACGGCTGTGTCCATCGACAGTTTGCCCCGGTCGATCATGATCATCGCGGCCACCGAACCGATGGCTTTGGTGGCAGAAAAAATCCGGAACACCGTGTCCTCAGAGGCGGGGCGTCCTGCGGCGGCCTCTCCTGAGCTTCCCGAATAGGTGACGCCATCGGTATTGGCGCTCATCGCCACAACAAAGGGCACATCCTGCGCCGCAACGGCATCCTTGAGGATGCGATCAAAATTTTCAGACGACATGTGGTTCCTCCCAAAACCTCGATTGGGAGAAAAGCTAGCCCAAGGGCCTTTTCAAAACAACTTTGCAGGCTTGAAGGGGCTAATCCCTTGGCGCGGCCGCCCGTCTCAGCCGGTCATTGATCGCCAGTCCAAGTCCGGTTTCAGGGATCGGGGACACCGCGATGGGCGCGTCTCCGTCCTGATCGAGCTGGTGCAGGTGGTGAAACAGATTTGCGGCTGCTTCTGTCAGATCCCCGGAAGGGCTGAGGTTGAGGGTTGCGCCGTCAACCTTGCCAAAGCCAAGCAGCCGCTCCTGCGCACTGATCTCGGTGGCGTTCAGGCGGACCGTGGCACCGGGTGCGTAATGTGAAGTCATCTGACCCGGCGCAGTGAGCGGCGCGTTCTCGGCGCGGCCCGCCACGGGCGCCCCAATCGCTGCTTCCAGCGCTTCTACCGGCAGCCCGCCGGGGCGGAGCAGGGTGGGGGTGTCAGGCAGGCCAAGGATGGTGGATTCCACACCCACGTCACAGGCGCCGCCATCAACCACAGCTTCGATCCGGCCCGTGAGGCCAGCGCGCACATGGGCGGCTTCGGTCGGGCTGATCTTGCCGGAGGGATTGGCCGAGGGGGCGGCCACCGGCCCGTCAAACTGCGCCAGCAACGCTTTGGCCACCGGATGGGCGGGCACGCGGATCGCAAGGGTGGACAGCTCTGCGGTGACAAGCGAGGACAGGCCCGAATCCGGGCGCAGCGGCAAGACCAGCGTCAGCGGGCCGGGCCAGAAGGCGGAGGCGATGCGGTCTGCAAGGTCGCTCCAAATGACGTAGCGTTTCGCGGTTTCGACATCTGCGACATGCACGATAAGCGGGTTGAAACGAGGGCGTCCCTTGGCCTCAAAGATGCGGGCCACCGCATGATCCTGACGGGCGTCAGCCCCCAGTCCATAAACGGTTTCCGTTGGGAAAGCGACTAAACCGCCACCCCGAAGAAGGGTCGCGGCCTCAACAAAGCCGGAGGCATCAGCAGGGAGGGTTTTGGTGTCCAAGATGGGGCTCTCCAGTGACGTCGCGTTCCGCTATGATAGGATCCTTGCTAACACTATCTTTGCGCTCAAAGCTGCATACATGCGGCGCTCATCAAAGCCAAGCCTGCCGGAGAGACAGATGCCCTTTCGTGCCCCAGTGACAGATTTCCAATTCCTGTTCGACCACGTGGTCGATTTTGCTCAGATCACTGCAACCGAGCGTTTTGCAGATGCAGACAACGACACCCGCGACGCCATTCTGGTGGAAGCTGGTAAGATGGTCGAGGAGATCATGGCCCCACTGCAGCGCAACGGTGACCTTGAAGGTGCGTTGCTGGAAAACGGTGTTGTGCGCACCTCTCCCGGATTTGGTGACGCCTATAAGCAGATCGCAGAAGGCGGCTGGGTCTCCACCAGCGCCGATCCGGAGTACGGCGGCATGGGCTTGCCTCATTCTATCACCACCGCCGTGAACGAGATGATGGGAGCTGGCTGTTTGTCTTTGCAGCTCAACCCGCTGATGACCCAGGGCCAGATCGAAGCGCTGGAGCACCATGCCTCTGACGAAATCAAGGCCACCTACCTGCCCAAGCTGATCTCTGGCGAATGGTCCGGCACCATGAACCTGACCGAGCCTGCCGCAGGCTCTGACGTGGGAGCGCTGCGCTCCAAAGCCGAACCAAACGGCGACGGCTCCTACGCGATCACCGGGCAGAAGATCTACATCAGCTGGGGCGACAATGATTTTACAAACAACGTCTGCCATCTGGTTCTGGCCCGTTTGCCCGACGGCGTCCCCGGCACCAAAGGCATCAGCCTCTTCATCGTGCCCAAGTTCCTGCCAGATGAGAACGGCGAGCCCGGCGTGGCCAATACGCTGAAGGTGGTCAGTCTTGAGCACAAAATGGGTCTGCACGGCTCCCCTACCGCGGTTATGCAGTATGACGGTGCCAAAGGCTGGTTGGTCGGCCCAGAGCACGGCGGCATGAAAGCCATGTTCACCATGATGAACAACGCCCGTCTCGGTGTGGGTGGCCAAGGTGTTGGTGTTGCCGAAGGCGCCTACCAGCACGCATTGGGCTACGCTATGGACCGCACACAAGGCCGCAGCCCAATTCAGGGCGGCACCGGAACCATTATGGACCACGCCGATGTGCGCCGCATGCTGACCGGTATGAAGGCGGATATCTTCGCCGCCCGCGCCATCGAAATGGCCTGTGCTGTGGCGATCGACATGGGGACTGCCACCGGCGCGGCAGATTGGAAAGCCCGTGCGGCCTTTCTCACGCCTATCGCCAAAGCCTTTGGCACCGATGTGGGCATGAAGGTCTCTGAAGACGGTGTGCAGGTGCACGGCGGTATGGGCTTCATTGAGGAAACCGGCGCAGCGCAGTTCTATCGCGATGTGCGTGTGACCGCGATCTATGAAGGCACCAATGGCATTCAGGCCATGGACCTTGTGGCGCGTAAGCTGATGGACGGTGGCGACGCCGCCTACGCCATCCTTGATGAGATCGAAGATTGCGCCGAAAAAGTGCGCGAGAGCATGGCAGACCTGGCAGAGCCTCTGTGGCAGGCCACCGAAACCCTGCGCGAAGCCACCGAATGGATGGTGGCACAGGGCGATCTGAACGACCGCTTTGCTGGCTCCGTGCCGTTCCTGCGCGGCTTTGCCCGCGTGCTGGGTGGCTACTATCACCTGCGCGCAGCGATTGCTGAAGGCGGCGAAGGCCCACGCTCCAAGCTGGCCAAGTTCTACATCAAGCGTCTGCTGCCAGAGCACGCAGGTGTGCTGGCCCACGCCATGGAAGGCGCTGGCGACCTCTACGCGCTGAGCCCTGAAGAACTGGGCGCAGCCTGATGCACGACGGCGCGGCAGGCATCCGCTATCCATGGGAAACGCCCCCTGCAGAGGGGGAGGCCATCGAGGTTGCCGAAGGGGTCCTCTGGATGCGCTTGCCGCTGCCGATGAAGCTGGACCATGTCAACATCTACGCGCTGGATGATGGCGACAGCTGGACAGTGGTGGACACCGGCTTTGACAGCAGGAAGTCCCGCGCCATCTGGCAAAAACTCCTTGATGGCCCGCTCGCTGGAAAACCAGTCGGGCGGGTTGTCGTGACGCACCACCACCCGGATCACGTTGGTCTTGCCGGCTGGTTTCAGTCCGAGCATGGTGCGGAGCTCTGGACAACCCGCACAGCTTGGCTGTTTGCCCGTATGCTGCAGCTTGATGAGCAGGCGGTGCCCCGTCAGGAAACGCTCGATTTCTACCGCGCTTGCGGCATGGATGAAGAGATCTTCCAGAAACGCGCGAGCGAACGCCCCTTCAACTTTGCCGATATGGTCGCGCCCATGCCGCTGGGCTTTAAGCGCATCAAACAGGATGACGTGATCCGCATGGGCGGACGCGACTGGGATGTGCATATCGGCAACGGTCACGCGCCAGAGCACGCCACCTTCTGGAGCCGCGACGACCATCTGGTGCTGTCTGGCGATCAGATACTGCCCTCGATCAGCTCCAACATTGGCGTCTACGCCACCGAGCCTGAGGCGGACCCCGTGGCCGATTGGCTGGAGGCCTGTGAGCGTCTGGCCATCTATGCACGTGCGGATCAGTTGATCCTTGGCGGGCACAAACTGCCTTTCACCGGCGCGCCGACCCGCATGCGCCAGCTGATCGACAACCACCACGGCGCGCTCGACCGTTTAAAAGATCACCTTGATGATCCGAAAACCGCAGGCGAGTGCTTCCCGCCTTTGTTCAAGCGCACCATTGATGAAGGGGCCTACGGTCTCGCCTTGGTGGAGGCCCTTGCCCATTTGAACCATCTCTACCAGATTGGAGAGATAAGCCGGACAAAGCGCGCAGATGGCGCCTACGTCTGGCAGAGGATCAAATAGGGCAGCTTTTATGAGCGAAGACATCAAGACCACAGCAGAGGCGGCCGAGGCTGCGGCTCTGCCGCGCCGCCGTGAGGTACATTCCAATCCAGAGGTGGCAGAGGTTGAGGTGCCCGAAAAGGTCGCCAAGGAGCCTGTGCAATCCAAGAGCGCTGCCGAATGGGCCTATGAGCGGTTGATCCTCTATATCCAGAATTTTGAAAAGCAGCTGGATGAAACCCATGAGGTGGCCATGGGCTTTGTCGGCGGGGAGGCCGGTGTGCTGCGGATCGAGGGTATGGGCTATTTTGATCCCGACATCGTGACCTTCTATGGCACCGACTCAAACGGCATCAAAACCCAGCTTGTCCAGCACGTCAGCCAGCTCAATGTGATGCTGCGCGCTTTGCCCAAACCCAGCGATGATGGTGAGGCGCCCACGCGCATCGGTTTCCGTCTGGCAGAAGGGCTTAAGAAATAGGCCCTCAGGCAGTGCGGCATTTTGTGTCGCCTCTCTGGGGGCTTGCTCTGCGCAGGCAGGGTGACAGGTGATCCTGAATCAGCTATCCAAGCACATAAGCGACAGGAGGAATGACCATGGCAGAACACAAGCACGGCTCGATGGATATCGAAGTTCAGGAAAAAACCTTTGCAGGCTTTATCAAAGCCTCTGTGTATGTGGCTTCTGCAAGCATTGGCATTCTGATCTTCCTGGCTCTCTTCAACAGCTAAGGCCGATAGGGCTACAGAGGTGCCCGACATGATCAGGACAATTCGTATGATGGCGCTGGCTTTGCTGGCGCTTTCTCTTGCTGCGTGTACCGTGCGCAATCCGGTTGAAACCAACGCGCCCGATCAGGCGGTCGCCGCAGCCCGCTATGCCCATGCCGGGCCAAAGCAGCTCACGCTCTTTACAATGATTTCCAATGACAACGGATCAGGCGCGCATACCTCGCTTCTGATCAACGCCAGCGAACGGGTGGCCTTTGACCCGGCCGGGTCTTTCCGCACGGAAGGGATCACCGCGAAGAACGACGTTGTCTACGGCATGACGCCCTATCTGGTCGACCAATACACGCGCTTCCATGCGCGCGAAACCTTCCACGTGGTGGTGCAGACTTTGGACGTGGAGCCGGAGGTGGCGGAATTGGCGTTGCGCAAGGCGCAGTCCCTTGGACCGGTGCTGGAATCACAATGCGCTTTGACCACCTCTCAGGTGCTGGCAGGCCTGCCGGGTTTTGAGGATGCGCCGCGCACTTATTCTCCCCGCAAGCTGAGTGAGTATTTCGCGGCCAAAGGGGCGAGTTATGATCGCCTGTTTGAGTATGACGACGCGGACAAATCCAAGGTTCTTGCGGCTTTTGTCCCCGAATATGAGCGCGCGCCGACCAACTGATCTGCGCACGTTAACCATGGTTTTTCGGGTGTTCTGTGCGTGAAATGCCACAGACGCAATACCGTAGGGATACCGACGCGATACAGACGTGAAATTTTCAGAGGATTTGGAGCCCGCCAAAAAGGGTTAACGCACCGACGAGGATCGCCCACAGAATGTTTTTGGTGACATAGCCGGTGACCAGCGTCGCCGCTGCTGCGGCCATCCGTGCCGGGTCCGGTTGCCCCCCTGTGGCGCTTGGCCAGATCACCAGCGGGGCCACGAGGCCGGGCAACACCGCTACAGCGGTATAGCGCAGGTGGCGCAGCACCCACTCGGGCATTTGCCGGTCGCCGATGATGCCCAAAAACACATAGCGCAGTCCGAAACTGCCGATTCCCATGCAAATGATGATGATCCAGGTTGTGGTCTCATTCATTTGGAATCCCTCGCTTTTTCCGTCTGGCGTTCAACTTCTGCCCCGGTAATCATCCCCGCCGCAGCGGCCACCATCAGCCCGAGGTTCCAGGGCAGGAAGGCAAAGATCAGGGCCGTGATGACAGAGACCACAGCGGCCAGAACATGGGCTTTCGTGCGCAGCATCGGCCCGATCATCGCTAGGAACGTGATCGGCACCGCAAAATCCAGCGCAAAGGAGGGCGGAATGGCTTGTCCCACCAAAGCCCCCACCAAGGTCGCCGCATACCAGGCGGGAAAAACCGGGGTGATGGAGCCCAGAAAATATGAGAATTTCTGCCCAAGCGACATCTCGGAGCGTTTCTCAAATTCAATGATTGCAAGGGCATAGCTCTGATCAACCAACCCATAAGCCACAAAAGCCCGTCGCCAAAAAGGCAGAGCTCCAAAGTGCGGAGTCAGCGATGCGGAATACATCGCCATGCGCAGGTTCACCGTCAGCGCAGAGGCGATCACAACAACCGTCGGCGCATTCTCCGCCATCAGCTGAAGAGCGGTGAACTGCGCAGCGCCAGCGATCACAACCACTGAAAAAGCAAGGGTTTGCACCACCGGCAAGCCCGCCTCGGTCGCGACCACGCCAAAGAGCAGGGCAAAGGGCCCCACCACCAGCAGAAACGGCAGACCATGGCGAACACCGCGCAGGAACTCGGTTCGATCAAAGTAGGATGTCATGAGACTCGCTCAGAAAATAAAGCCCTCAAGGCCTACCCAAGTCCGGTTGGGGATGCAATGCGTGGGGATAGCTGAAACGTGTTTGATTGGTGGTGGTCAAGGCAGCGAAAGCTGATTAGGTTTCAGTGCGATGTGGAGGAGGATGCATGTCAGAAGCATCAGATTTGGCAGACTATTTGATCGCGCCCGACCCAAAGGCGCCACGGCTGACACGCGCCGTGGTGGGCACAGATCAATTTGGTCACCCCACCGAGATTTCGGTCGTGGAGGAGCGTCCCCTGACGATCTATCTCAACAGCCGAGAGATCGTCACCGCGATGACAATTGGGGATTATCCGGAATATCTCGCGCTTGGTTTTTTGCTCAATCAAGGGATGCTGAAGCCGACCGATGACGTGACCCGCGTGGACTATGATGAGGAGCTTGAAGTCGTCGTTGTCCGCACCGCAACCGAGACGAACCACGAAGAGAAGCTGAAGAAAAAGACCCGCACATCAGGCTGCGCAGTGGGCACTGTGTTTGGCGATATGATGGAGGGGCTTGAGAATGTGACCCTGCCGCAAAGCTCCATCCGGACCAGCGATCTCTATGCCTTGGCGCATAAGATCAACCGCACGCCCTCGCTCTATCTGGAAGCCGGAGCCATCCATGGCACGGTGCTCTGTCAGGGCGATCAGCCGCTGGTCTATATGGAAGATGTCGGGCGTCACAACGCAGTTGATAAAATTGCAGGCTGGATGTTTCAGGAGCAAGCAAGCGCCTCTGACAAAGTGCTCTACACCACAGGCCGACTGACCTCTGAGATGGTCATCAAATGCGCTTTGATGGGCATACCGGTGCTGGCCTCACGATCCGGATTTACCGCCTGGGGCGTTGAAATTGCACGACAAGTCGGGCTGACACTGATCGGGCGCATGCGCGGGCAGCGGTTTGTTTGCCTGAGCGGCGAAGACCGCCTGCTGCGGGATGTTGATCCCAACAGCGTGCCGGAGGAAGCGCGCAAACATGGACGCAAGAGCGGAGCAAAAACGTGAAGCAACCACTCGGAGTGATCCTTGCGGGAGGGCAGGCCACGCGTATGGGCGGCGGCGACAAAGGGCGCTTGATGCTTGGTCAACGCAGCATTCTGGAGCATGTTATCGAGCGGCTCGAGCCCCAGGTTGCTGGATTGGCGCTGAACGCCAATGGCGATGCTGCGCGGTTTGAAGATCTTGATTTACCTGTGTTGCCGGATTCGATGGAGGGCTATCCCGGACCTTTGGCCGGGGTGCTCGCAGGCTTGGATTGGGCGGCAGAGCAGGGGGCGGATGCCATTGTGACCGCTGCTGCAGACACACCGTTTTTCCCGTGTGATCTGGTGCCGCGTTTGTTGCTGGCCGCAGAAGACAAACAGCATACGCTCGCACTCTCTGCGTCGCGTGAACCGGACGGCAAAGTCTGGCGACAGCCCACATTCGGCCTTTGGCCTGTGGCGCTTCGGGATGATCTGCGCGCGTCTTTGCAAGAGGGGCTTAGAAAAGTTGTGCTTTGGACGGACAAACATGACGCAGGTCAAGCCATCTTTGCCCAAACCGGGGTAGATCCCTTTTTTAACGTGAATACCCCGGACGATCTGCAAGAAGCGCGCCGGTTGGCAGGAGACCCCACAAAGTGAAGCAGGTTTATGGCGTTGTCGGCTGGAAAAACTCTGGCAAAACCGGATTGATGGAGCGCTTGGTGGCGGAAATCACCAGCCGAGGCTTGACCGTCTCTACGATCAAACACGCGCATCACAGTTTTGATGTGGACCAGCCGGGCAAAGACAGCCATCGGCACCGCGAGGCGGGGGCAAGCGAGGTCTTGCTTGCCAGCCGCGCGCGTTGGGCCTTGATGCGGGAGCTACGAGAGGAAAATGAACCGTCGCTGTCAGAGCTTCTGGAGAAGCTCGCTCCGGTGGATCTGGTCCTGATTGAGGGCTATAAGCGGGACAAGCACCCAAAGGTAGAAGCTCACAGGGCCGTGACGGGCAATGCGCTGATCGCGCCGGAAGATCCAACCGTGCGCGCCATTGCCTCGGACACAGCATTGGAAAGCGATCGGCCGGTGATGGACCTTGATGATACCAAAAAGATCGCAGATTTCATTCTGTCAGACCTTGGAATATAGCCTCTTTATCAGCCGTTTACACAAAAGAGCAGAGCAATGGTGCAAGACAACAAACTGGTGCCGCCACCGCTGAAGAATGATTGTTTTGCCTTGCCTGCAGACACCCACTGGACGCCGGTTTCTGACGCTTTGGAGCGGTTGAAAGAGCGGTTGCATATTTGCGTGCCGGTCGAACAGGTGGCGCTTTCAGAAGGTTTGGGGCGCATTTTGGCGCAGGATGTTGTTGCGCAACGCTCCAATCCTCCGCAGCCCAATTCTGCGGTTGATGGCTATGGTCTCAATCATGCGGATGTCGTTGATGGCGCACAAAGCCTGCCGCTCGCAGAGGGACGATCCGCCGCTGGGGAACCCTTCGACGGCGCTGTTCCCGCAGGCCATGCGGTGCGAATCCTCACCGGAGCCACGATCCCTGAGGGAGTGGACACGGTGATCCTGCAGGAAGATGTGAGCACGGATGGCAAGGCGATTGCTTTCCATGGGCCGCTCAAGAAAGGAGCGAACACCCGGAAGGCCGGAGAAGATGTTGCAAGCGGTGATGTGATCTTGCCCAAAGGGCGGCAAGTGACTCCCTCGGATCTGGCGTTGATCGCGGCAACGGGGTGCTCCGGTTTGAGTGTGTATGCACGTTTGCGCGTGGCTGTGATCTCCACAGGTGACGAACTGGCGGAAGCCGGGTCTGAGGCGCGGGAAGATCAGATATTTGATGCCAATCGGCCAATGCTGTTAGGCATGATCGCGCAGTTTGGCTTCACACCCGTGGACATGGGGCGGGCCCCTGATGATCGCGAGGCTCTAAGAAGCTTCTTGGATCAGGCCGCAGAGCAGGCTGACATGATCCTGACTTCTGGTGGCGCGTCTGCAGGGGACGAAGATCACATGTCCGCGCTGCTGAATGAAACCGGCTCCATGACCCTATGGCGTCTGGCAATCAAGCCGGGCCGTCCGCTGGCGTTGGGCGTGTGGAACGGGACGCCGGTCTTTGGGCTGCCTGGCAATCCGGTGGCTGCCATGGTCTGTACCCTGATTTTTGCCAAGCCTGCCATGAGTGCGTTGGCTGGCGCGGGTTGGACTGTGCCGGAGCCTATCTGGGTGCCTGCCGCGTTTGAGAAAGACAAGAAGGCCGGTCGTCGCGAGTATCTGCGCGCGCGACTTGTTGCCGGGCGAGCCGAGGTGTTCAAGTCCGAAGGTTCGGGCCGGATCAGCGGTTTGAGTTGGGCAGAAGGGCTTGTGGAGCTTCCTGACGAGGCCATGCAGGTCGGCGAGGGCACACTTGTCGCCTACTACCCCTACGCGGCCTTTGGTCTGTAAAAAAAAAGGCGCCACTTGGGCGCCTGTTTTGCTCAGTCAAATATGCCGGCAACACGCCCCAGAAGCATGAAGGCTCGGGCTGTGCGTGTGTCAGACAGTGCGGCGATATCCGCGTCTGTGGCGGTCTCTTCAAACTCAACGAAGCTCTTGTCAAAGCGGCGCAGAAAATGATGCGCTGCGTCGCGGAAAATCGCATCTTGTTTCATGCGGCCTGCCGCCAATGCCAGAGAGCTGCGATCACGCACTCCCCCCAATGCTGCGATGGCTTTGCCACGTTCGCCTGAGGCAAAGCGACGCCAGATTTCTGGACGCGCCAGATCAGGACGCAGATCATCCATGTAGATGCCGTCTTGGCTCAGCAGGGTGAGAACATCTTGGCTCGCCTGAATGAGATGTGCAGCTTGCCGGTCCCGCAACGCCTTGCGCAGAGCGGCAAAGCCTTCGGCGTCTTCTGCGTTTTCGGGGAAATTGAGCGCTTGGATAAAGTCTGCACGGGCGAGAGGCGGGGACAGCTCCTCAGCAGGTGTGCCAAGTGCCAAAGTGCCCTGATCGGTCAGATCTTCCGCAGGCGCGTCAGTTGTGGGGGCCTTGCGAATGCCGTCCTCACGGTCCCGGCTGGTTGAGAAGGTGGCCAGCGCGGTTTCAGTCTTGCGTGTGGCGGCGGCGATCTCGTCGAGCTTTTTGGTGACGGAAGGCTCAACACCCTGCGCGGCCTGTGCGCCTTGTGCTTGCAGCACATAGGTGCGGCGCATGGCATCTATTGCCGCCTGAAGGCGTGCGCTTTCTTCGCGCATCACGCGGGAGGAACGGGCGGCGGTGGCCGCCACCCAGATCATCGCAATTGGCATGAACACGGCAAAGAGAGTCATCAAGAACGCCACGCCGTCAGCTTGTTCTACTGGATTTGACGGAAGGATCAGAAAGAAGATGACGGCGCCGAGCAGCCAGATAAAGCTGAGACCAACCGCAATCCATTCGATTGCGGTGATCTTGGGCTGCTGAGGTTTGTCGTAAATACCCAGCGGTGTTGACTGGGATTCGGTGTCGTCTTTCATGCCAGTGCGTGTGGTGGCCATCGGGTTACTTGTACGCGATACTCAGGACTTCGTAGCTTTTCTCACCACCGGGGGTGCGGACTTCGACGCTGTCGCCTTCTTCTTTGCCAATCAGCGCCCGTGCGATCGGTGATTTGATATTGAGAAGGCCTTTTTCAACATTGGCTTCGTGCTCGCCCACGATTTGCCAAGTTTTCTCTTCGTCTGTGTCTTCATCAACCAGAGTGACGGTTGCACCAAATTTGATGGCGCCAGAGAGGGTTGCGGGGTCAATGACCTCGGCAAGACCAATCACGCCTTCCAGCTCTTTGATACGCCCTTCAATGAAGCCCTGTTTTTCACGGGCTGAATGGTATTCCGCGTTCTCTTTCAGGTCGCCAAGCTCGCGCGCAGAGGCGATGGCCTCGATGATCGCGGGGCGTTCCACCGTTTTGAGTTGCTTCAATTCCGCTTCGAGCGCCGAGTGACCGGCGCGAGTCATTGGTATTTTTTCCATGGGTGCGGTCCCGTTGGTCCTTGGCCGCCTTAAACACAGGGCGGCAGTTCTGTTTCAACTGTTGCGGTGCAGAATGCACTGAGGCCTCTTTCAAATGCAAGTGGCGCACCCTTTGCAAGAAGAAATATCCGAGCGTGCCGCAAAAACGCGCTATTGGGGCGAAATGTCGTTGGGTTCCGATTGACGGATCGATTAAAGACACGCTAGCAGATGCGAAAGAAAATTACCCAGCGATCCGAAAGGGGAAGCCAATGTCGGAAATCGAACGCGAAGCCATGGAATATGACGTTGTCATCGTTGGCGCGGGCCCTGCAGGTCTGTCAGCAGCGATCCGTCTGAAACAGCTAGATGCGGACCTTGACGTTGTTGTGTTGGAAAAGGGTTCCGAAGTTGGTGCACATATCCTTTCGGGTGCTGTACTGGACCCTTGCGGGCTGAACGCGCTGATCCCTGATTGGAAGGGAAAAGGCGCGCCGCTGAACACCCCGGTGAAAGAAGACAACTTCTACATGCTGGGTGAAGCCGGTGAAATTCGTATCCCGAACTTCCCGATGCCACCGCTGATGAACAACCACGGCAACTACATTGTTTCCATGGGCAACGTCTGTCGCTGGATGGCAGAACAGGCGGAAGAGCTGGGCGTAGAAATCTTCCCGGGCATGGCGTGCTCAGAGCTGGTCTATGGCGACAATGGCGAAGTCAAAGGCGTTGTGGCTGGTGTCTTCGGTCTGGAAGAAGACGGCTCTTATGGTCCTGGCACTGAGCCTGGGATGGAGTTGCACGGCAAATACGTCTTCCTGTCGGAAGGTGTGCGTGGGTCTCTCGCGAAGGAAGTGATCGCCAAATACAATCTGCAGGACGGCAAAGAGCCTCAGAAATTTGGCGTTGGCATGAAAGAGATCTGGGAAATCGACCCGGCGAAACACAACGAAGGTGAAGTCACCCACACCATGGGCTGGCCTCTAGGTAGCAATGCGGGCGGTGGTTCCTTCATCTATCACCTTGAGAACAATCAGGTGTATGTGGGTTTCGTGGTGCACTTGAACTACAAGAACCCGCATCTGTTCCCATACATGGAGTTCCAGCGCTTCAAGCATCACCCAAAGGTGGCCAAGCTGCTTGAAGGCGGCAAACGGGTCGCTTACGGCGCCCGCGCTATTTCTGAGGGTGGCTATCAGTCCATGCCGAAGATGGTGGCGCCTGGTGTTGCGTTGCTTGGCTGTTCGGTTGGTATGGTCAACGTGCCGCGCATCAAGGGCAACCACAATGCGATGCTGTCTGGCAAAGCCGCAGCGGAAGCTGCCTTTGAGGCCATCAAGGCAGAGCGTTCCGGCGATGAGCTGAGCGCATATGAAGAAGAAGTGCGCACCGGTGCCATTGGTCAGGACCTGAAGAAAGTTCGCAATGTGAAGCCGATCTGGTCCAAATGGGGCCTCACCGCATCCCTGATGCTGGGCGGTTTGGATATGTGGACAAACACCCTTGGGTTCTCCCTGTTTGGAACCGTGAAGCATGGAAAGAACGATGCGGAGGCCACGGAAGAGGCCAGCAAGCACAAGCCGATCGACTATCCGAAACCGGATGGGAAGCTATCATTTGACCGCTTGACCAATGTGAGCTTCTCCATGACGAACCATGAAGAAAGCCAGCCTTGCCACCTGCGTTTGACCAACCCTGACACACCGGTGTCTGTTAACCTGCCTAAGTTTGCGGAGCCAGCACAGCGTTACTGTCCTGCGGGCGTTTATGAGGTGGTTGAGGAAGAGGGCAAAGATCCGCGCTTTGTTGTGAACTTCCAGAACTGCGTGCACTGCAAAACCTGCGACATCAAAGATCCAAGCCAGAACATCACTTGGGTCACGCCACAAGGTGGCGACGGGCCAAACTACCCGAACATGTAAGCTTCACTGGCCTATCCAAGGCCGCCGTGTATGAAATCGCCCCGATCAGCAACTGCTGGTCGGGGTTTTCATTTACCGGTTGGAATTGCGCAGAACGCGGTGGATCCCTCAAAAACTTGATCTGTTTTGCGCGCATTCTCGCCGGTGCGCCATTGCGCGTGGCAATGGGCGCGACTAGGTTCAAGGGAAGGCATGAACATGGGAGTTTCACGTGGCCAATAAGCTTTTCAGATCGGTTGCCGTTTCGGCGGTTTTGGCGGCGATGGCGCTCCCAGTGCAGGCAAATGGCTTGGCGGGGTCTTATCTCGCGGCGCGGCAAGCAACCTATGAGTCTGATTACAGCCAGGCCGCGCGGTATTTCACTCAGGCGTTGACCCGCGATGCCGGCAATCCAATGCTGCAGGAAAACGCTGTTCTGGCGTTTCTGTCTTTGGGGCAGATTGATCGGGCGATGCCGATTGCGCGCAAGATGATTGCGGAGGGCAACCACAGCCAGCTCGCGGAAATGGCACTGACCACAGGACTTGTTGAGGATGGGAATTTCTCTGAGCTGATTGATCGCCTTGAAAAGGGCGGTGTCGGTCCTCTGGTGGATGGGTTGTTGAAGGCCTGGGCTGAGATTGGCCGTGGCGAGATGTCTGAAGGACTTGCCGCATTTGATGAGGTGTCCAAAGAGCCGGGGCTTGGCGGGTTCGCAGAGTATCACAAAGCCATGGCCTTGGCTTCGGTTGGTGATTTTGAAGGCGCGCTGGCGGTGTTTGACGCGGGCACTATGGATGGTTTGCAGCTGACCCGTCGTGGTGTGATGAGCGAAGTTGAGGTGCTGTCTCAGTTGGATCGCACTGAAGATGCGATCGCGCGCATTGACGAAGCCTTTGGCAACGATCTTGACCCGGCCTTGCGCCAGATTCGCGATCGCCTGGTGGCTGGAGAGACCTTGCCATTCACGCATGTGACAAGCGCGGCGGACGGCATTGCAGAGGTCTATCACTCCATCGCAAGCGCGCTGCGCAATGAAGCCAATGCGGATTACACGCTGCTCTATGCCCGGATCGCTGAGTATTTGCGCCCAACGCACACTGAGGCTTTGTTGATGACCGCAGAGCTTCTGGAAACGCTTGGACGTTATGAACTGGCCTCCCAGACCTATCAGAAGGTTCCAGCGGATGATCCCTCGTTTCACGCGGCCGAATTGGGGCGCGCAGAGGCCCTGCGGGAAACGGGTAAGACTGAAGCCGCGCTGGAGGTGCTTGAGCAGCTGACGCGCAGCCACGGGGACGTGGCCTATGTCCACACCGCACTGGGGGACCTGCGCCGTCAGGAGCGCGATTTTGCGGGCGCTGTTGCCGCCTACAACGACTCGATCAACCTTTATGACGAACTAGAGCCGCGCCAGTGGTTCCTGTTTTACGCACGTGGCATCAGCTACGAGCGCTTGGGAGAATGGGAAAAGGCAGAGGCGGATTTCCGCAAGGCATTGGAGCTGAACCCGGAGCAACCGCAGGTGCTGAACTATCTGGGCTATTCTCTGGTCGAGAAGCAAATCAAACTGGATGAAGCGCTGGATATGATTGAGCGCGCTGTCGCGGCCCGTCCTGACAGCGGCTATATCGTGGACAGCCTCGGTTGGGTTTTGTTCCGCCTTGGACGCTATGACGAAGCTGTGGCCCATATGGAGCGTGCGGTGGAGTTGATGCCGGTCGACCCTGTGGTGACCGATCATTTGGGCGACGTCTATTGGGCGGTCGGGCGTAAGCTGGAAGCTCAGTTTCAGTGGCGTCGGGCCCTGAGCTTTGTTGATGCAGACACTGTGGAAGAGGCCGATCCAGAGCGCATTCGGCGCAAACTGGAAGAGGGTCTGGATGTTGTTCTCGAAGAAGAAGGCGCTGCGCCTCTGACGGCTGCCAATGAAAATTGAGGCATTTGCGCCTGCCAAGATCAATCTGACCTTACATGTGACCGGCCAACGCGCTGATGGGTACCATCTTTTGGATTCCCTTGTGATGTTTGCCGACTTTGGGGATCGGATTTGGGTCGAACAAGCAGATGAGACCACGCTGGACGTGACGGGGCCTTTGGCAGGTCCAGTCCCGACCGACAGCCGCAACCTTGTTAGAAGAGCTGCTGACTTTTTGGGTGTGACGGCCAAAATCACGCTGGAAAAAAACTTACCGGCTGCGGCAGGTATCGGCGGGGGGTCTTCCGACGCAGCAGCAACGCTGCGCGCTTTGTGCGCGCTATACGACCTGCCGTTGCCTTCCGAAGATGCTGCGCTCGCGCTTGGGGCGGACGTCCCGGTGTGCCTGCAGGGTGGCTGGGCGCGGATGAGCGGTATTGGCGGAGATGTAGCGCGTTTGGGCGCAGGCGCTGCGTGGCCCATGCTCCTGATCAATCCGCGCGTTGCAGTCTCCACTCCGGACGTGTTTCGCGGGCTAAAGGCGAAAACAAACGCGCCAATGCCGGATCAGATGCCAGCATGGAGTGATAGGGAAGCTGCGCTTGAGTGGCTCGCTACGCAGCGAAATGACCTACAGGCCCCTGCCATAGAGCTTGAACCGATCATCGCAGAAGCGCTTCAGCTGCTGGAAGGCAGTGAAGGCTGCCAGCTGGCCCGAATGTCGGGATCTGGTGCCACTTGTTTTGCAATTTTTGAAGATGAGATGGCGCGCAATGCGGCGGCTGAAAAAATCCGTGCCGAACGACCAAACTGGTGGATCCAGCCGGTCCAGGACTGCGGAATGAACTGGCGCTAGAAGCGCCAGTCTTTTTTGGTTCAGTTGAGGCGCTCAACCACGTAGTCGGCGATACCCATCAGCAGATCGCGGATGGCGTGCTCCGGAAGGTGTTCCATCGCGGCCTTGGCCTTTGCGATCCAAGCGTATGCGTCATCGCGTGTTGCTGTGAGCGTGTCGTATTTGGCCATCAGCGCGAGGGCATGCTCGAGGTCGCCGTCTTCTTGGCGGCCCTTCTCGATGGTGCGCACCCAGAATGCCCGCTCTTCTTCTGTGGCCTGAGCGACCGCTTTGATCACCGGCAGGGTGAGTTTGCGCTCGCGGAAATCATCGCCAATGTTCTTGCCGGTCTGAGCGGTATTGCCCTGATAATCCAGTAGATCGTCGGCGATCTGGAACGCGATACCAAGCGCGTCACCATAGTCAAAGAGTACTTTAACCAATTTCGGATCCGCGCCAGCGATCACGCCGCCAACTTCGGTAGCTGCTGAGAAAAGCGCCGCTGTTTTACCGCGCACAACTTGCAAATACACGTTTTCGTCGGTGCGAAGATCGGTGGCGGCAGTGAGCTGAAGCACTTCGCCCTCAGCGATGGTAGCCGAAGCATTGGACAAAATCCGCAGAACGTCGATTGATCCGGTTTCTGTCATCAGCTGAAAGCTGCGGGAGAAGAGATAGTCGCCAACAAGGACAGAGCTCTTGTTGTCCCAGAGAAGATTCGCGGTGGGGCGGCCGCGGCGCTGGGCGCTTTCGTCGACCACATCATCATGCAGCAGCGTCGCTGTGTGGATGAACTCCACAGTGGCAGCGAGATGCACATGAAAGGGGCCTTCGTAGCCACAGAGGCGCGCTGCGGCGAGGGTGAGCATGGGGCGCAGACGTTTGCCACCCGCGCCAACCAGATGCGCTGTGACCTCAGGAATTCGCGGCGCATGTTCAGAGGCCATGCGCTCCTGGATCAAGCCGTTCACGGCCTCCATATCGTCGCGCAACAGAGTGGCGAGGGCTTCATGCGGTTTACTTGCAGCGTGATCGAGGCTCATCTGTGACTTCCTGATGTGAGGGGTCGACATTCGGCGATCCCTGACTTTACATCCCCATTATGAAAGAGCTTTTGCGCAGCACAGATCCGACCATCATCGCATTCGCCACAGCCCTGCTTCAGGGGGAGGGTATAGACTGCTTTGAAATGGACGTAAATATGAGCATCTTAGAAGGCGGGATCGGAATTTTTCCGCGTCGTTTGATGGTGCGATCAGCAGATTTGCAACAAGCTGAGCGGGTTATGCGCGACAATGAGATCGCGCTGGGCCGGCCGGTATGAGCCAGGCGCTCACCAAAAACGCCTTTTTGAATGGTCGTGTGCAACTTTGGCAGCCCAGAGATGGCTATCGGGCAGGAGTGGATCCGGTTCTCTTGGCAGCCTCTATCCCGGCCAAGCCCGGTGAACGTGTCCTTGAGCTGGGCTGTGGCGCGGGCGCCGCGTTTTTGTGTTTGTGCAAACGGGTTGATGACCTGACCTGTGACGCTGTGGAGATACAGGCGGATTATGCAGCTCTGGCGCGAAAGAATGTTCAGGAAAACGATGTGGATGTCACGATCTGGGAAGCTGATTTGGCGGCGCTCCCAGAGGATCTCAGACAGGGGCAGTTTGATCACGTTTTTGCGAACCCCCCCTATTTTGATCGGGCGGCGGGAACACTGGCTCAGGACTTGGGGCGCGATTTTGCAAGAGGCGAACTGACACCTTTGAGCACGTGGGTTTCTGTGGCTGCGAAGCGGTTGGCTCCCAAAGGCACAGCAACCTTTGTGCACCGCGCAGAGAAGATGCCCGAGCTGCTTTCAGCGATGATGCCTGTGTTGGGCTCATTAGAGGTTTTGCCGCTTCAAGCGCGGGCTGGGCGCGCTGCAGGCTTGGTGCTGGTGCGCGGGCGCAAAGGCGGGCGCGGGGCGTTTAAGCTGCATGCGCCCTTGTTGATGCATGAGGGGGCGGAACACTTGCGAGATGGGGAAAGTTATACGCCTCAGGTGCGGGCTGCTTTGCGAGAAGGCGCCCCGCTCCCATTTCCAGAAAAATAGTTTTCTTGCCAGAAATGATTCGATGGGAAAACGGCGCTGTTTTGCGTCAGTTTTGCGAAGGTGAGGCTGCGCGTTGGCGGAAATTTTCCTGTGTTTCGAATGCGACACAGTCGGTGCGTGACAGGCGATAAATTCTGTGCTGCACTGTTTGGGCTAAAGATCGTTTGGATAGGAGACCAAGATGAGCGTAAGCGCACACCTGCAAGAGCTGAAACGCAAACATGAAGCCCTCTCTGATCAAGTCGAACAGGAACAACGTTCGCCAGGCAGCAGTGACCTCGCCATCGCCGACCTAAAGAAGCAAAAGCTCCGACTTAAAGAAGAGATCACGCGTCTCTCGATATAAGTTCTAGTTAGACTTTAGACTGGCGCGCGCGGCGAGTATGGCGCCGCCAGTCACGAGCAAGGTAGCGACCGCCAAGTGCAAGGTTGGTTCTGCGAAGCCAAATGCCACCAAAGCCAATGTCGACAAGATCGGTGCCGAATAAGACGCGGTGCCCAAGAGTTGAATGTCGCCGCGCTTTACGCCGATATCCCAGACATAGAAGGCCAATCCTACCGGGGCCAGCCCTAGCGCTAGGACAGAGCCCCAGCCCAAGGAGCTGTCCGGCCAAGCAGTGTCCTCAAAGAGGATATGGAGTCCGGCGGAAAGTACTGCGGTGGCAAGGCAAAACACCACAACTGAAACGGTAGGCACATCGCCGAGGCGACGGGAAAACACCGAGTAACTCGACCAGGTGAAAGCACAGGCAAGAGCTAATGCGTATCCGGGTAAATGCTTTGGATTAAAGCCGATCCCGCCGCCGCCAATGATCAAGGCAGCACCGACAAACCCCAAGAACGCACCGAGCAGGTGGCCCGCCCGTAACTTTTCACCGGGCAGCAGGCCTGAGAGCAGCACAATGAGGAGCGGCCAAAGATATGCAATTAGTCCGGCTTCCGCGGCTGGTGCCAAGCGCAGAGCGCTGAAATATAGCGCGTGATAGCCAAAGAGGCCGATTGTCCCAAAGAGGTAGACCCTGAACGGTACCTTCGAAAGTGCGCGCCATTCGCCTGTGACCGCGGCCCATACAACGCCAAGGGTTCCGCCAATGGTGAAGCAGAGCGCGTTCAGCAACAGAGGCGGCGTGGGGGCGCTGCCAACGGTGAAAAGCGCCAGCAACGCCCAGAGCAGAACTGCGATGAAACCCGTGGCGGTGGCTTTGCTGCGCGTCATGTGGGGAAAATCTCTTCAATGGGTGTCAGGGTTAAGGCTTCCGTGACTGCGGCTGTCTTTTCAATCTCTTTCATCATCCATGCGTGGAATGCAGCAATATGCGGGCGGGTCTGAGTGCCTTCGCGGCAGAGGAAGCGAAACCCAGCCTTGAGGGAAATGGCCTGTCCGTAGGGGGCAACGAGGCGTCCTTCATAAATGTCTTTGATCACGAGCGCGCGGCGTCCCAAGGCAATTCCCGCGCCTGCAAGGGCTGCGTCAATACTATGATCTGCGCCTGTGAAGCGCGGGCCATGGCTGGTGTCGATATCGAGTTTCATCAGGCGGCACCATGCGGCCCAATCTGCGCGGGGTCGCAGGAAGTCTATTGATTCATCGTGGATCAGCGTGGCGCCAGAGAGGCTCTCTATCGTGGGGAACCGCTCTGCCAACTCTGGCACCATAACCGGGGTGACCCATTCACGGGCCATCGGGAAGGACCAAAGGCCAGCTTCCTTGCGATCCTCGCCAAAGCGGATCGCGACATCCACCTCATCTCGGTTGAAGTCCAGATTGCGCAGGGTTGCGGAGAAACGCAGGTCGATCTCTGGGTGCGCGCGTGCAAATTCATAAAAGCGCGGGGCAAGCCATTTGGCGGTGAAGGCAGGACCGGCGGTGACCATCAATGTTGCGTCGTCGGTCTGGCGTTGCGCGCTGCGCCAAGCTGAGGATAGGGTCTGAAATCCTTCCTGAACACCGGGAGCAAGGGTCTTGCCGATTTCCGTGAGTGCGACAGCGCGGTTGAGGCGGTGGAACAGCGGTGCCCCCAAATGCTCTTCAAGAGATTTGATCTGGTAAGAAAGCGCGGCAGGAGTCACGTATAGCTCTTCTGCGGCTTTCGCGAAGGACATATGGCGTGCAGCGGCCTCAAAGGCGCGTAAGGCGGTGAGTGGGGGAAGGCGGTCCGACATCTTCAGTTAAGTACAGTTTAACTGAACTCTTGAAAAGTCTCGTTTGTCGAGAACTACGGATAAAGCGATATTGGGTGCAGTTAGACATTCCTCCAGTAGCAAGTGAGAACGCCATGATTGAAACTGCTTACAATGCCCGCACCCGCCAAGCTTTCGAGGCCGCGCACGCAGAGCGCAGCAAAATCTTCGTTGGCTTCTTCAAATCCTTGTTTGGCACCAAAAAAGTTCCGCTGAGCCAGATGGCACTTACGGAACCGTCCCGCTGTGCATGAGATGTGAATTTCAAACACTTACGGGGCATAAAGAAAGGGCCGGTCCATATAGACCGGCCCTTTGCGTTTGGTAGAGATCCAGAGATCAGACGAAGAATTGCCCGCCGTTGGCGGAAATCGTGGAGCCATTGATGAACCCGGCGTCTTCAGAAGCCAGGAAGCTCACGCAGCGTGCGATCTCTTCGGGTTCACCCAAACGGCCTGTCGGAATTTGGCCGATGATGGATTCGCGCACCTTCTCCGGCACAGCCATCACCATCTCAGTGGCGATGTAACCGGGGCAAATAGCATTTGCGGTGATACCTGCACGGGCGCCTTCTTGCGCGAGAGATTTCACAATACCCAAATCGCCCGCTTTGGTGGCAGCATAGTTCACCTGAGCGAACTGACCTTTCTGGCCATTGATCGAGCTGATCACAATGATGCGGCCAAATTTGCGCTCGCGCATGCCAGGCCATACCGGGTGAACAGTGTTGAACACACCGGTGAGGTTTGTATCCACAACCTCTTTCCATTGTTCCGGGGTCATCTTGTGAAACGGCGCGTCGCGGGTGATGCCCGCGTTGGCGACCACGATGTCAATTGGGCCCAGATCTGCTTCGACCTGTGCGATGCCCGCAGCAGAAGCCTCATAGTCTGCCACGTTCCATTTATATGTCTTGATGCCGGTGGCTTCGGTGAAGGCGGCTGCCTTCTCATCGTTGCCTGCATAGGTTGCTGCAACTTCATAGCCATCCGCTTTGAGTGCTTTAGAAATGGCTTCTCCAATGCCACGGCTGCCGCCGGTGACGAGTGCTACTCTTGCCATAGTGGTCCTCCAGTCCAAATTTACTTAGTAACTCTGTTACGTATTTATGTGTTAATTCGCAAGAAAATTGCGCAGTAAGAATGCCGCACCGCAGATATTTTTTCTGCTTGTGCGAAATTGACCTCCCAAAGGCACAAAAAAAGGGCGCCGGATAGGCGCCCCTTCGCGTTGTAAAACGTGCTGGGGCGCAGGCTTAGGGGCGCTCAAGGCACATAGCCACGCCCATACCGCCGCCGATGCAAAGTGTGGCGAGACCTTTCTTGGCATCGCGGCGCTGCATTTCAAAAAGAAGTGTGTTCAGAATGCGCGCACCAGAAGCGCCAATCGGGTGGCCGATTGCGATTGCACCACCATTGACGTTTACGATCTCGGGATTCCAGCCCATGTCCTTGTTCACGGCACAAGCCTGTGCTGCGAAGGCTTCGTTGGCTTCCACAAGATCAAGATCTTCGGCGGACCAACCTGCTTTGTCCAAGGCTTTGCGGGAGGCATAAATCGGACCAACGCCCATGATCGATGGGTCCAGGCCAGCGGTCGCATAGGATGCGATGCGGGCGAGTGGTTCGATGCCGCGCTTCTCGGCTTCGTCTGCGGTCATCAGCAACGCGCCGGCTGCGCCATCGTTAAGGCCGGAGGCGTTGGCCGCCGTGACAGAGCCATCTTTGGTGAAGGCCGGGCGCAGCTTCTGCATGCCTTCGATGGTTGCACCATGACGGATGTATTCGTCTTTATCGACGATGATGTCACCCTTGCGGGTCTTCACGGTGAAGGGGATCACTTCATCTTCGAATTTGCCGGCTTTCTGAGCCGCTTCAGCTTTGTTTTGAGATGCGAGCGCAAATTCGTCTTGCGCTTCGCGGCTGATTTGCCATTTCTCGGCGACGTTTTCGGCGGTCTGGCCCATGTGATAGCCGTTGAATGCATCCCAAAGACCGTCGCGGATCATGCTGTCGATGTACTTGACATCACCCATTTTGGTGCCAGCACGCAGGTGTGCCACGTGGGGAGAGAGTGACATGCTTTCCTGACCGCCTGCGGCCACGATGTTCGCGTCGCCAAGCTGAATGTGCTGTGCGGCGAGGGCGACAGCGCGCAGTCCGGACCCGCACACCTGGTTGATACCCCACGCGGCGCTTTCGATTGGCAGGCCCGCATTGATGTGTGCCTGACGCGCCGGGTTTTGGCCTTGGCCTGCAGTCAGCACTTGACCCAGAATAGTCTCAGAAACGTCTGCTTTTTCGATGCCTGCGCGGGCCACCAGCGCTTCCAAAACCGCAGCGCCAAGATCGTGAGCTGGGGTGTTGGCGAATGATCCGCTGAAGCTGCCGACTGCGGTGCGTGCCGCGGAGGCGATCACTACGTTTGTCATTTGAAAATCCTCTACCAAATTCTGGGTGAAGGGTGCGCCCGGTTCTCCTCAACCAAAGGTGCAATCTTCCTCTCCAATGGCTGAATAGCGCATTTGCCGCACTGCGGCAACGGTGAGGGTTTTGGGGTGTCAAAGTGGCGCGGAAGTTTGGCAAAGCTTCGCCTGCCAAACTGAACCAGGAGGTTGTCAGATGGTAGTGGGGGCTTCGGGCTATGCAGCGCTGCGTTTATCTTTGCGCGATTTCCATGGGGGGGAGATCGTCGGGGCACCAAAGGCAAAACCTTGCAAACAATCAAATCCAAGATCCGTCATCATCTGTGCATCTGCCGGGCTTTCGATGCGGCTTGCAACGGAGTGCATGTCAAAGCGCTCGCAGATCGCAGCGACAGCACTCGCAAGCACTTGGTTTGCCGCGTCCGTCGCGATGTTTCGACTGAAAGAACCGTCCAGCTTGATGATGTCAAAATCAAAGTCACGGAACACCGTCAGAGTGGTGAGTCCGCTTCCATAGTCATCAAGGGCAAAGGACATGCCTTTGATCTGCAACTCTTCCATGAACCCTTTGACGATTTCGGGCACTTGGACCACCGACTTTTCGGAAATCTCAAAAATCAGTCGCTCAGGAATTGTTGCCGAGCGGGACAAGCCACGCTGCAGGCAATCCATCCAAGGGGCATAGCCAATGGAGCGAGCGGACATGTTGATGGAAAGGCGCAGCGCGGGCTGTTCTGCCAGCGCCTTCAACCCAAGCTCCAGTGCAAGAACATCGAGCTGTCGACCCAGTTCGCTGTCCTCAACAGCTCCCATAAAATCCTTTGCAGGAATGATCCGGCCGGTTTCATCCAGGACCCTGACAAGCGCCTCATAGAATGCGGGACGTTTGGTGTTAGAAGCCTGCACCACAGGTTGGTATGCGAGCATCACCTGTTTGTGCGCTATGGCCTCTCGCACCATATCCAAGGTCGAGGAGTCTCGCGTGTCAACAGCGTAGGCAAGCGGGCTGCGATGCTCTCGCGGCGTCCCTGCAGAATTTTTCTTGGTCGGGCGACCCATGGCAGACTCCCGGTTTCCCAATAGTGCGTCCTTCATCTTAGGCGCGGACAAATGAAACAACGCTTAAACTGCTAAGCAGAAAAATGCTTTACTAGTGGGTATTTACGCTCGATTTTAGCCAATTTGCATGGACACGGTGCGTGGCCGCTACTTTCCATTGATTTCCTGTCGGTTCCGAGCGGATGGCAAAGGGAGCGCTTCTTTTGAGAAATTATCCTAAAATCTCTGGAGACCTCGGCAAAACTGGGGGGCTAAATGAGCCTTGCAAATAAGGACGTGGCTGTTAGCGAGAGAGGTGGATAAGGCGGCATCCTTGCCGAGATGGGGCGGCCACCACGGGCTTCAATAATTTTGGCACATCACGCATCAGTTTAAGGGCGGATTTCGCGCAGCGTTTTAGCGCTTCTTTTTCGGCGAAATCGCGTGAGGGCTCGGCCCAAGAATAGCCAACCGCACCATTGTCAGACACCGCAAAGGCGCCAAATCGTTTGCCATTTTGCAGGCGCAGATATTCTTTGAATTCGCTATTGGCATCACGCGAAAGAGTCTCCCCATTTGTGGGAGGCGTAAAATTCTTGGGTGTGACGCGGGCATATAGAACGCAGTGCCGCGGGTTTTTGGATTTCGCATGACAGGCCGCGCGCGCGTAGTAGTCGGCAAGTTCAATGGAATTCACGTTTGAGAAGCTTCCAGCGAGGCGCTCCGGACGATTCACATAGATACTGCCGAAATATTCTGCCTTCCGGCGAAACTGTCTGAAAGATGACTTCGCATCGCCTTTCAGCGAGAAGTCCTTGAGTTGCTCGAGCTTACTGCGATTGCTTTGAGGTATGACATCTTCGGCGGTCAGCAATTGAGCTGGCAGCAGCAAACTTAGTGTCACAAGCAAGAGCAAACTAAATCGGGTCATCTGGCGGCCCACACTAAATCGTCAAAGTTAAAAAAAGCCCGCCTTTTTGAGGTCAGTGCATCAACCTGGCGATCAGCGATCACGCCAAATGCTTCGAAATTTATCAATATCTTGGGAGGATATCGCGAAACCCAATACGGGGTTTCGCAATTTGCTTTATTGAGCGGTCAGCTCGATCACGCCGGAGAGAATTGCACGGGCAGTATCGCTGGACCAATCGGCATCGCCATGGAGGCGCGCGATTTCATTGCCTTTGCGATCCAGCAAAACGGTCGCGGGCAAACCCAAAACCCCCATGTCGCGCGCGACGGCGCTTTGAGGATCGCGGTGAAGTGGCAGGTTGGAAACATTGATCTCTTCAAAGAACTTTTCCATTGCCGGCACCAAGTTACGTCCGGTCGCCAAGGTTACCACTTCAAAGTCATCACCGGACAGCTGTGATTGCAACTCAGACAGCATGGGCATTTCATGACGACAGGGCGCACACCAGGTTGCCCAGAAGTTCAGCAACACAACCTTGCCTTCATAGCCTTGCAAAGTTGCCTCAGTGCCTTCCCCCGTAACAAAGGACTTTTCAGAGATATCCTTTGGCTTGGGGTGGAAGATGAGCTTGCGCATATCACCTTCGCGCAGCTCCTTGACAGCTGTGTAATCCAGCTCGGCGGCCTGTGCTGGGGCGGTGAATGTGACAAAGGACATGGCGGCAATTGCGATTGCTGCCAAGCCTGTATAAACCGACGCGGACCTATTTCGTTTCATTTTCGCTCCAAAAGGGCTGCTCATGACCAAAGATACCTCGAACCAGATGTGGGGCGGCCGTTTTGCCGCTGGACCGGACGCCATCATGGAAGCGATCAACGCTTCTATCGGGTTCGATCAGCGAATGGCAGCGCAGGACATTGCTGGCTCTCGGGCCCACGCGGCGATGCTCGCCAAGACAGGCATCCTGACAGATACCGATGCGGAAGCCATTCGGGAAGGCCTGCTCACGGTCTTGTCAGAGATTGAAAGCGGAACGTTTGAATTCTCCACCGCGCTGGAAGATATCCACATGAATGTGGAGGCGCGCCTGAAAGACCTGATTGGGGAGCCTGCCGGGCGTCTTCATACGGGTCGTAGCCGCAATGACCAGGTGGCGACGGATTTCAAACTCTGGGTGCGCGATCAGATTGACGCCGCCATTGGCGGGATCGAAGCGTTGATCCGCGCCTTTGTTGCACAAGCCGAAGTGGGTGCCGATTGGGTGATGCCGGGTTTCACGCATCTGCAGACCGCCCAACCGGTGACGTGGGGTCACCACATGATGGCTTATGTGGAAATGTTCGGGCGCGACCTGAGCCGTTTCAAAGATGCCCGTGCGCGCATGAACGAATCTCCCTTGGGGGCAGCGGCGCTTGCGGGAACCTCTTTCCCGATTGATCGTGAGATGACGGCTGCGGCGCTGGGCTTTGATCGCCCTGCGGCAAATTCATTGGATGCAGTGGCTGATCGCGACTTCGCGCTGGAGTTTCTGTCTTCCGCCAGCATCTGCGCGATGCACCTGAGCCGTTTTGCCGAAGAGCTGGTGATCTGGTCCTCTGCACAGTTCCGTTTTGTCACGCTCTCTGACCGCTTCTCCACGGGCAGCTCGATCATGCCGCAGAAGAAGAACCCAGACGCAGCCGAGCTGATCCGCGCTAAGATTGGTCGGATTTTTGGAGCCAACACCGCGCTTCTGATGGTGATGAAAGGCTTGCCGCTGACCTATTCCAAGGACATGCAGGAAGACAAAGAACAGGTCTTTGATGCAGCGGATAACCTGATGCTGGCGCTGGCGGCGATGGAAGGCATGGTCAAGGATATGACTGCCAACCGCGAAAGCCTTGAAGCCGCTGCGGGCAGTGGTTTCTCAACCGCGACCGATCTTGCTGACTGGTTAGTGCGCGCTTTGAATATGCCGTTCCGCGATGCCCACCATGTGACGGGCTCGCTTGTTGCGATGGCGGAAAGCAAAGGCTGTGATTTGCCGGATCTGACCTTGGAAGACATGAAGTCGGTACACGACGCCATCACCGAAGATGTCTTTGGTGTGCTGGGCGTGCATAATTCAGTTTCTTCGCGCATGTCCTACGGTGGTACTGCACCAACACGAGTGCGTGAGCAGATCGCTTCCTGGCAGGCCAAATTGGGCTAAATCAGCTCAAACGTCTTGGATGCCCCGGCTTTTGCTGGGGCATTTTTGTTTGTGGGAAAGGTTTCCAATCGCTTTGCGCTATGGCGCTTGATGCGATAAAACGATCCTCGCTGATTTAGGAGACTGCGCCGATGCTACGGATCTGTTTTGCGATGCTGAGCCTGCTTGTGATCGCTGCATGTGGCGCAGATGGCGAGCCGTTTAAACCGCGTGCAAATGCCAATATTGGTATCGGTTCTGATGGTGTGCATACCTCCGGAAACGTTGGCATTAGCAATGGCACCGTGAGCATCTCGATTGGTGGCGGCTGCCGCTGGTACGGCTGCTGATACTCTGCGGATTGCCCTCAGGTGCTTGAAATCGCGCTAATAATCGCATCATTCTGATCTGGAACCTTCAAGCGCGCGTAGCGTTTGCAGAGACAGTGGAGCGCGCAACGGCGCGAGCGGAGAGGCATGATGTCAGCAATGCGATGGATTTATCTGGGATTGGCAATCTGGGGCGCGATTATGCCAATGCGGTACTTTGGGCCGTGGATTGCTGAAAATGGCTTTGATCTCCCGGCATTGGTCGCTTTGTGGAAGGCGAATCCAGCCGTGACTGGCATATATTGGGATCTGGTGATCTCAGCGATTGTGCTAACGATCTGGGTGGTTTTTGAGGCGTTCTCGCGTCGCAACTGGCTTGGGTTGCTCGCCATACCTGCGACCTGGATGGTTGGTGTCAGCTTTGGTTTGCCATTGTTCCTATTCTTACGCTCAAAACCGCAGAGCTGAGATCTTTCCTATGAAAGCGCGCTTGGCAGGATTGAATGGTCATTGCCTGCCGCGTAAGAGGGAGCGGTAGCGATGCAAAGGACTTCAGGAGAGCTCGGCCATGGATCATTTTCTTTATCGTGACGGCGTGTTGCATGCCGAAGATGTTCCGGTGACTGAGATTGCATCGCAGGTTGGCACACCCTTCTATTGCTATTCCACCGCGACGCTTGAACGCCATTTCAAATTGTTTGATGAGGCGCTGGAGGGCACCAAGCATCTGGTTTGTTATGCGATGAAAGCTGCCTCAAACCAGGCGATCCTAAAGACCCTCGCGGCGCTGGGCGCAGGTATGGATGTGGTCTCAGGCGGCGAATACGCGCGGGCCAAGGCCGCGGGCGTGCCCGGCGACAAAATCGTGTTTTCGGGTGTCGGCAAAACCGAAGAAGAGATTGAGGCGGCGTTGACTGGCGGCATCCGCCAATTCAACGTGGAAAGCGAGCCAGAGATGGCGGTTATCAGCGCGGTTGCAAGCCGCCTGGGCGTTGAGGCGCCAATCACCATTCGCGTGAACCCAGATGTCGATGCCAAGACACATGCCAAGATCGCAACCGGCAAATCCGAGAATAAGTTTGGCATCCCGATCAGCCGTGCGCGCGAGGTCTATGCCTTGGCGGCGTCGCTTCCCGGCCTCAAGGTCGTAGGCATTGATGTGCACATAGGCAGCCAGTTGACACAGCTGGAACCGTTTGCGGCGGCGTATCGCAAGGTCGCCGAGCTGACAGAAGTGCTGCGCGCAGATGGGCATGACATCAAACGACTGGATTTGGGTGGAGGACTGGGCATTCCGTATGAACGGTCCAACACAGCTCCACCGTTGCCGATCGAGTATGGTGCCATGGTCAAGCGGGAACTTGGGCATTTGGGCTGTGAGATCGAGATTGAGCCCGGTCGTTTGATCGCGGGCAATGCCGGTATCATGGTCAGCAAGGTGATCTACGTGAAATCTGGCGAGGATCGGGAATTCCTGATCGTGGACGGCGCGATGAACGATTTGATCCGCCCAGCGATGTATGAGGCGCATCACGATATTGTCCCCGTTTCCGAGCCAGCTCCCGGAGAAGAGCCCGGTAAATACGACATTGTTGGTCCGGTGTGTGAAACCGGTGATACCTTCGCCAAGGAACGCGAGATGGCCAAGCTGGCCGCAGGCGATCTCGTTGCGTTCCGCAGTGCGGGAGCCTACGGCGCTGTGATGTCTAGCGAATACAATACCCGGCCTTTGATTCCGGAGGTTTTGGTGCATGGCGATCAATTTGCGGTTATCCGCCGACGCCCGAGCTATGAAGAGATGATAAATCGCGATAGCATTCCAGAGTGGTTGTAGGGCCAGACGGCCCAAGGCAGTGCGGATGGGAGTGACGTGGCTTTAAAAAGCAGGTCTGAAGCTACTCTAAAACGTCTTGGCAGAGTGATTGCTCTGACACGCGCAGGCCTGTTTGCAGAATCAATCACCCGCGCGTTCTGGCCGGTTTGGTCCATTCTCTTTGTTGTACTCGCAGCGCTGATGATCGGCTTGCAGGATGTATTGCCACTGGAGGTGACTTGGGTAGGGGGTGTTCTGGCGCTTTTGGCGCTGGTGGCGGCTCTCGTGATAGGTGCTCGGCGCTTTGAAGTGCCAACGCAGGAAATGGCCATTGCACGTTTGGATGCCACCTTGCCGGGGCGGCCCCTTCAGGCATTGAGAGACACACCCGCCATTGGCAAGGGAGACGCCGCTTCCGAGGCGCTTTGGCAGGCGCACCAGACACGCATGGCGCAACGGACGGAACGTGCCAAGGCGGTTGAGCCGAATTTACGGATTTCCTATCTGGATCCCTTTGGCCTGCGCTATATCGCTACCTTGTTCCTGATGGTCGCTTTGGTTTTTGGTTCGGCTGCCAACATCTCTTCGGTGAAAGATATTGGAGCGCCGGGCGGGGCTGCGCTGGCCAGCGGACCCACTTGGGAGGGCTGGATTGAGCCGCCTTCTTACACAGGCAAACCTGCACTTTATTTGAATGACCAACCGGAGGGGGGCTTGGAGCTTCCTGAAGGCAGCCGTGTTGTCTTGCGCCTCTATGGTGAGGTCGGCGCGCTGACGGTTGCTGAGACAGTCTCAGGCCGCACCAGCGTTGTTGAGAGTGCGGCAGATGCGGAGCAGAGCTTTGATGTCGCCCAGTCAGGGGGGCTTGAAATTTCTGGGACCGGCGGTGCCAGCTGGGATATTGCGGTGTTGCCGGATGTTGCCCCGACGGTCATGTCCACACAGCGTCCGGAGACGTCAGGCCGTGGAGAGATGACGCTGCCGTTTGAAGCGACAGATGACTATGGCGTCATTGGCGGTACGGCAGTTGTGCGCTTGGATATGAGTGCGATTGAGCGCGTCTACGGACTGCGGGTGGCACCTGAAGAGCGCCCCGAGGTTGAAGTGCCGCTGCCTTTGCCGATTTCGGGAGATCGGGCGTACTTTCAGGAAGTCCTGATCGAAGATTTCTCCAAGCATCCTTGGGCGCATCTGCCTGTCGAAGTCACCTTGACCGTCGAAGATGATGCTGGGCTGACGGGCACAACAGGCACGATGCGATTTGCGTTGCCTGCGCGCCGATTCTTTGACCCGCTCGCCGCGGCGATAGTTGAGCTGAGGCGTGATCTCCTCTGGTCCAAGGAAAACGGTGCCCGTGTTTCGCAGTTGATGCGCGCGATTTCGCATCGTCCGGAAGAAGGCGTTTTTAAGCAGGAAACGGACTATCTGCGGTTTCGAACCATTTTGAAGCGGCTTGAAACCAATGTCGCCCATGGACTGACAGGCGACAAACGTGACGAGTTTGCAGAAGCGCTTTGGGCCTTGGCGCTTGATCTTGAGGAAGGTGATCTCGGGAGTGCAGCAGAACGGCTGCGCCAAGCGCAAGAACGCCTGTCAGAAGCGATGAAAAACGGCGCCAGCGACGCCGAGATCGCGCGATTGATGCAGGAGCTGCGCGAGGCGACTGAGGATTATCTGCGCGAATTGGCGCGGCGCGATCAGCAGCAGGGCGACGGTCAGGAGAGCCAGGACACGGCGCAGAACAATATGCAGCTCAATCAGAATGATTTGCAGCGCATGATGGACCGCATCCAGGAATTGATGGAGCAGGGTCGTATGGCGGAAGCGCAACAGGCTTTGGAAGAGTTGCAGCGGCTCATGGAGAACATGCGGGTCACCCAAGGCGAAGGTCAGCAAAGCCCGGGTGAGCAGGCGATGCAGGGCTTGGCGGATACATTGCGCGAACAGCAGGGGCTTTCTGACGAGGCCTTCCGTGAACTCCAAGAGCAGTTCAACCCCGGTGCCCAGAGTGGCCAATCCAGCGAAAATCAGGGCTTCAACGGCGGTGAAGGACGTGGGCAAGCTCATGACGGCACCGGTGGTGAAGGGCGCGGAGAGGGAGAAGGTGGGGCCGAGACAGGGCAGTCTGATGGTCAGCAGCCTGGCCAATCTGAAGCTCTGGAAGACCGCCAGCAAGCTCTGCGTCAGGAACTTAATCGTCAGCTTGGCAATCTGCCAGGCCAAGGGACGCAGGAAGGCGATGCCGCGCGCGAAGCGTTAGGTCAGGCCGAGAGCGCAATGGAGGGGGCAGAGGAGGCTCTGCGCCAAGATGATTTGGCCACCGCAATCGACCGGCAAGCTGAGGCGATGGATGCGCTGCGCGAAGGCATGCGCAATCTGGGCGAGGCGATGGCGCAACAGCAGCAGGAAGGTCAACAGGGTACCGCAGAGGCGCAAGGTAGCGCGCAAGATCCCCTGGGCCGCAGTCAGGGCAACCGTGGTGCAGCTGGCACCCAAGAGGGTTTGTTGCAGGGCGAAGATGTTTATCGTCAGGCGCGCCGTTTGCTTGACGAGATCCGCCGTCGCGCAGGCGAGGCGGAACGACCAGAGATTGAGCGCAATTATCTTGAGCGTCTGCTCGATCGCTTCTGAGATCGATCTCCGAAAGTGAGAAACGGCCCAGTTGTCAACAGGAAGCTATCGCGCGGCTTAGCCTGTCATCTCATTCAGTTTGAGAAACAGCTGGGTTACTTTGTCATCCAGCCAGATACGGGTGTCATTGGCTGATGCCATAAAGCCTTCAATGAAGGGCGCTGCTTCTGGATAGCGCAGACTTAGGGTGTCATGTGAGCTGTAGACAAAGATCGCTGCCGCAGCGAGCATGAGCACGACGCAGAACCCCAGCCGAAAACCTCTGCCACGGCGCAGTCGTTCGTCAACTGCTTTGCGTGGGTCAGCCTTTCGTTTGGGCATTTCCGTGCTGCGTAAAGTGGAGTTGATTTCCTCGATGTCGGGCAAAAGATCACGACGGGTAGAGCGCCGGTCTTTGATCTTTGCTTTCCGAAGTTTCGGCTGCTCTTGGCCTCGAAGTCGATCTACGCGGGCTGCAACCGGGTCTGAAGCTTCAGACGTGTCATCATGACCGGCATCATCGAGCCCAAGGTCGCCCTGTGTCTCCAGGCTTTGTGGCTCCTCAGCAGCGCGGGCTTGGAACTCATAAGCAGCTTCTTCACGCAGGATATCGGCAACGTCTGCGTCAAGCCCGCGGCGCGGGCGGTTCGAGCTGGTTTGTGCAGGTTCTAGTTGCTCGTCTTCATCTTCGGAGGTTTCCTCCGAGGTGTGTTCATCCTCAGCGGTCTCATCCTCGAGATCTTCGTAGAAATCCTCATCATCCGGTTCCTGGGCAGAACGTGACGCAACCTCGGCCGCACCGGGGTCGTTCCAGGCTTCGTCGGTCTCCAGATCCCAATCTGTACCGCCGAGATCAATATCGTCCGAGTCGGCTTCTTCTTCCGCTGAAATGTCCTCCGCAGTTTCCGGAGAAATCGAAATTTCAGGTGGCTCGATTTCTTCAAAAGGCTCAGCTTCGGGTGCGTCTTCTACAGGCTCTGCGTCCCCGTCCTCGCCTGAGGGTGTCTCAGCGGGTATGGACTCTTCCTGAGTGGCTTCGAGTTCCACGGAGTGGTCAGGATGCGTCTGGAACCAGGTGTTGCCGCAGTTTGAGCATTGCACATCACGCCCCGCGGTGGGGATGATGTCGTCTGGTACTTCGTACTGTGCTCCGCAATTTGGGCAAGTCAGCCGCATAGTCTTCCCCTGCGCTCCCAATTCTTATCTTTGTTTGTGAACCATATTCTGTAATCAGACTTTGCGAAAGTGCAAAGCCGGACCAGAACGGATTGCAACCAAGACGATGCTCGTGCACAACAGCCAAGACAAATGAGGCCCGCAGTGATCGAACTTGATAACATAGCCTATAGCTACGGCGGTGGAGAGCTGCTGAGCGATGTTTCCCTTAAACTTGCACCGGGGTCATTCCACTTTCTCACCGGCCCGTCAGGATCAGGGAAAACGACGTTTCTGAAGCTTTGCTACGGTGCGCTGAGCCCGACGTCAGGCCAAGTGCAGCTGTTTGGAAAAGATGTGCGCAACATGACGCGGGATGATCACGCGATGACCCGTCGTCAGATCGGTGTCGTGCATCAGGACTGTCAGTTTCTGGACCACCTGCCAGTGCGAGAAAATGTGGCCCTACCTCTGACGGTGTCTGGGCGAGACACGCTTGAGCAACATTCCAACTTGAAAGAGCTGCTCAGTTGGGTGGGCCTTGGCCATCGCGCCAATGCTTTGCCGCCAGAGCTGTCTGGTGGTGAGCGGCAACGCGCGGCACTGGCGCGTGCGGTGATCATGTCACCTGATGTGGTGCTCGC
Organism: Shimia sp. R9_1; assembly: GCF_017743775.1. Taxonomy (NCBI): domain Bacteria; kingdom Pseudomonadati; phylum Pseudomonadota; class Alphaproteobacteria; order Rhodobacterales; family Roseobacteraceae; genus Shimia; species Shimia sp. R9_1. Next base: position 639,423 of record NZ_JAGHRN010000001.1, on the reverse strand, counting down.
AGATGAGCCTACAGGCAACGTGGATTGGGAAATGTCACAGCGACTGCTGCAGTTGCTCGTGGAGCTCAACAAGATGGGCAAAACCATTCTGATTGCGACCCATGATCTCAATCTCATTCGGTCCGCCAAACATCATGTGCAGGCCCGGGTGCTGCGCATTTCCGGTCGGAAGCTGCAGCTGGCAGGAGCGGACCTATGAGAAAAAAACTCCGGCTTTCTTCTCTCATCGTTGGCGATGCGCAAGCGGACCGGGTTGTTCCGCCAACAGGGTTCACCGCGCGTTTGACGCTGTTTGCTGCTGGTGCGATGGCTTTTTTGACCGTTTTTGCGCTCGCGCTTTCGCTGGCAAGCGGCCGGTTGGCTGCGCGTTGGGGAGCGGAGCTGGCGCAAAGCTCCACGTTGAGAATTTCCGCGCCCGCTGAACAGGTCGGCGCGCAGACGGCAGCTGCGCTAGCTGTGTTGGAAAGCACGCCGGGTGTGGCCTCTGCAAGAGCACTGAGCGCGGAAGAGCAGCGCGGGTTGCTTGCACCCTGGTTTGGGCCCGATCTTCCGATTGACAGTTTACCAATCCCACAGTTGGTCGAAATCGTGGAGACCGAAGAGGGGTATGACGCAGCGGGGCTGCGGTTGCGCTTGCAGGCAGAGGTGCCTGGCGCTGTGCTGGACGACCATACACGATGGCGTCGACCGTTGGAGCGGGCCGCAGAAAGGTTGCGCTTGCTTGGCTTGGTGTCGATAGGGCTCATTGGAGCGGCCATGGCGGCGATGATCACGCTGGCGGCCAATGCTGCCTTGGCTGCCAATTCTCAGGTGATTTCGGTGCTGCGTTTGATCGGTGCACAGGATCACTACATCGCGTCCGCCTTTGTGCGGCGCTTCACCCTGCGCGCGCTGAGCGGTGCCTTTGCTGGCACCGCCATGGGGGCGCTGGCGATCTATTTGTTGCCTTCCGCACAAGAGGATGGCGGTTTCCTGACTGGATTGGGATTTGAGGGCGCAGGCTGGTTCTCTCTCTTCCTGATCCCGCTCGTGGCTGCGGTTGTGGCCTATTTTGCAACGGGGTCTGCTGCGCGCAGAACTCTGTCGGAGTTGACCTGATGCGGCTGGCTGTTCAATGGATTCTCTCGATCATCTACGTGCTTCAAAACGCGGTGATGATGTTACTGATGGGCATTCTTTTCTTCCCGTGGGCACTTGTCTCCCCCAAAGGGGCAATGACAGCCTGTAAGTCTTACGCAACTTGGGCGATCTGGAGTGCGCGCTGGCTGGTGGGTATCCGATCTGAGGTGCGGGGGCAGGTCCCGACAGGTGCGGTGTTGGTTCCCGCAAAGCATCAGTCTTTTCTGGATATCATGATGATCTTCAAAGCGGTGCCGCAGCCCCGTTTCATCATGAAATATGAGCTTTTGTTCACTCCGATTATTGGTGTCTATGCTTGGCGGCTTGGCTGTGTCCCGGTGCGGCGTGGCAAGCGGGGCGCGGCCATCAAATCGATGTTGGCGGATGTTGAGAGCGGACGCGTGGCCCCGGGGCAGCTTGTGATCTATCCACAAGGCACGCGGGTGCCGGTGGGAGAGTATGTGAAATACAAGATTGGCCCCTTCGCGCTCTATAAAGAGACAGGTCAGACAGCGGTGCCCGTCGCAACCAATGCGGGGATGTTCTGGCCCAAAGGCACGATGTTGCGCAAACCTGGTTTGGCCGTGGTTGAATTTCTTGACCCTATTGCACCAGGTGCCGTGCAGAAGGATTTCATGACACAGCTTGAGACGGTCATTGAGGATCGTTCCAATGCATTGATGCGCGAAGCGGGGTTTGATCCAGATGGAGTACGTCACTGATATTGCTGAGCTTGAGGCTCTTTACGGCACACCGGGTTCCGCTTCTTTGCACAAAGTGGCGCATCAAATGACGCCGCTTTATCGCAAATGGATCATGGCTTCGAGGTTCTGTGTGCTGTCAACAGTTGGGCCGAATGGCACAGATGGCAGCCCGCGGGGCGATGATGGCCCGGTGGTGCGGGAATTGGATGCCCAGACGCTGCTGATGCCCGATTGGCGCGGTAACAACCGGATTGATACGCTTCGCAACATCGTGGCCGACGGACGCATTTCTCTGATGTTTATGGTGCCGGGATCTAACAATGTGGTGCGGATCAATGGTCTCGCTAAGGTGACCACCGATCAAGAGCTGCGCGAGAGCTTTGAGGTGAAAGGGCAGCATCCACGGTCAGTGATTGTGATCAAGATTGGTGAAATCTATTCGCAATGCGCGCGAGCCGTCATGCGGGCGGGGCTTTGGTCAGCAGGTGACGAGAGCGCTCAATTGCCAACCGTTGGCGAAATTCTGGCTGAACAGACCCGCGGCGCGGAGGGCGGCCAAAGTTATGATGATGGCTGGGCCGCACGGGCGGCAAAAACCATGTGGTGACGTTTGCATAGAAAAAGGGCGCCTGATGGGCGCCCTTCGTCTTTTTGATGTCTGACAGAGACTTAAGCGTGGATCGCACCGTCACCACAAGCCAGAGCGGCTTCGCGCACGGCTTCGGAGTAGGTTGGGTGGGCGTGACAGGTCAGGGCGATGTCCTGAGCGGATGCGCCGAATTCCATTGCAACGCAGATCTCGTGGATCATGTCACCGGCCGCCGGGCCGATGATCGCTGCGCCAACCACGCGATCGGTTTCCGCATCGGCAATGAGTTTCACAAAGCCATCGGCCTGATGCACGGCTTTGGCGCGGCCGTTGCCCATGAAGTTGAACTTGCCCACTTTGATCTTGCGGCCTTCGGCTTTCAGAGCGGCCTCTGTGGCGCCAACGGTGGCCACTTCTGGAGTGGTGTAGACCACACCTGGGATCACGCCGTAGTTCACGTGGCCATGTTTTCCAGCGATTACTTCGGCAACCGCCATGCCTTCGTCTTCGGCTTTGTGCGCAAGCATTGGGCCTTCGATGACGTCGCCGATTGCGTAGACGCCTGGCACATTGGTGGCCCAATGCGCGTTGGTTGCGATCTGGCCGCGCTCGGTCAGTTTGACGCCAAGGGCGTCGAGGCCCAGGCCTTCGGAGAATGGCTTGCGCCCTGTGGCAACCAGCACAACATCCGCGTCCAGCGTTTCCTCAGTATCCGGGGATTTCTTCAGTGCATACTTGACCTTAGCTTTGGACTTGGCCGCTTCTACACCGGACACAGCAGCGCCCATGATGAACTTGAGACCCTGCTTTTCCAGAATGCGCTTGAAGGTACGCTGAACGTCCGCGTCCATACCTGGGCAGACTGCATCCATGTACTCAACCACAGTGACCTCGGAGCCGAGGCGCGCGTAGACAGAGCCAAGCTCCAGGCCAATCACGCCAGCACCGATCACGGTCATCTTCTTTGGAATCTTTGGCAGATCAAGTGCGCCAGTGCTGTCCACCACGATGCCCTTGCCGTTGTCGACTTCCACACCGGGCAGGGAGGATGGTACGGAGCCGGACGCGATCACGATGTTTTTGGTTTCGTGTACGTCGTCGCCAACTTTGACTTTGCCGGCCTCAGGGATCGATGCCCAGCCTTTGAGCCAGTCGATCTTGTTCTTCTTCATGAGGAACTCAACACCGCCGGTGTTCTGGCCAACCACCTCGGATTTATAGGTTTTCATCTGATCCCAGTCGACCTTCACGGCGCCGGTTTTCAGACCCATGCCTGCGAAGTTGTGCTCAGCTTCGTGCAGTTCGTGGGTGGCGTGAAGCAGGGCTTTGGACGGGATACAGCCAACGTTCAGGCAGGTGCCGCCGAGGGTTTCACGGCCCTCTACGATGGCGGTTTTTAGGCCCAGCTGAGCGCAGCGGATCGCAGAGACATAGCCGCCCGGGCCAGCGCCGATGATGATGACGTCATAAGTTGCCATTTACGGGGTCCTTTTGATTTTAGGGAACCGGGCATTGTGAAATTTGCCGCCACAGTTCGAAGATTATGTTATTTGTCAGTTAGATAAGTGCTGCGACAAGCATCGCCATTGTGGCGAAGAAGCTCACCAACCAGATGACTGTACGCCAAGGCTGCCATGCCAGAGCATACGCTGGGACATAGAGCAGTCTTGCGCCAAGATAGATGCTCGCGCAAGTCGCGGTGAAGCCTGTGGACTGGCCGGAAACTGAGACCACCAATGCGGCGACGGCAAAGAGCACCAAGCCTTCGGTGTGGTTGGCCAGCGCACGGTGCATACGCCCAACAGCGCCGGGGCGTTCGCCTTCCTGATCGCGTGGTCCCATAGCCCAGTCGAAATCCATCTTGCCGTGCCCAACCGCGAGATAAGCGAGGAACTGCAAGCCCCAGAGCAGGCCAGCATAAGTCAGGATTGTCAGTTCGTGGGTCATGGGGAGCGTCCTGTTGTGGTGATTTGGTCTTTGTATCGGGCTTTGGCAGAGGCGTCAGGTCAAGCGAAATTTCGGGTCGGTATCGCGTCGGTATTGCAGCAGTATCGCGTCGTTAAAGCGGCTGTGCTTTGTCGGTAAAAGAACACTAGCTTTGATAGGAGTAGGGCGCAGTTGCTGACGCATTTTAGATGCGCGTGCTCCCCGATATCTAGGACGAGAGGAATGGAGGTGATCTTGTCCAAAGATCATTGTCTGCCCTCTGTGTGTGCCCTGGGGTGCCAGCGAACCATCGCCACGCTCAAGAGCGGCCGCTAACGAATGCGGGGCTGGAGTGTGTTCCAGCCCCGCAATTGTCTTACAGATCCATCAGCAGGCGGCGGGGATCTTCCAGCGCTTCCTTCACGCGTACGAGGAAGGTCACAGCACCTTTGCCGTCAACGATGCGGTGGTCATAGCTGAGCGCCAGATACATCATCGGACGGATCACCACTTGGCCGTTGATCGCCATCGGACGGTCCTGAATTTTGTGCATGCCCAGGATACCGGACTGCGGTGGGTTCAGGATCGGGGAAGACATCAGGGAGCCGTAAACACCACCGTTGGAGATGGTGAAGGTGCCGCCCTGCATCTCTGCCATGGAGAGCTTGCCGTCGCGTGCGCGTTTGCCTTTCTCGGAAATTGCTTTCTCGATGTCGGCAAAGGACATGCTGTCCGCATCACGGATCACGGGTACAACCAGACCGGTCGGGGTGCCCGCCGCAACGCCCATGTGTACGAAATTCTTGTACACGATGTCAGTGCCGTCGATCTCTGCGTTCACTTCAGGCACTTCTTTCAGAGCGTGACAGCACGCTTTGGTGAAGAAGGACATGAAGCCCAGGCGCACGCCATGTTTCTTTTCGAACTGGTCTTTGTACTGGCTGCGCAGCGCCATTACCTCGGTCATGTCCACCTCGTTGTAGGTGGTGAGCATGGCGGCGGTGTTCTGGCTGTCTTTCAAGCGGCGCGCGATGGTCTGACGCAGACGGGTCATTTTCACGCGCTCTTCGCGAGACGCGTCCTCTGCCGCAACAGGGGCGCGTGGTGCGGCTGCCGGGGCCGGAGCTGCTGCTGCCGGTGCCTGAGCAGGGGCAAGAGCGGCTTTCAGCACGTCTTCTTTCATGATGCGACCGTCGCGACCGGAGCCGGTCACAGCGGCTGGATCAATGCCTTTTTCTGCCATCAGTTTGTTGGCGGAAGGTGCATTTTCCACATCCGCAGAAGAGGCTGGTGCTGGGGCTGCTGCAGGCGCTGCTGCCCCAGCACCCGATGCGCCGCCGATAACGGCGAGCTTCGCGGAGGCGTCCACGGTGGTGCCTTCTGGCGCGAGGATTTCGCTCAGCACACCTGCGGCAGGGGCCGGTACTTCAACGGAGACCTTGTCGGTTTCCAGCTCACAGAGCATTTCGTCTTGGGCAACGGTGTCACCCACAGCTTTGAACCATGTGGAAACGGTTGCTTCGGTCACAGACTCGCCCAGAGTTGGGACCATCACATCCACAGCGTCGCCACCGGCCGCAGCCGGTGCGGCTGCTGGAGCTTCCGCCGCTGCTGGGGCAGGGGCTGGTGCCGCACCTTCACCTGCGGTGATGGTGGCCAGCAGGGCGTCAACACCTACGGTGTCGCCTTCGGCTGCAACGATTTCGCCCAGAACGCCGGCCGCTGGCGCAGGTACTTCGACGGTCACTTTGTCGGTTTCCAGTTCGCAAAGCATTTCGTCCACGGCAACCGCGTCACCCGGCTTTTTGAACCAGGTGGCGACGGTCGCTTCGGTGACGCTTTCGCCAAGAGTGGGGACTCGGACTTCGGTCATGGATTAGTTCCCTTCCATGGTGAGCGCGGCATCGACCAGCGCTGCTTGTTGTGACTTGTGTTGGCTTGCCAGACCAGTGGCGGGCGACGCGGATGCTGCGCGGCCTGCGTAGATCGGGCGGGTGTGTTTTGCTTTGATGCGGGTCAGCGCCCATTCGATGTTTGGCTCAATGAAGGACCAAGCACCCTGGTTCTTGGGCTCTTCCTGACACCAGACCATCTCGGCGTCTTTGAAGCGTTCCAGTTCCTTGATCAGCGAGTGCGCCGGGAACGGGTAGTATTGCTCAATACGCATCAGGTAGATGTCATCAATGCCGCGTGCGTCACGCTCTTCGAGCAGGTCAAAGTAGACCTTGCCGGAGCACATCACGACGCGTTTGATGTCTTTGTCTTTCTTCAGCTCAGTGTTGGAGTTGCCCTTTTCGGCGTCATCCCACAACACGCGGTGGAAAGAAGACCCATCAGTGAAATCTTCGGCTTCCGAAATGCAGAGCTTGTGACGCAGCAAGGATTTTGGCGTCATCAGGATCAGCGGTTTACGGAAAGTGCGGTGCAGCTGGCGGCGCAGGATGTGGAAGTAGTTCGCCGGAGTCGAGCAGTTCGCCACGATCCAGTTGTCTCCCCCACACATCTGCAGGAAGCGTTCCAGGCGGGCAGAGCTGTGCTCTGGACCCTGACCTTCAAAGCCGTGTGGCAGCAGAACGGTCAGACCGGACATACGCAGCCATTTGCTTTCGCCGGAGCTGATGAACTGGTCAAACATGATCTGCGCGCCGTTGGCGAAGTCGCCAAACTGGGCTTCCCAAAGGGTCAGCGCGTTTGGTTCTGCCAGCGAGTAGCCATATTCAAAGCCGAGTACGGCGTACTCAGAGAGCGCGGAATCGATGACTTCGTACTGGCTTTGACCGGCACGGATGTTGTTGAGCGGATAGTAGCGCTCTTCCGTTTCCTGGTTCACGATGCCGGAGTGACGCTGAGAGAAGGTGCCGCGTGTGGCGTCCTGACCGGCCAGGCGGACTGGGTAGCCCTCTGTCATCAGGGAGCCGAAAGCCAGCGCTTCAGCGGTGGCCCAGTCAAAGCCTTTGCCGGTTTCAAACATCTTGCCACGGGTGTCGAGAAGTCGGCCCACGGTTTTGTGCAGCGGGAAGCCCGCAGGCACGGAGGTCAGTGCCTTGCCGATCTCTGCAAGAGTGTCTTTTTTGATAGACGTCTGACCACGCTCGTAGTCCTCGCCGCGTTTGTCGAGGTGGGACCAACGGCCATCGAGCCAATCTGCTTTGTTGGGTTTGTAGTCTTTGCCGACCTCAAACTCTTCATTCAGATGCGCCTGGAACGCTGCCTTCATATCCTCGATTTCGCCTTCGGGGATCAGGCCGTCCTTGACCAGACGTTCTGTGTAAAGCGTCAGCGTGGTCTTCTGCTTCTTGATGCGCTTGTACATCACCGGGTTGGTGAACATGGGCTCGTCGCCCTCGTTGTGACCAAAGCGGCGGTAGCAGAAGATGTCGAGCACGACGTCTTTCTGGAACTTCTGGCGGAACTCGGTCGCGACCTTTGCAGCGTGTACCACGGCCTCTGGATCGTCCCCGTTGACGTGGAAGATCGGGGCTTCAACCACCAGAGCGTTGTCTGTTGGGTAAGGCGACGAACGGGAGAAGTGCGGCGCGGTGGTGAAGCCGATCTGGTTGTTCACCACGATGTGCATCGTGCCGCCGGTTTTGTGGCCGCGCAGGCCAGAGAGGGCAAAACACTCCGCAACAACGCCCTGGCCCGCAAAGGCCGCATCGCCGTGCAGCAACACAGGCATCACCTGAGTGCGCTGCGCGTCGTTCAGTTGGTCCTGCTTGGCGCGGACTTTGCCGAGCACAACAGGGTTCACAGCCTCAAGGTGAGACGGGTTCGCGGTGAGCGACAGGTGAACTGTGTTGCCGTCAAACTCGCGGTCAGAGGAAGCACCGAGGTGGTACTTCACGTCGCCAGAGCCGTCGACGTCTTCGGGCTTGAAACTGCCGCCTTGGAATTCGTTGAAGATGGCGCGGTACGGCTTGCGCATCACGTTGGCCAGAACGGACAGGCGGCCGCGGTGGGGCATGCCGATCACGATCTCTTTCAGGCCGAGGTTGCCGCCGCGCTTGATCACCTGCTCCATAGCCGGGATCAGGCTTTCGCCACCGTCCAGACCAAAGCGCTTGGTGCCCATGTATTTGACGTGCAGGAATTTCTCAAAACCTTCGGCCTCAACCATCTTGTTCAGAATGGCCTTACGGCCCTCACGGGTGAAGGTGATCTCTTTGTCATAACCTTCGATGCGCTCTTTCAGCCAGCCCGCTTCTTCGGGGTTGGAGATGTGCATGTATTGCAGCGCGAAGGTGCCACAGTAGGTGCGCTTCACGATGGCCATGATCTCGCGCATGGTTGCGATGTCGAGACCCAGAACCTTATCGATGAAGATTGGGCGATCCATGTCTGCATCGGTGAAGCCGTAGGACTTTGGATCAAGCTCCGGATGCGGGGTCTGATCGCGCATGCCCAATGGGTCGATGTCAGCAATCAGGTGGCCGCGAATACGGTAGGCGCGGATCAGCATGAGGGCGCGGATCGAATCCAGCACCGCGCGTTTGACGGCCTCGTCAGAAACAGTAACGCCCTTCTCGGCGGCCTTGGCTTTGATCTTGTTGCCTGCGGCTTTGGCTTCGGCAGGTTCTGCCCATTCGCCGGTCAGCGAGGAGGTCAGATCATCATTGGGCTGCTGGGGCCAGTCGGTGCGCTGCCAGCTCGGGCCTTGGGCCTCGGCTTTGACATCAAGCTCCGCATCGCCGAGCTGACGGAAGAATTCCTGCCAGGTTGCGTCAACCGCATTCGGGTCGGCGGCGTAGCGGGCGTACATCTGTTCGAGGTATTCCGCGTTGTGCCCCTGCATAAAGGAGGAGGCGTGGAAGATGTCGTTAGGCGACTGTTCGGTCATGATGGCACCTCATGGAGAATGGGACCGGTTTTGATATTGGCCCCATGTAGGGCGGGGTTGGGGTAGATGAACGCGTGAACGTTTCAAAACACTTAGCGCGGTTCGCTTTGAAACACAGAAATTCGCGTTCACCTTTCAGTTATCTGCGCGACGCTTATGCGGGACAGCGCCCGAACCTATGAGGCTCGGACGCTGAAAGTTTGCATATGTGCCGTGCGAGTGGACAATTTAGCCCAGCTCGATTGCTTTGAGCACAGCTTCGCCGAGGCCGGCTGGGCTGTCGGCAACGATGATGCCCGCTTCTTGCATTGCGGCGATCTTGTCTTCTGCGCCACCTTTGCCACCGGCAACAATCGCACCGGCGTGGCCCATGCGGCGGCCGGGAGGCGCTGTGCGGCCTGCGATGAAGCCAGCGGTTGGCTTCCAGCGGCCTTTTTTGCGCTCGTTTGCGAGGAAGTCTGCGGCTTCTTCTTCTGCAGAGCCACCGATTTCACCGATCATGATGATGGACTGGGTCTCGTCATCAGACAGGAACATGTCCAGCACATCGATGTGCTCGGTGCCTTTGATTGGGTCGCCGCCGATGCCCACAGCTGTGGACTGGCCCAGACCGATGTCTGCGGTCTGTTTCACAGCTTCGTAGGTCAGAGTGCCGGAGCGGGACACAACGCCCACGGAGCCACGCTTGTGGATGTGGCCAGGCATGATGCCGATTTTGCAGGCGTCAGGTGTGATGACACCTGGGCAGTTTGGGCCGATCAGGCGGGAGGAAGAGTTTTCCAGCGCGCGCTGCACCTTCATCATGTCCAGCACAGGAATGCCTTCGGTGATGCAGATGATCAGTTCCATTTCCGCGTCAATCGCTTCGAGGATCGAATCTGCCGCGAAGGGGGGCGGCACATAGATCACGGAAGCATCGGCTTCGGTTTTTGCTTTCGCATCATGTACGGAGTCAAAGACCGGAAGGCCCAGATGCTCCATGCCACCTTTGCCCGGGGTCACGCCGCCGACCATTTTGGTGCCATATGCGATGGCTTGTTCAGAGTGGAAGGTGCCCTGAGAGCCGGTGAAGCCCTGACAGATGACCTTGGTGTTTTCGTCTACGAGGATTGCCATATTGAGGTTCCTTCTACGCTATCTCTTCCGAAACACAGATAAATTGAACCGTGTCGCGCTGAGTGGCGTGGTTTCGATGTGGGGGGAACCCGGCTTTGCGCCGGGTTTGATCATTTGAGTCGCCCATTCGGCAAATTCACCTCCGGGCAGTTTGTCGCGCCCTTTTTGAACAACAAAGCGACCGTTGCAGACCTCTTTGTTTACTCTGAGCTGAATGGCCCACTTGGGGTGCTCATAAAGACCAGTGCTTTTGTCGATCTCAAAGCCGTTTGCTTCCGCTGTTGCAGTCGCGAGCTTCAAGTTCGGATAGGCGTTTTGGCAAACGCTCCCATAGAGTTTGCCTGCAATTTTGATGGAAGAGGTTTTTCCTTCAGGAGGTGCAGCAAAGGCTGAAGTGCCAACTGTGACGGCCGAAGCCGTAGCAAACATGAATAGGAGCTTCGCACAACGCATATCAGATCATCCCTTAACCGCTTTCACGATCTTCTCGGCACCGTCAGAGAGGTTGTCCGCGGCGATCACGTTCAGGCCGGAGGTGTTGATGATCTCCTTGCCTTGCTCCACGTTGGTGCCTTCAAGGCGCACAACCAGCGGAACTTCGAGGCCAACCTCTTTCACTGCGGCCACAACGCCCTCTGCGATGACGTCGCAGCGCATGATGCCGCCGAAGATGTTCACCAGGATGCCTTTGACGTTTTTGTCAGAGGTGATGATCTTGAACGCTTCGGTCACTTTCTCTTTGGTTGCACCGCCGCCTACGTCAAGGAAGTTGGCTGGCTCTGCGCCGTAGAGTTTGATGATGTCCATGGTGGCCATCGCGAGGCCCGCGCCGTTCACCATGCAGCCGATTTCACCATCCAGAGCGATGTAGTTCAGGTCGTACTTGGACGCCTCAAGCTCTTTTGGATCTTCTTCGGTTTCGTCGCGCAGCTCGGCCACGTCTGGGTGGCGGTACACGGCGTTGCCGTCAAAGCCGACTTTGGCGTCGAGCACTTTGAGCTTGCCGCCTGGCATGACGATCAGTGGGTTGATCTCCAGCTGCTCCATGTCTTTTTCCATGAAGGCTTTGTAGAGAATGCCCATCAGCTTCACGCATTCTTTGACCTGTGCGCCCTCAAGGCCCAGAGCAAAGGCAACGCGACGGCCGTGGTAAGCTTGGTAGCCGGTGGCTGGGTCAACGGAGAAGGAGAGGATTTTCTCAGGAGTTGCGGCCGCAACTTCTTCGATGTCCATGCCGCCTTCGGTGGAGCAAACGAAAGAAACGCGGGAAGTCTGGCGATCCACGAGCAGGGCCAGATACAGTTCGCGCTCGATGTCAGAACCATCTTCGATGTAGATGCGGTTGACCTGCTTGCCCGCTGGGCCGGTCTGGTGGGTCACAAGGGTGCGGCCCAGCATCTTTTTGGCTTCTTCGGCGGCTTCTTCAACCGACTTGGCAAGGCGGACACCGCCTTTTTCGCCTGCATCAGCTTCCTCAAAGGTGCCTTTGCCGCGGCCACCTGCGTGGATCTGTGCTTTTACAACCCAGAGCGGGCCGTCAAGTTCACCAGCGGCGGTTTTGGCATCTTCTGCTTTCAGAACAACGCGGCCTTCGGACACCGGAGCGCCGTAGGAGCGAAGCAGGGCTTTCGCCTGATATTCATGGATGTTCATAGAACTGGTCCCATCTTGCTGCGATTGGCGGCGTTTTGACACAGACCAAGGCGGTCGATAAGCAAATTCTGCGAAGAAGGTGGATTTTTCGTTATTTGTGATCACAGGTGGAAAAAGTGTGATCACAAATTGACGGCGAGCAATTCTGCCAAAAACAATTTTGTTAAATTGTCAGTGAAATAAGGGCGCTGGGGGTTTGAGTCGATGCGCGGGGTCCGTTATCGCAAACGGTCCCCGCGAGTGCTGACTAGGGGTGTGCGCCTGAAATGGCCTGAGTTTCGACGCAGAGGGATATCAGGTGAGGTCTTCTTCGAGAGCTGCCTCGGCGGATGGCCATGTGCCGTTGTAGGGCACTGTGTTGTTGGGGCCCGGGGTGATTGGCGCCTGTGTCTGTGGCCCGCTACGGATGTTGTAATCCGCGGTGTCGCCAGGTTGGTTGCGCAGGGCGGAGGACGTGCAGCCTGCAAGGGCGATCAGCGTACCCAGAGTAAGGCCTTTTGCGAGTGAGTTGGTCATTGTGTCTCCAAGTTTATGAATTCAAAAGAAATATGGCGCGGCTGGCACAGCGCCGTCGGAGATGAGTTAACCCGAACTCAGGCAAAAAGATCAATGATGTGTTGCGACGAGGCATAGAAAAAGGCCTGCGAAACATGTCGCAGGCCCTTCAATTGCTTGTCGTTTGGCTTATGCCAGAGAGCTGTCGATGCCTTTGCAGGCGTCCACGAGGCCCTTCACAGCGTTGACAGAGGTGTCAAACATCTCTTGCTCTTCTTTGTTGAGCTTGATGTTCACAACTTTCTCAACACCACCTGCGCCGATAACGGTTGGCACGCCAACATACATGTCTTTCACGCCGAGGTCGCCGTCACAATATGCGGCACATGGCAGAACGCGCTTCTGGTCTTTCAGATAGGCTTCAGCCATTTCGATGGCGGAGGCGGCTGGTGCGTAGAACGCGGAGCCAGTTTTCAGAAGGCCAACGATCTCTGCGCCACCGTCACGGGTGCGCTGTACCATTGCGTCCAGTTTCTCCTGCGTGGTCCAGCCCATCTCGATCAGGTCTGGCAGAGGAATACCTGCAACGGTGGAGTAGCGCACGGAAGGCACCATGGTGTCGCCGTGGCCGCCCAAAACGAAGGCGGTTACGTCGCGCATGGATACGTTGAATTCTTCTGCCAGGAAGTGGCGGAAGCGTGCGGAGTCCAGAACACCTGCCATGCCGCACACTTTGTGTGTTGGCAGACCGGAGAATTTCTGTAGCGCCCAAACCATCGCGTCCAGCGGGTTGGTGATGCAGATCACAAATGCGTCCGGTGCGTTGTCGCGGATGCCTTCGCCAACGGATTTCATCACTTTGAGGTTGATGCCCAGCAGGTCATCACGGCTCATGCCTGGCTTACGTGCCACACCTGCGGTCACGATGCAGACGTCTGCGCCGGCGATCGCGGAGTAGTCGGAGGTGCCGGACATCGCGGCGTCGATTTTCTCAACAGGGCCGGATTCTGCGATGTCGAGCGCCTTGCCCTGGGGCAGGCCGTCTGCGATGTCGAAAAGAACGACGTCGCCAAGTTCTTTGATTGCAGCGAGGTGGGCGAGGGTGCCGCCGATGTTGCCTGCGCCGATGAGGGCGATCTTAGGTCTGGCCATTGGATCTGTCTCCGGTCCGGTTAAATATCGCCGGTGGCTTAAGTCGAAAACGGCTTTGACGCAAGCCTTAGGCCAAGAGCTGTTAGGAAGTGTCGCAGGGTTAGGTCACCTGTTGCGGGGGTTCTGCCTATTGGTTTGGCATTGTCGTGCACGCTTGAATTGTGCGCAGCCGTAGGTCTAAGTTTGTGCCAAGACACAAAAAAATGCCGAGGAGAATTGGCAATGACGACAGTGATGAAAACCCTGATGGCGCTGAGTTTGGCAGCGCTAACGCTTTCTGCATGCGGTGGCGGCAATGCGAATACTACGACAACGGTGCAAACCGCGACTGTTGGCGAACAGCTCGCATCCCTTGAAGACGCCTATGCGCAAGGACTGCTGACAGACAAAGAATACAAGCAGCAGCGCAAGAAGATTTTGGACGGCGAGTAAGCTGCGCGCCTCGTGTCCCTGACATTTGGGCGCGGCGGTGATGCCTGATTCTGACGGAAAATCATGACTGATTCTCTTGCGTTTCTTGTTGTTGCGCCGCTCGCGGTCGTTTTTGCAGGGATTTCGAAGGCTGGATTTGGGTCAGGCGCAGCTTTTGCCAGCGCTGTTTTGCTTGCGCTGATTCTTCCGCCCGCGCAGGCCCTGGGGCTGATGCTGCCCCTATTGATGCTGATCGACCTTCTGACCTTGCGCCCCTATTGGCAGCGGTGGAGCTGGCCAGATGCCAAGGTTCTGATTTTAGGCGGTTTGCCGGGGGTTGCCCTTGGCGTAGCATTGTTCAAAGTGGCCAATGACGATGTGCTGCGCCTGCTTATCGGCGCGGTTTCTTTGGGGTTTGTGATTTGGCAACTTTGGCCGCGCAAAGCCGCGGCACGCCAACTGCCTGTTGGCGCGGGGTTGCTCGCAGGCGGGGTTGCTGGTTTCACCAGTTTTGTCAGCCATGCCGGTGGGCCACCAGCCGCCGTCTATCTGCTGTCTCGCGAATTGAGTAAGACGGGATATCAGGCCACATCGGTGCTGGTGTTTTGGGCGATCAATGTCGCGAAGTTTGTGCCCTATGCCTTCTTAGGCGTCTTCACCTATGAGACATTTCTGGCAGGCCTGCTGCTTGCGCCGTTTGCCTGCCTGGGAGCGTATCTCGGTGTGAAAGCGCATCACGCCGTTTCAGAAAAAGCCTTCTTCGTAGTGACTTATATTCTGTTGTCTGTGACTGGCGTGAAGCTTATTTTTGACGCGCTGACATAGGATGACACGTTAAGCGTCATCCCCTTTGGTCGGGAGCACTTCGGCAAGGGTTTCAAACGCTTGACCCGTGGCCATCAGGCAGGTTGCACCATTGGGCATGGTCATTGTGATGGTCCAGCTGCCGGAATCCTCAGAGGCAAAGATCTCAACCATTGCACCCTGCGCTCCGAGGCCTAGGGCCTGTCGGGATTCACCGTATTTGTCGGCCAAACGCTCAACCACTTTGTCGCGATCCGCGCAATTGCGCGCCGTCTGTGCCTCCGCCAGTGGGGCAGAGAGTGTGAGCAGGGAAAGACCGGTCGTCAGGGTCAGAAGCAGGGATTTCATATGGTTTCCTTTCAGGAAAATCTTGTCACGCAGCGGACGTTTTCCCGCCAATGCGCGCCATCTGTGTCTAGTTGCTTCGCCTCTTATTATTAGTGTTGCAGCCCTTTCTGTCTGCGTTCGCTCCTCCCCAGGAAGCGATAGAGTTAATCTGCATCCAAACTGGAAAACAAATGGTTAATGGTGTGGATCAAAAGTACTAACGGACCGTATCTGCTCATAAGACGGCGCGTCATTTCTGCGTTGCGGCAAAAAGGAGCTTGAAGTTTTCTGAGAAAAATGCCCCATTCTGCGCAACAAAATTACAGATGGAAATCGGAGAGCATCCATGGATCAGCGCGCGCGCCCTTATCGTTCGGTTCTGTACATTCCCGGGTCCAAGGACCGGGCGCTGGAAAAGGCGCGGGGCCTGCCGGTGGATGCCATCATCTTTGATCTTGAGGATGCCGTTGCTCCTGACGAGAAGGAAAACGCCCGGGCCACTTTGGCGGATGCGCTCTCCCAATGCGGGTATGGAAGCCGGATGCGGATTGTGCGGATCAATGGTCTCGATACCCAATGGGGAGAGGCTGACGCCAAGGCCGCCGCCGCAATGGATTGCGACGCAGTGCTGTTGCCCAAGGTGGAGAGCGCTGCGCAGTTGGATGCATTGGCGGCGCTGGTCGGTGACAAGCCGATTTGGGCGATGATGGAAACCCCACGTGGGATGCTGAATGCTGCAGAAATTGCAGCGCATCCGCAGCTCACCGGCTTTGTGATGGGCACAAATGATTTGGCAAAAGAGCTTCAGACCCGTTTCCGTGCTGACCGTTTGCCGATGATGGCAGGGCTTGGGCTGTGTCTGCTTGCGGCCAAGGCAGAAGGCATCGTGATCGTGGATGGCGTCTATAATGCCTTCAAAGACGCGGATGGCCTAAAAGCGGAATGTGATCAGGGCCGTGACATGGGCTTTGATGGCAAAACCTTGATCCACCCGGCGCAGGTGGATGTGGCCAACGCGGCATTTGCC
This sequence comes from Shimia sp. R9_1, assembly GCF_017743775.1. Classification (NCBI taxonomy): domain Bacteria; kingdom Pseudomonadati; phylum Pseudomonadota; class Alphaproteobacteria; order Rhodobacterales; family Roseobacteraceae; genus Shimia; species Shimia sp. R9_1. Next base: position 623,263 of record NZ_JAGHRN010000001.1, on the reverse strand, counting down.
CCATCAGAAGCAGAGATTGATCTGGCGAAGCGGCAGATCGCAGCCTTTGAAGAATGCGAAGCCAGTGGCCAAGGGGTGGCCGTGGTGGACGGCAAAATTGTCGAAAATCTGCACGTGGTCACCGCACGAGAGATTCTCGCAAAGGCGGATGCAATCGCCGCACTTGAGGGGTAACCTCTGCCCCAACAACCAACAATCCAGCGGAGAGCGAGATGACATTATTGGTTCTTGGGGTTTTGCTTTGGGCGGCGGCCCATTTTTTCAAGCGGGCGTTGCCGGGTGTGCGGGAGCCATTGGGTAACAAGGGGAAGGGCTTGGTTGCCCTGACACTGGCTATATCTATCGTGTTGATGGTGCTCGGCTACCGCGCGGCAGAGATTGAGGATGTGCTTTGGATTGCGCCAAGCTTTGTCTATCACATCAACAACTTGCTCGTGCTCATCGCGATTTTCCTGATGAGCCCAGCGCCTCGCAAGGGCAAGCTGTTTAACAACATGCGCCATCCGATGCTGATCGGTTTTTCGCTCTGGGCGGTGGCGCATATCTTGGTGAACGGCGATGCGCCGTCGGTCGTTTTGTTTGGCGGCTTGCTGGCTTGGGCGCTTGCGGAAATCGTTGTGCTCAACCGGGTTGAGGGCCCTTGGGAGCCGACCGAACGCGGCACCATCGCAAAGGATGGCATGTTCTTTGTCGCTTCTATAGTCCTGATGGGTGTGATCGGTGCCATTCATGGCATGATCGGACCATCGCCATTTGGAGGCTAAGAGCATGAAACTTTACCGTTTTCTATCAGAAGAAGACACATCGGCATTTTGTCACAAGGTGACGGATGCACTTAACAAGGGGTGGGAGCTTCATGGCTCTCCGACACAGACTTTCTGTCAGGCGACGGGCGTGATGCGTTGTGGCCAGGCGGTCGTGAAGGAAGTGGAAGGCACCTACACCCCGGAGACTAAACTGGGAGAACACTAAATGGCCAAGACCAATCCGGGCCGGTTTTTTGAAGACTATTCGCTGGGGCAGGTGATTGAACACGCTGTGCCACGCACTGTCGGGGCAGGGGAGCGCGCACTCTATCATGCGCTCTACCCAGCGCGTCATGCGCTTTATTCCAGCGATGAATTTGCGCGTGCCTCTGGCTTGCCGCAGTCGCCGCTGGACGATCTCGCGGCCTTCCACGTGGTTTTTGGAAAAACGGTTCCGGATGTGTCGCTGAATGCGGTGGCAAACCTTGGGTATGCCGAGGGGCGTTGGCTGAAGCCGGTTTATGCCGGCGATACTCTGCGCTCCACATCCGAAGTGATTGGTCTGAAGCAGAACTCCAACGGCAAGACCGGGGTGGTTTACGTGCGCACGCGCGGTATGAACCAGCGCGACGAGGTTGTCATGGAGTATGTGCGCTGGGTGATGGTGCGCAAGCGCGATGCAGATGCACCCGCGCCTGAAGCCGTGGTGCCGGAACTTTCCAAGGTGATCGATCCTGCGGACCTCGTGATCCCCGAAGGACTCGATTTCACCGGCTATGACTTCTCTCAGGCTGGAGAAAGCCATCGTTGGGGTGATTATGAAATCGGCGAGACCATTGACCACGTCGATGGCGTGACGCTGGAAGAAGCCGAACATATGATGGCGACGCGCCTCTGGCAGAACACCGCCAAGGTGCATTTTGACGCGACCTTCCGTCCCGATGGGCAGCGCCTGATTTATGGTGGCCACATCATTTCGCTGGCACGCGCGCTGAGCTTTAACGGGTTGGCCAACGCACAGATGATTGTGGGCCTGAACGGCGGCGCACATGCCAATCCGGCCTTCTCTGGTCTGACGGTCAAGGCTTGGTCTGAAGTGCTTGATAAGGCCGAAACTTCTGCACCCGGCGTTGGGGCAATTCGCCTGCGGCTGGTGGCCACAAAAGGTGGTGAGCCGTTTGCGCTGAAAGGCGAGGATGGCAAATACCTGCCTGAGGTTCTGCTTGATTTGGACTATTGGGCATTGATGCCGATGTAAGGAAACACGATGCCGCGCGCGATCTACCTGACCCATCCTGAAGTGAACATCGATCCGCATATTGCTGTGCCGGATTGGGGGCTGAGCAAAGTGGGACAGGCGCGCGTGGATGCGCTTGCGGCGCGCTGCATTAAAGGAGGTTGGCGCGTAGCCTCCAGCTCAGAGCGCAAGGCTTTGGAAGCCGCTTGGCCACTGGCCGCAAAATTTGGAGCAACGCCTATGGCCGTGCGAGAGGGGCTTCGGGAGAATGACCGTTCAAGCACAGGTTTTCTCACAGAGCAGGCGTTTCAGCGCGCGGCCAATGCGTTCTTTGGAGCGCCTGAGGTGTCCTTTGAAGGTTGGGAACGCGCTGTTGACGCACAAAAGAGGATTCTCAGTGAGGTGCGCGCGCTCCTGGCGGCTTTTCCCCCCGAAAATCTTCTCATCTGTGGGCATGGCGGTGTGGGCACCTTACTGTACTGCGCTCTCGCGAGGCGCAAGATCGACCGAAGGTGGGATCAAGCGGGCGGCGGTCATTGGTTCGCGTTTGATACACTCAGCATGGTGCCAGAAAATCACTGGCAGCCGATGGAGACCATGAGTTTCAATTAGCGCTCGACACCAAGGCGCACTGCCGCTCTAGTGCGCTTATGAAACGATATTTACTCCCCTTGGTAATCTGTGGTGCAGCCTCTGGTGCTCAAGCAGTAGTGCAGTTTGGCCATACATCCGAAGACACGCTTGCCTATGTTGAGGGCAATCTGCTCGGGATTTTTTATCATGAGCTTGGTCACGCTCTGATCGATATTCTGGGGTTGCCGATCTTTGGGCAGGAAGAAGACGCAGCGGATGTGTTGTCGATCTTTTTGATTGATGCGTTTTACGAGGAAGAGGCGGCTGTTCAGTTGGCCTATGATGCGGCTTTTGGCTTTTTGGGCGAGGCTGAAGCCAGTTCTGAAGTAGCATTCTGGGACGTGCATGGCCCGGATTTGCAGCGCTACTACAACACGGTGTGCTTGTTTTATGGGGCCAACCCGGAAGAGCGTGAGGATGTCGCGGAAGATCTCGGTCTTCCGGAAGAGCGGGCAGACTATTGCCCATCAGAATATGATCAGGCTGCTGCCAGCTGGGGGGGCGCATTGGACGAAGTTGCCCATGGTGGTGGAGGCGAGACGCTGGTGATGGGCGACGTTGTCGTCGAAACGGATGGTGCACAGCTCACCGAAGAAGTGATCCGGGCAGAAGTCACGGCGCTGAACGAAGAGTTCCGCCTGCCGGAGGCTTTGACGATTTCGGTTGTGCCCTGTGGTGAGGCAAATGCCTTCTACGATCCTGAGCGGATCGAGATCACCATGTGTACTGAGTTTGCGGACGCATTGGTGGAGATGGCGCCGGAGTTCTAAGCCCGCACACGCGGAGTTGATGACGCAGGCTGCCGGATCGCGCTAGGCTGCGGTTTATGCGGTTTTTGAGTGTCTTAGCAGCAGGACTCTTTTTTGCGCCAGCGATGGCGCGCGCCTGTGATCTCGCGCTTTTGCTGACGGTTGATGTGTCCGGGAGCATTGATGCCAAAGAATATAGTGTTCAAATGGATGGGCTGGCAGCGGCGTTGCGCGACGGGATTGTCGTAGAAGCACTGATAGACCAAAGAGCATCGGTTTCCCTCATGCAGTGGACCGGAGAAGGGCGACAGCATGTCAGTGTACCCTGGACCGAGGTTGCTTCCGCCGAGCAAGCTGAGGCTTTGGCCATCGCCGTGGAGGAAATGCCGCGTCAGTGGAGCCAATACTCTACAGCGATAGGGGATGCGCTACTGGCGTCCGCAGAATTAATCGAGACTGCGCCTAACTGTAAGCGCAAGGTGGTCGACGTCTCAGGAGACGGCATTTCCAATGAGGGTCCGCTGGTGGAGTATGGGCGTAAGCGGTTGGCTGGTCAGGGCGTAACAGTCAACGCCGTAGTGATCGAAACCGACGATACGGACCTGACCGGGTATTTCTGGGAAAATGTGATCACGGGACCTGGGGCTTTTGTTGTGACGGCTGCAGGTTTTGAAGAATACCCGCTGCGCATCCGCCAAAAGCTCATTCGGGAAGTCGCCAAACAAGTGGCAGAAGGTCCTGAAATGGGGCGTCCCTTGTCAGATCGAATGTGAGCGCCAACACGTAAGGGGCCTGTTAAGCAGTGGTGTGGTAACCCCTTGGGGTGAATAATTCCTGACAAAAAAACTTGAATTGCAAAATGTGATCACGAATAAAAACGTGTGATCACAAAATTAAAAAAATCCCTCAGATTGGGTCAAAAAACCGCGTGAATTAAGCTTTCGCCAAGGTGACACATCGCAAAAAACCGTTAGAAGACATCAAGGGAACCTGAAAGGATTCATTATGGCTGACGTGAAAAGGATTGAGCGCCCGCTCTCCCCACATTTGCAGATCTATCGCCCGCAGATGACCTCCGTGTCTTCGATCATGGTGCGTATCACCGGCATCGCCCTCATACCAATTGCGGCAATTGTTGTTTGGTGGCTTTTGGCGGCTGCAACCTCTGAAAGCGCATTTGCTTTCATCGATGGGTTGCTGCGCAGCTTTATCGGCGATGTGTTCCTGTTCCTCGCTTCCTGGGCAGTGTTTTACCATATGCTGGGGCGTCTGCGTCACGTGATCTGGGACTTCGGCTACTGCCTCGACATCGACACCGCTGTTACGCTTGGCAAAGGCATGTTCATTGGCGCCACTGTGTTGGCCATTCTCACCGCGCTGATCGTGTAAGGAGCTGAAAAGATGAATTTTCTGACTGACCGCAAACGCGCGCAAGGCACTGGCGCTTCAGGCAAGGGCACCGAGCACCACTGGCACATGATGATAAACTCATCGCTGCTGGTTGTTCTGGTTCCCCTGTTTGTGCTGACCTTTGGCATGGGTCTTGGCGGCACATACGAAGAGGTGCTGGCCTATTTCGGCAAGCCTTTCCCGGCCATCATCACCGCGCTGACCCTGATTGTGGGCGTCATCCACATCAAAAATGAAGCGCAGGACGCGATCGAAGATTACATGCACGGCGTCGCTGAGAAGCTGACCTACATCGCTGCTGGCGCTGTTTGCTACACCATTATCGCTGTGGGCCTGTTTGCCCTGATCAAACTCGCTCTTTAACGCTGTTGCGCCCGGCCTCGGCTGCGGCGCCAGCGCTCTTCCCGTGAACAGAACGCCCTGCATAGCGGCGGCAAGGATGAAAACCGATGACAGCAGCATACGAATACGAAACACATGAATATGACGTGGTCGTGGTGGGCGCCGGTGGCGCTGGTTTGCGCGCCACTCTTGGTATGGCCGAGCAGGGCCTGCGCACGGCCTGTGTGACCAAAGTCTTCCCGACCCGGTCTCACACTGTTGCCGCACAGGGCGGCATCGCGGCGTCCCTTTCCAACATGGGCCCTGATAACTGGCAGTGGCACATGTATGACACGGTCAAAGGCTCTGACTGGCTGGGCGACACCGACGCGATGGAATACCTCGCGCGTGAAGCCCCCAAGGCGGTTTATGAGCTGGAGCACTATGGTGTGCCGTTCTCCCGGACCGAAGAAGGTAAAATCTACCAGCGTCCGTTTGGTGGCCACACCACCGAATTTGGCGAAGGCCCCGCTGTGCAGCGGACCTGTGCCGCTGCGGACCGGACCGGTCACGCGATCCTGCACACGCTCTACGGTCAGTCGGTCAAAAACAACGCGGAATTCTACATCGAGTATTTCGCGATTGACCTGATCATGTCTGAGGACGGCCAGTGTCAGGGCGTTGTGTGCTGGAAGCTTGATGACGGTACCATGCATGTTTTCAATGCGAAGATGGTTGTGCTGGCGACGGGCGGTTATGGCCGTGCCTACTTCTCCGCAACTTCTGCGCACACCTGCACCGGCGATGGTGGCGGCATGGTGGCCCGCGCAGGTCTTGCGCTGCAGGATATGGAGTTTGTCCAATTCCACCCAACCGGCATTTATGGTTCCGGCTGCCTGATCACTGAGGGCGCACGTGGCGAAGGTGGTTACCTGACCAACTCCGAAGGTGAGCGCTTCATGGAGCGTTATGCTCCGCAGTATAAAGACCTTGCACCACGCGACTATGTTTCGCGCTCCATGACCATGGAGATCCGTGAAGGCCGCGGTGTGGGCGAGAATGGCGACCACATTCACCTCAACCTGAACCACCTGCCTGCCGAAGCGCTGGCGGAACGTCTGCCAGGTATCTCTGAATCTGCAAAGATTTTTGCGGGTGTGGATGTGACCAAAGAGCCGATCCCGGTTCTGCCAACCGTGCACTACAACATGGGCGGTATTCCGACCAACTATTGGGGCGAAGTGCTGAACCCAACCGCAGAAGATCCAACCGCGGTGGTCCCCGGCCTGATGGCTGTGGGTGAAGCGGGCTGTGCCTCAGTTCACGGTGCGAACCGTCTGGGCTCCAACTCTCTGATCGACCTTGTGGTGTTTGGCCGCGCTTCCGCAATCCGCGCCGGCAAGGTGGTGGATGCAGACGCTCCGAACCCAGTTCTGAACCAAGCGTCGGTGGATGCAGCATTCGCGCGCTTTGATGGTCTGCGCTACGCCAAAGGCGGCGCGCCGACTGCTGAGCTTCGCCTTGAAATGCAGCGCACCATGCAGGCGGATGCGGCGGTGTTCCGTACCGACAAGACGCTGAAAGAAGGCGTTGAGAAGATGACGGCGATTGCGGGCAAGATCGATGATCTGAACGTCACCGATACCTCGTTGGTCTGGAACAGCGATCTGATGGAAACGCTTGAGCTGACCAACCTGATGCCAAACGCACTGGCGACGATCCACGGTGCGGAAGCCCGTAAAGAAAGCCGCGGTGCGCACGCACATGAAGACTATTCTGAGCGTGATGACGCGAACTGGCGGGTCCACACGGTGAGCCGCGTAGAAGGCGATAAAGTTGAACTATCTTATCGCCCTGTGATTGTTGACCCGCTGACCAAAGAAGAGGAGGGTGGAATCGAACTTAAAAAGATTGCACCTAAAGCGAGAACCTTCTGATGAAACGAATTTGCACTGGCGTCATGATGGCAGCAATTGCCGCAACTCAAGTTATGGCGGACGAAACACTTGTTGTTCAACAAATTAGCCAGTGCATTGTCGATACAGGTTCCCAAGGTGCCTATAAGGTTACAGAGTTCGACAAGGTGCCAGTGGTCGTCGCAGATGCGGGTGGCACCGAACGCGGTGCGCGCAATGTGAATGACTGCCTCCAGGACAACTACAACGTCCAATATGACAATGGTGCATTTGGTGTTGCAGATGGCGACAAGGTGGCGAGTGGACCTGATGTCTGTCAGCAGGAACGTATTCAGGGCTTTGTCATCGGCACTGTTGTCATTGGAGCCATAAACGCATCTCTCGGCGGCAACTTTTTCGCAGGTGCCGCTCTTGGTAATGCGCTGACGTGGGGAACCATCCAGCGCGACTACCGTGAATGTGTGCGTCGTGAAGGCGGAGCAAAATATGCTGGTGTTGAATTCCATTCCGGCTGCTCTCGTCATTCCGATGTGTTGCACGGTGGGGCTCAATACTGCCGCTAAGGAGCGGAAACGTGGCCGTTTAGGCCAGGTGATCAGAAACAACCGAATGCTCCGCGCATGTGTGAATGCGGCATCAGAGTGTTTGAACAGGAACGAAGGTAAGCGCAGTTTGCGCGCCCACGTGTAGGAAGGAAAGACGATGGTCGAATTTGCCCTCCCCAAGAACTCCCGGATTATGACCGGCAAAACCTGGCCAAAGCCGGAAGGCGCTACGAATGTGCGCAAGTTCCAGATCTACCGCTGGAATCCGGATGACGGCAAAAACCCTCAGGTGGATACCTATTTCCTGGACATGGACAAATGTGGTCCGATGGTTCTGGATGCGCTGATCAAGATCAAGAACGAGATTGACCCAACCCTGACCTTCCGTCGCTCTTGCCGTGAAGGCATCTGTGGATCCTGTGCGATGAACATCGACGGGATCAACACGCTGGCCTGTATCTATGGTCTGGACGAGATCAAGGGCGATGTGAAGATCTACCCGCTGCCGCATATGCCGGTGGTGAAAGACCTGATCCCGGATCTGACCCATTTCTATGCGCAGCACGCGTCGATCATGCCGTGGCTGGAAACCAAGACCAACCGTCCGGCAAAAGAGTGGCGTCAGTCGATCGAGGACCGCAAAAAACTCGACGGTCTGTATGAATGTGTGATGTGTGCATCCTGCTCCACTTCCTGCCCAAGCTACTGGTGGAACGGCGATAAATATCTCGGCCCAGCAGCACTGTTGCACGCCTATCGCTGGATCATTGACAGCCGCGATGAGGCGACAGGCGAGCGTCTGGATGAGCTGGAAGATCCGTTCAAGCTCTACCGCTGCCACACCATCATGAACTGTGCAAAGACGTGCCCGAAGGGTCTGAACCCGGCGAAGGCCATTGCAGAGATCAAGAAGATGCTGGTGGAGCGCCACGTCTGATTTCAGACACATGCGACTTTGACGAGGGCCCGTTTCGGGCCCTCTTCTTTTGTTTGTTGGGACGTTGCCTCTGCGCAGATTGCATGGCGCCTTTGCCATTTGAGCAGTTCTTTGACTTTGTTGGCTTAGCTATATGAAGGAGCAGGGAAGGAGGTCAGATGTGAATACGGAGACTGCCCATGTCCGCCCCAGAGACAAACACCCCAGAAGATTTTGCAGCGCGCGCCCTGGAGGTGCTGGAGCAAGCCTACGCATATTACTCCGAGCCGCCACGCCGCCCGGTTTTGGTGCAGGACAGCGATGAAGAAACCTACTTCGAGTATGTGAAAGCAGCCTAAGCCTGCACATTGAAGCTTGTTGAAAGCGCCTCCTGGTTGGGGCGCTTTTTGCGTTTCTCCCTCAGGGCTTGATGGCCTTATGTTTACGTAAGGTCGGTCTTGGTCCTTGGCTGGCCGCTGGCTAGCCTTTGCCAAAGGGGAGGAAGCACAATGACCGATGTGATCATCGTAGGCGGCGGGCTGGCTGGGATCGTAGCGGCGCGTGAAGCTGCGCTGCGGGGGCGAAAGGTTCTTTTGCTGGATCAGGAGGGAGAGCAGAGCCTAGGAGGGCAGGCTTTCTGGAGCCTTGGCGGCCTCTTCATGATCGATACTCCCGAGCAGCGGCGCATGGGGGTCAAGGACAGCGCAGAGCTGGCCTACAATGATTGGATGGGGTCAGCGCAGTTTGACCGTCCTGAAGATGCCAACCCCCGCAAGGTGGCCGAGGCTTATCTCTCGTTTGCAGGCGGGGAGATGCGCAGTTGGCTCCACAGCATTGGAACGCGGTGGTTTCCTGTGGTTGGCTGGGCCGAGCGCGGCGGGGCTATGGCGCATGGTCACGGCAATTCCGTACCGCGGTTTCACATCACGTGGGGGACCGGCCCGGGCGTTGTTGCGCCGTTTGAGCGTGATGTGCGCAATCTGTCAGCAGAGGGTAAGATTGAACTGCTCTTTCGCCGAAAGGTAACTGATCTCATTGTGGAAAATGGCACGGTTAAAGGCGTGCGCGGCGAAGTTCTCGCCGACGACGATGCAGAGCGCGGCCGCTCTACCACCCGTGACGTCGTGTCAGATTTTGAACTGCACGCTTCGGCTGTGGTTCTTACCACCGGTGGGATTGGTGGCGACCACGATATGGTGCGGCGCTATTGGCCTGAGGACCGGTTGGGCAAGCCTCCTAAGCGTATGGTGGCCGGGGTGCCGGACTATGTCGATGGGCAGATGCAGCGCGTGGCAGAGACAGCGGGTGCGGCGATCATCAATGGGGATCGGATGTGGCACTACACTGAGGGGCTGGCAAATTGGGATCCGATCTGGCCAAACCATGGAATTCGGGTGCTGCCGGGGCCCAGTTCCATGTGGTTTGACGCCTTGGGCACCCGTATGGAAGCGCCTTATCTGCCGGGGTTTGACAGCCTTGGCACCCTCAAGCGCATTCTCTCCACGGGGCATGAGCACAGCTGGTTTATCCTCACGCAGAAGATCATCGAAAAAGAGTTCGCGCTGTCGGGTTCTGAACAAAACCCGGATCTGACATCCGGTAAGTTTATCGAAGTGCTCAAGGGGCGGTTGATGTCCAAGGGGGCGCCAGCTCCGATTGAAGCGTTCAAGCGTCATGGAGAAGACTTTGTGGTCGCTGATGACCTGGAAGCGCTGGTGGCGGGAATGAACGCGCTCACGCCCGAAGTTCCTGTCAACCTTGATAAAATCCGGGATCAGATTGTTGCACGGGATGCGCAAATCGAGAACCCGTTCAGCAAGGATGCGCAGATCACAGCGATCCGGGGAGCACGGGCTTTTCGCGGGGACCGGCTGATCCGCACGGCGAAACCGCACCGTATTCTCGACCCGGCCAATGGCCCATTGATCGCCGTGCGGCTAAATATCCTTACGCGAAAATCTCTCGGAGGACTGCATACGGATGAAACCGCGCAGGTTCTGAAGCCCGATGGGAGCGCCTTTGAGGGGCTGTTCGCGGCGGGAGAAGTGGCTGGCTTTGGCGGTGGCGGCTATCATGGTTACAATGCGCTGGAAGGTACTTTCTTGGGCGGATGTATATTCTCTGGGCGTGCAGCGGGGCGAGCGGTTTAGCGTTAGGCCTGTGTGATCTGCCATGCTAGGCTCCCGTTATTTTAATGAGTTACGGGAGGAAATGGTATGAAACACTCGATCGCTGCGGCGCTGATAGCCTTTGGTTCTCAGGTACTTGCGGGGGGTGCGCCATCGCCTGAAGGGGCGGAAGTTTATTTCATCAATATTGAAGATGGCGCCTCGGTGCAGTCTCCGTTTGTGGTGCAGTTTGGCTTGTCCGGCATGGGGGTTGCACCTGCGGGGACGGAAGCGGAGAACACCGGACACCACCATATTTTCATCAATCGCCCGCCTTTGGGAGAGGGGGCTGAAGATGCGGATCTGCTTGAAAACGGTGTGCCGACAGATGACAATCACCGCCATTTCGGGGGCGGGCAAACCGAAGTGAGTTTGGACCTTCCGCCGGGCACACATACGCTGCAGCTCGTGCTGGGAGACGAGTTCCATGTGCCCCATACGCCGCCTGTGGTATCAGAGGTCATTTCGATTACTGTGAACTAACTCCGGCGTGCGTTGCGGATAGCCATTGCAACGCGTTAACAATTGGGGGCAGGATTGCGCCATGACTGAGACGATCCTGCCCCCCGCCGATGCCGAAGACCGCCGCGCCATCAAGCCGGTGATCTGTTATCCAAACACCACTTTGCCGACCCCGCCGATGGCGCTTTATGAGGCCGCCAGATCCGGCGCTGTGAAGGTCGATGAGGTGCTGATCCCGGCGCGGGATGCGCGGTGTTTTGAGGTGCCTGCAGGGCATTTCTTTCGCATCACCTCTGTCGAAGGCCCGCAGGTGGGTGATCTCAATCTGTGGAACCTCAATGATTTGAGTGAACGGTTTTTCTCTGGAAAAACAAGAGCTTTGCACGGTACTCACATCACGACGGGTGAACGCATGTGGTCAAGCCTGCCAAGCCTGCGCCCCATGGCGACGATCGTGAGTGATACACTTGGCTGGTACGGGATCGACGCCTACGGTGGCTCCGTCCATGACGTGATTGGCACGCGCTGTGACCCATACACCGGCAATTTGCTGAGTGGCGATCAATATCACTATTGCTGTCATTCAAATCTGGCCCGCGCCCTGGCGGCGCATCAGGGGATCAGCCTTGAGGAGGCGGAGCCTCATGTGCACGACGTTCTTAACGTTTTTATGTGCACAGGGTTCACGCGCGATACCGGGCAGTACTTTATGAAAGCCAGCCCCGTGCGGCCGGGGGACTATCTGGAAGCCTTCGCGGAAATCGATTTGCTGGGGGCGCTGAGCGCCTGCCCAGGGGGCGATTGCTCGGCAGAGCACAGCAGTGATGTGGCGGCCTGCCACCCGCTTCTGGTGGAGGTCTTTGCGCCCCAACAAGACGCGCTGGAAGGGTGGGAAAGCCCGACCAAAAATGGCTATGACCGCAGCCATGGGCTGTCGCGTTAACCATAAAATTTTACGTCTGTATTGCGTCGGTATCCCAACGGTATTGCGGAGGTGCAAATTTGCGCTTCCGCAAAAAAGTAAACGCTGCGCGCGGGTGGTGCGGCTTTAATGGATCGTATCACCAGCGCGCGGTGTTGCTTAGGAGGGGAGATTTGGCATCGTAGGCGCGTTTCTAGGGTGTCGAGCGAGCAGGGGCTTACGGCTAGAAGTGCAGTGGGGCGGGCTGGTTCGATCGGCTAGCCGGACACCTTGCCGCGAATGTTGGAAGTGAACCCGATTTGACCGATGCCGCGCTCCGCTCCAACGACAGCAATGCGCAGGGAAGCGGACTTCGTAAAGTTGGACATAGGCAGTAACAACGCGGAAAGAACGGCCACTCGACCCTTGGAAAGGAATGACCGCAGTCAACGCAGAAGCGGACGCCTGCAACTAGGTGAGAGTGTTCGATTGTCGAGTTTTGCCTCGCAGATCAGGAACTATCAGGGTGCGTAGTGAATTTACTGTTATTCACTACAGGTATATGTTCGAGTACGGAAACCAAACTCTGTTATCTCCAAAATGGCAGTAACTACTGATGTAACGCTGAAGGTCAGCGCTAAAATGAAAGCTGCTAACCAGCCAAGCGAGAACAGAGGTTTCTTCTCAAGGTTTAGCGCGAATTGCATGAACCGTAGTATGCCACCGGTACGGGCTAAGAGGCGAACCAGTAGGGAAGAAAAAAAAGTTACCCAAATCCATATACTGGAAATCATTGCTGTAAGGACCATTCCCGGAAATACGTAGTTGTAACTGTTGGGAAAATAAGTCGCATGCGGCGCCAGAATCGCATCGATGAGTTCATAGACACTCGCCAGCGCGTATGAGAACTTTTCCTCTGGAGTTTCCGCCCAAACCTCTTCGACAGTGAAGAAAACGAGACTTGTCCAAACAATAACTAAGAATGCCAAAAAGAAAGCTAGCGAGCAAAAAGCATCGCTGAGCATAACCTTCGGCAATGAGTCCGGTTTTCTTGTTGCCCACTGAAGATGCAAGCGGGTGATCCAAAGAGAGATAAAATCAGCCAGAGGATTAAAAATGAGGAAAAATGCCAGAGCAGGCCAGTAGCTCACCAATCCCACAAAGAACGTTTCGACTGTAAGCGGTGGTTTTTGTTGAAATAACGTCGACTGCGCATCAAAGCCATCGGGGCAAGGCCCAGCTTCCACTATTATTTCTGTTCCTGGTGGTGAGCCGCAAAGCCCAGTATCTAGCGAAAGCGCAAGTCCAAGCGAAAACAGTGACAAGAGCACAAGCGAGTAAGCGAACGAAACAGTTGCGCATCGCCAACTAAGTTGTTTGGCGCCGAAAATCGAAACGAATAGTTCAATGACCGTTCTGGCAACCGGCGAAGATTTGGAAGGGGGGGAAATTGCCCGAATCCAGTTAGATAACTCAAGGCGCGCTTCCTCAGAAATTGCGTCATCAGCCTTCCAGAACACGCCCAATAATAGTACTAGAGTAGCCGGAACACCAAGAAAGCTAAGAAGTTCGTCCATCAGTGGCTTTGGTCCCGATTAAATGGCAATAACGACTTCGAAAAACGTTCCTTCTGCAACTATGCCGTCATAATTAGGCTTGGGTGTCTCTCGGTTCTCATAACATTGTAGACGAACGTATGCTTTTGTGAAACAGCCCAAGCTTTGCGAAGCCCGCCCACGGTGCTCCGACGACATTCATGCCGACAGCAGCATCAGCTAATTAGGTTCATAGAAGTCTTTTGCTGCTGTTTTTTCCAAGGACCACTTCGGGCTCACAGCGGTCATTAAAAGCAAAAGCACCGTCCTGAAAATCTGAAACGCATGGCCTTCAGCGACGCGCAGGCGGCGAAGCCGACCAGCCCCCGACCCTCCCCACAGGAGGGGGCTACACCCCCACCCAGGGTCGGGGGCTGGTCTATGTGATCTGTTAAAGTCGTTGCAACTTTGTTGGGGGATGATCTGGCAGCCAAATAGAACGCCGCCGCTGCCTTTGCGCGGGCTATTCCTTCCGATCACGCCTGCAATTCTGCGTCCCAATAAAGGTAGTCCATCCAGCTGTCGTGCAGAAAGTTGGGGGGGAATTTACGCCCCACATTGCGCAGCTCCTCAGAGCCGGGCTGGCGTGGGGGCTTGCGCAGGCTCATATGCGCTTGACGCAGGCTCTTGGAGCCTTTCTTGAGGTTGCAGGGCGAACAGGCCGCGACCACATTCTCCCAACTTGTAACGCCACCTGCGGCACGAGGAATGACGTGATCAAAGGTTAGATCTCCTTTGGCTCCACAGTACTGGCATTGGAATTCGTCCCTCAGAAATAAATTAAAGCGCGTGAAGGCCACGCGCTTTTGCAGTTTTACATAGTCTTTGAGAACGACAACCGAGGGGATACGTATCTCGGTAGAGGGGCTGCGGACCACATGGTCATATTCAGCCACGATGTCGACACGGTCCATATAGGCGGCTTTGATGGCGTCTTGCCAGGGCCAGAGAGAGAGCGGGTAGTAGGAGAGCGGGCGGTAGTCGGCGTTGAGGACAAGGGCAGGGTGGTGTTTCAACCCGCCGGGACTTCGTGTGAATTCTGTCCTGAAATCGCCGTCCATCTTAGCTCTCCCTATGCGCCCATTGGCCTTTCGGCCGACCTGCTTACAACCACTATATCTCGTGTCTTTGATCTGACAAGCCTCACGATATACGTGATTTTCGCCAATGCTGAGACAGCTGCAGGATGCCAGCGCCCAATGACGCTTTGATGACAGGCCTGTGGATAAAATGTAAGCGCCGCGCCTGAATATCAAGCGCGGCGTAAAGGGGGCTTTTGCAGAAGGGCTTTGCCTGCTGCGCGTTGGGCTAGTTTCGCTGATGCGAGGCTTAGCCCAACGGTCGGAGCGGCAAAGCGGATCGTGGCCTTAAATTTGGCGCGAGTAGCGCGCTTTAGTAGAACTTCAGTCCGTTGAGATCGAAGGTTTTTGACAGGGTGAGCGCGAAGCGTGTGTCGTCCTGTGCGACCATGCTGCCAATGCCGTGACGGCCAATGGCGTTGGTGGCTTGGGCGTCCACGGTGAAGCCGGATTTGCCAAGGTGATAGCGCGCACCGGCGGCCCATGTGGCCTCATCACCATCGCGACCGATTGGTGTGACTTCGGCGATTAGTTCCAGGCCGTTGTCAAAGCCATAGTTCACGCCCATGCCAAAGCCGACAAGTTCGTTGCTGCCAAAGGCGCCGATCTTAGGGCTGGCGGTGAAGGAGAAGCCGTTTCTGGTTTTGTAGTTGGCGATCAGATCCGTGTAAAACACGCCGATCTTGGCTGGATCAGAGTTGATCTGACGGCCATAGAGCATGCGTCCGGTGAGGGAGAAGAGATCGCCGTTGTTCTGGTCCATGAAGCGCAGTTTCGGGCCGACCATGTAGCGCACGCTGGTGGTGGGCACGAGGTCCTGATCTGCGGTTGGGTTGTCTGAGTATTTTTCAAAGATGACCTGAATTTCGCCGTCGCGATCTGGGCTGAAACTCAGGGAGACACCTTGGTTGCTGTCGTTGCCTCCCCAGACATCGGTGCGCAGCATGCCGGGCTCAAGCGTGTCGGCGCTGCCCAGCGTGAAGCCGTCCTGTTGCAGGTTCACCTGACGTGCGGTGGGTGGCAGGGACAGGCTGCGATAGCTGACCGGGCGATTGGCGCCGGGGGTGTAGATCAGGCGGGCGCCGGCGAGCACGTCGTCGCCATCTGGCCAAAAGGTCATGACACTGGTGGCCGGTGTGTTGCCCCAGCCGTTGGTGAGATACCCTTCAAGTCCAAGGCGCGGCGTGACGTTATAGCGCCCGCCCACGGTCCAGACCGGAACGCTCTCAAAATTGCCATCGCTGTTGATGGTGTTGTCGCCGGAGATAGCTGTTTCGACGGTACCGAACATCAGCACGCGGTTGGAGGCGCGGTAGCTGACCCCGGCGCCGAGGCTGACGATGGTGCCGTAAAATTCGTCGCCAGCGATGTCGTCAGGGGCAAGGGTGACACCCGGGGTCAGGTGCAGCTGAAGCTTGGGCGAGACGCTGTAGGTGATCGGTGCTTTGATCGCGCCGACGAACACCCCGTCCTGAGTGGTGTCAAATCCGCCCCAGAAATCGGAGCGCAGCGCGGCGAAGTTCTCAACCGAGCCAAGGGCAGCAACACTTAGGCGGCCATTGCTAAAGAGTTGGTACTTGCCCCAGAGTGCGACTTCGGTGGTTTCGATCTGCGGTATGGTTGGAAAACCTGCGACCGGGCCGCCGATGGGATCCACAAAGTTCTGGACGTCGATGCCCATGGTAAAGCTATCGGTGAAAGCGTAGGAGCCGCCGCCATTGTAGATCTGGTTGCCTGTGCCAGCACGGTTGCTTGGCGAATTCTGGCGCGCGCCGATGTTGAACTCCACCGTGCCTGCGTGGTTCACGTTGGCCGTTTCAAAGCCCACGATCCGCGTGGGAGGGCCTTCGACCACTGAAGGGCTGGTGGATTGCGCGGCGGCAAGGGCCGGAATAGCGGTTGCAGTGGTCAAGCTCAGTGTCAGAACTAAAGGGGAAAAGGGGCGCGCCTCAGAATTGTGATGGCTCACGGTGGGCTCCAGTAACAATAGGGTTAGTACGAAAGGACAGTATCTTGGGCGTCGGGGTGACCCAAGCGAAATTAGGGCCCAGCCGCGATTTTTGTGAGAGTTTTTGCAAGGCGTGGCCTTGGGGCATCGGCCGCATTAATGCGGGTGCACTCAACCAGCAATTTGCAGAATAAAATTCAGAGTTGAACTTTTTAAAGAGTTTTCTTCTTGAGGTGAGTTTTTATCCCGGTCCCTTTGGTAATAACAAAAACGTGATGGTTTGCATTCTACTCGGAGCCGAGATGGATGGCTTTTAAAGCCCCAATTTGTCCCGCATGAAGGCGAGGGCGACGCCGAGACCATCTGGCGCGATGCCGTGGGCGGTGCCTTTCATGATATGGGCGTAGACATCTGTAAAACCGGCTTCTTGAAGCGCCTCAGCGGCTTCAGGAAGGGATTGCGGCGGCACCACATCGTCCTGGTCTCCGTGAATAAGCAGGACCGGTGGTTTGCTGATCGCTTCGTCCTTGAGCAAATCGGGCTGCAGCAGGCGGCCGGAAAAGGCCACCACACCTGCGACCGGATCTTCGCGACGCGGCGCAACGTGCAGGCTCATCATGGTGCCCTGGGAGAAGCCCAGCAGCACAACCTGCTCCGGCAGCAGATCTTCGTCCACCATCACGGCATCCAGAAAGGCATTCAGATCATCGACCGCTGCCATCATGCCGCGTTCGCTTTCTTCTTCCGAGGAACCGTCAATCCACGGAATGGGGAACCACTGACGGCCCATAGGCATGCCAGGAATTTCTTCGGGCGCGTCAGGCGAAAGGAACAGCGTGTCAGGGAGGTGTTCCGCCAGCGGATCTGCCAACCCCATCAGATCGGCGCCATTGGCACCATAGCCATGCAGGAAAATCACCGCGGAACGGGTTTCGCCGGAGGCGGGTTCTTTGCGGAGGGTTTGCAATACGCGCGTCATGTCATGGCCTTATGTGATCTCAGAAGGGGCTTTGTTCTGGGATGTGTGTGGCATGTCAGAGCGCGGGTCGCAAGGAGGACGCGGGGACGCAGCCGCGCCCCCGGTCAAATATGCAGACTTTAGGCGAAAGCCGCTTCCAGTGCGATTTCCACCATATCGCCAAAGCTCTTCTCGCGATCCTCGGAAGGCAGGGCTTCGCCGGTCAGCAGGTGGTCGGACACGGTGAGTACCGCCAGAGCGCGGCGGCCATGGCGGGCCGCAAGATTATAAAGCTCTGCCGCCTCCATTTCGACGCCAAGGATGCCGTGGCGTGTCATCTGCTCGTTCAGATCAGGGCGTTCGTCATAAAACACATCGGAGCTGTAGATGCCGCCCACATGGGTAGGGGTGCCTTTGGCGGTGGCTGCATCCGCCGCAGCACGCAGAAGGCCGTAGTCTGCACAGGGGGCAAAGTTGATCTCTTTGAAGATGCCGCGCGACGGGGTGGAGAGCGAGGTGGCTGTCATGGCGATGATGACATCACGCACTTGCACGCTTTCCTGCATGCCGCCACAGGAGCCGATGCGGATCAGGGTCTGAGCGCCATAATCTTTCATCAGCTCATTGGCGTAGATTGACAGGGAGGGCATGCCCATGCCGGAGCCGTGGATGGTGACGCGATTGCCTTTCCACGTGCCGGTGAAGCCCAGCATGCCGCGCACTTCGTTGATGAGCTTCACGTCACTCAGGAAGTTTTCTGCAGCCCATTTGGCGCGATACGGGTCGCCAGGCAGCAGCACTGTTTCAGCAATATCTCCGGGCTGGGCGCCGATATGGACGGTCATGCAGGTATCCTTTCAAGCATCAAAGCGACGGCATAGCGGTCGCTGTCAATAAAGAGCCTTGATGCGCAACCGCGTGGGCAACATCAAGACGGAATTCAGGGAAAGTGCTTAATTGAAAGCAATAAAGCCGGGACCTCTGTCAGATCAACCTTTGTCAGGTGTCTGCGGAGGTCCCGGCTTTCAAAAGCGGTCGTCTCTGAACCGAAAGTCGTCGATCAGACTTCCATTTGATCAGGCGTGATGCCTGCAGCCAGAGCCTGATCAAACCATTTTGGCTTGCGGCCTTTACCAGTCCAGGTTTGGGTCTTGTCCTCGGGGTGCGCGTATTTCGGCACGCCTTTCATAAAGCCGTTCTTTTTCTTGCCGGTCGCAGTTGCCAGTTCTTCCAGAGAGAAGCCATACTTTTCGGCAGCTTCTTCGACAGCTTTCAGCGCGTCGGTTTTGCGCTGTGCTTCGCGCTTCTCCAGTTGAATGTCAATTTGCGCGCGCAGGTCAATAAGTGCGTCGCGGGACAATTCTTCCAAGTTCATTTGTGTAGTCTCTATTCATGTGGTGGTGGCGACTTTTCGCCGATGCTGTATAGAGATTGCAAGTGTAATATCTATTAACCGGGTGATATTCTGAGAAATTGCACGAATTAGTTGCGGGAAAGAGTATTTCTTTCCCGCTTAAATCTGTTTCTTTCTCAATGAAGAGTTGAGGCGCGATTTCTTATGCGGCTGCAGACTCCGGGGCTGCCAAGGTTACGATATCGCGCATGATGGTGTTCAGTTCGAAGTCTTTCGGGGTGTAAACCCGCGCCACGCCCATCGCCCGCAGGCGTTCTGCGTCGTCATCCGGAATGATGCCACCAACGATCACGGGCGTGTCGGCAAGACCGGCGGCAGACATGCGCGCCATGAGGTCTTCGACCAGCGGGATGTGCGAGCCTGACAGAATAGAGAGCCCGACAACATGCGCCTCGTCTTCAAGTGCCTTGGCCACGATCTCCTCCGGGGTCAGGCGGATGCCGTCATAGGTGATGTCCATGCCGCAATCGCGTGCGCGGAAGGCGATTTGCTCGGCGCCATTGGAGTGACCGTCAAGGCCCGGTTTGCCAATAACAAACTTCAGGCGGCGGCCCAGACGGTCGGAAACCGTATCCACGGCATCCCGGATGTCATCCAACCCTTCGGTTTTGTTGGACGGCGCGCCGGATACCCCGGTTGGGCCGCGGTATTCGCCGTGCACAACGCGCATTTGCGCGGCCCACTCGCCGGTTGTGACACCGGCTTTGGCGGCCGCAATTGAAGCTGGCATCACATTGGCTCCGCTGGCCGCTGCTTCACGCAGATCTTTCAGGGCTTTTTCCACGGCGGCCTGATCGCGGGTGGCGCGCCACTCGTTCAGACGTCCGATTTGATCCTGCTCCACAGCGGGGTCCACCACCATGATGCCGCCATCGCCGGTCATCAGCGGCGATGGCTCGCCCTTCTGGAATTTGTTCACCCCGACCACAACGGTTTCGCCAGCCTCGATACGGTTGAGGCGGTCGGCGTTGCTGTCCACAAGGCGGGATTTCATGTAGTCGATGGCACCGATGGCACCGCCCATGCTGCCGAGGTTGGCCAGCTCGCTGCGGGCACCTGCCTTGAGCTCTTCGACTTTGGCGTCCACTGCGGGGTTGCCGTCAAACAGGTCGTCATATTCCAGCAGGTCGGTTTCAAAGGCCATGATCTGCTGCATGCGCATGGACCATTGCTGATCCCAAGGACGGGGAAGGCCGAGGGCCTCGTTCCACGCGGGCAATTGCACCGCGCGGGCACGGGCTTTCTTCGACAAAGTTACCGCCAGCATTTCGATCAGAATGCGGTAGACGTTGTTTTCAGGCTGCTGCTCGGTCAGCCCGAGAGAGTTCACCTGCACCCCGTAGCGGAAGCGGCGGGATTTAGGATCGGTCACACCATAACGCTCAACCAGAATTTCATCCCAGAGATCCACAAAGGCGCGCATTTTGCACATCTCGGTGACAAAGCGGATGCCGGCATTCACAAAGAAGGAGATACGGCCGCAGAGGCGCGGGAAATCTTCTTCGGGAACGCGGGGCTTAAGGGCATCAAGCACGGCGATCGCGGTGGCGAGCGCAAAGGCCAGCTCCTGCTCTGGCGTCGCACCTGCTTCCTGCAAGTGGTAGGAACAGACGTTCATCGGGTTCCACTTGGGCACATTGGTGTAGCAGTATTCCGCCACATCCGCGATCATCTTCAGGCTGGGCTCGGGCGGACAGATATAGGTGCCGCGCGACAGGTATTCCTTGATCAGGTCGTTTTGCACCGTGCCTTGTAGCTTGGTGACGTCAGCGCCCTGTTCTTCGGCAACTGCAATATAGAGCGACAACAACCATGGCGCGGTGGCGTTGATCGTCATGGAGGTGTTCATCTGCTCGAGCGGGATCTGGTCAAACAGAGTGCGCATGTCGCCAAGGTGACACACAGGCACGCCCACTTTGCCAACTTCGCCACGCGACAGAACGTGGTCGCTGTCATAACCGGTCTGGGTCGGGAGATCGAAAGCCACGGACAGGCCGGTCTGACCCTTTTCCAGGTTGGAGCGGTAGAGCGCGTTTGAGGCTTTGGCGGTGGAATGACCGGCATAGGTCCGAATCAACCAGGGACGGTCTTTGGTCGGGGTTTGCTGCGTCTGCGACATGGGGCTTCCCTCTGTTCGGCGGCCAAGACAGGGCTCGGCAATAATCTTGCGTTTGAGCGTAGATATGCGAAACATCATGCGCAAGTCAATTCGCTGCATTGCGGCAAATACGTCCCGTCATTCCAGCAGGCGGAAGCGGGCATGCAGAGATACCTGTTTACCTCAGCAGACGCAGTTGACAGACTCCGCGCCATGACATCGACCGTAGAACTCCCTCTCTGGCTGTTTGTGCTGATCCTGCTGTTTGCGATTGTAACAGCCGCGAGCCATTTGCTTTTTCCCTCTGTGCGCTGGTTTTTCCGGCGGCGGATGGAGCGGGCTGTGGCGCAGTTGAACGAGCGCCTGCAGCGACCGATTGAGCCGTTCAAGCTGGCGCAGCGCCATGACATGATCCAGCGGCTGATTTATCAGCCGGACGTCACACGGGCGGTGTCGGAATATGCCCGTGAGAAAGGCATTCCCGACGCTGTGGCCTTTGAGGAGGCCCGCCGGTATGCGCGGGAGATTGTGCCCTCTTTCTCGGCGACCATGTATTTTGGGATCGCTATTCGCCTGACGCGTTTCTTCAGCCGCGCTCTGTATCATGTGCGTGTGGGCTTTGCCGATGAGGCTGCCATTAATGCGCTGCCCAAAGATGCCACGGTGGTCTTTGTGATGAACCATCGCAGCAACATGGATTATGTGCTTGTGACTTATCTGGCGGCGCGACGGTCGGCGCTGACCTATGCGGTCGGGGAATGGGCGCGTGTGTGGCCGCTGAGCCGTCTGATCCGGGCGATGGGGGCCTACTTTATCCGGCGACGGTCACAAAGTGATCTCTATCGCCGGGTTCTGGCAGCCTATGTGCGGCTGGCCACCGAGGCCGGGGTGACACAGGCCATGTTCCCGGAAGGTCGGTTGAGCCTTGATGGCGCGCCGCAGGAGCCGAAACGCGGGCTGCTCAAATATATCACGGATGCCTTTGATGGTTTTGAGGAGCAGGGGCATGATGTGGTGTTTGTACCGGTGGCCCTGAACTACGACCGTGTGCTGGAAGATCGCATATTGCTGGAAGCCAAGGCGCGCGGGGGGAAAGGGTTCCGCGCGCGCATCAGCGTGATCCTCGGCTTTTTTATGAAGCAGATCCTGCTGCGCTTCGTCGGGCGCTACCGCAAGTTTGGCACGGCTGGGGTGCGGTTTGGCCATCCGCTGTCGCTGACGGAGTTTGTCGCGGGGCAGGCACGGCAAGAGAATGAAGACCTTGCTGAACCGCTGTCTTTGGAGCTGATGGAGCGCATCAACGCGGTGGTGCCTGTGCTGTCTGTGCCGCTGGTGGCCGCGATTTTGCAGGACGCTGAGGCGCCGTTGACCCTCGATGAGGTCAAAATGGTGTATGATGGCCATATGGCCCGGCTGGGTGACGCTTCGGAAGGGGCGCAAGACGCCGGAGATGAGGACGCAACGGAAACCGGACTGCGTATTTTGGTGGGCCGCCGGATGATCGCCCAAGAGGGTGACCGCTACTTTAGGGAAGAAAATCAAGATGATGAGCTGGCATTCTATGCCAATTCAGTGCGTCACCTATTGAATTAATTTCGCATATGCAGCGTGAAATGCTGCAGCTGCTGGGTCATAAAATTACAAAAAGCAGCCAGAGATGGTTGCAATGTTACTTTGCCGCCGGTATCTCGGTGGTAGAAACGCGATTCTGCATCGCGGCAATATGACCAAACAGGAGGCGAAAATGGCTCTGGATACCGAAAACAGCATTTTGACCTACGATGCGCCCAAGAAGGACCTCTATGAGGTTGGTGAAATGCCTCCCATGGGGCACGTCCCAAAGCAGATGTATGCTTGGGCCATCCGTCGTGAGCGTCAGGGCGAGCCGGACAAGGCGATGCTTCAGGAAGTTGTCGACGTACCAACGCTCGACAGCCACGAGGTGCTGGTTTTGGTGATGGCCGCCGGTGTGAACTACAACGGTGTTTGGGCGGGCCTCGGTGTGCCTGTGTCCATGTTTGATGTGCACAAGCAGCCTTACCACATTGCGGGTTCTGATGCGTCCGGCATCGTTTGGGCCGTGGGTGACAAGGTGAAGCGCTGGAAAGTTGGCGACGAAGTTGTGATCCACTGCAACCAGGATGACGGCGACGACGAGCACTGCAACGGTGGCGATCCGATGTATTCCGACAGCCAGCGCATCTGGGGCTATGAGACACCAGATGGGTCTTTCTCCCAGTTCACACGGGTGCAAGCACAGCAGTTGATGCCACGCCCCAAGCACCTGACCTGGGAAGAGAGCGCGTGCTACACGCTAACGCTGGCAACCGCTTACCGTATGCTGTTTGGTCACGAGCCGCATGACCTGAAGCCGGGTCAGAACGTGCTGGTTTGGGGCGCGTCCGGTGGTCTGGGTTCATATGCGATCCAGCTGATCAACACCGCAGGGGCCAACGCCATTGGTGTGATCTCTGACGAGAGCAAGCGTGACTTTGTCATGAGCCTCGGTGCCAAAGGTGTGCTCAACCGTAAAGACTTCAACTGCTGGGGGCAGCTGCCGACAGTGAACACGCCGGAATATGCCGAGTGGTTCAAAGAGGCGCGCAAGTTCGGCAAAGCCATCTGGGACATCACCGGCAAAGGCGTGAACGTCGATATGGTGTTTGAACACCCCGGCGAAAGCACCTTCCCTGTGTCCACCTTTGTGGTGAAAAAGGGCGGCATGGTTGTGATCTGCGCCGGTACCTCCGGTTTCAACTGTACCTTTGATGTGCGCTACATGTGGATGCACCAGAAGCGTCTGCAGGGCTCCCACTTTGCGCACCTGAAGCAGGCCTCCGCTGCCAACCAACTGATGGTGGAGCGTCGTCTGGATCCGTGCATGTCCGAAGTGTTCCCATGGGCAGAGCTGCCCGACGCGCACATGAAGATGCTGCGCAACGAGCACAAGCCGGGCAACATGTCGGTGCTGGTGCAGGCGCCCAAGACCGGTCTGCGCACGCTGGAAGACGTGCTTGAGGCTGGCAAGTAACAAGATTGGTCAAACGGTTTCCCCCGTTTTCCTCCTGCCCCCGGATCAGAGATGGTTCGGGGGTTTTTTGTTTCTTTGGACAGCTTGTGCGTGGTGTGGTGCGCAGAGATTGCGCACCCAACGGGGTGGTCCATTGGGGGCTGGGGCGTTAGGGATCTAGATCAAGAGGGGGGATGGCCATGGCAAAACTAGACACAGTGACTTTGCGGGTCTTGGATCCGGACCGGCAAAAGCAGTTTTATTGCGACGTGCTGGGCATGCGGGATCTGGGTGCTGGGCGTATCGGCTATGGCGGCGATGAAGCGGCGCTGGTTTTTGAGCAGGCGCACGAGGGCTATCAGGCCACGCGCAGCGACCTCTACTGGAAAATCGCGCTTTCGGTGCCGGATATTGAGCTGGCCTGCGCGCAACTGACCAAGGCTGGTGTTGCGGTCTCTGAGCCGCACCAATTTGAAGATGTCGGCTATCTTGCGCATTTTGCGGACCCTGAAGGGTTTTCAATTGAGCTGATTGATCATGCCTTCAAAGGCGCGCGGGGATCGGTTTCCAGTGATGCTGCACTATTGGGTGGCGGGGCACATCTGAGTCTTGTGACCTTGCGGATCGCGGATCTTGAAGCAGTGGAGCCCACACTTCTGCGCTGGGGGATGCGCAAATTGTCGGTGCAACCGCTGACGGACTACGGCTTTACCCTGCATTTTTATGCCTTCACAGAAGAGCAGCCGCCGGAAGCGGATCTGCTGGCGGTGGCCAATCGCATGTGGACCTATCAGCGCCCTTATACGGTGCTTGAACTGCAACATGTGGCTGCGGTTGAGACGGTGCGGGTGCCGGAGGAGGGCGAGGGTGGCTATGTGGGGGTGTCGATTGCCTCTGATGCGGATGCGGGTTTTGAGGATCTGGGGCGTTTGAAAATACGATGGGCGAGATAGAGCAGCGCAGAGATTGCGCGCCTGGCGGGTGGTGGTGAGCGAAAGCTGCTGGCTCCTGCGGGCTGCCCGCTATAGGGTCGCGCCATGAGCAGTACATCCATCACTTTCAGCCATGATCAGGCTGACGCCTTTGACAATATTTCCACCCTGCTCAAAGGGCTGGGGGTGGATCTGGACGAGGGGCTGTTGAGCCCACCTACTGAAGGCAAACAGGCCATCGCGGCTGTGACTGGCAAGGCCGGATCCGGTAAAACCTTGTTGCTTTCGGAGCTTGTGAAGGCGCTGGAAGAGGCCGGCGTAGATATCGTTTCCGGTGATTTTGAGGGCAAAAAGAAGAAAGATCGCCGGACGCTGGCGGTTTTGGCGCCGACCAACAAGGCGGCCAGTGTGCTTCGGATGCGTGGGGTGCCTGCGACCACCATTCACCGCATCATCTACACTCCAGTCTATGATCCTGAATATGAGAAGATTGCGGAGTGGCTGGCCGAGAACGGCGAACGCCCAGAGATTGAGGGCCTTACCGATGAGGCGCTGGACCGTGCCTTGGAGTTCTACAAGGTGCATAAATCCATTCCCGGCGCGCTGGCGGCTGCGGGGCTGCGGGGCAGTGATTTTATCACCGGCTGGAAGCGGCGCGATGAGCCGTTGGATATTGGCTTTATCGATGAAAGCTCGATGCTCGATGACAAGCAGTTTGATGACCTGAAAGAGATTTTCTCCACGCTGCTGCTGTTTGGCGATCCTGCGCAGCTGGCACCGGTCAACCAATCCGGCGCGATGGTGTTTGATAAGCTGCCTGCGCCATCGGTCTATAATCTGGAACGCATTCACCGTCAGGAGGCGGACAACCCGATCCTTGATCTGGCCCATGCTTTGGCCGACCCGCAGATGGCGTTTCACGACTTTGAGCGCATGGTGGAAGAAACCGCGCGTAAGGATGATCGGGTGCAGTATGCGCAACGGGTTGAAGTGGACCTGATGGCGCGCAGCCCGGTTCTGGTGTGGCGCAATGCGACGCGCATTCGGCTGATCCACGCGTTTCGCCATGTGCATGGGGCACCAGAAGATGAACTGCTTGAGGGAGAGCCGCTGATTTGTGACGGGATCGAGCTGCCGCTTAAGCACCGTAAGAAGCGGCTGGATCTGGAGGCGCGGGGGCTGATCAAAGGCGCGCAGGTGATCTATCTCGGGCCGGGGCGCAAGCCGGGCTTTTCTCGGCTGCATGTGATGGGCGCAGAAGATCCGCGGGTCTCGGCGGCCTCGATTGTAAAGATCGAGGCGCCGGAGGAGGAAGAGCCGTTTATTCCTTATGCGGCGCGCATGGGAGCAACCTTTCTGCACGGGGCAGCGGTGACCATTCACAAGGCGCAGGGTTCTCAGTGGGAGAATGTGCAGGTGTTTGCGCCGGATTTGTTTGTGGCGGCGCGGATGAACCGGATGGAGGCGGGGCAGCCTTTGTGGAAGCGGTTGGCCTATGTGGCGATCACGCGGGCCAGCGAGCGCCTCTATTGGGTGGTGCGCAACCGGTTGGCCAAACCATCAGACGGGCTGCGGGTAGATGATCTGATCACCGCGCCAGCCCCATTGACGTTAGAAGCGCAGGAGGAGAGCGCATGAAGAGCATCATTGTGACCGGCGCAAGCCAGGGGATCGGGCGCGCGACGGCAGAAGTGTTCCTGAAGGCGGGCTGGCGCGTGGGTGTTTTGGCCCGCAGCGAAGACAGGCTACAGGAGCTGGCCAGCACCTATGACACTGCGGTGCCGCTGGTGGCAGATGTGACCGATGCGGCAGCCATGGAAAGCGCTTTTGCTCGGTTTGTCGCCCGCACCGAGCGCCTTGATGCATTGTTCAACAACGCCGGTATGTTTGGCCCCGTGGGGCCGATTGATGAAATTGATCTTGGTGGGTTTGATCAGGTGCTTGATGTGAACGTGCGTGGCATGTTCATTGCCGCGAAACTTGCCTTTGCGCAGATGCGGCGTCAGTCGCCGCAGGGCGGGCGGATCATCAACAACGGGTCGCTGGCCGCGCATGTGCCGCGCGAAGGTTCGGTGTGTTACACGTTGACCAAACACGCGATTACGGGGCTTACGCGGAGCCTGTCGCTGGATGGGCGCGCCTATGATGTGGCTTGCGGGCAAATTGATATTGGTAACGCCGCCACCGATATGGTGACGGGCATCAACGAGCGATTGATTGCGGAGGGCAAAACGCCCAATCCATCGATGGATGTGGAAGATGCCGCCAAATCGGTGTTGCATATGGCGGAGCTGCCCCTGAGCGCAAATGTGCAGTTCATGACCGTTATGGCGACCAAAATGCCCTATATCGGCCGCGGCTGACATCGCCGCCGCTTTCGCGCTCACCGCAGCCAAATAGGAAAGCCCCCGACCAAAGTGAGATCGGGGGCGAATGTTTTGGTGCTAAAAAGCGTTTTGGTAGTCAGAATAGGCGTCGTCGTTATCCGATCAGGCCGCCGTCGGTGCGACGGACTGCAAATACACCGGACCGTGGCACAGAGGTGCCGCCGTCAGGGAAGTGAGAGTCGCCGCGCTCGCCAGGATGCTGAATTCCGACAAACATGGTGCGGCGGTCCGGGGACCAGCACACGCCGGTGACTTCGCATTCTTTTGGCCCCACCAGGAAGCGGCGGATTTCGCCGGTTACGGTGTCGCCTGCGAGCATCTGGTTGTTGCCCATGCCCGCAAAGTCTTCGGCATTAGAATAGTTGCCGTCGGTCTGGATCCACAACAGGCCGGTGCTGTCAAATGCCATGCCATCCGGAGAGTTGAACATATTTCCGGCATTGATGTTCTCGCTGCCTGCATATGCATCGCTGTGAACATCCGGGTTGCCCGCAAGCGCGAACAGGTTCCAGCTGAAGCCGGTGGATGTGTGGTTCTCATCATCCGCCATCCAGCGCGCGATTTGGCCATAGTGGTTCTCGACGCGGGGGTTGGGGCCGTTTGCGGAGGTGTCATCGCCACCTGCATTGGGCTTCACGCCGCGGTTCTTGTTGTTCGTGAGGGCGACATAGGCCTCGGTCTTGGTGGGGTTCACCGCGACCCATTCCGGGCGATCCATGGTGGTGGCACCCACTTTGGAGGCGGCCTGACGGGTGTGAATGCGGATTTCCGCCTCGGTCATGCCGGTGGTTTCCGGTGTCAGCGCCAGCCATTCGCCGCGCATGTCATCGTGGAATTTGGCCACGTAGAGATCGCCGCTTTCCAGAAGATCCGAGTTGTCGCCTACGCCGGAATAGGTGCCTTCGGAGACAAATTTATAGAGGAACTCGCCGCGTTCATCATCGCCCATATAGACGACTACCTTGCCATTGGCGGCAACAACCACGGCGGCGTTTTCATGTTTGAAACGGCCAAGCGCGGTGCGCTTCTTCGGGGTTGAGGTTGGGTCGAACGGGTCGATTTCCACGACATAGCCTGCGCGGTTGGGTTCATTTGGATCTTTGGCGACATCAAAGCGCGGATCGACTTTGGCCCAGCCATAGCCCCAGTCTTTGGAAGAGACACCGTAGCGCTTGAGCTCTGCGCTGACCTCATGGGCCTCATCTTCTGCGGAGAAGTAACCGTTGAAGTTTTCTTCGCAGGCCAGATAGGTGCCCCAAGGGGTTTCGCCGTTGCCGCAGTTGTTCCAAGTGCCTTTGCAGGTGGTGCCGGTTGGATCGGCGGTGGTTTTCATGAGGTCATGGCCTGCTGCGGGGCCGGTGATCTCCATATCGGTTTGCGGTGTCACGCGGCGGTTCAGGTCGCTGTCGATCACAACTTGCCATTTGCCATCATCCCCGCGCGCCACTTCGACTATAGACACACCATGGGCCATCATGCCTTTTTCAACATCGTCATCCGTGACCCACGCGCCGTCCGGGTTGTTGCCCCAGAGGATCTTGCGGTTGGTATATTCATTGTTGATCGCCATCACATGACGGCCACCTTTGGTGAAGAAGGCCATGCCATCGTTGTTGTCGCCAAAGGCACCGGCCTGAGAGGCGGCGGTGCCACGGGTGGCTTCGTCAAACGCCGGGGTGCTGCTGAAAAGCGGATCACCCCATGTGACAACCTGTTCCCACTCAAAACCTTCGGGCACGGTGATCGTGTCTTCCGAATTGGCAGGGATTTGGTGGAAGCCGAAGCGGTCAGCGTGGCCATGGCCGCCAGCTTGTGCATCGCGGGTCAGAGCGGTGGTGCCGACAAGGAAGGAGCCCAGACCAAAGGTCATCACGCCGCCAAGAAAGCCACGGCGAGACAGGGCGCTTTCGACCACGCGATCAAAATCAGTTTCTTCGGCGCGAGGGGAAATCAGTTCGTCAATCTCGTCAAACGACAGGTCATCGTGGGACATGGCTGGCTCCTTAAGCTGGCTGGGGCGCACCCCAAGTTAATACTAGGTAAAGAAGCTAGGATGCGTCCGATTCAGTTTTGTGACAAGAAATACTCATCTTTATGACAGTGCGGCTGACGTAGATTTCCCTGAGATTTCGGCATGTTCTTGCCGGCACGTGGATGGCTATCGTGCCTCTGACAGGAGTTGCTCCAAGGGCAATGGGCGGCTGTACATCTGCAAAGAGCCGTCTTCATGGCGGGGCCATTCTGCGGGGTCGCGGTCGCAATAAAGCTCGACACCATTGCCGTCGGGATCGTTGAAGTAGATGGCTTCTGAGACGCCGTGATCAGAGGCTCCCATCACCGGAAAGCCCGCATCTATGACGCGCTTAACGGCGGTGGCGAGATCCGTGCGGGAGGCATAAAGCAGGGCGGTGTGAAACAGGCCTGTGTGGCCCTCAGGCGCAGGCGTGCCGCCTTTGCTGCGCCATGTGTTGAGGCCTATATGATGGTGATACCCATCCGCCCCAAGAAACGCGGCCTCACTGCCAAGGCGGGCCTGCACCTCAAATCCCAACACATCCGCATAAAAGGCAATGGCACGTTCCAGATCGGCGACTTTCAGATGGACGTGGCCGATGCGCGCTGAGGGGGCGAGGGCTGCTGCGGGCTGTGTCATGGGACTCTCCTTTGCTTAGGGAGAGTGTAGGAGCAGGCAGCGGGGGCGAAAACTCGCGTTTAGGCGCGAAGCCTGTGCGTGAACGCGCAGAGCGCGCGCTGATCGGTAGGCGAAGAAAAAGGGCCGGAGCTGCTTCGCGGTCCGGCCCTTTTGGTGATGTTTTGTCAGGGAAACTTAGCCTGCGATGACGTTTTGTTTCTGAACGCCCAGACCTTCGATGCCCAGCTCCATTTTGTCGCCCGGCTTGAGATAGGTCTGTGGGTTTTGGCCCATGCCCACACCCGGAGGGGTTCCGGTGGAGATCACGTCGCCCGGCTGCAGGGACATGAACTGGCTGAGGTGTGAGATCACGGTGGCCACGTCAAAATGCATCGTCTTGGTGGAGCCGTCTTGATAGCGGTGGCCGTTGACCTCCAGATACATCGGCAGGTTCTGCGGATCTGCCACTTCGTCGCGAGTCACCAGCCATGGGCCAATGGGGCCGAAGGTGTCGGCGGATTTGCCTTTGACCCACTGGCCAGAGCGGTGCAGCTGGAAGTCACGCTCAGACAGGTCGTTGACCACGCAGTAGCCTGCGACATGGTCCAGTGCGTCTTCGCGGCTCACGTATTTGGTGTGTTTGCCGATCACCACGCCCAGTTCAACTTCCCAGTCGGATTTCACCGAGGTGCGAGGGATTTCAACATCGTCGTTGGGGCCAGAAATTGCCGAAGTGGCCTTGAAGAAGATCACCGGCTCCTCGGGCAGGGCCATGCCGGATTCCGCTGCGTGGTCGGCATAGTTCAGGCCGATGCAGATGAATTTGCCAACGTGGCCGACGCATGCTCCGATGCGCGGGGATCCTTCGACCACCGGAAGGCTGGCTGGGTCGATCGCGCGCAGTTTGTCGAGGCTTTCGTCGCTGAGCGCCGCGCCTGCGATGTCATCCACATGGCCGGAAAGATCGCGGATATTGCCCGCATCATCCTGCAGGCCGGGTTTCTCTGCCCCGACCGGGCCGTACCGTAGAAGCTTCATTGAGGTGTCCTTTCTCGCTCAGATCGTCCAGCCGCCATCGATGGCGAAGGGCTGGCCGGAAGTGTATTTGCTGGCGTCGCTGGCCAGATAAAGCGCCAGCTCTGCGATTTCATCTGCGGTGCCGATGCGGCCCATGGGCTGGCGGGCAATAAAGTCGCTCATTGCCTGCTCATAGTCCCCTGTGGCGCGCAGGCGGTCATGCAGGCTGGGGCTGTCCACGGTGCCCGGGCAGATGGCGTTGCAGCGGATGCCCTGCGCCACGTAATCGGCTGCCACAGCTTTGGTCAAGCCG
The DNA here is from genome assembly GCF_017743775.1 of Shimia sp. R9_1. NCBI lineage: Bacteria > Pseudomonadati > Pseudomonadota > Alphaproteobacteria > Rhodobacterales > Roseobacteraceae > Shimia > Shimia sp. R9_1. The sequence goes on along the minus strand of NZ_JAGHRN010000001.1, from coordinate 591,876 downwards.
AGAACCGCGCCCTTGGATGCGCAATAGGCAAAGCGGTTTGGCACGCCTTTCATGGAGGACGCCACGGAGGACATGTTGATGATCGAGCCGCCGCCGTTTTCCAGCATGGCCGGGAGGGTCAGCTGGATCAGGCGGTACATTGCCTTGACGTTGAGATCGAAGCTGAAGTCCCAGTCTTTCTCCGAGCACTCCAGAATGGTGCCACCTGCGACATAGCCTGCGCAGTTAAAGAGCACGTCCAGCGCAGGCAGGTCGGCGGCGGCCTTTGCCACTGCAGCACCATCGGTCACATCAAGCTTGAGCGCGGTCACCCCGTCGATTTGGGCCAGCTCGGCCAGCGATGCATCGTTGATATCGCTGGCGATGACCTGGGCGCCTTCTGCCACAAAGAGCTCTGTGGTGGCGCGGCCAATGCCTTGGCCCGCCGCCGTGATGAGCGCTGTTTTGCCAGCCAGTCGGCCAGTTACCTCAGTCATTTGTTTGGTCCTTATACCTGTTCAGGCAACAGCTCTGCCGGAATGTTCTGATAGCAGACCGGGCGCAGGAACCGGCGAATGGAGAGCGTGCCCACAGAGGTGGCCCCAAAATTGGTAGAGGCCGGGTAGGGGCCGCCATGTACCATCGTATCGGAGACCTCAACGCCGGTTGGGAAGCCATTGGCGAGTACGCGGCCGGCTTTGCGCTCCAGCAGCGGCAGCAATGCTTGCGCTTCTTGGGTGTCGCCCGCGTCCATTTGCAGGGTGCAGGTCAGCTGGCCTTCAATCGCCCGGGCGACCTCGTGCATTTGTGTGGTGTCACGCACGCGCACGATGATGCCCATCGGTCCAAAGACTTCTTCTTGGAGGTGGGCATCCGCGAGCCAATCTTCGCCCGCAACGCTAAAGAGATAGGGCTTGGCTGCGCGATCCGGACAAGAAGAGCCCATGACTTCGGTCACGCCTTTGCCGCCTGTCACACGCGCCACGCCGTCGCGGTAGGCAGCGGCGATACCGTCTGTCAGCATGGTTTGGGCGTCGGTGGCTTCCAGTGTGGTCTGCGCGGCCGCTTGAAGGGCGTCTGCCTCTGCACCGTCGATCACCACGGCGATCCCAGGGTTGGTGCAAAATTGTCCTGCGCCCATGGTCAGGGAGCCTGCCCAGCCCGTGCCGATTGCGGCTGCGCGGGCGCCTGCAGCGGCGGGCAGAACAAACATTGGGTTTACAGAGCCGAGTTCGCCAAAGAAGGGGATTGGCTCGTCGCGCTGAGCGCAAAGGTCAAAGAGCGCACGGCCCCCGGCGAGGCTGCCGGTGAAACCCACGGCGCGGATCAGGGGATGTTGTACGAGACGGGTGCCCACATCGCGTTTTCCGCCCTGAACAAGCGAGAAGATACCCGGATGCATATCGAGTGCCTTCAGTGCTGCATCAACCGCCTGCGCAACGATTTCGCCTGTGCCGGGGTGGGCGGAGTGGCCTTTGACCACAACGGGGCAGCCAGCAGCAAGTGCGGCGGCGGTGTCACCCCCAGCGGTCGAGAAGGCCAGTGGGAAGTTTGAGGCACCAAAAACGGCCACCGGGCCAATGGGGCGCTGAATCATGCGCAGCTCCGGGCGCGGCAAAGGCGCGCGATCGGGCAGAGCTTCATCATGGCGCAGGTCAAGGTAAGCACCCGCTTCAATGTGATCGGCAAAAAGGCGTAGCTGGCCAGTGGTACGGCCACGCTCGCCTTCCAGACGCATCGCGGGCAACCCGGTTTCTTGAGTGCCTATTTCGGTGATAGCGTCGCCACGTGCATCGATCTCTTCGGCGATTTTGCGCAATAGCGCGGCGCGTTCACTGCGGGAGGACCAGCCGAAGCTGGCAAATGCGGCTTCAGCCGCTTCCACGGCGGCATCCACATGTACAGGTGTGCCTACAGCAAAATCATGGCTTTCGCCGGTGGCGGGTTCAGAGGCAAAGGTTGCGTCGCCTGCGACCCAGTCGCCAGCAATTAGGTGTTTTCCGGTCAGCATATCTTTCGCTTTCTTAGAGCAGGCCACGGTCGGCCAGGTTGCGCATTAGGTGAGAAGCGCCAAAGCGCCACTCGTCACATTCGGTGGACAGGCGCACGGTGTTGGTGAGCTGTCCGAGTTGGTTGTTTGCGATGGTCACAACATCGCCAAGCTTGTGGGTAAAGCCTCCACCGGGGGTGTCGCGGTCTTGGGTGGGGGCAAAGAGCGTGCCCAAAAACAGCATCAGCCCGTCCGGGTATTGGTGATGCCGGCCAATGGTTTGGCGCACCAGATCTGCCGGATCACGGCTGATCTGTGCCATCGAAGAATGGCCTTGAAGCTCAAATCCTTCCGGCCCGGAGACGGTGAGGGTCAGTTCTGCCTGGCGGACATCATCCAACGTAAAGCGCTCGTCAAAGAGGCGGATCATCGGGCCGATGGCACAGGAGGCGTTGTTGTCTTTGGCTTTGCTGAGCAGGAGGGCAGAGCGGCCTTCCACATCGCGCAGATTGACGTCATTGCCGAGGGTCGCGCCTTTGATCTCTCCTTTGGAGGTCACGGCGAGCACCACTTCGGGCTCGGGGTTGTTCCATGTGGAGATCGGGTGCAGGCCGATGTCGGCACCAAAGCCGACAGATGAGAGAACCTGAGCTTTGGAAAACACTTCCGCATCCGGGCCGATGCCGACCTCAAGATATTGGCTCCAGAGGCCTTCTGCGATCAGGGCTTGCTTGACTTCCTCCGCGGCATCAGAGCCGGGAACGATGTTGGAGAGGCTGTCGCCAATACGTGCGCCAATGCGTTTTCGGATGGCTTCGGCCTTGGCGGGGTCGCCGGCAGCCTGCTCTTCAATCACGCGCTCAACCATGGAGCCTGCAAAGGTCACGCCACAAGCTTTGACGGCCTGAAGGTCACATGGTGCGAGCCAGTTGTGGTCTTCTGTCACCGCGCCCAAAGAGGTGCCGGGGGCAGAGCGGGTGTAGTCTGCGGCGTCCTCGCGCTCCAGAATGTCGCGCACGGTGGGGGCGGTTTTGGACGTGATGTCCACCAGCTGCCCATCACGGATGGTTACAACTGCCGGGCCGATGCCGGGGCGTTCTACGCGGCCGAGCCAAAGCCCGGAAGGATCAAGGGAAAGAGCAGTCATATCAATCTCTGAGGTTGTAGGCCCGTGCGGCGTTGCCGCCCCAGACAGCCTTGAGTTCGGTTTCTGTCAGTGCGCTCAAAAGGTCGTTGCTGGTGTCGACCCAGCGCGCATAGGTGCTGGCAAGGGTGCAGACCGGCCAGTCGCTTCCCCAAATCAGGCGTTCAGGGCCAAAGGTGCCGAGCAGATGATCCGCGTAGGGGCGCAGATCGTTGGTGGCCCAATCGCTTGCGGCCTCGGTGACCAGGCCGGAGAGCTTGCAGAACGCTTTGGTCTCGCTTGCCAAGGCGACCATGTCCTCGGCCCAGCCTTCAATCACACCGTCTTTGATGAGGGGTTTGGATGCATGGTCGATCACCACACGCATGTCGGGGTGACGTGTAAGCAGCTTGTGCAAGTTGCCCAGATGTTGGGGCAGGGTGAGCGCATCAAAGGTGAGATCATGCGCGATCAGAGCCTCGAAAGCCGGGGTGAGCGCATCGCGCAGCATCCAGTCGGGATCGGCGATGTCCTGTATCATCGGACGCAGGCCAACCAGTGCCGGATTGCTTGCGAGTGTCGCGATCTGATCGGCGGCATCTTTAGCCTCGAAATCAACCCAGCCGACAACACCTTTGATGAAGCTGTTTTCTGCTGCCAGAGAGAGCATGAATTCGGTTTCTGCCACTGTGGGGGCTGCCTGAACCAGAACGGTGCCTCCTATATCAGCAGCCTTCAGCAGAGGAGTCAGGTCGTCAGGCAGAAAGTCGCGGTAGATGACACCCAGTTCGGGCGTGAGCCAGCCGTAGTCTCCGCGCGCGATCGACCAACAATGCTGGTGAGCGTCAATTCTCATGAAATCACACCCTTCTTGAGGATGATGTTTCCATAGAGCCGACGTTCGCCGGTTTGTACGATGGCAAAGGCAGTGGCCGCGCGGTCGTAGAAGGCGAAACGTTCAAGCGTTTGGATTTGCACCGGATTGTCGGCTGTGGCCTCGATGATGCTTTGAAAATCGGCGACGGCTTCGGGGATTGCATCTGGATCGCCTACCACTTGCATCGTCAGGGCGGGGTCAGGCACAAAATTGTCCAGAGGCATGATCGAGAGCACGGCTTCCAGTATTTCGCTCGCTGTGGAGCCGTCGGCACGGATGCAGGCGGGGCCGGTGCTGGTGCCGGGGAAATTGGCATCTGCGATGACGATTTCATCGCCGTGCCCCATGGCGCGCAGCGTGTGCAGCAGGTCGGGCGACAGCAGCGGGTTGATATTACGCAGCATCAGAACGCTCCGAAGGCAGAGGGGCATTGGGGCGGATCAGCCCTTCACCGCGCAGGTCAGACCAGAGCGCATCCGGGATGGCGCGTTCCATCAGGCGGGCATTGGCCTCCACTTCTGCACGCGAAACCGCACCCGGAACCACGGTTTTTACACAGGGGTGGCCGAGCACAAATTGCAGAGCGGCGGCAATCAGGGGCGTGTCATGGGCGGCGCAAACCGCTTCGATTTTGCGCACGCGCGCCATGATCTCTTCGGGGGCGTCATCGTAGTTGTATTTCGCGCCTTCCACGGCACCGGTGGCCAGAATGCCGGAGTTATAAGGGCCGCCGAGGATGATGCCGACGTCGCGCTTTTCACAAAGGGGCAGGAAGCTGTCGAGGGCCTCTTGCTCTAAGAGGGTGTACCGGCCCGCGAGCAGGAAGCCGTCAAAGTCACCAAGCCCCAGCAGCTTTTCGCAGACTTGCCATTCGTTCACACCTGCGCCGATGGCCGCGATTTCGCCTGAGTCGCGAAGCTCTGTGAGGGCGCGATAGCCGCCTCCGTCAAACAGTTCGCGCACCTTGGCATCCGATGCTTCCTGGCTGCCTTGGCTGAAAACGCAGACGTCATGTACCAGCAAGATGTCCGCGTTCTGAATGCCGAGGCGCTCTTTGCTGGCCTCATAGGAGCGCATCACCCCGTCATAAGTGTAGTCAAAAACAATGCGCTTTTGCGGCACGTCGACAAAAGCCTCAGGAGTGACTTCGTGAGGCTCACAGTCCAGAAGAAGCCGACCGATTTTGGTGGACAGTTGAATGTTGTCGCGCCCGAAACGCTTCATGCCTTCGCCAAAACGCATTTCTGAACGGCCAAGCCCGTATTGCGGCGCAGTGTCAAAGAAGCGCACGCCGACGTCATATGCGGATTGCAACGCATCTTGTGCGTCTTGCTCAGAAACCTTTCGGTACAGATTGCCGAGTGGCGCACCGCCAAAGCCCATTTGGGTGAGGGGCACCGGACGGGACGTTCGGTTGTTTAGAGGACGTGTTTTCGAAACGGACATAGCAACTCTCTGGTCTCGCGCTGGGCGGTTTAGGGGGTGTTGAACAATTCGGGTTTTGTGTCGTGCAGGGTTTCAATGCGGGGCATGAGCTGGCCAAGGTGGTGGCGCATCTGGCTCTGCGCTGCGGCTTCGTCTCCGGCGCAAATCGCGTCAAAAATCGCGCGATGCTCTACCAGAGTTTCCGAAATTCGGCCGGGTGTTGGCAAGAGCAGAAGGCGCGCGCGCCGGACCTGCAAGGAGACCGTCTGTGCCACCGCTGGGAGGCGGTGGAAGCCCGTGAATTCCATCAGCAAATTGTGGAAATCCTCATCGGCCTGATAAAAACCTGTGATGTCCTCATCCTCGATCATGAGTTCTTGCAGGCGCATGTTGCGGCTCAGAAGCTTGCGCTGCTCAGGCGTGAGGTCGCGCGTGACTTTGGCAACTGTGGCAAGCTCCAGCGCTTCGCGCAAAAACACGCCTTCGCGAATCTCTGACATGGAAAAATAGGACACGTGGGTGCCGGACTGGGGCACAACGTCGACCAAGCCTTCTGCTGCCAAGCGGGCGATGGCTTCGGTTACTGGCGCACGGGACACGCCGAGGCGCTCGCAAATTGGCGCCTTTCTCAAATTCGCGCCGGGCGGGAAGTCCAGCGCCAAAATGGCTTCTTTTACGGAGAGATAAACGCGCTGAGCGAGCGACCCTTCTGAAGGGGCTGTTTCGCGCAAAAGACTGGCGTCGATATCAATGATTTGGTTCATGCTAAAATTTCTACCATGCTAACATGTTAGTTGACAAGTGGTGAATTGCCGCTTAGCAAAATAGGGAAAGCAAGCGAGAAGACGATGCAAGCACCGCATAAAAATCATAATTTACAAAGCTCTAGCGGCGACGTGCTGCGACTCAGCCCGTCTGACAACGTCGTGATTGCGCTGCGCGAGATCGCGGCTGCGGAGCAATTGGATTTGGTTCCTGTACCTTTGGTAGGCTCTGTCACACGGGGGCATAAAATTGCCGTCGCGCCGATCGCCAAGGGTGAAAATGTGATCCGTTACGGCCAGATTATTGGGCAAGCCAAGGCAGATATCGCACCGGGTGAGCATGTGCATGTGCACAACCTTGGGATGGGTGCGCACCAGCAAGACTATGCCCATGCCAGCGCGTCTTACCCTTTGCAGAGCATTACCGACGCCCGGACGTTTCAAGGGTATCACCGCAGCAACGGTAAAGTGGGTACACGCAACTACATCGGCATTCTGACGACGGTGAATTGCTCCGGTTCTGTGGCGAGATTTATCGCCGAAGCGGCTGAGAAATCGGGGTTGCTCGAAGAGTTTCCGAATGTGGACGGGGTCGTGCCGATTGTGCATGGCACAGGCTGTGGCATGTCGAGCGACAATGAAGGATATGCCACTTTGTTCCGCACCCTGGCGGGCTATGCGCAACATCCGAACTTTGGCGGCATTCTGTTGATTGGGCTTGGCTGCGAGGTGATGCAGGTCGCCGATCTGGTGGGCGGTCAGCCGATCCGCGCAGATGGCGCGCTGCGCTATATGACCATTCAGAACGAAGGCGGCACCCGTAAGACGATTGAACACGGGCTTGAGCAGCTGCGCGGGATAGCCGAGATGGCCAACAAAGCCGAACGCGCACCGGCGCCGATCAGTGAGATCACTGTGGGTATGCAATGTGGTGGCTCAGATGGTTATTCCGGTATCACCGCCAATCCGGCGCTGGGCTATGCCTCTGACCTGCTGGTTCGCCACGGTGGCACGACCATTTTGTCTGAAACGTCTGAGATTTACGGCGCTGAGCATCTTTTGACCCGGCGTGCGGAAAGCATTGAAGTTGGCGAAAAGCTGATCGAGCGCGTGCGTTGGTGGGAAGACTACACCGAGCGCAATGGCGGCGAGATGGACAACAACCCTAGCCCTGGCAACAAGCGCGGCGGGTTGACCACCATCTTGGAAAAATCGCTGGGAGCCGTCGCCAAGGGTGGGACAGCACCAATGCGCGATGTCTACCAGTTTGGAGAAATCATCGACAAGCATGGCTTTGTCTTTATGGACAGCCCCGGCTTTGACCCATGCTCCGTGACAGGGCAGGTGGCCTCCGGTGCAAACCTGATCGTGTTTACCACCGGTCGCGGCTCTGTGTCAGGATATCAGCCGACGCCCTGCATCAAGCTGTCCACCAACTCGGAAATGTATGCCCGCATGTCAGAAGACATGGACCTCAACTGCGGAGACATCGTGACCGATGGCGTCAGCATCGAGAGCAAGGGCGAGGAGCTGTTTGAGATTTTGATCCGTGTGGCCTCGGGCGAGCGGACGAAGAGTGAGGAACTTGGCTTTGGCGGGGTCGAGTTTGTCCCCTGGCAAATTGGCGCGGTGATGTAACGCTGCGCTGACTGCTTGGGAGGGCAGGAAATTGGGAGGAACTATGAATAAACTGGTCGAAATGACGGGGATCGATAAATTTTTCCCCGGCGTACATGCGCTCAAGCGGGTGCAGTTCGATCTGATGTCGGGCGAAGTTCACGCGCTGATGGGCGAGAACGGGGCTGGCAAGAGCACATTGATGAAAATCCTTTCGGGGATCTATCAGCGTGATGGCGGTGTTCTGAAGATTGACGGGCAAGAAGTCAGCCCGACGACGCCAAGCGAGGCGCAGGACCTTGGGATTGGGATCATCCACCAAGAGCTGAGCCTGATGAATGACCTGACAGTCGCGCAGAACATTTTTATCGGGCGGGAGCCGCGCAAGAGTTTTGGGCGTTTGGATGAGGTGGCGCTGAACGCGCAGACGGCCGAGATCTTTGCGTCGATGAACCTTGAACTCGATCCTAAGACCATTGTGGGCAGCCTGACCATTGCCAAACAGCAGATGGTGGAGATCGCCAAAGCGCTGTCTTTCCGTTCCAAGGTTCTGATCATGGACGAGCCGACTGCGGCGCTCAATGATGCGGAGATCGCGGAGCTGTTTGTGATCATTCGCCGCCTGAAATCCGAAGGCGTAGGTATCGTTTATATCAGTCATAAGATGGATGAGCTGAAGCAGATCGCGGACCGTGTGACCGTGATGCGCGACGGAGAATACGTTGGCGTGGTTGAGGCCGCGGAGACACCGATCAGCCAGATCATCTCAATGATGGTGGGCCGTGAAGTGACCGAAGAGCCGCTTGAAGTGCCGGATTTGACTGGTGCTGAGGTGTCGCTTGAAGTGTCCGGGTTGAGCCGGGGGCGCGAAATTCAGGATGTGAGCTTCTCCGTGCAACGCGGTGAAATCCTTGGTTTTGCCGGGTTGATGGGGGCTGGGCGCACCGAAGTTGCGCGCGCGATTTTTGGGGCTGATGTCAAAGAGGCCGGGGAGATCAGAGTGCATGGCCAAAAGGTCAGCATCAAAACCCCAAGCGACGCTGTAGAAGCGGGCATTGGCTATCTGTCCGAAGATCGCAAACACTTTGGTCTGGCGACCGGAATGAATGTACGGGACAACATTGCGCTGGCATCGATGGATCTGTTCTCGAGTTCTGTGGGGGTGCTCAATGATGCGGGCATGGCGGAGACGGCGCAGAAATACATCAGCCAGCTGGGCATTCGCACACCGTCTGATACGCAGGAAGTGCGCCTGCTGTCTGGCGGCAATCAGCAGAAAGTGGTGATCGCCAAATGGTTGCTGCGCGATTGCGATATTCTGATTTTTGACGAGCCGACCCGTGGCATCGACGTGGGGGCGAAGTCGGAAATCTACAAACTGCTGGAAGAGCTCGCCGAGGATGGAAAGACGATCATCGTGATCTCCTCTGAACTGCCAGAAATTATGCGCCTCAGCCACCGGATTGCGGTGATGTGCGAAGGCCGGCTGACCGGGATTTTGCCCGGCGGCAAAGACACCACTCAAGAAGACATCATGCAATTGGCGACCCAGCGTGAGGCGGTCATGCATGTAACGGAGACAATACAATGAGCACCGCAACCGACGTAAACGAAAAATCGCCCCTGTCCGGGCTTGGAGATTCCGGGGCGTACCAAAAGCTTCTGGCGTTTGCGAGTTTGATTGTGCTGTTGATCGGCTTTTCGATTGCCTCGCCGAACTTTATGCAGACATCCAATATGATCGCCATTTTGCAGGCGACTTCGGTGAACGGTGTGCTTGCGGTTGCGGCCACGCTGGTGATCATCACCGGGGGCATTGACCTGTCGGTGGGCACATTGATGACCTTCTGTGCGGTGATTGCCGGGGTTGTGCTGACCTATCTGGGAATGCCGCTTCTGCTGGGCGTTGCAGCGGCGATTGGGGCCGGGGCGCTCTGTGGTCTGTGCTCGGGCACCTTCGTGGCCAAGATGAAGATCCCGCCGTTTATTGCGACACTTGGCATGATGCTGATCCTGAAGGGCCTGTCGCTGGTGATTTCGGGCACACGACCGATCTACTTCAACGACACACCGGGCTTTGATCAGATTTCCCGTGGTTCGCTGATTGGAGAGATCTTTCCGGCCCTGCCGATCCCCAATGGCGTGCTAATCCTGTTCCTTGTGGCTGCGGCGGCCTCCTACATTCTGAGCAAGACGGTGCTGGGGCGCTACACCTTTGCGCTGGGCTCCAACGAAGAAGCGGTGCGCTTGTCTGGCGTGAACACCGATCGCTGGAAGATGCGCATCTACGCTCTGGCCGGCGGCATCTGCGGCATTGGCGGCATCCTGATCGCATCGCGCCTGAACTCTGCGCAGCCGGCACTGGGCCTTGGCTATGAGCTGGAAGCGATTGCGGCTGTGGTGATCGGCGGCACCTCATTGTCCGGCGGACGCGGCACCATTCTGGGCACTCTGATCGGCGCATTGATTATGGCGGTGCTGACCAATGGCCTGCGCGTGCTGTCGGTTGCTCAGGAATGGCAGACCGTTGTGACCGGCGCGATCATCATTCTGGCGGTTTATGCCGACATGGTGCGCCGCAAGAAATCGGGCTGAGGCCTGACGCGAGGGGCGCACATGGGGGCGCCTCTTGCACCTCGAACTAAGAAAAAAGCGTGACCAATATGGAGGAGAATATCATGCTAACACGTCGTTTTATTTTGGGGGCCTTGAGTGCCGCCGTGATGAGTGCGCCAGCGTCTATGGCAGTGGCCGAAGATGAAATGTATATCCCGCTGGTTTCCAAAGGCTTCCAGCACCAGTTCTGGCAGGCGGTGAAGCTGGGTGCAGAACAGGCAGCGGATGAGTTCGGGGTGCGCATCACCTTTGAAGGTCCAGACAATGAGACCATGGTCGACCGTCAGATCGACATGCTGGCAGCGGCGCTGGCCAACAAGCCTGCGGCCATCGGCTTTGCGGCTCTGGACAGCCAGGCGGCGATCCCTCTGCTGCGTCAGGCCAATGATGCGGGCATTCCGGTTGTGGCCTTTGACAGCGGTGTAGACAGCGACATCCCGCTTTCCACAGCGACCACCGACAACGCACTGGCAGCCGGCATGGCCGCAGACAAAATGGCGGAGCTGATTGGCGGCAAAGGCAAAGTGGCCGTTGTTGCACACGACCAAACCAGCCGCACCGGCATTGACCGTCGCGATGGCTTTGTGAACCGTATCGAAGCGAAATACCCAGACATCGAAGTTGTGACTGTTCAGTACGGTCAGGGCGACCACCTGAAATCCACAGAGGTGACCAAGGCGATCCTGACAGCCAACCCTGATCTGAACGGTATCTTTGGCACCAACGAAGGCTCCGCAATCGGTGTTGTGAATGGTGTGCAGGAACTGGGCACTGAAGGTCTGGTGATCATTGGTTACGACAGCGGTAAAGCGCAGAAAGATGCGATCCGTAGCGGTCTGATGGCAGGTGCGATCACGCAGAATCCTGTTGGCATCGGTTATGAAACCGTGAAAGCGGCTGTGATGGCGACCAAAGGCGAAGAAGTGCCTGCGCTGATCGACACAGGCTTCTACTACTACGATGCTTCCAACATCGACGAGCCGAAGATCCAAGCGGTTCTGTACGATTAAAAACATCACTTTGACCCGCCCCTCTTGGGCGGGTCTTCTTTCACCGGGCCAGTCGTATATGTGATGTGTCCCAAGGTCCGGTGAAATCCTCGCCCTAGGATCTTAATATGGGCTTCCTGTGAAAATCAGACCGCCCCTTTGGGTATCAATTGTTTAGCCGCCCTGTGGCATCGGCCTCTAGGATTTCCACGAGGCTTTGGCTCCGGAAATGGATTGGGCGATGGCGGCTTGCAGTTCTGAGCGCTGCACGGGTTTGGTCAGGCGCAGGTCTTCAGGATTTATGTTCTCCGCTTGCAAGGCTTCTGAGGCATAGCCCGACATGAATATCGCTGGTAGATCTGGGACCTTTTCTCGCAGCGATTTGACAAGCGTGGTGCCCTGAAGTGTGCCGGGCATAACGACATCTGTCAGCAGCAGGTCAAATGCAGGATCGCTATCAAACAGAGTTTTGGCCTCATCAGCGGTTTTTGTGGTGACGACCTTATGGCCATCCGCTTGAAGCATTTCCTGAAGCACCTCGCGGACTTCGGCTTGGTCCTCGACCAGCAAGATGCGGCAATCTCTGGTGATGATAGGTGCATCTGGTTGGGTTAGGTCTGACTGCATTAGCTCCTGAGTGCTATCGGTTGCCGGGAAATAGAGCTCGAAGACTGTGCCTTCCTCAGGCGTGGAATGAACGAGTACCACGCCACCGGATTGTTGCATAAAACCAAGGACCATAGAGAGCCCAAGCCCGGAGCCCTTGCCAATGGATTTGGTTGTGAAGAATGGTTCAAACACTTTTTTCAGCGTTTCGGCAGGCATGCCTGTGCCGGTATCACGCACGGAGACCATGACGTAGCGCCCGGGCTTCAGAACATTACCTTGCGCATCCGAGATTTGGCGGTTCGCGGTGATGTTCTGTGTCTTCAGCGTCAATGCGCCGCCATCTGCCATCGCGTCCCGGGCATTCAAGATGAGGTTGATCAAAGCGCTTTCCGCGGCGCTTTGGTCGGCGTTGACCGGCCAGAGCGCATCCTCAAAGATGGTGTGGATTGCGATGTTTGAGGGCAGGGTGCGTCCGGTCCAGGAATGGGTTTCCTTTACGAGTTCGTTGAGATCGAGGCGGCTTGGCGACAAAGGTGCGCGGCGCGCAAAGCTGAGCATATTGCGGGTCAGGTCTGCGCCACGCAGGGTGGCATCGATGCTTGGCTTCAACAAACGCAAATGGCTGGGGTCGTCGGTGCGCTCGCGCAGAAGCTCCAGATTGCCAAGCACAATGGCGAGCAGGTTGTTGAAGTCGTGGGCAACTCCGCCTGTCAGTTGGCCGATGGCCTCAAGTCTCTGAGAGGCTGCAAGGCGGTTTTGCAATTCCTCGCGTTGCGCCTGTTCCGCCAGACGGCCAGAAATATCCACGATGGAGGCACGCACCAGTTGCTCTTCAAATGGCGGGATGCGCGACAGTGAAATCTCACAGGGGATCTCTTTGCCCTCTGCATTGAGATGGGTCCATTGAAACGTAGGATGTTCTCCGGTCAGGGCCTGTTTCAAAAGTAACTGCGCCCGCTTTTCGGAGAGCTGGCCAGAAGGCTGATATTCCGGACTTATCTCAGCGAAGACCGGGCTGCCGACCAGTTTTTCGCGAGGTATGCCAAAGAGGGCTTCTGCCTTGGAATTGGCCGCGATGAAATGTCCAAGTTCGACATCCATTATGACAATTGCCTCATGGGCATATTCAAACAGCGCCTCAAACTGTGAGAACTTTTCAGATGATTCGCTGTCGGTGTCCTGCCAGGACCGTTTTAGGCTGTGAATCAGCAAAATCATCAGTTGGCTGAATACGAGTGTGATAAAAAGTGTTACCACCCAATTGCCAAAGGCGGTATTCCACTCAAGCATGGTGATTTCGGGGGCTTGCAATTGGCCCGTGAGGAAAAGACCGGCAATGATCAGCAAGGTGAGTGCTGTGGCGGCCAGGATTGACTGAATCGCCTTTGGGTTGAATACGGCGGCGCCCAGAGCAAAGAAGAACGGGGTGGCGATCATAGAGGTGGCAACAACGCCGAGGGTCATGACGGCAAAGCCTATGCCCAGCAGATTGCCTGCGATCATAATGGCTGCGCGCAGTTTGATGTGTTCGTCCTTACGCAGCACGAAGAACGGGATAATGCAGGTGCCAACCAATAACACAACGAGCGTCAGAAAACTCGGCCCGAATTGTTCGACCCGCACCATGGCGATCAGAACGGAGACCGTTGTCGCAGAAGCAAGCACATCCATGATCATGTGCATGGCACCGCGCAGGCCAGCGCTGTAGCTGTGATGCGGTTGAAGAGTCTTCAGTGTCATCTTGGGGTGCCCAATCAATCTGTGTTGTTTCGCAAAGACTTGCCCGTGGGTTCTGCGCAGCGGGGACTTGGCACTCAAAGCTCCGCCAAAAGTCATAGGCAGCGCAGCATACCTTGGTGAGGCAAATGTCCTGATTTTCCCTAAACTCGCAAAAGCGAGGCTGGATATACGCCCATGATCTCGTTAGCGCAAACACCTTTGGGTTGTTGGGTTGGGGTATACTGGGAAGACTTTGTCGAACGGGGCGAAGATGGCGAAAATTCGCCAAGAGTACCGCGCGCGACTTCTGTTAATCTTTATTACCCGGGGCATTTGTTAACGAATGAAGGGGCTGGAATGACTCAGGCCGTGACTGCGCCTCTTGACACTACATCTTTCAAGTGTAGAGAGCGCCTTTGTTTTGTCGGGTGGACATAAGATGCGGTTATATATTGCCGACGATAATGCTGATTTTGCGGAGTTCTGCTCTGAAGTTGCCATTTTGGAAGGGTGGTCTGTGACCATTTGCCAAAATGGGGTGGAACTGCTTGCAAAAGTCCGGGAAGAGCGCGGCCCTGCGCTGCTTTTGGTGGATATCCAGATGCCGGTGATGGACGGTATCGAAGTTATTCAGTCGCTCAACAAAATCGATCGCGATTTGCGTATTCGCTTCATTACGGGTGGGCCGAGTGCTTCCGCGCATGCCGCTCAGTTGATTGCTGGCGCGCGCGCCTTGAACGTGGGCGAAGTCCTTAGCAAGCCGCTGTCTTTGCAGGACTTGCGAGGCGTGCTGAAGACCGAGATCGAAGATCAAAACGGTATCTTTGCAAAGGCGTCTTAAGCGTACCGCTCCGCTAAAGTTCTTTAACTGCGATAGACCAGCACTGAGCAGGCAGCATGGCGCACCACCCGCGCCGCGGTTGATCCAAGCAGATAATCCGAGAAATCAGGCTTGTGAGAGGCCATGACAATGCAGCCGATGTTATTGTCCGCGGCATATTCCACAATCGTACGGTAGCAGTGCCCGGTCACAATCACCGGATTCACTTCTGGATGGGCCGCGGTCTTTTCTTCGAGCAGGGTTTTGGCGGTGTCAAAACCCTGTTGCAGCATCTTCTCTCCCAATGCGGCTTTGGCCATGCTGTGGGGGGCTTCGTAGACATGAAGCGCAATGATCTCGCCACCCGGTTTGCTGAGCGCCTTCGCTGCGGTCAGAGTTTCCGGCGAAATGTCATGGTTGAGTGCCATGGGCACGAGGATTTTGTCGTACATCGTCATCTCCTTTGCGCTGCCCCAAAAAGACCGGCTTAGGTGCCTAATCCCAAGGAGCCAGTATCACTTTTGGCGCGGCGACGCGTCCGGCGTGTAACGCTTCAAAGGTGACTGGGCCGCTTTCCAGTGGCCGTTCCTCAAACCATTCCAACGCGCCGAGTTCGCCAGCAAAAATAGCCTGTGCTGTGTCGCGGAAATCCTGCATGGAATAGGTGTAGGTCCCGATGAATGTCACTTCCTGAAGCGTCATGCGCCGGATGTCCAATCCGCCTGCATCGTCTCCTAATCCGATATGCGTGATGACCCCGCCGGGTTCAACGTGGGTTGATGCCGCAGCCCGCGTGGCCGCGATGCCAACTGCGTCCACCACGAGGGGTGCGGTCCGATCTGGTTTTGCGAGTATGCGTGCATCGCAGTGTGCGCTCAGGAATTCTGCGCGCTCGGGGTTGGGCTCGATAATGTCCACCGTAGGTAGCCCTTGGGCGCGTAGGCATAGGTAGCTCGCCAATCCAATCGCACCGCCGCCAAGCACAAGAGCGCGTGGCTCCATTGCCGGATGAAGGGCTTCGAGCCCCAACCGCGCGGCGTGCCAGCCCACCGCCAAAGGCTCTGCCAGAGAGGCCTTTGGCAAAGCAATGTCATCCGGCACGGTGACAAGATTGCTCGGCGGGATGGCGACAAATTGAGCGAAGGCCCCCTCACGCGGGGGCATGGAGATGATCTGCCGCTGAGGGCAGAGGTTTTCCCGGCCGGTGTGGCACGCGGCACAGTCGCCACATGACACCAGCGGGTTGATTGTGACCCGCCGGCCTTTCTCAGGCCCTTCTTCAATCACGCCCGCGGCCTCATGGCCAAGGATCAGCGGGGCTGGGCGGCGGCTGTCATGGCCAAGGAATGCGTGCATATCAGAGCCGCAGATCCCGACGGCTTCCACACGGACCAGCACATCCCTTTCCTGCATCGCGGGCATGGGGACGTCTTGAAAGCGGAGGGTGTGGGGCGCGTCGTAGATCAGGGCTTTCATTTTGCGGTATATCCTCCGTCGACCATCAGGACCTGTCCGGTAGTATAGGCGGAAGCGTCTGAGCAAAGAAACAAAAGCGGGCCGTCGATGTCAGTTAGCTCGCCGTTGCGGCCGACGCAGGTTCGAGCGGCGTTGCGGGCTGCGCGGTCGGGATCGTCAAACACCGGCTGTGTGAGTTCCGTGGGAAAGAAGCCGGGGCCGATTGCATTGGCGGTGATACCGTGGGGCGACCAAGCCTCTGCCATGGCGCGCGTAAGCTGGGCGATACCTGCCTTACTTGCGCCATAGGCGATCCCACCGGGGAAGGCGCGGGTGGTCTGTAACGAGGCAAAGGTGACGATGCGGCCCCAGCTCTTGGCTTTCATGGCAGGCGCAAAGGTCTGGCTGAGGAAGAAAGGGGCGGTAAGGTTTAGGTTCAGCGTGACATCCCAGCCTTCCGGGGTCACCTCATCTGCGGGCTGGCGCGTGTTGATCCCTGCGGCGTGTATGAGGATGTCAGGCGGCCCGAAGGGGGCTGAAACGGCTGTTCTGAGTTTGGAGAGATCGTTCCGGTTTGTGATGTCAAAGGCGACAAACCCAGCTTGTTCGCCGATCTCGTCTACCAATGTCAGCAGCTCTGTTTTACGACGGGCAACGCCAATCACGTTTGCCCCTGCTACAGCGAGGGCAAGCGCCGCGCGGCGGCCAAGGCCGGAGCTGGCGCCCGTGATGCAGGCGGTCTTGCCCGTCAGATCAAAGAGCGCGCGCGGGTCATCCATTGGCAGAGAGGTCGAAGTTCTCACCGGGGAAGTATTTGGCAAGGCGGGCGTCTGCGGCGCGGGCGTGGCCTTCCATGCCTTCAAGGCGGGAAATGCGCGCGGTGGCTTCTGCGACTGGCCGCGATCCCTCGCGGGTAGCGCGCTGCCAAGTCACGATCTTCATATATTTGTGCACAGACAGTCCGCCGGTGTAGCTGGCGGCGCGGGAAGTGGGCAGCACATGATTGGTGCCTGCGGCCTTGTCGCCGTAAGAGACGGTGGTTTCTTCGCCTAAGAACAGCGAGCCGTAGCAGGTCAGGCGGTCGAGCCACCAATCAGGGTCAGCGGCCTGTACGGTGAGGTGCTCGGGGGCGTATTCATCCGAGGTGGCAGCCATGTCTTCGCGGTTTTCACACAGGATAACTTCAGCATAGTCGCGCCAGGCTGCTGTGGCGTTGTCGCGGTTCACCTCGGGCAAGGTTGCGATCAGATCGGGCACACGGGTGAGCACCTCCTCGGCCAAGGTGCGGTCATCGGTGACCAGCCAGACCGGAGAGTTGTAGCCATGCTCCGCCTGGCTGACGAGATCTGTGGCGACGATATGAGGATCAGCGGTGCCATCCGCGAGGATGAGGCTGTCGGTGGGGCCGGCGATCATGTCGATGCCAACGCGGCCAAAGAGGATGCGTTTGGCTTCGGCCACAAACTGGTTGCCGGGGCCGACGAGGATATTAGCTTTGGGCAGGCCAAAGAGGCCAAAGGTCATCGCCGCCACCCCCTGCACGCCGCCCATGGCGAGAATGCAGTCTGCGCCGCAGATATGGGCGGCATAGGCAATGGCCGGAGCAACACCGACCCCGGGCTGAGGCGGGGAGCAGGCGGTGATGTGACGGCAACCGGCGACTTTGGCAGTGGTGACTGTCATGATGGCGCTGGCGATATGGCTGTAGCGCCCGCCGGGCACGTAGCACCCGGCGGCGTCGACGGGGATGGCTTTTTGCCCGGTGATGAAACCGGGGATCAGCTCCGTTTCAAAATTTTGCACCGTGCCTTTTTGCATCTCAGCAAAGCGGCGCACGTTGTCATAGGCAAAGAGGATGTCATCCTTGAGCTTGTCTGGCACCAGCTCTGCTGCGCGGTCTATGTCGGTTTGCGTCATCAGTGTTGGGCCGTCGTATTGATCAAACTTGGCCGCATAGTCCAGCGCTTTCGCATCGCCCCCGGCCTCAATGTCATTCAGGATCGTTTTCACGGTTTCATGCACGTCAGTGGCATCGGATTTTGGTGTCAGCGTTGCTTTCTTCAGATAGGTGCGAGCCATTGATGGGATCCTCATGAGCGGGAAAGTTCGTTGTTTTCGCGTTGGTTGTGTCTGATGGAGGAGAAGAGCGCCAAGCCGATCATCATCACCCCCACGCCGCCGGTTATCATCTCGGGAACATGCCAGAGCGATTGCATGAACATGATCAGGGCGAGAGCGAAGATGGAGTAAAAGGCGCCGTGTTCGAGGTAGCGGAAGTGCTGCAAGGTGCCATTCTCCACGAGCATGATGGTCATGGAGCGCACATACATCGCGCCGATTCCAAGGCCGATGGCGATCAGGATGATGTTGGAGGTCAGCGCAAAGGCCCCGATCACGCCGTCAAAGGAGAAGCTCGCGTCGAGCACCTCAAGGTACATGAACGCGCCAAAGCCGCCCTTTGCTCCGGCGTTGATCATGGCTTTGTTGGAGTTGTCGAGAAATGTGCCGAGCCCGTCCACCATGGTAAAGACCAGGAGGCCCATGATGGCTGAAAAGAGGAAATTTGTGCGTTTGTATTCCGGTAGCGCCATGGAGATTCCGACGACGATCACCAGAACCAGCGCGATTTCAAAGCCGCGCACGGAGCCGCATTTTTTGAGACGGCACTCTAGGCCTTTGAGCCAGTCCACGGATTTGTCTTCATCTACAAAGAAGGTGAGGGAAACCATCATCAGGAATGTCCCACCAAAGGCCGCGATAGAGCTGTGGGACTGATGCATGATGTGGCTGTATTGCTCTGGTGCGATCAGGGCGAGGCGCAGGGCTTCGAGGGGCGTGAGCCAGGCAAAAACGGTGACGATCAGGAGCGGGAAGACGATCCGCATGCCGAAGACGGCGATGAGGACGCCCCAAGTGAGGAAGCGGCGCTGCCAGACAGGGGTCATGTCTTCGAGTTTGTTTGCGTTGACGATGGCGTTGTCAAACGAGAGGGCGATTTCCAAAGCCGCGAGCACAGCACCGATCAACAGGAAGGAGATTATCGCGTTGATGGTGCCTTCGGTTTCCCAGCCCAGCCATGCGGAGAGGAACAAGCCCACCACGGTGACAATCAGCGCCCATTTCAGATAGGCCAAAGGAGATTTTTGTGCCTGCATGGTCATTGCCCGTAAATGAAGTTCGGCAGCCAGAGGGCGATTTGCGGGAAGAGGAAGATCAGGGTGAGGCCGATCAGCTGGATCACCATGAATTGCATCATGCCAAAGTAGATGTCTCGGAGATCCCACTCAGGAACGACGCCTTTGAGGAAGTAGGCTGAGAGCGCCACGGGTGGGCTAAGCCAGGCGGTTTGCAGGTTCACGGCCACGAGGATGGCGAACCAGACCAGAAGATCATTGGTGTTTTCAAAGCCGAGGTCCAGTGAGGTGACCGTGGGGATCAGGATCGGCACGATGATGAGCACGATGGGCACCCATTCCAGAGGCCAGCCCAGCAGGAAGATCAGCGCCATGATCAGCATCAGGATGAGCACTGGGCTCATATCGAGCGACAGGAGCAACTCGGTCAGCATCTTGGGTGTGCCAAGGTTGGAGAACACCGCGCCGAAGAAGTTAGAGGCCGCCACGAGAAACATGATCAGCACGGTGATCTCAAGACTTTTGAGCAGCGCATCATAAAGTCCCGGAATGGTGAACTTGCGATAGAGCACGGAGAGGACAATCGCTCCAAAAGCTCCGCAGGCAGAGGCTTCGGCAGGGGTGGCCCAGCCTGCCAGAATGGAGCCAAGCGCGAAGGCAATGAGAACCGTTGGCGGCACAAGGCCCATGAAGAATTCATACCAAAGCTCTGAGAAGTAGAAGCCGCCGGGGCGCGCTTTGTTCATCCAGCCATAGACGGCGAACATGATCCCGACCCAGCCGACGGGTACCACCAGAGCGCCGAGCGGGAAGCCAAAGCCTTCGACCAATCCACGGGTGATGAGCCAGATCAGGAAGACCAGTGATGCCATCACCAGCACCACTTCCAACAGGTAGTATTGCGAGGTTTCGGGCTGCTCTTCCGGAGGCAGAATGGGGCCGAGATCTGGGTTGAGCCAGCAACGGCCCAAGGAATAAAGGAGGTAAAGTCCGGCAAGCATAATCCCGGGGATGATGGCTGCGCGGAAGAGGTCTGTGACCGGCACTTCGAGCACCGGCCCCATCACGATCAGCATGATGGACGGGGGGATCAGGATGCCAAGGGTGCCCCCTGCGGTGATGGTGCCTGCGGCAAGGCGCACGTCGTAGCCGGATTTGTTCATGGTACGCGCAGCCATAATGCCGAGAATGGTGACCGAGGCACCAACGATACCAGTGGCCGCGGCAAAGATTGTGGAGACAAACAAGACGGCGATGAAGAGCGCGCCGCGGGTGCGGCTCATCATCATCTGAACCGCTTGGAACAGGCGCTCCATCAGGCCTGCTTGCTCCATGACAATGCCCATAAAAATAAAGAGCGGTACGGCGACAAGCTGATCAGACAGCATCACGGAGTTGGTTTGCAGCGTCATCAGGAAGGTCGCGAGTTTGAAATTCGCGCCCCATGTGCCGAAGACAAAGCCAAGAAAGATAAGCGTGAAGGAGATTGGGAAGCCGACAAAAATCGCAAACAGCATCACTGCGAGCATGATCAGACCAATGGTGGGTTTTGCGATGCCGGGACCTTTGCCAAACACGCTTTCCCAAACGTCGCCGAGCGGCAGGACATCGGGAAAGAACACCCCTACGGTGACTGTCGCGAGAGCGATTACATAGAAGGGCAGGATGCGCAGGAAGACGCGCTCCCGCTCTTTGCCCATCTGGTGAAACGCGCGGAAGAGTTCGGGGAAACCTTGCAGGAATAGAAGGGCTGCGCCGACGGGCATGGCAAGACGCGCAGGCCAGAGAATGGGGGCCCATGTGCTGTCAGCTGCGGTCTCGTTCACGAGGAAGGCCTTGAGCCAGTATTCGGTCGACACCCATGTGAAGAACAACATCGCAGGCAGGTAGAACGCCATGTAGAGCGTCGCGTCGACGGTGGCCTGTGTCTTGGGAGACCATGTGCGGTAGAGGAAATCGGCACGGATGTGCACGCCGCGCAGAAGGGCGTAACCCGCGGCGGCCATAAAGAGCACCCCACCGATCATTCGGCTGATGTCATATACCCAAAGCGTTGGACCAAGGCCCCAGGCGGTGGCAACGTCGTGCATGCCGTTCTGTGTGAGGATCGCAAACATATTGCGCGAGAAGACCTCAAACACGATGGCCAGGATCAGCGGGATCATCAGCAGACAAATCAGACGGCCTGCCCACATGTTGAGAACGTCAATGGCGGCCGTGATCGGTCTTTGCCATGGGGTCATGTCCTCGGGTGTTTCGCCCGGCTGCTCTGTTCGTCTTTCGGCAATCAACTCGTCTGTGATGTCGAGTTCGTCCGGAAACACCTCTTCGGCCATGAGACCCGCCCTTGTTGGAAGTTCTGGATTTCTGAGTGCTTTGGAAAGCCCCGAGCGTGGTCAGGGCTTCCCAGTCGCGTGTGGCCAGCCTTACTTCAGGCTGTCAGCGAAGGCCTTGCCGAGGTTCGCATTGGAGGTCTGTGCCCCCGCCCAAAATGGGACGGCGATTTCTGCAAAGTCCTTTTGGGACTGCCAGACTTCTGCGAAGAACTCATTTTCCGCAGCAGCCGCTTCCAGAGAGGCTTGGGCGGCGTTCATGTATTCGGTGAAGTAATCTGTTGGCGTGTCGTGCAGCTGCACGCCGTGGTTTTCGGTCAGATCCTTCAGCGCCTTGCCGTTTTCATAGATGCGGTAGGACATCGCTTTGGAGAGAGAGGCGTTGGCCGCAACTTCCAGCGCTTTCTTTTCGCCATCGGTCAGCCCGTCGTAGACGTCGCCGTTGATGTAAAGGTCAGCGTTCACAACAACCTGGTGCAGACCTTGCAGGTAGTAGTGCTTCAGCACCTTCTGGAAGCCAAAGACGGAGTCAGGCTTGGGGCAGCACCATTCGGCCGCATCAATTGTGCCTTTCTCAAGGGCAGGCAGGATGTCCCCGCCGCCCATAGCCACGGCGGCGACGCCGATGTCGCTATAGGCTTTGCCGACCATGCCGGGCGGCGCGCGGAAGCGTAGTTTGCGGAAGTCGTCCATGGAGGCAATCGGCTCGGGGAACCATCCCAGTGCTTCCGGGCCAACCGGCTGAAGCATGAAGCCCTTCACATTCACACCCATCTCATCCCACAGGCGGTCATAGAGCTCTTTGCCCCCGCCGTATTGGAACCAGGACATGAAGGCGATGTTATCAAGGCCAACACCTGCGCCCGCGATGGGGGCACCAAAGAGGTTGGCCGCAGGGTGTTTGCCGCCCCAATAGTGGGTCCAGGCAAAGCCGCCTTCGATCAGGCCGCTGTCCACCGCATCCAGTGTCTCGCGCACGCCGACCACGGCACCTGCGGGCAGCACTTCGATTTTGACTGACCCATCAGTCAGCGCGGCGACATCTGCAGCAAATTCATTCAGCATATGCACTTCATCCGCCTGCGCCGGGATCACGGATTGTACTCTGATCACGGTTTCAGCGACCGCCGCTGAGGCGGTTAGGGCGAGGGTAGCGACCCCCACCGCAACGGATTTCAACTTGAACATCATGTTTCCTCCCTAGATGTGTGCCTTCTGGACGTGTTTTTGTCTCACCAGGGCCGAAGGCACTAACCTGGTGTTGTCTTTGGTGGCATGTTGCCCTTCCTCTTCCGAATTCTGGTCATGGGGCCGCGTCCTCCAAAATGAGGTCGCTGGCTTTCTCGCCAATCATGATGGCGGGTGCATTGGTGTTGCCGCTGACAATGCGAGGCATGATGGAGGCATCCGCAATGCGCAGGCCGTCGACCCCAATCACCCGCAGGCGCGCGTCCACCACGGCCATGGGATCCGTGCCCATTTTGCAAGTGCCTGTGGGGTGATAAATTGTGACTGCGGTGTTGCGTGCCCAATCCAATGTGCCCGCCTCATCGTCATAGGCAATTTCGCGGCCCGGTGCGTATTCTTCGGTGATTTGCGACTTTAGCGGCTCGGTCTGCGCTATTTTCCGCGCGATCTGAATGCCTTTCACGATGGTGTGGCAATCGGTGTCGGAGGCAAGGTAGTTCGGATGGATCTCTGGGTGATCATCGATATTGGCGGATTTCAACTCCAGATGTCCTGCACTTTCCGGGCGCAGTTGCAGCACCGAGGCCGTGAAGGCGGAGAACTTATGAGCACCCTCTGCGGGGCTGTCCGCGCTGAACGGTTGAATGTGAAACTGGATGTCCGGCGTCTCAAGATGCTCAGCGGTTTTGAGAAACCCCGTGCCAAGGCTTGCGGCCATGGTCATCGGGCCGCGCTGGGTAGCAGCGTATTGCAGGGCGATGGCCGCCTGTTTGAGGATATTGCTGGTCTCAACATTGATGGTGCTGAGGCGGGTTTTGAAGACGGGGCGTGCCTGCAGATGATCCTGCAGGTTTTTGCCGACCCCTTTCAGCGCAGCTTTGGGCGAGATGCCATGGGGTGCGAGCGTATCCGGGTCTCCGATGCCGGAAAGCATCAGTATCTGCGGGGAACCAATGGCCCCAGCGCTTAGGATGACCTCGCCACGCGCGGTTATGTCTTGCGGCTTGCCTTTCAGGCGCGCCCGCACACCGGTGGCGCGGCCATTTTGAAAGAGTACTTTCTCGGTTTGCGCTTCGGTGAGTATCTCAAGGTTGTGTCTGTGGCGCGCAGGCGCGAGGTAGGCAACTGCCGAGGAGCACCGTCGCCCACCTCGCATTGTGAGCTGAAAGTAGCCCACACCTTCTTGATCTGCGCCGTTGTAATCGGGGTTGCGTCGGTAGCCTGCTGCCTCCGCCGCGTCGACCCAAAGATCGACAACCTCCCGTGTAAGGCGGGAGTTTTGCACAGATAGAGGCCCGTTTGTGCCGCGCAGGCCAGAGCAATCTTCGCCTTCCCAGCGCTCTGAACGTTGAAAATAGGGCAGCACATCATCCCAGGCCCAACCGGTGCAGCCAAGCTGCGCCCATCCGTCGTAGTCCTGCGCCTGTCCGCGAACATAGAGCAACCCGTTGATGGAGCTGGAGCCACCCAGCACCCGCCCGCGCGGCCATGGAATGGAGCGCCCCGCGATGCCGGGATCGGGTTGTGTCTGATAACGCCAGTCGGTGTTTGGGTTCCCCATGGTGCGGAAATAACCGACGGGGATATGGATCCATGGGTTGCTGTCGCGCGGGCCAGCCTCCAGCAGCGCAACGGTATACCGCCCGTCTGCTGAGAGCCTGTTGGCAAGAACACATCCGGCTGAGCCGGCGCCCACTACAACGTAGTCAAACTCCAATTTTCCTCCCAAAAGTCAAAAAATGAGACTTTTTGTCTTGTTTTTTGCTCAATTATTGACGCTACAGTGATTCACGCATAAATCAAAACCTTTATTACCTAAGGGAAAGATGGCCGAGACTGACCGCATACCGACCAATCTGCGCACGCTGATGATCCTCGAGATCCTCGGGCGCAGCGATCAGGCGATGACCGCAACGGAGATCAATGCCGCGCTTGGCTTGCCCAAGCAGACTGTGCATCGCCTCTGTGCAACGCTGGAGCAGAACGGATTTCTTACTCGCCAAGGCAATTCACGTCGCTTTCAGGTGGCGCGCCGGTTGCGCGAGCTTGGGGCAGGTTTGCTCTATAATTCTCGCGACCACATCGCCCGACGGCAGATCCTTTTGGATGTGGCGCATCAGATCGGTGAGACGGTGAACTATGTGGTGCCGGAAGATGCGGGTATGAGCTATCTGGATCGCGTGGAAACCGATTGGGCGTTTCGCATTCAGCTGCCGATTGGCACCCATGTACCGTTTCACTGCACCGCAAGTGGGAAGAGCTTTCTGGCGAGTCTGGCACCTGCTGCCCGCAAGAGATTTGTTGCGACGCTGACCTTGGAAGGCATGACAGAGGCGACACATACGTCGCAGGAAAGCCTGCTCGAAGAACTCGCTTTGATCGCGCGGCAGGGCTACGCGCTAGATCAGGAGGAGTTTTTGGAAGGTATGGTGGCACTGGCCGTACCGGTGAAAGATCCGGCTGGACGGTTTGTCTCCGCCCTCGCATTTCATGGGCCGACGCAGCGGGTCAAACTTTCGGAAGCTGTAGAGCGGGTTGATGTGCTTCACGCTGCGGCCAAGCGGCTGAGCGCAGCGCTTTTTGAGCAATCGTAGTTTTTCGACGTGTTGGGCGTGCTATCTAAGCGGCGACCGCTCAATCGCTGCCGTTGGCTGTTGGATCTGTGGGGGTGCTCTGAGCGAACTTTTGAATGATTGGTTTCCACCCTTCCGGCACCGCGGCATTGCCTGACAGAACATCAGAGAGTTCTCCTGTCTGGGCGTCCAACTCTGCGGCAAGGGCTTCGAGGTCTTTCTCTCCATTGTCCAATAGCGCCTGCAGAACCTTGGTGTAGCTCTGGTCGGAGACAAGATTGCCATTCTGGAGCGGGAGAGGAGG
Source organism: Shimia sp. R9_1 (assembly GCF_017743775.1). Classification (NCBI taxonomy): domain Bacteria; kingdom Pseudomonadati; phylum Pseudomonadota; class Alphaproteobacteria; order Rhodobacterales; family Roseobacteraceae; genus Shimia; species Shimia sp. R9_1. Next base: position 566,361 of record NZ_JAGHRN010000001.1, on the reverse strand, counting down.
GTCAACCTCTTGGTTCGGATGTGGACGCAGATCGGTGAATAAAGTCTCGACCGGGCGGCGCAGCGCTGCTGCGATGAGTGTCTGATGTTCCGGCGTTGCCGGGCTTTCCCCGCTCAGGATGTTTTGCAGATCTGAAGGATGGATGCCGAGGATGGAGGACAGGTCATCAGGGCTGAGACCTTCGCTCTGCGCGATGGCGTCCAGCCCAATTCCCCAGCGGGTGATGTCATCAGAAGCTTCAAAGAAGCGATGACCAATCTGGGCCATGCGCGCATAGGCGCTTTCGGAGAGAAGCCCGGAAATGATGCCCAGAAAGGAGATGAAAAACGGATTGAGTGAGCCCGGGTCGATCCCCGTTGAGAGCGTGATTTGCCCCGCTTTGGCAAACACAAGGATGACAAAGGCGCTCATACAGCCGACCAGAGGCAACATGGCAAGGCTGCGGATGCTCAGTTTGTCGCTGCCAAGGAGTTTCCAGGTCATGGTAATGACGCTGCCCAAAATGCCCATCGACATGGTCAAAACCATCACCATGACCGGGCGTGGCAGGTAGATCAGATAGGTGTAGCCCCAGCGGTAAAAGAACCCGATTGCCGTGATGTGCTGGCTGAGCGGGTGCTCGTTTCGGATTGTCGTGGCTTTTTTTAGAGGTTTTCGCGATATGCCATGAGATCGGAGGTCTCTATGTCGAGCCGCATGCCATAGAGGCGATCATTCTGTTCATCGAGATTTTCGATTTCCCGGCAGAACCTATTGGTGATTGAGTTCGCATCTTTGCCGTCTCTCTGGCACTCGGCCTGGGCCATGTGGAACAGTTCAGTCTCAACAAACTCCCAAAGCGCGAGTGAGGCGTAGTAGTCGATGGATTGCGGAGAGGTTGCGCTATGAAAATCGACATATGAGACCCAATCATCAGAAGTCGCGAAATTCGCTGACCTTTGGTTGGCGTTAAATTCAAGGTTTTCGTAGTGATCCACCTCATCCAGCTGTCGCCAGATCGTTTCCTGCTGCATGACAACCTGCTGTTCGGCCAAGGCGATATCCTGGAAGGTGCCTTCAATCTCTGCGGCGACAAATTCATCATGAAGCAGGATTGTGCTGAGGCTGCCAACGACCATCCAGATGGTGAAGGCATAGAGCACGAGAAGCCAAGTGATCGCGAGGCAGGTCCCGATAAAGGCACGCGCCATTTCCGCGATATTCAGAACGCCTTCTTGCGAAGGTGTTATCCGCCGCAACACATTGGCAAATCCACTCATAAGAAAACCGCTACAAAACCAATCAACAAAACGATCCTGTCAATATAGCATAAAACGCCGCAATCTCACGACTGATCTATTTGCGGGTAGGTTTGCGCCGGCTCGAGAGGGAGAGCCGAGAGGCGCTGCGCCCGCTCTGTCGCGGGGTGCCGCGTGGAGCGGTCTTGAACAAAATAGGGGCCCGCCAACGCTGGCGAGCCCCGAACTGGTTACACGGTCTGATCTAGCGCTCAGGCGCCGACCATGCCGACAATCTCATATGTTTTCTTCAGGATCGGTGCAGCGAGCTCGCGGGCCTGGCCTGCGCCATGGGCAAGGATTTTGTCGATCTCTGCCTGATCCTGCATGAGACGCGCCATCTCGGTGGAGATCGGAGCGAGCTTCTCAACAGCCAATTCGGAAAGCATCGGTTTGAACTCCGAGAACTGCTTGCCGCCGACCTCTGCCAGCACCTGCTCCACTGACTGTTCTGACAGGGCAGCGTAGATGTTCACCAGGTTGCGGGCCTCTGGACGATCCTCCAGACCTTCGGCTTCAGAAGGCAGGCCTTCCGGATCGGTTTTGGCCTTGCGGATCTTCTTGGCGATGGTGTCCGCGTCATCAGTCATGTTGATGCGAGAGGCATCTGACGGGTCAGATTTGGACATCTTTTTGGAGCCATCGCGCAGAGACATGACGCGAGTGGCAGCACCTTCGATCACCGGCTCGGTGACCGGAAAGAAGTCCACGCCATAGTCGTGGTTGAACTTGATCGCCACATCGCGGGTCAGCTCAAGGTGCTGCTTCTGATCTTCGCCCACCGGTACGTGGGTGGCGTGATAGATCAGAATGTCCGCCGCCATCAGGGCAGGGTAGGCAAACAGGCCCAGAGAGGCGTTCTGCTGGTTTTTACCTGCCTTGTCTTTCCACTGCGTCATGCGCTGCATCCAGCCCATACGGGCGACGCAGTTGAAGACCCAGGCAAGCTGCGCGTGTTCAGGTGCGGCCGACTGATTGAATAGAATGGATTTCTGTGGGTCGATGCCGGCGGCGATAAAGCCTGCACAGAGCTCGCGTGTCGCATGGCGCAGCTTCTCAGGATCTTGCCAGACGGTGATCGCGTGCAGGTCAACCATGCAGTAGACGGTCTCATGCGTACCGGCCTCTTGCATGTCGACAAAGCGCTTCATCGCGCCAAGATAATTGCCCAGCGTCAGGCCGCCCGAGGGTTGGATCCCGGAAAAGACGCGTGGGGTAAAGGTGGAGGACGTTTGGACCGCCTCGTTCATAGGAATACTCCGTCTGGATTTGTTAACGCGCTTGGCTTACCTACGAGGTCAAACCCCGTCAAGAAGTACGGGCAAGGAGTACAGGCATGTCACATCCCGACGATCAAAGCCCCATCAACCCGCTGCCGCCCGTTGTGACGGCATTGTTCCTCATTCTGGCGGGGGTGGAGGCCGTGTTGTGGCTGGGCTCGCAAGGGATTGTGGGCGGGCCAACGGCGGTGGGCTGGCGTCTGGAAGCGATCCAGCGCTATGCGTTTTCAGCTGAAATCTTCGATTGGATGATGACCACTGGTAACTGGCCATTGGAGCATGTTGTGCGTTTTGTCAGCTATCTGTTTGTGCATGGCAATTTCACTCATGCGCTGTTTGGCGGTGTGTTGCTGCTGGCGATGGGAAAGATGGTCGGCGAGGTGTTTTCTGGCTGGGCGACCTTGGCAATTTTTGTGATCTCCGGGTCCGTGGGCGCGCTGGGCTATGCGGTGATTTTGGGCAGCGCTGTCCCGTTGCTTGGCAGCTATCCCGGTGTTTATGGCCTGATTGGAGCGTTCACATTCTTGATGTGGACACGGCTTGGTGCCGTTGGTGCGCCTCAGGCCCGTGCCTTTTCCCTGATTGGGATGTTGGTGGCGATCCAGCTGGTGTTCGGGCTGATTTTTGGCGGTGCCCCTGATTGGGTTGCGGATGTGATCGGGTTTGGCGCGGGCTTCACGATGTCTTTTGCGCTGACCCCGGGTGGCTGGCAGCGGATCGTTGAGAAAATCCGCCGCCAATGAGGATCATCTAGGCCGCGTTTTCGTTTTCCATGTTGCGCACGGCTAGGCCGAGTGCAATTGCGCTGATCCCGTTGGACAGCATCTCGACAGCCAGAAGCAGACCCAGCAGCACAGATGCTGACTGCGGGAAGTTGTTGAGTACCATCAGGCCCAGTACCACCGAGATGGCGCCTGACAGGACCAGTGCCAGCCGGGCGCTACCCTGAAAGCTCACCACCCCAAAGACCAGTTTGAACGCACCTGAAACGAGAAACAGGATGCCCGCGATCAGGGACAGAGACAGCAGGCCGCGCAGGGGCTCACCAACGATGTGTACACCAACAGCAGCCGCCACAACACCAAGCAGCCCCCCGACTATTTTTGCGCCTGTTGAGTCTGCGCGAAAAGCCGCAAATATCTGCAACAAACCCATCAGAACAAAGCTCCAACCCACAAACAAGGTGGCTGTCAGTGAGGCAGCAAAAGGATAGGCCAGTGCGACAATGCCAAGAACGATGGCCAGTGCGCCAACGATCATCAAAAGGATCTACGTCTTCATTCCGCTCTCCATAAATTAATCAATGGAGCGATCTAAAGGCGAGTGGTGCGGTTTAAGCAACCGTTAATAGTTAGTTTTGATGTCTATTGCGGCGGGAGGCATTTCGCAGATCCTTGAGATCGAAGGCTCCAATCACACGGCCGACCAGGAAATAGACCATAGACCCGAGCAGGATTAGGGCCAATAGCGCAAGATAGCGCCAACCTGTGGTGCCAAGCCAAGGCGAAAGCGCAACAGCCAGCCACCAGAGGGCGCCGCCCATAGCAGCAGATGCAGCGCATATGCGCCAGAGCCGCCGCCTCAGGCGGGTGTCAAAGCGTGCCACGTCGCCAAAGCTGCGCGCCCCCAGGGCCAGTTGGAGGACCATGATCCATGAGGCGACTGTGGTTGCAATCGCAGGTGCGAGCCACTGCAGGTAGGGCGCCAAACCGATTGCGATGCCCGCGTTGATAACCATGGCCCAAACCGCGTAGTGGAAGGGGCGCTTGGTGTCTTCACGGGCAAAAAACAGGGGCTGCAGAAGCTTTTGCAGAACAAAAGCGGGCAGGCCGATGGCGTAAATGGCAAGAGCGGTTGCGATGGCTGCGCTGTCGTCCGCGCTTGTCGCCCCGCGTTCAAAAAGGACCGACACCAACGGCAGTGGCACCACCAGAAAGGCCACCGCGCAAGGGATTGTCAGGAACATGGAGAATTCGCCTGCGCGGGAAAACGCGTTACGGGCGCCACCGGAATCGTTGGCTTTCAGGCGGCGGGACAGGTCGGGCAACAAGACGATGCCCACCGCAATGCCAATCACGCCAAGGGGGAGCTGATAAAGCCGGTCAGCAGCATAGAGCCAGCCTACCGAACCGGTGAAATCAGACGCAACACGCTGACCCACCAGAAGATTGATTTGAACCACTCCGCTGGCCAAGGCGGCGGGGACTGCCACCCGCACCATTTCCGACATCTCCGGCGTGTAGCGCGGAAGTTTGAGGCGAATGTTGAAGCCAACCTTGCGAGAGGCGATCCAGACCAAGCCCAGCTGCAAAATACCGCCAACCGGGATCGACCAGATCAGCCAGTTGATCACCGGGCCGCCGACCCAATGCCCGATCACAAGCGCCGGGATCATGACGATGTTGAGCAGCGCTGGCGCCGCCGCGGCGGCAGCAAAGCGCCCTGAAGCGTTCAGAACGCCGGAAAACAAAGCGGCAAGCGACAAGCACACAATGTAGGGAAAGACGATGCGGCCATAGCCCACGGTAAGGTCAAAACGCTCATCGCCAGAAAATCCATCGGCGGTCAGCCATACCATTGCGGGCATGAAAATCATGGCTGTAGCTGTCAGAGTGAGGACAGCCGTGCTCAGCAGGCTCAGCGCGTCGCTGGCAAACCCTTCGGGATCCTCGCCGCCTTCGTAGCGCTTGGAAAACATCGGCACAAACGCGGCGTTGAACGCGCCTTCGGCAAAGAAGCGGCGAAACATATTGGGCAGACGAAAGGCTGCCACAAAGGCGTCCATCACCGGGCCGGGGCCGATGTAGCTGAGAAGGAGAATTTCACGGGCAAACCCCAGAATGCGGCTTGCCAAGGTCCAGAACCCGACGGTCAGAAACCCGCGCATCAGGCGGATCGGTTTCATGCGTTGGCCCTCTCAGCGCCTTTTTTGATGGCGTCTCGTAACTTCTTTTCAAGACCCTTCTGTTTGCCATCCGCGTGGAACTTCAGACCGAACATGTCTTTGACATAGAAGGTGTCGACGACCTGCTCGCCGTAGGTCGCAATGACCGCTGAGGCAATGTAGACGTTGGCGTTGGCCAAGGTGCGGGTGAGGTCAAACAGAAGGCCAGCACGGTCGCGTGTGTCGACCTCGATAATCGTATAGATCTCAGAGCCTTCGTTGTCGAAGTTGATTGTGGTTGGCACGTTGAAAGCACGTTCGCGTTTTTTGATGACGTCCCGCGATTTGATGGCTTCTGTGGTGACCACTTCGCCCGCCAGCGTCTTTTCGATCATCTGCCGCAAGCGCGGCAAACGGCCCGCTTCATAGGGCTTGTCTTCAGCGTCCTGAATCCAGAAGGCAGCAGTGGCGTAGCCGTCCTTAGAGGTGAATGTGCGTGCATCCACGATGTTGGCCCCCACAAGTGCCAGTGCGCCGCACATGCGGGAGAAAATCCCCGGGTGATCTGCCATGGCAAAGCAAACACGGGTTGCGTCGCGATCCTCATCAGGATGCAGGTCTATGCGGACTTCATCATCCGGGATTTCGCGTAGCAACTCTGCGAAGACTTTATGCGCGGTGATGTGCAGGCCCTGCCAATAAGGTTCGTAGTGGCGGCCAGTCTCTTTCTTGAGCTCTTTGGATGGCCAATCAGCCAGCTCCTGCCGCAGCAGCTTCTTCGCTTGCGCGCCGCGGTTTTCGCGGGTGATGGATTCCATGCCGTCCTCAAGAACAAGCTTGGTCTGCCCATAAAGCGCGCGGATCAGCACCGCTTTCCAGTTGTTCCATGTGTCCGGACCAACACCACGGATGTCGCAGACCGTGAGAACGGTCAGGAGATTCAGCCGGTCGACGGTTTTCACGGCTTTGGCAAAATCACGAACGGTACGTGGATCGGCGATGTCACGTTTCTGGGCCATATCCGACATCAACAAGTGATAGCGCACCAGCCATTCAACCGTTTCGCTTTCCGCCTTGTTGAGACCCAGCCCCGGAGCCACTTTGCGTGCGATTTGTGCGCCCAAAACGGAATGGTCTATGTCACGGCCTTTACCGATGTCGTGCAGCAGCATGGCGACCATCAGAACCTTGCGGTTGATGCCGGTTTTCAGGATTTCGGAGCTGAGCGGCAGTTCCTGTTGCAGCTCTTCGCGTTCGATCTCGGCGAAGTTTGAGATCACCTGAATGGTGTGCTCATCCACGGTATAGGAGTGATACATGTTGAACTGCATCATCGCTACGATGGGTTCGAACTCCGGAATGAAAACAGACAGAACGCCAAGCTCGTTCATCCGGCGCAACGCACGCTCAGGATTGCCATGCTTGAGCAGCAGGCCGAGGAAAATGCGCTGGGCTTCCTTGTCTGAACGGACTTTATCATCGATCAGGTGCAGGTTGGCTGTGACCAGCCGCATGGCATCCGGATGGATCAACATACCGGTGCGCAAACCTTCCTCAAAGATCCGCAACAAATTCAGCGGATCTGCAAGAAAGGCTTTTTCATCAGGCACATCCAGGCGGTTGTGGGTGACGACATACCCCGCCTTCACGCGGGGGCGGCGGCGGAAAATGCGCTCCAGAAGCGGTTCGCCCTTGGCGTGAATCGCTTCCAGTTTGGTCAGCAGAATGCGGGTGAGATCGCCGACCGAAGTGGTGTGGCGGAAATAGTCCTGCATGAAGTGCTCAACGGCACGCCGACCGCCTTTGTCCTGATAGCCCATGAACTCTGCGACCTCGACCTGAATGTCGAAGGTGAGTTGCTCCACCGGGCGTCCGGCGAGAAGGTGGAGATGCCCGCGCACGGCCCAAAGGAAATCATCTGCGGCAACAAAGCGCTTCAGCTCATCTTTGCGCAGAACATCCTTGGCCACGAGTTCGGAGACATCGGTGATGCGGTAGACGTATTTCACGATCCAGAACAGCGATTGCAGGTCGCGCAGACCGCCTTTGCCTTCTTTGACGTTGGGCTCCACCACATAGCGCTGGCCTTGCTTCACATGGCGGGCATCCCGCTCATCCAGCTTGGCTTCGATGAATTCTCGTTCGGTGCCTTTGAAGAGCTCTTCTTCAAGGCGCGTGTTGAGTTCTTGTGAAAGCGGCTCGTAGCCGCGCAGGAAGCGATTCTCCAAAAGCGCCGTGCGGATCGTGAAATCCTCGCGCCCCAGGCGGAGACAGTCTTTCACGGTGCGGGAGCTGTGGCCGACTTTCAGACGCAAATCCCAGAGGATGTAGAGCATCGACTCGATCACACTCTCCGCCCAAGGTGTGATCTTGTAGGGCGTCAAAAACAGCAGGTCGACGTCTGATTGGGGGGCCATTTCACCGCGCCCATAGCCGCCCACGGCAAAGAGCGCGATACGCTCTGCTTCGGTTGGGGTGGCAAGGGGGTGAAAGCGTTTTGTGGCCGCGTGAAAGGCCGCTGCCACAAGGCAATCTGTGAGCCAAGTGTAGGAGCGGGTCATCGCCCGCGCAGCGCGTGGACTTGCACGGAAAGCCGCCGCGATCTGCGCCATGGCAGCTTTGCGGCGGGCCATCAGAAGGCCCACCAGCTCTTTGCGCAGATCGGTTTCCTTGCCTTCCTGTTTCAGGATTTCGGCAAGAGCCTCAGCAACTTCTGATCGATTGAAGATTTCATCTGCGTCGCAGATCAGCCCCGCCTCTGGCGGAGCTGGAAAGATGTCGCTGACGTCAGATGCCAGCACCTGCAAATCTTGTTGGGGCAGGGTCAATGATTACCACCTTTTTGTCGCGGATCGTGGCCACTGCCAGCCCGCGTTCGTTTGTTCCGTCTGTCCGCAGGCGGAAGATGCCGTTCACACCTTGAAAGCCTGCGCCCTGCGTGAGGGCTGATGAGGTAAGCGCATTGGCATTGCCGGATTTGACCAGCGCACCAATGGCTGCGATGCCGTCATAGGCTAGCCCGCCAATCGGATGGGGCAGACCGCCATAGGCCTGTGCATAACGGCTCTGGAACTGATCTGTCAAAGCAGGATCGGGCAGGGCAAACCAACCGCCCTGCACACCTGGCAGTTCAAGCGTTTGCGCAGGGATGTCCCAGCGGGTGAGGCCGATGAATTGCGTGGTTTCAGAGCTCAGGCCGGATTCGGGCAAAAGCTGCGTCAGCAGAGGCAGGGCGCCGGAGGTGTTTGATGTCAAAAACAGCGCATCCGCCAGATTTTGCTCTGCAGTGAGTTTGATTTGGCTCACCGCAGCGATCACGCCTTCTTGTGAAAACTCATAACCAACAGCACCTGCAGAGCGCGCGCCCTGTGCGGCGATGGCGTTGCTGATGGCGGTATTGCCAAGCTGTCCCGCGCTGTTTTGGGAATAGACGGACATGATGCCGTCTTTGCCATTTGCGCGCGCGAAAGCCACGAGGCGATTGGCGGTGTTGTCAAAAGTCGGGCCCAACACGAAGAGGTTGCCACCCGCGATGGTGGTGTTGTTGGAGAATGACAGCACGTTGACGTTCTGAGACGCAACAGCCGTTGCGGCGGCATTTGCGGCTTCACCGAAGACCGGGCCAAGAATAATTTTGGCACCTTCGTCGACGGCTTTGAGCGCCGAAGCCTGCGCAGTGGCAGGATCACCTGCAGTCGGATAGACACGCAAGTCGATTTGCACGCCTTCCAGATCCGCGATAGCCAGCTTCGCTGCGTTTTCAAGGCTTTGTGCCAGAAGTGCATCGCCGGAGTTGCTGGACCCTGCAGGTACGAGCAAGGCCACCGGAACCGGAGCCGTGGTCGAAATGCGTTGGCCGGTGTTCAGGCTGGATGGATCACAGGCTGCCACAGTAAGAACCGCTGCGCTGAGCGCGGCCCCTTTCACAAAGCGCGTGGCAGGTTTAAGAAAAGACAAAATCGGCAAAGCTCCACTCCCGTTGGGGTCGCGCCCGTGATTGCGCCCGGGCGGCGTTGGTGCGAATAATAAACGAGTGGAAAGGCGGGTCTACCCATGAAATTTCAATCGGTTAAATTGCAGCCGGGGTTGTACTTTGTCGCCACACCTATCGGGTCGGCACGCGACATCACCCTGCGCGCACTGGATATTCTGGCCTCTGCGGATGTGATCGCCGCAGAAGACACAAGGTCGATGAAAAAGCTCTTGGAAATTCACGGGGTGGCGCTGAATGGGCGTCCGCTTTTGTCTTATCACGATCACTCGGGCGAGGGCGCGCGCGCCAAGCTTCTGGCGCATCTGGAGTCAGGCCGGTCGGTGGCATATGCTTCTGAGGCGGGTACGCCGCTTATTGCCGATCCGGGCTATCACCTGTCTGTGGCGGCGGCCGAGGCCGGGCATCTGGTGACAAGCGCGCCGGGACCCAGCGCTATTATCACAGCGCTCTCTCTCGCAGGGTTGCCGACAGATTCGTTCTTCTTCGCCGGTTTTTTGCCCAACGCCAAGAAAGCGCGGCAGACCGCCTTGGAGGCCCTGCGCGAGGTGCCTGGCACATTGGTGTTCTACGAATCTCCCAAACGTGTCGCTGCGATGGTCGCCGATGCAGCCGAAGTTTTGGGCAGGACGCGGCAGGCGGCAGTAGCGCGGGAATTGACCAAAAAATTCGAAGAGGTGCTGCGCGGCAGCCTGTCGGATTTGGCGTCTGATTTGCCTGAGCGGCAGATCAAAGGCGAGATCGTCGTTTTGATTGATCGCCAACGCGGGGAAACGGCCAGCGAGGACGATGTTGAAAGCGCACTGAAAGATGCGCTTGAGGCGATGTCGGTACGCGATGCGGCGGATACAGTCGCCAAAGCCTATGGCATCAATCGGCGTAAAGTGTACCAATTGGCGTTGAAGCTGCAGAAAGCTGAGTAAAAATAGATGTGACCTAGCGGTTTGGGCGCATGAGGTTTGGTATGAGTGATGGGCATAGAGAAGATGCCGGACGCCGCAATTATCTGGCGGGGCAAGCAGCAGAAGACGTGGTCTCTCGCCATTATCTTTCGCTCGGAGTGACCTTAGTGGAACATCGCTGGCGGGGAAAAGCTGGCGAGATTGACCTGATCTTTCGCGACGGCGATGCGCTTGTTTTTGTGGAGGTCAAGAAAAGTCATTCGTTTGATGCTGCGGCAGCGCGCCTTTTGCCAACCCAAGTTCGACGCTTGAGGACGGCGGCGGAAGAGTTTGCGGGAAGAGAACCGGCTGGCCTATTGACCGAGATGCGCTTTGACGTTGCGCTCGTGGATGGCCAGGGGGATGTTCACATCCTTGAAAATGCGCTGTGGGAGATGTGAGCCCCCATTGCAAGCCGCCGGTGCATGGGCCATGTAGTTTGGGCAAATCAAGAGGTCTTTGACATGAAAATTGCCTTCCAGATGGATCCGATCACCGGCGTGGATATCAATGCGGACAGCTCTTTCCGTATCGCCGAAGAAGCGCAGGCGCGCGGTCATGAGCTGTTTTACTACTCCCCTGATCATCTGGCCTATGAAGAAGGCGAAATCACAGCGCGCGGACATTCGATGGTGGTGCGCCGCGAAGAGGGCAATCATGTGGACCTCGGCCCGTTTGAGCGCGTAAATCTGGCAGATTTCGATGTGGTCTGGCTGCGCCAGGATCCGCCGTTTGACATGCATTACATCACCAGCACGCATTTGCTGGATCGGCTGGCGGGCAAAGCTTTGGTGGTGAATGTTCCCTTCTGGGTGCGCAACTATCCAGAGAAGCTGCTGGTGCTGGACTTCCCAGAGCTGACACCGCCCACGACGATTGCGCGGGATCTGGAAACCATCAAGGAATTCAAAGCCAAACATGGCGATGTGATCCTGAAGCCGCTTTATGGCAATGGCGGTGCAGGGGTGTTCCGTCTGGACGCCAACGACCGCAATCTCACGTCGCTGCATGAGCTGTTCATCGGGTTTAGTCGGGAGCCTCTGATCGTTCAGAAGTTCCTGCCCGATGTGAGCAATGGCGACAAACGTGTGATCCTTGTGAACGGGGAACCTGTCGGTGCCATCAACCGCGTGCCAGCTGCCGGGGAAACCCGCTCCAATATGCATGTGGGCGGGCGCCCCGAGAAGATTGGCCTGACTGAGCGGGATCTGGAAATCTGCGCCGCGATTGGTCCGCTTCTGCGCGAAAAGGGTCAGATCTTTGTCGGTATCGATGTGATTGGGGACTACCTCACAGAGATCAACGTCACCTCGCCAACCGGTATTCAGGAGCTGGAGCGTTTTGACGGGGTGAATATCGCCGAGAAGATCTGGGAAGCGATTGAAGGCAAATTGGCTTAACCCCGCAGAATGGGTGCGCTTCTCTTGGCTTTGACGGAGAGGTATCAGCTCAGCCACAGAATTTGATTTTTGCGAGGCTCAGCGACTGCTGGGCCTTGTTTCTTTGATCAGCTGTCAGGTGCGGTTGACAGGCGGAAGCTGATAGCCTCTGCGAGGTGCGGGCGCCTTATGCTGTCGCAGCTGTCGAGATCGGCAATGGTGCGCGCCACCCTTAAGACCCGATGATAGCCGCGGGCCGAAAGGCCAAAGCTCTCCGCCACTTGAGAGAGCAATTGCCGCCCTTCCGCATCCAGAGTGGCGATCTCTTCGAGCTGCTGACCGTGAATATCGGCGTTTGCGCGGATGGTGCTATCCTCACCAAAACGATGAAGCTGTCGCTCTCTGGCTTGTGCAACGCGCGCGGCCACGGTTTGCGATGTGTCGCCGTCTGCGGGCAGGTCAAGATCGCGGTAGGCCACAGGCGGCACTTCGATCCTCAGATCCAACCTGTCCAACAATGGACCGGACAGACGCCCCAGATAATCCTGTCCGCAATCGGGTACCCGTGCACAGGCTTGGGAAGGATCAAACATATGGCCACAACGACAGGGATTGGCCGCGGCAATAAGCATGAATTTGCTAGGGTATGTCACATGGGCGTTTGCGCGGGCGATCATGACTTGCCCGGTTTCTATCGGTTGGCGCAAGGTTTCGAGTACGGCACGAGAGAATTCCGGCATCTCATCCATGAACAGAACGCCATTGTGGGCGAGCGAGATTTCTCCGGGGCTGGCGCGGCGCCCACCGCCGACAATCGCTGCCATGGAGGCTGTGTGATGCGGTTCACGGAACGGCCGGCTGCGTGAAATGCCGCCCTGATCCAGCAGGCCCGCGATGGAATGGATCATCGAAGTTTCCAGCGCCTCTGCCGGGCTGAGCGGAGGCAAAATCGTGGGCAGGCGCGCTGCCAGCATGGATTTCCCGGACCCCGGCGCGCCGACCATAAAGAGATGGTGGCGCCCCGCCGCTGCGATTTCCAAAGCGCGTTTAGCGCGTTCCTGCCCTTTGACGTCCCTGAGGTCGAGGGAGCTTTGGGGGGCATGAACTTCGCCCGGCTCTGAGGGCTGAAGCGGCGATTGTCCGCTATAGTGTCGCACAACATCCGCAAGTGTCGCGGCCCCAATGACCTGCGTTGCGGCGACCCAAGCGGCCTCCGGGCTGGAGGCGGCGGGGCAGAGCAGGGTGCGGTCGTCCTCGGCGGCGCTCATCGCAGCCGGCAGCGCGCCTGTGACGCCGACGAGCGAGCCGTCCAGCGAAAGCTCTCCCAAGCTGACAGTGCTTTCAGAGGCATCTTCAGGGATGATCCCAAGCGCCGCAAGCAACGCCACCGCGATCGGCAGATCAAAGTGGCTGCCTTCTTTGGGCAGATCGGCGGGAGAAAGATTGATGGTGATGCGCTTTGACGGCAATGCGATCGCCATGGACGCCAGCGCCGAGCGGACCCGGTCTCGCGCTTCAGATACCGCCTTGTCCGGCAACCCGACTATTGAGAAAGCTGGAAGTCCCGGCGTGAGGGCGCATTGCACCTCGACCTGATGGGCCTCAACCCCTTCAAACGCTACCGTATATGCGCGCGCAACCATCGCACACCCCGCCACCAAACTAATTAACAAAACCTAAAGAGTTGGTAGCGGGGGATGGTTAGCGAAAGGTTAATTGCCGTCTAGAGCAGGGCCATGAAGGCGGGCCAGGCCTCTGGGTCGGCCGCAGTTTTGTCGCGGCAGAAGGCGTTGCAGAAGCCAAAGATGCGGCCTTCCATTTCCATGAAATGGGTGACAGGTTTGCCGGAATAGGGGCAGTTGGCATTCTCAGCACTTGTGGCTGCGACAGCTACGGCCTTGCGGGGCGCCGGGCCGGGCCAAGTGCGGGGTGGGTAGTCTTTGGCATACCAAGGCAGGGTTTGCCCATGCACGAGCCCCATGGCGCGCCACCGGCGAAATGCGGGATCGGAGAGATGGGCTGCAACATAGGCCTGCGCCACGTCGCCAACGGGAAGATTGTAGCCTGCAATCCGCCCGGCAACCGGAGCAAAGAACGCATCCGCTGCGCTATAGCTGCCGCAGAGCCATGGGCCGCCTTCTCCATATGAAGTGCGAGCGTGTTCCCAGATGGTTTCAAGGCGGGCGAGATCCGCCAGGACAGCTTCTGAGGGCTGAGCATCTTCATAGGATATGCGCAGGTTCATCGGGCAGTCATTGCGCAAGGCAAAGAACCCGGAGTGCATCTCTGCGGCCAAATTGCGTGCTGTCGCACGCGCGCCGGGGTCGGTCGGCCAGATCCCGGCGTCCGGATGCTGGGTTGCCAACTCCTCGGCGATGGCAAGGCTGTCTGAGACGACCGTACTTTCGGGGAATTTGACCGCTGGCACCGTGCGTGCCGGGGCGATTTTAGTGAGCTGCTCAGCCACCGATTGGTCTGAAAAGTCCACCAGCGTTGTGTTGCGGGCGATGCCGAATTTTTCGAACAGAAGCCAGCCGCGCAGGGACCACGAGGAATAGGCGTAATCGCCAAGATAAAGATCATACGTCATGGCGGTAGGCTAGCAATTGGTGATTAATCGTCAAAACGAAACATTTTGACGATATCCATCACAGTAATTGATTTATTTGCTGCGTGGCCCAGCCGGTGTCTGCGATTTTGAAAGAGGTGACGGAGAGATTGTCGATCCGATGGGCAAAGGCCTCTTCGGCTGTCAGGAGCTCTGCACGCTGCACTTGGGTGAGGATCACGCCAAAGTGCACAACCACAATCAGCTTGCCACCACGATGCGTGTCGATCAAGTGGTCTATGGCGGGATTTACACGCGCGCAGACCTCGTTCCAGCTTTCGCCATTTGGCGGTCGCACATCGCCGGGGTTTTCCCAATAGGCGCGGGCGAGGGCGGCATCCTCGGCTTCGATCTCTTTGAAATTCTTGAGTTCCCAGTCGCCAAAGTGGATTTCTCGCAGCTTCGGGTCATGTGGAAGGCGGGTGCGACTGCCCTGAATGGCGTCTGCTGTGGCAACGCACCGCTGCAGATCAGAGCTGATCACCAGACCGTCTTCGGGCAGGTGGTTTGAGAGCCGGGAAAGAGCGTCGGTATCGGAAAGATCTGCGGGCAGGTCTGACCAGCCCACCATGGATTTCGCATGGGTTGGTCCATGGCGCACAAGATGCAATTCGGTCATGGCAATTTCCCCTTCAAGACCATGGGCAGTCCGGCCACCACCAGAACCGCAAGGTCTGCCTGTCGTGCAAGTGCTTGATTGAGCGAGCCTTGGGCGTTGCGAAATTGGCGCGCGAGTTTGTTTTCCGGGACCACATCAAGGCCCACTTCATTTGAGACCACCACCACCCGTGCAGCGCAGTCTGTGAGCGCATTCAGGAGTTTGTCTTGCTCCGCCAAAAGATCGCTTTCGGCCAGTAAGTGATTGGAGAGCCACATGGTTGCGCAATCCAGAAGCACGACAGACTCCGCTGGCAGGTCTTTGAGAGCTTCGGCTGTTTCATGAGGCGCTTCAATGGTTTGCCAGTCTGGACCGCGCTGCAGAACGTGTTTTTCGACCTTGGCTTCCATCTCTCCATCAAAGGCCTGCGCCGTGGCGAGGTAGATGCGGGGCTGCCCGGTATCCATCACCAATTGTTCTGCAAAGACAGATTTTCCTGACGCTGCGCCGCCAAGAATAAGGCTCAGTTTGGGCAGCATTAATGGTCCTCTCGACTGGTTGGCGCGCACCCTGCGGGAAACAGGGGCCGAGGGCAAGTCGGAAAGCGGATGAGGCAAAACCACACAGCCAAGATCGCTTGCATCCCCGGGTCAGAGGCGTATTGGTTAATCTATGAAGTATATGGTGAAAGCGGGTGCTCTGGCGTTTGCGTTGGCAGGTGCTGCAGCAGAGGCGGAACAGCTGGATCTCAGCCTCCTTAAAGGGGTTGATGTGGTGTTCCTTGGCGAAGTGCATGACAATCCGGTGCATCATGGCACCCAAGCGCAGGCCACGTTGTCGATTGGCCCCAAGGCGATTGTGTTTGAGATGCTGACCCCATTTCAGGCTGCCGTGGTGGCGCCTGATCTCCTCGACAATGCTGAGGCGCTGGAAGAGGCCCTGGGGTGGGATGAGAGCGGTTGGCCCGATTTTTCAATGTACTACCCGATATTTGCGGTTTCTGAAGGGGCGCGCATCTATGGCGCGCAAGTACCGCGAGAGGTGGTGCGCCGGGTGTTGTCTGACGGTGATTTCAGCGCTGCAGTGGGCGGTGAGGCCGACCTCTATGGCCTGACAGCCCCCTTGCCAGAGGCGCAGCAGGCAGAACGCGAAAACATGCAGATGGCGGCGCATTGTGATGCTTTGCCGGAAGAGATGTTGCCGATCATGGTGACCGCGCAGCGGGTGCGGGATGCGCGACTTGCGCAAGCGACCACGCAGGCACTCCGAGACACCGGTGGACCGGTTGTGGTGATCAGCGGCAATGGCCATGTGCGCAACGACTGGGGGGCACCTTCGCTGATGGATCCGAGCATTTCCGTGGTGACCTTTGGGCAGCTTGAGGCGGAGCCTGAGGGTGTACCGCCCTATGATGCCTGGATTGTCACCGAAGCGGCGGAGCGCGAAGATCCCTGTGCGGCCTTCAAATGAGCTTGCTGCGCTATTCGGCGGCTTGAGTCTGTGAGCGCGGCGGCCTAACTTGAGCCAACCCGGCATCAGAAAGGCCTGCTAAATGCTGACAGACAAACGTATTCTTCTGATCATCGCAGGTGGAATCGCGGCTTACAAATCGCTTGAGCTGATCCGGCGCTTGCGTGAGCGCGGGGCCTGGGTGACCCCGGTGCTTACCCGCGCCGCAGAAGAATTTGTGACGCCATTGTCGGTGTCCTCACTGTCGGGAGAGAAGGCCTATCGGGATCTTTTTGATCTGACCGATGAGGCCGACATGGGGCATATCCAGCTGTCCCGCTCGGCAGATTTGATCGTGGTCGCACCCGGCACCGCCGATCTGATGGCGAAAATGGCGCTGGGAATGGCCAATGATCTGGCCTCCACGCTGCTGCTCGCGACAGACACGCCGGTTCTTGTCGCACCGGCGATGAATGTCCGGATGTGGGATCACCCTGCGACACAACGCAATCTGAGGCAGCTTACGGCTGATGGGATTGCATTCGTCGGCCCCAATGATGGGGATATGGCCTGCGGGGAGTTTGGCCCCGGCCGCATGGTTGAACCGATGGAAATTGTGCAGGCAGTTCAGGAGGTTATGGCCGAGGGGCCGCTGCAGGGGCGGCGTATTCTGGTGACCTCAGGGCCGACGCATGAGCCGATTGATCCGGTGCGCTACATTGCAAACCGCTCGTCTGGTGCGCAGGGCAGTGCGATCGCGCAGGCGCTCATAAAATTGGGGGCGGAGGTGATCTTTGTCACCGGTCCGGCGGACGCGGCGCGTCCAGAAGGCGCGACGTTGATCGAGGTTGAAACGGCGCAGGAGATGCTGTCGGCAGTACAGCAGAACCTGTCGGTTGATGCCGCCGTATTCTGTGCGGCAGTGGCGGATTGGCGGGTCGCAAGCGCTTCTGACAGCAAGATAAAAAAGACCAAAGGCGGATTGCCTGTGCTGGCGTTCGCAGAGAACCCGGACATTCTCGCAACCGTCAGCCAAATGGGCGACGGGCGGCCACCGTTGGTTGTGGGATTTGCGGCGGAAACCGATGATGTGATCGAAAACGCCACCGCCAAACGTATCCGTAAGGGATGTGACTGGATTGTCGCCAACGACGTGAGCCCTGCGACAGGGATTATGGGCGGCAGCGAAAATGCGGTGACCTTGATTTCTGATGCGGGATCAGAGGCTTGGCCGCGTATGGGTAAAGTTGAGGTGGCCGAGAAATTGGCTGCCCGGATAGCGGAAACACTGGTTGGCTGACGCGCTGGCGCGCGGCCTCCGGCGGGGATATTTGAAGAATGAGAAGATCATGGGACGCGTGAACATTAAGCTGAAGTGGCTTGACGGGGCGGATCAATCTGTTGGCCTGCCGTCTTATGAAACAGGTGGGGCGGCCGGTGCGGATGTGCGGGCAAATTTTCCGCCTGAACAACGCGCAGGGCTGCGACTTGCACCGGGATTGCGTGCTCTGATTCCAACGGGTCTTTCTCTCGAAATACCAACGGGTTATGAAGTGCAGATGCGGCCGCGATCCGGGCTTGCGCTGAAGCAGGGCCTGACATTGCCAAACTCGCCTGGGACAATTGACAGTGACTATCGCGGCCCGCTTGGGGTGATTGTGTTGAACGCTGGGCTGGAAACCATTGAGATCAGCCATGGCATGCGCATTGCGCAGATGGTGGTCGCACCGGTGGTTGTCGCAGATTTTGAATTGGATCAAGAGCTTAGCGAGACTGAGCGCGGCACGGGTGGCTTTGGCTCCACCGGGGTGAGCTGATGCTGCTGGTTCTGGCGATGGCAGCGATGCTTTGGGGGATTGGCCTTTTGATGGGCGCCCCGAAGTCTGCCCGTTGGAGCATGATTTTTGTTTTATATCTGGCAGTTATTGGCGTGCAGGCGGTGTTTCCATCTGACCATTCGCTCGCGATTGCCACCGGTGGCAGCCTAGCCATGTGGTTGATGATCGGCGGCGCGGTGGCGCTGGTGTTGGCCTATTCCACGATGTTGCAGAAACTGCGCGTGAAAGCTGAGGCCCGGGCTGCCGAGACAGTGCAGGAAGAGGCGGCGCAGGAACTGTTTTCAGACACCGAACTCAACCGTTATGCGCGTCATATTGTGCTGCGTGAAATTGGTGGGCTGGGGCAGAAAAAACTTAAGGATGCCAAAGTCTTGGTGGTCGGTGCAGGGGGGCTTGGATCGCCGGTTTTGCTCTATCTTGCGGCAGCGGGCGTGGGGCGTATTGGGGTGGTGGACGACGACATGGTCGACAACTCCAATCTGCAGCGTCAGGTGATCCACAAGGATGAAGCCATTGGTACGCCCAAGGTGCTCTCTGCGGCAGAGGCGATGGTGGCGCAAAACCCCTTTGTGCAGGTGGTGCCTTATCCGCGCAGGCTGACCGTTGACGATGCTGAGGAGATCATTGGCGAGTATGATCTTGTGCTGGATGGTACGGACAATTTTGACACCCGTTATCTTGTGAATGAGGTCTGTGTTGAGCAGGGCAAGCCTCTGATTTCTGGAGCTTTGTCGCAGTGGGAGGGGCAGCTCAGCGTGTTTGATACGGCCCGTAAAACGCCGTGTTATCAGTGCATTTTCCCAGAAGCACCAGCGCCGGAACTGGCACCGAGCTGCGCCGAAGCGGGGGTGATTGGTCCGCTGCCTGGGGTGGTGGGCACCATGATGGCAGCGGAGGCGATCAAGGTCATTACCGGAGCGGGAGCGGCGTTGCGCGGTGAGATGATGATCTATGATGCGCTGTGGGGAGAGACCCGCAAAATCACCCTCAATCGCCGCGCAGATTGCCCGACTTGCGGAGCGCGTTAACCTTTGAAATCCACGTCGGTATCGCGTCTGTACCGCGGCAATAACGCGTCGGTGTCATTTTCGGCACAAAATCAGCGTTAACCATTGTGGCAAAGGGCCTGTGTGCGCTCCGTGGCGGGAGATTGCGGCCCCGGCACGCGGTGCTAAGATCGCGCCCAAAGGAGATTCCCATATGACCAATCCGCTGTTGTCCACCTGGGACACATCATTTGCACTTGCGCCGTTTGACAAGATTTCTGATGCTGATTTTGCGCCCGCCTTTGAAGAGGCGCTTGCTGCGCACAAAGATGAGGTGGCGGCCATTGCCGACAACGCTGAGGCGCCGACATTTGCCAACACGATTGAAGCGATGGAGGCCGCGGGCGAAGGGCTTGATAAGGTGCTCTCTGTGTTCTTCACAGTGGCGGGTGCGGACAGCAATCCAGCGCGGGAGGCTTTGCAGCGGGAATTCTCTCCTAAGCTGGCAGCCCATAGTGCGGAGATTTCCGCAAACAAGGCGCTGTTTGGTCGGATCAATACAATCTGGGAGGGGCGCGACACGCTGGACCTCACTGAAGAGCAGCAGCGGGTGCTGATGCTGACTCATCGCGGCTTTGTGCGGGGCGGTGCAGTGCTTGAGGGCGCTGAGGATGCGCGCATGAAAGAGATCAAGTCACGACTGGCTGTTCTGGGGACAGAGTTCACGCAGAACCTTCTGGCGGATGAGCGCGATTGGTTCATGCCGTTGGCAGAAGCTGATCTGGAAGGGCTGCCAGACTTTGTGGTGGATGCGGCGCGCGCGGCGGGGGAAGAGAAAGAGGCAGGCGGGCCTGTTGTGACGCTGTCGCGTTCGCTGATCGTGCCGTTCCTGCAGTTTTCACCGCGCCGCGATCTTCGGGAGAAAGCCTTTGCGGCTTGGGCTGCGCGCGGGGCCAATGGCGGTGAGACTGACAACCGTGAGATTTCTGCGGAGATCCTATCGCTGCGTGAGGAACGCGCCAAGCTTTTGGGTTACGCGAGCTTTGCGGATTACAAGCTTGAGACCGAGATGGCAAAAACCCCCGGCGCGGTTCGGGATCTGTTGATGGCGGTTTGGGAGCCAGCCAAAGCGCGCGCGGAGGCGGATGCGGCTGTTCTGACCGAAATGATGCATGCGGATGGTGTGAACGGTGATCTGGCCCCTTGGGATTGGCGCTACTATGCGGAGAAGCGGCGCAAGGCGGAGCATGATCTGGATGAGGCAGCGCTCAAGCCTTACCTGCAGCTTGATCGGATGATCGAAGCGAGCTTTGCCTGTGCAACCCGCCTCTTTGGGTTGGAGTTCAAAGAGCTGGATGTGCCGCTTTATCACGAAGATTGCCGGGCCTGGGATGTGACGCGCAACGGTGAGCATGTTGCGGTGTTCATCGGCGATTACTTTGCGCGCGGGAGCAAACGCTCCGGGGCCTGGTGTTCCGCGATGCGGGCGCAGGCGAAATTCCCCGAGGTACAGGCGCCTGTGGTGATCAATGTCTGCAATTTTGCAAAGGGTGATCCGGCGCTCCTGAGCTATGATGATGCGCGCACGCTGTTCCATGAGTTCGGCCATGCGCTGCACCAGATGTTGTCCAATGTGACCTATGAGAGCATTTCAGGCACCTCCGTGGCGCGTGACTTTGTGGAGTTGCCCAGCCAGCTTTATGAGCATTGGCTGGAGGTGCCAGAGGTGCTGGCGGAATACGCCACACATGCAGAGACTGGGGCGGCGATGCCCGAAGAGATGCTGGAAAAAGTGTTGGGGGCTGCGAATTTCGATCAGGGGTTTGCCACGGTGGAATATGTCGCCTCGGCCTTGGTGGATCTGGCGTTCCATGAGGGGGCTGCGCCAAGGGATCCAATGGCCAAGCAATCCGAGGTTCTGGCGGAGCTGGGCATGCCCGCAGCGATCACCATGCGCCACGCCACACCGCATTTTGCCCATGTCTTTGCCGGGGACGGCTACAGCTCCGGGTATTACAGCTACATGTGGTCTGAGGTGATGGATGCGGATGCGTTTGAGGCCTTTGAGGAGGCTGGTAGCGCCTTTGATCCTGACACAGCCAAAGCGCTGGAAGCGCATATCCTCTCCACCGGCGGATCGGTGGATGCGGGGCAGCTTTATGAGCGGTTCCGGGGGCGTTTGCCTGGCGTCGAAGCGCTTTTGAAGGGGCGCGGTCTTGCCGCCTAAGGCTTTTCAATAAAAGCAAAAAGACCCGCGCTGGCAGAGGCTGGCGCGGGTCTTTTTATTGGCGAGGTAAGCCAAGAGGAAGCGTTATCCAATCACGCTGTGGCCGCGATTCTGCATGCAGCGGATCAGTACGTCACGGCGGGTGTGCTCGCGCTCTGAAGCAGCTTCGGCGGAGCCGACAAGACCGCCCACGGCGGCGCCAACAACGGCACCTTCGAGCGCATCATCCGCATCAGCCGCCCCGATCAACCCGCCGACAACTGCGCCGGTGGCGGCATATTCCGTGCCGGTGCCGTCTTTGAATGTCGCGGCCTGGGTGTGGCATTCTGCGTAGTCGTCATTGAAATTCGCGTTGCGGGTGCCATCCACCGTCAGCGGGCGGTCAACAGGCGCCGTGCAGGCGCCAAGCGCCATGGCAGAACACAGGCAGGCGATCAATGCGTTGTGGGACAGTTTGCGGTTGGTCATCATTCATTCCTTTTTCGAAAATCGGTTCGTCTTGATGGCGGCTACCTAAGAGGAGTCGTTTTTCAATTCAAGATGAAAGTTTTATGTTTTGCGTAAAAGATTGCATGTTTAGCTTAATTGAATTACTGAAGGGCAATAACTTTGGGAGCAAAAACATGAAATTAGTCGCCCGCCTCGCCATGCTGATCACCCTTGTTTATTTCACCTTCGGGTGGTCGGTTTTGTGGATCGGTGCCTTTATGGGGCATGCGGAGATGCTGGCGGACACGTTTGATCTGCCCCTTGACATGGCGGTGCCGCCGCATTGGGCGCTGATTGTGGGAATGACGATGATGTGGCCTGCGCTGTTCAGCCTTGGGTTGGGGTTTGGGGCGCTGGACCGGATTTTGATGCTACGCGATCCGCAGGATTTCTCCCGCATGGGGCAACATCTGCGGCTGTGTGCCTGGGCGTTTTTGGGGTTCTGGTTGCTCAACGCGCTCAATGTCGCCATGCAACCCGTGGTTTTGAGCGCCCATCTGGAAAAGGCGTTGCGGCCGGAGATTGAATATATCGACATTGATATCGACGTGGTTTTTCTAGTGCTCGCGGCGGTTTTCTTTGCGATCAGCCGATCTCTCAATCAGGCGCAAGAAATTGCTGACGAGAACAGCCAGTTCCTGTAGGAGGCCGCATGCCCATACGCATCAACCTCGATCTTGAACTGGTCAAACGCAAAATGACCTCGCGCGAACTGGCGCAGGCGATTGGTTTGACGGAAACCAACCTGAGCCTGTTGAAATCGGGCAAGGTGAAGGGCATCCGGTTTAATACGCTGGAGGCGATTTGCGCGCATTTGGGCTGTCAGCCTGGCGATATTCTGGAGTATGTGCCTGAGGAAGAGTAGCGCGTTTAGGGGCGCTGCCCCTGCCACATCAGGGATGTGGCCACCCCGGGATATTGCAGGAATGAGAACCATGAGAAAAGCCCGGGCGATGTGGCCCGGGATTTCTGTTTTGTTGGTGATGCGTAGCAGGTGCGCGTCAGATGCTTTGGTCGTAGTCGCCAACACCGGGCTCGGTGCGGATCACCGCGTCGATGTCGGCAAAGATGGCGCGCATTTCTGCTTCGCTTTCGGCGCTTTCAATCACCACCACAAGGTTCGGGGTATTTGAAGAGGCGCGCACAAGGCCCCAGCTGCCGTTGTCGAGAATGACGCGGGCGCCGTTGACGGTGACCACCTCTTTGATGGCGCGGCCAGCGACGGTTTCACCAGCCTCATGTTTGGCAACAAGCTTCTCCACCAGACGTTCAAGAATGTCGTATTTCTCGGTGTCAGCCGCATAGGGCGACATGGTGGGGGTGGACCAGGTTTTGGGCAGGGCCTTGCGCAGGTCAGACATCTTCATGTCCGGGTTGCGATCAAGCATTTTGCAAACCTCAACTGCGACGCGCATGCCGCAGTCGTATCCTCGGCCAATTGGCTCGGCGAGGAAGTAGTGGCCGGATTTTTCAAAGCCCGCCAGCGCGCCAAGCTCATGCACACGGCGTTTCATGTGGCTGTGGCCGGTTTTCCAGTAGTCGGTTTTGGCACCGGTGGCGAGCAGATCAGGGTCTGCCGCGTAAAGGCCGGTGGATTTTACGTCAGCCACAAAGGTTGCGTTGGGATAGATCTTGCCCAGATCTTTGGCCATGATCACGCCGACTTTGTCGGCAAAGATCTCTTCGCCTTCGTCATCCACCACACCGCAGCGGTCGCCATCGCCGTCAAAACCCAGCGCCAGATCGGCGCCGGAGGCCTTCACGCTGTCAGACATGTCGTGCAGCATCAGCATGGCTTCCGGGTTGGGGTTGTAGTTGGGGAATGTGTAGTCAAGCTCACAATGGCTTTCGACCACCTCAACGCCGATGCGTTTGAAGATTTCCGGCGCAAAGGCGGCGGCGGTGCCGTTGCCGGTGGCGCAGACAACTTTCAACGGGCGGGACATTTTGAAATCACCCACCAGATCGTCGATATAGGCTTCACGCACACCGTCCACGACCTCATGTTTGCCGCCATCATGGGCGTCAAAATCACCATTGAGCACGATGTCTCGCAGCTCGGCCATTTCGTCCGGGCCATGGGTGAGCGGCTTTTCAAAGCCCATTTTCACGCCGGTCCAGCCATTGGGGTTGTGGGAGGCGGTCACCATCGCCACGGCAGGTGTGTTCAGGTGAAATTGCGCAAAATAGGCCATGGGCGAAAGCGCGGGGCCGATGTCTTTGACATGGATGCCTGCCTTCATGAGGCCCACAATCAATGCCATTTTGATGGCCACGGAGTAGTCGCGATAGTCGTTGCCCACGGCGATCACCGGCTCGATCCCGCGGCGGCGCATCTGGGTGCCCAGACCAAAGCCAAGCGCGGTCATGCCCGGTAAGTTGATCTCTTCAGGGAATTGCCAGCGCGCGTCATATTCGCGAAAGCCGGTGGGCTTGATCATCGGGTCGCGCAGAAATTCCCAAGTGTTGGGGCGCACGTCGGCAATCGGTTTCATCATTTCAAAGTCTCTCTAATAAAATGTGGTCCGTGGTCGTCAAAAGGGGCGAGCAAACGATCAGATCGAGATCGGGTTGGCCTTTGCCAAAGCATCAAATTGCATCAGGGAGGTGACAAGTGCGCCCATTTGATCCAGCGGGATCATATTGGGGCCGTCAGAGGGGGCGGTGTCCGGATTTTCATGCGTTTCGATGAAAACAGCAGCGGTTCCGATACTCACTGCGGCGCGAGCCATAACCGGTGCGAACTCGCGCTGGCCGCCGGAGCTGCCGCCCTGACCACCGGGTTGTTGCACGGAGTGGGTGGCATCCATCACCACGGGATAGCCGGTTTTGGCCATCTGCGGGAGCGAGCGCATGTCCGCCACAAGGGTGTTGTAGCCAAAGGAGGTGCCGCGTTCGGTCAGCAGGATGTTTGTGTTTCCGGTGCTCTCGATCTTGGTGACAATGTTGCCCATTTCCCAAGGGGCGAGGAACTGGCCCTTTTTGACATTGACGGCCGCACCGGTGTTGCCCGCTGCCAGTAGCATGTCTGTCTGGCGGCAGAGAAACGCGGGAATTTGCAGAATGTCCACGGCCTCAGCCGCGATGGCGCATTGTTCCTCGGTGTGAACATCGGTCAGCACGGGCACGCCAAAATCCTTGCGGATGCCATCCAGTACAGCGAGGCCCGCCTCGATGCCCATACCGCGAATGCCGGAAAGCGAGGTGCGGTTGGCCTTGTCGTAGCTGGCCTTGAAGACATATTGCGCGCCGGCTGCCTCGCAGGCTTCTTTCATGGTGCCGGCGATCATCTCGGCGTGGTCTTTGCTCTCCAGCTGGCAGGGGCCTGCGATGACGGTCAGCGGGAGATCGTTGCCGATGGTGAGATTGCCGACGTTTACATGTTTCATCACGAAGATACCTGTTCTCTGAGGATGGACGCTGTGAGCGAGATCATCAGATAGATGCCTGAAAAGATCAGGAAGGCCAAGATCGTGTTTTCAAACTTGCGTGGATAAGACGGATCCTCGGAGGCGACGGGCACAACAGACGTGGTGAGATAGCGCACCTGGCGGTTTGCCTCGAGCTCCGTCTGTTTGAGGGTTTGCAGCGCGGATTGCATCAGCAGGTCAGCGGTGGCCAGATCGGCCTGCGCCATCTGGATTTGCGCGGTCTGCTGGGCCAGAGAGCTTTCGCCTTGGGTGGCCTCGGTCATCTCGCTTTGCAGCCGCGCCAGGAGCGCGTTGAGGCGGCGGATGTCACCGCGCACACCGTCCACACGTGCCTGATTGGGGCGCGCATTGTCTTCAAGAGCGGCCAGTTGCAGCTCTTTTTCCTGCAGCTGGATCTGCACGTTGGAGATTTGCTGGCGCAGGGAGGCGATCACCCCTTCGGGATCAAGGATGGTGGTTTCCTGCAGGCCAACCATGGCCGCCTGAGCCTCGCGCCGTTCGGCTTTGGCCTGCTCAAGGCTGGCACGGGCATCGCGCAGCTGATCTTCGCGCTTGCGCTGGGAAAGGTCATCAACCCGTTGTTCCGCATAACCAATCAGCGCCTCGGCAAAGCGGGCGGAGGTTTGCGGATCGGGAGTGGCGATCTCCATGCGGATCACGCCCTCGGTGGGGTCGTAGCCGATTTTGACGTATTTCTTATAGAGCTTATACGCTTCCTCATTGGAGGCGTCTGTGTCCAGCCGTTGGATTGGATCGACGTTTTGCTCGCTGAAGGTCGTTTTGAAGCCCTCATCCGCATCCAGCCGCAGCATCGCGTCTTTGGAGGCGAGGTAGCTTTGTGTGGCGATGCTGTCCTGATTGGTGGCAAATTGCGTGCCCGAAAGCAGCCCGCCAATGCCACCTGAGCCGCCTGCGGCGTCGGCCTGCAAAATCAGGAACTCGGATTTGGTGGAATACATCGGTGTGGCCACCGAATAGAAATACCAGCCAGCAAACAGCGTTGGCAGAAACACAAAAGCGGACAGGCGTGCCAGCAAGAGCAGCATACGCTTGCGGCGACGGCGCGCGATGTCTTTCTGGATTTCCCCAATTTCCAGGGCCCGCATTTCTGAGGGCGACATGGTTTCGGTGGAGGGCAGAGTGGATTTGCCGATCGGCATGGTTTGCGGGAGTTGCACGCGGCCACCGGCAGGGGCTTTCTCACCCTTGGAGGTGGGCATCAGATCCAGCATGTTGGTACGCTGGAACGGATCAATGCCAGCGTTGCGCAACACGCGCACGGCGTCATAATCCGATGTTGCGGGCAATTCGTTCTTTTGCGCCATGCGGCGGGCCATGCGCAACTGGCGGCCTGTCAGACCTTCGCGTTTGATTGCGTCGATTTCAGCCTCTGCGCCCTGTGGCGTCGGCTGCTCAGGCGCGGCTTGTGGTGTTGGTGCAGCAGCGCTGTTGTCAGGGGCGGATTGTGCGGCGCCTGCCTGATGCATCCCTTTCCTCACCACCTGAACCGGCGGGCGCGTGGGAGCGGCGCCCGGCGCGGCGTTGGGCTGGGCGCCACCTGCTGCTGGAGCGTCAAGGGACTCTGACCGGCGGATACGGAATTTCTTAGCCTTGGGTTTGGTAGTCATAGAGCTGTTTTGCCTCTTCCAAGGTGTCGAACATATAGAGCTTGCCATTCAGCAGCACGGCGGCTGAGCGCGCAAATTTTTCCAGCACCTGGGGCTGGTGTGACACGATCACAATTGTGGTGGTGCGCAGGCGTTCGCGCAGCACATCACCGGCTTTCTTGTTGAATTCCACATCGGTTGACGAGGGCATGCCCTCGTCGATCAGATACATATCAAAATCCAGCGCGAGCATTAGCGCGAAGGTAAAGCGCGAGCGCATGCCGGAGGAATAGGTCCCCAGCGGCTGGTCAAAATATTCACCCAGATTGCAGAGCCAGCGGCAGAAGGCCTCCACATAGTCTGGATCAAGACCGTAAAGGCGCGCGATATAGCGGCTGTTTTCCACGGCGGTGTGTTTGTTCACCACGCCGCCCATAAACCCAAGCGGGAAGGAGATGCGGCATTCGCGGCGGATCACACCCTCATCGGGTTTCTCCAAGCCAGCCATCATATTGATCAGAGTGGTTTTGCCGGTGCCATTGGGCGCGAGAATGCCGAGAGAATTGCCCAACTCCACGCGAAAAGACACCTGCTCAAGGATGACCTTGCGCTGTGTGCCCGTCCAGAAGGACTTACTCACGTTGTCGAACTCGAGCATCGACTGCTCCCGGTACTGCTCAAATGTGCGTATACTTGGGTAAGTATAGCGCATGATTGTTAACGCTCTGTCGGCGATTTGCTCCAATATGGAGGATTGTGATGTCTATTAGCAACTATCTGCGGCAAGAATTGGGCAATAAACACATAAAACTGCAGCGGATTTCGCACAGTTGTGAAGGCGCGCCAGCGGGGGCTGACAGCGGGAGGGAAAAATACCGGCGCCGCGAGGGGCAGAGCCGGTAGATCGTCTTGATGGAAGTGGGCTCTAGGCGACCGCTTGCCAGATGGAACCGGCTATCAGCGCGCCAAGCATGGCGTAGCCGAAATAGGCGGCAAAGACGCGGGGTTTGACCAAGGCCCAGACAGCGATGGCCGCAGGGATACAGCTGACGCCGCCCGCAATCACAAAGGACATCGCCGCTCCGTTGGACATGCCTTGCTCCACCAGACCAGCGACCAGCGGCACGGCGGCGTAGCCGTTGAGGTAAGCCGGTGCGCCGACCAGAGCGCCCAGAAGGATTGGCATGAAACCCTCGCCGCCCAGAATGCCTGCGATCCATTCTGCGGGCACATAGTGGATCATCATCGCCTCAATCACATAGGCCAGCAGCAGCCATTTCAGCAGAAAGAGGCCGTTTTCAAGCGTGGTTTCACGAAAGGTCACACGGCGGTCGGCGTCTTGCCAGAACTTCCACTCGGGCTTGCCGGAGAAGGGCTTTTGTACGCCACAACAGCCACCTACCTGAGGTTTTTCACGCAGCGGGTCTGTAAAAACAGGCGTGGATTTCAGCACCATAGTGCCAAAGCCGCCCAGAAGCCCGAGCCCAATGGCTGAGAGCGCTTTGGCTATGGCAAATTCATAACCCAGCGTGCCGGAGGTGATGGCAAACATGGCCGGATCCATCAGCGGGGAGGCCAGCCAGAAGGCCATAACTGCTGACAGCGGCGCGCCGACGGCCAAGAGTGCTGCGATGAAGGGGATCACCTCACAAGAGCAGAAAGGCGACAGGCCTCCGAGCAGGGCTGCGAAGAAAATCATGCGGGTCTCGCGCCCTTCAAAGGCTTTGGCGAGCAGGTTCTCCGCCCCGGTCGCCTTCAGATAGCCAATGGCAAATACCGCAAACAGAATGAAAGGCGCGGTGTGCAGCAGCGCGTTCTTGGTAAAGATCACTGTTGGCAGGAATTGCGGCCAATCCAAGAGGGCAACCAAGGGCAGGATCACTGCGCTGGCGGCCCATGCGGCGTCGATCCGCGCCAACTGGCGGCGCAGCGGTGAGGGTGTTTGCGTGAGGTCAGCCATGGGGGTGGTCCTTATCTGGGCTGGGGCTGTCGGCGCAGCATTCTTTGAGGAGGAACGCCGAGAGATCGCGTACCGCGTCATAAGCAACAGCGGCGCAAATAATTGAACGGCCTTGCTTTTCCTGAGTCACAAGCCCGGCTTGGGCGAGGATCTTCATATGGTGGGTCAGGGTGGAGCCGGTGACGCCGGTGCGTTTTCCAAGCTCGCCAATGGACAGGCCATCTGTGCCCGCGCGCACCAAGTAGCGCAGTACGGCCAGCCGTTGCTCAGAGCCAAGGGCGGCAAAGGTGGAGGCGGCAATCTCTAGAGAGATATCGGAGGGATCAGTGTGTTTCATATTTCTAAAAATATCGAAATAAAACCTTCGTGCAAGGTTTATTTCGAATATTGTCGAAATAAGCTGCAGCGGCTATCCCTAAACCTATGCAATTGATTGAAGATATTCGAGCCTGCCAGATCTGCGCGGAACGCTTTGCCAAGACTGCCACTGCGCATGCGCCGCGGCCGGTGGCCTGGTTTCAGCCCGGCGCACGCATTCTGGTTGTCGGTCAGGCGCCGGGGGCGCGGGTCCATGAAAGTGGCAAGCCCTTTACCGATCCGTCAGGTGATCGCCTGCGGGACTGGATGGGGATTGGGGCGGATGTGTTTTACGACCAATCAAAGGTGGCGATTGTGCCGATGGCGTTCTGCTTTCCGGGCTACAACGCCAAAGGCAGTGATCTGCCTCCGCCGCCCATATGCGCGAAAACTTGGCGGCATCAGGTGATGGAGGCGCTGGGAGAGGTGCCTTTGACGCTGGTGATCGGGGGCTACGCGCAGAAGTGGCATCTGGGTGTGAAAACCGGCGTGACCGATACGGTGACGCAGTGGCGCGACCATGCGCCGGACGTCTACCCCTTGCCTCATCCGTCCTGGCGCAATACGGCATGGCTGAAGAAACATCCGTGGTTTGCTGAGGAGCTGTTGCCCAGTGTGCAGGCCCGTATCAAGGAGGCTCTGGCGTGAGCGATATGACCCCACTGGATCAGGCCCATATGGCCATGGAAGCGGCCCCGCAGGATGACGGGGCGCGGCTGAGGTTCTATGAACGGCTGGCGGATGCAGAGCTGTTCCTTCTTTTGGAAAAAGAGCCTGAAGGGGATCGCATCGCCCCGGAAATCTTTGAAACGTCTGATGCGCGCTTTGTGCTGGTGTTTGACACCGAAGAGCGTCTGGCGGAATTTGTTGGCCGCGTGGCCCCTTATGCGGCGCTCTCAGGCCGGATCATTGCCACCATGCTGGCTGATCAAGGCATTGGACTGGCCGTGAATCCGGAGGTGGCGCCGTCGTCGATCTTGATTCCGGGAGAGGCGCTGGGCTGGTTGTCTGACACGCTGACCCATGCGCCAGATGAGGTGGAAGCCAAGGTGGAGAGCTTTGCGCCGCCAGCAGGTTTGCCGGAACATCTGATCACCGCTTTGGACATGAAGCTGTCCACGGCTGCAGGGCTTGCCAAAATGGCCTATCTGGTTGGCACCACCTATGAGAATGGCAGCCGATCCCACATGCTTGGGTTTGTGGACACGCTGCCCGGATCAGAAGGGGCGTTGGCCAAAGCCGTGAACGAAGCGCTGACGTTCTCCGGTATTGAAGCCGGATCGCTGGATGTGGGCTTTTTTGCCGCCAAAGATCCGGTGGCGGCGCAACTCGCCAAATCCGGTCTGCGGTTTGATTTGCCCGAACCGCCAAAAGCGCAGGAATATAAACCGGTTGCGCCGGGCAGCGACCCGGATGCGCCGCCCCGTCTGCGCTAAACGCGCCTTTCCTCTTGCCCAAAGTATTCCGGGGTGAATGCCACAGCTTGCTGTGGCAGAGGGGCTGGCCCCTTCACCGCCGGGATAACATTGGATCTAAGCCTGAATAAATCTGCGCTCAGTACCCGGCCGCGCGATCCACGAGGTGCAGAAACGGCTCGCCAGCTTCGCCGCGCCGAATGTTTTCCACCACCACCTGACTGGCGGTTTCTGTGCGGGTTTCTGAGGCAATGTGGGGGGTGACCGTCACATTGGGATGAGCCCAATAGGGGTGATCAGCGGGCAGGGGTTCTATGCGAAAAACATCGAGGGTGGCCTGGGCGATATGTCCGCTATTGAGGGTGGCCAGCAGGGCCTCGTCGTCGATCAGTTGACCGCGTCCCGGGTTCACGATCATCGCGCCTGCGGGCATCTGCGCGAGACGTTTGGCGTCCAGAAGATTTTCCGTGGCCGGGGTTTTGGGCAGAAGCAGCACAAGAATATCGGCGCGCGAAAGCGCTGCGGTCAGGCCATCCTCACCTGCGAGACATGTCACGCCCTTCACGTCCTTGGGGCGGCGGCTCCAGCCAGCAACGTCAAAGCCCAATTGGCTGAGCTTGGTTGCGCATGCGCTGCCCAATTCTCCCAAGCCCAAGACCGTGACCCGACGGTTTTGCGCCAGCGGAGGAATGTGGGGCTCCCAGGTGCCGTCTTGGCGAAGAATATTGCGGTCCATGCCAAGATGATGGCGCATCACATGGCCAACGACCCACTCGATCATGCCCTGCGTCATGCCCGGATCCACCATGCGGGCGAGGGGCGCTTTGAGTGTGGGGTTGCCCACCACGCTTTCGACGCCAGCCCAGAGATTCAGCACGGCCTTCAGCCGCGTGTAAGGTGTGAAATCCTGCACTGCGCTGTTGGGGGCATAAATGATGTAGTCGACCTCTTCTGGCGGAAATTCAGTGCGCAGGTCGGCCGTTAGGCCGGCGGCCGCGAGCCCTGACTTGAGGTGGGGCTCATAGGCCGCCCAACGGTCAGCTTTGGCAGCGAAGAGAACGTTGATCATGTGGCAAACACTCCGGACATGTCGGCAAAACCTTTGATTTCGATCGGGTTGCCGAACGGATCGGTGAAGAACATTGTGCTATGTTCCCCCGGCTCTCCGGCAAAACGGGTGAAGGGCGCCAGCACAAATTCGACGCCCGCCTCGGTCAGTTTGGTGGCCAATGCATCCCACTCGGCTTTGGGCAGGATCACACCGAGGTGGGGCATGGGCACGAGATGCTCGCCCACATGGCCTGTGGCAGCCGTGGCGAAGGGTTCGCCAAGATGCAGCGAGAGCTGATGACCAAAGAAGTTATAGTCCACCCAGGTTTCGGTGCTGCGTCCCTCTGCACAGCCCAGCAGGTCGCCATAAAAAGCGCGCGCGTGATCAAGGTCGCGGACGTTAAAGGCCAGATGAAAAATGCTCATTTGAGGCGCTCCTTTGCGCAAGAGAATAGGGATCTGGTCTCTGGGTAAAAGATGAAAGAGGCTTACGGTAGCTTGTTTTTATTTCTTCAGACATAAGGTTTTCTATGGATGTTAGATTTGTGGAAACCTTGCTTGCGGCTGTGGAAGAAGGCTCGCTTGCGGGGGCGGCGCGGCGGCTTGGGATCACGGCAGCAGCTGTGTCACAGAGGGTGGCGGCGCTTGAGGCTGAGCTGTCGGTACCTTTGTTGGTGCGGGCGGGGCGGCAGATGGCACCGACGCCGGATTGTGAGGCGCTGTTGACGGATCTGCGCCAGATGGTGGCGCTGCATGCTGGTTTGGCGGCGAAGCTAAATGCCGAGCAGCTGCGTGGCACGTTGCGGCTCGGGGCGGTGTCCACAGCGCTGAGTGATTTTGGCCCGCAGCTTGTCAGCGCGCTGGAAGTGCATGCGCCAGAGGTGGCGCTGTCGCTGATCCCGGCGCCATCAGATGAAATTTACGGGAAGTTTGTCGATGGGCATCTGGATGCGGCGCTGATCGTGGCGCCGCCTTTCGCGTTGCCCAAAACCATGACGTTTGAGCGGCTTGCGCGCCAACCTGTCGGACTTTTGCGGCCGCGCGATGCGCAAAAATCACTGCCCTATGTCCTCTACAAGCGCACGGCTTGGGGTGGTGCCTTGTGTTGGCAAGCGCTGCAAGCCCACGATCCGGCCCCGCGCATTCTGTGCGAAATGGATGCGGTGGAGATCATCGCGCAGATGGTGGCGGATGGGTTGGGGCAGGCGGTTTTGCCAAAATGGGCCGGGCTCGCCCGCTATCAGGAAGAGCTGGATTTTGTACCGTTGGGGGCGGCTTACCGTGACGTTGGCCTGCTGACATGGCGCAGAGATGCGCGCCGCCCGGTGATCGCCCTCATGCGCGATATTTTGCGGCAGAAGCCTTAGACTAGGGGGCGGAGTGTTAGCGCGGGCGGTGGACATGGGCGCTTTGGATCAGGCCAAAGCCCACCATCAGAACCAGCATCGCAGAGCCGCCATAGCTCACCAGAGGCAGAGGGACACCCACAACAGGTGCAAGGCCCATCACCATGGACATATTCACCGCGAAGAACAGGAAGAATGCCCCGGCGATGCCAAGTGTCAGAAGGGCGGCGTATCGGTCGCGGTTGGAAATGGCAGAGGCAATGCAGAAGACAATGATCAGCCCATAGATCGACAGCAGGGTGACCGCGCCTACATAACCGAACTCTTCGGCCAGCGTTGTGAATATAAAGTCCGTGTGCTTTTCCGGCAGGAAGTTCAGCCGGCTCTGGGTGCCTTGCATAAATCCGCGTCCGGTCCAGCCGCCGGAGCCCAGAGCGATTTTGGACTGGGTGATGTGATAACCAGCTCCCAAAGGGTCCTGAGAGGGGTCCAGAAATGTATCAATGCGGCGGTATTGGTAGTCTTTCAGAAGCTGCCAAGGGGTACCGCGGGACTGGAAGACGGCCACAACCACCCCCACAGCCATGCCGATAACAGTGACAAAATACCCCCAATGCACACCGGCAAGGAACATCACCATAGCGCCGCCGGTGATCAGCAGAAGCGAGGTGCCAAGGTCTGGTTGGCGCAACACAAGCGCAGTCGGTAGCAGGATCAGGAAGACCGGCAGGATCACCCAGATCAGGCGAGAAGTCTTTTCGGTGGGCAGCCAGTCATAATAGGCGGCAAGGCACATCACGAGGGTGATTTTCATAAGTTCGGAGGGCTGGAGCCGCATAAAGCCAAGGTCGATCCAGCGCTGGGCGCCCATGCCGACGCTGCCCATGACCTCCACCGCGACCAGAAGGATCAGGCTGACAAGATAGGCAAAACCGGACACGGACCGCCAGAACCAGATCGGCACCATGGCAACGGTGAACATCACCGCAACGCCAAGCACATAGCGTTTCATCTGAGGCTCTGCCCATGGGCGGAAAGAGCCTCCAGCTACGGAATAGAGCATCAGAAACCCCGCGCCCGCGACGGTGGTCACAAGCAGGAATAGCGCCCAGTTCAGATGCAGAATCTTGCGAAACCCGGTGGGCACATGTTTGACGTTATACTCTAGATAGCTCATGTCCGTGCGCGTTCCGGATCAGGCCCGATTGCGGCGGGTGATTTCCCGACCTGGTGCGAGTTTTTGCAGCTCTTCCTGCTGCGCTTCGATCTTTTCGCGGTCTTTTGCCGGATAAGCAGTGAGCGGCGGGGTGCCATTATAGAGCGCCTGCAGGGTGATGTCGCGCGCGATAGGAGCAGCGGCTTTGGACCCGCCTCCACCGTGTTCAACCACGACCGCCACGGCAATGCGTGGGTTCTCATAAGGCGCAAAGTTCACAAACAACGCATGGTCGCGGCGGTTCCACGGCAGGTCTTCGTTGCGGGTCACACCGCGGGCACGTTCTGCTGCAGTGATGTTGCGGACCTGCGAGGTGCCGGTCTTGCCTGCCATGCGATATTGATCTTCGATGATGCGGCTGCCGTAAGCGGTGCCACGGCGGTTGTTTGAAACAGCGAACATGCCGCGCTGCACCTCTTTGAGGTGTACGGGATTTACCTCGATGTCTGGCGCCTCTGCTGCGGGCTGCTCCACACCGTTCACGGACTTCACCAGACGCGGCGAAAGCGCCTTGCCTGTGGCCAGACGGGAGGTCATGACAGCAAGCTGTAGTGGCGATGTCAGCACGAAGCCCTGACCGATTGAGGCGTTGACCGTGTCGCCGACCACCCAATCCGCGCCGCGCACAGAAGACTTCCAGTCGCGGGTTGGATTAAGACCGCGCGCCACACCGGAGAGGGGCAGATCATATTTCTCCCCCAATCCGAACTTGGCGGCAACTTCAGAAATCTTGTCGATGCCGACCTGAACGGCGAGGTCATAAAAATAGACGTCACAGCTTTCGCGTAGCGCTTGGGAAAGGTTCACGTGTCCGTGGCCTGCGCGTTTCCAGCAGTGGAAGCGCCGATTGGAGACAGACAAATGCCCCGGGCACCAGACGGTTTCTTCCGGCCCGACGATGCCCGCTTCCAGAGCAGCCAGCGCCGTGATCATCTTGAAGGTGGAGCCGGGCGGGTAGGTGCCTTGCACGGATTTGGCCGCCAGCGGGCGGTATTCGTTGTTGGTGAGCAGGCCATAGTCGGCCACCGAGATACCCTGCACAAAGAGATTGGGGTCAAATGTCGGCGCTGAGGCAACCGCCAGAAGATCACCGGTCTGGCAGTCCATCACCACCGCAGCAGCGCTTTCTTCGCCAAGGCGGGCCTGCGCATAGGACTGCAGATCCTGATCGATGGTCAGCTGGACGTCGTCACCCTGTTCGCCTTCACGTCGGTCCAACTCACGCATGACGCGGCCCACGGCGTTGACTTCGACCCGCTTTGTTCCGGCAGCACCACGCAGATCGTCTTCCATGCGGCCTTCAAGACCGACTTTGCCAATCTGAAAGCGCGGGATGCGCAGCAGTTGGTCAGGGTTGTCGATCTTGGAAAGGTCATAGTCCGAAATCGGGCCAACATATCCGAGCACATGGGCCAGATCGCCTTTGAGCGGGTAGTAGCGCGACAAACCCACCTCTGGCGTGATGCCGGGTAGGGCGGGGGTGTTGACGGCGACGCGGGACAGCTCCTCCCAGCTAACGCGATCAGCAATCGTGACCGGCAGGAAGGGCGGCGAGCGGCGCATTTCGGTCATGGCGCGGTCAAGCTCGTCCGGATCGAGCTCCACCAGCGTGGCCAATTTGGCGATCACGCGGTCGACGTCGTCTGTGTCCTCTGGCACGAGGATGATGCGATAGGAGGGCTCGTTTCGGGCAAGCAGGATGCCGTTGCGGTCAAATATCTCGCCGCGTGCCGGAGGGATCAGGCGGATGTTGATACGGTTTTCTTCGGCGAGCAGACGGTATTCATCGGCCTGATCAAGTTGCAAATGGCGCATGCGGAAGCCGAGGCCGGTCATGAAGGCGGCCATGCTGCCGCCCAAAAGCAGGGAGCGGCGGGAAAACCGGGTGTGGACTTCGTTGATCTCGGTTGGCGTTTTGCGCATCAGTTTGCCCCTAATCCGCCATCCTGCGCATGGGTGCGTCGGATGCCGAAGAGAAAGTGCGAGAGCACCACAATAACGGGATATACGGCGATGTTCATGATCACCTGCATGAGCATAAGTCCGAGTGAAGGCTGCGGCAACAGCATGATCGCCCCGATCACGCGATATCCAACAGCGATCAGCAACATAAAGGCGGCCGCCGTGAGCCACTCATAGGCAAAGGTGGCCTCGCGCAGGCGGAAGGCGCGGCTGCGCTGCGCTTCGACGGTCAGAACCATAATTGCGGCCGCAAGCCCCGGCGGGCGCAACAGCAGGAAGTCCGCGAGCAAAAACACCAGCGCCACAAGCCATGTGGGGGTGTAATCGGGCTGGCGCACAGACCAGACGAGGGTGAGCACAACCAGAAAGTCAGGACCTGCCCAGCGGCGCGGTGTGGTTTCAAGAGGCAGGAGCTGTGCAAAGATCAGGGTCAGGCACAACAGCGCAAAGACACCGCGCATCACCCATTTGCGGGATTGCGCTGCATCAGCCATCGGTCTCCTCCACGAAGACTTCCGGCGTCAGCGGAGAGATGAGCGTGCCAGTGGTGTCCGGCGTTTCCTGACCGTGGTGGCGCAGCACCCGCAGGAATTCGAGCCGCTCATAATCTGCCGCAAGCCGCACACGCAGGCGACCGCTTGGATCTGTTGCCACCTGTCCAATCAGCAGACCCCCGGGAAAGACCCCGCCATCGCCGGAAGTCACAACCCGGTCGCCGGGGCGCACCAGATCAGGGGTTTCCAGAAAATCCACATGTGGTGCAACGGAGTTGTCACCCACGATCAGGGCGGTTTGGCCTGAAGGCTGGATGCGGGCGGGGATGCGGCTGGAGCTGTCGGTCAAAAGCATCACGCGGGAGGACGACCGCCCCACACCGGAGATGCGGCCCACAAGGCCAATCCCGTCCATTGCGGCCCAGCCATCTACGATGCCGTCCCGTGCGCCGATGTTCAGAAGGACGGACTGCCGAAATGGCGAGCCGCTGTCTGCCAGCACGACGCCGGTCACATAGGTGAGCTGAGGATCAAGGCGCACGTTGTTGAGATCCAACAAGCGCGCGTTTTCCTGACGCAGCTGGATGGCGGCTTCTTTCCAGGCTTTCATCTGCTGAAGTTCGCGCCGCAGTTCGCGGTTTTGCTCTGCAATGCGCTGATAGCTCTGGAAGTTGCGCAGCAGGTTCACGGTGCCGGTGACAGGGGCCATAGCCCAGTCGAAATTGGGTACAACAGCATCGGTGATTTGTGCGCGGAAACGCTCTACGCGCGGGCTGTCGATGCGCCAGACCAGAAAGATGCCCAGCAGGAGCAGCAGGATGACACCCAGAATGAGCCGCCGAAGCGGTGCGGAAAAATCCTCGCCCTGATTGCGGTCTCTGGCCAAGATGCCTCCGATGCCTTGGGATCAGCCCTATGCTACACCGCCGGTCGGCATAGGCCAAACCGGCAGATGCTTTGCAAAAGATCAGCTGTCGTAGTCGATCGCGTGGCGCAGCTGTTTTTCGTATTCCAGCGCTTTGCCGGTGCCCATGGCCACACAGTTGAGGCTTTCATCGGCGATGGACACGGCCAGGCCGGTTTGTTCGCGCAGTGCAAGATCCAGATCCCCCAGCAGCGCGCCGCCGCCGGTGAGCATAACGCCACGGTCCACAATGTCGGCTGCGAGATCAGGCGGGGTGGCTTCGAGAGCGGTCATGACTGCCTCGCAGATTTGCTGTACCGGTTCAGCCAAGGCCTCAGCAACCTGTGCCTGACTGATTTCGGTCTCTTTTGGGACGCCGTTGAGAAGGTCACGGCCCCGAATTTGCATGGACGCACCCCGGCCATCGTCAGGCATACGCGCTGTGCCGATGGAGGTTTTGATGCGTTCTGCTGTGCTTTCACCGATCAGCAGGTTCTGCTGGCGGCGCAGGTAGTTGATGATGGCTTCGTCCATGCGGTCACCACCCACGCGCACGGAGCGCGCGTAAACGATGTCGCCCAGCGACAGAACGGCCACCTCGGTGGTGCCGCCGCCGATGTCGACGACCATGTTGCCGGTTGGATCGGTGATCGGCATGCCCGCACCAATCGCTGCGGCAATTGGCTCTGCAATCAGGCCGGCGCGGCGCGCGCCTGCGGAGAGCACGGATTGACGGATCGCGCGCTTTTCAACCGGAGTGGCGCCATGTGGCACGCAGACGATGATCTTGGGCTTGGAGAAGGTGGAACGGCGATGCACCTTGCGGATGAAGTGCTTGATCATCTCTTCGGCGGTGTCAAAATCTGCAATCACACCGTCACGCATCGGGCGGATGGCCTCAATGCTGCCTGGCGTGCGGCCCAGCATCAGCTTGGCATCTTCACCCACGGCGAGGACTTTCTTCACGCCGTCCTTGACGTGATAGGCCACCACAGAGGGTTCACTGAGAATGACGCCTTTTCCTTTGACATAGACCAGCGTGTTCGCCGTCCCAAGGTCGATAGCCATGTCAGATGTAAACAGGCCGCCCAAATTTCCCAGCATATGATTTCGTTCCCCAGAAATTCCCTTCGTGCGCGACTCTCTTACGGAGCGCAGGCGCCTTCTTATAGGAAGTGGTTACGCTTTATTAAAGGCCTCGGTTGAAGCAAAGGCGACATTCTGCCGTGGAAGCGGGCCCGGTGCCGGTCTGATGAGCAGGGGAGGCCGAGATTTGCGGCCTGAGTTTAGGGGCTTGGAGCTGTGGTTGGCGGCAAGGGAGGCCCTGCCACCAGACAGAGGGAGCCGCTATGATGCGGCTTCTGCGCCTTGATGGGCCTCATAGCCTGCTTCGAGCTCGCTCTTCAGAAAGTCACCGAAATTGAGCGGCTCAAATTTGGCGGGGCCTGTGCCGGGAAGCGGTGCGATGTTGGTGGACACATGCGGATCAAAGAAGAAGGGCACCGAGTAGCGCTCGCGGCCGGAGGCGTTGATCACCCGGTGCGGTGTCGACCGGAGTTTGCCGTTTGACATTCGGTGCAGCATATCCCCGACATTGACGACAAAGGCGTTATCCAACGGCGGCGCGTCGACCCAGCTTCCGGCAGGTGTCTGGACCTGCAAGCCCCCCACATCGTCCTGTGCCAGAAGGGTCAGACAGCCGAAGTCTTTATGCGGGGCAGAGCCATACAGATCCTCTGGCGCCTGCGGTGGTTGCGGGGGGTAATGCAAGAGGCGCAGCCATAGGGTTGGCGTATCAAAGGCCGCGAGAATACTGCAATCTGTCACGCCGATGGCTTCCAGTGCCAGCGCCATGAGTTTCTGGCCAAGCGCCGTCATCGCGGCGGCATAGGCTTCACAAGCCTCGCGAAAACCCGCGAGCTCCGGCCATTGGTTCGGGCCTGACAGATAAACCTCCGGGTCCGCGGCGGCATCTTCGCGCATCATCATGAAAGACGCCGATTGGTTGGGTTTTGTCACCTCGGCCAGATCGGAATTGACATCGGTGGAGGTGTTGATTGCGATATAGCCGCGATGGCTGTGGTTCAGCGCAATGGCCTGTTTTTGCGCCTCAGGCAGCGCGTGAAACCGCTCTGAAGCCGTAAAAACAGCGGCGCGCAACGCGGGGTCGATGCCGTGGTTGATCACATAGCCAAAGCCGGTTTCGCCGTAAGCTATGGCAAAATCAGCAGCAAGTTTGCGCGTGTCACCACCGGCCATCAACGGTGCAAGATCAAGGACGGGAATTTCCGTGAATTCAGTCATCTGAAAAGCTTCATTCTGTTGTGTTTTAAGACGTGAGAATGAGGCGCAGCTATCCGGCAAAGCGCTTTCTGCGGTGGGCGCTGTGCCGTTCCAGAACGACGAGATGAAGAAATTCAAACATGCGGGGACGCTACCCCTGAGACCTGGAACAATCAAGCGGTGTTGTCGCTGGGTTTGCTTGCGCTGGAATAGGTCGCTTTGGTTGTA
The DNA here is from genome assembly GCF_017743775.1 of Shimia sp. R9_1. Lineage (NCBI taxonomy): Bacteria > Pseudomonadati > Pseudomonadota > Alphaproteobacteria > Rhodobacterales > Roseobacteraceae > Shimia > Shimia sp. R9_1. Next base: position 526,161 of record NZ_JAGHRN010000001.1, on the reverse strand, counting down.
ACGCAAAGACCTGCCGGAGTGGGGCTCCGGCAGGTGAGGGGCGCGCAAAAGGCACCTTGCGGCTAAGGAAAAGGCGTTCTCAGCAGAACATGCCGTAGACATCCAGTTCGGAGGTGTCGGTGACGCCGGTTAGGGTCAGCGTGTTGCCTGCGCCAAAGTCAATCACAGCGTTCCCGTCTTCGATTGTGACGTTGTCTGCGAAGGCTGACAGTGGGTTTTCTCCGCCCCTCCAGAGGCTGGCGCTGAGCAGGAGCGTGTCTTCGCCGGCGGTGAAGTCGCTGATGGTGTCGTCGCCTTTGGCAAATATGAAGACATCGGCACCGGTGCCTCCTGTCATCATGTCGTCACCAGCACCGCCCACGAGATAGTCGCGACCGGTTCCGCCATCCAGATTGTCATCGCCGCGACCGCCCATCAGGAAGTCATTCCCGCCGCCGCCAAGCAGCATGTCATCGCCTTTACCGCCGTTGAGGTAGTCAAAGCCATCCTGCCCGATCACCGTGTCATCGCCGCGACCGGTGAAAACCATGTTCCAAGACCCGGTTGTTGTCAGGGTGTCGTCACCTCTTGTGCCATAGGCGAAGCCGGATACCGCGACCGCCGGTGCAGGCTCAGGTATTGGTTCCGGTGTCGGCTCTGGCATAGGCTCAGGTTGCGGCTCAGGCTGCGGCTCTGGTGTCGGTTCGGGCGCTGGCTCAGGCGTTGGTTCCGGTTCCGGCACAGGTTCCGGAGTGGGCTTCGGCTCCGGTTCTGGTTCCGGAGAAGGGTCTGGCGTAGGCTCGGGTGTGGGTTCCGGTGTAGGCGCAGGTGTTGGTTCTGGTGTCGGCTCTGGGGCCGGTTCGGGCGCGGGAGTGGTCTCCGGTTCGACGGATCCGGATGTGTCACCGTCCGTGCGGGCAAAGTTCTGTGTCACGACCACAGCGTCGTAGCCGCGAAAATTGCCGCGTTCGATGCCGATGCCGATTTCGGTGAAGTCCGGATTAAGAATATTTGCGCGGTGCCCCGGGCTGTTCATCAGCCCCTCGTGAACCTGCCGCACATCATCCTCGATGCTTGGTGCGCCGCGTTCGGATTGCCAGCCGATGTTCTCTGCTGTCCCCCAAGTGCCTTCCAGAGGGTATCCTGTCGCATCGATGCGATCTGTGACGTTGGACCCATTTTCACCTGCGTGCGAAAACGTACCTGTCTCCATCATCCATTTCGTATGATCTTCGCTGGATTCATTTAGTAGCGTGTTCAGGCGCAACGGATTCAATCCGGCTTTTGTGCGTTCCTCGTTGATCAGTTCGAGCATTTGTCGCTCAAAGCTACTTGCCTGTCCCATGTGCAGTCCTTTCTCTTTGCATGGTTCCGGCGAGAGGTGGCAAGCAGAGATGAATTGACGCAACTTCAAGCAAAAAAGCGCTTATATTTCAGTGTGTTTTTGCCAAATTTCGGTTTTTTGTGTGCAAGAAAATGCTGAGAGCGGAAGTTCTCTCAAATTGGAGGGATTTGGCTGGTTGTCAGAGTGATTTCTGGCCGCTTTCATGATCGCCTGCCTTGCGGAAGCTGGGCTTGACGCGCTGCCGAATGCTGTCTCTGGGCAAAGCTGGGCGTGTCGTCTAAAGAGGGCGTCATGCTGTCTTACCAACATATTTACCACGCCGGAAATCTGGCAGATGTGCAAAAGCACGCGCTGCTGGCTGTGATGCTCGACTATATGGGGCAAAAGCCAAAACCCATGAGCTATCTGGAAACCCATGCGGGGCGCGGGGTCTATCAACTTAACGCTGAGGCGGCGGTGAAGACCGGAGAAGCCGAAGCCGGGATTGGGCGTGCGGAAGACTGGTTTGGCGCAGATCATCCCTACATGCGGGCGCTGGCGGCGGTGCGGGCCAAGCATGGTGTACAGGCGTATCCGGGCTCGCCTGCACTGGCAGCAGCACTGACGCGGGCAGAGGATACGTTGCAGTTTTGCGAACTGCATCCTCAGGAAGCAGAGGCCCTGCGCGGCGCGATGCGCGGCAGCGGTGCGAAGGTGCATCAAAAAGACGGCTATGAGACGGTCATGGGGATTTGCCCGCCGACACCTCGTCGCGGTGTGCTTTTGATTGACCCCAGCTATGAGATCAAAAGCGATTACAAGACCTTACCCAATATGATCGCGCATGTGCACCGGAAGTGGAACGTGGGCGTGATCGCGCTCTGGTATCCGATTTTGCGCGACGGTTTGCACAAGCCGATGATCGCAGCGCTCAAAGGCAAGAACTTTCCCAAAGTCCTGCATCACGAAGTTAGCTTTCCGGCGGCGCGTGAAAGGCACCGGATGATTGGGTCGGGCATGTTTATCCTGAACACCCCCTATAGTCTTGAGCAAGAAGCCGCTCATTTGACGGCGCGTTTTGCCGAGATCAATTCGTAAGACTCTACAAGCCGACAGCCTCTTCCGCGCCAAGTAATACAACCATTTGGCGTGTGTTTCTTGTGGTTTGGTTGATTTGATTGGCGAAAATATGCGTCTAGTGGTTGTATTCCTTACCTCAGCTTTCAGATATTTCGTTTGACAATCAGAAGCTTATCAACGACTCTCTCGCGCGTTGCACCTGCCTGATTTTTTTGAACTTTTTCTTGAAATCTCCGTTTCTTGGTTTGCGGGTGCGTTTTATTTAGGGAGTTCAGAGCGATGCCATTATCGCCGCTTAAGACCGTCAGGGCGCTATCGACGGTCGCAGCAGTTCTAACAACAGTTGCAACAGCTGTATCAGCGCAAGATAAACCTAATATTCTGGTCATCTGGGGTGACGATATCGGTCAGTCCAATATCTCCGCCTATACCATGGGCATGATGGGCTACCGCACGCCCAACATCGACCGTGTGGCGAACGAAGGTATGATCTTCACAGACTACTATGGTGAGCAATCCTGTACCGCCGGTCGTGCGTCCTACATCATGGGCCAATCCGTGTTCCGCACCGGTTTGTCCAAAGTTGGCCTGCCGGGCGCCGAGCTTGGCATGCAGGAAGAAGATCCAACCATTGCGGGCCTGCTGAAATCTGAGGGTTATCTGACCGGTCAGTTCGGCAAGAACCACCTTGGCGACAAGGATGAGCACCTGCCGACAAACCACGGGTTTGATGAGTTTTTTGGCAACCTCTACCACCTGAATGCCGAAGAAGAGCCTGAGAACGTCGACTATCCAGGCGACACCGTGCTGCCGGATGGCCGCACTTTCCGCGAAGCCTTTGGCCCACGCGGTGTGATCAAGTCTTCTGCGGATGGCGAGATTGAAGACACCGGCCCGCTGACCAAGAAGCGTATGGAAACTGTTGATGAGGAAACGCTGGCGGCAGCCATCGACTTCATCAAACGCGCCAATGATCAGGGCAAACCTTTCTACGTTTGGTGGAACGGTACACGTATGCACTTCCGCACACACGTGCAGGAGACCATGCGGGAGAAAGCCAACCAGATCACCGGCAAAACGCTGGATGAATACTCTGCGGGCATGATCGAACACGACATGCATGTTGGCCAACTGCTGGACCTGCTGGACGAGCTGGGCATCGCAGACAACACCATCGTGCACTACTCCACCGACAACGGCCCACACTACAACACCTGGCCGGATGCAGCCTCCACTCCGTTCTTTGGTGAGAAAAACACCAACTACGAAGGTGGCTGGCGTGTGCCATCCATGGTGCGTTGGCCTGGCAAAATCGAAGCGGGTTCTGTGAGCAACGAAATCGTGCACCACATGGACTGGTTCCCAACCCTGCTGGCGGCCGCTGGTCGTCCGGACATCAAGGAAGAACTGAAAGCCGGTGGCGTTCAGGCGATTGGCCGTGAGTACAAGGTGCATCTGGATGGCTACAATATCCTGCCGATGCTGACCGGTGAGACCACCGAAAGCCCACGTAACGAGATCTTCTACTTCTCTGATGATGGTGACCTGACCGCGCTGCGCTATCAGGACTGGAAGTTCATCTTCATGGAGCAGAAAGAGTACAAAACTCTGCGTGCATGGATCGAACCTTTCACCGTGCTGCGTCTGCCGCTGATCATGAACCTGCGTCGTGATCCATATGAGCGTGCGTATCAGACCTCCAACACCTACTATGACTGGCTGCTGGACCGTGCGTATTTCCTCGTGCCTGCGCAGCAGTATGTGGCTCAGTTCCTGGCCACCTTCCAAGAGTTCCCGCCACGCCAGAAAGCGGCGAGCTTCAGTCTGGATCAGGTGATGGAAAAAATGTCCTCGCCAATCGGCGACTGATCCTGAGGTGATCAGAGTTTGACAAACCGCCATCCCGCCCTTGCGGGGTGGCACCATGATTATCACTAATTTTTCGTTGGAGTGATTGGGTAATGCGACAGCTTGCGCATATGGCCGCCTTTGTTGTGAGTGGCGTTGGAGTAACCTCTGGAATGGCGCTGGCAGATCCTTTGCCGTCGTGGAACGACACCGACGCCAAGGCGCGCATTATTTCCTTTGTTGAGGCCGTGACAGATCCGGCTTCCGAAGAGTATGTCACTCCAGCAGACCGCATTGCGACCTTTGACAATGACGGCACTCTTTGGGCGGAGCAGCCGGTTTATTTCCAGCTGATCTTTGCTGTTGATCAGGTGGCCAAGCTTGCAGAGCAAGACCCCTCAATTCTCACGACTGATGCGCTGCATGCGGCAGCGGCAGGTGATTATAAGGCGCTTGCGGCCACCGGCAAAGAAGGCCTTTTGGAGGTGCTGGCTGCGTCTCATTCCGAAGTGTCGCTTTATCAGTTCAAACAGGATGTGGCTGCCTGGCTGGAAGAGGCGCGCCATCCAAAGACCGGCTTGCGCTATGATCAGATGACCTATCAGCCGATGGTGGAGCTGCTGCGCTATCTGCGCGATGAGGGGTTTGCCACATACATTGTGTCTGGCGGCGGTATCCAGTTCATGCGGGTCTTTGCCGAAGACGCTTATGGCATCCCGCCACAGCAGGTCATCGGCAGTTCCATCACCTCGACTTACGAAGTTGTTGATGGGGTCCCGCTGATCATGAAGGGCGCGGATCTGTTCTTCAATGATGACAAGGCAGGCAAGCCCGTGGGCATCAGCCATCATATCGGCAAGCAGCCCATTCTCGCGGGTGGCAACTCGGACGGCGATTTTGAGATGCTGGAGTTCACCACGGCGGGCGAGGGCGCGCGGCTGGGGCTTTATGTGCATCACACCGATGCGGAGCGTGAATGGGCCTATGACCGTGAGGGGCACATCGGGGTTCTGAACCGTGGGCTGGATGAAGGCCCAGAGCGCGGCTGGCTGATTGTGGATATGGCGCAGGACTGGTCCAGAATTTTCACGGCAACCCCAGCTGAGTGAGCAAACCCATGACCCCAAGAGAGCAGATTGAGCGCCTTGCGGCCCAGATGGGTGAGAGCATCATCGGGCAGCGTGATGTGATTGACCGGTTGTTGATTGGCCTTCTGGCCAACGGCAACCTGTTGCTGGAAGGCCTGCCGGGGCTCGCTAAAACGCGCGCGGTCAAGGCGTTGGCGAAGAACTTGGAATGCGACTACGCGCGTATCCAGTTCACGCCAGACCTGTTGCCTGCGGATGTGACCGGCACGGAAATGTATTTCCAAAGCGAAGGCGGTGGGCAGTTCAAATTCCAGCCCGGGCCGATCTTTGCCAATCTGGTGCTGGCGGATGAGATCAACCGCGCCCCGGCCAAGGTGCAGGCGGCGCTCTTGGAAGCCATGGAAGAGCGACAGGTGACTGTTGCGGGCACAACCCACAAGATGGCACCGCTGTTCATGGTTCTGGCGACCCAGAACCCTGTGGAGCAGGAGGGGACATACCCGCTGCCAGAAGCGCAGATGGACCGTTTCCTGATGCATGTGCGCATTGACTACCCTCCGCTGGAGGATGAGGTGCAGGTGATCCGCCTTGTGCGTGCCGAAGAGCAGGCGGCATTGGCTGAAACTCAGGCAGAGAAGACCGCAAATACGATCGACCCCATGTCGCAAGAGGTGGTCTTTGCTGCGCGCCGCGAGATTGCGACGCTGCACTGTGCCGAGGCCATGGAAACCTATATGGCGACCATCGTGCAGGCCACACGGACCCCTGCAGACTTTGATGGCGACCTCGCGAAGTGGATCGACATCGGCGCGAGCCCACGGGCCTCGCTGGCGCTGGACCGCTGCGCGCGGGTGCATGCCTGGCTCGCAGGCCGGGACTATGTTGACCCAGAAGATGTGCGTGCGATTGCCCCGGATGTGCTGCGCCACCGCTTGGCGCTGAGCTATGAGGCGCAGGGCAACGGGGTTTCCGCCGATCAGGTGAGTGCACGGGTGCTGTCTGTGGTGGCTTTGCCATGACGGGGACGCACCGCCAATGAACCGCCGCGCCAGCATATCACGCATGGGGCTTGCGCCTGCAGCCGCTCCATCCCCCGACGGCTGGGATTTGCGGGTGCATGTGACCTTGCCACATTTGCAGGGCTTTCGCGCAGCCGCACGGGCGATTTCTTTCCTGCCCAGACAGCCTGCGCGCTCAGCCCTGCAGGGGCGGCATCGGGCGCGCATCCGGGGGAGGGGGCTCGATTTTGAGGAATTGCGCAACTACCTGCCCGGCGATGATGTGCGCGCCATCGACTGGAAGGTCACAGCGCGGGCTGGCGCACCTTATGTGCGGGTTTACAACGAGGAGCGCGACCGTCCAACGCTGATTGTGGTGGATCAGCGCATGTCGATGTTTTTTGGCACGGTGCGGAACACCAAATCCGTCACCGCGGCGGAGACCGCGGCGATTGTGGCCCATCGCGTGATCTCGCAAGGAGACCGGCTGGGCGGCATTGTGTTTGGCGATCAATGTGTTGAAGAGCTGCGCCCGGGGCGGGGAGCGTCGGCGCTCACGCGGTTTCTGAGCGTGCTCACACATGCCAACCAGCGTTTGCGCGCGGATGCGGCCAAGGTGCGCCCCATGGCCATGAACGCTGTTCTGCGGGCTGCCGCAAAGCTTGCAACGCGCGACCATCTGGTGATTGTGATCAGTGATTTTGATGCGGCGGATGCAGAGACCGAGCGTCACCTTGGCGCAATTGCACAGCACAATGATGTTGTTCTGGCGCTGGTGACAGACCCGACCGCTGATAAGCTGCCCGAGCAGGGCGCCGTGACCGGCACAGACGGGCAGCAGCAGGCGCGATTGGATATGGCGGCTGCGGATGTGCGCGCCGGTGTCCTGTCGGTGGCGGCGGACCGGACAGAGCTTGTGGAAAGTTGGCAGCGCAAGATGAAGCTTTCTGTACTGCCGGTGACGACGGAACATGAGACCCTTCCGCAGATCGTTTCCCTCATGGGAGGCGCGCGGCCATGAGCGAGAACGCGGAGGCCAATACGCCGGTGCAGGCGGACGGCCTTGTGGGATTGATCAACCAGTTGGCGGAGGTGCCTGAGCCTGCCCCGGTTTCGATGATCCCGCAAACGGTCGGTTGGGCCGTGCTGGCAGGCGCATTGGGGCTTGCCTTGCTGGGCTGGGCCTGGCGGATTTGGCGGCACTATCAGGCCAATGCCTACCGCCGTGAGGCGCTCGCGGCTTTGGACGCTGCGGCCAGTGACGCGGCAGCGATCTCAACGATTTTGAAACGTGCTGCGCTGACGGCCTATGGGCGCACATCTGTGGCGGCCCTGAGCGGGGACGACTGGCTGCGCTTTCTGGACAAAACCGGGGGCGCTGCCGAAGGCGGTTTTGTCAAAGGGGCCGGGCGTATTTTGGCGGCTGCCGCATATCGTCCCGAGCCGGTGGCCGCAGGGCCTGATCTGCAGGCCTTGGCACGTCACTGGATACGGAACCACCCCACAGCAGAAGCGTTGGGAGCGGACAATGTTTGAGCTGTCTCATCCATTTGCCCTTCTGCTTTGGCCTTTGCCGCTTCTGGTGCGTTGGCTGGCTGCGCCGTATCATCAGCGGGAGTCTGCTGTGCGCCTGCCTTTCTTTGAAGCCTTGGCGCGGGCGGCAGGTGTGTCTCTGCGTGACGGGGCTATGGTTGTGGCCCATAAGCGTTGGGCCTTGGCTGCGGGCTTTGTGATATGGACCCTCGTCGTTGGGGCGTTGAGCGGGCCGATGCGGCTCGGCCCGCCGCAGGAAATCACCAAGGCCACGCGCGATGTGATCCTGGCCATTGATATCTCTGGCTCCATGGACACGGTTGATTTCCCCGGCGAAGACGGTGCGGCGCAGCAAAGGTTTGCCGCCGTGCAGGATGTGGTTGGCGCGTTTCTGGAAGGGCGTGAGGGCGACCGTGTGGCGCTGATCGTGTTTGGCTCCCGCGCCTATGTGCAGGCACCTCTGACCGAAGACTTGGCGACTGTTTCTGCGATGCTGGCGCAAACTGAGGTGGGGATGGCGGGGCCCCATACGGCGCTGGGCGATGCCATCGGGCTGGCGATACGCACCTTTGAGGCAAGCGAAATTGAGGAACGCCTGCTTATTCTCCTGTCTGACGGGAATGACACCGCAAGCCGGATGAGCCCGGTCAACGCAGCGGAGATCGCCAAGGAGAACGGCGTGCGCATGTTCGCCATCGGTGTGGGAGATCCCGACGCCAGCGGCGAGGATCAACTTGATATGGGCCAGCTCTCCGATCTGGCAGAGCGTACTGGCGGTCAGGCGTTTTTTGCTTCGGATTCCGAAGCGCTTGATCAGATTTACGCGGAAATTGACACGCTCACCCCCCGAGAAGAAGACAGCATCAGCTGGCGGCAAAAGCAGCCTTTGGCGCATTACCTGCTGCTGGCAGCGGTCTGCGTGGGACTGGTGTTGTTGATGTCGGCAGCGATGCGGATGCCGCGAAAGGATGCGGCATGAGCGGATCGGCGTTCTGGGTCTATCTGGAGGCGTTTCATTTTCTGCGCGGCTGGGTGTTTGTGGCGGCTTTGCCTGTCCTGTGGATCTGGTGGCAGATGCGGCGCAGGCAAGGGGCAAACGCAAGTGATGCGGGCTGGATAGCACCCCATTTGGCGCAAGCGCTGACTGTGCCCGGCACAACGCGGCGAGGAGTGCAGCCCATTGATGTGATTGCGCTGGTGATGCTTCTTTTGATTGCGGCGGCGGCCGGGCCAAGCTGGACACGCGCTCCGGCGCCATTTGCCGCGCAGACCGCACCGCTGGTGATTGCCTTGCAGGTGTCACCGTCAATGGAAACGACGGATGTGGCACCTGACCGGCTTGAGCGCGCGAAACAGAAAGCGCGGGATTTGCTGGAGCTGCGGGCCGGTGCGCGCACGGCTTTGGTGGCCTTTGGTGGCAGCGCCCATGTGGTGGTGCCAATGAGCGAAGACCCCGGTGTGATGCAGCCCTATCTCGAAGGTTTGCGGCCTGATGTGATGCCAATCGAAGGCCAGGATGTGCTGGCGGGCTTTGATGTGGCGCGGCAGCTTTTGGCGCGGGAGGCGGCAGCTGGTGGGGTTGTGTTCCTGTTGGATGCGCTGTCCGCAGCGGATGCCGCCAGCCTTGAGGAGGCGTGGCGCGCGGGTGGTGCGGGAGAGCAGGCGGATGCGGCTGCGGGCGCAACGGTAGCGTCGATGAGTTTTCTCTATCTGCTCCCAGATGGAAGCAGTTTGCCGGTCGGGCCGGACGGCAGTTTTGCCCAAGGAGTGACCCCAGACGGGCGCGATGTGGCGGCGATTGAGCGCTCTCTGGCGTCTGCCTACCAGCGCGCGCAGCTAAGCAATGCTGCGCAGCCTTGGGAAGATCGCGGACCTTGGCTTGCCTGGCCCGCAGCGCTGTTGCTTCTGGTCTGGTTCCGGCGGGGGATGGCCGTGCGCTGGGCGGCACAGATGGTGCTGGCCTTGTGGTTTGTTATGCCAACAGAGGCGCAGGCGGAAGGCTGGCGTGACTGGTTCTTAACAGCGGATCAGCAGGGCTGGATCGCATATCAGCGCAAAGACTATGAAACGGCCGCATCGCGGTTTGCAGATCCCTACATGCGCGGAGTGGCACTCTATCGCGGCGGGCAATATGAAACCGCTGCGCAGGAGATGGCCCGAATTGAGACGGCGGATGCCGCTTTCATCGAAGGCATGGCGCGGCTTAAGTCGCGGGGATACCGCGATGGGGTGCGTGCCTTTGAGCGGGCTTTGCAGATTGATCCGGACCACGCGGGCGCACAGCAAAATTTGCCGATCGCCAAGGACATCGTGGCCTATGTGGAAACCGCACAGGCGCAATCGGACACCGGCGAGGAGTCCGGCATCGGCGCAGATGATGTGGTGTTTGACAACGAAAGCGGACAGGGCGCTGAGACCCAGATTGAGGCCGCAGAAGAAGAGGCCGCAGGCGGGCATTTGTCAGCCGAACAATGGATGCGCACGGTGGACACGCGCACCGAGGACTTTCTACGACAGCGGTTTCGCCTCGAAGCCGCGCAAAGAACTGGAGACTAGAAACAGTGCGGTTTTGGGGATGCGTTATTGGGATTTGGGTGGCTTTGGCAGGGGCAGGACTGACGCAGGACAAGCCCCAGCTTGATGTGGTGTTTGAAGACACAGAAGCGATCCCCGGACAACCGCTGACCCTCAGGCTGACCGTTCTGGTGCCGACTTTCATGCCCGAGCCGCCTGTCTGGCCGGATCTGGAAAGCCCGAACCTGATGGTGAGGCTGCCGGAAAAAGCGAGCTCTCCCACCAGCAAAACGGTGAACGGAGAGACCTGGTCCGGCATTTCGCGGCGCTATCAGATCACTCCCATGGTGCCGGGCAGTTTTCAGATTGCGCCGGGCACGGTGCAGGTAACCTACCGCGATGAGGCCGGTGGGGAGCTGTTGCAAGAAACGCTGTCGGTGCCGGAAATCTCGGTTGTTGGCACCTTGCCTGAAGGAGCCGAAGGGCTTGATCCGTTTATTGCAGCACAGGAGCTGAGCCTCACCCAAACCATTGACGGGGAAACCGAAGGCCTCGACGCTGGGGCGAGCTTTAGCCGTGTTCTGACGGCCAAAATCAAGGGCGTGTCTCCGATCTTTGTGCCGCCACTGACGCCACAAAAGGCACCAGACGGGCTGCGGGCTTATCCGGCGAACCCCGTGGTTGAAGACAAAGAGGATCGCGGTATCCTCTCCGGCACGCGCAGTGAAAAGACCGTTTATGTTGCGGAGAACGCGGTCGATGGGATGCTGCCTGAGATCACACTTCGGTGGTATAATCTGGCATCCAACACCATCGAGGAAGCAACCGTGCCAGCCGTAAACGTGCAGGCAGATGCGCCTGCCGGAAGCGTGAATGTGCTTGGCGAAGATGCACGCGCCAACATTGACCTCCGCGTGTTGGTGGCGGCAAGCCTCCTCATAGTGGCTCTCGCAGTGCTATGGTTTGCGCGCGGCTGGATGGTGGCAAAGCGCGCGGGGTTTATTGCCCGCTGGAAGATCTCTGAAGGCTATGCTTGGAGGCGGTTGCTCACCGCGGTGCATGCCCGGGATCTAGGCGCTGCACGTCGGACCTTTGACATCTGGCGGGCGCGGGCATGTGCGGGCGCACATGAGCTGGATGCCCCGGTGGAGACGGCTTTTTTGGGTTTGGGCAGTGGATTCTTTGGTCAGCAGGTCTCCGCTGAGCTGGGGCCGCAGTGGCGCGCCTTGGAGACAGACCTGAAACAACTGAGACGCGCGTTGCATGGGCAGCGTCCTTTAAAGTACCAAGCTTTGGCAGCACTTAATCCGGTGTCTGCGGCCAGGAAGTAAAGAGAACTCTATGATCTATTCGCTCCGGGCGCTGCGCGCCTTGTGCACCTATATGGCCGCTATCTGCTTGGCCTGCCTCGTTCTGAGCTCTTCGAGCCTTGCGCAACAGGGGGACCGCGCTGCGGTGCAGGGTGCGCATGCACCTGCCTATGTTGGCTCACAGCGCTGTGTTTCCTGTCATGAGGATGAGGCTGAGGCCTGGCGTAAGTCGCATCATGCGCAAGCCTGGCGGATGCCGAGCGATGAGGTTTTGATCGGGGCCTTTCAGGGCGAAGTTTTTGAGCATGACGGAATGCGCGCCCAGTTTGACACCAAGGATGGTGCGCGGGTTGTCACGGTGGTTGAGAAAGACGGGGCGGAAACCGTCTATACGCTGCATTCGGTGGGCGGCACGGAACCTTTGCAGCATCTGATCCTAGAGACCGGTCGCGGGCGGTTGCAGAGTTTTGACGTGGTCTGGGATGTCGAGGCGCAACGCTGGTATCATCTTTATCCCGATCAGGATTTGCCCCCGAAGGACGCGTATCACTGGTCCGGGGCTTACAAGAACTGGAACGCACGCTGCGCGGAATGCCACGCCACTGGATTTGAAAAGAACTACGATTTTCAGCGCAAGCGCTATGCGTCTACCCAAGTTGAGATTGGTGTGGGCTGTGAGGCTTGTCATGGCCCCGGACAGGCGCATCTGGATCTTGTGGCAAACCAGCCGACGCAGGACTATGCGGTGGCTTTGACGGATTGGGGTTTTACCGCAGATATGTCCGTGCCGGAGCAGGCGATGGAGCAATGTGCCGGGTGCCATTCACGTCGCGAAGCCTTTGGCGACGGCAACCCGCTGCCGGGCACAGCTTTTGCCGATGCCTACAATCTCGCGCTGTTGCGGCCCGAATTGTATCACGCAGACGGCCAAATTCAGGATGAAGTCTACGTCTACGGCTCCTTCTTGCAGTCTAAGATGCATCAGAAGGGGGTGACCTGCGCAAATTGTCATGCGCCCCATGATGCAGAGGTGATCGTAGAGGGGGATGCGGTGTGCACGCAGTGCCATTCCGAGGCAGGAAATCCGGATTTTCCAAGCCTGCGTTTGGCGGCCTATGACACAGCCGATCACACCCACCATCCGGAAGGCAGCGCAGGCACGCAATGTGTCAATTGCCACATGATGGATCAGGTCTATATGGGCAATGACTGGCGGCGTGATCATAACTTCCGTGTGCCGCGCCCGGATGTGTCTGCCCGCCTTGGGACGCCGGATGTTTGTACGAGATGCCATGAAGATCAGGAGCCCGCGTGGGCTGCAGAACAGATCGAGGCCTGGTTCCCGGAAGGCCGCTGGCGTGAGGCGCATTATGGCGATGTTCTGGCCAGCGGTCGGTCCGATCCGCGCGCGGCGGCTGAGGATCTCTTGGCCTTGGCGCAGGATGATACGCAGGCTGATCTGGTGCGCGCAACGGCGCTTTGGCTTTTGGGACCTGGAGCCACAAGCCTGAAGCTGCAAGACATTGCCGCCTTTATGGAGGATGATGACCCGCAGGTGCGCATCGGAGCGCTTGAGGCGCTGAAATCCCGCGCGGCGGTGGCGGCAGCGCCGTATCTGATCCAAGGCTTGCATGATGAGGTGCAGGCTGTGCGGGTGGCTGCGGCACGCGCCATCATGAGCCAGCCCGCGCATCGCTTGCCAGACAGCCTGCGGAGCCATATGCGCCAAGCTTTCCAAACTTTTGGCGCCATGATCCGCAATCAGATGGATTTTGCAGAAGCGCATCTGCAGATGGCCGGATACGCGATGGTCGCAGGGGATATGCGGTCTGCCGCGGGGGCATTGACCGAAGCGGTGCGGATCAATCCGCAGAACATTCAGGCGTGGCAGACTTTGGTGCGTTTGACTGCCGAGCTGCAGGGGCGCGCGGCGGCCAAATCCACGCTGGACCGCGCCTTGGAGTGGAACCCGGGAGACCTCACTTTGTTGTCACTTGCCAAGCAATTCTGAGCAGGTTTTTTGCATCTGTCTGCCCGCCAGTAGAAATCAACAGGTTTTCAGCGGGTTATTTATGTGCTCCCATTGTTTCGTGACGCTCGGATGATTATCAATGTCTGTTAACGAACGGGAGGGCAGTAATGCACGACGGCAGTGTGCTGGCGATCATCGCCATTTTACCTTTTCTGGGCGCTTTGCTGCCCGGGGTGATGATCCGGGCCGGGCGCAATGCATGCGCCAGTTTTGCCGCGGTGCCCACGGCCTTTGCGCTTCTTCTGCTTCTGACCCAAGCGCCTGCTGTGATGCGCGGCGAGGTGGTGACCACCTCCATTGAGTGGCTGCCGCAGCTGGGTCTGTCGGCGTCGTTCTTTCTGGACGGGTTGGGCCTGCTGTTTGCAATGATGATCCTCGGGGTCGGGCTGTTGATCACGCTATATGCGCGGTTCTATCTGTCCGGCGATGATCCGATGGGGCAGTTTTACACCTATCTGCTGTTGTTTCAGGGCGCGATGCTGGGCATCGTTTTGTCTGACAACATCCTGCTTTTGCTGGTGTTCTGGGAGCTGACGAGCCTCTCTTCCTTCTTGCTCATCGGGTATTGGAAACATCTGCCCGAAGGTCGTCAGGGTGCGCGCATGGCGCTCACCGTGACCGGGGCAGGCGGGCTGGCGATGATTGGCGGCATGCTGATCCTTGGAAATATTGCGGGCAGCTTCAATCTCACCGACATTCTGGCGCAGGGGGATGCGATCAAAGCGAGCGAATGGTATATGCCCGCTCTGATCCTGATCCTGATCGGTGCGTTTACCAAGTCAGCCCAGTTCCCGTTCCACTTCTGGCTGCCACACGCGATGGCCGCGCCAACGCCGGTCTCGGCATATCTGCACAGTGCGACGATGGTGAAGGCCGGTGTGTTCCTGATGGCGCGCATGTGGCCAGTGCTGGCAGGAACCGAGGCCTGGTTCTACATTGTGGCGACAACGGGTTTGATCACCATGGTACTTGGCGCGCTGATCGCACTCTTCAAAGACGATCTGAAGGCGCTTCTGGCGTTTTCAACCGTGAGCCATCTTGGCCTATTGACCATGCTTTTGGGTTTTGGCACCAAAGCTGCCGCGATTGCGGCGGTGTTTCACATCATCAACCATCTGACCTTCAAAGCCGCACTGTTTATGACAGCGGGGATCGTGGACCATGAGGCTCATACCCGCGACATCAAGCGTTTGGGTGGCTTGGCAAAGCTGATGCCGATCACCGCAGTTATTGGCACCATCACCGCACTCTCTATGGCGGGGCTGATCCCTCTGAATGGCTTCATCTCCAAAGAGATGATGCTAGAGGAAGCGGCGCACACGAAGTGGTTTGAGAACCCTTGGCTTGTCCCTGTGCTGGCAACGGTTGGGGCTTGCCTGTCGGTGGTCTATTCCTTCCGATTTGTCTTTCACGTGTTTGGCGGGCCGGTGCGGGATGACTATCCTGCGAAACCACATGATCCGCCTTTCGGGCTTTATGCCTCACCAGCTTTGTTGACGATTTTGGTGGTGGCGCTTGGGCTGATGCCACATCTTGCCGAACCACTGGTGACCGTGGCGGCCAATGCGGTCACGGACTATGAAACCCATCCGCATCTGAAGCTCTGGCACGGCGTGACACCTGCGCTTTATATGTCGGCCATTGCCTTTGTGGTTGGGGCTATCCTGCTCTACCTGCATGGCGGCTTGGAGCGGATCTGGAACGCGATGCCACGGCCTGAGGCGAAGGTGATATTTGACCGGCTGCTGGCGGGCGCTGTCCGGTTTGCCCAAGTGATTGTCTTCAGCATGCACAATGGCGCCATGAGCCGCTATCTGGCGATCATGGTCGTGGTGACCATTGGACTGGGGTACCACGCCTTTGCCACTGGGGGCATGCTACCGCCGACGCGTGACATGCTGCCTGTGCCACCTCTGGTGTTTGTCGCCTGGGCTGGCTTGGTCGTGGCGACCTTCCTCGTGGTCACTCAACACCATAACCGCTTCCGGGCTCTGGTGTTTATCTCGGTCATCGGTCTGTCGATTTCGTCCGGCTTCGTCTACCTCTCCGCACCTGATCTGGCGCTGACGCAGATTTCGGTGGAGACGGTGACCATCCTTCTTTTGTTGCTGGCACTCTACTTCCTGCCCAAGGAGACCCCGCGTGAAAGCAGCGCGGCGCGCAAACTGCGCGACGGTGCCATTGCGATCACCGGCGGTCTGGCAGTCGCCGCGCTTGCGATGGTTTATCTGACCCGCGATTTCAGCTCGATCTCGGCCTATCATCTGGCCAACTCCTATAAGGGAGGCGGCGGCACCAATGTGGTGAACGTGATCCTTGTGGATTTCCGGGGGTATGACACCTATGGCGAGATCATCGTGCTGGGGATCGCCGGTCTGACGATCTACGCGCTGATGGACTCCCTGCTGCGGGGGCCAGCCGCCAAAAAGCTGCGCGACCGCGTGTTTGCACCGGACCGGTCGCGGGATCGTCACCCGCTGATGATGGTGGTGGCCACACGGGCGATGCTGCCGATTGCGATGATGGTCGGGATCTATATCTTCCTGCGGGGACACAACCAGCCTGGTGGCGGCTTTATCGCCGGGCTTGTGATCTCTATTGCGCTTTTAATGCAGTATATGGCCTCAGGCTTTGCCTGGGCGCAAATGCGGCAGCGCACGGAATACCACACATTGATTGGCTGGGGTGTTCTGATTGCCGGTTTGACCGGTGCGGGAGCGTGGCTTGCGGGCAAACCCTTCCTGACAAGCGCATACGGCTATTTGCATTTCCCACCGATTGAGGAATTTGAATGGGCCACCGCCATTGCCTTTGACCTTGGGGTGTTCCTCGCGGTGCTCGGCGCGGTGATGCTGATGCTCTACAGCCTGTCGCGGATTGCGCGCTTTGCCGGTGAGACGGTGAACATCAACCCGATGGACCACGACCCATCCGCAGCACGGGTGGCCGAAAAAGCAGACCAAGAATCCGCAAAGGGAGGGCAGTGACATGGAGATGATCGTGGCCAGCACCATTGGTGTTTTGACCGCAGGCGGGATCTATTTGATTTTGCGCCTTCGCGCCTTTCCCGTGATCCTTGGCATTTCGCTGCTGTCTTACGCGGTGAATATCTTCCTGTTCTCAACGGGCCGCTTGGCAACCAACGCGCCGCCCATCCTCAACAAATACGGGGATGCAACTTATACCGATCCGCTGCCTCAAGCGCTGGTGCTGACCGCCATTGTGATCAGCTTTGGTATGACAGCGGTTTTGGTGATGATTGCCCTTGGAGCTTACTTGGAAGCGGACAGCGACGAAATGGCGCTGATCGACGAGGAGGCCCCGCCGGATGCCGAGTTTGAGGTGGAAGCTGCGGCTGCAGAGGCCGCTGCCAAGTCCAGTGCATTGGACCTGTCTGACGAGGAAGAACTAAAAGGGTTGGGCGTATGAACCACTGGATTATTGCGCCGGTCATCCTCCCTGCGTTGCTGGCCCCGATCATTGCGTTTGTGATGCGGCATGACATCTTGCTGGCGCGTAGTTTTTCCGCTGCCGGTGCGCTGGCGCTGTTGCTGATCTCCATCGGGTTGACGGTGTTGGCCGCTGGCGGCGACACGCATGTCTACTATCTTGGCGATTGGCCCGCGCCATTTGGCATTGTGCTTGTGCTCGATCAACTGTCCGCCCTGATGGTGCTGCTGACCAGCATTCTGGCGGTCTGTGTGCTGGGTCATATGATGGCCACTGGCCGGGATCAGCGCGGTCGGCATTTCCATGCGCTGTTTCAGTTCCAGCTCATGGGCGTGTGTGGCGCTTTTTTGACAGGGGATGCCTTCAACCTCTTTGTGTTCTTTGAGGTTCTATTGATCGCCTCCTATGGGTTGATGATCCACGGCGGCGGGCGCGTGCGTTTGCGTGCGGGGCTGCAGTATGTGGTGATGAACCTTGCTGGCTCAACCCTGTTCCTCTTTGCTTTGGGCGCGCTTTATGCCGCGACTGGCACGCTGAACCTCGCCGACCTTGCGGTCAAAGTGCGCGAAATGCCCATCGAGGAAGCGGCCCTGCTGCGGGTTGCCGCCGTGCTGCTGCTCATGGTTTTTGCCATCAAAGCCGCGCTCTTTCCGGTGCATTTCTGGCTTCCGGGCACCTATTCGAACGCGCCTGCACCCGTGGCGGCGCTGTTTGCGATTATGACCAAAGTGGGCGCCTATGCGATTATCCGCATGTACACGCTGGTGTTCGGCCCTGACGTGGCCGCCACACAAGAGCTGATTACAAACCTGCTGGTGATCGCTGCGACGCTGACACTGGCAGTGGGCGCGATCGGCGCACTGGCGGCCAAGCGCTTCATGCCGATGCTGTCCTTTGCGGTTATCGGCTCCATGGGGACGCTGACCTTTGCCATCGCGGGCATGACCCCGGAGGCCACCACCGCTGCGCTTTACTATCTGGTGCATTCAACCTTTTCCGCAGCTGCGTTGTTCCTATTGGCAGATCTGGTGATCCGACGGCGCGGCAATGATGCGTTGTCGCCGCAGTTCGCCACAGAGCGGCACGGGCTGTTCTCTGCCCTGTTCTTTGCAGGGGCCATCGCGATGACGGGCATGCCGCCGCTCAGCGGGTTCTTCGGGAAACTGCTGGTTCTGGATG
This sequence comes from Shimia sp. R9_1, assembly GCF_017743775.1. NCBI lineage: Bacteria > Pseudomonadati > Pseudomonadota > Alphaproteobacteria > Rhodobacterales > Roseobacteraceae > Shimia > Shimia sp. R9_1. The sequence goes on along the minus strand of NZ_JAGHRN010000001.1, from coordinate 507,826 downwards.
CGGTGCGCGAGGCGCCTTGGATGACGGTGGCCTGGGTCGCGATCTTGGCCGGATCGCTGGTGACCATCGTTGGTTTTGCCCGCGCAGGCAGCACGCTATTCTGGAAAGCGCGCCAACCAAAGGAAGGTGATGTGGCCCTTCATATGGCGGTGAGAAGCGACCAGTCTCCGCTCAATGCGCAGAAACTCACCTCGATCTTTGTGATGCTACTGATGATGGGGCTGCTGGTCGCCACCTCTGGACGGGTTGCAACCTATCTGGAGGGCGCGGCATCGCAACTCTATGACGTGAACGGATATGTCGAAGCGGTGCTTCAGCCAAGTGAGGAGGTGCTGAAATGATGCGCAGACTGCTCCCCCACCCATTTTTCAGCCTGACGCTGGCCATCGTTTGGCTGATGCTGGTGAACAAGGTCACGGTGGGCAACTTGATCCTTGGCGGCTTCTTTGGCGTCGTGGTGCCAATCATCACCGCGCCTTATTGGCCGGGGCGCCCGGACATCCGCAAACCGTTCCATGTGACAGCCTATTTCGCCGTGGTGCTGTGGGACATTGTGGTGGCCAACTTTCAGGTGGCCTTCATCATTCTGTTCAAACGCGACAAAGACATTCATTCGCGCTGGGTCTGCGTGCCGCTGGATATGACCTCACCAGAGGCGATCACGGTTCTGGCTGGTACAATCACCATGACCCCGGGCACTGTATCCGCGATGCTGAGCGCGGACAGCAGCAGCCTGCTGGTGCATTGCCTTCACACGGATGATCCAGACGCGGTGCGCGACCACATCAAACACCGCTATGAGCGTCGACTGAAGGAGATTTTCCGATGATCACAGCTGCGCTTTATTTCGCCTTTACCTGCTTTGGTCTGGGGCTGCTGCTTTGCCTCTGGCGCGTTGCACGTGGGCCGTCCGCGGCGGATCGCATCCTCGCGCTGGATACGATGGTGATCAACATGATCGCGGTCCTGATCCTTTACGGCATTCTGCGCGGAACCGCGATCTACTATGAGGCAGCGATGCTTGTGGCAATGGTTGGCTTTGTCTCCACCGTGGCCTACTGTCGCTTCGTGCTGCGCGGCGATATTATTGAGTGAGGAGAGAGCGAGATGTTGGCTGAAATTCTGGTATCCTTTTTCCTCGTTCTGGCAGGCTTCTTTGGTCTGGTGGGCAGCTTCGGTCTGATCAAACTGCGAGACAGCATGCAGCGGCTACATGCGCCCACAAAGGCGACGACATTGGGGGTGGGCGGTGTGCTCGTGGCCTCGATGCTCTACTTCCTTTTGGTGAAAGGGCAGGTGTCCTTTCATGAGCTGTTGATCACGCTCTTCCTGTTCATCACAGCCCCGGTGGCGGCGCATTTTGTGGCGAAAGCCTATATTCAAGCATCCTTGAAACCCGAAGATTTGCCGGATTGCGACGGTGAATATGGTTGGGCGTTGTTTGATGATCCGCCCAGTGCCTTTGATCAGGACTGATATAGGCGCTCAGGCCATTCCCGGATGAAAGCAAGCGTGCAAGCTCTTTTGCACGCTTATTTTTTGCCGAACTCAACGGAACTCTTTTGAAAACCTTGCCCCTCGCGCAGGGGCGTGTTTCTATTGTTCGAATTCTGTTTCGATCAGCGTGCAACTGTAAATAGCGCTGCTCGCAATATCATTTTGGGAATATCACATGACCTTTCTACAGTTTTTGCGCACGGCATCCGTGGCTTTGCCGATGACTCTGGCTGCTTCTGCAACATTTGCGCAGGACGCCCCGGCCCCGAAAGTGGCCGTCGCGGCAGCCTACATTGAAGAGTTGGCAGATCAGGCGATTTTCATCGGCAAAGGGGAAGCGGTCGACAAGGTGGATCTGGTCGCGCGGGTCAGCGGCTTTGTCGACAAGATCCACGTGCGCGACGGCGATGAGGTCGCAGCTGGTGATCTCTTGTTTGAGATCGAGCCGGAGGTCTATCAGGCGGCTTTGACAGCGCGGCAGGCGGATTTGGCGCAAGCTGAAGCGAATTTGCGCCTGTCTGAGGTTGAGCTTGTCCGGAAAACCGAACTGTTTGAGCGCGATGTGGGCACAGAAGCAGATCGTGACGTGGCGCTGGCCAACAATGAGGTGGCCAAAGCGCAGGTAGCGATTGCAAAGGCCGCGATTGAGCAGGCGCAGCTGGATGTGGATTACACCAAGGTTCACGCCCCGTTTGAAGGCCGTGTTGGCCGTGTGGCCGTCAGCGTGGGCGAATTGGTTGGTTCGGGGTCAGTGCCACTGATCAACATTGTGCGCACCGCGCCGATTTATGCGGAATTCTCTTTGACGGAGAAGCAACTGGTCAGCGTGATGGAGCGCCACGACGCTGAGGTCGCTGAGCTGGCGGATGAGGGCAAGGCACCGGATGTGTTTGCCATTCTGCCAAATGGTGACGAGTTGGACGAGGTCGGCCGGATTGTCTTTGCCGACAACCGGATTGACCCAACCACCGGCACCATCACTCTGCGGGCGAAGTTTGAGAACCAGCGCGGGCTGTTGCTTGACGGAGCCTTCCTCAATCTGCGCATTGCCAGCGCGGAACCTTCAAAGGTTCTGATGATCCCGCAAGCCGCTGTGCAGCGTGATCAACGCGGAGATTTTGTGTTGGTTGTTGGCCAACAGAAGACAGTTGAGCAGCGCTATCTCACGTTGGGACGTCAGGTCGAGGCTGCGGTTGTTGTCGAAGACGGAATGCGTGAAGGCGAAACCGTGATTGTCGAAGGTCTGCAGCGCGTGCGCCCCGGTGTCGAGGTCGATGCGGTTCTGGCGGGCCAGCCGACAGAGGAGCAATAAGCCGTGTTTTCAACGATCTTTATTAAGCGCCCCAAAATGGCGTTTGTGATCTCATTGGTCCTCACAATCATGGGGGCCATTGGGTATAGCGCGCTGCCGGTTGAACAGTTTCCCGACATCACTCCGCCGGTTGTGAATGTCTCGGCCAACTACACCGGCGCAAACTCCGAAACTGTGGAAAACACGGTTGCTGCGCCGATTGAGGCGCAGGTGAACGGTGTGGATGACATGATCTACATGTCCTCAGACAGCACCGACACCGGGTCTTACAACCTGGCGATCACCTTTGAGGTGGGCACCGATCCAGACATTGCCTCTGTGAACGTGCAAAACCGCGTGGCGCAGGCCACATCTCAGTTGCCGACCGAAGTGACAGACAGCGGCGTCGTGACCCAGAAATCCTCCACCAACATGCTGTTGATTGTGACGCTGAACTCACCCAACGGCACCTATGACGAGGTGTTTCTGTCCAACTATGCCTCCATCAACATTCGCGACGCGCTGGCCCGTGTGAAAGGTGTTGGCCGTGCAGATGTGATGACCAACTTTGAATATGCGATGCGGATGTGGATGGATCCAGACCGTATGGCAAGCCTTGGCCTGACACCTGCCGATCTGGTAGCGGCCATTCGCGAGCAGAACCTTGAGGTCTCCGCCGGTCAAATCGGCACGCCGCCGATCAGATCCGGGCAGCAGTTTCAATATACTATCAAATCCAAGGGCCGCCTGACCACGGTGAAGGAGTTTGAGGACATTGTGCTGCGCACCGGCGATGCTGGCAGCATCGTGCGCATCAAAGATGTGGCGGAAGTGGAGCTTGGGTCCAGCAACTACAACGCATCGGGCCGTGCAGACGGCAACCCGGCAACCGTTCTGGCGGTCTATCAGGCGCCGGGCGAAAACGCACTGGCGGTGGCAGAGAAGGTGATTTCCGAAATGGATCGCCTGTCACGCGCCTTCCCAGATGATGTGACCTATGAGATCCCCTACGACAGTACGCTGTTTGTGGAACAGTCCCTCAATGATGTGGTCTCCACGCTGATCCTCACCTTCATTCTTGTAATCTCCGTGGTGTTCATCTTCCTTGGCAACTTTCGGGCCACAATGATCCCTGCGATTGCCATCCCGGTGTCGCTGATTGGGGCTTTTGCCTTCCTTCTAGCCTTTGGCATGTCGCTCAACACGATTTCGCTGTTTGCACTGGTGCTGGCAATCGGGATCGTGGTGGACGACGCCATTGTGGTGGTTGAAAACGTCGAACGCCTCATCGCTGAGGAAGGGCTGCCCGCAGCAGAAGCCACCCGCAAAGCCATGGGGCAGATCACCGGGCCGGTGATTGCCACCACGCTGGTGTTGCTGGCGGTGTTTGTGCCGGTGACCTTCATGCCCGGCATCACAGGACGCCTCTACACGCAGTTTGCTGTCACGATCTCTGTGGCCGTGGTGATCTCGTCAATCAACGCGTTGACGCTCTCTCCAGCGCTTTGTGCGCTGATCTTGAAGCCACGCAATCCGGAAGGACCCAAAGGGCTGCTGAAAGTCTTTGAGAGCGGTGTGGACGGCGCGCGCAACGGCTATGTCGGCATCGTGCGGCGGCTGGTGCGTATCCCGCTGATTGCAGTGGCGATCCTTGTGGCACTGGGCCTGAGCTCTGGCACATTGATGAAGTCGTTGCCTGCCGGGTTTATCCCGCTGGAAGACAACGGCACCTTGTTTGTGGATGTTCAGTTGCCGGATGCGGCGTCGCTCGAACGCACAGAGAATGTGGCCTCTCGTCTCAATGAAAAGCTCATGGCGATCCCCGGCGTTGTTGGCTCTGTTCAGGTGAACGGCTTCAGCCTGCTGACCGGTTCTGGCTCCAATGGGGCGATGATCATTCTGAACCTCGCGCCCTGGGATGATCGCCAGACCGACGAGCTGAGTGCGGATGGGATTTTGCAGAAAGTCTACGGCATCGCAAATCAGGAGATCGCGGCAAGCGTGATCGCATTCAACCCACCGCCGATTTCCGGCCTCGGCCTGAGTGCGGGGGTGGAGATGAAGGTGCAGCAGACCGGTGGTGGCACTGCGCAGGATCTGGCCTCTGCGGTTGGCTCTCTGGTCTATGCCGCCAACCAACGCGATGAAATGGCGCAAAGCTATTCAACGTTCCGCGCCAATGTGCCTAAAGTCTATGTCGATCTGGACCGTGAAAAAGCCAAATCGCTGAACGTGGCGATCTCTGATGTGTTCATGACACTGCAGGGCTACATGGGGTCGATTTATGTGAATGACTTCAACCTCTTTGGCCGCGTCTACCGCGTAATGATTCAGGCGGATGGCGACTATCGCTCGCAGGTCGAAGACATCAATTCGCTCTATGTGCGCTCGCAAACCGGAGACATGGTGCCGATGGGCACGCTGGTCACGGTTAGAAACGAGCTCGGGCCGGTGGCGCTGAACCGCTACAACATGTTCCGGGCGGCCACTGTGACGGGCGTGCCAAAGGAAGGTCTGTCGACCGGCGACGCGATCCGTGTGCTGGAAGAAGAGGCCAAGACGGCACTGCCGCCGGGGTATTCCTATGAATGGACCGGTACGGCGCAGCAGCAGCAATCGTCTGGTGGTCTGGTGATCCTGATCCTCATTATGGCGGTGGTGTTTGGGTATCTCTTCCTTGTGGCCCAATACGAGAGCTGGACGATGCCGGTGGGTATTCTGCTCTCGGTCACGGTCGCCCTGTTTGGGGCTTTGGCTGCGGTGGCGGTCTCCGGTGGAGATGTGAACCTCTACACCCAGATCGGGATGATCATGCTGATTGGTATGGCCTCCAAAAACGCGATTCTGATTGTGGAGTTCGCCATGGAGCGGCGTGCCGCAGGGCTGACCATCAGGGAGGCGGCGATTGAAGCGGCCAGCCAGCGTTTCCGTGCGGTGATGATGACGGCACTGTCGTTCTTGCTGGGCGTTGTGCCTCTGCTTGCCGCGAGCGGGGCCGGGGCAGCGAGCCAGAAAGCCATCGGTGTGGCGGTCTTTGGCGGGATGCTGGCGGCCACGGTGATTGGCGTGGTGATCGTGCCGATCCTTTATGTGCTGCTGCAGGGCATGCGCGAATGGATCAAGGGGATTGGCAAGAAAAACGCGCCAAGCGAAACCGCGTAAAATCCTCAGATGGCAAGACCAAAGGGCCGGAGTTTCTCTGGCCCTTTTCTTTGGTTTATGCGGCTTCCGCGCGCTTCAGATGATGTGAAACCAGGTCTTCATGCCCGCGGCCTGATGTGAAAGCATGTGGCAGTGAAACAGCCATTTCCCCGGCGTTTCAGCGACAAAGGCGATTTCGCAAGTTTCACGGGGCTGCACCAGAAGCGTGTCTTTGTGCGGACCAAAGCCGCCGTCGGGCAAGACCTCTTGGAAATGGGTGCCGTGCAGGTGCATCGCGTGGGCAAAGGCGGTTTCGTTCACGATGGGGATGCGTATGAGCTCCCCTTGCCGCAGCTCCGCAAGAGGGGCTGTGGGCATGCCCACAACGCCGTTAAACGCCCAAACCTTGCCTTGCTGCACCAAGTCGCGGGTGGACATCTCCTTACCCTGCCAGGTGGCGCTTTCCATGCGGCCCATTGCACCGCCGGACATGACCAGTGGGATCTCGCGCGCACCTGAGAGATCTGTCAGGTAATGCATTGGATTGGCTGGCAAGGGCTGGATGGGTGGTCTGGGATCTGATCTGCGGCCTGAGAGGGGAATGTCGTGCAGCAGGTATCCTGTGTCACGCTCGACAAAGACAATTTGAAGGGCCTGTGCCTCAGATGAGGTGATGTCCACAATCACGTCTGCGCGCTCTGCGGGGCCAAACACCAGCGTATCCAGATCTTCGGGTGTGTGCAGAGGCATGCCGTCTCTTGCCACCACTTTTCCGACAGCGCCCTTGACCGCGATGCTCATGATCCGGTCGGTGGCGACATTGACAAACCTCAGCCGCACACGCGCGTTTTCCGCCACCGAGGCGGGCGACGGTGTGAGGTGGGCATGCACATAATTTCCCATGCGGCCAGCGTGGGTCCAATCATGCACGGCGCCGAAATCTTCGGTGATCTGCGCGGTTTCGTCGAGCCGCCAGTCGTCCAGAACCACCACGATGTCATGGTCCACATCGAGCGGGATTTGCTCTTCAACAACAATCACGCCGTAGAGGCCGCGCGCGACCTGCACGGTGGAGTGATTGTGGGAGTGATACCAATAGGTTCCGGCGTCTTTCAGCGGGAAGGCGTAGTCATAGGTTTCGCCAGTTTGTACCGCTTGTTGCGTGAAACCCGGCACGCCATCCATGGCATTTGGGAGGCGCAAACCATGCCAGTGAATAGAGGTCGGCTCAGGCAGGCTGTTGCGCAGTGTTTGCTGCAGTGTGTCTCCCTGCTTAAAACGCAGAAGCGGGCCAGGGACAGTGCCGTCAAACCCCCAAACCCGCGTTTCCGGATAGTCACCAAATTCAGCGTCGATCAATTGCACCGCAGCGGCCTTGGCTTCGAGTACATTGAACGAGGCTTGCGCGATGGTAGGAGCGATGTAGAGCGCCGCTGTGGTTTTCAGGAAGTGCCGTCTCGTGAGTGTCATCGTCCGCTCCGCTGTTTGGGTGGGGCCGGTTCAGGCGTGTTTCAATCAGACTACGTGAAAGCGGGCCTTTGGGGCCACAAAAAGGGCTGTGAGCTTGTGAGCGCTGCGGTTGGGGCGATGGCGGGTAAAGAGAAGGGCCGGGGATTTCTCCGGCCCTTCGTGTTGGTATGGGTAATTTGCTTAGAGCTGGATGCGGAAGCGGGCGAAGCCGTCTGGGCCTTCGCCGGCGGGCTCAATAGAGACCCCTTCGACGCTGTCGCTGTACTCGGCAGCTTTCGGCCCTGTGTCAAACAGCACTGAAGTGTCAGGCAGGGGCGCGAAGGTCCAGTTGGCATCGGCGCGGGGGCTGATGGTGCCTTTTTCCACGATGTAGCGCACGATCACGTCGCGGTTGGTGTCTGGGCCTTCAAACACGATGGTGTCGCCCATCGCACCGGGGAATTTGCCGCCACCGCCCGCGCGGTAGTTGTTGGTGGCGATGATGAATTCCGCATTCATATCAACCGGTTTGCCGTCAAACATCAGATTCACGATGCGGTTGGCATCGGCGTTGATCAGCGCGCCTTTGGGATCAAACTTTGAGGGTTGGGACAGGTCGATTTGATAGGTGACGCCGTCCATCACATCAAAGTTGTAGGAGGGGAAATCCGGGTTCAGAAGCACCTGATCGGCTTTGCCCGGCTCAACCTGATTGAAGATCCCTGCAGAGCGTTCGAGCCAATCTTTGACTTCCTGACCAGTCACTTTCACCGCGCGGGCGGTGTTGGGATAGAGGTAGAGGTCGGAGACGTTTTTGATCGCCACATCGCCTTTGGCCACGTCTGTGTAATACTCCGGGCCACCGCGGCCGCCAGCCTTGAAGGGTGCGGCGGCGGAGAGGATGGGAAGGCCCTCATATTCGGTGCCTTTCATCATCTGCTCGATATACCAGAGCTGCGCGATGGAGACGATTTGCACCGAGGGATCATCGGCCACGAGCGCGAAGTAGCTGTGTAGCGGGGCATCGGTTTTGCCAACGGCGCGACGCACATAGGCGAGCGTTTCGTCATGCTCTTTTTGTACGGATTTCAATACGTTCTGCTGACTTTCCACCAGCGCGGTGATGGAGCGATCCTCGTTGCGCTTTGAGATCGGGCGGGCCTCGGTGCTGTGGCTGACGATGCGCCAGGAGCTGCCGTCGCGCTCCAGCATGAGGTCGATCAGGCCGAGGTGGGAGCCCCAGAAACCACCCATGGCGGCTGGCTTGCCCATGAGGGTGCCAGAGGCGACGTCGACGCCTGCCATGCCTTCATAGGCGGAGGAGGGGAAGACGCGGTGGTGGTGGCCGGTGAGCACGGCGTCGATGCCATCAACAGCGGCCAGAGGGACGGAGGCGTTTTCCATGCCGTCAGAATGGTCGGCCGCGCCGATGCCGGAGTGGCTGAGGGCGATGATGATGTCGGCACCTTCTTCTTTCATTTGTGGAACAAAGGCTTGCGCGGTTTCAACGATGTCGCGTGCCTGCACATTGCCCTCAAGATGACGGCGATCCCAGTTCATGACTTGGGGTGGTGTGAAGCCGATGACGCCGACTTTGATCTGGTGTTTTTCTCCTGCGCCATCAGTGAGCTCGCGCTCCAGAATGGCGTAGGGTTTGAAGAGGGTTTTGTCCTCCCGAGGGCTGGCACCTTGCTCCAAGGAGATGTTGGACAGCACGGTTTCAAAACCTGCTCCGGCAATGGATTTCATAAGGAAATCAATGCCGTAATTGAACTCATGGTTGCCGATTGTGGCGGCGTCAAAACCCACGGCGTTCATGGCGGTTATGATGGGGTGGCTGTCGCCTTCTTTCATGCCACGTTCATAGGCGATGTAGTCGCCCATGGGGTTGCCCTGCAGGAAATCGCCGTTGTCGATCAGGAGCGAATTGGTGGCCTCGTCGCGGATCTCTTTGATCAGGGAGGCGGTGCGGGCAAGGCCGACTGTGTCGCGCGGTTTGTCGGCGTAGTAGTCATAAGGGAAGACATGCACATGCAGATCGGTGGTTTCCATGATCCGCAGATGTGCTTGATTTGTTGAGGCTTTTGCCGAGAACGGATGCAGCGCGATGAAGCCTGCGGTGGCACCGAGGAAATGACGGCGGGACAGGGTGAATTGAGACATGGGACCCTCGCTGTTGGAAATGAATGAGGCCCGCCGGTTGGAAGTGAAGGCGGGTTTGGAAGGCAATCAATGGGATGACTGTAACAGCAATTTGACCGGGTGGATAAACTTCTGCGACGGCGGCGGATGTCCGCGCGCTAACACTTAAATTTGCGGCGGATTCCACGTCGGTATCGCGTCGGTAATGCGGCTGTATTGCGGAGGTGCGATTTTCAGGCGACGCGGATTAACGCGGCGTGCGGTGCAACGGGGGCCGCAGGCAACAAAAATGCGCCATGTGGGGAGGAGTTAAAAATGGACTTGTTGCGGGTGCTGAGCGCCGCCAAAGGCTGTCAAAACCCGCGAAATGATCCCCATGGTAGGGCGCGTGTTGGGCGGTGCGTTGTGAGAGAGCGCGGTCCCATGAAACAACAAGGCTTGCCTCCGGTCAAAGAGGCCAGCCCCCGACACTGGGTGGGGGTGAAGCCCCCTCCCTTGGGGAGGGTCGGGGGCTGGTCGGCTTCGCCGTCCGTGCAAGGGTGGCGACCACGTGCTTCTGGTTTTCAGAAGGACGCTTTACAGTCTAGCTCACGTATTGCCGTTGCCGGTGAAGCGCGCGGCGTCTGCGGCGGCGCGGCGGATGGCGTTGGATTTGTGGACGGTCTCCATGTATTCGGCCTCCGGGTCGCTGTCATAAACAACGCCGCCACCGGCCTGAATGTAGAGCTTTTCGTCTTTCACAATCGCGGTGCGCAGGGCGATACAGATGTCCATGTCGCCGCCGGAGCTGAAGTAGCCCACGCCGCCGCCATAGATGCCGCGTTTTTCCGGCTCCAGCTCGTCGATGATTTCCATGGCGCGCACTTTGGGCGCACCGGAAACAGTGCCCGCCGGCATGCCAGCAAAGAAGGCATCCAGCGCGTCTTTGTCGTCCGCCAGTTCACCCACGACGTTGGAGACAATGTGCATCACGTGGCTATACCGCTCGATGATGAATTTCTCGGTGGGGCGCACGGTGCCGACCTTGGCCACGCGGCCGGTGTCGTTGCGGCCCAGATCGAGCAGCATGAGGTGCTCGGCCAGCTCTTTCTTGTCGGCCAGCAGATCTTCCTCGAGCGCCTTGTCCTCTTCGGGCGTTGCGCCACGGGGGCGGGTGCCTGCGATCGGGCGGATGGTGACTTCGTCGCCAAAGACCCGCACGAGGATTTCCGGGCTCGCGCCGACCACCTGAAAACCACCGAAGTTGAAGTAGAACATGAACGGCGAGGGGTTGGTGCGGCGCAGCGAACGGTAGAGCGCGAAGGGGGGCTGTGGGAAATCCTGTGTCCAGCGCTGCGCCGGGACCACCTGAAAGATGTCGCCTGCGCGGATGTAGTCTTTGGCCTTCTCCACGGCGGCCATATAGCCTTCCTTGGTGAAGTTGGAGGTGGGCGGGGCCACCTCGCGGGCTTCGCCCAGATCGCGTGCGGCCTGCGGCATGGCGCGTTCCAGATCGCGCACAGCATCCATCACACGCTCGGCGGCTTGCGCATAGGCGGCTTTGGCGGATTGGCCTTCGCTGGCCCATGCGGGGGAGACCACGGTGACCTCGCCTTTCACACCATCCAGCACGGCGACCACGGAGGGGCGCAGCATGCAGGCGTCGGGCAGGCCAAGCGGATCAGGGTTGATGTTGGGCAGGTGCTCGACCAGCCGGATCATATCGTAGCCGAGATAGCCAAACAGACCGGCGGAGGCCTGTGGCAGGTCTTCGGGCAGGTCGATGCGGCTTTCCTCAATGAGGGCGCGCAGGTTGGTGAGCGGGTCACCCTCCTGCGGGGCAAAGCCATCGGGATCAAACCGCGCGCTGCGGTTGATGCGGCTTTCGGTGCCGTGGCATTGCCAGATCAGATCGGGTTTCATGCCGATGATGGAATAGCGCCCGCGCACTTCGCCGCCCGTGACCGACTCCAGCATAAAGGCGTCTTTATGCGCGCCGGTGAGTTTCAGCATCAGGGACACTGGGGTGTCCAGATCGGCGGCAAGCCGGGTGTAGACAACTTGATTTTTGCCCGCCTCATAGGCGGCGGCAAACTCGTCAAAGCTCGGGGTCAGGTCCACCTTGGCGGCCTTTCTTATTGGAACTGCGCGTGCACTGCGTTGAGTGCCTGCTGATTGATTTCTGCCGGATACATCGCCTGCAGCGCTTCGGCATAGGCCTGGAACATGTCCTGAGACACGCCGCTGGCCAGCTGCTCGGTGATGCGCGCTTTGAGGGTGGCGATTTCCGGATCAGAGGTGTCTGGCATGGTGACGGCGTTCAGGCGCACGAGGATCACGCCGTTGGCGCTTTCCAGCACGCGCAGCTCGCCGGGCTCCATCTCAAAGACATCGTTGAGGAAGGTCGCCGGGGTGCCGGGAATGAAGCCGCCGCGATCCATGCCGGTTTCCTCAACAGCGGTGAAGCCGAAGGAGGCAAATTCGGTGCCTTCAGACAGGCGTGGCATCAGACGCTCCACCAGCGCGTTCAGCGCCTCGGCAGTGCGTTCGGCGACAACCGCAGCAGCGGCTTCGTCTTTCACATCTGCCAGCGGGGCCGGGTGGGCCTCGGTTTCGCCCTCAAGACGCAGGGCGTAGATGCCGCCGTCCTCAAGCACTTCGACCTGTGGGAAGTCGCTGTCGGTCACGGCCGCAGCGGTGGCGCGGAAGCCTTCATAGCCTGCGAGCGGGTGGTCAACAGCGGCGTGCCAGTCAACTGAGCCAAGCTGCATGTCGGTTTCATCGGCCACCTCTTCGAGGGTGGCACCACCGGCCAGCAGGTCGTCGATGTCGCTGATTTGGGCGTCGATCAGGCGGCGGGCGCGGTCGGCGGCGAGCTCATCGCGGAGCACGGCGCTGGCCTCTTCAAAGCTGGTGCTTTGGGCGGGCAGGATGCCGTTGACGCGGAACAAGGCGGGGCCGAGGTCTGACTGCACCGGACCGGCGATGCCGCCTGCCGGGGTCAGGAACACGGCTTCGCCTGCGGCGCTGAGTTCGGCTTTGGTCACGTCGCCCAGATCCACATCGGCAAGCTGAAGGCCGCGGCCTTCGACCAGCGCCTCAAAGGTGGTGGTGCCTGCGGTGATCTCTGCCAGGGCGGCTTCGGCGGCGGCCTGATCGCCAAACGCCAGACGCTCCACCAGACGGCGCTCCGGGCGGTTGAACTCGGCGTCGCGCTCTTCATAGAGCGCCTGCAGCGCGGTTTCGTCGATCTCGACCTGATCGATGATCATGTCCGGGCTGAGCCAAGCATAGGTGATCTGACGGGTGGCCGGGACCATGAAGCTGTCCTGATTGGCGTCATAATAGGCGGCGATGTCGGCGTCTGCGGGTGTTTCGACCGGGCGGGTCAGGTTGTCGCCGGTGAGCTGCGCCCATGTGAAGTCGCGCTCTTCGGCGATGTAGGTGATGACCGCATCGGCGTAGGCGTCAGACATGTTGAGGCCGGAGACAATCGCGCCTTGCAGCAGGCTGCGGGCGGTGTCTTCGCGCACGCTGTCTTCGAATTCGGACTCGCTCATGCCGGCCTGATCGATGGCGAAGGTGTAGGCGTCGCGGTCAAAGGAGCCGTCAAGGCCCTGGAAGGCAGGGATGTTGAGCAGTTCGTCGCGCAGGTTTTCGTCGCCGATGGAGAGGCCGAGGCGGTCGTTTTCCGCATCCAGCGAGCGGGTGGTGGCGAGGCGGGAGAGCACGAGGCGGTCGATGCCGAAGGCCTGCGCCTGCACAAATGGCAGGGACTGGCCGGTCTGGGCCTCAAGCGCGCGCAGCTCTTCCTGCAGGGCGCGGGCGTAGTCATCGACAGAGATGTCTTTGTCGCCCACGGAGCCGACAGAATGTACGGTGCCCGTCAGGCTGGTTGCGCCAAAGCCACCCAAGCCCAGAATGAGCAGGCCCATGAGAATCCAGACCGCTGTTTTAGAGGTTTTGCTCTGCGCCATGTCGGTTGTCCGCCCTGTGATCGTTCAAGTTTCTGAGGGCAAGGTCTACGCGGTTGGGGCAGGGGGGGCAAGCCGCTTTGGCCTGCCCTTTGGCTCTGCCCCACAACGCTGTGAGCGCGCTGTGCGGGCGGCTCAGTAGGACACGGCTGCGAGGCGGTCAAAGAGCACGCCAATTTCGGCGCGGTTCACGTTGGCAAAGGCGATGCGCAGGGTGCGTGCACCGGCGGGATCACCCTCGGGCATGAACATGGTGCCGGGCAGGGTCAGGATGGCGTGATCGCGCACCAGATTTTGCGCCAGTTGATCGCTTGGCATGTCAAACGGATGGGCAAAATGGGCAAAATACGCGCCTGCGCCCTGCAAAACCCAGCCTTTTTTTGTGAGTTTGGGCAGGTTGTCTTCGATCGCGGCGCGGCGGTCGAGGATCTCAAGGCGCTCGCCTGCCAGCCAGTCGGTGAGGTTCTGCATGCCCCAGAGGGCGGCGTGTTGGCCAAGCTGGTTGGGGCAGATGGTGACGGTGTCCAGAAACTTCTCCGCTTCTGCCAAAAGCGCCGCGCTGCTGATCATCGCGCCGACGCGGTGGCCGGTGAGGCGGTAGGCCTTGGAGAAGGAATAGAGGTGGATCAGCGTGTCCGGCCACTCCGGATCGGAAAAGAGATCATGGGGCGCGCCGTCGCGGGAATCAAAATCGCGGTAGGTTTCATCCACGATCAGACGCAGCCCGTGGGCTTTGGCGAGATCATACATGGCGCGCACCAGATCGGCGGAATATTCCACCCCGCCCGGATTGTTGGGGGTCACAAGCGCAATGGCGCGGGTGCGCGGGGTGATCAGGGCGGCGGCGGCCTCTGCTGTGGGCAACAGATCATCGCCGGTATTGAGCGGCACTGCCGTCACGCCCTGCATATCGAGCCACATTTTGTGGTTGAAATACCAGGGGGTTGGCAGGATCACCTCATCCCCTTCACCAGCGATGGCGGCAAGGGCCGCGCTGAAGGCCTGATTGCAGCCTGAGGTGATGGCAACCTGATCTGCCGCTATAGGCGCGCCGTAAGCGCTGCTCCATTGGGAGGCCACTTCGCTGCGCAATTCAGGCAGGCCGAGCACGGGGCCGTAAAGATGCGCCTCCGGCACGTTGATTGCGGTGTCGGCAATGTGGCGGCGCAGAGCCTCAGGTGGCGGGGCCACCGGGGCGGCCTGACTGACATTGATGAGCGGCTTTTCATCCGTGAAGGCCACACCCTCAAGCCAGCGCCGGGCCTCCATCACGGGAGGAGCAAAAGTGGCGGTGGTGCGGGAGACGGTCATGGCGGCATCCTGAGATCAGAGGTGGGGCCAACCAAGGGGCGCAGAGCGCGGAGGTCAGCGGCTTTCCCCGCAGAAAAGCCGCCAATTCAAAGATGTGCAAGCAGATGTTTGCTCGAGTGTCGTATCGGGAAGGGGCCAGCCCCTTCTTGGCTGCGCCAATTCATCCCCGGAGTATTTTTGGCAGAATGAAAGGGGTTTCCTCTTGCCGAAAATATCTCGGGGGTGAACCGCGTCTTGGAATGTGTCCAGTGGACACATTCAGCGGTGAACGGGCGGAGCCCTCAAAAACTCCCCAAGCGCGACAGGCGTGATCAGTCTGTGCCGCGATAAGGCTCGACGTATTGCAGCGCCATATCCCACGGGAAGAAGATCCATGTGTCCTGGCTCACGCCGGTGATGAAGGTGTCGACCTGCGGCTCGCCCTGTGGCTTGGCGTAAACGGTGGCAAAATGCGCCTTGGGGTAGGTCTCGCGCACCAACTCAAGGGTTTTGCCGGAATCCACCAGATCGTCGATGATCAGCACACCTTCGCCGTCGCCCATCAGCTCGGCATCCGGCGCTTTCAGGATCTGCGCTTCGCGGCGCTGATCGGCTTTGCCGCCGCCGGAGTGGTAGGATTTCACGGAAATCGTGTCGACCACGCGGATGTCGAGTTCGCGCGCCACGATCATCGCTGGTGCCATGCCGCCGCGGGTGATCGCGACAATCGCGCGCCATGCGCCGTCATCGGGGCCTTTGCCGTCCAGACGCCATGCCAATGCCCGGCTGTCGCGGTGGATTTGATCCCAGCTGATGTGGAAGCCTTTTTCGTGTGGCAGACGCTCGCTCATGGTGGACTCACCCCTTTGTCGCAGATTTCGGGTCTTCTAGCAGAAGCGCTTTGTTGCGCAAACTGTTTGATGGTGCGGGCTATGGCGTGACGACATAGCCGCCATTTTGCACGGAGATGCGCGGCGGTTGCCCGGTTTGGGCAAAGGCGTGGTAGGCGGGGGCGAGGCTTTGCCAGTAGTCATGCCAGCGGTGATCACTGGCTGCCTGCATACGCGCCTTGGTGGGGCGGAAGGGAAAGGCATGCACCGGCACAAAGGCTTGTCCGCCGTTCAAAGCGGCCTCCACGGTGACGTAGATTTCCTCGATCATCGGATCGGTCATGGCGTAGCAGCCGATGGAAACACAGTCGCCGTGCACCATGAGATAGCTGCCGGTGCGCCCCTGTGCGCGGTCATAGGTGTTGGGGAAGCCGAGGTTGAAGGAGAGGTGAAATCGGCTGTTCGGGTTGAGCGCGGCTTTGCCCACGCGGTAGAACCCTTCCGGCGATTGCCGGTCACCTTCCTTGAGCTTGGGGCCAAGCGCGCCGGAGTGGTTGCAGATCGGGTAGGTTTTAAAGAGCTGATAGGGGCCGCTGTCTGATTGCAGCCAGAGTTCGAGCTCTTGCTCTTCTTTGAAGATGCGAATGTAGCTGGGCGCGCCCAGATGGCTGCCAGCCTCGGCCATGGCTGCAGCGAGGCGCGGCGTCTGGTAGCGGCGGATTTCGGAAATGCCGGAGCGGGGGGAGCGCAGATCCGGTTGACTGCCTGGCACAGGAAGCAGTGAGAGGATCTGGGGTTTGAAGTGTAGGGCAAGCAGCGCAAGCGCGCTGCATGCCACAAAGATTGCAAGCAGGCGGCGCATCAGAGCGCTGCGATTTTCACGCCCAGGGCTGCGAGAAGCCCGCCAAAGATACGGTCGATCCAGTGTTTCAGGCCGACATAGACCTCGCGGGTTTTGCGCAGGGAGAACAGGCGCGCCACCACGGTATTCCAGAGAAATTCGCCAAGGAAGATGCAGATCAGCAGGAGCACCAGAGCCGGGGTGGTGGTGCCCGCAGGCACGGTGCCCACAAAGACCGCGCCAAAGAAGACTGCAGGCTTTGGGTTGGCAAGCTGGGTCCAGATGCCAAGACGGAAGGCTGACCAGAGCGTGGGCAGGGCGGCTGCGTCTTCGGTGTCCTCCAGAGGCACATCTGCAGCACGCCACATCTTGATGGCGGTCCAGATCAGGAAGGCGGCGCCACCGATTTTCAGGGCGGTCAGCAGGAAGGGGGCGTATTCAAACAGAAGTGCCAGACCAAAGAGCGCGGCGCTTGCCCAGAAGAACGCGCCAAGGCCAATGCCTGCGGCCAGCGCGGCACCGGTTTTCAGACCGTCGCGCAGACCGACGCGGGCAGCCATGAGAACAGCGGGGCCGGGGCTGATGGCGGCCATGAGGCAGAGCGAGATGGTCGCGATAAAGGCCGTCAGGCTCATTTGCGGCCCACCACTGCGTCGATGTCAGGGGCATCAACGGCCTTCATGCCAACCACATGATAGCCCGCATCCACGTGCAGGTTTTCACCGGTGACGCCGCTGCCCAGATCTGACAGCAGATAGAGCGCGGAGTTGCCCACATCCTCAATGGAGACATTGCGGCGCAGGGGCGAGTTGAGCTCGTTCCATTTCAGGATATAGCGGAAATCGCCAATGCCGGAGGCCGCGAGGGTTTTGATGGGCCCGGCGGAGATCGCGTTTACGCGGATGCCGTCTTTGCCAAGGTCTTCTGCGAGGTACTTCACCGAGGCTTCCAGTGCGGCTTTGGCCACGCCCATGACGTTGTAGTGCGGCATGACCTGCTCGGCACCGTAATAGGTCAGCGTCAGGGCAGAGCCGCCCTCCTTCATGAGCTTCTCGGCGCGTTGCATCACCGAGGTGAAGGAGTAGACCGAGATGTCCATTGTCATCAGGAAGTTGTCTTTGGAGGTGTCGACATAGCGGCCGCGCAGCTCGTTTTTGTCCGAAAAGCCGATGGCATGCACGATGAAGTCGAGCTTGCCCCAATTGGCCTCGATCTCGGCAAAGGCGGTATCAATGGAGGCCGCATCAGAGACGTCACAATCGATCAGCGTGTCCACGCCCAGCTGTTCCGCCAGAGGGGCCACACGTTTTTTGAACGCGTCCCCCATGTAGGAAAAGGCCAGTTCCGCGCCCGCGTCGGCGCAGGCTTTGGCAATGCCCCAAGCGATGGATTTGTCGTTGGCCAGGCCCATTATCAGGCCACGTTTGCCCGCCATGAGGTGATTTGACATACCGCACTCCCAGTCCCAATTCGTTATTGCTGACCTTTAGGCGATTGCCCATGGTGCATCAAGAGCTTCACAAAGCATCTAATCGGCACCATATGCGGTGTGGCCCAAGGCGAGCGGAGAGGGAATATGACTGATCGTACCGGGATATTTGCGGGGGATGACCCGTTTGAGATTGCGCGGTCCTGGCTGAAAGAGGCCGAGAAGAGCGAGCCCAATGATCCGAATGCGATTGCGCTGTCGACGGTGGACGCCAGCGGGATGCCCAATGCGCGTATGGTGCTGCTCAAAGACATCGAGGATGCGGCTTTTGTGTTTTACACAAATTACGGCAGTGCCAAGGCGCAGGAAATCGACAGCGCGGGGGCGGCGGCCTTTGTGATGCACTGGAAATCCCTGCGCCGTCAGATTCGGGTCCGAGGACACGTATCGCGCGAAGAGGGGCCTCAGGCGGATGCCTACTTTGAGTCGCGCAGTTTGAAGAGCCGGCTGGGGGCCTGGGCCTCAAATCAATCCCAACCGCTCAATTCTCGCGCAGAATTGATGGCAAAAGTGGCAAAAGTGACCGCAACCCATGGTCCAAGCCCCAAGCGCCCTGATTTTTGGGGTGGTTACCGCATCATACCGACCGAAATCGAGTTTTGGGCGGATGGGGCGTTTCGTCTGCATGATCGCTTCCGCTGGACCCGTGAAGCTCCTGAAAAACAGTGGGAAATTGCCCGTCTCAACCCGTGATGAATTTTTGCCGCATCTGGCAAGCGCATGAAATGCAAGATATTTTTGAGCTTGCCGATTTGGTCCTGATGCAGCAATGATGAACCTCATCATGGGGATGATACAAACTAAGGTTGAGGCATTGAGTACTCTAGAGAAAGACACCACACGTATCTTTGGCGTGGTGAAATGGTTCGATCCGGTAAAAGGATTCGGCTTTATCGTATCTGACGATGGTGGTCCGGATATTTTGCTTCATGCGAACGTTCTGCGCAATTTTGGTCAAAGCTCTGTCGCCGACAATTCGGTGATCGAAGTTTCGATTCAGGTCACCAACCGCGGCGCACAGGCCGTTGAGGTGCATAAGATCGAAGCCCCCGAAACCGAAACCCCCGTTGCCCTGGCAGATTTCGAAGGCATGGACCTGAGCGAGATTCGCTCCACGCCTCTGGAGCCGGCACGTGTGAAATGGTTCGACAAGGGCAAGGGCTTTGGGTTCGCCAATGTTTTTGGCAATTCTGAAGACATCTTTCTTCATATCGAGGTGCTGCGCCGCTCCGGCCTGGCAGACCTCCAGCCAGGTGAAGCCTTGGCGTTGCGGGTGATCGACGGTAAACGTGGTCGCATGGCAACCGAGGTATTGGCGTGGGAAAACGCAGCGTTAGAGCTCTCCTAAGACCAACTGGCGCCGGACGTAGGGTCGGCGCCGTTTTGATTGCATTGGCAGTGGCTGGCATGATGCCAGTGCGGGCCGATGCACAAAGTGCCTGTCGAGAAGACACCCTTTGGCTGAAAGGGGACTGGGGACAGGCGCGATTCTCCGTAGAAGTGGCAGATACGTTTGATGAACGTGCGGTGGGGCTGATGAATCGCCGCGCCATGCCTGCGAGTGCGGGCATGATATTCATTTATGAGCAGACCGGCCCGGTGGCGTTCTGGATGAAGAACACGCTGATTCCTCTCGATATGCTGTTTGCGGATGAGACAGGTGTCATTCAGCACATCCATCACGAGGCGATTCCTCTGGATGAGACCCCGATTCCGGGTGGAGAGGCCATTCGTTACGTCTTGGAAATCAATGGCGGAATGGCAAAATCCCTAGGAATTACAAAGGGAAGCGTCATGCGGCACCCAAATTTTTTACAAGAAATCGCAAAGTGGCGTTGTTAGGGGTTTTCATTCCCGAACAGTGGGGGTAAACGGTGCTCCACGGTCCGGGGCGTAGCGCAGTCTGGTAGCGCACCTGTTTTGGGTACAGGGGGTCGCAAGTTCGAATCTTGCCGTCCCGACCATGTTTCCTCTGAGAGGAAAAGAAAAAAGGCGTCACCTTCGGGTGGCGCCTTTTTCTGTTTGAGGCCTGTGGGGACCGTGCCGTCTGTGACCCGCAATCCCGGGCGCGAAGCCTGATTTTGCCGCCCCTTGAACGGCAGGGCGCTTTGCCTAAGCTCCGGCGCATGAGTTTTTTAGAGATTTTGCCCGCGCTTTATTTTGCCGCCTGTCTGGCGGTGATCGGATTTCAATTTGCGCTGCTCTTTGGAGCGCCTTGGGGGCGGATCACACAGGGTGGTCAGCATGAGGGCGCTTTGCCTTTGTCCGGGCGGATTGCGGCGGCGGTCTCTGTGGTGATTCTGCTGGGGATGGCGGTGGCCATCGCCTCCGCTGCGGGTTGGCGGCCTAATTGGCCGATCTGGACAAGCTGGGTCGCACTGGGCGTGCAAGGGCTCTCCTGTCTGGCCAATTGGATCACACCGTCCGCACCAGAGCGGCGATTGTGGGGGCCGATCACCTCGGTGATGCTGGGGATGGCCGCAGTGATTGTGTGGGTGCAGTAAAACCCGCCAGATTTCACCTGTTGAGCATCAGAGCCGCCCCCAATCCCCCGAGGGCAACGGCGCTGAGACGATCCAGAGGCCGCTTGATGGCGCGGTAGCCGTCGCGCACCTTCTGGCGGCTGTGACGCTTAGCGCGCCGTGCTGGCGGTGGACGCGGCGGCGTAAGGAGATCAAGCCGCACAGCGGCTGGCCGATGTTGTGAGCTGCGCGCGCGGCGAGGCTCAGCTGCCCCCAGGTGGCACGGCGCGTTGGTAAAGGTGCCATGTGGTGTGGCCCAAGATCGGCAGGGTGACGATCAGGCCGAGAAAGGCTGGAAGCAGCGATAGCAGCATGGTGACAGAGATGATGGCCGCCCATATGAGCATGACAAGCGGATTTTCCGTGACTGTGCGCACAGACGTGAGCATGGCGGTGACAAAATTGGTCTCACGATCCAGCAGCATGGGCATGGCCACCACGGTGACAGCAAAGAGCGCGGCAGAGAGGCCCGCGCCGACACAGGTGCCCACCGCCAGAAAGGTCCAGCCCTCGGGCGTGAAGAAGACCGTTGTCAAAAAGCCATTGAGGTCTGAAAACGAAGCGTTTTTGAGGATGATCGCCAGCCACAGCCGCACCTGATAGACCCAAACCCAGAAGATGAAGAGGGTGACAAAAGCCATCCATCCCATCTCGCGTTTGCGCTGATGGGCCATGACGGTGAGGATGTCGGACCAGCCGAAGGGTTCACCCTTTTGCCGGCGGCGTGAGATCTCATAGAGGCCCGCGGCTGCGAAAGGCGCGACCAGCGGGAAGCCGACGATGGCGGGGATGATGAGCCAGATCTGGTTGAGCCAGAGCAGGCACCAGACCATCAGCAGGCCAAAGACCACATAAAACAGCCCGAAGAAGCCGCTGAGCGCCGGGTGGGCACAAAAATCGGCGTATCCAGCTTTGAGCGCGGCGGTGATGTCGGCTGCGGTCACCTTGTTGACTTTGAGCACGCTCTGCGGGCGCGGTGCCAGATTGCCCGGCGGGGTGGGGCCTGCGGTTTTGGACGTCATGACACACTCCTCCCAAAGCTTGCCTCTGTGCCGGGTGATCTGGGGGCCGCTCCGGCAGTGGCGCGCTGATCCTCCCCATCGCGCGCCTATAGGAAGAGTGTGCATGAGGGGGGCGTTTGGGGCAAGGGTTGGGGGACCGCACTCTCCCCCATCCCCAAAAACAAAAAAGGCGCTGCGGATGCAGCGCCTTTTTCACCATAAGGTGGCAGCCTTAGAGCAGTGCCAGATCTACGGCGCTTTCGCGGCCGTCGCGGCCTGCGCGCAGCTCGTAGCTGACTTTCTGATTGTCAGCCAAACCGGTCAGCCCGGAACGCTCTACTGCAGAAATGTGCACGAACACATCTTTGCCGCCTTCGTCCGGTGCAATGAAGCCGAAGCCTTTGGTGGTGTTGAACCATTTGACGGTGCCTGTGGCCATCGTCGTCTCTCCTGATCTTATGCTGTCCACGGAATGCAACAGCGCGGCTTGGTCACATGATCGAATGACTGAGCCAGATAGCGGAGCAGAAGGTCGAAGATGAAAACTTAGCACGTCCATCTGAAGGGGGTATCGCCGTATTGCAAGGATTTTCGTGTAACAAGCCAATGAAAACAGGGTCTTTTTAGTGATATTTTGCCGCCTGTCGGCATCTTTGCGCTCAAAAGCAGGAAAATTTCCCTCATTGGTTGTAGGTCTGTATTTTGGGCGGCTGCGTAAAAAATGCACAAGCGCTGGGGAGGTGCTGCATAAATTTGACCGCTCGGTAAAAAATGATTGATTGATAAAAAAGCCTGTGCCAGCCTGATTGCGTAGCCAAATAGGTGTCTGGGGAGGTTTTATGTCCAACACACTGTTCAGCAACGGCATCCAAGCAGGGCGTTTGAACTCTGCGGAATTGGCCGAAAATTTTGGGGATTTGCACCCCCGGTTTGACGATCACGAGGCGCTTGTCGCGGCGGATCGCTGTTATTTCTGTCACGACGCGCCCTGCATGACGGCCTGTCCGACAGACATCGATATTCCACTGTTCATTCGCCAGATTGCCACCGGCACGCCGGAAGCGGCGGCGAAGACGATTTTGGATCAGAACATTCTGGGCGGCATGTGCGCCCGTGTGTGCCCGACCGAGACACTCTGTGAGCAGGTCTGTGTGCGCGAGACAGCGGAAGGCAACCCGGTGGAGATCGGCCGCCTGCAGCGGTATGCGACAGATGTGCTTGTGGATGCAGGTGTGCATCCGTTTGAGCGCGCAGCCTCCACAGGTAAGAAAGTGGCGGTTGTGGGCGCGGGGCCGGCGGGTCTGTCCGCGGCGCACCGTCTCGCGATGCATGGCCATGACGTGACCGTTTATGATGCGCGCAACAAAGCGGGTGGTCTGAACGAGTTTGGCATCGCGGCCTATAAGTCTGTCGACAGCTTTGCGGAGCGCGAAGTGGACTGGCTGCTGAAAATCGGTGGCATCACCGTTGAGACTGGCAAGAAGCTGGGCGAGGGGCTGTCGCTGGAGGGTCTGAAAGCCGAGTTTGACGCGGTGTTCCTTGGCATTGGTCTGGGCGGCGTGAACGCGCTGGGTGTGGATGGCGAAGACAAAGACGGCGTGGATGATGCGGTCGACTTCATCGCGGAGCTGCGTCAGGCCAAAGATCTCACGCAGATGGAGATCGGGCGTGATGTTGTGGTGATCGGCGGCGGGATGACGGCGGTGGATGCCGCTGTGCAGGCCAAGCTGCTGGGTGCGCTGAACGTGAGCCTTGTTTATCGTCGCGGCAAAGACCGTATGAACGCCTCGGAATTTGAGCAGGATCTGGCGGCCTCCAAAGGTGTGCGGATCATCACCAATGCCTCGCCAAAAGCGGTGATCGGCAATGGTGCGGTGCGCGAGATCGAGTTTGAGTATACCGACAATGATCTGAAACCGACCGGGCAGAGCGTGCGTCTGGTGGCGGATCAGGTGTTCAAGGCGATTGGTCAGACACTGGAAGGTGAGGGCCTGCCAGCGCTGGAACGTGGTAAGATCAAGGTAGATGACGCTGGCCGCACATCGGTTGATGGCATCTGGGCGGGTGGTGACTGCGCCACCGGCGGCGATGATCTGACCGTGACCGCCGTTGCCGAAGGCCGTGACGCGGCCGAAGACATTCACGCCGCATTGTCGGCGTAAGGTAGGAGATAAGCGATATGGCCAATCTCGAAAGTGACTTTGTCGGGATCAAATCCCCAAACCCGTTCTGGCTCGCCTCTGCGCCGCCGACGGATAAGGAATACAACGTGCGCCGCGCCTTTGAAGCGGGCTGGGGTGGCGTTGTCTGGAAAACTCTGGGGGCGGAAGGTCCGCCGGTGGTGAACGTGAACGGCCCGCGCTACGGCGCGATCCACG
This sequence comes from Shimia sp. R9_1, assembly GCF_017743775.1. Lineage (NCBI taxonomy): Bacteria > Pseudomonadati > Pseudomonadota > Alphaproteobacteria > Rhodobacterales > Roseobacteraceae > Shimia > Shimia sp. R9_1. The sequence goes on along the minus strand of NZ_JAGHRN010000001.1, from coordinate 484,002 downwards.
GTGCGGACCGTCGTTTGCTGGGGCTCAACAACATTGAGCTGATCACAGACCGCCCGTTGGAGGTGAACCTGGAGGAAATGACGCGGGTGAAGCGGGACTATCCCGATCACGCGCTGATCGCCTCGGTGATGGTGCCCTGTGAGGAAGATGCGTGGAAGCGCATCCTGCCGATGATCGCGGAAACCGGCTGTGACGGGTTTGAGCTGAACTTCGGCTGTCCGCATGGCATGGCAGAGCGCGGTATGGGCTCCGCTGTGGGGCAGGTGCCGGAGTACATCGAAATGGTGGCGCGCTGGTGTAAAGAAGCCACCGACCTCCCGGTGATTGTGAAGCTGACGCCAAACATCACCAATGTGCTCTATCCTGCGGAAGCGGCGCTGCGCGGCGGGGCGGATGCGGTGAGCCTGATCAACACGATCAACTCCATCACCTCTGTGAACCTTGATGCGATGAGCCCGGAGCCGATGATTGACGGCAAAGGCACCCACGGCGGCTATTGCGGCCCTGCGGTGAAGCCGATTGCGCTCAACATGGTGGCGGAGATTGCGCGAAACCCAGAGACGGCGAAACTGCCGATTTCCGGCATCGGTGGCGTGACCACATGGCGCGATGCAGCAGAGTTCATGGCGCTGGGCGCGGGCAACGTGCAGGTTTGTACGGCGGCGATGACCTATGGCTTCAAGATTGTTCAGGAAATGATCTCTGGTCTGTCCCAGTGGATGGGTGAGAAGGGCTATACTTCCACCGCAGATTTTGTCGGCATGGCGACGCCAAATGTCACCGACTGGCAATATCTGAACCTCAATCACGTGACCAAAGCGGTGATCAATCAGGACGATTGTATCAAATGTGGTCGCTGCTATGCGGCTTGTGAAGACACCAGCCACCAAGCGATCGAGATGTCCGAGGACCGCGTATTCACCGTGAAGGATGATGAATGCGTGGCCTGTAACCTCTGCGTCAACGTGTGTCCGGTGGAGAACTGTATCACCATGCGCACGCTGGAGCCGGGTGAGATGGATGAGCGTACCAATACGCCGGTTGCTGCGGAATATGGCAACTGGACCAGCCATCCGAACAACCCGACTGCGACGGCTGCTGAGTAAGGCGTCACGACCATATTAAAAAGAAGCGCCGCTGCAGGAGATGCAGCGGCGTTTTGCGTTTGGTGTGAAGGATTTGCGCGGGCGGCGTGCGGCCTCAGACCGAGAGGAGTTTGCGAAACATCTGGTCGAGGAAAGCGTCTGCGCCGTCGAGCACATTGGTTTCGCCTTCGGTCAGCACCCGCACCTGCGCGTCAAAATCGGCGTAGTGCTGCGTGGTGGCCCAGATCGAAAACAGCAGATGGCGCGGCTCGACCTGAGCCAGACGGCCCTCTGCCACCCATTTGCGGATCAGGGCGGTTTTGCTGTCAAAAAGCGGTTTCAGACCGGTTTGCAGATGCGGCGCCATGCGCGGCGCGCCTTGCAGGATTTCATTGGCAAAGAGGCGGCTTTCGCGCGGGAACTCGCGGCTCATTTCCAGCTTGCGGTGCACGTAGCTCATGATCTCTTCGAGCGGGTCACCATCGGCGTCCATATCCTCGAGCGGATCGAGCCAGGTTTCCATCAGCTGGTTGAGCAGGGTGACATGAATGTCCTCTTTGCCGCTGAAATAATAGAGAATATTGGGCTTTGACAGACCGGCCTCATCGGCAATCAGATCGAGCGTTGCGCCGCGGTAACCGTGGCTGGAGAACACTTCGAGCGCGGCATCGAGGATGCGTTTGCGATTGCGTTGTTGGATGCGGCTGGGTTTGCGCGTTTGGGCCTCAGGCATTCGTGATGTTCCATTGCTCTTTGCAAGTGAGGCTACTGGAGGGCGCAGGCGCGGTCCAGTAGGGCAAAGGTTTTGCTGTGCGATTGGTCAGGAAATGGTGCCGATACCGCGCAAAATGATGGCTTTTATGGTGTCTTTTGCCTCTTCCCATTGCGCGTCCGAGAGCGGCGCGCCGTGGTTGAGGGTTTCGATCTGATGGCCGAAGTCGGCGTAATGCTGGGTTGTGGCCCAGAGCATATAGAGCAGCTGGCGCGGATCAATCGGCTGCATGCGCCCCTCGGCAATCCAGCGCTCGATCACCTTGATTCTGCCGTTGGTCCAGTCGGTGAGCGTGGTTTCCAGATAATCCTGAATGACCGGCGCGCCGTGCATCACTTCGCTGGCCCAGACCTTGGAGCCGTCCGGGTGGCGTCGCGAGATTTCCATCTTGGCATCAATATAAGCGCCGATGCCGTCTTCGGGCCCTTCGGCGTTGTCAAAGGAATCGGCTGCCTGAAGCCAGATTTCAAAGATGTTCTGAACCACCTGCCGATAGAGTAACTCCTTGGTAGGAAAGTAATAATGCAGGTTTGCCTTGGGCAGACCGGCCACATCGGCAATCAGCTGCATGGTGGCGCCGCCAAAACCCGCCTCGGCAAAGACTTTTTCTGCTGCTGATAAAATCAGCGTTTCCGCCTCTTTGCGACGCAGTTTTTTGCTGTTGGTTGTACGTGTGGAGGTCATGAATGGGGCCTTGAGAAATTTCTTGACCGAATGGTCAGGCTGTGGTGCTCTGAAATTGACCATACGGTCAGGATGGCCGTGAAAGCAAGAGCCCCGCCAGTGAGGGACCGACCCGGAAGGGTCAGGAACCCGGGCCGAAAATAGGGAGTGAAATCATGAGTGCACCCGGTGAAAACCTGAAGGTGAATGGCGACCGTCTTTGGGACAGTCTGATGGAAATGGCCAAGATTGGCCCCGGTGTGGCCGGCGGCAACAACCGCCAGACGCTGACCGATGAGGACGCCGAAGGGCGCGCGCTATTCCAGACATGGTGTGAGGATGTGGGCTGCACCATGGGGCTTGATGCCATGGGCAATATGTTTGCCACATATCCGGGCACGGATCCTGAGGCACTGCCGGTCTATGTGGGCAGCCACCTTGATACCCAGCCCACGGGCGGCAAATATGACGGTGTGCTTGGGGTGCTGGGCGGTCTGGAGCTGCTGCGCACGATGAAGGACCTTGGCATCAAGACCAAACACCCGATTGTTGTGACCAACTGGACCAATGAGGAAGGCACGCGGTTTGCGCCGGCGATGCTGTCCTCTGGTGTGTTTGCGGGCGTTCACACCCAGGATTGGGCTTACGACCGAGAAGATGCGGAAGGCAAGAAATTCGGCGATGAGCTGGCGCGGATTGGCTGGCGTGGCGATGAGGAAGTGGGCGCGCGCAAGATGCACGCGATGTTTGAGCTGCACATCGAGCAGGGGCCTATTCTGGAAGCAGAAGGCAAGGACATCGGGGTTGTCACCCATGGTCAGGGCCTGAGCTGGACCCAGGTGACCATCGAAGGCAAAGACGCGCACACCGGCTCCACCCCGATGCCGATGCGCAAGAACGCGGGCCTAGGCATGGCGCGGATCTTGGACAAGGTGGATGAGATCGCCTTTTCCCACGCACCTCATGCGGTGGGCGCGGCGGGTCATATCGATGTCTACCCGAACTCGCGCAATGTGATCCCCGGCAAGGTGGTCTTTACCGTGGATTTCCGCAGCCCTGAGCTCTCGGTGATCGAGGACATGGAAGCCCGCCTGAAGGTGGAAGGTCAGAAGATTGCCGATGACATGGGCCTCACGATCTCCTTTGAGAAGGTGGGCGGCTTTGATCCGGTGAAGTTTGATGAGGGCTGCGTGACAGCTGTGCGCAATGCGGCGGAGCGGCTGGGCTATAGCCACACCAATATCATTTCCGGCGCGGGCCATGATGCCTGCTGGATCAATCAGGTGGCACCAACAGCCATGGTGATGTGCCCCTGTGTGGATGGTCTGAGCCACAATGAGGCCGAAGAGATTTCCAAAGATTGGGCTGCAGCGGGCGCGGATGTGTTGTTGCATGCGGTGCTCGAGACCGCGGAGATCGTGGAATAAACACGGAAGTGCCGGGGGCGCTGTCTCCGGCCACCAAAAATGTGCGGGGGCACTCTCCGCGCAGTGATTTGAGTGGGGGCCAGTTCCCACACACAGAATAGATGGGGGCCAGCCCCCACGCCCCCGGGATATTTCCCGCAAGAGGAAGCCGGGGGGGAATTGAGCGCATCATGCGCGGGTTATTCAGGGAGTGAAGACATGGCGACGAAAGTCATCAAAAACGGCACCGTTGTGACGGCGGATCTGTCTTATGAGGCGGATGTTCTGATCGAGAACGGCCAGATCATCGAGATTGGCAAAGGCCTCAAAGGCGACGAAGAGCTGGATGCGACCGGCTGTTACGTGATGCCGGGCGGGATTGACCCGCATGTGCATTTGGAAATGCCGTTTATGGGCACCTATTCCAGCGATGATTTTGAGAGCGGCACGCGCGCCGGTCTGGCAGGCGGCACCACCATGGTGGTGGATTTCTGTCTGCCCAATCAGGGCGAGAGCTTGCTGGATGCGATCAAGCGCTGGGACAATAAATCCACCCGCGCGAACTGTGACTACTCTTTCCACATGGCGGTGACCTGGTGGGGCGAGCAGGTCTTCAACGATATGAAGACCGTGATCGAGCAGCGCGGCATCAACACGTTTAAGCACTTCCTCGCCTATAAAGGCGCGTTGATGGTGAATGACGATGAGCTGTTTGCCTCTTTCAACCGCCTCGCGGAGCTTGGCGGGATTGCCATGGTGCATGCCGAAAACGGCGATGTGGTGGCGGAGATGACCGCCAAGCTGCTGGCCGAAGGTAATGTGGGGCCGGAAGGCCATGCCTATTCGCGCCCAACACAGGTTGAAGGCGAAGCCACCAACCGCGCGATCATGATTGCCGATATGGCCGGTGTGCCGCTTTATGTGGTGCACACCTCCTGTGAAGAGGCGCATGAGGCCATCCGGCGCGCGCGGATGCAGGGCAAGCGTGTTTGGGGCGAGCCGCTGATCCAGCACCTGACGCTGGATGAGAGCGAATATTTCAACCCGGATTGGGATCACGCCGCACGCCGGGTGATGTCGCCTCCGTTCCGCAACCAAAAGCATCAGGACAGCCTCTGGGCCGGTCTGCAATCGGGTAGCTTGAGTGTGGTGGCCACCGATCACTGCGCCTTCACCACCGAGCAGAAACGCTATGGCGTTGGCGATTTCTCCAAGATCCCGAACGGCACCGGCGGGCTTGAGGACCGGATGCCGATGCTCTGGACACATGGCGTGGAAACCGGCCGTCTGACGCCCAATGAGTTTGTCGCCGTAACTTCCACCAATATTGCGAAAATCCTGAACTGTTACCCCAAGAAAGGCGCGGTTCTGGTTGGGGCGGATGCGGACCTTGTGGTCTGGGATCCGGCCAAGACCAAGACGATTTCCGCAAGCAGCCAGCAGAGCGCGATCGATTACAACGTGTTTGAAGGGCAAGAGGTCAAAGGCCTGCCGCGCTTCACCCTGACACGGGGCCATGTGGCGGTGCATGACGGCGAGATCCGCACGCAGGAAGGCCATGGCAAGTTTGTGGAGCGTGAAGCGAACACCACGGTCAACAAGGCGCTGAGCACGTGGAAAGAACTGAGCGCGCCGCGCCCGGTGGAGCGCAGCGGCATTCCGGCCACGGGTGTGTGATGCGCTTAAGCGGGCACCAGATTCTCAAGCTCGGGCAGGAGGCGCACGCTTTCCTGTTCGTGCGGGTCGGTGCGCGCGATGATGGCCACAGCTTCCACCGTGCCGGTGTTGATCGGCAGGTGGGGCACGCCCGCAGGGATATAGACCAGATCGCCCGGATCGGTTTCCATATAGTGTTCAAGCTTTTCGCCCCAGTACATCGCGGCAGAGCCTTCCATCACATAGATCGCCGTTTCATGGCTTTCATGCAGATGGGCTTTGGCGCGACCGCCGGGCGGGATGCGCAGGATGTGCATGCAGATGCCCTGAGCACCGGTGGTTTCGCGGGCAATGCCCTCAAAATAGCTGAACCCCTGTTTGCCGGCATAAGTGCCGCCTGGGCGCAGCTTTTGGCATTTGGTGGGCATGGAAGAAGATGTCATGGGGGCGTGCTCCCGAAAAAGGCAATAATGATATGACTATGACAGATGGGGAGAACGGTGTGTCAACCGTGATCAGCGCCAAGAACCTGAGCCTGACCTTTGAGACCAACGATGGTCCGGTGCATGCGCTCAAGGATGTGAACCTTGATATCAAGAAGGGGGACTTTGTCTCCTTCATCGGGCCTTCGGGCTGCGGGAAGACCACGTTTCTGCGCTGTATGGCCGATCTGGAACAGCCCACGGCGGGGGAGATCACCGTCAACGGGGTGAGCCCTGAAGAAGCGCGCAAGAGCCGCGCCTATGGCTATGTGTTCCAGCATGCGGGGCTTTATCCGTGGCGCACCATTGGCGGCAACATTCGCCTGCCGTTGGAGATCATGGGCGTGGACAAGGCCGAGCAGGACAAATCCGTGAAAGAGGTGCTGGAGCTGGTGCATCTGGAGGGCTTTGAGAAGAAGTTCCCCTGGCAGCTCTCCGGCGGGATGCAGCAGCGGGCCAGCATTGCGCGCGCGCTGGCGTTTCACGCCGATATCCTGCTGATGGATGAGCCCTTTGGCGCGTTGGATGAGATTGTGCGTGACCACCTAAATGAGCAGCTTTTGGAGCTGTGGGCGCGCACCAATAAGACCATTGGCTTTGTCACCCACTCCATTCCTGAGGCGGTGTATCTGTCGACCAAGATTGTGGTGATGAGCCCGCGTCCGGGCCGTATTCACGATGTGATCGAGAGCACGCTGCCAAAAGAGCGGCCGCTGGATATTCGCGACAGTCAGGAGTTCATCGACATTTCGCATCGCGTGCGGGATGGCCTGCGGGCGGGGCATGAAAATGACTGAGCTGCACATCAGACGGGCGACGCCTGAGGATGTCGGGGCGATGGCGCAGATTGTCTGTGACTGGGAGGCCGCGACGGAGTGGATGAACTCGCCTTACGGGCCGGAGGAGATTTCCGGGTTTATCCGTGAGGCCATGCCGGAGCGAGAGATGTGGGTCGCGGGGGAACCGATTGAGGGCTATCTCTCCTATGATCCCAAAGCCACCCGCGTCGGTGGTCTCTATTGCCGCAAGAGCGGGCAGGGGCTGGGCAAGGCTCTGATGGACAAGGTTAAAGAAGGGCGGGATTTCCTCTGGCTCACCACCCATGAGCCAAACCTGAAAGCGCAGAAATTCTATAAGCGTGAGGGGTTCGTGGAAGTGAGCCGCCATGATGCGGAGCCGCCAAACACGGTGCGTGAAGTGCGGATGGAGTGGCAGCGATGAGAAATCTACTCCCGATTTTGACCGTACTGGCCGCGATTGTGGGCATCTGGTGGTTGGCGGTGGCGCCGATGAATGTGCGCCCGGCGCTGGATATTGCCGAACGGGGCGGCGCGGTTGTGGTGCCGGAAGGCTCGGTAGAACGCCGTGATGTGTCGGTTTTCAAGCTGATGCTCGACAACCCGTCGCTGGTCGCTGCGGGCTATGATCTGAAACGGCCACGGCTGCCGACACCGGCGCAGGTGGGCGAGGAGCTGTGGAAGACCACTGGCGCGATGGTGGCCAAAGGGCGGACCTGGTCCAAACGCTCGCTGATCTATCATGCCTGGGTGACGCTACAGTCCACCCTGTGGGGGTTCCTGCTGGGCACCACCGTGGGCATTCTGGGCGCTGTGGCGATTGTGTACAGCCGTGTGGTGGATATGAGCGTGATGCCTTGGGCGATCATCAGCCAGACCGTGCCGATTGTGGCGCTGGCCCCGATGATCATCGTGGTCTCCAATCAGGTGGGCATCGAGGGACGCGGCGTACCCAAGGCGATCATCTCGGCTTACCTGTGCTTCTTCCCGGTGCTGGTGTCCATGGTGAAGGGCTTGCGCTCTCCGACAGGCGAGCAGCTGGATCTCTTAAAAACCTATAACACCAGTGGGTTGCAGAGCTTTCTGAAACTGCGTCTTCCGGCAAGTGTGCCTTATCTTTTCACCGCGCTGAAGGTTGGCATCGCCGCCGCCTTGGTGGGTACGATTGTGGGCGAGCTGCCAACAGGGGCGATCAGCGGGCTGGGTGCGCGTATCCTGATCGGCGATCAGTTTGGCACGCCGCTGGCGATCTGGTCGGCGCTGGTCTGTGCCGCTGTGCTGGCCGGTATTCTGGTCACTCTGATTGACGTCACCCAGCGGGTCACGCTGCGCAAGATGGGGTTCAACTCATGATCTGGATTGTTGCAATGCTGGTGTTTTGGGCGGCTGCCTGGCGCACCAATGTTTGGCTCGCAAACTCGGCTTATGCGGATATGACAGCGGTGCGCATCTCGGTGCCGGTGCTGTTTGGGATCACCATTCTGGTGCTCTGGGAATGCCTTGTGCGCGGCTTTGGGGTCAGTCAGGTGATCCTGCCGCCTCCCAGTCAGGTGATGGTGGTGTTTGCCCAATCCACAGACCTGTTGTGGGTGGATTTTGTGCAGACCGTTGTGAAAGGCGCGTTGCGCGGCTTTCTGATGGGGGCGGCGGCGGCCTTTGTTGCGGCGCTGCTGATTGACCGCAGTGCGTTTCTGACCCGCGGGTTGCTGCCGATCGGCAACTTTGTCGCCGCTTTGCCGATTGTTGGCGTGGCACCCATTCTGGTGAACTGGTTCGGGTTTGACTGGCACTCCAAAGCGGCCGTTGTGGTGGTGATGGTGTTCTTCCCCATTCTGGTGAACACGGTGCAGGGGCTGCGCGCCACGGATGCGATGCAGCGCGATCTGATGCGCACCTATGCGGCGGGTTATTTCCAGACGTTGCTGAAGCTGCGTATTCCTGCCGCACTGCCTTTCATTTTCAATGGGTTGAAGATTGCCACAACCCTTGCTTTGATCGGTGCCATTGTTGCGGAGTATTTTGGTTCGCCCACGCGGGGCATGGGGTTTCGTATCTCGACCGGCGTTGGCAGTCTTTCAATAGATTTGGTCTGGGCTGAGATTTTTGTCTCAGCGCTTGTGGGCAGCGCCTTTTACGGGGTTGTCGCATGGATCGAAAAACGGGTGACCTTCTGGCACCCATCACAAAGAGGTTGAACAACAACCCAAATGATATTCAACAAGGAGAAACTTGCATGAAACTCTCAACTTCCTCTCTCACGGCTGCGGCCTTTTCCCTGCTAGGGAGCGCTGCACTGGCGGCAGATGATGTGACCCTTCAGCTGAAATGGGTGACCCAGGCGCAGTTTGCGGGCTACTACGTGGCGCTGGAAAATGGTTTCTATTCTGAAGAAGATCTGAATGTGACCATCAAACCCGGTGGCCCGGATATTGCGCCGACACAGGTGCTGGCCGGTGGCGGCGCGGACGTGACCGTGGAGTGGATGCCTGCGGCGCTGGCGGCCCGTGAAAAAGGCCTGCCGATGGTGAACATCGCGCAGCCGTTCAAATCCTCAGGCATGATGCTGACCTGCCGCAAGGATGCGGGTGTGGCGACCACCGATGACTTTGCCGGCAAGACGCTGGGCGTTTGGTTCTTTGGCAACGAGTTCCCCTTCCTGAGCTGGATGTCGCAGCTGGAACTGAGCACCGATGGCGGCGACGCCGGTGTGGAAGTGCTCAAGCAGGGCTTTAACGTGGATCCGATCCTGAACGGTCAGGCGGCCTGTGTGTCCACCATGACCTACAACGAATACTGGCAGGTGATTGATGCGGGTCTGACCCCGGACGATCTGACCACCTTCAAATACGAAGATCAGGGTGTGGCGACGCTGGAAGACGGGCTTTATGCGCTGGAAGAAAACCTCGCCGATCCGGCCTTTGAGGACAAGATGGTGCGTTTTGTGCGCGCGTCCATGAAGGGCTGGAAGTGGGCCGAGGAGAATCCTGAAGACGCGGCGATGATCGTGCTGGAGTATGACGAAACCGGTGCACAGACCGAAGAGCATCAGGTGCGGATGATGGGCGAGATTGCCAAGCTGACCGCTGGTTCCAACGGCGCACTTGATCCGGCAGATTATGAGCGCACGGTGGCAAGCCTGATGTCCGGTGGCTCTGATCCGGTGATCACTGCGACCCCAGAAGGCGCATGGACCCACTCCATCACCGACAAAGCGCTGAAGTGATTGATTTCAGGGCGTTGTGAATGAGGAAGGCCGGGGAAACCCGGCCTTTTTTGCGTTTAGCGGCTGGGGCGTAGAGCCGTAAGCAGGTATTTCGGCAGACGCAGCAGCAGACGACGGGCGAGCTCGGGGTATTCCACCTGACCGGCCAGCAGCTGCATATACATCATCCGCATGGTGCCGGAGCGGCGGAAGCTGGCCATCAGTGTCTTCTGCCAGCGCGGGCCAAAGATCACATGGCGCAGGGCACGGGCGATGCGCAGGTTGCGGTGCATGTCCTTGAGCGCTTTTTGATAGCGAGCCAGCGCAGTCTCCGGTGCCTGTGCCGCAAGAGCGTCGCAAGCTGCCTGTGCGGCGAGTTGGCCGCTTTTCATGGCGAAAGCGATGCCCTCACCGGTGATCGGATCCACCAGCCCGGCTGCGTCTCCGGCCAGCAGCACAGAGGCGCGCCCGGGGTGGGGGCGGAAATCGCCAAAAGGCAGGTGGTGGCCTTTGACCTTCGCGGCATCAGTCGGCAAGCTCAAGGTGGTGAGATAGGCGGCCATCTGCGCCTTCATATCCGGGTTCTCAGCCCTCAGGCCGCCAATGCCCACGGTGGTGGAACCCTGTTTGGGGAAGGACCAGCCATAGCCCCATTGGGCGGCGGCAAAATCAATGCGCAGGGGCTGGGTTTGCGGGTCTTGCAGCGCCAGCGGAGCCTCGATTTCAAGCCCAAAGCCGATGGTTTTGGTGTCAAATGCTGCGCCAAAGAGGTGTTTGGCGACAATCGAGCTGACCCCATCCGCGCCGATCAGCACGCGGCAGGTGAGCGTGTCGCCATCGCGGAAGGTCACGGAGCTGTCGGTGAGCGTCGCCACAGGACGGCCGGTGAAATCCTCTGCGCCCGCGGCCAGCGCATGGCCAAACATCTGCGCGTCAATGTCCAACCTCATGGTCAGATGCAGGGGCGGGATGTCTTCGAGCTTGGCCAGCTCTGCGCCCTGATACCAAAGCGCGCAGTTGTGGCGGGTGACCGCTTGGGACAGGTCAGGGTCTTGCCCGAAAATCTCGCGGAAATAGCTGCGGCTGCGCTCTGTGAAGAGGCCGCCACAGAGTTTGCTGCGTGGAAAACGCGACTTGTCCACCAAGGCCACCCGCAAGCCTTGTCCGGCAGCCCAAGCGGCCGCCGCACTGCCTGCCGGACCGGCACCAATGATGATGATGTCAAACTCTGTCATGCTTTATCCCTCGGTTTGCTTCTATCAGCTTTTCCCTCCGAGGCCAGACGGATACGGTGGCGCAGCAAGTGAAAGGACCAGCCATGACCGAAGAGAAACAGCCCGCAGGCGAAGCGACATTGCGGGTGCTGGCGATGCCGGCGGATGTGAATGTGAACGGGGACATCTTTGGCGGCTGGGTGTTAAGCCAGATGGACATCGCGAGCGGGATCATCGCGGCGCAGCGCGCCAAGGGCCGTGTGACCACGGTGGCGGTGGATGCGATGAAATTTATCCGGCCGGTCGGGGTGGGGGATATCCTCTGTGTCTGGGCCTGGGTCGAGCGGGTTGGGCGCAGCTCTATGGCGATCAAGATCGAAGCCTGGGCGGTGCGCCACCGGCAGGGGATTTCGGAAAAGGTGACCGAGGCGGTCTTTACCTATGTGGCGATTGACGAGGATGGCAATCCGCGGCCGGTGCCTGAGGAGGAGACGCCTTGGCCGGGTGCCTGAGCGGCGCTTCAGTTTAAGAGATGGGCATTTTCCGCCTGAAGGCGGGTGGCAACGGGCGGCGCGCGGTGGATTGGCCGCGCGTTAAAGGCTTGGCGCTGACATGGGCGCAAAGGAGAGCGCCATGTCAGAAGAGATCCGCCCGCCACATCGGCCCAGCCGCCGCGCCGCCCAGAACGCGGTGATCAAAGGCACCAAGGCACAGCGACAGGCGCGGGCGGCATTGGGGCGGAACCTCTTGATGCTGACCACGGAAAGCTGGGTCACCTCAGCGCTGCGGGAAGCGGTGCCGGAGGCGTGGCATCATCTGGAGCAGGATCTGGAGGTGCAGGAGCGCAAGGAGAAGGTGACGCTGTACCTCGATAAATCCGTGGCGCGGTTCTATCGGGCGATGGGCAAAGGCTATCAGGCGCGCATCAATCGACTTCTGGCGACCTGGGCGCAGATGAAGATCGCCGAAGAGCTGCATATCGATGCGGCGATGGACGAGCAAAGCGGCCGTGCAGAGGCGGCGCAGGGCTTGCTGCTGGGGCCGCAGTCAGGTGAGGCCGAAACGAACGCGCCGTGAGTGGTGGCGAGATCAGGCTTTGTGCAGCGTGATCTCTTCGCGTTCGTCTTCGGAGCGGCGCAGGGCGCAGGCCAGATAGGTCAGGGCAAACACCGCCAGCGGAAAGCCCAGAGAGAAGCCGAAATAGGTGGCGATCCCCGTCCAGACACCGGCTCCCAGCACAAACACCTGGATCAGGCCAATAATGAAACCTGCGATACTTCCGGGGATGAAAACTGCGAGTGCCATGGGGTGTCCTATCACGGTGTGCCTCGTCATTGTGTCGGTTAAATAGGGCGGAAGTAGGGCCTGGCAAGGGCTTTGATTTTTCCGGTCGGCGCAAATTTGCCCAAGTTTTGGGAACGTCAGATTTTCCTTATTTTACGCAATGGGTTGGCGGATGAGCGGATTGTTGCAGCCCAGGTGTCGATCAGAGTGGCGGCGGCTGCGGTCAGGGTTGCGGCGCTAAAAAGGCCGGTGGCGATCCAGCCAAAATGCCAGAGCTGGCCGGCAAGCTGGTCTTCGGCATAAGAGGCCGCAAACTGGAGCTGACCGTATTTTGCCGCCCCAAAGGCAAGCGCTGTGGCGAGCAGGAAAGCGATGGACAGCGGGAGTGTGTTGAGGCGTAGGCCCGCCAGTGTGGCCAGCAAGAGACCAAGGGGCGCGCCGATCAGCAGGGTCTGCTGGCTCCACCACGGATGGGCGCCGAGCGGGCGGGCCACATCGACGAGGATGAGCACGGCCATGAGGAGGGCGGCGGCGAGGGCAGGGATCAGGTGGCGCATGGTGTGTCTCCGATGTTGGATAGGAGATGGGGATGCGCGGGGATGCGGGGAAGGGTTGTTACAGAGGGATGGCGGGGGCGTGATGGGGTGTGTTTGTGGTTGCACGCGGGTGGTGCGCAGCGAGTGCGCACCCTACGGGCGATATTCGTAAGTAGGGTTTGGTTAACCAAGATTGGGCAGACTTATGGGATGTCTTGTTATGTACGGCCCAGGGTTCCGGGCGCGACGATTTTCTTTACGGTGAATATCGCCCAACGTGGTGGCGACCTGTTGGTGCGCCATGTTGAGGCCTTGCGCGACGCGGTGCGGCGCACGCGGTCTGAGCGGCTGTTTTACATTGATGCCTGGGTGGTTTTGCCCGACCACATGCATGCGGTCTGGACTTTGCCGCCGGGGGACAGCGACTACGCAACGCGGTGGCGGGTGATCAAAGCGCGGTTTTCACGACATGTGCCCAAAGGCAGGCTACGCCCAAGCCATATCGCGCGCCGGGAGCGCGGGGTGTGGCAGCGGCGGTTCTGGGAGCATCATGTGCGGGATGAAGAGAGCTATGCCGCTGCGGTGCGCTATTGCCATCTGAACCCGGTGAAACATGGGGTTGTGGCGCGGGCCGAAGAGTGGCCGTTTTCGTCGGTGCATCGAGAGATTGCATGTGGGCGGTGGGGGTAGGGTGCGCGGTCGCCGCGCACCTTTGTTGTGAGGTGTTGGGGGCGCAGAGGACGTTGGGGCGGTGGTGCGCAGAGACTGCACACCCTACGGGGATTGCCCGTGGGGGCGAACGAAAACACCCGCGCGGGGGCGCGGGTGTTTTGATTTTAAAGGAAACGCGAACGCGCGTTAGCGCGTGAATTTCTTGTGCTTCAGGCGCTTGGGTTCCAGGGCGTCTGGACCGAGGCGGCGTTTTTTGTCTTCTTCGTAGTCCTCGAAGTTGCCTTCGAACCATTCCACATGAGCGTCGCCTTCAAAGGCCAAGATGTGGGTACAGATCCGGTCGAGGAAGAAGCGGTCGTGGGAGATGACCACGGCGCAGCCGGCGAAATCCACAAGTGCGTCTTCGAGCGCGCGGAGGGTTTCGACGTCCAGATCGTTGGTGGGTTCGTCGAGCAGCAGCACGTTGCCGCCTTCTTTCAAAAGACGCGCCATGTGCACGCGGTTGCGCTCACCACCGGACAGCAGGTTCAGCGGTTTCTGCTGATCGCCGCCCTTGAAGTTGAACGAGGAGCAATAGGCGCGGGAGTTGACCTGCGCGTCGCCCAGCTCGATGATCTCGGCGCCGCCGGAGATGGCTTCCCAAACGGTGTCTTTGTCGTTCAGATCATCGCGGGACTGGTCCACATAGCTGAGCTTGACGGTGTCGCCATATTCCACGGTGCCCTCGTCAGGCTGTTCCTGACCGGTGAGCATCTTGAAGAGCGTGGATTTACCGGCGCCGTTGGGGCCGATCACGCCAACAATGCCGCCCGGCGGCAGGGAGAATTCGAGGTTTTCAATGAGCTGCTTGTCGCCAAAGTGCTTGGACAGCCCGTTGACCTCGATGACCTTGGAGCCAAGGCGCGGGCCGTTTGGAATGACGATCTGCGCGCGGGTGATTTTCTCGCGCTCAGACTGGCTGGCCAGATCGTTATAGGCGGCGATACGCGCTTTGGATTTGGCCTGACGGGCTTTCTGGCCCTGACGCATCCACTCAAGTTCGCGCTCAAGCGTTTTCTGCTTGGATTTGTCTTCGCGGGCTTCCTGCTCCAGACGTTTGGCTTTCTGCTCCAGCCACGCGGAGTAGTTGCCTTCGTAAGGGATGCCGCGGCCGCGGTCGAGCTCGAGGATCCAGCCGGTGATGTCATCCAGGAAGTAGCGGTCGTGGGTGACGCAGAGGATGGTGCCTTTGTAGTCGATCAGGTGCTGCTGCAGCCAGGCGATGGTTTCCGCATCGAGGTGGTTGGTTGGTTCGTCCAAGAGCAGCATGTCGGGCGCTTCGAGCAGCAGTTTGCAGAGCGCGACACGGCGTTTCTCACCACCGGAGAGGTCGGCGATATTGGCGTCATCGGGCGGGCAGCGCAGGGCCTCCATGGAGATGTCAACCTGGCTGTCCAGATCCCAGAGGTTTTCGCTGTCGATGGCGTCCTGAAGGACGGTCATTTCCTCCATCAGCTCGTCGGTGTAGTTCTCCGCCATTTCGATGGCGATGGCGTTGAACCGATCAACCTTGTCTTTCTTTTCCTTCACACCCAGCATGACGTTTTCACGCACGGTCAGGCTTTCATCCAGCTGCGGCTCCTGTGGCAGATAGCCCACTTTGGCACCCTCGGCGGACCACGCCTCACCGGTGAAGTCTTTGTCGAGACCCGCCATGATCTTCATCAGGGTGGATTTACCGGCGCCGTTGACGCCGACCACACCGATTTTCACGCCCGGAAGGAAGGACAGGTGGATGTTTTCAAAACACTTTTTACCACCGGGGTAGGTCTTGGACACACCCTGCATGTGGTAGACATATTGATAAGATGCCATGGGAGCCGACTCCGTTCGCCAAAATCTCGTTAGAGCGTGTGATAGCGGAGGGCGGGGGCGGGGGCAATGGAGGTTAGAGATCCGGGAGCGAGAAGCCAGAGAGGCAATTTTCAAAGATCTCTGGAAGTAAATTGCGTCGCATGTGTTTGTTGTTGTTATCTAGTGCAAAACTCTGCATGAATATATGCGCTTCACTGTCAATATCTTTGTCTGGGTCTTGCGACAGCTCTATTACCCAAAACACCCAGCTAGCAGGGTCATTCGAAGGCAAAGATCGCCAACTACGGTCATCGTAACCGAATATGCGTTGGACTGCCCTCTTTTCAGCCACCCCCAGAAGGAGTGCATCTTGGAGCTTTGGGTCGATTATTGAAAGCACAATTAGTATTGCAAGGGCCATGTATTGGTGTTCATGCCTCAAGGTGGAGCTATCTATAACACAATTCGCAAGTGCGCCGATGCGTTCTAAGTCTCTAGGAGTGGGCATGCTCTCCGCGGGCATATTCCTGATGAGCAGAACGATGCGGTCGTGTATCCAATCCCGATCCTGCCCAAGTTGACTGACGACTTCCTCATAATATCGCGGCGCGCTGTTTGCGTCTGAAACAGAGGTCAATTTTGGAAGTTGGAGGCGGATAGAATAGAATTTCTGGAGGTATCTCTCGGCATTGTTTTCAGTGCCGTGCCGCGCTTTGACGCTATTCGCGAGTTCCTTCAAGTTGGTCCCCAGCACAAAGTGGACCCCATCCACATTGAAGAAATGCTTGACTGTTTCCAATACCGAGAGTGCGTAGTCGGGGCGACAGCGGTCTAATTCGTCGATGACGATGACCAGCTTTTGAGCTGGCGATCCTTGCTCATCTGGGGCAGTAAGCTGGACAAGCGCGCTCCGGAAAGCTTCCATTGCGGCGCGTTTGCCGTCTTCTTTTTTCCAAAAGTCATCCAGCGATTTGGCGATGTCGCCGCCTTCCTCTGAGAGCTTGTCGCCAATGTCATTGAGAGCGCCATCTTCGTCTCCGGTCAAAGAGATTGCCTTGCCCACAAGTGCAGCGGTGCCGAGCCGGAGCGCGGCTTTGCCTAAAAAGGGCGCGGCGTTCTTTGCGATGCGCCATGCTTTTGCGGATTTGCTTTCTGGGTCACGTTCGATGCGCTCCGAGATTGCGCTGGTCAATGCAATCAGTGGATCGTCCAAATAGTCGTGCTGAAACGCATCGAAGTAGACTGTCTGTGTTTTGTCACCATGATGCTTAAGATGCTCGCCGACCCAGCATTTCAGGAACACCGATTTGCCGGAACCCCACGCACCGTCCAGCGCGATGACCAGCGGGTCGTCTATGCGCTCGACAAGATCGGAAAGTTTTTCTCCGGTTGCTTCGCGGCCAAGCTTATCGTGCCCTTTAAAGCCGTCTTTGTAGAGGTCGATCTTTGGTTCGGGAATGTAGAGGCGCGCCATGGGGAAATCCTTGGGGTAATCGCCTTATACGTGCGTTTGAATTTCCCAATTGTCCAGCGCTATCCGCGTAGGCTGTTCAGGTTTTTAGGGCGACGCTCTGGCACAGCGGCCTCTACTCAAACTCCACCAGCCGTTTGCTCTCGCCACCGCTCACGTAAAAATACTCGGTCAGCGTGCGGCCGTCGGGCAGGCGTTCGTGCTCAACGGAGAGGCGCTCTGTGCCGTCAAAACGGGCGGCGGGGCCTGCGGGGCAGGTGGTGCGGAAGTTTTTCAGGGTAAAGCCGCTCTTGCGGTGGGTCTTGGTGGCCAGCGCAAAGGGGCCGATCTTGCCGCCACAGCTTTTTTGAACAAAGGCGATCACCTGTTTCACGCTGTAGCCCTCATGCAGCATCACGCCGCGCACGTCTGGTGACTGCGTGGTGATCGTGTAGCCCACAAATTTCTTGTCCTGCGCCAGCGCCGGGGGGGCGGCGGCCAGAAGGGTGAGCGCGGCTAGGGCGGCTTTGGGTGTCATGCTGTGCCTCAGTTTTTTCGCCGACGTTAGAGGCTGTGCGCGGCCAGCGCAATACGGGGCGCTTCACGGAGGCGACAGGGGCGCGCGGGTGCGCCGGGCGGGCTTGACAGCCGGGGCGGGAAAAGGTCAGGAGGCGGGGTGCCTTACGGATTGCCATATGTCGCGCGCGGCCAGCGCATTGGCCTGCTGGGGGGATCGTTTGATCCGCCGCATGCGGGGCATGTGCATATCACGCTGGAGGCGATGAAACGCTTTGGGCTGGATCAGGTTTGGTGGCTGGTGAGCCCGGGAAACCCCTTGAAGGCGCGCGGCCCGGCGGGGCTTGGGCGGCGTTTGCTGGCGGCGCGGGCGCTGATGCAGCATCCGCGGGTGCTTGTGAGTGATTTTGAGACGCAGGCGGGCACGCGCTACACAGCTGAAACCATTGCGAGATTGCAGCAGGCCGTGCCGCAGGCGCAGTTTGTCTGGCTGATGGGCGCGGATAATCTGGCGCAGTTTCATCGCTGGAAAGACTGGCAGGAGATCATGGCGCGGGTGCCGGTGGGCGTGCTGGCGCGGCCCGGAGACCGGATTGAAGCGCGCACTGCCAAGGCGGCGCAGGTGTTTCGCAAGGCGCGCCTGAAGCCGCGTGAAAACCGGCTGTTGAGTCGTTCAGCGGCGCCGGCCTGGGGCTTTGCCAATGTGCCGATGCGCGCGATCAGCTCCACTGAACTGCGCAAAAATGGTGCTTGGCCAGAGGCTTAGGCGTTAGTTCAAAACTCATCTTTCTGCCCGAGCGCCTGTAAGCAACTGTTAACGCAACTTTCCTACGGTGAGCGCAACAGGACAGGGCTGTCTTGTGCTCAAAACCGTCTGATCCCTTGGTGCGCAAAAGCGCCGTGGCGCGCAGATGAGTGCGGTCACTCACCCGCCAAAAAGGCACAGATGCCCCCCTGAGACTATGGCAATGACCTCTCTGGCAGAGGCAAACTGGGGGCCGCTTAGCGGATCGAGGCAATGGCCTATTTGGTAAACTTTCTGACGCGTCTGCTCGACCGTTTCTTGGGATTTTCGATCATGGGGCGGCTGCTGCTGCCCATTGTCGGCTGTATCGTGGTTTTCTTCACCAGCTCCACCGTGTGGTGGATGAATTTGCAAACCAGCACCTTGCAGCACGCGTTTGAAAGCGAAGTGGTGATGGCGCAGACCTTTGTTGCGCCACCTGTGGCTGCGGCAGTTTGGGATTTCAACACCGATGGCGCGGAAGGCGCAATCGCGGGCATCGTTGAGATCGAAGATGCGATGTTTGCCAAAGTCTTTGTCGATGGTGAGATCTTTGCGGAGGTCGCCTTGGACGGGGCGGACACTTCCGGCTGGGACGAGGGCGTTGCCGAGGTTCTGGCGCTGGAAGCAGAAAGCGCCCGCCTGTCTGTTGGGGACGTTGAATACATCAAATTCCCGGTGCACCACAGCGATGGCACGCTGGTGGGTGAAATGGTGATGGGCTTTGACCAAAGCCGAGTCGTGGCCGTTGTGAATCAGCTCTACATGCAGTCGCTGGTTGTGGGGCTCGCCATGGTGCTGGTGATGGCCTTTATCGTTTACATCATCGCAGCCAGTGTGACCTTGCCGCTGGGTGGCATCATCGAGCGCATCGACAGCCTGCGGGAAGGCGATACCGAGGGCGAGGTGCCCAGTGATTGGCGCAAAGATGAGCTGGGCCGTTTGGCGCGCGCGGTGGTGGAATTTGTGCAGACCATCAAGGCGAACAAGACCCTGGAAGAGCAATCCCGCAACACCGCACGGGAGCAGACCGAGGTGGTTGGCGAGCTGGCGGATGGTCTGAACCATCTGGCGCAGGGCCTGCTGAGCCACCGGATCACGGCGGAAGTTGGCGAAGATTATGAAATGCTGCGCGCGGATTTCAACAAAACCGCGGAAGCGCTGGATGATGTGATTGGCCGGGTTCTGGCAACGATCTCCCAGATCGAGGAAGAGACCGGCTCGATGGCGGAGGGCACGCACAACCTCTCCAAACGCACGGAGAGCCAGGCGGCGACGCTTGAGGAAACCGCGGCGGCGATCAGTCAGATCACCGAGAGCGTGCAGAATGCCACCAACCAGACCAAATCGGTTGAGGCCACGGTGCATGCCACGAAGGCCGAAGCGCTGCGCGGCGGGGATATTGTGAAACGTGCGGTTGGCGCGATGCAGGACATCGAGGATTCCGCAGGCAAGATCTCTGAAATCAACCGCGTGATCGAAGACATCTCCTTCCAGACCAACCTTCTGGCGTTGAACGCCGGCGTGGAGGCAGCGCGTGCTGGCGACAGCGGCCGTGGCTTTGCGGTTGTGGCCTCCGAGGTGCGCTCATTGGCGCTGCGCTCGGCCACAAGTGCGAATGAAATCAAGGAGCTGATCGACAACTCCACCGACAAGGTGCAGGTTGGCGTGGATCTCGTGGATGCGGCCGGTAAGGCGATTGAAGAGATCATCAAGAAGATCGAGGACGTGAGCAAACTGGCGGTGCAGATTGCCGAAGGCTCGCGCGATCAGTCCACCGCGATCACCGAGATCAACTCCGGTGTGATGGATCTGGATCGGGTGACCCAGCAGAACGCCAGCCTTGTGGAGCGTTCCAGTGCGCAGGGCCGGGCGCTGCAGGCGGCGGCCGGGGAATTGGCCGAGCTGGTTGCGAGCTTCCGCCCGTCGTCGCTTGAGGCGCAGCAGGACGCGTCTGAAACGGACGATTGGGACGAAGATGAGAGCGACCTGAGCTTCCGCCAGTCCGCCTGATCGTCCCAAAAATCAAAGACCGGAACGCGCCCATGTGTTCCGGTCTTTTTTTGCTCATTGCAGACAATTTCAAACAAATTAACCTCTCTGGACGACTCTTATGGTAGCCTGGATTCGCGAGAGTCTTTTGGCCCCAAGGGGATGGGAGCGACGTCATGAGTAAGTCAGTTCAACACTTCTTTGCATTGGTTCTGCTGTCTGTGGTCGTGCTGAGTGCGACCAGTTGGTTGGGGGTTTGACCTCACCCACGTGCTTTACGGAAAAGCGCCCTTTTAAAAGGGTTTAGCGCATGGCTTTGAGGTTGCTGCGGCCTGTGTGAGCGCTGGGCATCTGTGCCAGAGGGATAAACCGGATGCCGGTCACAAAGGCGGACGCCGTGGTGTGCGCCTTCGCCTCACCGGCCCAATCTTTCAGGCTTTTGTCGACAGCCCAGAGATTTGCAAAAAGGTAGCCAGCGACCTGCGGCAGCGGGGCCTCCTCTGCGGTGACCTCCAGCAACAGATGATTCCCCGCGAACCACCGCAACCGGTCTGGATGCCACTCAAAGGCATAGCGCGCTGCGCGCTCCGCCGCATCAAAGCCCAGTGGCACTTTGCGGTCATGGAGTTGGCCGTCCACAAACCACGCGAGATTGATGGTTGTGGTGTCCTTTCCTAGAAATTCGATGTCGATTTCGTCGTGGCGCGCGCCGTAGTAGGGGCCGGTGTAGGTGAAGAAACCGGTCACGACACCGTCGCCCTTGGCTGGCCGGATGGTGGCCTCATAGCGCCCGTAGTGGCTGAGGGTTTTGTGGCGGATGGAGCCGCCGGAAAAGCGGTTTTCGCGGGCTACTTGCGGCGTCAGCATCAGGTGAAGCCCTTTGTCAAAGGCGACATTCGCGCGGGACCAATCGGTGTCAAACATCGGATGTGAAAAGGCATAGTGCGCCACTTGCCAGTCGGGCGGCGCGGCGGCCTCAAAGCGGGCCTGAAACCCTTTGGCTATGACGCCCAGTGGCTCAGCGGCGTTTAGCGAGGTGGAGGCCAGCGACATCAGCAAGGCACTAAGCGAAACAGGCGAGCATCTGGCCCTGCGAGCCTGCAGAGGAGGCGCGAGGTTCGATGAGGCAGCATATGCGCCGCTGAGATGCGGTGCGGCTTTGAACCACTCATACAGTTGCCCCCAGATCTGCACCCCGTCTCCACCGCGCATTAAGGTTAATAATCATTAACCTTAGTATATCCGAGGGGGTGCCGGTGCTCGGCAAGGGGAATTGATAATTATGGTTAATTTGAGGGGTGGCAGATCAAAGACGCGGTCGCGCAGCGTGTGCGATCGCAGCCGAAGGTTTAAGTCCGTGGCTGTGGTTGCCGTGTCAGCTTTCTGGTGGTCAAATTGGGGGTGAGCTACCTCGCGCTGCCTATGGCGACAGCGAGCAAGGGCAGGGGAATATCACGGGTGAAACGTTTGACCCACCTGCATGCGCCCTAGGGGCATGTTTTGGCACGGATTTCCACGCGCCGGTTCAGAGGGGAACTCCCCGGAAGGCTGTCCAGCGGTTGGCTTTCCCCCATTGAAATGACCTCTTTGATCCGGTTGCCATCCGCCATGGAGGCTCTAAGGGACGCGGCCACCACCTCTGCGCGTTTGAGGGCCAAGGTCTGATTGGCGTTTGCGCCGCCGCTGGTGTCAGAATGGCCGATCAGGCGCAGACAGGCGGTTTGCATCGGCGCCGCATTGAGGACCGCGGCCAAGGCGGCCAATTGCAGGCGGGCGTCACCATCCAGCGCGGTGCCACCCTTTGCAAAGAAAATATGGCTCTCAAGAATGTCCGCTGACAGCTCTGTTGTTACAACGCGCTGCGGCTGCGCATCGGGCGCATCGGCGCATTGATCCGCTCGCACACCATATTCCCGCATGATTTGTGCGCAAATCTCTGACTCACTCATCGCCAGAACAGGTGAGCAAAACCCAATCGCCGCCAACAGGCAGACATAACCAAACAACCGCATAACGAGCACTCCTTGAATAAATTGTCCCGCCAAGTCGTTGAATTTTTGTAAATCCTCGAAATAGGTGCCGCGCGCGCTGAAATTACATATGTTTATGTTTTGTTCACGCCTCTTGGGCAGTATGGACCCTGTTGTTTGTTTGTATGGGTGCGCTGCATGGTTGCAGAAGGTCAATTGGCCAACCGGCACACGTGGATTGACGCGATGCGTCTCTTTGCCGGGCTTTCAATGGTTGGATTACATGTCACAGCGGATGCCCATGGGCAGCCGTTTCCGGATGCGACGCCGTCAGAACGGGTGGCGCCGATGTTGATCCGTGCGGTGCTCTATACGGCGCGCACAGAGCTTTTTCTGATGATCTCGATCTTCCTGCTGTTGATGGCGCTTGAGCGCCGTCCGCGCGGCTATGGTGCCACCATAAAGGAACAGGCGCGTAGGTTGCTGGTGCCGTTCGTTTTCTGGACTGTGTTCTTTGCGTTTTTTGGGCTGATCAAAGCTGACGCGCTGGGGTATTTTTCGCCCGAATGGGCGGAGCTTGCGGCCTGGCAAAGCTGGGTTGGTTTTCTGCTGCTCGGCAATGTGAAGTATCACATGCATTTCATCCCAACGCTGTTTGCGCTTTTGCTGTTTTACCCAGCCTACCGCGCGGCCGAGAAAGCACCAATTTTTGGCCTGTTCGCAGTGGTGTTTCTATTGATGAAACAGGTGCTTGACCCGGTGATCTTCAAGATGTTCTGGGGTGCGGACATCCTGCCTTACGTCGTGCGACTGGCCAAAGTGGCGACCTATACCGGCTATGGGCTTGCGGCGGCCGCGATTTTGGGGCTCTGGCGGCGGTCCGAAGCGCCTGAGCGCGAGGGGTGGCTTGGGCCGGTGCTGCTTTTTGCTCCGGGGCTTTTTACGTTCAAACTGGTGGCAATTTCCGATGTGATCGCCACGGGGCAATGGGATTTTGCCTATGCGCCGGGCTTTTGGGCCGACTATCTGATGCCGATTGCGCTGTTGTTTATCTGTATGTGCCTGGGGCACAGGGCTTGGCCAGGCTGGATCTCCAATGTCGCGAAATACACCTTTGGCATCTACCTGTGTCACCCGATCTTTCTCGACATCGCAGAAGTCGCATTGAAAGACAGCCACCTGCCACCCATCGCGTTGATCGGGTTGGAATTCCTGTGGACCTTGCCGATGACTCTTGGGTTTGTCTGGCTGCTTGGCCGCTCCCGATGGCTGGGATGGACCATTGGTCTGGGTCGATTTCCCCAAATCTCGCGTGCTGCGCGCTCACAACCGATTTGATCAAGGAGGCAAACATGCTCACCACAAGCGAA
The DNA here is from genome assembly GCF_017743775.1 of Shimia sp. R9_1. Lineage (NCBI taxonomy): Bacteria > Pseudomonadati > Pseudomonadota > Alphaproteobacteria > Rhodobacterales > Roseobacteraceae > Shimia > Shimia sp. R9_1. The sequence goes on along the minus strand of NZ_JAGHRN010000001.1, from coordinate 460,318 downwards.
GACCTTGGCATGATTTCCGTGATGAAAGTGGCCACAAGCCGTTTGACCTCGGCCGATTTTGCCGCCCTGCGAAAGGCACAGATGGCGGCGGAAGAGCGCGGGCGTTTTGCCCATCTGGTGGATCTGAGCGGGGTGCGCCGGGCCGCTGTCTCTGGCCTCGCAGCGCTCTTGGAGTTTCAGAGCGCGGCCAAATCCAACGGCAGCATTGCCTTTTTCGGCGCGCAACCCGCGGTGAAAGCCGAGATCAACAAGCTTGGCATTGCGCCACTTCTGAGCCTGTTTGACACGCGCAAGGAGGTCTTGGCCCATCCCGCGTTTCGTGCCTGCCAATTGGCCGGTGTCAAATCGGTGCTGCTTGTTGCGGGCGCTGGCAGCCGGATGGCGCCGATTTCACATGACACGCCAAAACCGCTGGTGGACCTGCTTGGGCAGCCGGTGATTGAACATGTGATGCGGCATTTGGAAAGCTTTGGCCTGCGGGATTTCATACTCAACCCGGGTCATCTGGGGCCGCAGTTTCACACCCGTTTCAAAACCACCGCCCACCGCAGCATCCAGTTTTTTAACGAAGGGCAGTTTGTCAATCAGCGCTGGCAGCCTGCGCCCTTGGGCTCTGCCGGCACGCTTTTGGCGTTGCAGGCGCAATGCGCTGCTTTTGAAGAGGATTTCTTTGTTTTCTGCGGGGATGCGCTCATCAATATTGATCTTGCAGAGATGATGGCGCAGCACCGCGCCAGTGGAGCGGAGGTCACGGTGGCGGCCAAGTTTGTGCCGCATGAAGAGGTGCAGAAATACGGGATCATTGAAGCGGATGGGCGCGGGCGCATCACGCATTTTGTGGAAAAGCCTGCGCCGGAACAAACGCAATCGCGGCTGGCAAGCACTGGCATCTATGTCATGAAACCCAGTGCGCTGCGCCATCTCAGCTCCCGTTTTACCTTACCTGATGCGTCTATGCAGGGGCTTGATATCGCGCAGCATCTTTTGCCGAAAATCTTGAAGTCGGGTACAGCGCTGCAGGTGTATGAGGCCCCATTTGACTGGGTCGATATCGGCTGCCCCAAGGACTATTTCGCCGCGCTTTCCAAAGCGTTGCGCGGCTTGATCGCGGGCGTCTCTCCTGAGGCTCAAGAGGTGCGGCGACATGTCTGGCTGGCGCCGGGGGCGGAGCTCTCTGCGCGCGCCGTGGTGGTGGGGCCTTGTTATATCGGCCCCGGTGCAAAGGTGTCGGCAGGCGCGAAACTTGACGGGCCCACGGTGGTCGGCGCGGGCGCCAGGGTCGCGCCCCGTGCGCTGGTGCAGCGCTCGATCCTGATGCCGAACACAGCCGTCGCTCCGGGGACCTGGCTCAGCGACGTGATTGTTTCGGCGGATTGGGCCATCGACCACCGCTTTGCAGATGGCGGCACAACAAGCGCCGCGCCGATGGAAGGGGTTACCCACGCCGAAGTCGCGCAAGCCCCTGTCGGCTTGCCGCGTGTCGGGAGCTTGTGATGAGACTGTGGTTCGGTTCGATCCTACGCGCCGCAGTGCTCAGCTGTCTCTTGTGGGGCGCATTTGCGCAGCCCGCCAGCGCGCAGACAGGCCTAGGTGCGCCCAATCCCGCGCTTACGCAGGATCGGTTCTGGCTGTTGTGGGAGCGGGTCAAATTTGCCGGACGCCATTGTCCGGACGGTGCGCAATGCGTTGAACTCAAAAGCTATTCCAGCCGCCCCCTGACCACCAACAACACCGGCTTCATTTACCGGTTGTTCGGATTGCAAGGTGGCCTGCACAAAGCTGCCGAGCTGCCAAAAGATCACGCAGAAGCCCCCAACATATGTCGCAAAAATAAGATCGAGGCGGCGCTTGGATTTGATCCCATGGCCTTGCCCAAATCTGAGAAGGGCGAGGTTTTGCGCGGCGTTGACGCGCTGCATCTTGATTTGACCGGGCTGAAAGCCCCCCCCGGGTTTTCGTCAGATTTCGGGCCGTCGCTGCATAAGACGTTTGTGCGCAAGCTGCAGGCCGCGGGGATAGAGGTGGTCGACAAAGACGCGCTTCCTTCGCTGGACGGGCAGCCCACACTGAACCTCTATTTCTCGTTTTCTGATCCGGAGGACCTGTGTGACTACCAATACTCGGTGTTTGCCTCCCTTTCTCAGGATGTTCTGCTGACCCGCGATCCGCGCATCAAGGTGGCGGCTGGCGTCTGGTCCTTTTCCACAGGCTCCTCCGCGCGTGATCACAGCGGCAATGAACGGGATGCCATTTTGCGCGTGGCAGAGGCCTTTGTGCGCGACCATCAGAAGGTCAATGGCCGCTGAGCCCCAAGAGACGATGTGCAAAGCGGTATACAGTCGCTTGTGCCACAAAAAATGATCCAAGTGAAGGTGTAAGGCCCTGATGACGCGCCCGTATTTCACAGCTTATGAGACGCGCAAACCGCCAGTGTTTGCCCCGATGTCCGCCCGCCAGCGCGCGATCTGGCATTTTTTGGCAGGCTGCGCTGTCGCCGCCGGAGCCTATTATCTGCAGTGGCGCTGGAGCGCGTCTTTGAACGCGGATGCGCTGGGGTTCTCAGTGCTGGTGGTCGGGGCCGAAACACTGTTTTTTCTGGGAACCCTTATGTTTTATTTTGATTTTTGGGACGAAGGGGACACGCTCGCTAGGCCCTATGATAGCGCAGCGTTTGAGGCGGCATCAGGTGCTTCCGCGCCGCAAAGCGTCGATATCTTTATCACGACCTATGATGAGGATGTGGCCGTTGTGGCCCCATCGATATCGGATGCAAAGGCGGTTATCGCGCCCGAGGATATGCGCGTGCAGATCTGGTTGCTGGACGATGGGGATCGCGCGGACATGGCGCAATTGGCCAAGCATCACGGCATCGGGCATTTTGCGCGAAGCGAAAACCTGGGTTTCAAAGCTGGCAATCTGCGCAATGGGCTGCTGCGGACGTCGGGCGACTTTGTGGTCATCTGCGATGCGGATACGCGGCTGTTGCCGACCTTTCTTCAAAACACGCTGGGCTATTTTTCTGATCCGCAGATCGCCTGGGTGCAGACGCCCCACTGGTTTTATGATGTGCCGCCGGGGGAGAGCTGGTCTGACTGGATTGTCAGGCACATCGGAGGCACCCCTGCACATCGCTTGGTCAGGCTGGCCGCAGCTGTGCTGACCTGGCTCACCGGGCGCGGCCGGATTGGGGCAGACCCTTTCCTCGCAGATCCCACCGTGTTTTTTGACGTCATTCAACGCCGGCGCAACCGGAACAACGCCGCATTTTGTTGTGGGGCGGCCTCAATCCACCGGCGCGAAGCGGTGTTTGCCGGGGCGATAAAGCGCAAATCGGCTGCGGTGGGGCGGTTGCAAACTCGTTTGACGCAGCCCGTGGCGACCTGCCTGCGCGCGCTGCCATTGCAGCCATACCGGTTTCACGTGTCAGAGGATCTTTATACATCGATCCTGCTGCATGAGGATGCGGCGGCGGGATGGAAAAGCGTTTACCACCCGCAGGTTGAGGCGCGGATGTTGTCGCCCATGAGCTTGACTGCCTGGGCCGCGCAGCGCCTGAAATATGCGGGCGGCACATTTGACATAGCGGCGCATGACAACCCGATTTTTCGGCGTGGCCTGAGCTGGCGTCAGAAGCTGCACTACGGTGCGACCTTTTGGTCCTATCTCAATGTCCTCTGGGCGCCGGTACTCCTGCTTGCACCAGTGGTTTCCCTGACCACAGCTGTGACGCCGGTGAAAGCTTATTCGCTGGACTTTTTTATGCATTTCCTGCCCGCGGTGGTGCTGGGGGAGCTCGCGATGCTGGCGGCCTGCAAAGGGTACCCTGTCGGGCCCGGGCGGGTGCTTGGCGTTGCCGCGCTGCCTGTGCATTGGCATGCGTTTATTTGCGTGCTGCGCGGGCAAAAGCCGCGATTTGCACCTACACCCAAATTGCCGCTTGTTGGCGGCGGGCTGCGGCATGTTTTGCCCCATCTCGTGCTGCTTGCTCTTATGAGCGTGGCCGCTGCTGTTGGTATTGTGCGCACCGCGCTTGGTCACACGGACTTTAGCGCGCCGCTCTTGTGGGTCAACCTGTTTTGGCTTGGGGTCAATATGACGCTGATTGCGCGGCTGGTGCCGATGGCCTGGTGGACCCCGCCAGCGGCGCGCCACACCGAAGAAACGCAGACAGAACCGGAGGCCGCCCATGGCGCATGTCAGCTTGCAACCTGAGAAGACCCGCAATTCCAACCGCATGAGCTGGGCCTTTGTGGTCGGGCTCTTGGCCACGGCGGGGCTTGCGGTTGGGACCGATGGCTGGGGGCAGGTGATGCGTCAAAACACGCTCGCCACACTGTCCGAGGAGCTGCGCCATGTGCCGCAGCCGGCCCGCGGGTTGACCGCACAGGATTGGCAGGATGCTGAAACCGCCTGGCGGTATTTCCAAGCCAATTTCCGTGCAGAAACCGGATTTGTCGATGCGGTTGACGGCCACCCCAATGCGACGATGTGGGATCAGGGGTCCCATTTGCTGGCGTTGATGGCGGCAGAGGGGCTTGGGCTGCTGTCACGGCAGGATTTCCTGACGCGCAGCGAGGCCTTGATGGCGGGGCTTGAGCGATTGCCGCTATTTGAGGGCCGTTTGCCCAACAAGGCGTATGACACGCGCAGCCTGGTGATGGTGGATTACGCCAATACCCCGGTGGCGGAGGGCGTCGGTTGGTCGGCGCTGGATGTGGCGCGCATGTTGATGGCCCTGCGGGTGTTTGAAATCAGCGAGCCGTCCTATGGACCGCGCATTCGGGCGCTGCTGGCGCAATGGGATTTGAGCGCGATGACGGTTGATGGGCGGCTTTGGGGCGCCACCCGCGAAGATGGGGTGACGCAATACACGCAGGAGGGGCGCATCGGTTATGAGCAATATGGCGCGCGCGCCGCGGCGCTTTGGGGGTTGGATGTGCTTGAAGCCAGCACAGCCCGCCCGATCCTGGCCTGGGAAACGGTCAGCGGGGTGGAGGTTGCGGCGGACAGGCGGCGCGCAACCAGCTTTGGCGCGATCACACCGGTTCTGAGTGAACCCTATCTTTTGCAAGCGTTCGAGGTCGGGCTGAACAGTGAATCACGCCTGCTGGCGAGTCGGGTCTATGCCGCTCAGGAAGCGCGCCATGCGCAGACAGGGGCGGCGACGATGGTGTCAGAAGATCACATCGATCAGGAACCACATTTTCTTTATGGCGCGGTTTATGGCAACGGGCAGGATTGGGCCGTGGTTGCAGAAGACGGCAGCCTGCATGACGATCTGCGCACCGTGAGCCTGAAGGCGACCATTGGCTGGGATGCGCTTTATGGCACGGCTTACACGGAGAACCTGCGGGAAGAGTTGTCGGATCTGGCCGGGCCAACGGGCTGGATGGCGGGCCGATATGAGGCTGATGGGCGCGTCAACACTGCTTTGACGCTGAACACCAATGCGGTGGTTCTGGAAGCGCTTCACTATAAGCACAAAGGCCCCCTGCTGCGCTGATGGCAGCGGGTGGGGGGCTATGGTTGGCGTCTAGGCTGACAAAAGGCCCCGACTTGAGGGGGAGCATACCCACATAGCGGGGGGGGCGCAGCTTTGCGCGGCGCAAGATATAGCTGGTGTGAAGGCGGTTGGCACGCAGGCGTGATCTCTCGAGCTGTGCTACGGTGATCAGAGGTTTGCTGTGGCTTTTGCTCCTGCCCGTCAGAAACTCTGAAGGATTGTCTTTGCCGATCCAGACAGAATGTCAGTGAATGAGCGCTCTGGCACTGTCACCTCGATCGCGGCATGGGTGCCAGCGGGCAGATCTTCCAATGTGCTTTGAAGCAAGTGGTCGGTTTCCTGCGGGCGCAGTTCCAGCTCCACCTGTGCCAGCGTTGCGGCGTCTTTCGCGGGCGTGATCTGCTTGATCTGACCTGATATCTGCGCCTGGAGTTTCCCCATGTCCAGCAGACGGACGGGCAGGTGGTCGCCCGCTTTCAACTGAGCAGCCTGTTCTTCCGGGAGCGTGATTGCCGCATGAAACACCTTGTTTTGCGGCTGGTGAATTTGCGCGAGCGTCAGCGCGGTGTCTGAGGCCGTTTCCGGTGACAGCTGTCGCAGACGCAGAAGCTGGCCGGTGCCAGGGGAAATTAGCCAAGGCGCGTCGATAAGGGCGGACAGCGCGGTCAGCTCCGCCTCGATTGTCAGCGCGTCCTGTTCCAGGCGCTGCACCTCATTTAAAACAGTTTTTCTTTGGGTTTCCTGCAGGAGGGCCAGATCAAACTCCAATTCACGAATGGAGGCCTCAAGCGCTTCTTTCTCAATCGCGGCGCGCAGTTTGAGCACGCTCTGTGCCGACGGTTTGGCCAGGGCTGCGCGGGCCAGCAGCTCCTGCACGGCTAAGGCACTTTTGCGGCGCAGGCTATCGCGGCGCTGTTGCAGCTTGTCACGGGTCAGCCGGTTGAGGCGATGGGTGTTGTGACACCGCGCCAAGTTGCTTTCCTTACGCAGATCCAGGGGAAGATCAGCCTCCGCTGAAAGCGCATCGGTGGAATTGGCGGGTGCTTCGGAGGCGGGCGTGCCGGTATTTTCCTGAAGCAAGCACCAGCGGTGCTGCCGGTTCAGGGCCAGTTGATTTGAGAGCTCTATGCTATGCTGGACCATTGCGTCCCGATCATACCGGGCAAGTTTCTGCCCTTTGGAGACGTCATCGCCATCTTGGGCCAGTACGGATTGCAGGACGGCGCCCGCGGGCAGCACCACGGGGAGCGTGCGCGCCTGGCTGACAAAGGTGCCGGAGTAGCGCTGTGTTGGCGTGATGGTGATGTGCTGGGAGAGGGACCAGGCACTGACCCCGAGCAGGGCGCAAGAGGCCGTGGCCCAGCCCAGCCAGACCAGCGGCATCCGGTGAAAACGGCGCGGCGGTTTGAGATCAACGCTGACGGGGCGCATCATGGCTCACCTTGCGAGAGGACAGCAGTCGTGGATCATAGGTTTTGATCGCCACAAGCAGGATGCCGCCGCCATCAGAGGCGCTGCTTTCCACATCAAGCGAGTCGCGCATGATCTTGGCCAGCGGGGACAGGCGCTCCCCGTCCACCGAGGTGTCTGCGGCGGTTTTGGCTTTCTGGATCGCACCAGAAGAAAGCGCGAGGCGGCTGTCGATCATCCGGATCTGGCATTTGCCGACAAAATGCTTGAATTCAAAGGATAAGCTGTCTGCCTCTGTTTGTGTCTCAATCCCGGATTGGCAGGCCAGACTGAGCATTTCATTGGCCACCATACAGACAGCGCGGCGGTTGGCCTCGTCCCCCTCGCGGCGGAAATGGCTGCAGATCCAGCCATCCAGCGCCTCTTCGCTTTCAAGGCTGCGCGGGGTGACAAAGCGGTGCCAACCGGAGGCCTGCCTTTCGCGGATGTCTGAGGTGGCGGCAAATTCGATGATCCGCCCGTTTTGCATCATCAAGAGTTGGTCACATTGTTCCAGCAATTGCCGGTTTTCGGTGATCATCAGCGTGATGTGGCCCAGACGTGCATCAGATTTGAGGCGCTGTCCCAAGGCCACCAACAGGCTTTCGCTGGCGCCGTCTTCGGGGCGGTCGAGTAGATAGAGGCTGGGCCGCAGCGCCAGTGCGCGCGCAAGTGCCAGCGCTTTTTGTTCGGTGCAAGAAAGCTGCGTGACGTCGCTGGCGTTTTGGATGCGATCCACAGTATCGGCGGTGAAGACCAGATTTTGCAGTGCTTTTCGCGCGCGCTGCAACTGCAAATCGCCGATAAAGCAGCTGAGATTGTTGGCGCCGCCGCCAGGCACCGAAAGCGGCATTGGCCCCACCAAGGCAGAGGATAGGGCGCGGGCTTCGGCATGACGCGTCCAAAGCTCTGCGCCCTGCAACGCGACGTGGCCTTCCACCAAAAGCCCATCAAGATCATGGGGGGCATGCAGGGCGCGCAGCAGCAGGGATTTGCCGGAAAAACTGTCCCCAGACAGGCCGATGATCGTGCCCGGCTCTGCGCGGAAAGAGGCATCGGACAAAAGGGGCGTGCCGTCCGGCGTGCGCACAGAGAGATGGCTGACGATCAACGCTGTGTCGTCTCCTTCAGCGTCTGCGGAATACGGCGCAGGCAGTTGGCGCACCTCGGCCGCACGGTGCTGCAACTCCGGATCGGCGCGGGATATCTGGCGGAAGAAGGCGGTGAAAGCGTCGGCTGACCAGCAGGTTACGAGGGCGATGGTGGCGATGGCCGCGACGTTGAGCACATCTTGGGCCACAAGCCAGGAGGCCATGGCAAAGCCACCGATCAGGCCGCACAACGCGAGCGCGCTTTGTGTGGCGTCCAGAAAGGCGCTGTCTCCCCGCGCGGCATTGGCGAGATCAACCGCGCGCTGATCGCGCCCGGACAGAAAGGCGACGGCCTCCTGCGGCAGAAATTCCCACATCGGCTCAGAGCGCATTTTTTGCGCAACGACCCCGCAGAACAGCCAGCTGAGCGCGGCAGTGAGCACAAAAGGCACCGCCAAATAGGGGGAGAATACAGCAAAGATGGCACAGGCAAACAGCCCGACAACCGCCCGCCCGGTCACCGCATGGCGCAGCCGCATATAGCGGTATCCGGCCAAGGCGCGATTGTGGCCCACTTCAAAGATGATCATCCCCAAAAGTGGCACGACAGCCCCCACGGCCAGCAGGGCCGCCAGAAGTGTCTGCCCGTTCAACGCAACCTGCTCATAAAAGAACACCACAAAAATCGCGACCGAGAGCAAACACAGGCCGCTGCCCAGAGAAAACAGGATGGAGATCGCCGTGGCCCACATCGGGGTGGCGCGATCCTGAAAAGGCACCGGCTGCGCATCGGTGGGGCCAGCAGACCGTCTGGACGCTTCCAGAGCGTTTTGAGGGGGAGACATATCGGACATAACCAAGGAAACCTTCACAACACGCCTTTGTTTTAGCGCGCAGAAGTTAACAAAAGCATTGCATGGTAAGGTGTTTTCAATTTTATGTTCTTATTTTGTTCAAATTGGTAATTGGCGGTGTTGGTTGCCAATTGTTAATAGCTTTGTCGTTTCATGGTTGCATTCCGTTTGGAGTGTGTTTGATGAAGAGTGCTGTTGGTTCTGGCAAGCGGTCGCCGCTACGGGGCGTTGTTATATTCTTTGCTGCCGTGCTTGTGCTGAGCGGGGCCGGATATTCGGTTGGCCTATCTGCGCGCAAGGTGTTTCTGGCGCAGGAAGAAGAGATCATTCCGATCATCGCCGGCGGTGAGCTGGATGACATTCCTGCGCTGATGCGGGGGAATTTGCCAAGCGTGACAAGCAGCATGCTCACGGATGTGCCACGTCGCACAAAACCGCCCCGAATGTGTGAAATGCCCGCGGATTATTTTGACACTTTGGAGCGCGGCCTGAGCGTGCCGCATGGTTATGACAAGCACAACGCATATGTGCGTAAGTATCGGGCAAGGCGTGGTTTTCTAAATGAACGGGAGCTGCGGGCGGCGCGCGTTGCCTGGCACTATTTTGAGAAATTCACGCAGGAGTCCACGGGGCTTGCAAATTCGGTGGGCAACTACCCTTCCACCACGCTTTGGGACACGGCCTCTTACATGGCGGGGTTGGTGTCTGCCTATGAGCTGTGCCTGATTGAGAAGCCGGAGTTTGACCGCCGGATCACCCAGCTTCTGACAACGGTGAAGGGGCTCGAGCTGTTTCGTAAAGAACTGCCCAATAAAGTGTATCACACCAAGACCGGCGCGAAGGTGGATTATACGAATAAACCGGGGGAAATCGGGTTTTCCGCTTTGGATATCGGGCGGTTTCTTGTGTGGCTGCGTATTTGCAAGAATCGCTATCCTTATTTGGCAAATACAATTGATTCCGTATTGCTGAAATGGGATTTTCGTAATGCCATTGACTCTGAAGGGTTAATGTTTGGCGCTTATATCGATAAAGAAACCGATGAGACCGTTTATGCCCAAGAAGGGCGCCTTGGCTATGAGGAATATGCGGCCAAGGGATTTGCGCTCTGGGGGTTTCAGCCGCGTCTGGCCCATCGGGCGGAGCCGTTCCTGACAGCCTCGATTTTTGGCATTCAGGTGCCCTATGACGGGCGGGATCCGCGGGTGTTTCATTCCCAAAACTATGTGGTGACGGAATCCTATCTACAGGACGGGCTGGAGCTGGGGTTTGACATGCCCCATGACGACAGCAGCCCGGAATGGGTGCACACGGATGGCTGGCGGGCGGAGTTTGCCGACCGGATTTATCAGGTGCAGGAAAACCGCTGGCGGCAGACCGGGTTTATGACGGCGCGTTCTGAGCACAATGTCAAAGGCCCGCCGTATTTCACCTATGATACCATCTTCTCGGATGGCTACCCATGGAACACGGTGACGCCGCGCGGCGACTATGTGCCGGATCACTCCGCCGTGGCCGCCAAGGCGGCGCTGGGCCTCTGGGCTTTGTGGGAAACCGAATATACCGATGTGCTCTATGAGGCGATCATCGAGCTCTATGATCCGGAAAACGGCATGTATGAAGGGCTTTATGAGCGTGGGCAGGGCCGTGTGGCGATCTATACCGCCAACAACAATGGCATCATTCTCACCTCCCTGCTGCACAAGGTGCAGGGCACCATTCTGACCCCGTACACCGGCGACACCGAGGTCTGGTACACCGCGTTCCGCGATCAGGATATCCGGCTGTTACGAAACTATCCGGATCCTCCACAGAAAGACGACTGGCTCCCGGCGCTGCGTCATTCCGTTCAAGAGAAGGCTGATTACTGATGCGATATTTTGTTCAAACCCTCGCCGCAGCGGCTGGCGCTGCGCTCTTCGCAGCCACATCAGTGGGAGCACAGACGGTTGGCGTGCCCGAGCGTGTAGAGGAGGCCTTTGCCTCGGAAAATGCGATTTTGGACACCTCCATTCCCTTTGCCATTGGCGCGCGGGAGGCGCGGCAGGCTTTGCGCGGGGCGTTCGGCTGGCCAAGCTTTCAGGAAGGCTTGGTGGAGGGGGTCTATTTCCGGTTTGATCCGGATGGCTATGCTCGCTTTGCGCCCACGCCCCGACTGGATGTGGATGTTTTTGAGGTGATTTGCCGCCCGCGCACCTATGCCTGTGCGGCGCGAAAAGAGGGGCTTGAGGCTTTCCTGACGGATCGCGGGCAGCTGCAGGTCAAGCTTGAGAACGCGCTGGCCGGGGACCAGTTCTTTGTTTCAGAAGGGGTGTCTGAAATTCAGGTGCCGGAGCGGATTTTGCAGCCCTTGGATGTCCCGCTTGAGTTGCTTTTGGGATCGGGCGGCGAGCTGATTGTACGCCGCGGGGGATCTGAGGTGTCGCGTGTGTCACTCAAAGGGTTTTCGGCGGTCACCGCCTATCTGCGCTGGATCGCGGCGCGGCAGGATTATTCTGTTTTGCCAAGGGGCTGGCCGGTGCCAAATGCCGACGGGGCAGGGGGCGCGGGATCGATGACACAACCTGCCGCCTGGAACTCGCCCATGCCGCAGCCACAGGTGCTTGCGCCTGAATATGCCAGTGCGCTTGCCGCCGGGATTGCCCCTGCGACCACGGCGAGCCCGGTGACGTTGGCGGCGCCCAACGCCACGGCCCAGCCGCAAGCCGCGTCTGCGCCGATGGCCGACACGGTCAGCGGGCAAGAGCTGCGCACGGAGCTTGAAACGCTCAAACAGATCATTTTGCAGGCGCAGCTTGGGCGGGCAGCAGAGGTGCCTGATACGAGCCCCGCACCGGCATTCCCGTCGCAGGCTGCGATGCCCGTGAGTGGGGCAGGGGGCATGCAAGCAGAGCCCAGTCTGGCGCAACTGCTTGCGGCGGTTGAGGGGTTGCAGATCCAATTGGATGGGCTGCAACAAGAGCCGTCTCCACCGGTCGCTGAGGGGGCTCCTGGTACTGGCGAGCCGGTCTCTTCAGTGCTGAGCGCGCAGCCTGAGGTGATGCCGCAAAGTCCCGCTGCGCAGCCTCAGTCTGACCAGCGGGCGGATACAGTGAAGAAGCTGGATTATCTGATTTCCGACTTGGGACTGGATCCACAAGCCGCGCTGCGGGTGCTGCAGATGGCGGCCAAAGACACAGTCCAAGGCGTGGGAGCGCATCCGACCACTCCGGTTGCTGCAGAAACACTCAGCAGCCCTGCGCCACTTGCGCCGGAGCCTATTGCCAAACCGGTGCTCTACCAGAATGAGCTTGTGGATCAGATACTTGCCGAGCTTGAAACGGATATGATGGCCGCAACAGGTGGTGGCGAACCTGCAGAGCCAACCGTCAGTCAGGTGACTGTAGAGGACTACATTTTGCTTTCGCGCTACTTCAAATCAGCGGTTCTGCCGGAACTTGAAGCCATGGCCGCACAGCAAAACCCCTAGAGGGAGCGCAGTGACGCGGAGCGCGACAGGATGGGCTGTGAGGCATTGAGGGCATCGCGCTCAAATCCGGCGGCTGTTTGATAGGTGCGCATAAAATCGGTGCGTTCTTTGGGAGAGATCACTGCGTCAATGTCATCAAATTGCCCACCGCATAGCTGGGCGATATGTTTGAGGAGGCCAAAGGGGCCGTCTGCGCGGTTGCGCAAAACCAGCTTGGCCACGGGATCACAAAGTTTGTTGTTGTAGTCGGCAAGCGCGGCGGGTGTAACACCCAGATCGCACAGGCTTTTGCCAAGCTCGCGCGCGTCGATGATGGCCTGTGTCGCCCCGTTAGAGCCGGTCGGATACATCGCGTGGGCCGCATCGCCCAAAAGTGCCACGCGATTTTGGTGCCAATACGGCAAAGGATTGCGATCTATCATCGGGTTCTCAAAGGCTGTAGGCGTGGCAGAGATCAGAGCCGGGACATCCAGCCAATCATATTTCCAGTCTGTAAAATGCCCCAAAAATTGCGCCGGGGGCACTGGCGAAAACCAGCTATCCTTGGGCCAGTCCGCATCGCCATCAAGGGTGATTTCAGCGATCCAATTGATCTCGGCCAGCCCGGTTTTCGCATCTGCTGGTGAGATCGGATAGAGCACAACCCGTTTGTCATGCGTCCCCAGCCCGATGAAGGATGCTTTTGTACGTAAGGGCTTTGATAGACTCGTGCCTCGCCACATGAGAACACCGCCCCATTGAACGCCACCGTCGTCGGGGTGCATTTGCGCGCGGACCTTGGAATGGATGCCGTCAGCACCGATCAAAAGCTCAGCTTTGGTTTCGCCCGTAAGGCCGCTGCGGGTCTTCCAATGGGCCGTAACGTCTTCTTCTGATTGGGAATATCCGAGCACTTGGCGATCTGTGATCAAGGCGTCAGGCCCTACCTTGGCCAGAAAGGCGTCGCGCAGCATCATATGAAACCATCCGCGATGCACCGCGTATTGCGGCCAATGGTAACCCGCAGCCTCGCCGCGAGGTTCGCTGTAAATATCTTTGCCGTTCAGACCTACCAAAGCCCATTCGGTGATGGGCAGGCCAATGGCGTCAAGATCGCGCCGTGTAAAGCCGAGCTCAAGCAGTTCGCGCATGGCGTTGGGTTGCAGATTGATGCCAACGCCCAGCGGGCGGATCGTCTCCACCGCTTCGAGAACCACCACCGGCTGGCCGATCTGGTGCAGGGTCAAGGCGGTGACCAGCCCGCCGATGCCGCCGCCGGCGGTGACAATTGGTAGATCAGAGGCTGTTGGCATGGCGCTTCCCGATTGTTTGCGCCACAGTAGCAGCGGGGCGGTGTCTGACAAATCCCAAAGACCTTGCCTTGTGGGGGGCGCATTCGGTATCCCCATGAAAAGACGGTGAATTGTCAATGGAACCCCATGTGGCGTAACGCTCTTCTTTCTGGTGTCAAACACGCTGCCTGCGCGGCGATGCTGGCGCTTGCGCCTGCCGGCGCGCAGGCCGGAGAGGTCTCTGTCTTTGCGGCCGCCAGTTTGGCGGAGGTCTTGAACGACCTGGGGAATGCCTTTGAAGCGGCGAGCGGGCATGAGGTGGTTTTGACGTTGGCGGGGTCTTCGGCGCTGGCGCGGCAGATTGAGTATGGGGCGCCTGCGGATGTGTTTGTCTCCGCCAATGCGGCTTGGGTGACGCATTTGGAGGATCGCTCTGTTTTGATGCAAGGGCAGACAAAAACCTTATTTGGCAATGACTTGGCTTTGGTTGTTGCGGCGGATGATCCGGCCGCGCCTGTAGAGTTCTCTGACGTCGACTTTGACGCTTTGCTGGCGGACGGGCGGTTGGCGATGGCCTTGGTGGAGGCTGTGCCTGCGGGGGTCTATGGGCGACAAGTGCTTGAAAACATGGGGCTTTGGCGGGATGTGGCACCGAAGGTGGCGCAGGTGGATAATGTGCGCTCGGCCCTTGCGCTGGTGGCGCTGGGCGAGGCGCGGGCCGGGGTAGTCTATGTGACGGATGCTTTGGCGGAGGAGCGGGTCCGCGTTTTGTCGGCCTTTCCGTCGGAATTACATGATCCGATTGTGTATCCTGCGACTGTTGTGGCCGGGCAGGATCGTCCTGAAGTGATTGAATTTATGGAGTTTTGGCAAGGCGAAGCTGCGAAGGCCGCCTTTGTCGAGCGGGGCTTTCGGGTGCTGGAGGGCGGTGAGTGACAGAGTGGCTGGGGCCAGAGGAGTGGGCTGCGGTGGCGCTGTCGCTGAAAGTGGCGTTTTGGGCCACGTTGGGCGCGCTGATCCCCGGTGTTTTTGTAGCCTATACGCTGGCGCGCTGGCAGTTTTACGGCAAGCAATTGCTCAATGTTTTTGTACACTTACCGCTTGTCCTCCCGCCTGTTGCGACAGGGTATTTGTTGCTTGTGACCTTTGGCACCCAAGGGGCCTTGGGCGCAGCACTGAAAGAGGTTGGGATCGTCTTTGCCTTCCGTTGGACCGGCGCGGCGCTGGCCGCGGCAGTTATGGCGTTTCCGTTACTGGTGCGTTCGATCCGGCTGTCGATTGAGGCGGTGGACCCGAAATTGGAGCAGGCCGCCGCCACTTTGGGCGCAAGCCGCTTTTGGGTGTTCATAACCGTGACGTTGCCGCTGATTTTACCGGGCATATTGGCCGGGATGGTGCTGGCCTTTGCCAAGGCCATGGGCGAGTTCGGCGCGACCATCACCTTTGTCTCCAATATCCCCGGACAAACCCGCACCGTGCCTTCGGCAATCTATGCGTTCCTGCAGGTGCCGGGCGGGGAAACGGCGGCGATCCGGCTCGTTATTGTGGCCATTGTGGTGGCCATGGGCGCTTTGATCCTGTCGGAAGTTCTGGCGCGGCGGATTGCGCGGAAAGTGGGGCAAGCATGAGCCTATCCGTCGAGATAAAACAGCGCTTTCAAGGGTTTGACCTTGATGTGCAGTTTGAGGCCCCACCGGGTTTGACGGTGCTGTTTGGCAGCTCAGGCTCGGGCAAAACATCGGTGATCAATGCGGTGGCAGGGCTGAGCCGCCCAAGCCATGCGCGCATCATAGCTGCCGGACGCAGGCTGGTGGACAGCGATACAGGCCTGTGGACCCCGCCACACAAACGCGCCGTGGGTTACGTCTTTCAAGAGGGGCGTTTGTTTCCGCATCTGAATGTTCGCAGCAATCTGCTCTACGGGGCGGGCTATGCCAAAGAGCGGGCCGAGGTGGCGGGCTTTGATCAGGTGGTGGAGATCCTTGGGATCGGGTCACTTTTGGAGCGGCGTCCTGCGGCGCTTTCAGGAGGGGAAAAACAGCGGGTGGCGATTGGTCGGGCGCTGTTGGCGCGCCCTGAGATGATCCTCGCTGATGAGCCGCTGGCCGCTTTGGATGAGCCGCGCAAAGCGGAGATCCTGCCGTATTTTGAAAGGCTGCGCGACGAATTTTCGTTGCCAATTCTTTATGTTAGCCACTCAATTGCGGAGGTTGCGCGGCTGGCGACAACGGTGGTTGCGATGGAGCAGGGGCGCGTTGTGCGGGTTGGCCCTGCGGCGGAGGTGCTGTCTGATCCCAGCTTTACGCCGTTGGGTGTGCGGGCCGTGGGGGCGGTGCTGGAAGCGGAGGTTGCGGCCCATCATGCGGACGGGTTGACGGAACTCAGCGCCAATGGGGTGCCATTGATGTTGCCGAAAGTGGCGCATCCGGTGGGGCATTCGGTGCGCGTGCGGGTTGCCGCGCATGATGTGATCCTGTCGCGAGAGGAACCTAAGGGATTGTCCGCGCTCAATATTATCGCGGGAACCGTGCAATCGGTGCGGGCCGGAGGCGGGCCGGGGGCCATTGTCTCGGTAGACACAAAAGCCGGTCGTGTGCTGGCGCGCATCACCCGCCGCTCTGCCGAGGCGCTGGCGTTGCGCGAAGGTGTTGCGTGCTATGCGGTGATCAAGTCGGTCTCGGTCGCGCCACAGGACATTGGCACGCGGTAGCGCAGTTTTTTCGGGTTTTGAGTCGCTTTGTTAACGCGGACCCCCTGACCGAAAAGCGCCTTCGGTATCGCGTCGGTATCCCTACGGTATTGCGTCGGTGTTAAAAGGCGTCACACAGCCAGAGCGAGTGGTTAACGCAGCGTACGGCAACCGCGCCCTAGAGCACGCCGATTTCGGCCAAAGCGCGGTTTAAGTCGTCAGGCAGCACGTCGTCGTTTTCGCGGCCTTCCGGCAGATCGGCGGGGGCGTCTTCGGGCTTCAGGTAGCGCCAGCCCTGAAACGGGCGCTTGAGTGCGGCCTGCGTGAGGTGGACCTGCGGGTCCAGCACAATGGCGCAGCGGCGGATGCCGTCTGATCCAATCACTTCGTCCAGCCGTATGATCTTTTGGCGGCACTGGATCGACCCTTTGATCACCCAATAGATTGAGCCGCCGTTGAGAATTTCAGCCTCCCGTTTAGGCCACATGCGGGTGACGTGACGGGGCAGCCCATCGGGAAAACGACGGGCATTTGCCTCTTGCCAAGCGGCCAGAGTTTCGGGAGTTTCCGACCCGACGGACAGTTTTACAAGATGGACTGATTTATCCACAGCTTTCCCACAGGGTTATGCACGGAGCCTACAGTATATAGTGGGTTCATTAACCTTCAACCCCAAAATCATGTGGCTTTTCTTTGCTTGGGACACTATTTGCCCGTTGCCACCATACACGGGTTTGTTATAGGTTAAGAAACCCTGAACATCATAGCAGAACAGTCGAGGACGCCACGATGAGCCGTTTCGCCGCCCCTATTGCCGAGCAAATCTGGGATATGAAGTATCGTTTCAAAGAGGCGGATGGCACGCCGATTGATTTGTCGGTGGAGGACAGCTGGCGGCGGATCGCGCGCGACCTTGCGCGCGTGGAAAAAGACCCGGCCAAGTGGGAAGACAAATTTTACGCTGCGCTGGAAGACTTTAAGTATCTGCCAGCGGGCCGCATCACCGCAGGTGCAGGCACCGCGCGTCAGGTGACACTGTTCAACTGCTTTGTGATGGGCACGGTTCCTGACAGCATGTCCGGCATCTTTGACATGCTCAAAGAGGCGGCGCTGACCATGCAGCAGGGCGGCGGCATCGGCTATGATTTCTCCACCATTCGTCCGCGCGGCGCGGATGTGAAAGGTGTGGCGGCGGATGCCTCTGGCCCGCTGTCGTTCATGGATGTTTGGGATGCGATGTGCCGCACCATCATGAGCGCGGGCAGCCGCCGTGGCGCGATGATGGCGACCATGCGCTGTGACCACCCTGATATCGAGCATTTCATCACCGCGAAGTCCGATCCGGCGCGTCTGCGGATGTTCAACATGTCCGTGCTGGTGACCGATGCGTTTATGGAAGCGGTGAAGGCGGATGGCCCCTGGGAGCTGGTCTTCAAAGACCGCGTGTATCACACGGTTCAGGCGCGTGATCTGTGGAACAAGATCATGCAGAGCACCTATGATTATGCCGAGCCGGGCGTGATTTTCATTGACCGCATCAACCAGCGTAACAACCTGAGCTATGTGGAAGAGATCGCGGCGACCAACCCGTGTGGGGAGCAGCCGCTGCCGCCTTATGGCGCGTGCCTGCTGGGGTCGATCAACCTCGCGCGTCTGGTGACCGATCCGTTTGAGGCGGCGGCTGAGCTGAATGAGGCGGCGCTGACCGAGCTGGTGGCGACCGCTGTGCGGATGATGGACAATGTGGTGGATGCCTCCAAGTTCCCGCTGGAGCAGCAGGCGCAGGAAGCCCAAGCCAAGCGCCGTATTGGCCTTGGCGTGACCGGTCTGGCCGATGCGCTGTTGATGCTGGGTCTGAAATACGGCACCGAAGAAGCCGCAGCCCAGACCGAAGCCTGGATGAAAGCGATTGCGCGGGCGTCCTATCTGGCCTCTGTGGATCTAGCAAAAGAGAAGGGGGCCTTCCCGCTCTTTGACAAAGAGAAATACCTCGCTGGCGGCATGGTGCAGGATCTGGATGAGGACGTGAAAGCGGCGATTGCAGAGCATGGCATCCGCAACGCACTGCTGACCTCGATTGCGCCGACCGGCACCATCAGCCTTTATGCGGGCAACGTGAGCTCGGGCATCGAGCCGGTGTTTGCCTATGCCTACACACGTAAAGTGCTGCAGAAAGACGGCTCCCGTACCGAGGAAGAAGTTGTTGATTATGCTGTGCAATTGTGGCGCGACAAGTTTGGCGACAAGGAACTGCCGGACTACTTCGTGAACGCGCAAACTCTGGAGCCAGCGGCGCATGTGCGCATGCAGGCGGCGGCGCAGAAGTGGATCGACAGCTCGATTTCCAAGACCATCAACTGCCCCGAAGACATCAGCTTTGATGCGTTCAAAGACGTCTATATGCAGGCCTGGGACACCGGCTGTAAGGGCTGCACCACGTATCGTCCGAACGATGTGACCGGCTCGGTTTTGACCGTGTCAGAAAGCGATGAGAAGGCGCCGGGCGAACAGCCTGCTGATCACGTGGCCGACAGCGGTGAAGTGATCTATATGAGCGAGCCGCTGGAGCGTCCGCAGAGCCTTGAAGGCGCGACCTATAAGCTCAAGTGGCCCGACAGTGAGCACGCGATTTACCTGACCGTGAATGATGTGATCATCAACGGCCACCGCCGCCCGTTTGAGGTGTTCATCAACTCCAAAAACATGGAGCACTACGCCTGGACTCTGGCGCTGACCCGGATGATTTCGGCGGTGTTCCGTCGCGGTGGCGATGTCTCCTTTGTGGTTGAAGAGCTCAAAGCGGTGTTTGACCCACGCGGCGGCGCCTGGATGGAAGGCAAATACATCCCCTCCATTCTCGCAGCCATCGGCGGCGTGCTGGAGCGCCACATGATTGCAATCGGCTTCATCGAAGGCGAAGGCATGGGGCTGAAATCCGACCCGAAGGCCGAGGTTGTGGCGGTGGGCGAAGCCCCACGCGGCAAAGCCTGCCCAAGCTGCGGAGACTTCTCGCTGCAGATGGTGGAAGGCTGCATGACCTGCACCAGCTGCGGCTACAGCAAGTGCGGGTGAGGTCGCTGGGGTAGAGGCTTCATCGCCCCCGTGATCCCAAAGTTTAAGGCGGCGCGTATTGCGCCGCCTTTCTTTTTGCCTATTCGATTTTCCCGTTCAGAGACAGAAGCATGTCAGTTAGACAAAATCAAAATTGTAGATCTCAAAGTTGTCGATTTCCCCATCCAGATAGGATCTGAGAAGTGTGGCGCTGTCATTGGCGCTGCGGACCTGGCTGGCACCCAGAGTGAAGGGTTCGTTGTTGTTCATCAGACCCACCGGATCGTCATTGAGGATCGGCTCCTCGTTGAAACCGAGGAACACAAAGTCATCGCCGTTTCTCTCAAACAGGGTCATGCCGTTCACGTCGCTGACCTGATAGACCAGCGTGAAGGCCTCACCCGCGGTCACGGTTCCGGCAGCCGTTTCAATGAGATAGCTCTCTGTGGCGCTTTGATGCCGGATCAGGATCGAACCGTCGCCATCCACCAGCGCTGTCAGGTGGTCACCGTTGTCAAACCCGCGAGAATCGCGCGAGAAGAGCGCCTGCCAGGAGGCGTCGTTCACATTGGTTCCGCTGTCCGTTCCATCCAGCGCGTCAATCGTAAAGGTGATCTGGATCTGGGCGGTTTTGACCAGATAGGGCGCGATATTGGCAATTTCGACGTAGTCGTTGACGCCGTCCAGTTGCACCGCTCCCATTTCAACCTGCACCCCGCGCTGCAGCAGTGCTGTATTGGCATTGGCAGATCCGTCAAACCCCGGCAGGTTTTCATCGTTAAACAGCCATTGGCCGAGCATGGACGCCGGGGGTGGGGCCTGGGTCACATCGATTGTCACAGTGGCAGTGTCGCTGCCGCCATTGCCGTCTGAGACGCGGTAAACAAAGCTGTCCTGACCAAAGAAGTTGTCATCAGGCAC
This sequence comes from Shimia sp. R9_1, assembly GCF_017743775.1. Classification (NCBI taxonomy): domain Bacteria; kingdom Pseudomonadati; phylum Pseudomonadota; class Alphaproteobacteria; order Rhodobacterales; family Roseobacteraceae; genus Shimia; species Shimia sp. R9_1. The sequence continues at coordinate 440,020 of NZ_JAGHRN010000001.1, read as the reverse complement.
ATAGGTGAACCGCCCGTCGGACTGCAGGACAAGAACGCCGTTGCTGACATCGGTTTCAAGGCCGACCGACAGCGGGTCATCCTCCGCGTCACTGTCAGCACCCGCGCCATTGTCCTCAAGCACGTTGCCCTGCACGGATTGGTCTTCCTCTGTTTCAAAGCTGTCGTCTGCAGCCACAGGTGCCGTGTTGAGCGCGGCGAGACCGTCAAATATTTCAAACCGGTCAATGGCGCCTTCAAAGAAGTTCAGCAACGGATCAGCAGTGTTATCGCCACTGATCACTTGGCTAGCGCCTAAGGTCCAGGGCTCTTCATTGCCGATCAGGCCCACCGGATCGCCCCTTGTCACCGGGTCGGTGTTGGTCGCAACCAAGCTTGGGGTCGCGCCGTCGACGCCGACCAGAAGCTGCAAGCCTTCAGTGGGATCAAAGATATAGGCGATGGAAGCGGCGACGCCCGCAGTGATCGTGCCTGCTTCGGTTTGCAGATAATAGCTTTGTGACCCGCTTTGATGGCGGACAAGTAGAGAGCCATCACCGTCCACCAGCGCGGTGATGTGCCCGCCTCCGTCAAATCCGCTGGAGTCGCGGGAAAAGAGCGTCTGATAGCTGGTGTCTTTGATGCGGCGGCCGCTGTCTTCCCCGTCCAATGCGCTGACGGTGAAGTCCATTTCTATCCGGCCGGAAGTGAGGGTTTCATAAGGCAGAATACTCTCGATTTCCACGTAGTCGCCAATACCATCCAACAAAGCCGCGCCAGCAGGGGCGGATACGTCATCGCGCAATTGTGCCGTGTTGTTGTTGACGGTGCTGTCCAGGCCCTCGTTGCTTGGGTCATCAAACAGCCAGCGCCCGATTGATCCCCCGCCAGAAGAGGGTGGCTGGACGGTGACCGTGACGGTTGCGGTGTCTGTGCCGCTGTTGCCGTCGTCGATGGTGTAGGTGAAGCTGTCTGATCCGCTGAAGCCGTCATTGGGGGTGTAGCGGATGGTGCCGTCGCTGTTGATCTCGGTTGTGCCGTTGGGGGCGTCGCCCACCTCGGAGATGGTCAGCGTGTCACCCTCCACATCGCTGTCGTTGTCGAGCACGGCGATGTCGATGGCGGCGGCTGCGCCGGTGCTGGCGCTGTCATCTGCGGCCACAGGCGCATCATTCACGCCGGTCACGGAGATGGTGACGGTGGCGGTGTCTGTGCCGCCATTGCCGTCTGAGACGGTGTAGGAGAAGCTGTCGGTGGTGCTGTCGCCCACGCCAAGGCTTTCAAAGGCGCCGTTTGGATCATAGTCAAAGGTGCCGTCGCCGTTGTTGGTGACCGCGCCGAGAGTGCCTGTGGTGTCAAGCGCGCTCACGGTGAGTGTATCACCATCCACATCGGCGTCATTGCCCAGCACGGAGGCGGTGACAAAGCCCGTGTCCTCATTGGTCTCAAACCCGGCCCCGCTGTCATCATTTGCGGTCGGCTGATCGTTGGCGCCGGTGATGGTGAGGGTTGCGGTGTTGGCGGTGCTGTCGCTGCCGTCGGAGACGTCATAGGCGACGGTGACCTCAAAGCTCTCATCTTGGGCGAGGTCTTCGAACTGGCCGTCATCCAGGGTGAGCTTGCCGCTGTCCGGATCAAGGCTGGTGCCGAGCACGCGGCCGTCTTCGGTGGTGATCAGGACATTCTCCACCGACAGCGGATCACCATTGGGATCGGAAACAAAGGTCGGGTCGAGCAGATCGACCATGCGGCCGGTCTCGTCCTCGCCAAAGCCGGCGGTGATCGCGGCGACCTGCGGCGGCTGCTGGGGATCGGGGGCGACGGTGACCGTGACGGTTGCTGTGTCTGTGCCGCCGTTGCCGTCGTCTATGGTGTAGGTGAAGCTGTCTGATCCGCTAAAGCCGTCATCTGGGGTGTAGCGGATGGTGCCGTCGCTGTTGATCTCGGTTGTGCCGTTGGGGGCGTCGCCCACCTCGGAGATGGTCAGCGTGTCACCCTCCACATCGCTGTCGTTGTCGCGCACGGCGATGTCGATGGCGGCGGCTGCGCCGGTGCTGGCGCTGTCATCTGCGGCCACCGGCGCATCATTCACGCCGGTCACGGAGATGATGACGGTGGCGGTATCTGTGCCGCCATTGCCGTCTGAGACAGTGTAGGCGAAGCTGTCGGTGGTGCTGTCGCCCACGCCAAGGCTTTCAAAGGCGCCGTTTGGATCATAGTCAAAGGTGCCGTCGCCGTTATCGGTGACCGCGCCCTGGGTGCCTGTGGTGTCAAGCCCGCTCACGGTGAGCGTATCACCATCCACATCGGCGTCATTGCCCAGCACGGAGGCGGTGACAAAGCCCGTGTCCTCATTGGTCTCAAACCCGGCCCCGCTGTCATCATTTGCGGTCGGCGCCAGATTCGCATCTCCAAAGACAATGTCGTCCAAGATGATGCCATCCCCGTCGCCGCCCGCATTCAGAACCACGATCCGCGCTATCGGGACGTCAGAGGAGAGGCCGCAGAAAATGCGATTGTTGGCGCCAGAGCCGATGATCCCATCAGACGCCTGTGTAACGGTGTCTTCAAACAGCACTATTCCTGATGCGGACAAAAACTGGATGGTGGTCGGTGTGGTCGGATCGTTGTTGCTTGCGCCCAGATTGCCAATCCAAAGCCCTGCGACTTCGGCAGGTTCGTCAAACACGATTTCGAAATTGTCATCACCGTTGTCAAAGCCGATGGCGCTGGAGGAGGTCTGGAAGATTGAGGCGGAAATGCCGTTGGGCGCTGAGTTGACGTTTATGCTTCCGGTCACCAGTCCGAGAGATGTCGGGTCGATCACGTTGATGTCGCGCGCAACAATGGTCACCCCATCAAACTCGGTTCCGCTCAGGGTGTCCTGCGCATTAAACTCATCAAAGGTGAGCGTCGTTGCGTTGCCGATGTTCATTTGGAATTCGGCAAAGTCGCGGAATGCTTGCTGGTCTCCAACCTCGACGGACACAGTGGCGGTGTCGGTGCCGCCGTTGCCGTCTGACACGGTGTAAGTGAAGCTGTCGGTCCCCGTGAAACCGTCATTGGGAGTATAACGAATGGTGCCGTCTGGAGTGAGTTCGGTGGTGCCATTGCTGGCGTTGCCGACCTCAGAGACGGTCAGTGCGTCACCATCAATGTCTGCGTCATTGCCCAGCACATCAAGTTCGACCGCTGCGCCTGTGCCGGTTTGGGCGGTGTCGTTTGCAGCAAGCGGGTCATCGTTTGCTCCTGTGATGGTGATGGTGGCGGAGTTGCCAACTGAGTCACCGCCATCGGTCACATCGTAAGACACGGAAATGTCAAACGTTTCTCCCTGCGCGAGATCCTCAAACTGCCCGTCGCCCAGCACCAGCAAGCCGGTTTCCGGATTGACGCTGTTGCCGACGGTGCGCCCATCCTCCGTAGTGATCTGAACATTCTCCACGTCCAGATCGTCGCCATTGGGATCAGAGACAAAAGCCGGGTTGAGTAAATCTACCAGACGCCCTGCCTCGTCCTCACCAAAACTCGCGGTGATCGGTGCGGCGACAGGGGGCTCCGGTGGGGGCGGCCCGTTTTCAATGATTGTCGCCGTCCCGACGGTCCCCGCGTTTCCGCTGGCGAGATCAGCGGTTGGCGTGATGTCCAATGTGAAGGTTTCATCCAGTTCGTCGATCAGATCCGCCACAATCGGCACACTCACAAAGGCGCGGGTTTGGCCTTCGGTGAAGGAAATCACGCCGTTTTGTGGGGCGTAGTCCGCATTCGCTGTGGCCGTGTCAGCATTGGTCTGAAACGCGAAGCTCAGATCTTTGTCGGCCGGGCGTGACAAGGAGATATCAAACACCGCAATAGCGCCGCCCGGAAGGTTTTCGATGACCTCAGGAGAAGACACAAACAGCGCGAGGTTGTTGCCGGTGCCGTCGTCATCGAGGATCCAGCCTGTGGTGCGGATCACCGGCGCGTCGCCTGCGAGCGCGGCGCCGCTGGGGTCAAAGAGCTCGAGCACCACGGCTTCATCGGTCTCATCCACCGCATCCGCATCGATGCGGTAGCTGATGGTTTTGGAGGTCTCGCCGGGAGCAAAGGTGAGGGTGTTTTCCAGGGAGCCGTAGGCATCGGTCTGCCCGGTGCTGGAGCCGCTGGAGCCAACCCCGCCGGTGCCCGCCAACAGGCGGAAATCCACGGTGACCTCATCAGCAGAGGGCCCGTCCAGAGAGACAGTCCAGCTCAGGAAGTTGGGGTCCACGCCGGAGGTGGCTTCAAAATTGGAGGCCGCGCTGACGTTGATGGTGGGGGCGCTGCCGCCCGCATCATCGTCAAAGATCTCCGCAGACCCGAGGGAGACATTGGCCACCGGGGCGGGCTTGGTGAAGTCCAGGGTGAAGAGCTCGGATGGCTCGATCTTGGTGTCGCCAAAGACCGGCACGGTGACCGAGGCGGAGGTCTGCCCGGCGGCAAAGGTGAGGGTGCCGGAGGTGGCGGCGTAATCCTCACCGGCCAGGGCGGAGCCGTCGATTGTGGTGTAATCAACGGTGAAGCTTTCCGGCGCCGGGCGCGACAGGGAGATGTCAAAGGAGGCTTGCGTCTGGCCGCTGTCCCCTTCGAGCACCACCGGGCGAGAGACAAACAGCGCGAGGTTGTTGCCGGTGCCGTCGTCATCGAGGATCCAGCCTGTGGTGCGGATCACCGGCGCGTCGCCTGCGAACGCGGCGCCGCTGGGGTCAAAGAGCTCGAGCACCACGGCTTCATCGGTCTCATCCACCGCATCCGCATCGATGCGGTAGCTGATGGTTTTGGAGGTCTCGCCGGGGGCAAATGTGAGGGTGTTTTCCAGGGAGCCGTAGGCATCGGTCTGCCCGGTGCTGGAGCCGCTGGAGCCGACCCCGCCGGTGCCCGCCAGCAGGCGGAAATCCACGGTGACCTCATCAGCAGAGGGCCCGTCCAGGGAGACAGTCCAATTGAGAAAATTAGGATCAACACCAGATGTTTCCTCAAGGTTGGAAACAGCTTCAACCGAAATAAACATTTCGAAATACCCTGAAATACAAATTAACCAAAACTAAGCTGAAGGTTGTGGTCAGGTTGCCGTATCGTCAAGGGGGTGTTTTTTGTTGGGTGGGTAGCTGTTTGATTTTAATGAAATATTAATAAATGACCAAGAGGCCCGACTAATTGAATGGCAGTCAAATGCTGAAAATACAGGCGAATTCGTTGAGCGGCTTTTGATGAATGGCAATAGTTTCAATAGGTAAGGGTGTTTTCTTTTTGAGAATCACATTGCCTGTTTCCATCAAATTGCTCTCTCTCAGTGTTTTCTTTTCTCCAATTCGAAAATTGCAGAATTAACCAATTCGTTAAAGCAAAAAGAGCCGCAGGTTCTCTGCGGCCCTTTGTGTGGACGGTCTGCTTTAACCCGTCTGCAAATCTCAGGCGGTTGCGGTTTGCTCGTCGGATTGATGCAGGCCGACCACCAGCAGCACGGTCAGGCCGAGGACGGTGTAGTACCAGAACTCAAGGCCGGTGAAGCCCAGCAGCATGGGGGCGGCGACAAAGACCACGCCGACAAGGCCGTCGACGGCGAGGTGGACGCTGTAGGGCAGCACGCGGATGAGGCCGAGGTGGTGGTCGGTCAGAACGGTCAGAACAAAGGCGGCGATGCCGGTCAGGACCGAAAGCCAGAAGGCCAGCGGGGCGGTCTCGCCCAAGCCAAACAGAAACGGCATGGCGATCAGGCCGAAGGCCACAGGGTAGTCGAGATATGCATGGATGTTTTTGGTGATGAAGCGTGGAAACATGGGTATGTCTTTCTCTCTTTTTGGCGCTGATCATCAGCGGCGATAGGGAGAGGTTAGATGCAGGTTTCAGCTTCATGAATGCTCGGAAGTTCGTCTGTATGTGCAGATCGTTCAAACATGCGAATGATCTGCTCTTTCCGTCCGGCGGAACTCGGCCGGGGTGACGCCGATCTCTTTTTTGAAGGCGCGGGTGAAGGCTGAGTCCGAGGCATAGCCTGCGCTTTCGGCCGCGTCGGTCAGTGAGGCGTCGCCCTGTTTGAGCACGTTTTTGGCAATTTCCATGCGCCAGCCGGTGACATACTCCATGGGCGGCATCTGCATCTGCTCGCGAAATTGCACGGCAAAGCCGGTGCGGGACATGCCTGCGGCATGGGCGAGTGTCTCGACGGTCCAACTGTCTGCGGGGGCTTTGTGGAAGGCATCCAGCGCCTTGCTCAGATGTTTGTCGGAAAAGCCTCCCAGCGCGGAGTCCTGTGCGGCATCGCTTTCAAGATAGCTGCGCACAGCCTGCGCCAAAATGGCCTCCGACATTTTGAGGGCAATCAGATCGCCGCCCATCTTGTGTCCGCCGGCTTCCTCGCCGATTACCCGCAGGGTGGCCTCCATGAACCGCCCGGCGGTTTCGCCATAGTTGGTGAGGTGAATGTAGGGGGGCAGCCGCTCCATCAGGATGTGGCGGGATTTGGGATCAAAGGCGAAGTGGCCGCAGATCAGCTGGGTCTCGCTTTGCGGCTCCTCGCCGCCGTAGACCAGAACGCCCGATCCATCAAAGCCGGAGCGCTCCAGCACCGTATCGAGCGGCATGACCGTGTGCTCGGGATCGTGCCCGCAGTAGAGATCATGTGATGCGCCATGGGGGATGATGACCAGATCCCCCTGATTGAGGGCGATGGGCTCCGCGACACCGTTGACCCGCACGAGACAGGCGCCGCGATGGGCAAAGTGAAACCGGGCCACGTTTTCATAGCTTGGCACGGCCACGCCCCAGGGCTTGGTGAAGGACGTGCGGAAGTAGAGCGTTCCGCGCATGGAGAGTTTGTTGAGGATGTCACTGAGCAGATCAAGCATGTGTCCACCATAGAGGTGCCAGCGCTTCTGTACAGACAACTGAACGATCTGCATGAAACTTAGGACGTTCAAGCATATATCGCGCAGCTTGCTTCCGATTACTCCTGTTTTATCGCAACACCCTATGGAGTTCTCAAGATGAAGAAACTGATTTCCGCACTCGCCGTGGCTCTGGCCATGACTGGGGTTCAAGCCGCTGCGCAGGACGTTGCCGAGATGAGCGACCTGGAATATGCGCATATTGCCTATACGGCGGACAACATCGACATTCGCTATGCTCATCTGGCGCTGGCGCTGTCGACCAACCCTGAGATCCACGAATTTGCAAACACCATGATCCGCGACCATACGGCGGTGAACGAAGCCGCGCTGGGGCTGCTGGATAAGCTTGGTGCAACGGCGCAGGACAATGCCTTCAGCCAGACATTGAATGCCAATGCCGAAGAGATCATCGCCGGCTTTGTGAAGCTGCGCGGGGCTGAATTTGATGCGGCTTATGCGGCCAATGAGCTTGCCTACCACAAGGCGGTGAACGAGCTGGTGGAGAACACCATGATCCCCAATATCGACAATGCCGAGGTGAAGGCGCTGTTTGAGCAGGGGCTTGAGATTTTCAAGGCGCATGAGGTGCATGCGGAGATGATGGTGAAGGCGCTGCAGTGATGGGACGTGCGTTGTCACGCCGCGCCTTGATGGGAGGAGCGGTCGCGTCAGCGGCCGCTCTGACGTTTCTCCGTGCCAAGACCACGGCGGCCAAACCCATGATCCATGAGGTGCGGATCACCTCCTTTACCTTTGAGCCGGAGCATCTGGAGGTGTCGATGGGCGACATCATCCGCTGGACCAACGAAGATTTGGCACCGCATACGGCAACCGCGCTGGAGTTTGGCTGGGACACCGCCGAAATTGAGAAAGGCGCATCCGCGGAAGTGACCGTGACGGAGGGGATGGAGACCGCCTATTTCTGCGTCTTTCATCCGCATATGACCGGAACGCTTTCAATTTCCTGATCCGCTGCCAAGGCGCTGGTCTGAGGCGCAAAAGAAAACCCGCGCCGAAGGAAGGCTCCGGCGCGGGTTTGTATTTCGTTTCAGACCCCTATCAGGCGAAGTAGACGCCGGATTCTGCCATTGGCAGCTCTGCGATCAGCTGGCTGTCCTCAGTCAGAGCGGCAATCGCGTTGGCCAGCGCCGGTGCGGAGGGCGGGGTGCCCGGCTCACCAATGCCGGTGGGCGCTTCGGCTGAGGCGATGATGTGGGTTTCAATCGCCTTGATGTCGGAAATCCGCAGGGGCTCGTAATCCGGGAAGTTGGATTGCTCCACCGCGCCGCCATCCAGCGTGATCTGGTCGCGCATGGCGTGGCCGATGCCGTAGCCGATGCCGCCTTCGATCTGCGCGCGCACGGTGTCCGGGTTGACGGCGATGCCGCAATCCACGGCGGCGGTGACTTTCTCGATCACGATGCCGTCGTCGTTGTTGCCCGAAATTTCCACCACTTCTGCCACGTAGGAGCCGAAGGATTTGTGCACGGCGATGCCCTGGGTGCGACCGGCAGGAGCATTGCCCCAGCCCGCTTTTTCCGCAGCCAGTTTCAGCACCGCCGCCTTGCGGGCAGCGTCGCCTTCACCGGTCAGATAGGACAGGCGGAAGTCGACCGGATCCTGACCGGCGGCTTTCGCTGCCAGATCCATCATCACTTCCATCACATAGGCCGTGTGGGTGTGGCCCACGGAGCGCCACCACAGAACGCTGGTCGCCTTTTGGGTGTCGGTCAGGCCGACAAACTGGCCGGGGATGGTGTAGGGGCTGTCTGCCACGCCCTCAACCGAGGAGTGGTCGATGCCGTCATGCACCAGCGCCGCTTCAAAGGCGGTGCCTTTGATGACCGACTGACCCGCGATCTGGTGATCCCAGCCCACAATTGTCCCGGCATCGTCCAGACCCACGCGCACCTTGTGGCCGAAGGCCGGACGGTAGTAGCCGCTGCGGATGTCGTCTTCGCGGTCCCAAACCAGTTTCACCGGGCGGGAGCGATCGGTCATCACAAACGACAGGCCTGCTTCGACCTGATAGTCGGCATCAGGGGTTGCGCGACGGCCAAAGGAGCCACCGGCCAGCATGCTGTTGATCTCGATCTGCTCAGGCGGCAGTTGGAAGATCTGCTGATAGGCCATGTGGGTGCCTGTCGGCATCTGTGCGCCGTCATGCAGCACGATCTTGCCCTCAGCCGTCTGCTCGATGGTGCAGTTCAGCGGCTCCATCGGGGCATGGGCCAGAAGCGGGAAGTAGAAGGTTTTCTCTACCACTGTGGCCGCACCATCAACGGCGGCTTGCACCGCAGAGCGTTCGGCTTTGTTGACGTTGTAGGTTGGCTCAGCATTGAGCGCCGCCATGATCTCGTCTTTGATTTCCGCAGAGGAGCGGCTCTCAGCGGCGGAATTGTCCCACTCCACCTCAATGGCGTTGCGGGCCTGCATGGCCGCCCAGGTGTTTTCGGCATAGACCGCGACACCGTGTTTGGTGGGCAGGGCCTGCGCCATGATGAAGCCTTTGACGTCTTTGGCTGCGCTGTCATCAAAGCTTGCCACAACACCGCCTTTTTGCGGGGTGCGTTTGATCATCACAACCATCTGGTTGTCCAGATGCACGTCCATAGCGAATTGGGCCTGACCGTTGACCTTGATCGGGCTGTCCAGACGGCGGGTCGCGTCATTGCCGATGAGCTTCCACTCAGAAGCGTCGCGCAGGCGTGGCTCTGCGGGCACGTCCATTTCGGCAGCAGCGGCGACAAAATCGCCCATGGAGGCGGAGTTGCCACCACCGGTCACCATGCCATCCACGATGTCCAGAGCGGCGGCATCCACACCCCATTCTTTGGCGGCGGCGGAGATCAGCATCTCGCGCGCAGCCGCACCGGCATTGCGGTACTGCATCCAGGAGTTGGCCATGGCGGTGGAGCCGCCGGTGCCCTGGAAGGGGCCGAACAGCAGGTTGTTGTAGACCTGCGGATCAGAGGGCGCGAATTCATAGGTGATCTGATCCATGGTCACGCCAAGCTCTTCGGCGATCAGGGTGGTCAGACCGGTGGCCGGGCCTTGGCCAAATTCGACGTGTTTGATGAGCGCGATTGCGCGGCCATCGGCGCCGATTTTCACAAACGGGTTGAGCGCCGCGTCCGCAGAGCTGGAAGCGGCCATAACGCCTTTTGCATTGGCACCGATGTAAAGTGCTGCGCCTGCGGCGGCGGCGGATTTCAGAAAGCCGCGACGAGAAAGATGAGCAGTCATTGTCTTATGCCTCCAGAATTTCGGCTGCACGCTGCACACCGGCGCGGATGCGCGGGTAGGTGGCACAGCGGCAGGCGTTGCCATACATGTAATCGTCGATCTCTTCGGCGGTGGGCTTGGCGTTTTCGCGCAGAAGGCCCACGGCGTTCATGATCTGGCCGGATTGGCAGTAGCCGCATTGCACAACGTCAAGTTCCAGCCATGCCTGCTGCACAGCCGCGCCAACTTTGTCTTCTTCCATCTTTTCGATGGTGGTGATTTCGGCGTCTTCCACATCTTCGATGTAGGTCTGGCAGGAGCGCACAGGCTCGCCGTTCATGTGCACGGTGCAGGCGCCGCAGGAGGCCACGCCGCAGCCAAATTTGGTGCCGGTCAGTTTCAGCTCATCGCGGATCACCCACAGCAGCGGAGTGCCCGGTTCGGCTTCGACCTCATGGGTCTTGCCGTTCAATTTCAGTGAGATTGCCATAGCTATCAGGTCTCCCTCTGGCTCAGTTATCAGTCTTTTGGTTGTTCAAACTCTGCAAATAGCTCTGCATAGTCCGGGTGCCACCGCGACAGGGCGGGGCGGTTTTCAAGGATGTCCCCCAAGGCCCAGGTCACGCGGCGCATGTCGCGTGCATGGGATACGTCGTTGTCCGGGCAAAGGATGTAAAAATCCCCTACCGTCATGCGCGTTATCAAATGATCTACGGTTTGCTCAGATGTCCAAGCGCCGGCCGGTTTTTCGGGGATATGGCGCGAAATCATGCCGGTGTAGGTGAAGCCGGGCACAAACAGATGGGCAGAAATCGGCGCACCGGCTTCGCGCAGCTCATGGGCGAGGCTTTCGGTGGCAACTTTCACGCCCGCCTTGGAGACGTTGTAGGCAGGGTTGCCCGGTGGTGTGGTGATGCCCTGTTTGGAGCCTGTGTTGATCACAACAGCGGGGCGGTTTGCGGCCACCATGCGGGGCAGGAAGGCCTGCACGCCGTTGATCACCCCAAAGAGGTTGACCTCCAGCGTTTTGCGCCAGGCCTCGGCGTGATCCCAACTGCTGCTTGGCAGGCCGATGCCTGCGTTGTTCATCAAGACAGCCACGTCGCCGAGCGCAAAGGCCGCGTCTGCAAGGGCCTGCACGGCGGTTGCATCGCTCACGTCTGTGGGCAGGGTGGTGACCTCGGCGCCTTCGGCTAGCAGATCGCCGATGGCTTCCGCCGCCTGAGAGAGCGCCTCGCCCGGCAGGTCCGCCAACAGCACGCTCAGGCCATCCCGCGCAAAGCGCTCCGCAGCGGCGAAGCCGACGCCGCTTGCGCCACCGGTGACAACGGCCCAGCCGCCTGCCTGAAGTGCGTCTTGATACATGGTGTCTCTCGTTCCTGCGTCAGAGCTGCGATAAAAGGCGCTGAAGTGGCATGAGTTTCGTGAGCGGGAAAAGTGATGTTCGCGCTCACAAGATAGCACAGGGCGGGGCAAAGAGGTTGCCTGTTTCTCCAAATGATCTGCCTAATCCTCCAGAGCGGCGGCTTTTGTGTATTTTTCTGCAGCGTGACAGCCCTATATTTGTGGGGCAAAGGAGGCCCCGATGATCACAAAAGATTTTGTGCAGGACGTTTTTGACCATGTGGCGGAACAGGGCGCATTGGGCGTTGGCTGTGTCACCGGGGTGGACGGGCTGTTTGCCTTTGCGGACCCGAATGTGAGCGATTGTACGCCGGGATTTTATGAGCCGATCATGTGTCTGGTGTTGCAGGGCACCAAGGAAGCGCAGATTGGCGGGCGGGTGATCCGCTACACCGCGGGGGACACGCTGGTGGTCAGCCATGCGGTGCATGTGGAGTCTGCGGTGATACAGGCCAGTGCCGAGGCGCCTTATGTGGCGCTGGCACTGAAGCTCGATCTGGCGCTGGCGCGCAGTCTTTATGATGAGATTGGCGGGATCGGGGAACCGAGCAAAGAGCTGCATTCGATGAATGTGGACAAGGGCGATGCGGCGCTGGTGGATGCGGTGGTCCGGCTTTATCAGCTGTCGCGTGATCCGGTCGAGGCGCGGGCATTGGCGCCACTGGTGCTGAAAGAAATCCACTTCCGCCTGCTGCGGGCCCGGCATGGCGCGATGCTGCGCCAGCTGTTGCGCCATGAAAGCGCGGCGAGCCGGATTTCCAAGACCATTGCCTATATCCGCGCAAACTTCAAAACCCAGATCCCGGTGGCGGATCTGGCGGCGGAATCCGGCATGAGCGCATCGGCGTTTCATGAGCATTTCAAGGCCGTTACCTCGACCACGCCGCTGCAATACCAAAAAGAGCTGCGCCTGATGGAGGCGCGGCGTCTGCTGTCGATCGGCAGCCTGACAGTGGCGGCGACCGCTTATGACGTGGGCTATGAAAGCCCGACACAGTTTAGCCGCGAATACTCCCGCAAGTTTGGCATCTCCCCAAGTGATCAGCGCAGTTCAGCAGCGGTGGCGGTCTGAGGCGGCTTTCAGCGGCCACAGGTCTTTGAAAAACCTGAAAAACACGCAGTTCGTGTCGGAAAAGCGCTTGCGTTGGCGGTTTTGCTTTCCCACTCTCCACGTAGAGGTTGAGGAGAGGGAACCACAGGATGAAGACGCGGACCAAGGTTGTTGTGATTGGGGGCGGCATTGCGGGCTGCTCGACGCTCTATCACCTCACGCAAGAGGGCTGGAGCGATGTGATGCTTCTGGAGCGCGATGAGCTGACCTCCGGCACCACATGGCACTCTGCCGCGCAGGTCACCAACTTTGGCATGACGCAGACCATGGTCGGCCTGAAGAGCCATTCGATACGGCTTTATCAGGAGCTGGCCAATGATCCTGAGTATCCGATCAACTATCACCATGGTGACGGTGGCATTCGGCTGGCCAACACTGAGGCGCAGATGGAGGGCTATCGTCATTTTGCCTCCATGGCGCGGGGGATGGATGTGGATTTTGAGGTGATTGACGCGGAGGAATGCGCGCGGCGGCATCCGCTGATTTCCACAGACAACCTGCTGGGCGGGCTTTGGGACCCGATGGATGGGGACATCGATCCGGCGCAGCTCTGTCAGGCGCTGGCGCGGCGGGCGCGGCTTGCGGGGGCGGAGGTGCATAGGCACACGCCGGTAACCGCGCTGCGGCAGCTCAAGGATGACACTTGGGAGGTGGAGACCCCCAAAGGCACGATCCACGCCGATATTGTGGTGAACGCCTGCGGCTACCGCGTGAATGAGGTGGGCGCGATGATGGGGGTGCATCATCCGGTGGCCTCTATGGAGCACCAGTATTTCCTGTCCGAGGAGATCCCGGCCATTCGGGATGCGGGGCACCGGATGCCGCTGCTGCGCTGTCCGATCAGCGATTATTATTGCCGTCAGGAAAAGAACGGCCTGTTGCTCGGGTTTTATGAGCAGGACTGCAAGACCTGGGGCATGGATGGGATTGATCCGAATTTCACCAACGCTCTGTGCCCGGATGATCTCGACCGTGTGACGGACGTGTTGGAGGGCGCCTTTGCGCGGATGCCTGCGCTTATGGAGGCGGGGATCCATACGGTGATCAACGGGCCGATCACCTATACGATTGATGGCGCGCCGCTGGTGGGGCCGATCCCGGGCAAGCGCAACGCCTATTGCATCATTGGCCTGCGGGCCGGGCTGGGCGAGGGCGGTGGCCATGGCTGGCTGCTGGCACAGCAGATCGTGCATGGAGAAGCCTGCTATGACACCTGGGTGATTGATCCGCGCCGGTTCACGGGCCATGGCAATGTGGAGCTGACCGCGCTGAAGGCGATTGAGGATTACCAGAACGAGTTCCGCTTTCACTTCCCCCATGAGCATCGCCCGGCGGGACGGCCGATCAAGACCACGCCTTTGACGCCGGTGCTGGCCGCAGAGGGGGCAGAATTTGGCGTGGTGAATGGCTGGGAGCGGATGGACTACATCAAGCCGACGTCGGATTTTGAGGAAAGCCACAGCTTCGGGTTTACCGAGGTTGAGCCGGTTGTGGCCAAGGAGGTGGCGGCTGTGGCGAGCAGCGTCGGCCTGACAGAGGTGAGCGGGTTCAACAGGTTTGAGATCACCGGCACGGATGCGCAGAGCTTTCTGGACCGGATGATCTGTGGCCGCCTGCCGCGCAAAGAGGGGCGTGTCGGGCTGGGCTATCTGCTGAACGAGAAGGGCATGCTGAAGAGTGAGGCAACGGTGGCCAATCTCCCTGCGAGCGCCACGGGGCCTGCGCGGATTTGGTATGGCTCTGCTGCGGCGGCGGAGTATCACGATATGGACTGGTTACGCAGCCATATCGGGGCTGATGAGGATGTGCAGATCCGTTCGCTGACCAATGATTTCACCATCCTTGTGCTGGCAGGGCCCAAGGCGCGGGACGTGCTTGCGGCGGCGGCGCGCGGCGATTGGTCAGCGGAAGGCTTCCCCTGGTTGTCCGTGCGCGAGACATTTGTGGGCATCGCGCGAGCGGTGGTGATGTCTGTGAGCTTTTCCGGGGAGTTGGCCTATGAACTTCATGTGCCCAACAACCAGCTTTATGCGGCCTATCTGGCGTTGCGGAAAGCGGGCGGGGCGCATGGGTTGACCCTGTTTGGCAGTCGCGCGGTGGAGGCGATGCGGCTTGAGAAAGGCTATCTGCATTGGAAGGCGGAGATCCTTACTGAGTTTGATCCTTTTGAGGCCGGTCTGGCGCGGTTTGTGACTTTGGACAAAGGCGCGTTTGTGGGGCGTGACGCCTTGGTGGCGCGACAGGTGGAGGGGCGGCAGCGGCGGCTGGTCACGCTGAAGATCGACACAGATGCGTTGCCTGCCCATGGCGGTGCGTCACTGATGGCCGAAGGCAAAGTTGTTGGCACTGTCACCTCTGGCGCTTGGGGGCACCGCGTGGGGATGAACCTTGCCATGGCCTATGTGCTGCCGGAGCTGGCGAAGGTTGGCACGCGGATGCAGGCGGACCTTTGCGGTGGGCTTTACGACGCCGAAGTGATCACGCCGTCGCCCTATGATCCGGAGCTGACCAAGGTGCGCAGTTGAGGCGTCAGCCGTTGTTTTTGAGCACATCAACGGCGCGCAGCAAAAGATCCTGATTGCCGGAGACAATGTCGCGCCGTGTGGTGAGATGCAGAAAATCAGGGCGTGCGCCGAGGCCTTCAAGCGGTAGGCCGTCATTGTCGCCCACCCGCAGCGCACGGCGCACGGCGATATTGGCCTCCACACCGGCAGCAAGCGGCGGCATTGGTGATGCGCCTGCGGCCTGCGCGAAGCGGTCGATCTGATCAAGTGACCAGACATTGGCCCCGCCCGCGCCTGTGGTGGGGTCAAGGCCGATAATTTTGCCGATCTTGTTGTCCTCAAACCCGGCGGCAAAATAATCGGTGGTGGAGTAGCTGAGTGCGTCGATGATGGCGACAACGGGGCCGGTGTAGCTGCCTTCCAAGCCCTGCCAATGGGCGTCTTCGACGAGCTGGAAGCCCTGCGAAAACATCTGGCCGGTCTCAAGCACCATGTCGAGTGAGCGTTTCCAGCGGTGGAAAAACTCTGCGCCGCCTGAGAGTTTGCGGGTCGCGGGCGTGGCGAGGAAGGTGTTGCGGCTGAAGCTGACAGGTTTGTCGGTGAGCAGGCGCAGGAGCGCTTCGCCTGCTGGGATGGTGCCGCCGGGGTTGGCACGCACATCCACGATCAGACCGGATTGCGGCATTTGCGCCAGGATGTTGGCCATATTCTCCACAAAGGCGCGGATGTTGTTTGTGTGAAACGAAAAAATCCGCAGCACACCGTAGCTCTCCCCGCCGGGCAGGGTGAGGATGGAGGGGCGAATGCCGGGGGCGGCCTGCGTAGCCCCCTGCAGCTCATCCACGCGCAGGCCGGTGTCTGCGGCGGTGAGGCCCAGCACCTGACTGCGGGCGCGCAGCGGGCGGGAGAAGAGCGCCTGAAGCCCCTGGTTGATCACATCGGTGCCTGCGTCGAGCCCGAGCAGGGGCGCGGCACCTTCGGCGGCCTCTTCTGCCACGCCGCCTTGTGCGCCCGTACCCCCAGCAGGCGCGCTTGGGGCGATGACCACTTGCCACTGAAAGGTGGAGTTGCGCTGTGCGCCGGTGCCGTCGATGAATGTGAGCGTGACCCAATCCTCATCAGGCGGTTGGGCATAGGCCATGGGGCGCAGGGTGAGTGCGCGCAGGGCCAGTGCGATGCGCGCCCAAGGGTTGGAGCCATTGGTCTGCCAGGAGAAATTCTCGATGAACGTGCGGATCGGGACGCCGTTCCAATGGGTGATCTCGACCCCGATGTTGAAGTGGGGATCATCCGGCGCATTGATCAACTTGGTGACAATCAGCTTGCGCCGCTGATCCTCATAACAGCTCTCCAGCACAAAGGGCAGGAAGGCGATCATCTGGTTCCAAGGGGCGGGCATGCGCACGGTGGTGTGGCGGTCCCGCAGGCTGGTGAAGATGCTCAGCAGACGGCGGAAGAAAGCGTGGGAAGAGAAATAGGCGTCGGCATCATCGGCGAGCAGTTCGAGCTCGCGCACGGGGTTGATCGCCATGGAGCCGACCTTTTGTGGCAGATGCACGTAGTAGTCGCCCAAAACCTCGCGCAGGCGGTTGGCGATGTCGCGGCGCTCATCGGCGGGGATGGGCGTGTCCTGATTGCGGACGGCCCAGAGGGCAAGGGGCGGATTGTCAGAGGGTTGTGGCATCAGGCGTCTCCCGGACCGGACAGGGCAAACTCGCCGATAGAGCCTTCCACATGAGGATCCTGACCGGTGAGCTGGGCAAAAAGCGCGGCGTTGCCAAGGCCGAGGCCGCAGGGGGAGAGGCCCATGGCGGTGGCGGCGAGGTAGAAGGCCATATAGGCCGCGCCGGTGGTTTTGAGCTGTGTGGCGTAGGCCATGCCGGAATATTTCCACTGCATGCGCTGAAAGCGGCTGCCAAAGGTCAGCACCGCATCGGGGGCAGAGGTCATGGCCATGGCGGTGAGCGCATCATTGGCCAGCGCAGCACAGGAGGCATCCCAGTCGCGCAATAAGAGGAGCTCGTGGCTGGCCGCTGCATAAAAGTAGAACCCGGGGCGCAGGCCCGCGACGTTTTGTGCGGTGATGTAGATTTCAGACTCATAGGCGCCGCCACCGGAAGGATAGGGGCGGGAGGTAAAGCTGCCGAGGTCGGTTTCAAAATGTGAGCGGATGCGGGCGGTGCGGTAGAGAAAGATGCCGAGTTCCATCAGCGTCAGAGCGCGACGCATGCGCGGGCGGCGCGAGCTGCGCAGCTCCATCGCTTGTGTCAGCGGCAGGTCGGTGGCTGAAAGCGCGGCCAGATCCGCTGCCATCAGCGGAACGCGGCCAAGGTTTTCCGGCTCCGGATGTAGGGCAGGCTGGGCGTAGATGTCGTCTTTGAACTGGAAGGTTGCGCCGATGGGATCATGGGTGAACCCCATGCGGGAGCGGGCGTGAAAGGCGAGGTCTTGCGGCTCCCACTGGCGCAGAGTGTCGTTGTGATCCTCCGCCAGTTTGCCGTCCTCCTCCACCGCGCCAATGATGCCCGCGACAGACAGCATGGCGCAGATGGTGTCGCGCTGGCCGGTCGGGATACGCCCCTGAGAGAGGCCTGCGGCGGTTGCGCCTTCTGTGAAGAGGGCGAGGAGTTTGGAGCCGGTGACGGTGTCGGTGCGCAGGCTGGCACGATAACCTGAGAGCGGGCGCTCCAGGATCAGAGTGTCGCCCTCGCGCCGGATGTTTGTGAAACGCGACAGCCGGTAGGGGGCCTCCGGATCCGGTTCCGGCTGCAGCGGTGGAAGCACATATTGCTGGATCGGCCAGATGGTGATGACGGCCTCGTCGCGCTCCTCTGAGCCGTAGCGCAGACATCCCATTGCGCCGAGGGTCAGGAGCGCGCTTTGCAGCACGTCCTCGGCCATGGATTGACCTGCCTCGCGCGCCTCTATGCTGGCCTTGGCGATGGCTGCTGTTGGCGTGCCATCCGGATCTGACAGCAGCGCGCGCAGGGTCTCCACAAAGTCGGGGGCATTCACCGAGTGCGGCGTGAGCGCGGTGTCCAGCAGCGTTGCTACGTCTTGATCCTGAGGGGGATCTATCCAGAGGTGCATGGCGGCCTCCTTTCTCAGAGGAACATCGCAATGGGGTTGAGCTGTTCCTCGGTCAAAGCGCGCTCCATCCGGCCCATTTTGACCGGCACGTCATAAAGACGACCGGGGGCGTAGCGCGCCCAGAAATGGCGCAGGCCGGGGGCGAAGACACGCACCACCGGGAGGCCAATATCGGCGCGGGTTTGGTTGATCACGAGGACCTCATGGCCCGCATTTTCGACACGCGAGATGGCGCCTCGCAGCGTGTCGGTGATGCGGGGGGCGGAGATCTGTGGATAGTCTGCGAGCTTGCGCGCTGTGCCGGTCGGCACGAGGTAGGGCTGGTTTTCATAGGTGGCGGTTTGCCACCAGTTCAGGCTGTCGGGATCGTCAAAGGCATAATGCGTGCGCCCGTCCACGCCGACGCTGAGCACGGCGGGCATGAACTGGTTCATTTCGGTGAGCGCGCGCAGGATGCCGACGCGGGCGTCCAGATGTGCACCAAAGCCCATGACGATGTCCTCTGTCGGCCCGCCGACGCGGCGGTTGATGGCGACAAAGGACGGGATGCCAAGATCGGTGGTGATGTCGAGCACGTGGAACTCGCGCTTGTGCTGGGCGTAAAAAGCGCGGTTCTCAGCCACAAACGCATCATCGAGACCGGTAAGATCGACCTCGGCCATGGGCAGGCGGTTGTACCACCAGATGGCCACGGAATCCCGCTCAACAAGCTCCATCAGCCCTTGCAGAAAGGCGTCCTCGTAGCTGGATCCAGCCGCCGCGCCGTTGCTGTCAGCCCAAGAGGTGAAGCGGTTGTTGGGCGCGGGGTAGGAGTAAAACAGCAGGGAGGTGGGCAGGTATTTCATGCGCTCCTCGGTGACGGACCAGACCGGGGTCCAGTCGACCACCTCATCTGCGGTTTGCTTTTCCGGCACGATCTGGAACTGGCTGCCGCGGGCGTTCCATTCCGCGCGATCCTGATACTGCTTGTCGGAATAAAGCATCAGATCATTGGGGTGCAGCGCACTGTCGCCAAGCATTTCAAGGGAGGCAGGCACGCGCAGTTCCTCCCCGCGATACTTGCCGGAGTAGCGCTCCAGCGCCTCACAGAGCGCGGAGGTGCGGGCCTGCTGATCGGTGCGTCCTTTGCCGGAGGACACCGAGCGCAGGTTCTGTTTGAGACCCCAGAGGCCATTGGGTTTGACCGCCAGATTGTTGCCCGCAGAATAGGTGCGCAGCGGGGTGACGCCATTGTAGGGCGAGGGCGTGAGCTCTTTGATGACGCCGGTGAGCGGGCTGATGTGGATCGCGTATCTTTCAAAGGTCTGCGCGGCACTGGCGGCGCGTTCGCCATTCTCGACCCCATCGGCGGCGTCGCGGTCCTCAAACTGTTGCGGAGCGCCGCCCACCAATCCGAGGCTGGGGGTGCCGCAACAAGCACATTGCGGACGTTTGAGCAGGCGGTGCGGTTTGCGCTCCAGCGTGAGCGGCATAAGCTGGTTGAGCACGCCTGCAACTTCGGGGTTCTGACCGGACACGATGTAGCGCATCAGCTGGGTCGTGGCCGAGGCAAGCGCTTGTGCATAAAAGGCATCTGACTGCACCACAGGGCGCGGAGGCGCGCCTTTGATGGCCATGCGGCCCGCGAGCATCACCTCGACATCGCGGTTTTCCAGAAGGCGGCTTTCAAGACATTCCCAACATCCTGTTGTGCCAGGGATGAAGAGCGGCCCGACAAGCGGCGTCAGCCCCCAGGGGCGCACCAGAAGCCAGGGCTGGCCACTGGCCTGAAGCCGCGCGTTGAGCGGGCGCAGGGTTTCGTCGAGGTAGTCTTCGACCACAACAAGCGTGATGCGTCCGGCCTCCTGATCCACGGAAAGGCCTACGGATTGCGCCCAGGCGATGGCATTGGCCTGCTCGCTGGCATTGGGGGCCACAACCGTGACCGGGAATTGCGCGAGCTGTGCGCGGGCGGCCTGACTGTTCATGCCAAGGGACGACCAGAAAAGCGCTTCCTCGGGGCTGGCTTCAGGGTCGGCTTCGCGCAGATGGCCGGCATGTGTGAGATAATCCAGCGCGGCGTAGACTTCCTCAGGCGTGGCAATGGAGGCGAGCAGGGCGGCAATGTCCTCGCGGCTGTTGTGCCCGTTCAGAAGCGGAAGTAGATGGGAGAGGATATGCCCCTCAAGCGCAAAACTGTCGGAATCTGAGAGCAGTACATGGCCTTCGCCATAGACGGTATAGGCTTGATAATTTTCCTTCAGAATTGGGCGGATGAGCATGAGAGACCTCAAGGATTGTGGGCAAAGCGCTGAAATAAAATGAGAGCGTGGCATCGCCCGCGAAATGCGTGCGGGCGATGCAGAGGACTAAACCGGGGCGGGCTTAGCCGTAGGGGTAGGTGGCCACAGTGGCGCCACAGCCGTAGCTGGCCGCGCCGCCCATTGGTTGCAGCTCCATCGCCGAGCGCAGCGTGGAGACAGTTGCGCGGCTCATGGCGGCGGGGTTGAGCTCCATGGTGAGCGAGTCCCCGGCGCAGCCGTAGCAGGCGGCGCTGCCCACGGTGCCTGCAGTGCCACCAAAGGAGCCAGCGCTGCCGATGGTGCCTGCGCTGCCCCAGCAACCGCCCATCATCGGATCCTGCAGATCCCCCATATCCGCGACACAGCCGCAATAGGTGGCAAAAGACCCCATGGTGGCTCCGGACAGACGGGTTGAGCTGATGTCAGCCATATTGGCCTTGAAGGTCCCTTGAGCGGTGGCCGTGGTCATCGTTGTTGGCTGACATGGGCCAAAGGGGATCATGTTGGCGCGCTCGGTCTGCAGATCGGCGACAATGCCTGCGGACCCATAGGTGCCCACGGTGCCTGCGCTGCCTGCTGTGCCGCCGACGGAGCCAAGGCATCCGACGGTGCCGAAGGTGCCATTGCAGCCGCCTGCCATGGGCTCTGCGGAAAGGGGCGCAGGTTGCGAGACCAGCGAGCCGATGGTTTTCAGCGACGCGGTGGTCTGTTGCGTGGCAACGGTTGGCTTGATTGACGCTTGCGTGAGGCGAGAGGCCACGGTTTGCAGCGTCGCTATGGTTGGTTTGACCGACGCGATGGTGGGCTGTGTCACCATGCTGCCGGTGCAGGGATCCACGGGGGTGAGCTTGGCGCTATCCCCAGCACTGCCGTAGCAGGCTCCCGTGCCGACGGTGCCAGCGGTGCCGCCAAAGGTGCCTGCGCTGCCGATGGTGCCGGCGCTGCCCCAGCAGCCGCCCATCATCGGATCGCCATAGGTGCTGCCGGAGAGGCGGGTGGAGGAAATGGGGGGCGGCTGGCTCACCAGACTGGCCTGTGATTGCAAAGAGGCGATGGTGGGCTTGATCGTCGCGTCGGTTGGCTGCGTCGGGATACAGGGCTGTGTGGGCACGCAGGGCTTTGTCAGGATGCAAGGCGGCTGGCTTGGCAATGTGGGAATGCACGGCTGGGTGGGTTGCGTAGGGACGCAAGGTTGCGTGGGTTGTGTTGGAATGCAGGGCTGTGTTGGTCTCGTGGCGACAGTGGGTTGCGTTGGGACGCAGGGGCGGCTGACCAGCGAGCCAATGGTGGGTTTGATGCTTGCGATGGTTGGCTGGGTTTGAATTGTCGGCTGGGTCGGCTTTGTGAAGGCGGTGGCGGCGGGGCCTTCGGGATCGGGTATCCCGGCTGAGCCATAAGAGCCGACAGTGGCCGCGGAGCCCGCCGTGCCGCCAATGGATCCAAGTGAGCCAGCGGTTCCGAAGGAGCCCACGCAACCGCCCATATAGGTGGCCGTGGTGCCTGATTGATCGGTGTACATTTGGGGTCCTCCTTGAAAATCACTTTGGTCTGAACTGTCTTGAGATGCGTTGCCCTGATCCGGGCTTTCGGCGGTATCGACGGCGGTTTGTTGGCAATGGCTCGCTTGGTCAGCGGGGGCGGTGGCATAGGTGCCGTAGGAATAGCCGTAGGCCACCATGCCCTGCGCCGCCTGTTCCTGCGCTTTGAGATTGAGTGCACCGGTGACCATGCGCTGGGCATCCGGCAGGGCGGGGACAAGATCTTTGTCCATGTCGACGCCGGAGATGTCCTCAATGCCGATGTCTTTGAAGGCGGAAGCCAGATCCGCGAAGGCGCTTTGGGCGTAATTGGCGTCCTGTGAGGCGGTGGAAATGATTTGCGCCCAGGCGAGCTGTATATCGGGCGCAGGTCGGGATGTATCGGGGGGTGGGGTCTCTGCACCCTCGGCGGATTCAGCGGAGTCGCCTTTGGGTGATGAGTCTGGTTTCTTGGCCATCTCAACTCCATCAATTTGAAATTTGAAATTTGCGGCGCCCGTATTGGTGAAATTGAATGGGTATTCAGGCGCGGTATTTTTGGAATGCTCTTTTTATATCACTTTATGGTGATGTGCATAAGTCAGATATCCACGACTTTGCGTGGATTTGAGGTCTGTTAATTTTAACTGATACACGTAATTGGATATTCTTGATTTGGTTTATAATGTTGATTTTATGTATTTATTTTAAGTTTCAATTGCCGATTTTGGTGTGGGTTGTTTTGTCTAAAAACTTTTGAATAAAGTCCGCATCGGCATTAATTTGCGTTGTGTGGGCTTATTTGGGCGATAATTCGCGCAGTATCGGGCGCTTTGGCGTGTCCATAAAAAAGAGCCCCGCCTTTTGCGGAGCTCTTTGTTTTGAATGTGCGATTTTTATTTGGGGGCGTTTTTACCGCGTTTCTTTCTCAGTTGCGCGATTTTTTTGCGTTCCCATTCTGCGCCGTGGCTTTCCACATGTTCTTGCGCAATTTGCAGAGCGCCCAGCCCCTTGCGGTTGCGGAAGAAAAAGTCGATGCCCAATTCGGCAAGCTCTTCCATATGGCGGATCAGAGCGGCTGGTTTGATCTCCTGATCTTCGGCGATCAGATGCGCGACGGTTTCGCCGAGGCCTGTGCGCCAGTTGATGTCGAAGCCTTTTTCCAGCAGCACCTGAATGAGCGCCATGCGGCGGGATTTGCCCATGGAGGCCACATGCAGCGCATTGTGGTTGTCCGCGTTGCGGGCGTCCTTGTTGGCACCAAGATCACAGAGCTCGACCAAGGCCTCTTTCTTCTCGGCTTTGGCTGCGAGGTGCAGGGGCGTGTTGTTGTTTGGATCGGTCACATTCACGCGCGCGCCGAGCTTCACAAGGGCACGGATGTTGGAAGCGTGGCCGGAGGCGGCGGCATAGTGCAGCGGGGTGAGGCCGTTGCTGTCGATCTCATTGACCTCAGCGCCCATGCCCACCAGCGCCTTGATGGCTTTGGTGCCTTCAGAGCGGCTTGAGCCGGCAGCCAGATGCAGCGGGGTGACGCCTTCGCGGTCTTTGGCAACAGGGCTGAGGCCCATGTCGTAAAGCGCGTTGATGCCCGGCATGTTCTTGGCTTCGGCAGCAGAGTGCATAGCGGTGCGTCCGCGATCATCCTCGGCCTCGATTTCCGCACCCAGCAGGCTGAGGATATCCAGCTTTTTCTTGGCCAGCGGAGAGCGCGCGGCGTAGTGGAATGCGCCTTCGCCGATTTCGGAGGTGGCGTTGACGTCCACGCCTTCCTCGATCACCTTCTCAAAGATCTCAAGGTCGGAGCAGCGTGCGGAGGAGTGAATCAGGCCTTCGCCAAACCGGTTCAGGGTCTTGGTGTTTGCGCCAAGCTGGGAGAGGGTGGCAAAGGATTTGCGGCCCAGAGCCTCCATGGTGGAGTTGATAGGGGTTTCTCCCTGCTTGTTCTCCATCTCCAGATCGGCGCCAAACTCATGCAGCTTTTTGATCACCTCGATATGGCCGAATTTGGCCGCGAAGTGCAGCGGGGTTTCTTCGAACTCGTTCTTGCAGTTCACGTTGACGCCGCTTTCCAGCAGGGTCTGCAGAATTTCCATGCGCCCCCAGCGTGCCGCATCATGCAGCAGGCTGGTGCCGTAGCTGCGATGTTTGGAGAGATCCGCGCCCAGTTTTTCAAGCGCGCGGAAGGAGGCGGGGTTTTCGGCGTTGATGGTGAGGAAGATCGGGGTTTCCTGACGGCCGTTGGTGGCCTCAAGATCTGCGCCGAGGCTTTGCAGTTTGCGCATGGCGACAAGCTGGCTGGCGGCAGAAGCCGCGTGCAGTGCGGTGTTGCCCTTGTTGTCGCGGTCCTCAAGGCCAATGCCGAGGCCCACCAGGCGGTCAAACAGGCGCACATCGCCCAGAGCCGCAGCCTTGTGCAGGATGGTGCCGCCATCAAAGCGGCGGGCATCCGCTTTGGCGCCCATTTTGATCAGCGCGTCAAAGATCTGTCCGCCGTCACGCGACGAGACATAAAAGAGCGGGGTTTCACCGCGGTTGTCGGTCACTTCGAGATCGGCACCGGCGGCGATGAGGGCCTCAACTGTGTGGAGCTGACCCGATGTGACGGCCATATGCATTGGTGTCATGCCGCTGTCGCCGGGGGAGGCGAGGTCCAGCCCGAAGGCTGCGAGCTTGGTGATCGCGGCCACGTTGCCTGCGCGGGCGGCCACATGCATGGGGGTCAGTTTCTGCGGGCTTGGCAGGATGAAGTTGAACCCGAAGCCGACGAGACGATCGAGTTTGGCCTCGGGGGCATCAGAGCGCACCGCGCCTTCGAGCGCTTGGAAGAAGATCATGTGGCTGCGATCATCAAAGGCCAGCGCGGCTTTGATCACATGGGTCATGGTGGCAAGGCTGCCGTAGCGGGCCGCCCATGTGACGGCGGAGGCCTCAGCTGTCAGTGCGAGGTCGATGCGCGCGCCACTGTCGATCAGGAAGGCAAACACATCGGGGCGCTGCAGGGTGGCGGCAAAGAGCAGGGGGCTTGTGCCGTAAGCACCCTGAAAGTTTACACCGCTGCCGACACGGGCATTTTCACGCACGGTGGCAAAGTCGTCGGTGGCAATGGAGATCATCAGTTCCGAGATGTCGCCATCGCGCAGAAGATCGGCAACCAGGCCGCTGGGGTCATCTGCCGGAATCGTCTTAATAAGGGCAAAGATGTCTTCGGCTGTTTCAGCCTTCACGCGTTGATCCAATTTTCGGCTCCCATCGGTTGATGGCTTATTCGAGTAGAGGCTAGAAGTTGACGGTTTCTGAAAATCAAACAGAGGTTCTATAAAATGCCGGGTATCTGGCGCGTGGTGACTTTGCGGGACTGGGCTTGAGAGCGGCGTAGCAGTCTTTTGAGGGGCTCCATACGCGCTGTGAAACGGATTTTCGGGGGCGTTTTGGCCGAATTTTCCAGAAAAATAGCGCGGTGCTGGAAAAACTAGGCCAAAATTACACCTTTGATGGCCGAATTTATCAGAGTTTCATAAAAACAAACACTTATGCGGAAAACTGCTTAGAATTTTAGGCGTCAGTTGCGCAGGAAACGCCCTGGCCTAAGGGGTGCTCTTCACATTTTTGAGAGCGCTGGCCGGAACTGTCAGCGAGTTGTCCGGCGCGAACATGTTGGCGTGAAGGTAAGTCACCCATATTGGCCTCACAAGGCGGGCCGCAGGGTTCGTCAAAGCTGAAACACCAAGCCCGAAACCACAGAGCTTTAGGAGGATGCGATGACTGAGTTCACAGTGACCACACCGTCGAATTTGCGCGCTGCCGTTTGCCCGAAGCCTGCGATGTCGAGGTTGGCCAGTTCTCTTGTTTTCCAGTTGCGACGGGACGCCTTACTCTAAGCCGCAACTGAAATCCCCGGTCGTCTGCGTAACCCCCTCTCCCTCCTCCCCCCCCCCCAACGCAGATGATCGGGGCCCCTATTTTCAAAGACCACCACTCACCCAAAACCGCGCCGGTCGCGTGCTGCCTGTCTGGCTGAAATTGCCAATACCACCACTCACACTCTCTCAGACACAGGCAGCCAACGACCGGCGAAAGGCGTGCAGATGATGCGCGCGACAACAGATTTTGCGGGGCAGGTATAATGTATCCGGCGGCCAAGCGGGGACTGATCAGGCCAGACTATCGTCAAAGGTGTGTCCGAAAGTGTCAGGGGGTTGTCCGGCGACGACATTTGGAAAACGCTTGCGATGGTGCATTAAGGTGGGGAGCGAAAGCACTTAGCTTTGCAATACCAATCTACCTCAGCGCCTTAGGAGGATGCGATGAACGCAAAAGACGTTATGGAAACCGACAGCATAGGAACAACCCTGCGTGCGTCTCTGGAAAAAATCCGCGCAGCCTATACCCGCTCTCCGGCACCGACACGGGAAGAGCGCAAGGACCGCCTGAACCGGTTGCACAAAGCTGTCATCGAATACAAAGACCGCCTCGTGGCCGCGGTGGACAAAGACTTTGACGGGCGCGCGCCGGCAGAGACCATGTTGGCGGAAATCCTGCCTGTTCTGGAAGGTATTCACTATAACAAGAAGAACCTTCGCAAGTGGATGCGCCAATCCCGTCGCGATGTGCCATTGACGCTGTTGGGTGCCAAAACCAAGGTGCATTATCAGCCACTGGGCGTTGTGGGCATTGTGGTGCCGTGGAACTTCCCGATTTTCCTTGGTCTCTCTCCATTGGTTGGGGCCCTCGCGGCTGGCAACCGGGCGATGATCAAGACCTCGGAGTTCGCCCCAGAAACAGGCAAAGTTCTCACTGAAATGGTGAATAAGCATTTCTCTGAAGAGGAAGTGGTTGTTGTCGGTGGCGGTGTGGAAGTTGCCACAGAGTTCACAAGACTGCCGTTTGACCACCTTGTTTTCACCGGCTCCACGCAGGTTGGCAAGATCGTGATGCGCGCGGCTGCCGAGAACCTCACCCCGGTGACGTTGGAACTGGGTGGCAAATCGCCTGCGATCATTCACGACAGCTTCCCCGTGGAAGAAGCGGCCAAACGGATCGCGTTTGGCAAAGGTCTGAACGCGGGTCAGATTTGTGTGGCGCCAGACTATATTATGGTGCCGCGCAGCAAGGTGAACGCCTTTGTGGAGGCCTTCAGCGAGGCGATTGCGAAGCACTACCCAACGCTGGCTTCCAACACGGATTATACCTCCATCATCACCGAGCGTCAGCGCGACCGGCTGGTGGACAATATCCGCGACGCCGAAGAAAAAGGCGCGACCATCAAGGTGATCAACCCAAGCAACGACAGCTTTGAAGGCACCCGCAAGTTGCCGATGCATGTGATCACAGACGTGTCTGACGATATGCGTGTGATGCAGGAAGAGATCTTTGGTCCGCTGTTGCCGGTGGTCGCTTACGACACGCTCGATGAGGCCATTGAGTATGTGAACGACCGGGACCGTCCGCTGGCGCTCTATTACTTTGACTGGGACAATGCGCGTGGCGAAAAGATCCTTAACGAGACCCACTCGGGCGGCGTGTGCATCAACGAAGTGGTCACGCATGTAGGGGTGGATGACATGCCCTTTGGTGGGGTCGGCCCATCTGGGATGGGACACTACCACGGCAAAGAGGGATTCCTGAACTTTTCAAAGGCCAAGGGTGTCGTGCGCAAAGGGCGCTTCAACGCCACAGCTTTGGTTGCTGCACCATGGAACAACAAGTTCTTCAACATCATGGTCAAATTCCAGCTGTGGCGCTTCAAAAAGCCCTAAGCTGATCAGGCTCAGGCCTCTGGGATCATCTGAACATTGCGCTTCCTCCCCGCACAGATGATCCCGCATAGACCACACCGAAGCGCGTCGTGCGCGCGCTTCGGCTCTTTACCTCTCCCAGCGCCTTTGAAGACGGCTGGGCCCATGCCTTTCTCCGAGATTGACAGATGATGAGCTCCCCGATCACCTATGCCCTGCGCGCGCTATCCACGTTTTTCCCGCCACAAAAGCCGCTGATTTTCTCAGGGCAGGGGGCTGTGTTGAAGCTGGCGGATTTGATGGTGATCAGCGGGCAGAAACGCCCTTTGCTGGTGACCGATGGTTTCTTGCTGAAGAACGGGATGCTGGATGAGCTGATCGCCTTTCTCGAAGAGGCGGGCTGCACGGTCACGGTGTTTGATGGCATCATCCCTAACCCGACCTTTGCGGTTGTGGAGGCCGGATTGGCCGCAAGCCGCGCGGGGCAATGTGATGCGGTTTTTGCGGTGGGCGGCGGCTCTGCCACTGATGCGGCCAAAGTGATTGCGGCGGCCAGCACCAGCAAGACGACATTGGCGCAGCTGACCGGCATTTTGAAGGTGAAACAGCCACCACTGCCGTTTTATGTGGCGCCCACAACCTCTGGTACCGGCTCTGAGGTGACCAGCGCGGCGGTGATTTCGGACACGGAGACCCACAAGAAGACGTTTTTCGTGGACCCCAAATATATTCCCATCGCAACCGCGTTTGACACGGGCCTGCTGAAATCTCTGCCCGGTCCGATGACGGCTGCGACCGGAATGGATGCGCTGACCCATGCGATTGAGGCCTATACCTCGCGCTACCGCTTTGCTGACACAGACCGGGATGCCGCCATGGCGATCAAGCTGATCGTCAAATTCCTGCCGGTGGCCTATGAGAACGGGGCGGATGAACATGCCCGGGAAATGGTCGCGCTGGGTTCCTTTCTGGCGGGCTATGCCTTCAGCAAGGCGAGCCTTGGCTATGTGCATGCGATTTCCCACCAGATCAGCGCGCATTACAACACGCCGCATGGGCTCGCGAATGCCATCCTGCTGCCGCGGGTGCTGCGGTTCAACAAGACCGCCTCAGCGCAGAGATATGGCAAGCTGGAGCGGATGCTGAGCGGCACTGAGACGGATGCTTTTGCGCCCGAACAGGTGGATCAGTTCATCGCTCGTGTTGATGCGCTGGCGGAGCGTGTGGGCATCCCTGTGAACCTGAAAGATGTGCAGCCTGCGGATTTTGACGCCATTGCAAAAGAGGCGCTGGTGGAAGCGCGCAGCTCTTATGCGGTGCCGCGTGTGATGCGCAAGGCGGATGTGGTTGCGATCCTGAAGTCTGTGGAAAGCGGCGGCCGGTCGGTGCGTTTTGTGTGAAGGTATCTGCCTTCAAATGAGGAATTGATAAATGATTTCAATCATGTGTGTGGTTCAGGAAGGGCAGATCTCAACAGAGGTTCAATACGCCCTAAGAGCAGCCATCAGCGCATTCACGCAGCGCGCCTTTGCTGCGGCAGCAGATATCGACTGGATCGTGGTGCCAAAGGGTAGCGGGTTTACCGCCGCTGCGCCCTCCACTGCGATGGTTGCGTCCATGCACGCAAACCGCAGCCTGAAACGCGGCGAGCGCACGGCGCTGCTGCGGGAGTTGGGAGAGATCTGCATGGAGCGGACCGGGTTGTCGCCCAATGAGGTTGTGACCTCAATTCGCGACCCGCAATAGACCGAGATTTACGCCCCCTTTGGGAGGGGCACATTTTAAACTAGGATAGGGCCGCGCATTGGGGGCCGGAAACACAAGCCCTCTTCGGATCGCGCTTTGGGAAGGAAGATGAAATGCCTCTCTATATGTGCAATGCCGTTCACGGTGTCATTTCAGCACACGCCAAAAAGCGCATCGCAGAAGACATTACGGACATTCACTGCGATGTCACCGGCGCGCCGCGCGAGTTTGTGCATGCGTTCTTTTTTGAGGATGCGCCACAGCTGGCGATTGATGGGAAAGCCGTGTTTCTGTTTGCCAGCATTCGCGAAGGGCATAGTGAGGCGCAGAAGGCCGCGCTTGTGAGCCGGATCACCGCGTCGATCCATGCCCATGTCGGGATCGATATGAACCAGATTGTCATGGACATCACGGATGTGCCGGCAAGCTGGTTCATGGAAGGCGGAGAGATTCTGCCGGAACCGGGAGAGGAAGGCGACTGGATCAAGCGGCGTCATCCGGTTGGGGTCTGATCGCGGCAGGATGGCTTTCTCATAAAAACCAATAAGCCCCGCAGGTGAACGACCAAACGGGGCTTTTTCATATGTCATGAAG
Organism: Shimia sp. R9_1; assembly: GCF_017743775.1. NCBI lineage: Bacteria > Pseudomonadati > Pseudomonadota > Alphaproteobacteria > Rhodobacterales > Roseobacteraceae > Shimia > Shimia sp. R9_1. Next base: position 409,923 of record NZ_JAGHRN010000001.1, on the reverse strand, counting down.
TGTGTGTGCGCCTCTGTCAGGCGACGCGCGGCACGTTGGAGCGGCGCACCTCGCCCGGTGTCTGGCCAAACTTCTTGGAGAAGGCGCGGGCAAAGCTTGCAGGCTCAGAATAGCCCACGCGCCAGGCCACGGTCTCCACGTTCAGACCCGCCGTTTGCAGCAGCTCGTGCGCCAGTGCCATGCGCACATCGGCATAAAGTTCGCGGAAGCTGGTGCCTTCTTCGGTGAGGCGGCGGCGCAGGGTGCGCTCTGTCACGGTGAGCCGCTCTGAGATCTCCTCGATCTTATGATCGCTGGAGATATTGTCCATAATCGCGTCGCGCACTTTCTGCGACCAGGGCGGCAGGATGTCTGCCGCGTTCTGGGAGAGGGCTTCGCATTGCTCCAGACAGAAGCGCAGCGAGACCGGATCGGATTTTGCCAGCGGCTGATCCAGCAGGGCTGACGGGAACGACAACGCATAGGCGGGCTGGCCGGTCTGAACCGGCAGATTGCTGATCATGGAGAGATCCAGGCCATAGCTTGCCTCGGGCTCAGGGGTTTCGATCGTAAACCCGACCTGACCCGGCGCCAGCAGGATTTCCTGAATGAAGTTGACCGAAATGGCGCACTGGCGCTCCAGAATGAACCGCTGTGCGGTGTCGGGGATGCCATCCATGTTGATGGTCAGCTGCGCGCGCTCGCCAAATTCCTCAAGCCTGTAGTCGGCAATCGAGGAGGAGAGGTTGATGTAGTCAAGCGAGGTCTCAATGGCAGAGCGCAAGGTGGGACTGGTGAGAATCGCAAAACCCCAAATGCCAAAGGCATGCACATGCATGTCGCGCCCGACAATCCAGCCAAGGCCCACGCTGCGTGGCGCAAGCCGCATGAAGTTCATGATGATCTGCAGCTCTTGCTCGGTGTTGTGCAGGGCTTGCGGATCGGACACCTCGTCCTGGCTGATGCCGGAACCTTCCAGACAGGCATCCACATCGACGCCAAGCTTTTCGGCGTGCTCGCAAATGACCTTCAGAATGGTCGCGGATCGAGTGTTGGCTCTGACTATCATGAGACCGAAAATAGAGGCTTGTCCGAAAAAATCAAACTCCCCTGAGTGTAAAACTCATGTGATGAAATTCACCATGAGGCGTGGGGGATGGGCAGCTTTACAGGCGATGGGGGTAGGGGTGAGCATGGCATGCGTTGTCGTGCGAGAGGCAGGGCGCAGAGGGCGCGAGTCAAATGCAGGCGATATCCAACCTGTGTTGGCTGTGTGCTGTATCATGATCTCAGAGAAAAGTGGCTGGGGTGGTAGGAAACCCACGCCGGGTAACGTTTTCCCTTATATTTATAGCGTTTACCGTGGGGTGCCACACGTCGCAACACCCAATTGTGTGACAATTCCAAGTGACGGGAAGCAGGTTGCTAAAAACGCCGGAATCGGACCCAAGGATTGAGTAAAGCTCGCACGCAGCAGCGGTGCACTTATCAAGCTTGGTTAAAATTGCTGCCACCGCGCGATACACTTACCTAATAGGCGTCTTCTGTCACAGTATCGTTGCGGGGAAAAGCATCTGTCTCCATCAGCAGATGTTTCAAACGGTTGATGCGAAACACTTGTTGGTTCAACTATCCTGATGCACTAGGTTGATGCTGAAAATTTCATTACACAACTTTCAAGGGCGCAGAACTTTGTCGCAAACAACTCAGCGGTTTTCGAGTGAAACCCCGCCAATTCATCATCTGATTCAAGAAATCGACATGGGGGTGTTAGGGCTTCCAGACCTCCAGCGACCTTTTGTGTGGAAGCGATCCCGCATCCGCGATCTTTTTGACTCCCTATATCAGGGTTTTCCCGCCGGATATTTTCTGTTTTGGAACACAAAAAAGCACGTGGACAGTCACTCGATCGGCATCGGCACCACTGACCGTGAAGACCAAAAGATGATAGTGGACGGTCAACAGCGATTGACCAGCCTCTACGCGGTGATGAAAGGCAAACCGATCATCAACGAAAACAACGAAGAGCAACTGATCAGGATCGCGTTCAACCCACTTACCGAAGAGTTCACAGTCGCGAATGCGTCGTCGGACAACAACCCTGCCTTCATATCGAACATCTCAGAAATATGGTCCTCCGGGCGGGGAACCTACGACTTCATCACCGCGTTCATTCAGGCGCTGGAAGGCCACCAGGAGGTAACGTCGGAACAACGCTCGGAAATAGCGTCCAACATTCAGCAACTTGAAAACATCAAGAACTACCAATTTTCGGTGCTGGTGCTGTCGGCTGACCTTGATGTCGATGTCGTCGCTGAGATTTTCCAGAGAATTAACTCCGGCGGCATCCCACTGAATTCAGCAGACTTCATCCTGACCCTTATGTCGGTTTTTTGGGTGGACGGTCGTCACACCCTTGAAGATTTTTCCCGGAAGGCAAAAGTACCCTCCGCCGATCAAAGTGGATCACCCTACAACGTGTTTCTAGCCCCTGCGCCAGATCAACTACTGCGGGTTGCCGTTGGGTTGGGCTTAAAACGTGGGGTGCTCCAGAACGCCTACCAGGACCTTAGGGGGCGGGACCCAAAGGATCGAGTGGTAAAGGAAGACCTGCGAGAAGCACGGTTTAATGACCTCAAACAGGCTCAAGGTAAAGTCCTCGCGTTGTCCGACTGGCATGAGTACATCACCTGCGTAAAAGCCGCCGGGTTCCGCTCCAAGTCGATGCTTACCTCGGCCAACAACTTTCTTTATGGCTATCTTCTCTACCTGATCGGAAAGCACGAGTTCGGCGTCGATCATCGGGCTCTTCGCAATGTGATGAGCCGCTGGTTCTTCATGAGTGCATTAACCGGGCGTTATACCGGGAGTCCGGAAACAGTGCTGGAAGCCGACCTCCGGCGATTGGAACAGACGGAACAAACTCCTGCTGGCTTTGTCGGTCAGTTAGACACTTTGATCACCAACCAGTTGACGGATGACTACTGGAGGGTTTCGCTACCCGAGCAGTTGGACAGTTCCAGCGGATACAGCCCCTATCTCTTCGGCTATCACGCCGCCCTCAACTTACTGGGAGCAACCGCACTGTTTTCCAAGGTTCGAATCAGCGATCTGCTTGACCCAGCCGTATCCGGTTCCAGAGCCCCAGTTGAACGCCATCACTTGTTTCCCAAAGCGTATCTTCGGAAGCTAGGATACACCGGGACCTACCGTTTAAACCAGATCGCCAACTATGCCTTCGTGGAGTGGGCCGATAACATCAAGATATCTGATACCGCCCCGTCGGAGTATTTTCCTCAGTTGTTCGAAGGGTTGACCGATCAGGAAAAATCTAATGCTTCCTACTGGCATGCACTGCCAGACAACTGGCAGGACATGGAATATTGGGACTTCATCGCCCAGCGGCGCAAGCTGATTGCAGCGGTGATCCGCGACGGGTTCCGAGTTCTTACCGGCGACGTGCAACCCTTTACGGGCACAATGTCTGAACCCTCAGTGTCAGAGCTTCTGCACGACATGGAAACACTGAAGATTGAGTTCAAGGCAACGGCCCGGTTGCCAAAGACTTCCGATGTTCCGGAGAAGGTCATCAACGAGGGAATCATCAAGACTGTTGCCGCCTTCATGAACACAACTGGGGGAACCCTCGGGATAGGGATATCCGACGACGGCGACATCCTCGGTATCCAGGCCGACCTTGAGTACAAGCGCCAGGACCTCGACGGATACCAGAATTGGCTGTCTACATTACTTATGACCACAATAGGTCAGGCTCCGGTTGCCAAGCATGTCGGTATCCGCTTCGAGACTGTCGAGGATCACGTGGTGTGCCTGATCGATGTATTGCCATCCACAGCGCCGGTTTTTGCAAACACGGTCAAAGGGAAGGAAGTGTTTTATGTTCGCGTCGGGAACACAACACGGATTCTGACCGGACCGGACATGATGGACTACATAAAGCATCGTTTCTGAACTGTTCGATTAAAAATTCCTGAGGCCATGGAATGAAAAACTCCGAAGATCAAACACAGTCGGAACTGGCAGCGCCCCAGGATGGGGAGCCACAAGTCCCAACCCCGGGCGTGGATTTTGTCGTGGAGCTAGATCGGTTACGTGATATCGACATCAACTCCCGGTTGACGGGCGCGAACAGTGTGGATTGCCACGACATCAACCAGATTTTCTCAGATATGCTCAACAATGCCGAGCCAAAAGACCAACCACCTCTTCAACTGCTAGCAGGACTCACGAACTACCATGTTGATCCTGATCACCGCACAGAACCGTTCAGACCGATGTTCATTTTTGGTGATAGTAGGTCGTTGGTTCCGCGCGACCTGTTACCAGAGCAAATCGATCTTCTTGCCGAAATTGCAACGGAGATTTCCAACGCGGGCTTAAGAGCGCGATTGGCTGATGTAACTTGGTTTGTTCAGCGGAAGCGGCACAACATGGCTGAAGCGGCTATCTCCGCCTATTGCGACGCCGTGGAGCAGGTGCAGAGTGGAGTGTCCGTTTTTGCTTTTGGCGATGTTTCTCCTTGGGGCGTGCATGCCAAAAGTATGTTGGTTCGAGCGGCTCGGATATCTCATGCAACTCGATGGAAGCATCAGGCTTCGAAAAGGTTACAGGAACTGATTAAATCCTTGGTCGGCGCTGCACACAAGGACGGCAAAGTAAGTGATTTCGTACGGATTGCAGATGTCGATATTGATCACGGTATCACACCGGTGGTGGAGATCGCTGCACGAGCCGAGGGATTGGTTTCTGCCGATGAAATACAAGCCAACCCTGACCGCAAAATTGACCTTTGGAAGACAGCCGCCCGATGCCATAAGCGCAATCGGGATGAAGCCAACCACAACAGATGCATGATCGAAGTTGCTGAATGCCATGTTCAGAAGGCCGAGTTGGCCGACTCCCCCATGTTGATCTCCGCCTTTCTGAACGATGCTGTCCAGATTCTCCGCAACTACCCCGGAACAAAAGACCGCCGAGATGAACTCACTAGAAGGCTCCGCGAGGTTCAGCCTTCTATCAAGGATGAAATGGGGTCATTCTCTACTGAGATCGATTTGTCAGAGATTGTTGAGCACTCCGTTGCTTCGGTTCGTGGCCACTCTTGGCCTAGCGCATTTCTTTCGCTAGCACTTTGTGATCATCCTCCCGAACCCGATGCTATCCGCCACGAAGCGTCAAAGCACGCCGAGGAGTTTCCTTTGCAGGGCATCATGCCGATGCAGGTTCATGATTTCCAGGGGAGGGTCGTGTTCCGATCTCCTGGGCTTACCGGTGACGCCGAAGAGGCGGAACAGCACTATCGTTATCTGATGTCCTTTCATCGAGGAAACGCCCGGCAGGTAGTGGTCGCCGGTGCAATCGAACCCATCCGAAGAGTGATTTCAGAAGACCACTTCGTGTCCGCCGACATTGTACAAGAAATGATTAAAGACAGCCCGTTTATTCCTCCCGGGCACGGTTACATCTTCGCACGAGCCATCAGTCAGTTCCTTGGTGGCGAAGATGTGGAAGCCGCATCTCTATTGGTGCCTCAGTTGGAGAACTCACTACGAACCATACTGTCACATCGTGGGATCGACACAACGACTACCGACGAGAATGGAATTCAAACTGAAGCGTCATTGCCCATGCTGCTAAATCCCGCCAATCCGTGGAGGGAGCGGTTGGAAGAAATCCTCCCGGAGCGATACACCCACGAGATCGATCTTCTTTTCAGCTTCCCAGGAGGACCATCTCTACGAAATCAGATTGCACATGGTAAGGTGCATGTCGGAGGGTTCTGGGACCACAACATGGTCTATGCTTGTTGGCTAATTATACACTTGGCAGTTCTACCCTTAGCAAGACGCTGGGGAGATGTTGAAGAAACCTATGTTCGAGTTACCGGTCTCGCTAAACCTGACGACAACGCTTCTTGAAAAAGGTGGTTTCCAAGACCTCACAAGTTTCGAGAGTCTTCCGCGAAACCGACGAGACGTCGTTTTCTTATAGTTCCTTCTCAATAGGTGTCTCGCCGACGAGATTTGTCCGATGGGTTTCGAAATCGTCTAAGTGCGACACAAGTCCCACATGGGACGTCCCCAACAAGACGTGATCCGTTTGTGCCTATCGAGTATCAAAATTGCCGAATCATTAACCTATTGATACAGTATCAGTGGTTCATAAAGTTAGTGATACAGGAGGGATATTATGGAGAAGTGGGGCTACGTGCGGGTGTCTGTGAACCGCGTTGAACAAGCAGCAGGTTGGGATGACCAGATCAAAACACTAAAGGCGCAGGGCTGCACTCGACTGTACTATGAGGAAGCTTCCACCCGTGGTGAACGCCCCGAATTCCAGCGCATGATAAAAGACGCGTGTCAGGCCGCCAAAGGAGGTCATCGGGTGTGTCTCGTTGCGGCTAAGATGGATCGTGCTTTCCGTGATTTGGCTGCTGCGGACGAAGCAATTACTCGCCCCTCCAACTCGGATGTGATTTGGTTGTTGCCTGACCTTTCGCCGCATCCACTAGACCCTCATGATCCTACGCAAATGCTATTGGTGCGAATGATGGGGGCAGTTGCGCAATTCGAACGTGACCGTTTGGCTGAACGCCGAGCATATGGGATTGCCCGTGCAAAGAAGGAAGGAAAGTACCGAGGTCGAAAACCCACCGCTCGCGCCAAGACACCTGAAGTGCTTAAACTCAAAGAGCGGGGCTTCCGTCCTGATGAAATCGCCAAGCAGCTAAATCTTGGGCGGGCGTCCGTGTTTCGTATCTTGAGAGATCACCGTGAGAAGTCCACTTCAGCTTTGTAGCAGTGGAATGCACACTCTGCGCCGCACTCTAGTCAGATGATCCGATGTGTTGAACTTCGCACGCGCCGGACCACCCACGCTGCAACCAGACAGCCGCCAACTGGAATCCAGAAGCAGGCCACTCAACAGGGGTGGGCACGTAAATGATCTTGCGCATTGCGAACCCAGCTTTCCGGATATCCCTTACGCGAGCTTTCGTCGAGAAATGCGTGAGTGGAGCCAGAAAGGCGACATTGTCAGAAACACGCATTGCGTGTTCAAGAAAGGCCCGGAACTTCGACCAAGGCGGGTTCGTAATCACCCAATCGACTTTTTGCTCCCATGCGAAGAAATCGACTCCACATTCGAGTTCACACCAACAAGCGTCAACATGCGCAGGAAACTGATCAAAGAATGCACCATCACCCTTGCTAGGGTCCAGAATGCGTCCGAACAAAGAAAACTGCGATAGAATTTCGGCAGCAAGCTGTCTTGGCGTATAAACCTTGTCAGCTTGGGCGTTATCTTTTGCTGGGATCAGTCGCCTTTTACCGTCGGCTCGTTTGCTGCAAACTTCGTTTCTTACCTGCGTGACATCAAGATACTTTTGCAAAGTATCCATCCGTCCGCTGGTGCGTGCTTCAAGGGAAATCACCTTAGGTTGAGTTACAATAAGACGCTTCGCCAAATGACGTTGGGATACTCTCTGCTGATTACGGTGCGACGCCAACACGTGACCTAGATTTTCAACTAAACGATCATTGGTCCAGAGCGAGGTTTCCAAAGCGTGGAGGACCCTCAACTTAGACTTGACAGAAGCGCGTCCTTTTTCAACGGATCGTACTGCCGGGCGCGAAACGCCAGCGCGTTCTGCCAACCCTGAAACTGTCAGGTTACGGGCCTTCCGAGTTGCCGCAATTTGGTCTGCGACGCGATAAAGCTTTTTTGCCATTTGTGCGGAAAGATTCTTTGATCGTCTTTGGGCCTTTTGTCTCAAAGATGTCAGAGAAATCAATCACGTTGTTTTCAAGCTCTTCGCCTTCCCTCAGCAATGCAGCTGCCTTGAGGCTGATCCGTTCGATGAGCGGCCACGACCGGGGGTTTTCTTTGTTTGACATGTCTTTTTCCTCCACACGTATTTATGAATTTCGGCGAAGGTATGGTCTCAGTTGCAGCGTGCGCATGGCGGTTTTCTGACAGAAGCCAATTGAACTTGCGCTTGCAGCTGCCCGATCAAAGATCGTGGGTTTCTCTTGCTCAACCTGCTGCGCCGCCAGATGGTGGTGAGAGGGGGAGAAAAAGTCGGTTGCTAATAAGAGTTCTATTAGGTCACGACTTTTTACTCTCTGCTTTCAGATATAAGGAATTCTGACGGGACACAGTCCCGTCTGTATTTCTCAGTTTTCAATGACACGTTTCCTCGTGGCCCAAGGGCCACGATCAGACACCAGAAGGCTGGTTCGCTTGCGAACCTGATCTGCTGGGGGCTGCAAAGCTAGTGAACAAGATAGGCTGGATAACGTCCTGATGAAAAGAAATCAGCACCTCCAAGACACTGATACAGTGTCGGAGAAACGACGATCTCATGGTCATATGGCGTGTCGGGGTTGCGCCGCAGCCCTCGGTTACGGCCAACCGCCTGATTCAGCCGGTCGCGGTAGAATTCTCTGTAGACATCCTCGATGCCAAATTTCTGCGCGATCACATTCAGCCTACAATATTCGTCTTTGGCGAAAAAGGTCAGCACGGTACAAATGTTGGCCTCCTGCAGATCATTGCGCCCACGGGCACTGACGTGGGTGCTTACAGATGAACCGTGATCACTTGACATATCAGTGATTACAAAGTCCTTATCGCCACGGAGTCGGTCCCGTACAAGTTCGTCAATATTGGCCTTTGAAGCTCGTCTATCACGGCGCAGACGAATACTGTCCGATGTGGTGAACTCGTCACGATCTAACCTGTGCACACGAATATCCGGGACCCAGTGGGTGCGATCTGACTTGTTGATACGATGTGCGACCTGAGCAACGAGCGCTTCCGTCGTGGTGAACAGAACCCTTGCGCGTTGTGTGGTCCACCAATTTCTTGCTTTGACGTAGTAGGTGCTACCGTTTGTGCTACGGTACATGGCGTCGTCAGAGTTGTTGATCCCGAACGGGTTGGCGTCAAAGTCTACACGAACCTCGTCGTCCAGCGTGAAACCGATATCAATGATGCGACAGAGTTCGTGAAACCCCAGTGCCTTGCTCGCGTCCGATCCGTGCTCTGAGAAAATTTGGTAGCGCTGCGACTGATTCACTTTTGACCAATCCGCACCTGAACGGACTTTGACCAACTGACGGAACTCTTCTGCGGTCGTCACATCCTTCGCGCTTGCGACATCGACCAGATCATTGAGAGACACTTCGTCATGAATGACACGATAGAGCCTGAACTGCAGAGCAAGGTCGCGCCATTGCCCAGAATCTTGGAGTGCAGTGTGATCAAAGTCGGGGTGCAGCCACGCTTTTGAAACGGAAGGTTGGTTGAAGTTCTGGGCCATGTCGTGGCTTGTGAAAAGGATGACACTTGTTGAATATTGAAACCCGCAGATGGTGTTACCGTTTTTACCGGGTACTTTCCAACTTGCGTCCCTCAGCTCAGATAGCGCGTTGAAGACGGCTGATTGCTGTGAAGCGACAGCTTCCACCTGTGAATTGAAGCCCATGCGCAGCGCCTGTGCATGGGAGATTGAGTCGATCTTGTGCTGAGCACAGTGTCGCTTATAATGTTCTGAAAACGAGCGGATCAGCACGGGCGCTGGCAGATCAATGGATGCATGATCCGTTTGCTGACGCCACCATTCAAGGTAAGCTTCATAGTGCTCCTCGGCCTGTTTATAAGAGGAGGCGCAAACGACTTGAAAACCATTGTCGGGGGCTACCAATCCTTTCCCAGAAAAATGATTTGTTAGCATGTCGTCCAGCCTGAACTTCCCTGCGTCGCGAATGGCCGCTGTGGTCTTGCCACCGCCCTCGGCGCTCACAATCATGTTTCGTGGAAAACTCTCAGACGCAGCCCAAGCCAAGATCGACATTGCAGACCGGTAGTGTTTCGGTGCGGTGCTGAGCAGGCAATTCGCAAACAGTTGCGTGGTGGGGGCGAATCGCTTTCTGCCTTGCCGCTGTCTGTTTGCAATCGAATTACCGTTCTTCGCATCGATCTCTGCCTGAAGCTCAATCAGCAGTTCACCCAATGTGAATGAGGTGTCCGGCAAGGGCTTGTGCTTTTCGCCAGCGGGACAGTCTCGTCCTCGCCACAGCATGGATCGATAGTCTTCCTCAATGAAGGAACTTGGGTTTTGATCCGCCGGGCTGTTGTAGAACCAGACAGTCAGGCCATTGGTCTCCTCCGTGATAGTGGCAGGCTTTGGATACTCAGCGCCCCACCCCTCGCGCAGATAGGCTGTCAACGCCGGAAGTAGTTCATCAACATATAGAGGAGCGCAACGTCGGTCTGAGGAGGACTTAGACACCTGTGCAACGGGCATTGCGTTGGCTTCAGTCGCGCTAAGGAAATACCCCTGCGCCCCTTTAGCGGATGTTTTGCGCATCCGTTCTTCAAGCACGACCTGCGGGATCAGATCACCGCCTTTGAAGCCCTGAGCATTCCCAGTTTCCGCGACGCGCAGCCCCCATGGCAATCGTCTTTTCTGGTGGAGATATCGAAGGCTCTGGTCGAACTTGCCCTCGATGCCTGTAGCTTCCCGAATGGTCGATTCCAAATTGTCCCAGCAGGTAGAGTAATAGTCCCAGATCACACTCGGGTCGATATCACCTTGCCAATGGTCACGAAGCTGCGCCTCGGCATTCTTACCGTTCCGTTCGGCTAAAATCTCGGTTACACGGCGGCTCAAATGGCTGCTCGCAAACAGCAGGTGGATATGAAGAGATTTGTTGCCTGACCACACGACAGTGTAGCCTCGGTAGTCGCGATAATGTTGCGCAAGGTGCTGATCGAGCTTGTCCAGCAGTGTTTGACCCGTTGCGTCTTTCAACCAAATCCAATCACATTGATCTTGCAATGGAGTTTCGTCAGCTTCGAACGTAAACACAAAAAATGGGGCCACCGCACAGCGTTCTTTCGGCCTTTGCCAGGTCGCATCATCATACCGAAATGCGGGCTGAAGTATCGGATTGCTGAACAGAGAAAATGCAAGCTGTGCAGGCTCATCTTTGTTCAGTAGATGAACCGCATGTGCGCTACCGTGATGGGAGAAGTTGGAAGTCTTGTCCTCGTGCATGGGGACGTGGAGATTGAGGTCGTCCAGCATCAAATACGGCTCGATCCATTGCTTCCATAGATCAGTGCGCTTCTCCGGCATTGCGCATCGGCTGATGAAACGTTTTTGATACGCTGGCGAAATGCCCAGTTTCACGGCTGGCGATTTCAGAAACTCTGCGTAATCATAAAGCCGTTCTTCGTGATTTTCTGATGCTGTTGATCCGGTTGTGTTGCTGTCTTTAAATTTGTTACTGCTCATTATCTCTTCCTATAAATATTGCTGGCCACTCGTCAGACTTTTGACGGCCAGCTTTCTTATGTAGGAGAAAACCTCCAAAAAACCGCATATTTCTGCAGGTCAATGTTGGGTCCTATCCGCTGGTTCGCATGCGTAGTCAGAATGACTGATATCTTTGCCGCCATTCGTCCGACTGGCCTAAATATCGTTGGGGGACCAACGATGAGAAAGAAGATCACAGTGCGTAACGTTGACGAAGAGGCCATCGACATGTTGGCAGAACTTCGCGAAGAAGAGCGGCGTTTCGCCGGTGCAATCGTGAGCGATGCAATCCGTGAATATTGGGGTGCGACCTTTGAAGAAGCCCTTGATGAGCCAAATAGATGATTTCAGCGATCAATCAAGTGCATGGCTTCATCAAGTTCAGCGCCTAGCCCGAGGAACCCGGATCGCCCACCTCTGGTCCAGATGATCAGCAGTGGGGCTATGCGCCGCTCGACCCACCGGTACTGCTGTTCTGGCAGCATCTGTGACCACCGGTGGCGGAACCAGATCAATTCGGATGTGGGGGGCAGCCGGGAGAATGCGGCATTGATGGCTGTGACCATCGCCATGGCATTAGTGGGTGGCGGTGCCGGTGTGGCGCAGTCCACTAGAAGGTGCGCGGTGCGTTCAAATATGCGCAGCATGTATCTCAGCTTGCAGGTCCCGCAGCAACAGATCGCGCTTTGGCTTCAATCTCTTCCACCAACGCAGGGTTCGCAGCCCTCCAAGCCAGATAAGCCACATATCCCCGCCGGTTTGTCTTCGCCCGCTGTTCTGTAGTCATGGCTGCAAACGCCGCTGCGTCCACGTCGGGCAGGAAGGACAGCTTCGTGTCCACGTACAAAGCCGAGCAAGTTTCGACCTCAGTTCGCGTCAGGACGCGCTCCTCTGCTGCGACAGAACAGACAAAATAGGCAGTGATGAGGGCAAGGGTTTCAGGGGTCATTCGGCGGGTTCACTCCTTGGGTTATTAGTATCGACAACAAGAAGATCACTCAGTCCGACAAGCCCGTCGGTTGCCTCTATAATGGCTAAGATCGTCCGGCGGTGAGGGAGTACTCGCCCTTTGCGGATGCGGTAGACGGTTGCTGGATCAACGCCAATTCGAGCAGCAAACTCGGGGCCGGAAACTGAGCGTGTTTTGAGATAATCATCCAAAGTCATTGCAATATCGAATATTCGGATATTGCATGATTTGCAACAAGTGGACGAGATTTTTATGAACGTACTGATGCAGCTTTCGATATCGTGCATTTTATGCAATGAAGTGAGGACCACTCCATTGACTGAGGCCCAATTTGCTGCACGACCTTCTCAAACAAGCCAGAAAAGACGCCGGACTGACGATGGTTCAGGTGGCAGAGAAGGTGGGGATGTCCCAAAGCACGATCAGCCGGATCGAGTCCGGTGTGGGCAATATCACCGAGGTGCAATTGTCCGATCTGTGCGCGGTGTACGGTGTGTCTCCCAGCCAGCTTCGGGATGATGCAGTGGTGCGTTCCATATCCGAAACTGACCTGAACCGGGTCGGGGCAGTAATCGAATTTGTTGAGGGGGTAATTCACGAGGAAGGAATTCGCCCCTCGCCTCAGGTTGTCCGCGACACCATCCTTGCCATCTTCCGCCAAGAAAACGATCTTGCGTGGGAGACAGGTGCCACATTTGATCCGGGCCGGTACAGCGAACTCGTATCCATTCTGCTGAGAAATAAATGACCCCTATTACCCAGACCGAAATCAACAAGGCCGCTTGGGGGGCTTGTGACACCTTCCGGGGTGTGGTCGATCCGTCGATCTACAAAGACTACGTGCTGACCATGCTGTTCCTGAAGTACGTCAGTGACGTGTGGAAGGACCACAAGGCAGGCTACGAAGCACAGTATCCCGACAAGCCGGAACTGGTCGCCGCGATGATGCAGCAGGAAAGCTTTGTACTGCCCGAACAGGCCAGCTTTGACGCCCTGCATGCCCGTCGTCATGAGGCAGGTAACGGGGAGCGTATCGACAAGGCCCTGCATGCCGTCGAAGAGGCCAACGGGGATAAGCTGCGGGATGTGTTTCAGGACATCAGCTTCAACTCCAACAAGCTGGGTGATGAAGAGCAGAAGAACGACATCCTGCGCCACCTGATGGAAGACTTTGCGAAGTCCGCACTGGACCTGCGTCCATCCGGTGTTGGCAACCTCGACATCATCGGTGGGGCCTATGAATACCTGATCTCCCGTTTCGCCGCGACGGCGGGCAAGAAGGCTGGGGAGTTCTACACTCCGGCGGAAGTCTCCGAACTGATGGCCCGTCTGGTAGAGCCACGGGAAGGCGATGACATCTGCGATCCGACCTGCGGGTCGGCATCATTGTTGATGAAATGTGGCCGCCAAATCCGAGAGGCCACCGGCACCAAACGCTATGCGCTTTATGGGCAAGAAGCCATCGGCTCCACATGGGCGCTGGCCAAGATGAACCTGTTCCTGCATGGCGAGACCAACCACCAGATCGAATGGGGCGACACCATCCGCAACCCGAAACTGCGGACATCTGATGACATGCTGTGCCACTTTGATGTGGTGGTCGCCAATCCACCGTTCAGCTTGGATAAATGGGGTACGGAGGCCGCCGAGGTTGACACCTTCGCCCGGTTCCGCCGGGGTATCCCGCCCAAGACCAAGGGCGACTATGCCTTTATCCTCCACATGATCGAAACGCTGAAACCGCGCACCGGGCGTATGGCGGTGGTGGTGCCGCACGGCGTGCTGTTCCGGGGATCATCCGAGGGCAAAATCCGCCAGAAGCTGATCGAGGAAAATCTGCTCGATGCGGTGATCGGTTTGCCGGAAAAGCTGTTCTTTGGCACCGGCATCCCGGCGGCGATCCTGCTGTTCCGCAAATCCAAAGCGGACGATTCGGTGCTGTTTGTCGATGCATCGCGGGAATTCGAGGCTGGCACCAACCAGAACGCCCTGACACCGGCGCATCTGGACAAGATCGCCGCGACGGTCAGCGCACGGGAGACGGTGGACAAATACGCCTATCGCGCCACACGGGCCGAGATCGAGGAAAACGATTTCAACCTCAACATCCCCCGCTATGTGGACACGTTCGAAGAAGAGGCAGAAATCGACCTGATGGCGGTGCGTAAGCAGCGTCAGGCGCTGAAGACCGAGATGGGTGAGTTGGAAAACCGCATGGAAGCTTACCTGAAGGAGTTGGGCTATGGTGCCTAACGGGTGGAACCGAATTCAGATTGGTGAAGTATGCTCAGCAATCGTTGATTGCGTGAATAAGACCGCGCCAGTGGTTGAAGGCCCGACGCCCTACCGAATGATTAGGACAACCAATGTTCGCAACAACCGTGTTGATACCGAGAATGTTCGGTTTGTGACTGAAGAGACGTTCCGAATTTGGACACGCCGAGGTGAGCTAACCGATGGGGACATAATTCTGACCCGGGAAGCTCCTGTAGGTGAAGTTGGCCAATTGAAGAATGCTTCCGGAGTTTTCCTCGGCCAACGCACGATGGTGTACAGGGCTGACCCTAGCCGAATGGACCAGCAGTTCTTGTTTCAAGCGATGATCAGTCCGGGTTTGAAGCGTCAATATGAAGCTGACAGTGCGGGTGGGACTGTTGCGCATATTCGAGTGCCGGACTGTTCGAAGTTTTTGATAAATGTGCCCCCAATCGCCGAGCAAAAGAAGATCGCCGAAATTCTTTCCACATGGGACCGGGCGATTGAGGTGGCCGAGGCGCAGCTAGACTGCGCCCGCACCCAAAAACGCGCCCTCATGCAACACCTCCTAACAGGCCGCCGCCGGTTTCCTGAGTTCGAAGGGCAGGAGTGGAAAGAGGTGCGGTTGGGCGAGGTTGCGTCGGTGATCGTGTCTAACGTGGACAAGAAGTCGAAAGATGGAGAAACACCGGTTCGCCTTTGCAATTACACGGATGTCTACAAACGCGAGTTTATCGAGCCAAGCCAAGTGTTCATGTCGGCAACTGCATCCGCTGCGCAGATAAAGAAATTTGGGTTGCGAACCGGTGATGTCGTGATCACCAAAGACTCCGAGACTGCCGACGATATCGCAATGCCGACGTATATCGCGGAATCTGCTGCCGATCTCGTCTGCGGTTATCATCTTGCAATAGTTCGACCATGTTCGAAGGTCGACGGTCAGTTCTTGAAGTATTTCTTTGAGTTGCCTCACACTCGCTACTACTTCGGAACAAGGGCAAATGGAGCGATACGCTTTGGCCTGACCATTGACGGTATCAAGGGGGCCAAACTTCGTTTGCCTCCATATGAAGAGCAGGAACGGATTGCGTCGGTTTTGAAATCCAGTGAAGTCGAAATCAGCGCTTTGGTTGATAGCATCACCAAACTCCGCACAGAAAAGAAGGCCCTGATGCAGCAACTGCTGACGGGCAAGCGACGGGTCTCGGTCTGATCTGCGATCCCGCAACTTGGCGGGGGTTTTCGCAATAATATTGATTTGGTAATGCGTTTGCATTACATATTGTGGGGCGCAACAGGTTGCAGGCTGCAGCAGGGGATGCGCGGCCCTATGGTATTGGAGAGTTTTCATGACTGCTTTGGCGCTGGAGCAATCGAAACTGACAGATCGCTATCAAACCACCGTGCCTACCGGGGTGCGGCGGCAATTGAACCTGCAAAAAGGGGATCGCATCGCATACAAGACCGAAGCGTCGGGCCGCGTCTACATCGAAGCCGCACATGAGGTCGAGGATGATCCGGCCTTGGGGTCGTTTCTGGATTTTCTGCAGGCTGATATCGCGGCGCACCCGGAGCGTCTGCAAGCTTTTGACGGCGCATTGCTGGAGCGCATGCGGGCACTGGTGGGCGATGTTGAGGTCGATCTGGATGCCCCTTTGTCACCGGATGATGAATGACTGTTACGCCGATTGCTCCGCTGGTCGTCAACGGCTGGTCGATCTTTGCCCATCCGCTGTTTCTGGATCAGCTAGAGTCTCTGATTTCTGAGGTTGAGGCGCGCAAATCCAAAGACCCGAAGACCTATAGCTCAAAAAACTGCAGCAAACGGCTGGCTGCGATCCTGAAGCTGATCAGCACGGTTGTGCCAGCCGATCCTGCCTCCCCCACGTTCCGGCAGGGCGGAACACTGGGCGATGAGCGCAAACACTGGTTCCGAGCCAAGTTCTTTCAACAGTTCCGCCTGTTCTTTCGTTTCAACATGAAGGACAAAATCATCGTCTTTGCTTGGGTCAATGACGAGGACACCAAGCGTGCCTATGGCAGCAAGACGGATGCTTATGCCACGTTCCGCTCGATGCTGGAGGATGGCAATCCCCCGGATAGCTATGATGATTTGTTGATCGAAGCTCAGACGGCAACGGACCGCTTTCAGAAGGCTTTGGCGGATGCGGAGACATAGGGGCGTATTGCCCTTCCTTGCATTTCACGCATAGGGTGAACGCAATTCAGACAGCACATTTCCGGACTATCCCATGCGTGACATTCCTGATACTCGCGAAGAGGCTGCCGCCAAGCTGCCAGCTCTGCATGTGATGATGGTGATGGGGTGGCAGTATCTGTCCCCTGCCGATGCTCTAGCGCTGCGCGGCTCGGAACGGGCGGTCTTGTTGGTGGATGTGCTGCGGGCACGGCTGGCACGGCACCGGTTTGAGTTCAAAGGCAAACGCCATCCGCTGTCCACCAGTGCGATAGATGCGGTGATCCGCGAAATCTCTGCCACACATCTGGGTGAAGGGCTGATCCCTGCGAACAAAGCGATCTACATCCATCTGACTAAAGGCATCACAGTGACCGAGTTTGTGGAGGGTCAGAAGACATCCGTCACCGTGCCGCTGGTGGACTGGGCCAATGTGGATGCCAATGATTTCCACGTCACCGAAGAGCTATCGGTTGAACGCCCGGCGGGGCTGGGCAAGTACCGTCCGGATATCGTCGGCTATGTAAATGGCATCCCGCTGACCGTGATTGAGGCCAAACGCCCGGTGTCGTCGTCCAAAGACAAGGCCATGGTCGAAGAAGGCATCAGCCAGCACCTGCGCAACCAGAAGGGTGGTGGCATTCAGGACCTCTATGCCTATTCGCAACTTCTGCTGTCGATCTCTGGTTCCGATGCTCGCTATGCTACCACGGCGACACCCAAGAAGTTCTGGTCCATATGGCGGGAGGAAGGTTTCACCGAGGCCGAGATGACCGAGGTGCGCAACACCAGCCTTTCAGAGGCCCAGACAGGCGCTTTGTTTGCCGATAGGTCACAAAGTGATCGTCTGGGCTATGAGGCCCTCCACAGCGCCCCTGTGGCGCTCACAGAACAAGACCGGATGGTCATCGGCCTGCTGTACCCGGACCGACTGCTGGATATGGTGCAACGGTTCATTTTCTTCGATCAGAAGATCGGCAAGATCGTTGCACGGTATCAGCAGGTGCAGGGCACGAAGTCGATTGTAGATCAGGTGTCCAAACGGAAACCGGATGGCAGCCGTGAAGGTGGGGTTATTTGGCATACAACTGGCTCCGGAAAATCCAATTTGATGGTGCTGCTGACCAAAGCCTTGCTGCTTGATCCCGCACTGGCGGATTTTCGGATCATCATCGTGACCGACCGGGTTGATCTGGAGAAGCAACTGGCGGGCACGTTCCTAACCGGCGGTGCCTTTGGTTCGGCTATCGCGACCAAGAAAGAGGGCGAAACGGCCAAAGCGCGATCTGGTGAAGACCTTGCTAAGCGCATCGGACAGGGCAATGATCGGATCATCTTCACCCTGCTGCAAAAGTTCAATTCGGCCACCAAACGGCCCGAATGCCACAACCCATCCGACAAGCTGATCGTGCTGGTGGATGAAGGTCACCGATCCCAAGGCGGCGAAAACCACGAACGTATGCGCAAGGCCCTGCCCAACGCAGCCTTTGTAGCCTTCACTGGTACGCCGCTGCTGAAGGATGACAAGACACGCAACAAGTTCGGTCCGATCCTGCATGCCTACACTATGCAGAATGCGGTTGAGGACGGGGCGGTCACGCCACTGGTATACGAAGAACGCAGGCCGGTGGTTGATATCAACGAAAAGGCCATTGATGCGTGGTTTGACAAGATCACGGCGGCACTGAGTGACAAGCAAAAATCTGACCTGAAACGGAAGTACTCAACCCGAGGGCAAATTTACGGCGCAGCCAACCGGATCGACCTGATCGCTTGGGATATTGCCGAGCATTTTAACACCAACTTCAAGTCTCTGGACTTGGGGTTGAAAGGGCAATTGGCCACCGACAGCAAGTTGTCCGCGATACGGTTCAAGGAAGCCCTCGATGCGACTGGGTTGGTGACCAGCGCCATAGTGATTTCGGCACCGGATACCCGTGAAGGGCATGAGGACACAGATGAGGCCAAACTCCCCGAAGTGCAGGCGTGGTGGAAAGCCAATGTCGGTAAGGATGAAGAGGCTTATCTGACCAAAGTTATCGACGGGTTTGGGACCGATGGCGATCCGGACATCCTGATAGTCGTGGACAAGCTGCTCACTGGATTCGATGAGCCGAAGAATGCGGTTTTGTACATCGACAAACATCTGAAGAGCCACAATCTGCTTCAGGCCATCGCCCGGGTGAACCGGCTCCATGAGGCCAAACAGTTCGGTTATCTGGTCGACTACCGTGGCATCCTTGCGGAACTGGATTCCTCGATCAAAGACTATCAGGACCTCGCCGCACAGACGCAGGCCGGGTATGATATCGATGATTTGGCGGGCACGATTGCCAATGTCTCAACTGAATACAAACGCCTGCCTGTGCTGCATGACGCCCTGTGGGCGATCTTTAAGGATGTGAAGAACAAAGCTGACTTGCACCAGTATCGACAGGTGATGATGCCATCGTTCCGCGAAGATGACAGCGGCATAACCGTGGATGACCATCAGAAAATCCGTGAGGATTTCTATGACGCACTTACCGATTTCGGCATGTGCCTGAAACTGGCCCTATCATCGCGTACATTCTTTGAAGATGCGTCGTTTGATGAGGCGACCATCGCCAAGTACAAACGTGATCTGAAGTTCTTCGCCGATATCCGAGTGCAGGCGAAACAGGACGCGCAGGAAACGGTGGATTTCAGTGTCTACGAAGACCAAATTCGCAGTCTGGTGGACAAGCAGGTGGTGGGCGAAGACATCATCGATCCCGAGGGTGTGGTCCTCGTCGGAGCGCTGGGAAATGACGGCGATCCGGAAGACTGGTCTGAAGAAAAGACCCGGGCCGAAGCGGATGTTATCAAGACGCGGCTGAGAAAAACCATTGAGCAAGACCTGATCGATGATCCCCATGCGCAGAAGGTGTTCTCAAAACTTTTGAAGGAAGCCATCGCCGATGCGGAGGCGCTGTTTGATCATCCGGGCAAGCAGTATGTGCTGTTCAAAGACCTTGAAAAACTTGTCGCCAAACGGGCCACACCGGGTGTTCCAGACCGTTTTGCGGATCGCCCACGTGCACAGGCGTATTACGGCGCTTTCTTGGATCAACTCGGGTCTGCTGCCGGGGATCACACTGAAGATGCTTTTGTGACCGAGGCTGAATGGATCGACGCCACCGTTAACAATGCGGTGGTGACGCATTCGATCAACCCTGCCAATATTGAAGCCGAAATCCGGCAAAAGATGCTGCCCCGGTATTTCGATTTCTTCGGTGGACTGGACAGCGCTAAGGAGATGGCGGAAAGAGTGATCGCAATTATGCGTGCGGGGGCAACAAAGTGGAAAAGCTGATGGGTGAGACCGCCATCATCTATGGCGACCAGCGTATTCCCTATGTGGTCAATGTGGATGACAAGCGAACGACCCGTGTGGCTATCCATGTCGAACCCGATGGCAAAGTCATAGTGGATGCCCCACCGGGATTCAGTTCAACAGACATTCAAAAAGCGGTGCAGAAACGTGCGCGTTGGATCGTGTCGCATGTCGAGGACGCGCGGACCCGTTTTGCCCATGTGCGTCCTCGGGAGTACGTGTCTGGCGAACAGGTTCTCTACCTTGGTCGCCGATATGTACTTAAGGTGCTTCCAACGACAGACAAACCTCGGACGGTCCGGCTGAAGGGCAACCGACTAGAAGTGGAAACCCGTGCGGCCACATCCGAAGACGTGCGTAGCAAGGTGCGTGCATGGCTCCGAGTCAAAGCACGGGATTACTTCGCCAAACGTATCGCTGAAGCATCCCAGCGCTTGCCATGGGTCGATGAAATGCCGCCGTTCCGATTGCTGGAAATGAACAAACAGTGGGGCAGTTGTTCGGCGTATGGTCAGGTCATCTTGAACCCGCATCTCGTGAAGGCCCCTCGGGAGTGTATCGAGTACGTCGTGCTGCACGAACTGGCTCATCTCAAACACCATGACCACGGACCGGAATTCTGGCAGCTTCTGGATGCACATAGCCCACAGTGGCGGCGGTCGAAAGGGGTGCTGGACGCAATGGTGGAGTTATTGGCCAACGACTAACAGGTTCCACGCTGGCGTGAACGAAAAATACTTCCACAAGCTTCGGCGAGAGATGCTCTACACACTCTAATTCTTAGTGGGTGAATGCTCCATCCGGCCTAGCCAGTCGTTGGGCGCGATGTCGGCGGACTATGTATCACTCGACTCGTTTCTACTAATCCATTTTCCCACCTAGGATATTTGAAATCTCGCTACTGTTCATAGAGGCATCTTCCTTAGCCCTTCTTCCCAAAGCCGATCTGCATCAAATCGAACCGTTTTGATGTAAGTCGCAGTGGCAGGATCGGACGTGGCGTGACCACACATTGCATTCAGAATCCCCTCCGAGACTCGCCCGAATCCCGCCGTCTTGAAGCTATGACGCAGGGAGTGAGTGCCTAACTTTTCGGGGTCGGTGATATAAGGTTTCTTTCTCGCCCATCGAAGAAAAGCTTTGCTGATGTGCTTTGCACGTTCTTTCTTACTCGAATGATTTAGGTCCTGAAAAAGCCATGCGTCCTCACCATGCTTCTCTTTGATGGAGTTAACAAAATCTAACAAGCCCAGAGCGATCAACTCAGGATGTAGCGGCATGTGCCGACGTGACGCCTCGCGCTTAACAGACTGCGCTTGTTCTCGATTTGTCACTTTGACAAAGTGGGTGCCTTTGGCGGTAACTTGAATATCTGAGACTCTAATCTGGGCGGTTTCTCCAAGACGGAGACCTGTCCATCGCATGATATGCGCCATCCAGCGGCGTGTTGTTTGTCCCTTCACAAAGTTCTCTTCGAAGTCTCCTTCGGGATCGAACAAACGTCTTATTTCTTCTGCAGTGAATGGCCGTCTGCCATCGTCTTCTTCAGAGTCTTGTTTGACTGTGGGTTTTGCGTCGATGAATCCTTTCACAGGAGAGCGCCATCCCTTCACACCTTCGAAAATTGCTGTCCGATCATGCGCATGATTTAGAATGCTCTGAATCGCGATCAAGTACTTGTTGACGCTTGGCGTGCCGATCCGTTTTGAATCGTTTTCGTCGGCCCATTTGATTTGCTCTTGCACACTCATTTTGAGTACTTTCGGGCGGCGCGTGTACGGCATTTTCACAAGTGCAAATTTGAATTGTTCTATGTCCGAGCGTGTGATTAGGCGCACGTCCTTGTCACCGACCACTTCGACAAAGCGTCTGACACCTACATTGTAGTCTTTGAGCGACGCTTCAGCTAAGCATTTCTCCTGTATAACTCGATCCTTCACCACAGACAGACACTTTGCAAGATCATGGGCAATGGTCTGATCCTGCTGTGCGCTGGGCGTTGGTGCAGGTGGTGCGCCGAACGGATAAACGAACCCGCCAACTGTCATCGCCATTGGCTTAGGCAAATCAGGATCAAGTTTAAGCAGATAACTGCCCTTGGCTGGGCCACCCATGGCGGCGCGTGCTTCAGCTATCATCCGGTCTTTGTCTGCCGCATGCTGTCTGGCTAACTTTATGGCCTCTTGTCGATCCTTGGTCTTGAGCGAATAGCGCCATTGGTCTTTGCCAAGATGTGCGCGAAGGTCATCCGGCACCCGCATGTTGAAATGATACATTTTACCACGCTTCAATAAAAAGTCTGCGGCCATATACACGCCCTCCTAGTCGTGCCACACAAGCGGATGTGTGACAGTTGTGTGTGACAAAACCAACCCTGAGGGCTGACAACCACCTGATTTTCAAGGGAAAACGTGAAGGTTGGCTGGGGTGGTAGGATTCGAACCTACGGTGCGCGGTACCAAAAACCGGTGCCTTACCACTTGGCTACACCCCAACTGTGTGGCGGTATTTACTTAGAGCGGCTGGGAGGTGCAAGACCCGAAATGAGCTTTTTGGCGAAAAATTTGCCACTCGGTACAAAAAATTTTCGCGAAAGAATGCGCACCCAATAAACACTGGGTTTTTGAAGACCTCGCGTCATTTCGCAGCGCCTGTCGTGGACAAAGGGGGAGGCGCGACGACATGGTGGGGCAAAGCGATAGAGAGGAGAGAGCCAATGTTCCTGGGAATGCGGCCGGAGAATGAGGCCCTGTTGGCGCAGGTCAAAGAGATGATCCGTGATGAGGTCATACCTTTGGAGGAGGAGTACCATGCGGAGATCGGCAAAGAGGACCGCTGGGCCTATACC
Source organism: Shimia sp. R9_1 (assembly GCF_017743775.1). NCBI lineage: Bacteria > Pseudomonadati > Pseudomonadota > Alphaproteobacteria > Rhodobacterales > Roseobacteraceae > Shimia > Shimia sp. R9_1. Next base: position 386,974 of record NZ_JAGHRN010000001.1, on the reverse strand, counting down.
GCGCGGCAGGCGGAGATTCTGGAAGGGTTAAAAGCCAAGGCCAAAGAGCGTGGACTGTGGAATTTCTGGCTGACGGATTCGGACAAGGGATTCGGGCTCTCCACCGTGGAATATGCGTTTTTTGCCGAGGAGATGGGCAAGACGCCGCTGGGGGCGGAGGTGTTCAACTGCTCCGCACCGGATACCGGCAATATGGAAGTGTTTGAGCGCTATGGCACGGAGGCCATGAAAGACAGGTGGCTGAAGCCGCTGCTTAATGGGGAGATTCGCTCTGCTTATTTGATGACAGAGCCGGATGTGGCGAGTTCGGATGCCACCAATGTGTCCATGTCCTGTGTGCGCGATGGCGATGATTATGTGCTCAACGGTGAGAAATACTGGGCTTCTGGTGCCGGAGATCCGCGCTGTAAGGTCTATATCGTGATGGTGAAAACCGGGGGCGAGGAGCTTCCTGTGCATAAGCGGCAGTCGATGATTGTGGTGCCTGCGGGCACCGAGGGCATCGAGATTCTGCGCCCGATGATGGTCTATGGGCAGGATGATGCACCGCACGGGCATATGCACATCAAATTCACCAATGTGCGCGTGCCGGCGGAGAATCTGCTGCTGGGCGAAGGTCGGGGCTTTGAGATCGCGCAGGGGCGGCTTGGGCCTGGGCGCATTCACCACTGCATGCGTGCGATCGGGCAGGCAGAGGTGGCGCTGGAGCGTATGTGTAAACGCGCGCTGAGCCGGGAAGCCTTTGGCAAGCCGCTGGCGCATCTGGGGGCGAACTACGACATCATCGCCGAGTGCCGGATGGAGATCGAGCAGGCGCGGCTGCTGTGTCTGAAAACTGCATGGATGATGGATCAGGGGGATGCCCGGGCTGCTGCGCCCTGGATCAGTCAGATTAAGGTGGTGGCCCCGAATGTGGCGCTGAAGGTGATTGATGAAGCGGTGCAGATGCACGGCGGCACCGGGATTTCACAGGACACCCCGCTGGCGCAGGCCTGGACACATGTGCGCACATTGCGGCTGGCTGACGGGCCGGATGCGGTGCACCGCCGTCAGGTGGCGCGCAAGGAGTTGCGTCAGTACACGCAGGAAAAGGTCTGACACCACGTTTCTGTATCAGACCTGCGGTTGCATGACGGCGGTGTTTGATCGGAGGGAATTTGGAAGGCGCGGCCCGGGAGGCTGCGCCTTTTTCATTGGGTTACGGGTGTTTGGGGAGGGGGCGGTGCTGATTGGGGGCCAGCCCCCAAGCCCCCAGGTTATTTGACGAATGAGAAGCATGCATTGCGATGATCTCGTACCGACTCAGAATGGGGAGGCGTTGGGATCAAAGAGCAGGAGGGCTTCGGCTTCTGTGTGGGGCGCGCGCATTTGGGGCGTTTCCAGATGGGTCATAAAAAGCCGGGTCACCGGGACGTGCTGTGAAAGCAGGGCGCTGTGGGCTTTGGTGGCACCGTCTTTCAAAAAGCGCTGGGCAACCGCGAGGCTGAAGGTGGCAGACACAAAGCCGGTGTTGCGCGGGGCGGTGAGAGGGCTGTCTGAGTAGATGGTGCGGTACAGAAGCACTTGGGACGTGCCGAGATGTGTGAAAGCGGCGCGCAGGTAAGCAAGACGGGCGAGGATGTGGCGCATGCGATGTGGGAGCGCTTTGTCGCCGGAGAGCTCCTCAGTATCGCGCAGGATGCGGCCGTCATAGGGGCAAAGGCCAAGCTCTGCCAGTGCGAGGCGGTGGGCCTTGATGGTTTCGCCCGCGTGGGGATTGCTGACGTATCGGGTGGCGATGTCTTGTTCCAGCGAAAGGACGTTATGATGGCGGAGCCAGTTGCTCAGCGCCTTGGGGTTGGTGAAGGCCGAGAAGTTTTCGGGCGTTGCTGTGGAGTCCGCGAGGTGGCCACTGGCGGACAGCCAGTCGCTGGCTTCTGCGGTGAGGCGTTGCAGCCGGATTTCGGTGGCCGCGCGCCTGGCTGTGTCAATCGGGATGTGCAGCGGCTGATTGAGGCGGGTGCATGCGGCTTCGAGTTCGTTGATCTGAGCCTGCGGCAGCTGGGGGGAGGTTGGCGCGCAGAGGAATTTCTCGGCCTGCCAAAGCGGAAAGGTCCAGCGCGCGCCGGAGTCCTCGAAGGCGCGCACCTCCACCGTGAAGCTTGCGATGTCCGCGCGGACGCTGATGAGCCGAACGGGCGTGCGGCGCGGGTCACGCATCCAGAGGGGCGTGCCGGGGCGGAGCATGGCGAGATGGGCGACCGATGCGTCTGATGGCGGGGCGCTGGGCATATGGCCAGCTTTGGCGCTTTCGCGCTTAGGTCAAGAGCTTACTGGGAGGGGGAGGCTGGCGTGTCGGTTTTGCTAAGCCCTGTTCAGCCGCGCAATTCTGTGGCCCGCGCCAACCCGTCTGCCACGGCGGTGAAGACCTCGGCAAAGGTGTGCTCTGCGTCCGGAAACACGGTCTTCATAGTGCCAGACACCACGGTCAGGAGGCTTGAGCCGCCAACGTAAATCACGCGGTCGATGTCTGCTGGAGTGCAATTCGCCATAGCGAGGGTGTCTTCAGCGGCCACGTGCAGCTGTTTGGCGTGATCGGACAGGAGCGCGGTGAGAATTTCGCCGCTCACCGGCTGCTCAAGACCGCGCTCGATTTCTGAGAGGCTGATCTTGGCATTGGCGTCGCCGTTGTTGGCGGCGATTTTGCCGCGTTCGACATCAAAGGCCAGCTCATGGCCGAGCTCATCGCGCAGCACGGTTTCAAGGCGGGTGAGCTTTTCCGGTTCTTCCGCCTGGCGCAGCATATCCTCCACGGTGCGGCGGGTGCGGGCGTTGTAGAGGAAGGGGATTTTCTCCCAGGTGGCGAGATCGTGGAAGATTGCGTTGGGAGCTGGAAGCGTGCCTTTGCCAAAGGTGTCGCGCAGGGGCGAGCCTTTGCCCAGCAGCGGCATGACATGGTGAAAGCTCAGCGCGCGGTCAAAGTCGGTGCCGCCGATGCGGATGCCGTGGTTGGCGAGGATTTCCACACCGGTGTCGGTGGTGCGGAATACAGAGAAATCCGAGGTGCCGCCGCCGATGTCGACAATCAGGCCGGTTTCACCGCGATGTTCGTGCGCGCCGCAGGCAATTGCTGCGGCTTCGGGTTCAGAGAGGAAAGTGACCTCGGAAAACCCGGCGGCGAGGTAGCAGGCGCGCAGGTCGTCTTCGGCCTGTTGCTCGCGCGGGTCATCGTTGCCGTGAAAGACCACCGGGCGGCCGGAGATGGCGTGGGTGAAGCTGTGGCCGGTCTGGGCTTCGGCCTGATGTTTGATGTGGCGCAGGAAGCGGGCGATGATCTCCACAAAGGTCACGCGCTCGTTCAGGATCTGGCGCTTTTCATGCATGAGCGTGGTGCCGAGCACCCGCTTGAGCGCGCGCATGAAGCGGCCTTCTTCGCCCTCAAGGAGCGCATCATTGGCGGGCTGGCCCAGAAGTGTGGCGCGGCTGTCGTAGTCAAAGAAGAAGGTGGTGGGCAGGGTGGTCTGACCGACCCCAAAGGTGATGAGGTGCGGGGTACCCTCCACCATCAGCCCCGCGGCGGAGTTTGAGGTGCCAAAGTCGATGCCCAAAGTGTGTGGTTTGGTGCTCATGGTCCGGTCTCCGCTCGGCAGGGAAAGGCGCGGGTTTTAGGGAGCGGGCAAGCGCCTGTCAAGGCAAAGAAAAAGGGCAGCCAAATAGCCGCCCTTCTGGAGAATGTTTGAGGTGCAGGCGCTGCTCACCCTTGCAGCGAACGCACTTCCAGGTCGCCTTCTTCGCGGGCTTTCATGGCCCGTGCTGCTGCGTTGGAGGCGGCGGCGGTGGTGAAGTAGGGGATCTTGTCAAACAGCGCCACGGAGCGGATCTCGCGGCTGTCGTTGACGGCTTGTGCGCCTTCGGTGGTGTTCATCACCAGAGAGATGTCGCCGTCTTTGAGGTGGTCCACGATGTTTGGACGGCCCTCATAGACTTTGTTCACCTTGGTGCAATCTACGCCTTGTTCGCTCAGCCATGTGGCGGTGCCTGCGGTGGCCACCACAGAGAAGCCCAGTTCGATCAGGATGTTGGCCGCCTCGACCATGGCGTCGGTCTTGTCATCGTCTTTGACCGAGATGAAGGCCTTGCCGGAGGTGGGCAGCTCCATGCCTGCGCCGAGCTGTGCCTTCAGGAAGGCGCGTGCAAAGCTGCGGTCCCAGCCCATGACTTCGCCGGTGGAGCGCATTTCCGGGCCGAGGATGGTGTCGACGCCCGGGAAGCGGGCAAATGGCAGCACGGCCTCTTTCACGGAGAACCAAGGCATGTTCGGGTCCGCCAGCGTCATTTGATCCGCAATCGGCTGATCCTTGGTGGCGTCGAGTTCCACGTAAGGGGCACGTTTGGGGAAGTCCGCGAGTTTTTCACCTGCCATGATGCGCGCAGCGATGGAAGCAATCGCGCTGTCGGTGGATTTCGCGACAAACGGCACGGTGCGGGAGGCACGTGGGTTCACCTCGATGAGGTAGATTTCGCCGTCTTTCACAGCGAACTGTACGTTCATCAGGCCAACCACGTTGAGGGCCAGCGCAAGGGCGCGGGTCTGACGCTCGATTTCCGCGATGGTCTCTTTGGAGAGCGAGTAGGGCGGCAGCGAGCAGGCGGAGTCGCCGGAGTGAACGCCGGCTTCTTCGATGTGCTGCATGATGCCGGAGATATGCACGTCTTTGCCGTCACAAAGCGCGTCCACGTCCAGCTCGGTTGCGCCGGAGAGGTAGCTGTCGAGCAGAACAGGGCTGTCGCCAGAGACCACAACCGCCTCAGCGATGTAGCGCTCCAGCTGGCCCATATCGCGCACGATTTCCATGGCGCGGCCACCCAGAACGTAGGAGGGGCGGATCACCAGCGGGAAGCCGATTTCATCTGCAATCGCAAGCGCTTCGGCGTCGGTGGAGGCGATGCCGTTCTTCGGCTGTTTCAGCTTCAGCTCATTGACCAGCGCCTGGAACCGCTCGCGGTCTTCGGCAAGGTCGATGGCGTCCGGCGTGGTGCCTAAGATCGGGATGCCTTCTTCTTCGAGCGCGTTTGCCAGCTTCAGCGGGGTCTGGCCGCCGAACTGTACGATCACGCCGTGCAGAGTGCCGTTTTCCTGCTCAACGCGCAGGATTTCCATCACGTGTTCAAAGGTGAGCGGCTCAAAATACAGACGATCAGAGGTGTCATAGTCGGTGGACACGGTCTCTGGGTTGCAATTGATCATGATGGTTTCATAGCCCTGCTCGGTCAGCGCGTAGCAGGCGTGACAGCAGCAGTAGTCAAACTCGATGCCCTGACCGATGCGGTTCGGACCACCACCAAGGATCACAACTTTCTTGCGCTCCGACGGGCGCGCCTCACATTCCACTTCGCCCATCATTGGGGTTTCGTAGGTGGAGTACATGTAAGGGGTCTGTGCCTCAAACTCGGCGGCGCAGGTGTCGATGCGCTTGAACACGGCGGTCACGCCGAGGTTCTGACGGGCGCGGCGCACGTTGTCTTCATCGCGGCCAGAGAGTTTTGCGAGACGTGCGTCGGTGAAGCCGAGCATTTTAAGCACGCGCAGCTCTTTTTCGGTGACCGGTAGGCCGTTTTTGCGCACGTCCTCTTCGGCGTCCACGATTTCGCGGATGCGATCGAGGAACCATGGGTCAAACATGGTGACGCCGTGGATCTCATGGTTGGTCAGACCGTGGCGCATAGCTTGCGCGATGGTGCGCAGGCGATCCGGGGTGGCGACGCTGATCGCTTTGATCACCGCGGCTTTGCCTTCGGCACTGTCATCCGCGCCTTCGATTTCGACCTCATCAAAGCCGGTCAGGCCGCTTTCCATGGAAGCCAGTGCTTTTTGCATGGATTCGTGGATGGTGCGGCCAATGGACATGGTTTCGCCCACGGATTTCATCGCGGTGGTCAGATGCGGCTCGGAGCCCGGGAATTTCTCGAAAGCGAATTTCGGGATCTTGGTGACGACATAGTCGATGGTTGGCTCAAAGGACGCAGGTGTCACTTTGGTGATGTCGTTGTCGAGCTCATCCAGCGTGTAGCCCACCGCCAGCTTCGCTGCGATCTTGGCAATCGGGAAGCCGGTCGCTTTGGAGGCCAGTGCCGAAGAGCGGGACACACGTGGGTTCATTTCGATCACAACCATGCGGCCATCGGCTGGGTTTACCGCCCATTGCACGTTGGAGCCGCCGGTTTCCACGCCGATCTCGCGCAGCACGTTGATCGAGTGGTTGCGCATGATCTGGTATTCTTTGTCCGTCAGCGTGAGCGCAGGGGCCACAGTGATGGAGTCGCCCGTGTGCACGCCCATCGGGTCGACGTTTTCGATGGCGCAGACGATGATGGCGTTGTCCGCTTTGTCGCGCACCACTTCCATCTCGTATTCTTTCCAGCCCAGCAGGCTTTCATCCACGAGGATCTGGTTCACCGGGGAGGCGTCCATGCCGGTGCGGCAGAAGTGGATGTAGTCTTCGCGGTTGTAAGCCACTCCGCCGCCGGTGCCGCCAAGCGTGAAGGCCGGGCGGATGATGGCAGGCAGGCCGATGCTTTCCAGCTCTTCCAGTGCAAGGCGGATGCCTTCGTCCAGATCAGCGGAGCCGTCTTCTTTCTTAGGTGCGGTCACGATGGAGGCACGTGGGTTTTCGATGCCCAGACGGTCCATGGCTTCGCGGAAGAGTTTGCGATCTTCGGCCATTTCGATGGCGTCGCGTTTTGCGCCGATCATCTCGACGCCGAATTTGTCGAGCACACCCATTTCTTCAAGCGCAAGCGAGGTGTTGAGGCCGGTCTGACCGCCCATGGTGGGCAGGAGCGCGTCGGGGCGCTCTTTCTCGATGATCTTGGCGACAACTTCCGGCGTGATCGGCTCGATGTAGGTGGCATCCGCCAGACCGGGGTCGGTCATGATGGTTGCCGGGTTGGAGTTCACCAGAATAACGCGGTAGCCCTCTTCGCGCAGCGCTTTACACGCTTGCGCCCCCGAGTAGTCAAATTCGCAGGCCTGACCAATCACAATGGGGCCGGCCCCGATGATCATGATCGAGGAGATGTCGGTTCTTTTTGGCATGATAAACCTCGGGCTAGAAGGGCGTGGTGGGAGACGCCGAATGCGCAAATTGTCGTGGGTTATACGCATCAGGCGGCAACGTGCAAGAGGGATCACCGGGGGAGCGGGATTTTGTCATGATCTGCCGCTTTCACCACTGTCATTTGCCAAAATGCGCCGTATATGACCAAAAGACAACTTTCGCCGACAGGGGATACAGGTGCAGATTCGCTTTGATCACGGGCCAAACGGGCATGCGACGCTGTTTGATGCGGCGGAGCATGTGATTTCGGTGACGGAGCCACATGAGGTGGATCTGGCCTTTGATGTGCTGAGACAGGCGCAGGCGGCAGGGTTCTGGCTTGCAGGATATGTGAGCTATGAGCTTGGCTATGTGCTGGAGTCACGTCTGCGCCGGATGCTGCCCAAGGCGCGGCGACTGCCTTTGATGCAGTTTGGTGTGTTTCGCGCGCCAACGGCGGCCAAGGCGCTTTCCACAGATGCGCGGTTTGATTTGGGCGCATTTGCGCCGCGCTGGAGTGCGGCCACCTACCGTGCGGCGTTTGACCGGGTGCATGGCTACATCGGTGCTGGCGATATCTATCAGGCGAATCTGACGTTTCCGATGGATGCAGCTGTGTCCGGGGATGCCGAGGCGCTTTATGCCGCGCTCGCGGCGCGTCAGCCGGTTGGGCATGGGGCGCTGATCAAACAGGCGGGTCTGCCGACAATTCTGTCGCGTTCGCCGGAGCTGTTTTTCCGCACCGATGCGGCGGGCCGGATTGAGACACGCCCGATGAAGGGCACGCAGCCCCGCAGTGAAGACGCGGCAGAGGATGCACGTCGTAAGGCGTGGCTGGCGCAGGACGAGAAGAACCGCGCCGAGAACCTGATGATCGTGGATCTTTTGCGCAATGACATCAGCCGTGTGGCGCAGCCGGGCAGCGTGAAGGTGCCGCAGCTTTTTGAGGTGGAGAGCTATGCGACCGTGCATCAGATGACCTCCACCGTTGAGGCGCAGTTGCAGGAAGACGCGCAGCTTGCCGATATTTTGCAGGCGCTGTTCCCTTGCGGATCAATCACCGGCGCACCAAAGCTGCGCTCGATGGAGATTCTGCGTAATCTGGAGCCGTGGCCCCGTGAGATCTACTGTGGTGCAATTGGCTGGGCAGCGCCGGACGGCAGCTCTGAGTTCAGCGTGGCGATCCGCACGATGCTGCTTGAAGGCGGGCAAGCTGTGTTGAACGTGGGCGGCGGTGTTGTCTGGGACAGCAAGGCGCCTGATGAATATGAGGAAGCGCTGTGGAAAGCCCGCTTTGCCAAGACGTTCCAGCCGGAACCCGCCTGATTGAGACCTTTCGCTTTGTGCCGGGGGCGGGCGTGGCGCGGCTGCACCTGCATCTGGCGCGGCTGAAACACTCGGCGCAGGCGCTGGGCTTTGCCTTTTCTGAAACAGATGTTCTGCGCGCGGTTGAGGCTCTGGAGGCGACCACCGATTTGCGCTGCCGTCTGACATTGGGTGCGGCCGGGGATGTGGAGATCACCACCGCAGAGATGCCGGCGGCGGCGACAAAGCCTTGGGTGTGCCGGATACATCCGGACCGTTTGTCCTCCGCGGATCAGCTTTTGCAGCACAAGACCACGCGGCGTGCGTTTTATGATGCAGCGCGGGCGGAGTTGCCTGAGGGTGTGCAGGAGTGGCTGTTTTTCAATGAGCGCGGCGAGCTGTGTGAGGGCACCATCACCAATCTGGTGTTGACCATGGAGGACGGTGTTCGGCTGACGCCGCCGGTTGCGTCGGGTTGTTTGCCGGGCGTGTATCGGCAGAGTTTGATTGAGGCGGGGGCGCTGCGCGAAGCGGTGCTGAGTGAGGCGGATTTGTTCTCGGCGCAAGCGCTGCATCTGACAAATGCGCTGCGCGGGGAAATCCCGGCGGTGGTCAAATAGGCGCGGGCCTGAGGCTTGCGGCGGCGATGCCAGCCCTCATGCTGTCTTGAAATTGAAACATGCGCGCGCAACTCTCCGGACAAAACCAATTGAGGACAGCAGTTTGCCCGTACAAAACACCAACCGGCTTTGGGCCGAGTTTCTGATCCTGTTTGTTCTTGCGCCGGTGCTGATTGCCACGTTGCTGCCGGCCACGGTGATGTTCTCCGCGCTTTTTGCGCTCACCGCGCTTGGGATCCTTCTATTGCATCTGACGCCGGGCTTTCGCTGGCGGGCGCTGCGCGAGGGGATGGCGGAAATCAAGCTGCGGCAGATGCTGATCTATACGGCCCTGATGTTTGCGGCCTGTTTTGCGGTGACGATGCTGTTTGCACCGGAGGCCTTGTTCTTTCTCATGAGGAACGAGCCGCAATTGATGGTGGTGATCCTGATCTTCTATCCTTTTGTGTCCGCACTGCCGCAAGAGCTGGTGTTTCGCCCGCTGTTCTTTCGCCGCTATAAAGCGATCCTGCCAAACGGTTGGGCAGCGATCTGGCTGAATGCGGGGCTCTTTGCGCTGGCGCATCTGATGTATTGGAGCTGGGTCGTGGCCATCATGACCTTTGTGGGCGGGGTGATTTTTGCCCATGCCTACAAAGAGCGTGCCTCTTTTCCTCTGGCGGTGCTGATGCATGCGATTGCGGGCAACATCATCTTTCTCATGGGGCTGGGTGTGTTTTTCTACTCCGGCAACGTTGTGCGGCCGTTTTAGCGCCATTTCGCGCGGCGCGGACCTTGACTTTATGGCCTCAAAAAGGTGTATCGGCGCGAACATTGTTTTTCACCCTGAAAGAGGGGCCGCACATGCACGCCTATCGCAGCCATACCTGCGCCGACCTGAACAAATCCAACGTGGGCGAGACCGTCCGCCTGTCTGGCTGGGTGCACCGCATCCGTGACCACGGCGGTATTCTGTTTGTCGACCTGCGCGATCACTTTGGCATCACGCAGGTGCTTTGCGATCCGGACAGCCCGGTTTTCTCTCAAATGGAGAAGGTGCGCAGCGAGTGGTGTATCCGCATTGATGGCAACGTCAAAGCGCGTGACGCAGACCTGATCAACGACAAGATCCCGACCGGTGAGGTTGAGGTGTTTGTGCGCGATCTGGAGATCCTCGGCGCGGCAGACGAGCTGCCTTTGATGGTGTTTGGCGATCAGGAGTATCCTGAGGAGACCCGCCTGAAATACCGCTTCCTCGACCTGCGTCGTGAGCAGATGCAGCAAAACATGGTGCTGCGCTCTGATGTGGTTTCCTCCATGCGCAAGCGCATGTGGGACAAGGGCTTCCGCGAGTATCAGACCCCGATCATTACAGCGTCTTCGCCAGAAGGTGCGCGCGACTTCCTCGTGCCGTCCCGTCTGCATCCGGGCAAGTTCTACGCGCTGCCGCAGGCGCCACAGCAGTTCAAACAGCTGATGATGGTTGCGGGCTTTGATAAGTATTTCCAGATCGCGCCGTGCTTCCGTGACGAAGACCCGCGCGCTGACCGCTCCCCGACCGACTTCTACCAGCTCGACATGGAGATGTCCTTTGTGGAGCAGCAGGACGTCTTTGACACCATCGCGCCTGTTCTGGCCGGTGTGTTTGAAGAGTTCGGCGGTGGCCGCAAGGTGGACGCGCCAGAGAGCTGGCCGCAGATCCCTTATGCGGAAGCGGCGCTGAAATACGGCTCTGACAAGCCTGACCTGCGCAACCCGATTGAGATGCAGGTGGTATCCGAGCACTTCGCAGGCTCCGGCTTTGCGATCTTTGCCAAACTGCTGGAGCAGGAAGGCACCGAAGTGCGCGCCATTCCGGCGCCAACCGGTGGTGGCCGCAAGTTCTGTGACCGTATGAACAAATTTGCCCAAGGCGAAGGCCTGCCGGGCATGGGCTATATCTTCTGGCGCGACAAGACTGCAGACAGCGTGGCGCAGGAGCTGGGCATTTCGGTGAAAGAGGCGCAAGCCAAGCTGAAATCTGGCGAAGTGGAAGGTGGCATGGAAGCCGCTGGCCCGCTGGCCAAGAACATCGGCCCTGAGCGCACCGAGGCGATCCGCCAGCAGCTGGGTCTGGGCGTGGGCGACGCGGCCTTCTTCCTCGGCGGTAAGCCAAAGGCCTTTGAAAAGATTGCGGGCCGTGCGCGTGACGTGATTGGCAAAGAGCTGGGTCTGATCGACGAAGATCGCTTTGCATTTGCTTGGATCGTGGACTTCCCGATCTATGAAGCAGACGAAGAGACCGGCAAGATCGACTTTGAACACAACCCGTTCTCCATGCCGCAGGGCGGTCTGGATGCGCTGAACGGCGATCCGCTGGCGGTCAAAGGCTATCAGTACGATCTGGCGTGTAACGGCTATGAGCTGGTTTCTGGTGCGATCCGGAACCACCAGCCGGAAATCATGCTGAAGGCGTTTGAGATTGCCGGTTACGGCGAAGAGGAAGTGAAAGAGCGCTTTGGTGCGCTTTACAAAGCCTTCTCCTACGGCGCACCACCCCACGGTGGTTGTGCGGCTGGTGTGGACCGCATCGTGATGTTGCTGGCAGATCAGCAGAACATCCGCGAAGTCATGATGTTCCCGATGAACCAGCGCGCCGAAGATCTGATGATGAACGCGCCCAACGATCCTTCCAGCGATCAGCTTATGGAGCTGGGTCTGCGGGTGATCCCGCAGGAGTGATCCGCGCTATAGACTTGCAAAGGGCCGCTTTCACGAAGGTGAGGGCGGCCTTTTCTTTTGTGGCCTCAGTCGTCTGGCATGTGAACAAAGGCTTGGCCAAGTCTGGGCGCTGTGCCACTACTTCGGGAAACGAAGGAATGCCAAATGACTGAGCCAAGACCTGTTGGATTCGCCGTGCCGGATTGGCAGGCGCCACCCCGCCCAACAGGGGCAGTCTTGGAGGGGCGTTATGTGCGGCTGGAGCCGTTGAATGCGGAGGCGCATGCGGCGTTACTGTATCGGTCCTATCAGTCTGATGACTGGGTTTGGGATTACATGCCGTATGGGCCGTTTCATTCCTCAGCCCAGTATCATCGCTGGGTGCGGGAGACGGTCGCGAACCCCGATCATTTCTTCTATGCGATCTACAGCAAAGCGGATCGGACGTTCACAGGTGTTGCCTCTTATCTGCGGATCGCACCGGAAGCGGGGTCCATTGAGGTGGGCAATATCAACTTCGCACCAATGATGCAGGGCACGCCTGCGGCGACGGAGGCGATGTTTCTGATGATGCAATGGGCCTTTGAGGCCGGATATCGACGGTATGTATGGAAATGTGACGCGCTGAATGCGCCTTCGCGGCGCGCAGCGCAGCGGCTGGGTTTCAGCTATGAAGGCGTGTTTCGTCAGGCGCTGGTCTACAAAGGGCGCAACCGGGACACCGCGTGGTTTGCCGCCATCGATCAGGAATGGCCCGCGCTTAAGGCGACGTTTGATGTCTGGCTCTCTCCGAGCAACTTTGATGCGGCAGGGCAGCAGAAAGAGCGTCTGAGCGATTTGACGCGATTGGTGCGTGCGAGCGGAGATCCGACGCTGGGCTAACCTCCCAGATCGTCTGGGCAGGGCATTGTCGCAGTGACGCTTTCATGCCCCGCTGGCGTTTTGGGTTTAACGCGAGGTGGCGGGAGATCAGATGGTGGCGGTTTGCGCCAGCCGGTCCTGCACCACGCCGGTGAGATGGGCCACATCTGCGGTTGGCATTTGACCCGCCTTGCGGGCACGCTCCACCGCTTGCACGGCGCTCAGCAGGGATGCATCCTCCGAGCTGCGCGCGATGCCGCCCAGGAATTGCGCCACATAGTCCACCACACCGTCCTTGAGAGCCTGTTCGGGCGTTTCCTGAAGGGTGTCAGCCGCGTGCATCAAATCATCGCGCAGCGCGACCGGATCGGGCTGGATGGCCTCATTGTCAGCGATGCGCGCGATGGTGGGGCGGTAGCCTTCGGTCAGTCGAGACAGGATGGCCTGCTGGAAAGAGGACAGGCTGCCGTAAGGTTTGGCGATAAATCCGTCTGCACCTGCAGCCAATGCGCTGTCTTCGGCAAAATCATCGCCCGATGTCCCCAGGATCAGCTCGACCCGTGGGGAGGCATGGTGCAGTTCTTCGATCAGTTCCGCGCCAGAACCGTCCGGCAGGCCCATATCCACGATGATCACCGTGGGCAGATGGATTTGCAGGTGGCGGCGGGCGGAAGTCAGGCAGTCTGCGCGGCGGATGCGGGCGCCGGAGCGGACACACATGAGCCGCAGAGCATCAGAAGCGAAGCGGCTGTCTTCGACCACAAGCACGGTCATACCCAGAAGCGGCCGCGCGGCTGATGGCGAGGTCAATGGGGAGAATGGGGACTGGTCATTCATGGCTGAAATCCTCAACGAAGCAAACTAACTGAAACATTCACATGGACTCAGGCTAGCCAGCACATGACTAACGAAGCGTTAATCGCCACCGCGACGCCCTGCCGCTTGCGCGCGCGCGATGCAAATCCCATAACAGCGGTGAGCGGGACCAAAGCGATCCATGGAGGACAAAAATGATTGGACGACTGAACCACGTGGCGATTGCTGTGCCCGATTTGGAGGCTGCGAGCGCGCAATACCGTGATGCGCTTGGGGCCAAGGTGGGCGCGCCGCAGGACGAACCGGATCACGGGGTGACGGTGGTGTTCATCGAGCTGCCAAACACCAAGATCGAACTGCTTTATCCGCTGGGAGAAGACAGTCCTATCAATGGCTTCCTTGATAAGAACCCGTCAGGCGGCATTCACCACGTTTGCTATGAGGTTGATGATATTCTGGCGGCGCGTGACCATCTGAAAGAGACAGGCGCGCGGGTTCTGGGCAGCGGAGAGCCCAAGATCGGGGCGCATGGCAAGCCGGTGCTGTTTTTGCACCCGAAGGACTTCAACGGCTGCCTTGTCGAGCTTGAACAGGTCTGATCAAACCACATATTTGGGTAGGAAAGCGGGCAGTTTTGCCCGCTGACTTTTTGGAGGAGCACACAATGGGGATCACCTCAGCCATCGTTTTATACGCGGTCATCTGGTTTATGACCTTTCTGATTGTGATCCCGATTCGCCTGCAAACTCAGGGGGATTTGGGCGATGTGGTGCCCGGCACCCACGCGGGAGCACCGGAGCATCATTATCTGAAGGCCAAAGCTAAGATCACCACCCTTGTGTCGGCGGTGATCTGGGCAATTGCGTTCTGGATCATCACATCCGGTATGATCACCGTGCGTGATCTCGATATGTTCAACCGGATGGGGGATGCGCCCGTCTCGGCTCCAGTTGATGGAACAGATGGGTAAACGTCGCAGCCCCCAGGATTGGGATCAGCAGGTTCACCAGCGGGATTGAGAGCGGCATCGCCATCAAGATCCCTGCAAGCCAGATTGTGCCGCCATGTTTGCGGCGCAGTTTCTTCGCTTCCGCCCGGCCCACGCGGCGCATGGCGGTGAGCTGAAAATATTCACGCCCCAGCAGGAAGCCGTTCAAAGCCCAGAAGATAAACAGGGCAAACGGCGTGAAGATCGCATAGACGATCAGCGCCAGCAGGTTCGCGGCGATCAGCACGCCGAGAAAGTTCACCGAATCCTTCAGCCCTTCGCCAAAGGACACCGCAGGCACATCAGGCAGGTGGGGGTAATGGCGATCTTCGACCGCATCTGCCACCTCATCCAGAAACAGGGATGTGATGGCCGAAGCGACCGGCACCATCAGAAAGACCGACAGAAAGATCATCAGGAACAGGGAAGCGGCGGTGAAAAGATCGCCGACCCAGGAAATATTGCCCAGAAGTTCCTGCACCCAAGCGGCAGCGCCCAGCCAGTTCAAAAACATCAGGAACAGCGTGTAAACCGCGATGAGCAGGGCAAATGTCAGGCCAATACCTTTAAAGAGCACCCGGCGAAAACGCGGGTCTCCCAATTGGCCGAGGGTTTTGCCAAAGGATGAGAGGATCAATCCAACAGCCATGTGACCTTTGTCTCCATATTGGGGCGGGGGCGCTCTGGGGGCGCGACTTTTTCGGTGCCGATGTGGATGAAGCCTGCGACCTTTTCATGGGGCGTGAGGCCAAGGCCTTTTTCCACAAAATCACGATCATGGCTGGCCCAGCCGGAAAGCCAGTTGGCGCCCCAACCGGCAGCCAGAGATGCATTCAGAAGTTGCAGACACACGCAGGCGGCGGAGTAAGACTGCTCAATCGCCGGGACTTTCTCGCTCAGCACGGGGGATTCAATCACCGCGACTGCGAGATCTGCCTTGGCGAATTGATCCTGACCCTTGGTGATCTTGTCAGGTTCGATGCCCAATGCAGTGCCGCGTTCGGGGATGAGATCCGCCAATTTTTGCAAGGCTTTGCGTTCCAAAACGATGAGACGCCAAGGCTCCAGTTTGCCGTGATCCGGGCTGCGCAAAGCGGCCTCCAGCAAGGGTTCCAGTTCAGCGCGTGATGGCGCAGGGCCGACCAGCGTTTTGGCGGGGCGTGAGCGGCGGCTGAGCAGAAAATCCAGCGCGGCTTGGTTTGGTTGTGGCATGTCCTCTCCCTTGGGAGTTGAGTAGGTATGTTGGCGTGGTCCGGTCTGTTTTCAACCGGGCGGGCTTGCGAATGTGGCGGCCATCTCATCAATGAGCGTGGCAAAGAAGGCCTCAACCCGGGCGTTGGGCTGGCGGATTTCAAGTGAGGCCGCCATCGGGTCTTCGGCGCGGATGTCAGAGCCGGCAAGCTCTTCGATCACCGCATGGCTGCAGAATGGCACATAGGCCTCAGAATAGCCGCCCTCATGTACCAGCACGAGTTTGCCTTCACACAGCGTTTCGCCGGCGGCCATGACCTGTTTCGTCATCTGGCGGAAAGTGTCCGCGGTGGCGAGCATGCGGGAGAGCGGATCAAAGGCGGCGGCGTCAAAGCCGCAGGCCACGATGATGATGTCGGGATTAAAGCTGTGCAGCGCAGGGACAACGATCTGCTGCATGGCATGAAGGTAGCTGTTGTGGCCCGCGCCGGGCGGCAGGGGCACGTTGATGTTGGTGCCAAGGCCCGCACCTTTGCCGCGATCTGCCACGTCGCCGGTGTCGAGCGGGTAGTTCTTTTCCTGATGCAGCGAGATGGTGAGCACATCGCTGCGCTCATAATAGATGGCCTCGGTGCCATTGCCGTGGTGCACATCCCAGTCGAGCACGGCGACGCGCTGGGCAAGCCCCTGCGCCTGTGCGGCTTCAATGGCGACGGCGATATTTGCGAGCAGGCAGAAACCATTGGGCCAGTCCGGCAAACAGTGGTGACCGGGGGGGCGCGACAGGGCGTAGGCGTTTTGCAGCTCGCCTGCGGCAACGGCGCGGACGGCTTCGCTGGCGAGCCCTGCGGAGAGCGCTGCGATCTCATAGCCGCCCTTGCCAAAAGGCGTGCGCAAACCAATTTCACCACCGCCTGCATCAGAGACCGATTTGAACTTGCCAAGGAAGTCACCGGGATGCACGCGGGCCAGCATTTCTGTGGTAGCCGCGGGAGCGCTGCGCACCTCAAGGTCTGCGGTTAAGCCTGTGACATCCATGAGGTTTTTGAGGCGGCGTTTGGTCTCAGGGCTTTCAGGAAGCCCACCTGCAGCAAGCGGTTGCACAAGATCGCCAACGGGCAGGGTCAGCGCGTAGTTGCCACCTGCATGCCAGAAGCACTTTTCATCAAAAAAGAACCCGGTTTTGTTGCGTGCGGCCATTAAGCTTCCCCCGTTGCATTGCGAGGGCTACCCTATGCGGGGCATTTATGGAATGTAAATCATTGTTCGCCCAACGGTTTTGCATCGGAGATCGAGAGAATGGCAAAGGCCCCTGAGATGTCCCTCACGCCGGGTGCGGAAGTCGCGGTGCGCGTCACACCAAAAGCTTCGCGCAACGCGGTGGTGCAGGATGGCGATGTGTTGCGGGTCTATGTCACGGTTGTGCCGGAGGGTGGCAAAGCCAACGCTGCCGTTGCCAAATTGCTGGCAAAGACCATGGGCGTTGCCAAATCCCGGCTGACCCTTGTGCGCGGGCAGACCTCACGCGAAAAGGTCTTCCGGTTGGACTAGGTCATGTTTTGTCGGGGTCTCGCTTGAGCATGTAAACACCCTCAGGCAAGTCCAGCGCGGCGGTTAGATCCTGCACCTGTGCTGTGGAAAGCGTGATTTTCTGCATGCTGTCGGTGCGCGGATCATATTGTTCGATGGTGACGCATTCTTCAAACATGTGGATCACCACATCTTCGCCCAGAGGGGCGGCGCCTTCATCGACAAGCGTGACAACGGTGGAGTCAAATTCGTGCTCGATGCTGAACATATTGTGAGCCTAGCGCATCGGGGACCGGGTGCAAGCATTTCCCTCTGGTCTCGGCCACAGCGGAGGCGTAAATTCGGGAAGACGACATATTTGTGAGCGCCTTAGACGATTGGGGCGCTGGGAAGGACGACGGATGCAGGGGCTGAAATCTGGACAAAGACCGTGGCGTGCGATGGTGTTGGCCACTGCGGCAGGGGCGGCGTTGACGGCCTGTGAGGTCACAACCACAACAGCGCCGCAACAGCGCAGCGCGCCGCAGCCCAAGGCCCCGAAAATCAGCGTGTCTCAGGCCGAGGCGCGGCTTGCGCCGATCATTGCGCAGATGGAACCTGTGGCTGAGCGGGAGTGCCGTGCAAGAGCGCCACGCGGCACCGATTGCGACTACAAAATCTCTGTCGATCCGCGCACCGATATTCCGGCCAATGCCTTTCAGACCGTTGATAAGAACGGCCGCCCGCTGATCATTTTTACCGCGCCGTTGATCGCGGAGACGCGCAACCAGCATGAGCTCGCCTTTGTGATGGGCCATGAGGCGGCACACCATATTGCGGGGCATTTGACCCGCTCACAGGCGGATGCGCTGACGGGGGCCGCATTGGGCGCCATTCTGGTGGGTCTGGCTGGGGGTAGCGCAAGCTCTGTGGACGCGGCGGCAAACCTCGGTGCCTCTGTTGGCTCACGGTCGTTCTCCAAAGAATATGAGCTGGAAGCGGACAGCCTTGGAACCGTTTTGACCAAGAAAGCGGGATATGATCCGCTGATCGGCGTGGGCTTTTTTGAGCGCACACCGGATCCGGGCAACCAGTTTCTGGGCACGCACCCGCCCAACGCCTCACGTGTGGCGATTGTGAAGCGCACGGCGGCGGGTCTGTAAGCCATGTTGCAACTGACCAATGTGGTCACCGACCGGGGCAGCAAATATGCGGTGTCCGGCGGCGCGGTGACGGATCGCGCGGCGGCGGATCGGTTTCTCAAAGATCTGAAGCGAAACAAGAAATTCGCCAAAGCCACCCACAACACCTGGGCGGCGCTGTTGAGTGACGGCACGCCACTGAAAGGCGATGACGGCGAAAGCGGTGCGGGATTGGTGATTTTGCGAATGCTGGAGCGCGAGGGGATCACGGATCATATCGTGGTTGTCACGCGCTGGTATGGCGGTGTGAAACTGGGCGGAGACCGTTTTCGTCGGGTGCAGGATTGCGTGAACGCCTATCTGGATGCGCAAAAAAGCTGAGATTGATGCACATCAAGGGACCATACGGCGAAGCCTGTTAGCTTGTTTGCAAGCGAAACAGGAGTTTTTCGTATGGATCGGCTGGAAAAGATCAAACGCCACGCGGCTTTGTTTGACGATATGGCGTCCCACGTTGGGGTGGATTTGCAGGAGGCCGCGATCAAAGGTACGTTGAGACCTGATGAGATCTCAGACGCGGTGGTCCGTTGCTCGGGATGCTTGCAACCCGCGCGCTGTGCGCTGCGCATGAAATCGGCTGAGGCTCAGGATGATGGCGCGCCGATCTATTGTCGCAATGCCGAGCTGCTAAAGCGCTTGGAGGCGCAGGTCTGATGGGCGTTGTTGTGCCTTTGGGCGATCCGGCGACGCATTTCTGGCTGACCCGGAGCATGGGCCGCAAGATGGGTGTCTCCCTCAGCGAAATGATGGCTGAGGGGCGTTTGAGTGTGCAGGAGTACACAGGGATGGTCACGCGCTGCCGAACCTGTGCGCATGTGGCTGAGTGTCAATCCTGGTTGGGGGAAGCAGGGCAGCATAAGACACCGCCAGAGTTCTGCTGCCACGCCGCGCTGATGGCGCGTTTGGCACCACATTAAGCCTTCAGGCTGCGCCTGAGATGCTTGCGGTAGAGCCAGGGCGCAAGGATACGTTCATAAATCCCGTTAGACATCTGCCAAATGCCCGGCAGTCGCACAATTTTGGCCATCCAACGGTAGCGCAGCATTTCTGACCAGAGCGCGACAAAGGCGGCGACACCGACGTATAGCTCGCCTGCTTTCACAACGTGCAGACGCCGTGCGGCGGTGTCCGGGTCGATCTTCCAATCTGACAGCGCGTCTGAGTTCAGATCGTCATAGGCCACGTTAAGGCCGCGCGCCTTTGTGTAGGCGCGGTAGTGGCAGATTTCAGCGTTGCAGATCGGGCAGTCCGCGTTGAAAAGGACCCGCGTTTCGTCGCTCATGGGCGCTCCGGTTTTGTGGAGCGCCTGAGAGGACTGCACGATGGTCAGCTTTGCTTCAGGCAACCCCAGAGGTCGTATTCCCCGGCTTCATCCACCTCCACCGTGACAATCTGCCCGACAGAAAGACCTTCGGTGCCTTCGTCAATGAACAGGTTGCCGTCGATTTCCGGGGCGTCGGCTTTGGTGCGGCAGGTGGCGATGCCATCTGCGTCAATGTCATCTACGATCACATCCATCACCTGGCCCACTTTTGCCGCGAGTTTGGCCTCAGAAATCGCCTGGGCCTTCTCCATGAAGCGTTCCCAGCGTTCTTGCTTCAGCTCCGGTGCGACATGATCAGGCAGATCGTTGGAGCGGGCGCCGTCTACATTTTCATATTGGAAGCAGCCGACGCGATCGAGCTGTGCCTCATCCATCCAGTCCAGCAGATGCTGGAACTCTTCTTCGGTTTCGCCGGGGTAGCCGACAATAAAGGTGGAGCGCAGGGTGATGTCCGGGCAGATGTCACGCCATGCGGCGATCTCAGTCAGGGTTTTGGAGGTATGCGCGGGCCGCGCCATGCGTTTGAGCGTGTCCGGGTGGCTGTGTTGGAACGGGATGTCCAAATAGGGCAGGATCAGACCGTCCGCCATCAGCGGGATCAGCTCGCGCACATGCGGGTAGGGGTAGACGTAGTGCAGGCGCACCCAAGCGTCCAATTGGCCCAATTCGCGCGCCAGATCGGTGATATGGCTGCGCACCTCGCGGTCTTTCCACGGGTGGGTCGAATACTTGCGATCAAGGCCGTAGGCGGAGGTGTCCTGAGAAATCACGAGCAGCTCGTTCACGCCATTTTCGACCAGTTTTTCCGCTTCGCGCAGCACTGCGTGCACCGGACGGGAGGCCAGTTTTCCACGCATGTCCGGGATGATGCAGAACTTGCACTTGTGGTTACAACCCTCTGAAATCTTGAGGTAACTGTAGTGGCGCGGCGTCAGGGAGACGTTCTTGGCAGGCAGTAGGTCGATGAACGGATCGGGGCTGGGTGGCACGGCACCATGCACGGCATCAAGCACCTGCTCATATTGGTGGGGACCGGTCACCGCGAGCACTTTGGGGTGCGTGCCGGTGATATACTCCGGCTCAGCGCCAAGACAGCCGGTCACGATGACCTTGCCGTTTTCCTGAATGGCCTCTCCAATCGCCTCAAGGCTCTCGGCCTTTGCGCTGTCCAGAAAACCGCAGGTGTTGACGATCACCGCGTCAGCGCCGGAATAGTCGGGCGAAATGCCGTACCCTTCGGCCCGCAGGCGCGTCAGGATGCGCTCGCTGTCGACCAGCGCTTTGGGGCAGCCAAGCGACACCATCCCGATGGTGGGCTGGCCGGGACGTGCGTCCCCGGTGAGGGTTGCGCGGGCGAGGTCGGGGCGGAGATCGGGCGGATTGCTGGACATGGCGTGCATATAGGGCAGCGCCGCGGGTTTGGCAAAGGGAGATCGGGCGCAGCTCAGCGGCAGAAAGCTCAGGCGATCTTGGGGGATTGGGAACTTGGAAGCGTCCGCGCCTGACATCTGTGTCGCGCTTTTCGCACGCTGGTTTGAAGAAATTTGGGTCTGTCGCGCAGGAAGGGCCGTTGCTTGCCTGTTTTTCGCGCTCTAGGCTGGTTGCAGAGCAGTAGGGAGAGGTCTTCTGATGAAGGTGATCCGAGGGATTTTGGCGGCGGTGGTTCTGTTGGCGGTTGCTGCGGTGGTGCTGGTGGTGGCGTTGCCGGGCGAGAAAATCGCCAAATTGGCGGCAGATCAGGTGAAAGCGCAGACCGGACGGGAGCTGGCGTTTGAGGGCGAGGTTGGCATCAGCTGGTTTCCGGTGCTTGGCGTGCGCACGGAGGCCGTGACATTTGCCAATGCCGATTGGTCTGAGCAAGGGCCGATGTTTCAAGCCGATAGCGCTGTGATCGGCGTGGATGTGATGGCCGCAATTGGCGGGGACATTCGTATCAAGACCGTGGAGCTTGTGGCTCCAGATGTGATTTTGGAAGTGGCGCAAGATGGGCGCGCGAACTGGGAATTGGACGCGGGTAGGGGCGCTGCGAGCGCTGAGCCAACGGAGCCAGTAGCGCAAGCGCCGTCTTCTGAGACCTCAAGCGCGCTCAGCCGGATCACGCTGGAGCGTCTGGTTCTGAGTGAGGCGCGCGTGCGCTATGTGGAAAATGGTGCGTTGGTTCAGGATATTGCCGGGCTGGCCCTTGAGCTGCGTTGGCCTGAGGTGACTGAACCTGCACAGCTTTCTGTGCGCGCGGCACCTTTCGGAGAGGAGATTGCTGCTGAAGCGACGGTGACCGACCCGCTGCGGCTTTTGCAGGGGGGTAACACCCGTGTTTCACTCGCATTGGACGCGGCTGGAGGGCGCGCGGGCTTTGAAGGTCAGTTTGGTCTGGCACCGGAAGCCAGCGGGCGGCTGGAGGTTGAGGCAAGCGACGGGGCTGCCTTTCTGGCGGCTCTGGGAGCGGGGGGCATTGACGGGCCGTTGGCGGCCTCAGGTGATGTGACGCTGACCCGAGAGCGGCTGTTTTCGCTGCGCGGCGGGAGCCTTGAGGCGCTGGGCAATGCGCTGACCCTGCAAGCGGATGCGGACCTGAACGGCGTGCGCCCCAAAGTGGCGGCGCAGGTGGCCACAAGGCGGCTGCAACTGGCCAGCAGCGCGCAACCGGCAGAGACAACCTCTGCTGGCGGGGGCGCAGAGACCGGCGGGTGGTCGAAGGATCCGATTGATGCAAGTGCGCTGAACTTTGTGGATGGCACAATCAGCTTTGCGGCGGAAGAAATGGACCTTGGCGGGATCGCGCTTGGTAAAACTCGTGCGACGGTGGAGATCGAAAACGCGCGTGCGGTGGCAACGATCAACGAAATGGCCGCATTTGGTGGCACGGTGCAGGGTACCTTTGTGGCCAACAACCGCAATGGTCTTTCGGTGCGCGGTGATCTGACGGCGGCCCAGATCGGGCTGAAACCGTTTTTGTCTGCGACTGCGGATATTGACAGGTTCACCGGGTCGGCGGATGCGCGGGGCACGTTTTTGAGCTCTGGCAACACTCTGGACGCGCTGATGAATGCCATGAGCGGGGAGGGAAATCTCTCTGTCGGGCGGGGCACCATCGACGGGATTGATCTGGACCGTCTGCTGCGCGGGGATGTGACCGGCGGCACCACGGTGTTTGACAATATGGCGGCGAGTTGGACGATTGCAGAAGGCGTGCTCAGCAATCAGGACTTGGTCATGGGGCTGCCGCGATTGGCGGCGACAGGGGCAGGCACGGTTGGGCTTGGGCTGCAGACGATTGATTATCTGTTCACCCCACAGGTGCGCGGCCAAGATGGGCCTGCGTTGATGGTGCCGGTGAAAATCCGGGGCAGCTGGCACAATCCAAGCATTGTGCCGGATCTCGAAGCCGCCATCAAAAGCGGGTTTCAAGCGGATTTGGATGCCATTGAGGACAGTGTGAAAGAGGCTGTGCAAGGTGAGCTTGGGCTGCAGGCCGAAGAGGGACAATCCACCGAGGATGCGCTGAAGGACAAGCTGGAGAATGAAGCCAAGAAAGGCCTGCTGAACCTTCTGGGTGGGAACTGACGCGGGTGACGGATGATCCGGGGCGGAGCCCGCCACATCTGAACACACTGGTGCTGCTGACCGCCATGTCGGTGCTGTCGCTCAATATGTTCCTGCCCTCCATGGCGGCCATCGCCGCGGAATTTGACGTGGACTACGCGGTTGCCAACCTCTCGCTCGGGGGATTCCTGGCCATCACCGTGATTCTGCAGGTGGTGATCGGGCCGCTGTCAGATCGCTACGGGCGCCGGCCGGTGATGCTGTGGGGGCTGGCGATCTTTACCTTCGGGTCGGCGGGGTGCCTGTGGGCGGCAAGCATCGAAGGGTTTCTCTTCTGGCGGATGTTGCAGACCGCGGGGGTGGTCGGCATCGCGCTGAGCCGGGCGGTGGTGCGCGATATGCACGGGCCGCAGGAGGCCGCCAGCAAGTTGGGCTATATCTCTATGGCCATGGCCATTGCGCCGATGTTGGGGCCAACGGTCGGCGGACTGCTGCATGAGAGTTTTGGTTGGCGCGCGAGCTTCGTGGTCTATCTGGTCATGGGATTTGGATTGCTCGCGTTGTGCTGGCGTGATCTGGGCGAGACCAACACCGACCGCGCTGCCACCATGGGCGAGCAGTTTGCCACCTATCCCGCGCTGCTGAAATCCCGGCGCTTCTGGGGCTATGCCCTCTGCAGCGGCTTTTCTGTGGGAGCGTTTTACGTGCATATCACCGGCTCCGTTTTGGTCGGGGCCGAGGTGTTTGGTCTTAGTCCTTCTTCTGTTGGAATGTCGGTTGGCGCGATTGCGATCGGGTTTTCCTTTGGCTCATACCTGTCAGGAAAACTGGCGCAGCGTTTGCCATTGTGGATCCTCATTCTCTCCGGTCGGGTGGTTGGTCTGTTTGGTCTGCTGCTGGGGCTAGCGATTGTTCTGGCCGGATTTGTGCATCCGGTAACCTTCACCAGCGCGGTGATATTTGTGGGCATAGGCAATGGCTTAACCCTGCCATCGACCAACAGCGGTGCGATGTCGGTGCGCCCGAAACTGGCGGGCAGCGCTTCTGGGCTGTCTGGCGCCATGAGCGTGGCAATCGGTGCGGTGATGACCAGCGTGACAGGCGCTGTGCTGACCCCGCAGAATGGCGTTTTGTTGCTCTATGGGCTGATGATCGGCTGTGTGGCGATTTCGCTGCTATGCGCGATTTACGTGCGTTGGCTTGATATCAAAGAGCCGCTTGAGGAGACCTCAGAAGCGGCTTGACCGGGCAATTTCCCTGTGGCACGAAGCAGACATGAACACTGAAGGCATCTTTTTTGGCATCTATTATCCCCTGACCACATAGTGGCGGGGTCTTTAGCATTTTCATCCGCCGCGTTTGCCGGGGATGAAGCCAAAAAACCTTCCAACACATGAGACCCCGGACAGGCGTGGCCCGATAGACAAGGGGTCCGGTCATGGGACATGAACTCAAACTTTTAGATGGCGCCAAACTGGGCGCAAAGGCGCAGCTCCGTGTGGGGCTGGTGGGCTTTGGCGGTTTTGGCCGGTTGGTGGCGCGTGAGCTGGCTGGGCAATGTGCGCTGACGATCTGTGATCCGGCGTACAGCCGCGCCGCGCTGCCGGATGGGCGGCGGCTGGCGCTGCAGGGGCTGGCGGAGGTGGCCCAGTGTGATGTGGTGATCCTGGCGGTGCCGGTGGCGCGTATGGCGCATGTGTGCCGGGCGCTGGCCCCGCATCTGAAACCGGGCACGGTGGTGATGGATGTGGGCTCCGTCAAAGTGGCTCCCATGGCGGATATGCAGGCGCATCTGCCGCCGCATGTGGAGATTTTAGGAACCCATCCGCTGTTTGGACCGCAAAGTGCGAAGGAGAGCGTGAAAGGGCGGAAGATCGCGCTGTGTCCGGTGCGTGGCACCCGCTGGCGTCGGATAGCCGCTTTTCTGCGCCAACGGGGTTTGAATGTGATCGTGACCACAGCAGAGGATCATGACCGCGAGCTGGCGATGGTGCAGGGGCTGACGCACCTGATCGGCAAGGTGATGACGGATCTCGGGCCGCTGCCAGAGCGCCTGACCACGGCGAGCTTTGATCTGCTGCGGGAAGCTGTGGGCATGGTGCAGGATGATCCGCCTACGGTTCTGCACGCGATTGAGGTTGCCAATCCCTATGCCAAGGAGGTGCGCGCGGCGTTCTTCCAAAAGGCCGAAGTTCTGCGCGATCAATTTGAACAGGCGACCCTTCTTGTTCAGGGACAGAGCGTGTCACCTGCGGCGTAAACCGCAACAACAGCGACCATGGCGCAAACCCCGATGCGAAAGGTCCGCGCATCCAGAGATTTAAGTTCTTTGGATGCGTTTTGATGCATGGTTCCGGAGGCCGGGCGGCTTTAACGCTAGGGAGCGCTCAAAAAGAAAAGCCCCGGCGATAGGGATCGACGGGGCTGTTACTTGTTTGATTGTGAGGCGCTTTAGCGTTTGCGGTCGCGGCGCGAGCTCATCGGCTGGAAGGCGACGCCAACATGGGCCTCACAGTAAGGTTTACCGGCTTGCACAGGCAGGCCGCAGAACCAGAAATCCTCCGTCGCCGGATCGCCGACAGGCCATTTGCAGGTGCGCTCGGTCAGCTCCATCAGAGAGAGCTTCTTGGCGGTTTTCTCCACCTCATTGACCTTGGCCAGCGCCTCCGGGCTGATTTCATTGGCGGACGGCTGCGGCGGCAGCGGCTGACCTGCGGGGATGATGGCCTTGCGCAGCGGCTGTGGCGGACGCGCGGCAACCGCAGGCTCGGTCTTGGGTTCCGGCTTTGCCTCTTCGGCCTTGGGCTCTGCCTTTGGCTTTGGCGCGGCCTTGGGTTTGGGCGCTGCCTTTGGCTTGGCCTCCGCCTTCGGTTTGCTCTCGGCTTTCGCGGTGCTGCTGGTGGTGCGGTTGGACAGCCCCAGACGATGGACTTTGCCAATCACGGCATTGCGGGTCACGCCGCCGAGCTCCTTGGCAATCTGGCTGGCCGATTGGCCTTCGCCCCACATTTTTTTCAACAGCTCTACGCGCTCGTCGGTCCAGGACATTCGTCACTTCCTCAGCTAAAAAGCGGCCCGCCTAAGGCCGCCTCTGCATTTCTTGGTCAGGGGCCTATTCTAGCCACCCCAGCCCGAGTTACAAGGCGAAGAATCACTTCGCGCCCGGACAATCGCGGACAATGGCGCAGCAGGCACAACTCAGTGAGGGCAGAGAGACATGGCAAAGAGCGATCAACCGTTGCAAATGGGTGTGCGCCGCTTTGGGCGCGTAAATTGGCTGGGGCTGCAGACCCTCGCGCAGCGGGAGATTCTGCGGTTTATGTCCGTCTGGACGCAGACCCTTCTGGCGCCTCTGGTGACCGCGGGTTTGTTCCTGCTGATTTTCTCCATCGCGATCGGACCCAGCCGCAGCGATGTGATGGGCGTGCCGTTTCTGACCTTTCTGATCCCCGGTATCATGATGATGACGGTGATCCAGAATGCGTTTGCCAATACCTCCTCCTCAATCGTGATCTCCAAGGTGCAGGGCAATATTGTTGACACGCTGATGCCGCCGCTGGCTCCGCTGGAAATGGTGCTTGGCTATCTGGCTGGCGCGGTGGCACGCGGTCTGTTTGTGGCGGTAGCCATGAGCGTCGTTGTGGGGCTGGTTCTGGGGCAGGGGGTTGCACACCCGCTTTGGGCGTTGCTGTTTGTTGCGCTTGGCGGCGCGATGATGGGCGCCGTTGGCATCGTGGCTGGCATTTTTGCGCAGAAGTTCGATCAGATGGCGGCGATCACAAACTTCATTGTGACCCCCTTGGCCTTTCTTTCCGGCACATTCTATTCCGTTGAGGCCTTGCCGCCCGTGCTGCAGAGCTTCACCCGCGTGAACCCGATCTTCTATCTGATTGATGGCACTCGTTATGGCGTGATCGGGGTCTCTGATGGCGCGCCGGTGCTGGGGCTGGTGGTTGTGGCAACGGTCACCACGGCGCTCTGCACCATTGCGTGGTGGATGCTCAAAACCGGCTATCGGCTCAAGAGCTGACCGGCGTCAAATAATTGAAATTGCTTGGGGGGCTGTTTTCGCAAACGAGAGCGGCCCTCTCTCTTTGCGCTAAGCGGTTCCGACTAGCGCCAGAAGGCGACCCATTCGATCAGTTCAAAGAACTTCTTGGCCAAAAGCAGTGAAGCGGCGCTGTCGTTAAACAGCATGTCCAAACCCAAACCCGTCAGAAAGAGTAAGACGAGAAAAACAGCGATGGGATTGGTCATGAAGCACTGCGCCCCCGGATGATTTTGGTCAGAGCAGATATGCCTGACCCCATCCGAGGGCGCAAGATTTAGTATGGGTTTGGGTTAGATGCGGCCCATTTTGGCTGCAACATCCGCCATACGTGCGGAGAAGCCCCATTCGTTGTCATACCATGCCAGCACGCGCACAAGACGGCCGCCGAGCACTTTGGTTTGCTCAGCTGCGAAGGTTGCGCTTTCTGTGGTGTGGTTGAAATCAACCGAAACCAGCGGCAATTCGGAGTAACCCAGAACGCCTTTCATTTCACCGGCAGCGGCTTCGGCCATCACGGCGTTCACATCTTCGGCGGTGACGTCTTTGGATGCGGTGAAGGTCAGATCCACGGCAGACACATTCGGGGTTGGCACGCGGATTGCAGACCCATCAAGCTTGCCTTTGAGTTCAGGCAGCACTTCACCCAGCGCTTTGGCGGCACCAGTGGAGGTCGGGATCATGGACATACCAGCGGCACGGGCGCGGTAGAGATCGTTGTGGCGGCGGTCCAGGGTTGGCTGGTCGCCGGTGTAGGCGTGGATCGTGGTCATGATGCCGCTTTCAATGCCGAAAGCGTTGTTCAGGACTTTGGCCACAGGCGCCAGACAGTTGGTGGTGCAGGAGCCGTTGGAGATCATGTTGTCGTTGGCTTCGAGCTGATGATCGTTCACACCAAAGACGATGGTCTTCTGCACGTTTTTCGCTGGGGCAGAGATCAGCACTTTCTTGGCGCCGCGCTCGAGGTGCTTTTTGGCTTTCTCACCGTCGTTGAAGTTGCCGGTGCATTCCAGAACGATGTCCACACCGTCCCAGTCCAGCTCGTCCATGTCATAGGTTGAGTACATGCGCATCGGGCCCATGCCCACATCCATGGTGCCGTTGCCAGCCACAACTTCGTTGCGGAAGCGGCCGTGTACGGAGTCATAACGGATCAGGTGAGCTGCGGTGTCCAGCGGGCCGGTGGCATTCACTTTGACAACGCGCACATCTTCGCGCGCTTCCTCTGCGATGTGCATCAAAGTGCAACGTCCAATACGGCCAAAACCATTGATGCCGACGGTAACAGTCATGAGGCGCTCCTGTAGCTGCGCGGATAAATAGGGATTGGGTATTGCTATAGTCGCCACGCTGTCTTTGCGGAAGTTGAAATACCGTGAATTATGAGTGTGTTAGCGATAAACTGCACCGATGCCGCTATCGGTTGCGGTATCGGTGCCGCTCACGGTATCGCTAACATTCTCGGGCTGTTCGTAAAGAGTTGGTTAACAAGGTGAGGGCTGGCGCAATTCTCCGGTTGTGCCGAATCAGCAAGTTGCAACGGGCGCACGCAGGCCCGTTGGCTACCCGCGAGAAGTCGGTTGGATGAGGGCATCACAGGTGATTGACCCAGCGTCTTTGAGATTTGGCACGATCTGCGAGTGATTTTTTACGAAGCTGCGTTATCTGGAGGCTAACGCGAACGGTTCCAACGAACGGGAGACAGCTTATGCAATTGATCGTGGATGGAAAAAAACACGACGTGGATGTCGAAGACGATATGCCGCTTCTGTGGGTGCTCAGAGATGAGCTGAACATCAAAGGTGTGAAATACGGCTGCGGCGTTGCCGCATGTGGGGCCTGCACTGTGCATATTGATGGGGTTGCGGTGCGCTCCTGCCAGACGCCTGTGGCGGATGTGGATGGCGAAGTGACCACGATCAACGGTCTGGGACAGCCCGGTGCCTTGCATGCGGTGCAAGAAGCCTGGGTGGAGCATCAGGTGGCGCAATGTGGCTACTGCCAGTCGGGGCAGATCATGCAGGCGGCCTCGCTGTTGTCTGATATCCCGAACCCGACGGATGAGGACATTGATGACGCCATGAGCGGCAATCTGTGCCGCTGTGGCACCTATCCGCGTATCCGTGCAGCGGTGAAAACCGCAGCCTCCAAACTGCAGGAGGTGTAAGCCATGGGAACTGTTGGAAAGATCGCCCGCCGTTCGTTTTTGCTTGGCGCCGCCGCTGTTGTCGGCGGGGTGGCCTTTGGCGTCTACCGTGTGAAGACACCCTATGAAAACCCTCTGAAAGAAGGGCTGGCGGACGGGGCCGCGACCTTCAATCCGTGGGTGATCATCGACAGCGAGAAAGTCACGCTGATCGGGCCACACGGGGACAAGGGGCAGGGGATTGCCCATGTGCAAGCGGCGTTGATTGCCGAAGAGCTGGACATCGAGTTGGATCAGGTCGAGACCAGTTTTGGCAAGCCTGACAAGGCTTATTGGAACCGGGCGCTTTCAGCTGATGGCGTGCCGTTTCAATCGGGTGACACAAGTTTTGTCGCAGAAAGTGCGCGGACAGTGATGTCAGGGTTTGCCAAGCTGTTGGGCTTGCAGATCACGGGCGGCTCCAGCGGGGTGCCCGATAGCTATGTGAAGCTGCGCGAAGCGGGGGCGATTGCGCGCGAAACGCTCAAGCTGGCGGCGTCCAACGTCGGCGGGGTGCCTGTAGCGCAGCTGAAGACGGCCAATGGTGCGGTGCAGCTGCCGGACGGGAGTGCGCTGAAATACACCGAGCTGGCCGCTGAGGCGGCAAAGCTTGAGCCGGTGATGGACATCAAGCTGCGTGACCCAAGCGAATGGCGTTTGCTGGGCAAACCCATGCAGCGGCTGGACATTCTGGCGAAGTCTACCGGGACTTTGGAATATGGCATCGATGTTGAGGTCGAAGGCGCTGTGCATGCCACTGTGGTTTGCAACCCGCGCAAGGGCGGTGGCCTGAAGAGCTATGACGCAAGCGCCGCCAAAGAGATGCGCGGCGTTCAGAAGATTGTTGAGGTTACCGGTGGTGTCGCGGTTGTGGCCGACAACACTTGGCGTGCCATTCAGGCCGCGCAAGCCATTGATTTTGATTGGTATGAAGCGCCTTATCCAGCGCGGCAGGATGATCATTGGCATATGGTCGCTGAGTCCTTTAGCGGCGACCGGCTCGACAAGGTTTGGCGTGATGAAGGCGACGTCTATGAGGCCAAGAAAGCGCACGGCAAGGCTTTGGACGTGGAATATCGCGTGCCCTATGTGGCGCATCAGCCGTTGGAGCCGCTGAACGCCACGGTTTTGGTGGAAGATGACAAAGTGACGGTTTGGACCGGGCACCAAGTGCAGATCATGTTGCAACAGCAGGTGGCTGCGATCACCGGGCATGAGCCCGCTCAGGTGGATTTGACCAACTGCTACATGGGCGGCAGCTTTGGCCACAGGTTGGAGCTGGAACATGTCAAAATGGCTGCGGAGATCGCCAATAAAATGCGGGGCACGCCGGTCAAGTTGACCTACAGCCGCGAAGAAGACTTTGCCCATGACTTTACACGCCACATTGGGATGGCACGGGCCTCTGGCGCGGTGAAAAACGGCCAAGTCGTGGCTGCAGATTTGCAGATCGCCATGCCTTCGGTGGTGGCCTCGCAGATGGGGCGGTTGGGCATGAGCATTCCGGGGCCGGACACGCAAATCGCCGCCGGGGCCTGGGATGCACCCTACAGCTTTGACAACTACCGGATGCGGGCCTATCGCGTGCCGGAGTTGGCCCCCACATCGAGCTGGCGTTCGGTTGGGGCCTCCGCAGGTGGCTTCTTCTTTGACTGCATGCTGGATGAATTGATCCATGAAGCGGGGGCTGATCCGCTGAAGGAGCGCATTCGTTTGATCAACAACCCAGTGGCGCGCAAGGTTCTGGAAACCGTTGGTGAGATGTCCAACTGGGGCAGCCCGCTGGCTGAGGGCAAAGGTCGAGGCGTCGCCTTTGTAGAGAGTTTTGGCGTGCCAACCGCCGAGGTGATTGAGGTGACAAACACTGAGGATGGGATCACCATCGACAAAGTTTGGGTGGCCGCGGATGTTGGCCGTGTGCTCGATCCGGTGAACTTTGAAAACCTCGTGCAGGGTGGTGTAGTCTTTGCGCTTGGTCACGCGATCAACAGTGAAATCACCTATGACGACGGGATGGTGGAGCAAGCCAACTATTGGGATGCGGAAGGCATGCGGATGTATCAATGTCCGGAGATCTTTGTGAAAGGTCTTGAGAACGGGGAGAAAATCCGTGGCGTGGGGGAGCCTCCGGTGCCGCCTGCAGCGCCTGCGCTGGCCAATGCGATCTTTGCCGCGACGGGGCAACGCATTCGGGAGCTGCCGCTCTACCATCACATTGATTTTGTGTGATCGGAACGATCTGAAACAAATGAACCCGCCGAAGCGCTCGGCGGGTTTTTCCTTTGTCAGTCGGGGATGAACCGGGGAGGCCGCTTCTCAAAGAAAGCAGCGCGCCCTTCTTTGGCATTGTCGCTGCCGAGCAGGCGTGGCTGCTCATCGCGCTCATAATCGATGGCGCTGTCCAGTCTTCCGGAGCTGAATGCTTTGATCGCACGCAGAGCTTCCGGCCCAAGAGTTTCCACGTGCTGTGCCAGGCTGAGCGCCGCCTTAAGGGTGTCTCTATCCTCCACCATGTCATCTGCCATGCCCCAACTGAGCGCCGTGGGAGCATCAACAGGACGGGCATAGAGCATCACCTGACGCGCGCGCGCCTGGCCGATGCGGGCGGGCAGGGACGCGAGCAGGCCGTAATCCGGCATCAGACCGATCTTTGGGAAGGCCGAGAGGAAACGGGCCGATTTTGCGGCAATCACCGTGTCACACATCATCGCAAGAGACAGGCCAGCGCCAGCGGCCCAGCCTTCGACGGCGGCGATCACCGGAACAGACGCGCCGGTGATTTGATTGGCCAGCCGTTTGACCTGTTCAAAGTTGATCCGCTTCTGCCGCATCGGAGCATCCATCGCTGCGATATCGCCGCCTGAGCAGAAATGGCCACCGGCCCCCGTGAGGATGACCGCGCGGATGCTTGTGTCGGTCTCAATCTCTTCGAGAGCCTCCGACAAAGCAGCGCGCAAAGGCGCCCCGATCGGATTGCGCCGGGCCGGATCATTGAGGGTCAGCACCATTGCGCTGCCGATGCGCTCTTTCAAAATGGGGGGCGTTGCCATGACATCTCCTGTGCGGACGCGAATGCTCACAGGCTGCGGTAAAATTGGGCATCGCTCAAGTCGGGCGCTCATTGGCTACGCCGCGTCATGAATTGGATGCTGTCATCAGGCAAAACTGTGGAGGCTTTTCTCAAAGCGGTTCAGCGGATAGGGTAGCCAGCGTGGTGATGGTAATGGGGTATTGGGGTGGCTGCGGATGACGGAGCTTCGCAAAATTCTACATGTCGAGGATGATCCCGATATTCGGGAGATTACACTTCTCGCGTTGGTGGAACTCGGAGGGTTTGAGGTGCTGCAATGTGCCAGCGGCGAAGATGCGCTTGCACAGGCGGTGGCTTTTGCGCCCGATTTGATGGTGCTTGATGTGATGATGCCGGGCCTGAGTGGTGTGGAAACGCTGGCGGCGATGCGTGCTTTGCCGGAGCTTGCGCAGACCCCAGCGGTGTTCATGACATCAAAAGACATCGCCTCCAAAGATGAAGACGAGATCCGGGAGGACGCGATTGGTGCCATTCAAAAGCCGTTTGACCCGGTAGCGTTGCCAGATCAGCTGCGCCAGCTGATCGCAGCGCAACAGATCCGCTGAGTAGCCTCCTCAGGCGGTTGCAATCACCTCGCCCAGCTCCTCGCTGAGAATGTCCGTGGCGACCAGAATGCTTTCGAGTTCGTGGGGTGTCGGGAGCCTGAGGCGCACGGGCTCAAGCAATTGTTCCACCTCTTCCGCCAGATCGCCGAGTTTTCTGAGGCCGTAGGTGCCGCTGATGCCGGCGAGTTTGTGTGTTGCGAGATAAAGC
This sequence comes from Shimia sp. R9_1, assembly GCF_017743775.1. Classification (NCBI taxonomy): domain Bacteria; kingdom Pseudomonadati; phylum Pseudomonadota; class Alphaproteobacteria; order Rhodobacterales; family Roseobacteraceae; genus Shimia; species Shimia sp. R9_1. The sequence continues at coordinate 353,783 of NZ_JAGHRN010000001.1, read as the reverse complement.
TCTTCAAGTGTTTTGGGGGACGCGCCGTGTTCCAGCAGTGTGGCGGTGAGATCTTCGATTTCCGCTTCCCGCGCGGGCAGGCCAGAGAGAAAACGACGGCGCAATCCGGCAAACTTCCTTTGATATTTGGACGGAAACATGGTTGTGGTCTCAGGCGTCTTGCTGTGCAGGGGATTGGGGGAGTTCAATGCTGATGTCCTGCTCTGTGTCGCAAAGCGGGAAGATCGCAAAGAAGCGGCTGCCTTCGCCCAATGTGCTTTCAAAGTCGATGGCGGCGCCATGGTCTTCGATGATCTGCTGGGCGATGGAGAGACCAAGCCCGGAGCCGTCAAATTTGCGGCTGTCAGACGTGTCCACCTGTTGGAATTTGTCAAAAATCAGGTGGCTGCTTTCTGGCGGAACCCCGATGCCGTAGTCGCGCACCTCCAGTATGGCGCACCCGCCTTCCAGACGAGCGCCAAGCTCAATATAGCCGCCGGAATGGGAGAACTTCACGGCGTTAGACAACAGGTTGTCGAGCACCTGCATCAGGCGCTCGTTGTCCCCGCGCACGGTGAGAGGCTGAGGCGGCGGCGCTGTGCGCACCACAATTTCAAACTGATCCGCGTAAGGCGTTATGGATTGTGCCGCGTCATGTATCAGCTGGCCCAGATCAACTGGGGCGAAATGGTAGACCATCTTGCGCGCTTCCATTTTCTGGATGTCGAGCAGATCGTTGATCAGCTTGCTGAGGCGCTTGCTGTTCTTATGCGCGATCTCAAGCATGCGGCTGGCGCTGTCTGGATTTTTGGCCAGATCGGTTTCACGCAACAGAGTGAGGGAACCGGTGATGGAGGTCAGAGGGGTGCGCAGCTCGTGGCTGACTACCGAAACAAATTGGGATTTGAGCTCATAGCCTTCGCGTGCCTTGTCCCGCTCTGCGCGCAGCTCATCCATCTGGTCCAGCGTGCGTTGATACATGCGCAGAAAGATCGTGGAGCACTCCAGCACGAAATAGAGCACAAACAGGGCGGTCGCAAAGTGGAGCCAGAGCTTGGAGTCAAAGGACGCACCTTGGGCCAGGATGTCTGACACGGGGATGTAGATAAATATCACACCGTAAGTGATCAGCCGAAGGCCCAGAATTTGCGTCAGCTGGTGATTGTTCACGGCGGCAAAAAGACCGGCGGCGAACAGGAAGAACAGCGACATAAAGTGCTGGCCGGGGCCTTCGAGGCGCGCCAGCAGCAGAATGAAGGTGGCGATTGAGGCGGCGGAAAGCGCGTTTGATAGTGATAAACCACGGAGCAGGCGCTGGCTGTGGCGCAAAGAATGATCCGTGCGGTTGATCACCTTGTAGCAGATCGAGTTGTCAAACAGATCGGTGGCCTGAATGAACAGGTAGCAAAACGCAGCAAGGCTCCAGGAGAAATAGAAGCCACAGAGAAAACCAGCACCGGCGTAGATGCCTTGGCGCTGCCAGAAGAGGGTGATGCCGCCAAGCGCAAAATCGTGAATTTCCTGATGCAGGCGGCGGGTGTCTTCAACCTGATGGGCCGCGATGGGAAACAAACCGCGCAAAGGTTTGCCAAACAGGCGGGTCATTCGTGTGGATCGCGCCGTCTTTTCAGGTTGTTCAATGTGCATTCTGCAACATCCAAGTGAGAGTGACCGACGCGGTGCGTTCAATCTGTTTGGCGCGATGCCCCAAGCATCTGTAGGATGCGCAATCTTGGGGGGGCAGCGGCCACGCGGGTTTAATGAGCAGGGGCGCTGTGATCGGTTTTGAAGACGCGACCGTTGTGTTGAAGCTCCATCTCTGGGCGGGAGATTTCAAAATCGAGCAATTCGAACGTCGTGTCGATATGGCCTCTGTGATGGGGCACGTAGCCGGATTGATCAAAGGTGCCGGTGGCTTCGATCACGTCCCCGGGGGAGACAGTGGTGCGGAACCGCTCGATAAGTGCCTTGTCGCGTACAGTGAAGCTCACGCGGCGCGGGTAGCGAAATCCGGGGGCGTCGGACTCGGTGGCAGTTTGTGCGGAGATGTCGACCATAAGCTTTGGCTCCGGCTCAGAGAGCAGCAGCGTATGCGCGATTTCACCTTTGATGTGAAAATTCAAAAAATAGGTCTGCATGGCATCCTCCGAACTGACGGCCCCTTGGGTGGGGTGTTTGCCGAATCTCACTTTGGAAAGCGGCATTTTGATGGTCTTGCCGGGGAGAATTTACGAAGTCATTTCTGGTCCCCACCTATCCTGTAAATCGGACCAAAAGCTTTACGAATGGTAAATTTAATACATAAAATTGCATTAAAATTAGAAAAACTGTGTTCACATTACAGAAACACTCAACAAACTTCACCTAGTGAACTTTTTCACTAGATGTTTAACTAAATTTGTGCCTCAATCGTGCTATGGGTGTTTGGGAGAGCGCTTTTTCTAGGTGGTAAACTCTGGTGGGTTATGGGTTAAGTCACTATTTTGTATGGATATAGTTCGTTTTTCTGTTCCGAACTTTTTTCTGCCGTACTCTTTGTCTAAGCGCGAACTTTCTACCTATGGGTGATGCGATGATTGGTCGGTTGCGTGTGTTTTGCATCCGAAAATCGGCGTTGTTGTGAGTGAATACAATTTTTTAGGATTTGTCAGTGTACACGGTTGGGAAGGGGCAAAGAGGTATCCGGAGAGAGAATGGATATGCTGACGACGACCCTCTCGTTCGAGAACATGCACAAGCATGGCGAACTGATGGTCAACCTACTAAGGGCTCGCAAACAGTCCTTCATTGTACAGAATAAATGGGACCTGCCAGAAGTGGCGGGTATGGAATACGATCAGTACGACACGCCAGCAAGCAGCTGGATTGCGGTTCATGAAGGTGAGCGTGTGCTTGCCGGGGTGCGTTTGACACCCACCACCGCAAGATGTGGCATGTACTCTTATATGGTGCGGGACGCGCAGAAGGGCATGTTGGAGTCAATCCCCAGCAACCTGCTGTTTGACGAAGCGCCCATTGATCCGAGAGTATTTGACGCAAGCCGGGTTTTTGTGGCGCGGGATGTGCCAGCTGAGCAGCGCATGGAAGTGCAGACGCAGCTGATGCAAAAGCTGATCACCACAGCACGATCCATGGATGCCAAGCATGTTCTGGGTCTGGTGCCCGCAGTTTGGCCGCGTTGGATCAGACGACTTGGTCTGGTGGCAGAAGCGGCAGGGCCGATCATGCTGGTGGACGGGCTTCCGGTGCAGGTTGCGCGTATGGATCTGTCAAACACCCACCGCCACTGAGGCGTTAGCTGAAAGCGGCTGCTGCGGGGCGCGTGTCGATGTCTTCACGCAAAGCGTCTTGGAGCAGATGCTCATAAGCGCGGCGTTCCATTTCGGTCTGGAACCCGCTGCCAGGATGATGGCGCATTGTCTTGCGCAAATATGCAAAGCTGCTGCGCTGGCTTGTGGCCCGTATTTCCGCATTGGCGACAGCACGCTGCAAAGCCAAAACCGCGCCTGCCCGTGTTAGGGTGCGCAGGGTTTGTGGCTCTCCCACCGTTGTTTTACTCATCAAACCATCAATCTGCGTCGACGGAACGTAGCTTAGACGCTCGTTGAGCGCGGCTTCGACGTGCGTGTTTTCAAAGGATCGGGTGCGCGGGGCAACGCAAAGGAAAACGCCATTGCCGCGATAGGTCGCGATTGCGTCATTGTCCGCCACCACCGACATCAGTTCGCTGGAGACATCCGTGAGCATGCGCCGAAAGGCGACAGGCGAGAGCGCGGTATAGGCGCTTTGAATGGTGTCGACCTTAACCGCAAAAGCCATACTGCGCAGCAGCGTGGAGCGGGGCAAGCCCATCAGGTGGTTTTCAAAGGCGACATATCCAACCATCTGCGTCACGCCGGTGAGTTCAATGGGCTCTTTGAGGCTGTGGGTGGTTGTTTCCAGAAGATCCCGCTTCAAGGCCGCCATTTCGCTGGCGGTCTCTGTGATGCGGTGCTGTTCGGAGACAATGCGGTGCGCCAGAGATATACGGCTGAAAAGCTCCAGGAAATCAAAAGGTTTGGTGACAAAATCTGTGGCGCCCGCAGCGAAGGCCGCATCGATGTATTTCTTCTGAGACATTGCGGTCAGCATGATGATGGGCGTGCGTGCATAGCTTTTGGTCTTGCGGATTTTGCCTGCCAGCGTGATGCCATCGATCACGGGCATCTGGATGTCGAGCAGGAAACAGTCAAAGGGCACTTTGGCTTTGGCAATCGCGCGGATGGCCTCGGGGCCCGAAGGCACCGTGACGATGGTGTGATCGGTTTTGGTCGCGACGGCCTCCGCCAGAAGCGCGCAAATGCTCTCGTCGTCATCGACGGCCAATATCTTCATGTCTCAGCCCTTTCTGTGGCTGCCTGTCTGATAAAGCGTGAAACGCAAACCAACAGCGCCGACGCGGCTTCTGCCCACCGGCCTTGATCAGACAGTGCAAAGCAAATGCGTCCAGAAAGGGGCGAAAGCTTGACTTGATTCGAAAAAATTAAGGATTTGTTAGGAAGTCTATCCGTTCAAAATCATAAGCTTAGGCGCATCTGCGGATGTTTGAGGCCCTCGTTTGCCTTAACTTCCACCTTGGGGTGAAGCTGGTGGCAGGCGCTCGCTCAAACAAATTTCCGGAAGATCTTTGTCTGATCGAACATGTCTTCCAGTGTGCGCATGCGTTGTTCGGTCCGGCCCCAGGAGGCTTCCTGCACGGCGGCGATCAAGGTTTCGGATAAGAGCATCATGGCAATTGTGGAGTCCCAGGCCGATGGGGCTTCGATCCGGCAATTCAGCGAAATCTCCGCGTATTGGCTGATCGGGCTTTGCCATTGGTCGGTGATAAGAACCACGCGCGCGCCCTGCGCCTTTGCGATTTCGGCAAGCCGCAAGGTGGAGTTCTCATAGCGCCGGATGTCATAGATCAACACAACATCGCCTTCGGCAATGTCCAGCAGGTCGTGCGGCCATGCGTTTGAGGTGGACCGGATATGGCGCACACGCGCGCGAATGACCTGCATGTGAAGGTGTAGATATTCGCTGAGCGCGTGGGTGATGCGCCCGCCAGTAATATAGAGCGCAGCGCTTTCGTCGGCGAGCAGCGCGGCCAGCGCGTCAAACTGTGCAGGATCAACGCTTGCAAGAGTTTGGCGGATATTGCCGATCACGGCCTCGGTGAAACGGTTGAGAAGGTGCTCTTCGGGTGCGCTTTGCGCCCAGCTTTCATGTTTGGCAATGGGGTTGGAAAAGCGCGCTTCCACTTCCTGCCGCAAAGTGTCCTGAAATTCGGGAAACCCGGAATACCCGAGTTTTTGCACCATACGTGCCACCGTTGGTGTGGAAACCGACGCCTTCTCAGCAAGTCGCGTGATCGAGCCCATGCCGGACATAGGATAGTTTTCCAGAATCACGCCTGCGAGCTGCCGCTCTGCGCGCGTAAGGCTTTCATAAACCTTGTTAATCTTTTCCTGCGCGGTGTCTGCCAAGGGGGTGCCCCATCTCTCTGCTGTTTCTGTAAGCATAGTTTCAGAGTTTTTTCTAAAGAAGAAGAATTTTCAGAATAATTATTGACAGAAGACAAGCTCCTGAAGAAGTTTGTTCACAAAGGGGGCACCAATGACTTTAGAAGATGACGAAGTGGTACATGTTGAAGGGCCGGTCACGCCCGGTGATGTGCTGTTTGTCTGTGAGCACGCTTCCAATCATTTCCCCGATTGCTTTGGCACACTTGGGCTGAGCGATGACGTGCGCGAGAGCCATGTGGCTTGGGATCCGGGGGCGCTAGCGCTGACACGGCTGCTGGCGCAGCGCTTTGGCAGCACCTTGGTGGCCGGTGGCGTGTCGCGCCTGTTGTACGACTGCAATCGCCCGCCCGAAGCGGAGAGCGCGATCCCCCAGCGCAGTGAGGTTTTTGACATTCCCGGCAATGTTGATCTGTCAGCGGATGCGCGGGACGCGCGTGTGCAGCAGATCTATGTACCATTTCGGGCTGGGGTGGAGCAGGTCCTGGTTTTGATGGAACCCAAGGCGTTGGTCACCGTGCATTCGTTTACGCCAGTTTATCACGGCGCACCGCGCGCGGTGGAGATTGGCGTGTTGCACGACCGGGACACACGACTCGCGGATGGAATGCTGGAGGCGCTTTCGGACTCTGAGCATGATGTGCAGCGCAATGCGCCTTATGGGCCGGAAGATGGCGTGACCCACTCTCTGCAGCTTTATGGCCTGAAAAATAAGGTGGCAAATGTGATGCTTGAGGTGCGCAACGATCTTCTGCGCACTGAGGCGCAGATTGCGCATATGGCCGATGTGATCGAAGGCGCGCTGCGTGCAGGCCTTCACACACTCGCTGACAACTCTACGACGGAAGAGGGGCTGTAAATGCCAAAGCTTGTGCGGCTCTACATTCGCGGCATCGACGGATTTAACCGCCGGATCGGGCGGTTCATCATGTACGGGATTTTCGTCATGATGGCGATTTTGCTGTGGTCCTCCTTCTCAAAGACTTTTGCGACGCCTTCGCTCTGGACGCTGGAAATGGCCCAGTTTGCCATGGTGACCTACTACATTCTGGGCGGGCCATATTCGATGCAGCTTGGATCGAACGTGCGGATGGACCTGTTTTACGGGGAATGGACGTTGCGCCAGCGCGCCACGGTGGATGCGATGACCGTGTTCTTCCTGATGTTTTATATCTTGATCCTCATTCATGGGGCGGTGGGGTCCAGCGCCTATTCTCTGGGGCACTTTGGCGTCGAGCCTTATGCGTTTTATCGCGATCTGGTCTGGGCCTATGTCACCGGTGGCAAAGAGGCGGCCAGTGAAATCATCGGCTATATCGAGCGCAGTCCGACTGCGTGGCGGCCGGTTCTCTGGCCAATCAAGCTGATCATGCTTTTTGGCTTTATTCTGATGTTCTTACAGGCGGTTTCTGAACTGTTCAAAGACATCGCGCGGATGCGTGGAGTTGACTACTGATGTCTTATGAAATGATCGCCATTCTGATGTTCTCGACCATGATGCTGATGCTCATGACGGGGCAGAGGGTCTTTGGGGCCATTGGCTTTGTGGGTGTTCTGGCAGCGGTGCTGCTGTGGGGCACGGGGGGCAGTGATATTGGTTTCTCCGCCGCGATGAAGCTGATGAAATGGTATCCGCTGCTGACGTTGCCGATGTTCATTTTCATGGGCTATGTGCTGAGTGAATCCAAGATCGCCGACGATCTCTACAAGATGTTCCATGTCTGGATGGGGCCGGTGCGGGGCGGTCTGGCGATTGGCACGATCCTGCTGATGGTGCTGATCTCGGCGATGAACGGTCTGAGCGTTGCGGGTATGGCGATTGGGGCGACCATTGCGCTGCCGGAGCTGCTCAAACGCGGTTATGACAAACGTATGGTGACCGGGGTTATTCAGGCAGGATCAAGCCTTGGCATTCTGGTGCCGCCTTCTGTGGTGCTCGTACTTTATGCCATGATTGCGCGCCAGCCGGTGGGGCAGCTGTGGTTGGCCGGTGTGTTCCCAGGCCTGATGATGGCGGCGATGTTCATCCTCTACGTGGTGATCCGCTGCCGTATTCAGCCGGAGCTTGGCCCGGCCTTGCCTGAGGCGGATCGTGATATTTCGCGCGCAGAAAAGCTGCGCCTACTGCGGGCCGGTCTGCTGCCAATCGTGATCTTCGCCACCATGATGGTGCCTTTTGTGAACGGTTGGACATCGCTGGTGGAAAGTTCGGCGATTGGTGCGATCACAGCCTTTGTGGCCGCCGTGCTGAAGGGGCGTATGACACGGGAAGTGTTTGAAACCTCTGTGCGCAGCACGCTTGGCATTTCCTGCATGTTCATGTGGATCATTCTCGCCGCACTGGGCTTTGGTGCGGTGTTTGACGGGCTGGGCGCGGTGAAAGCCATCGACAATCTGTTCACCGAGCAACTGGGGCTTGATCCCTGGATGATCCTGATCCTGATGCAGCTGAGCTTCATCCTGATGGGCACATTTCTGGACGACACAGCGATGCTGGTCATCGTGGCGCCGCTTTATGTGCCACTGGTGAAGGCGCTTGGCTTTGATCTGATCTGGTACGGCGTGCTTTATACGATCACCACACAGATCGCCTATATGACACCGCCATTCGGCTATAACCTGTTCCTCATGCGGGCCATGGCACCAAGCGAAGTCACCCTGCGCGACATCTATCGCAGCATCGTGCCCTTCGTGTTTGTCATGGTTCTGGCACTCACATTGGTGATGATCTTCCCACAGATCGCGCTGTGGCTGCCGGAATATGTCTACGGAAAATAAAAAATCTACAGAGCGCCGAAAACGGGGCCAGATTCAACAAGGAGAGTAAGAGATGACGACAAGACGTAAGTTTCTTCAAGCCGCTGGCGCTGGCGCAGTTGCGGCACCGTTGGCGACACCGGCGATTGCGCAAAGCACCATCAAATGGCGCATGCAGACCTATGCCGGCCCCGCGCTGGCAGCACATGTGATCGATCCGGCGATTGAGATGTTCAACAAGATTGCGGGCGACCGTATGCAGATTGAACTCATCTACGCTGACCAACTTGTGCCGACAGGTGAGCTGTTCCGTGCCATGCAGCGCGGCACCATTGATGCGGTGCAGTCTGACGATGACTCCATGGCGTCGCCGACTGAGGTGACCGTGTTTGGCGGCTACTTCCCGTTTGCCTCCCGCTACAGCCTCGATGTGCCTGTGCTGTTCAATCAGTACGGCCTGAACGAGATCTGGGACGAAGAGTATTCCAAAGTGGGTGTGAAGCACATCAGCGCCGGTGCATGGGATCCTTGCCACTTTGCCACCAAAGATCCGATCAACTCCCTGGCTGATCTGAAAGGCAAGCGCATCTTCACCTTCCCAACCGCGGGCCGCTTCCTCAGCCAATTCGGCGTGGTGCCTGTGACCCTGCCTTGGGAAGACATCGAAGTGGCTGTGCAGACCGGCGAGCTTGACGGCATCGCATGGTCGGGCATCACGGAGGACTACACCGTGGGTTGGGCCGATGTGACCAACTATTTCCTGACCAACAACATTTCCGGCGCATGGGCGGGCAGCTTCTTTGCCAACCAAGACCGGTGGAATGAGCTGCCAGAAGATCTGCAGACCTTGTTCCGCGTTTGCTGTGACCAGTCTCACTACTATCGTCAGTGGTGGTATTGGGGCGGCGAGGCCAACCTGCGTGTGAACGGCACCAAGATGCAGCTGACCTCTATTCCGGATGAAGAATGGGCACAGGTGGAAACCGCAGCTGTGAAATTCTGGGATGAGATCGCAGCGGAAAGCCCAACCAAGGCAAAAGTTGTGGAGATCTTCCGCAAGTACAACGCAGACATGCAGGCGGCGGGTCGTCCGTACCGTTACGGCTAAGTCTTTCGGCATTAACATCTTTCGAAGCCCCGTCGGTTGATGGGGCTTCGGCACTCAACAAAGAAGGCGCATTTGATGTCTGGCAATCTGACCCTTGATGAGCTGCGTGGCCTGAGCGCGAGCGGCGAAATTGACACTGTTCTGGCCTGTATCGTGGATATGCAGGGTCGCTTGATGGGCAAGCGGTTTGTGGCGCAGCACTTTGTGGACAGCGCGTGGGAAGAGACCCATTGCTGCAACTACTTGCTGGCGACCGATTTGGAGATGCACACGGTGGAAGGCTATGCCGCAACCAGCTGGGCGGCAGGCTACGGCGACTATCTGATGAAGCCGGACCTGAGCACATTGCGCCGGGCGGCGTGGCTGGACGGCACTGCGCTGGTGATCTGTGACGTGATGGATCACCACGGCCACCACGACATTGCGCATTCCCCGCGTGCGATGCTGAAGAAACAGATCGCACGGCTTGCGGAGATGGGTTTTGAAGCGGTGTCGGCAACCGAACTTGAGTTCTTCATTTTTGAGCAGAGCTTTGAGGAACTGGGCAAGACGGGCTATCGCGACCTGACCCCGATCAGCGCTTATAATGAGGATTATCACATCCTTCAGACAACCAAGGAAGAAGGCGTGATGCGCGCGCTGCGCAATGGGCTTTATGCCTCGGGCATTCCTGTGGAAGGGTCCAAGGGGGAGGCGGAAACCGGGCAGGAAGAGCTCAATATCCGTTACGGCAGCGCCATGGACGCGGCCGAAAACCATACGATTTCAAAACATGCGGCCAAGGAGATTGGCTGGCAGCAGGGCCATGCGGTGTCCTTCCTGCCGAAGTGGCACCATGACAAAGTGGGCAGCGCGAGCCATGTGCACCAGTCGCTTTGGACCAAAGGCGGCGTGCCTGCGTTTTATGATGCGGACAAAGATCTGGGCATGTCCGACCTGGCGCGAAACTATCTGGGCGGCCTGCTGAAATACGCCAATGACATCACCGTTTTCCTTGCGCCTTATGTGAACAGCTACAAGCGCTTCCAGAAGGGCAGTTTCGCGCCGACCGCCAAGGTCTGGTCGGTGGACAACCGCACGGCGGCTTTCCGGTTGTGCGGCGATGGCAGCAAGGCTGTGCGCGTGGAATGCCGGGTGCCGGGGGCGGATATGAACCCCTATCTGGCCATCGCGGCGTTGCTGGCAGCAGGCATCAAGGGCATCGAAGAGAAGCTTGATCCGGGCACGCCTTTGACCGGCGATGCTTATGAGGCGGGCAACAATGTGATCCCGACAAATCTGCGTGATGCAACCGAGGCGCTGCGCGGCTCCGACATGCTGCGTGAGGCTATGGGCAGCGAAGTGGTTGACCATTATGTGCGGATGGCGGAATGGGAGCAGGAAGCCTTTGACGCGGTGGTGACCGATTGGGAAATTGCGCGCGGGTTTGAACGGGCGTAAGCCGGAAGAGGTGAGGGGCCAGCCCCTCACACTCCCCGGGATATTTGACGAATGAGAAAGCGGGGCGATGTGCCCCTTATGGATGGAGTGTTGCCATGAGCGGCATGTTGACATGTATCTCTCCGATCGATGGGTCGGTTTTTGCAGAAAGACCTATGCTGAGTGCTGATGAGGCCTTTGCTGCGGCCAAACGTGCAAAGGACGCCCAGAAAGCCTGGGCCGCGCGGCCTTTGCAGGAGCGGATTGATCTGGTGATGGCGGGTGTTGCCGCTGTGGGCGCGATGAATGATGAGATCGTGCAGGAGATTGCCAAGATGATGGGCCGCCCCGTGCGCTATGGCGGGGAGTTTGGCGGCTTTAACGAGCGCGCAAGCTATATGGCGGACATCGCGGCGGAGTCGCTTGCGGACATTCAGGTGGGCGAAGACGCGACGTTTAAGCGCTACATCAAGCGCCTGCCGCACGGCGTGGTGTTTGTGGTTGCGCCATGGAACTACCCGTACATGACCGCGATCAACACGGTGGCACCTGCGCTGATTGCGGGCAATACCGTCGTGCTGAAACACGCGACGCAAACGCTTCTTGTGGGCGAGCGCATGGCGCAGGCGTTCCACAGCGCGGGTGTGCCGGAAGATGTGTTCCAGAATGTCTTCCTGAGCCATGACGTGACCAATGATCTGATTGCAGGCAATGCGTTTGATTTTGTGAACTTCACAGGCTCTGTCGGCGGTGGTCAGGCGATGGAGCGCGCCGCTGCGGGCACATTTACGGGCGTTGGCACCGAGCTTGGTGGCAAAGATCCGGGCTATGTCATGGAAGACGCGGATCTGGATGCGGCTGTGGACACGCTGATTGACGGGGCAATGTTCAATTCCGGGCAATGCTGCTGTGGCATCGAGCGGATCTATGTGCATGAGAGCCTGTATGATGCCTTTGTGGAAAAGGCCGTGGCGGTTGTGAACGGCTACAAGCTGGGCAACCCGCTGGAGGAAGAGACCACGATTGGCCCGATGGCCAATGTGCGTTTTGCTGATGAGGTGCGTGCGCAGATTGCGGAAGCTCTTGAAGCGGGTGCCACGGCGCATATTGAAACTTTTGCCGAGGATGATGGCGGGGCTTACCTCACGCCGCAGATCCTGACCGATGTGACCCATGAGATGCGCGTGATGCGTGATGAGAGCTTCGGCCCTGTTGTGGGCATCATGAAGGTCTCCTCTGACGAAGAAGCGATTGCCTTGATGAATGACAGCGAGTTTGGTCTGACCGCAAGCCTCTGGACCAAAGACGTCGCGCGCGCAGAGCGTGTGGGCAATGAGATCGAGACCGGCACTGTGTTCATGAACCGGGCGGATTACCTCGATCCGGGCCTGTGCTGGACCGGCTGTAAAAACACTGGACGTGGTGGAGGGCTCTCGGTGATTGGCTTCCAGAACCTCACACGTCCAAAATCCTACCATCTGAAAAAGGTGACATCATGACACTTGTTGGCAACTGGTCTTACCCGACTGCAGTGAAATTTGGCGTTGGTCGCATCAAGGAGCTGGCAGATGCCTGCGCGGCAACCGGCATGAAGAAGCCGCTTCTGGTGACGGACAAAGGTCTCGCGGATCTGCCGATCACCACGGCGACACTGGATCTTTTGGAAGCTGCCGGGCTTGGGCGGGCGATGTTCTCCGAAGTTGATCCGAACCCAAACGAGAAGAACCTTGAGGCGGGTCTTGAGGTCTACCGCGCCGGGGGGCACGACGGGGTGATCGCCTTTGGTGGCGGCTCGGGCCTTGATCTGGGCAAGATGGTGGCCTTTATGTCGGGCCAGACCCGACCGGTTTGGGATTTTGAGGACATTGGCGATTGGTGGACCCGTGCCGATCCTGACGGGATTTCGCCGATCATTGCTGTTCCAACCACAGCAGGTACTGGTTCCGAAGTGGGGCGTGCCAGCGTCATCACCAATTCTGTGAGCCATGAGAAGAAAATCATCTTCCACCCCAAGGTGCTGCCAGCCATCGTGATCTGTGATCCGGAGCTCACCGTGGGCATGCCGCAGTTCATCACCGCAGGCACCGGGCTTGATGCTTTTGCCCATTGTGTGGAGGCCTATTCTAGCCCGCATTATCATCCGATGAGCCAGGGCATCGCGCTGGAAGGCATGAAGCTGGTGATCGAGAACCTGCCGCGCGCTTATGCCGATGGTAAAGATCTGGAAGCGCGCGCGCATATGATGAGCGCGGCGATGATGGGGGCGACGGCATTCCAAAAAGGTCTTGGTGCGATCCACGCCATGAGCCACCCGGTGGGCGCGATGTTTAACACGCACCACGGCACCACAAATGCGGTCTGTATGCCGGCGGTTCTTGAGCTGAATGCGCCGGAGATTGCCGAGCGATTTGATCGCTCTGCCGGCTATCTGGGCGTTGAGGGCGGCTTTGATGGGTTCCGTGCCTTTGTACAGGGCTTCAACGACAGCTTTGCCATTCCGCGCAAGCTGTCTGACCTTGGCGTGAAAGCAGATGCCATCCCTGAGCTGGTCAAAGGCGCGCTGATTGATCCGAGCTGCGGTGGCAACCCGGTGGAACTGACTGAGGCGAACCTCACAGCGCTGTTTGAGGCGACGATTTAAGCCGCTTTGCGCAGCAGATAGATATCCATAATCCAACCAATCTGGGCCCGTGCATCTGCGCGGGCCTTGATGATTTTGGCGGAGACCTCTGCCAGCGGGCCTTCGATCAGGATTTGCTGATCCATGCCCACATAGCCGCCCCACCAGATGTGCAGATCTTCGGGGTCGAGATGCTGGAAAGAGCAGCTGCCGTCCAGCATCACGGCCACCGTGGGCACACATTCGGGCCAGCCGTCCTCGCGCAGCTTGCGCCCCGTGGTGATCTGGACCGGATCTCCCAAAGTGTTGAGCGGAATGGCGTGGGCGGCGGTCAGCATCTGCAGCGAGGTGATGCCGGGCACCACATTCACAGAGAGCGGAATGCCGCGTGCAATCAGGCGATCTGCGATGCGCAGGGTGCTGTCATAAAGCGACGGATCGCCCCAGACCATCAGCGCCACATGGCCGTCAGAGGGAGCATGCGTTGCGATAAGATCCTGCCAGATCGCAGCAAGTGCATCGTGCCAGGTGTTTACCCCGTCGAGATATTTTGGCGTGTCGGCGTCGCGCACCGGATAGTCAAATTCGACGATCGTGGGCGCAGTTGTCAGAAGCTCTGCGGCAATCATGCGGCGCAGATCGGCGAGTTCGGTTTTCTCATCGCCCTTGCGGGGCAGAAGAATGACATCCGCCGCCTCCAGCGTTTTGAGCGCCTGTCGCGTGAGGTGATCCGGGTTGCCTGAGCCAATGCCAACAAGAGACAGCGTGGTCATGCGGGATCTGCCAGTTCGCCAAAGAGGATGATGCCCGGTGCAGACGAAATCTCTTCCGCGAGCTGTTTGGCGAGCTCTTCCATCGTGGTGCGGGTGAGTGTCTGTTCCGGGTGGGACACGCTTTCAGCCAGGAGCGCAGGGCAGTCGCGGCGCAGGCCCGTGGAAAAGAGCTTTTCGGCCAGTTCCGGGAAAGTGCGCTTGGGCATGAACAGCACGGTGGTCGCACCGGGATCCGCCAACGCCTGAAGGTTGAGATCGCCGGGCAGGGCGCCTGCCACATCGTGACCGGTGACAAACTGCACGCGGCGGGCGACCAAACGGCGGGTCAGCGGGATGCCTGCGGCGGCGGCGGCGGCGCTGGCAGAGGTCACGCCGGGGATGATTTCAAAATCAATGCCAGCCTCTTTGAGCGCGGTGATCTCTTCTTCCAAACGGCCAAAAATACCGCTGTCGCCGGATTTTAAGCGCACCACATGGGCGCCGGATTGGGCGTAGTCCACCAAGAGCTGGCTGACGTGGTGTTGCTTGGGCGACGGGCGGCCTGCGCGTTTGCCCACGCCAACAAGATCCGCCTCTTTGTTGGCGTGTTCCAGAATGGGGCCTGCGGAGAGGTCGTCAAATAGTACCGCTTCCGCCTTTTGCAGGCGGTCCACCGCCTTCAGGGTGAGCAATTCGGGATCACCTGGGCCGGAGCTTACGAAACTGACAAAGCCGGTCATGTTGAGGCCTCTGCAATCAGGTGGAAGAAGGTGCCGGTGGTGTTGCCCTTGATGGAGCCGGTTTCCGGCACGGGGTTGCCGTCTGCATCGCCAACTTGGGCGAGCGGGGCATCTGGTTCTTCCAGAATGGTGGAATAGTGGAATTCATGGCCGCGTAGGCGTGCGCCGGTGTCAAAGCCCAGCATGGGGGCCTGCAAAGTTGCTTGGCGGTAGCCGAGGTGGAATTTGCGTTTCTCATAAGAGGTCACAAGCCCCAGAAGGCCGGCCATTTCGTGGCGGTTGCCATCTTTGTCAATCAGGGCTTGGCCCAGTGCCATGTAGCCGCCGCATTCGCCGTGCACCGGTTTGGTTTCAGCGTGTTTGCGCAGGCCTGCAAGGTAGGTCTGATTGGCGGCCAGCGTGCCTGCGTGCAGCTCGGGATAGCCGCCGGGTAGCCAGACCAGTTCGGCGCTGGCATCAGGGGCCTCATCAGCCAAGGGCGAGAAGGGCAGGATCTCTGCACCTGCGTTGCGCCAGCCGGTCAGAAGATGGGGATAGGTGAAGCTGAAGGCAGCATCCCGTGCCAGAGCGATACGTTGTGCCGGAGGTTTGGGCAGCTGTCCGGTGCGCGCGGGGCCTGCCTTGGCCGCTGCTTTGATGGCTTCCAAGTCAACGTGCTCGCGCAGGAAGGCGGCATAGCCGGTGATGGCTTCTTCCAGATCGGGATGTTCAATTGCCTGAATGAGGCCAAGGTGGCGCTCAGGCAGGGTAAGATCGCCACGCCGTGGCAGTACGCCAAGCACGTTGATGCCTGCTTGATCCATGCCCAGCCGCGCGAGACGTTCATGACGGGGGGAGGCGCAGCGGTTGAGGATCACCCCGGCAAAGGGCAGATCCGGGTTGTAGGTTCTGAACCCCAGCGCGGTGGCGGCCGCCGATTGCGCCTGACCACCCACGTCGATCACCAGAACCACAGGCCAGCCCATCATCAGCGCGGTTTCCGCTGAGCTGCCAAAGCCGTTTTCACCACGTGTGGCCACGCCGTCAAACAGGCCCATGGAGCCTTCGGCCACAATGATGTCCGCGCCTTGCGCCTGTTCTGAGATGCCACCGGCCAGAGCAGGGGGCATGGCCCATGTGTCCAGATTGAACGCTGGACGGCGGGCAGCGGCGTGGTGGAACGCCGGGTCGATGTAGTCCGGGCCGGATTTGAAGGGCTGCACGTTTAGGCCATCTTCGGCCAGCGCGCGCAGCAGCCCCAGCATTACGGTGGTTTTGCCGGTGCCAGAGGAGGGGGCGGAAATCAGGATGCCGGGGGGCATGGTGGTGGTCATGTCAGTCGTCTCCATGCTGCCAGCTCGACCACGGGCTGTCTGCGGTCTGCGGGCGATAACGGCGGTCATATTCGGTGGCGTAAAGGCAGCTCTCGTCAAAGCCTTCGCCTGCGAGGGCGGGGCCAACAAGGATCAACGCCGTGCGGGTGATGTTTTCGGTCACATCGGCCTTCAGGGAGGCGAGCGTCGTGCGGATGATCTGCTGGTCGGGCCAGCTTGCGCGGTAGACCACGGCCACCGGGCAACCTGCGCCATAGGCGGGGGTCAGATCAGCGATCACGTGATCGAGGTTGCCGATGGACAGATGGATCGCAAGGGTCGCGCCTGTGGCTGCGAAATTCTTGAGCGTTTCGCCTTCTGGCATGGAGGAGGCGCGCCCGGGGGTGCGGGTCAGCACCACGGATTGTGCCAGACCGGGCAGGGTGAGCTCGGTTTCCAGCGCGGCGGCGGCGGCGGCAAAGCTGGGCACGCCGGGGGTGACAGAGACAGGAATGCCCTCAGCGCGCAGGCGGCGCAGCTGTTCCCCCATGGCGGACCAGACAGAGAGATCGCCAGAGTGCAGACGGGCCACATCCTGACCCTTCTCATGGGCTGCTTTGCATTCGGCCACAATGGCATCCAGATCCAACGGCGCAGTGTTGATGATGCGCGCATCCTCGGGGCAGTGGGACAGGATTTCATCCGGCACAAGAGAGCCCGCATAGAGGCAAACCGGGCAAGAGGCGATCAGATCGCGACCCCGTAAGGTCAAGAGATCGGCCGCACCGGGGCCTGCACCGATAAAGTGAACGGTCATGAGGAGCTTCCTTCAGCAATGGCGCATGTGGCCATACGGTCTTCTGAGATGACGCGGGTTTGCAGCAATTTCGCGGATGCGCCAGCGGCCACCAACGCGCAGGCTTCTGCAACGGAGCCGGTGCCGCGTTTTTCGCGCACTTTTGTAGAATTGGTCACAGTGGTGGCCGCGTGCATATCCTGTGGGTCCACAGAGATCACGGGCAGAGAGAGGGCATCGGCAAAGGCCGCAAACACCTGCGTTTGCGCTTTGTCGTCCGGTGCGGCAATCGCCGACACACCTGCAGGCTGCGCGGCCAACCAGGCGGCCTGCAGGCTCTCAAGCGTGGCGGATTGTCGGAAGCCAAAACCGGCAACTCTCATTTTGTGACGCTCCATTGCACAATGGGATAGGCGGATTTCCAGCCGCGTTTTCGGCCCAAGGGGTTGGCATGTGCAAGCTCGATGCGCAAGAGGTCGCCGCCGTTTTGTGCCTGCCAATTGGCCAAAAGCACCTCGGCCTCCAGCGTTACGGCGTTGGCGACCAAACGCGCGCCTTCGGGCATTTGCTGCCAGACCGTTTGTAGCATTTCTTCGCTGATACCACCGCCAATGAAAATGGCATCCGGGGCATCCAGACCGGCCAGGGCCTCCGGTGCGGCGCCGGTCACGACCTTCAAGCGATCGGCTCCGAGGGAGGCAGCATTGGCTTTGATACGTTCGGCGCGGTCCGCGTTGATCTCCACACTGGTGGCGCGGGTGCGCGGGTGGGCCAACAGCCATTCGATCGCGATGGAGCCGGAGCCGCCGCCGATGTCCCAGAGATGTTCACCGGGCAGAGGGGCCAAGGCCGAAAGGGTCAGGGCGCGCACCGGGCGTTTGGTGATCTGACCGTCATTTTCAAAGAATGTATCCGCGCGGCCTGAGGCTGTGGTGAGAGCGGGGCCGCCCTGTGCCTCAATCGCGACGGACACGGGATGCGTGATGTCAGTGAAGGCCAGCTCCTGGGCGGCGGATTGGCGGATACGTTGGCGGGGGCCGCCGAGGGCTTCGAGTACGTGCAAAGTGCTTGCGCCAAAGCCGATGCCCGTGAGCCAAGCGGCAAAATCGGAAGCGGCGTCACCGTCGCGCAGGGTCACGATGGCGCGGGCGCCATTGGCCAGATGCGGGCGCAGGCGTGCAAAAGGTGCGGCATGCAAGCCCATGGTGATAGTGCTTTCCAGCGGCCAGCCAAGCGTGGCAGCGGCCAGTGACATGGTGGAGGGGGCGGGCAGGCTGCGCCATTCGCCGGGCTCCAGATGTTTGGTGAGGCTGCCGCCCGCGCCGTGCCAAAACGGATCGCCGGAGGCGAGCACAACGGTTTGACGGCCGCGGTTTTTCAGCAAGAGTGTGAGGCCATCCGCGTAAGGCACAGGCCATGTCACGGTCTCAGCGGTGATCTGTGGCAACAAAGACAGGTGGCGCGCCGCGCCCATGACAACTTCGGCATTTTCAAGCGCTTTGCGGCTTGCATGGGGAAGGCCATCTGGGCCATCTTCGCCAAGCCCGACGATGGTGAGCCAAGGATCAACTGACATGACAACCAAACTCCTTATTCTTGGCGGCACAACCGAGGCCAGTGCTTTGGCTCAAGCCGTGGCGCGCGCCGGTTTTGACGCGGTTTTCTCTTATGCGGGGCGTGTCGCCAAGCCCAAAGAGCAACCTTTGCCCACGCGGGTGGGGGGATTTGGCGGTGTTGACGGGCTGGCCACTTATCTGCGGGACAATAGCATCACCCATGTGATTGATGCGACACATCCTTTTGCCGCGCAGATGAGCTGGAATGCTTATCATGCCTGTGCGCAGGAAGGCGTGGCGCTGATCGCTCTGACCCGTCCGGCCTGGCAGGCGCAGGCGGGGGATGACTGGCACCATGTGGCGGATATTGAGGGGGCTGTGGCGGCGCTTGATGGGGCGGAAAAGCGGGTGTTGCTGGCGCTGGGCAAGCTCAATCTGCCTGCCTTTGCCACCCAGCCGCAGCATCATTATATCCTGCGCCTTGTGGATCAGCCGGAGACACCACCCGCCGTGCCACATCACACCGTGATTGTGGCGCGGGGGCCGTTTGATGTGCCCGGGGACCGCGCGCTTATGGAGCAGCATGGCGTCGAGGTGGTGGTTTGCAAAAACGCGGGGGGCATTGGCGCGGAGGCCAAGCTGCACGCGGCAAGGGTGTTGAATATTCCGGTGATCATGATTGACCGGCCTGAACTGCCGCCGAGGCCGGCGGTTGCCGCTTCCGAGGAGGTTTTGGCTTGGGTCAATAACTGAAGTTTGGCCCGGTGTAGACGGGCCGCGCCCGACCCTACCTACGGGAGAGCGCTTTGCTTCCTCCCAGGATCGGTCGCGGCCCTTTTGGCGAGGGGCCATGGCCGGCATTTAGCCAGCCACCGAGCGGGGCGTGTAGACAATCGGCGCGCCGTCGCGCGTGATGATGCGGGTCTGGCTGGAGCCAAGCAGCACCACCGTGCGCATGTCTGCCATATCCGGCGTGGTGTCCTGAAGTGGCACGATCTTGATGGTCTGATCCGGGCGCGACACATTGCGGGCAAAGATCATCGGGCGATTGTCACCACAGGCGTCTTTTAGGGTTTTAAGTGCCTTTTCAAAGCCTTCCGGGCGGGACTTGGAGCGCGGATTGTAGAAAGCCATGGCAAAATCCGCCTCTGCCGCCAGACGCAGGCGTTTGTCGATCAGCTCCCACGGCTTGAGGTTGTCGCTGAGGTTGATGGCGCAGAAGTCATGGCCAAGCGGCGCGCCACAAGCCGCAGAAGCGGCCAGCATTGCGGTGATGCCGGGCAGCACGCGGATGTCGAGATCGCGCCATGCGGCCTCGCCATGTTCCACCGCCTCAAACACCGCTGCGGCCATGGCAAACACACCGGGATCGCCGGAGGAGACCACAACCACACGTTTGCCCTCAGAGGCCATCTCCAGCGCATGGCGGGAGCGGTCGATTTCGACGCGGTTGTCTGACGGGTGCAGGGTCAGGTTCGGGTTGGCCGCCACACGCTCCACATAGGGGATATAGCCCACTGCGTCGGTGGCCTGGGCCAGCGCGGCCTGCACCTGTGGGGTCACCAGCGCTTCATCACCGGGGCCGATGCCGACGATCTGGACCCAGCCTTGTTCTGACGTGCTCATGGGCGGCGCCCCTGACCGTGTACAACGATGATGGAGAAATAGGGCGTCACGTCGTCTGTCATTTCAGAGAGTTTTGTCACCGTCTGTTTGGGCATGGTGGCGTATTGCACGATCCAGGCATCCTCATAGCGGCCTGCGGATTTGAGCGCGGCGATGACCTTCTCAAAATTGGTGCCGATTTTCATTACCACCAGCGAGTCTGTGCGAGAGATATAGTCGGTCAGCGTGTCTTGCGGCAGGGTGCCGGTGAGCACGGTTAATACGTCGTCACCCCATGTGATCGGGGCACCTGTGGCTGTCCATGCGCCGGACATGCCGGTGATGGCGGGGACGACTTTTACGGGCACGACTTTGCGCACACGCTCATAGATGTGCATGAAGGATCCGTAAAAGAACGGGTCGCCCTCACAAAGCACAACAACATCGTCGCCCGCCTGCGCAAGCCGGATCAGATGCTGGGTCACATCCTCGTAAAACTGCGACAGGATTTCATTGTAGCGCGGATCAGACAGTGGGATTTCGGTGGTGACCGGATATTCCATTGGAAATTCGATCACGCCCTCGGGCAGCAGCCCCTCGACAATCTGGCGGGCTTGTCCTTTGCGGCCAGCCTTGCGGAAGAAAGCAACATGTTTGGCACCGGTCAGAAGACGGTGCGCGCGTACGCTCATGAGGTCGGGATCGCCGGGGCCGAGGCCAACGCCGTGGATGGTACCCGTCTGTGTCATTCTTTGCGGCTCGCGATGGCATTGACCGCTGCCACGGTCATGGCGGAGCCGCCAAGGCGGCCTTCGACAATCATGCAGGGCACAGGTTGATCCGCCCAAAGCGCGTCTTTGCTTTCCATCGCGCCGACAAAGCCCACGGGGCAGCCGATGATGGCAGCGGGGCGGGGGCAGTCTGGATCTTCGAGCATGTTCAACAGATGAAACAGCGCGGTGGGGGCGTTGCCGATGGCCACAATGGCCCCACCCAGACGATCACGCCAATGTTCCAGCGCGGCCGCAGAGCGGGTGTTGCCCATCTCTTTGGCCAGATCATGGATGCCCTCGGCGTGCAGGGTGCAGATCACATCATTGTCCGCAGGCAGGCGCGGGCGGGTCACACCTTCGCTGACCATGCGCGCATCACAGAAGATCGGCGCGCCGTCTTCCATGGCTTTGCGGGCCGCAGCCACCATGCCGGGGGTGAATTTCACATGCTGTTCCAGACCAACCATGCCAGCGGCGTGGATCATGCGCACAACAACCTGTTCTTCGTCTGCGTCAAAGCCGTCTAGCGCTGCCTCGCGGCGAATGGTGGCAAAGCTTTCATCATAGATCGCCTGACCATTCTTTTCATATTCGTAAGGCATCAAAATTCTCCCAAGGCGGTGGTCAGCTGGTCCGGCGTGAGGCCGGTTTTTGTGGGCGCATCCCATGGACGGCCGTTTTTGACAAGATCAAATGCGCCGTTGTTGCCCACAAGCGTGGTGGCGCAGGGGCGCGGGCGGGCGCAGCCTTTGGCGCAGCCGGAGACATGCAGTGCGCCGCGCGCCGTGGCGGCCAAGGCGCGGGCAAGCGGGCGGGTCTCAACGGTGGAGGAGGTGCACAATGGCGCGCCGGGGCAGGCATCAATGCTCAGCAGAGGATCACTGAATTCGGTGATGAAATCGGCGGTTTCAACCGGTTCCACCCCTTCGAGCAGGAAAAGCCGCCAAGGGGTCACGCGCATCGCATCCGCCTGTGTTGCCTGCACCAATGCGGCCAGCGCGGAGGCTTCGATCTGGCCAAAGGCTGCGCCAAAGACGGTGCCAAGGGTGGTTGCGCCGGGGCGCAGAGATTGTGCAGGGGCGGTGGGCAAGGCGGCTTGCCAGTTGGCGGGCAGGGCGGTCATGGCCACATGCGCGGCCATGCGGCGGCGGCTTGGGCCATCGGTTTTGACAAACCACTGCGCCATGTCAATCAGCGCGTCCACTGCGGTGGCGGCGGTGACCGGACGTCCACGGGACGCGCCGTCTGCGCGCAGGATCAAAGTGCCCTCAGAGGTGCGCTCCAGACGGAAATCTGCTGAGTTCTGCGTAAACTGTGGTGCGCCGTCGATGTCGATGGCAAAGCCCATTTTGGCGGGCAGCTCGGGGAAATCGCCCAGACGTGCCACCAGCGCGTTTGCGATCTGATCGGTTTCGTCTCCGGCCTGCCAGAGCGGCGGGATCAGGATGTTGCGGCGGCTTTCCAGCTGGGGATCATCGGGCAGCAGGCCGAGATCTGCAAGACGCGCCAGAACGGCCTCGTGATCGGCTTCTGCCACGCCACGGATTTGCAGGTTGGCACGGCTGGTGAGATCAATCAGGCCGGAGCCAAACTCAAGTGCGGTGGCGCAAAGCCCGAACACCTGCGCCTGTGTGAGCCGCGCGAGCATCGGGCGCACGCGCACCACCAGACCGTCACCGGACATCATAGGCTTGTAGGCGCCGGGGCACCAGCCTTTGGCGCTGGGGCGGGTCATGCCAGACGTTCCAGCTCTGCGAGAATGGAGTTGCGGCGGGTGATCCAAAGACCGGCCTCATGCAGCGCGGCAAAGCGATCACGCATCGCGGCCAGCGCCTGTGGATTTTCTTTCTCTAGGAAGCTGACCACTTCCGCGTCGCCCAAAGTGGCGTCGTGGTAGGCATCAAACAGCTGTGGCGGCACCGCGCCTGCGAGGTTGGCAAAAGCGGCCATATGCTCCAGCGTGGCGGCGATTTCAGCCCCGCCCCGGAAGCTGTGGCGCATCATGCCAGCCAGCCACTCCGGGTTGGTGGCGCGGGCATGCACCACGCGTGCGATTTCCTCGGTGAGGCTGCGGGCGCGGGGATTTTCCGGGTTGGTGTTGTCCACATGATAGAGATTGGCGTTGCCGCCGGTGATCTTTTGCGCGGCGGCAAAGCCCGCCTCGTGGGTGGCATAATCGGACGCCAGCAGGAGGTCGGTTTCCGGCATGTCCTGCAAATGCACAAAGCTGTCAGCGGCGCCCACCAGCGCGCGAATGCCATCCGCGTCTTTGGTGATCTTATCGCCGTCAAAGGCATAAGAGGAGGCGTTGAGCCAGGCCTCGCCAGCAGCTTTGCGGCCTTCTTCCGAGTAGTTTTCGATGTCGTGGCCCATGCCAAGGCCGTAGCTGCCGGGCGCGGGGCCGTAGACCCTTGGCGCGGTGATGCGGCCCGCGAAGGGATTCCAATCGGCGGCTTCGTCGCGTTCTGCCAGAGCTTTGACCGCCTGACCAAAGAGGGTGCTCAGCGTTGGGAAGACATCGCGGAACAGGCCGGAGACACGCAGGGTGACGTCAATGCGGGGGCGGTCCAGCAGCGCGATGGGCAGGATTTCAACGCCGGAGACGCGCTCGCTGCCTTCGTCCCAAACAGGTTTTGCGCCCAAAAGGTGCAGCGCCATGGCAAATTCTTCGCCTGCGGTGCGCATGGTGGCGCTGCCCCAGAGATCGACGATCAGGTTTTTGGGATAGTCGCCATCTTCCTGAAGGTGGCGGCGCACCAGCTCCTCGGCCAGTTTCACGCCTTGGGCGTAGGCGGAGCGTGAGGGCACGGAACGCGGATCGGTGGTGAAAAGATTGCGGCCTGTGGGCAGCACGTCTTTGCGCCCTCGATACGGCGATCCGGAGGGGCCTGCCTCGATGCGTTTGCCAGCCAGCGCGCGGGTCAGGGATGCGCGTTCGGCATCAGCCGAGGCGCTGGCGTCAAACGCGCCTGCGATGGTGGGGGCGCGGCCAAACACATGCAGGCCGTCGCCAAATTGGCTTTCCTTGATGTCGCAGACAAAGGTGTCGATGCGGGTGATCGCCTCTGCCAGAGAGGTGGCGTCATCCAGCCCAAGTTCTGATTGCAAACCAAGCGCTTCGGCTTCGTCTTTGATGTCCGATTGCAGCCGGTCCCGCCGTTTGGGATCAAGGCCGTCAGCGTTGGAGAACTCGTCCAGCAGGGTTTCAAGCCGCGCAAACCGCTGTGGTGTGGCGCTGGCTTTCAGCGGGGGCGGCACGTGGCCAAGGGTGAGCGCGTTGATGCGACGCTTGGCCTGCGCCGCCTCGCCGGGGTCGTTCACGATAAACGGGTAGATCACTGGCACGTCGCCAATAAGCGCCTCGGGCCAGCAGGCCTCGGAGAGGGCCACGGATTTGCCGGGCAGCCATTCCAGTGTGCCATGGGCGCCGATGTGCAACAGCGCATCGGTGGCCTGAGTTTGACGGAGCCAGAGGTAGAAGGCCACGTAGGAATGGCGCGGAACGCGGGAGAGATCGTGGTATTCGTCTTCGCGGATCAGATCGGTGCCGCGTTCCGGCTGTAGCGCGATCAGGATATTGCCGCGTTTTGTAGCCTTGAAGGTGAACGCACCATCCGCAACGGTTGGATCATCCTCCGGTGCGCCCCAAGCCTCTGCGAGATCTGCCTGCAGCGTTTCTGGCAGGGAGGTCAGTGCAGTTTTGTAATCGGCCAGCGACCAAGAGATCGTTTCGCCGAGCAGTGCGTCTGCAAGAGGCGCTGCCTCGCCGTTTCCGGTGTCAAAGCCGTCATCGGCAAAATCAGACAGGATCGCCTCAACACTGGCAAGCGGGTCGAGCCCGACGGCGTGCGCCATGTTCCAGTCTTTGCCCGGATAGGTCGACAGCACACAGGCCAGGTGTTTGTCTGCATTGGATTTCTGTGCCAGCCGCACCCAACTTTCGACCTTATCCGCGATAGCGGTGATGCGGTCAGGCAACGGGCGGTGGGCAAAGCGGGAATATTCCAGCGCTGCGTCTTTTTTACCGGGCTCTTTGAAGGAGCTCACACCGGCAAAGAGGCGTCCGTCGACCTCTGGCAACACAACGTGCATGGCGAGATCGGAGGGGGCGAGGCCGCGTTCTGCCTCGGCCCAGGCTTTCTTGCGGGAGGTGGCCAGCGCCACCTGAAAGACTGGTGCCTCGGTGGCGTCCAGAGGCGAGGTGCCATCCGCGCCTTTGCCAGAAAAAGAGGTGGCGTTCACAATCGCGGCGGGTTTGAGATCGCGCAGGGTGTCGGCCAGCCAAGCGGCGGAGGCGGGCACCTTGAGGGAGGGGGCAAACAGGCCCACAACATCAAAGCCACGTCCGCGGAATTCTGCAAAAAGCGCTTCAATCGGCGCGGTGTCAGCGGCGCTGACGTAGGCGCGATAGAAGGTCAGGGCAATCAGCGGCTTTGTAGCGTCGCGCCCGGTGAGCGGGTCAGACAGGCCGGTCTCAGGCGTCCATCCGCCGTGATCCGGCAGCGCTTTGGAGCCCATGACCGGCTTTGCATAGAGCCCCGCGGCCAGTGCCAACTGCGCGAGCGCAGCTTGGGCGGCCACAGCGCCGCCGGTGTCACAGAGATGAGTCAGGCGGTGCAGGGTGGACACCGGCAGGGTAGAGACCTCATCTAGCCGTGCATCCGGCCGCCCATCAGCGGGCAGCACGGCAAGGGCGATGCCTTTTTCCGCAGCCAATGCCTGCACCTGCTGGATACCATATTGCCAGTAGGAAATGCCGCCAATCAGACGGATCAGGATGGCTTTGGCTCCAGACAGCGTCTGTTCGATGTAGGTGTCGACTGACAGCGGGTGTTTCAACGCTGTCAGATTGGCAAGGCGCAGCGTGGGCAGAGCGCCGTTGCTGCGATGCCAGCCTGCCGCGAAAGCCCCCAGATCGCTGTCAGAAAACGACAGCACCACAAGGTCAGCTGGTGACTGACCCAGATCCATTGGGGTTTCGGCCTCATCAAGACCGTGGCTTTCGCGAAAGACTACATGCATGGGCGTTTAGTCTACCAGAGCGGCGCGGATCGCATCCACATTTACGTCATCATGTTCCGCAATCACGACCATGCGGCCCTGACGGCCTTCCTCGGGCTTCCATGGGCGGTCAAACTGATGGCGCACGCGCGCGCCCACAGCCTGCACCAGCAGACGCATGGGTTTGCCTTCAACCGCGGCGTAGCCTTTGACGCGCAGGATGTTGAGATCTTTGGCCATTTTCTCGATCTTGGCAGCAAAAGCTGCGGGATCGGTTTGCTCTGGCACGTCAACAACAATGCTGTTGAACGCCTCATGGTTGTGATCGTGATGGTGGTCATGATGATGATCGTCATCGTGATGATGATCGTTACCATCATGAGCGTGGTGGTGATCTTCGTGGTGGGAGGGACGGGCCTCCAGATCGTCTTCTGCGGCGGCTTCCAGGCCAAGGATCACACGCGGGTCCACATCGCCTTCTGCCACTTCAACCACGGGCAGTGCGCGGGGTGCTTTTGACAGGACGATCTCTTTGGCTTTGGCGACACCTTCCGGGCCAGCCAGGTCAGGCTTTGTCAGCAGCACGATGTCGGCGCAGTTGATCTGATCCAAAAAGACCTCAGACAGAGGGGTTTCGTGATCCAAGCCTTCATCTGCTTCGCGCTGCGCATCCACGGCGGCCACATCGGTGGCAAAGCGGCCATCGGCCACAGCCTCTGCATCCGCCAGCGCGATCACACCATCGACAGTGATCTTGGAGCGGATGTCGGGCCAGTCAAACGCCTTCAACAGCGGCTTTGGCAGGGCCAGGCCGGAGGTTTCAATCAGAATGTGCTCTGGGCGCGGCTCAAGCTGCATAAGGGCTTCGATGGTGGGAATGAAATCATCCGCCACGGTGCAGCAGATGCAGCCGTTGGCCAGCTCCATGATGTTTTCGGCCGGGCAATCCGGGATGGCGCAGGATTTCAGGATCTCGCCGTCCACCCCCACATCGCCAAATTCATTGACGATCACCGCAAGGCGTTTGCCCTGTGGTTTGGTCATCAGGTTGCGCACCAGTGTCGTTTTGCCGGATCCCAGAAAGCCGGTGATGACGGTGACGGGGAGTTTCTCAAGAGTGCTCATTCGGGGATCTCCAGTGGGGGAATGCGGGCGATGCAGTTTTTGCGGAAATGGGTGGAGCGTTCGCGCCATGGAACCAGCCCGTCAGCGGTGGCGGCATATTTGCTCACGCCGTCCGCAACCAGTTCCGCGTCTTCTGCACCGGTGAAATTGCCATAGACATAGGTCCAGCGCTCATCGCCGCCACGCACGGTGATCGAGCAGCCAAAATCGCAGTTGGAAAAGCACTCAACACCTTTCACGGTCACGTTTTCCGGCAGGTCTGAGGCGGTGAGCGCATCAAACAATTGCGTGCCGGGGCGCGGCCCTTCGACGTCGGTTGGCTGGCCGGCACGGCAAGTGGTGCAGACAAGCAATTCGACTGGAGCATTTGCATCAGCCATCAGATCTGGTCCCTTTTCAGGGACGGGGCAAACACGGGACATCTATGGAGAGCCCGACACCGAAACACCCCGTCCGGTTTATGTCATTTGCGCTGGCAGGTCTCCCGGCTTGCGGATCTCAGAGCTTTGGCTCTGGTGGTCCTCCTGCCTTCCCGGATCTCTCCAGTGGCTGTGGCGGACCTCTCCGGTCACGGTCGCGGGGGCGGCTGCGCTTTGGGCCTTGACGTTGGACCCGTTTCACATTCCCTTTTCACCTGCTCAAATCGAGCAGAAACCAGCGACAACCCGAATGGGCAATGATTGCGGCTAAGTCAAGCGCGAACGGAGGGGCAGGAATGTCTGAAAACACGGATCAGAACGAACGCCACAAGGCCAAGATGGCCAAAATCAAAGCGGCGCGAGACAGGATGATGGCCACAAAGACCGAAGAAAAAGGTCTGATCATCGTGCACACCGGGCCGGGCAAAGGCAAAAGCTCCTCCGGATTTGGCATGATTATGCGCTGCATTGCACATGGCATGCCGGTGGCTGTGGTGCAGTTCATCAAAGGCGCGATGGCCACGGGGGAGCGGGCCTTTCTGGAAGAGCATTTCCCAGAAGAAGTGCAATTTCATGTGTCAGGGGAAGGGTTTACCTGGGAGACGCAGGACCGAGAGCGTGACATTGCCAAAGCAGAGGCTGGCTGGGAGCTGGCCAAGGAGCTGATCCGCAACCCGGAGAACCGCTTTGTGATGCTCGATGAAATCAACATCGCGCTGCGCAATGACTACCTCGATATCGACGATGTGGTCGATTTTCTGCTGAGCGAAAAGCCTGAGATGACTCACGTTCTTTTGACCGGCCGCAATGCCAAGCCGGAGCTGATTGAGGCCGCTGATCTGGTGACAGAGATGACTCTGCTGAAACATCCGTTCCGCGATGGCATCAAGGCGCAGGCGGGGGTGGAATTCTGATGGCGATCAAACGTCTGCTCACCGAATTTGGCATGGGCTCTTCGCTTAGACGTCAGGACTACACCGAGGCGGCGAGCCGCGCTGTGAAAGACGCGCTGTGGCACAATTCGATCAATCTGGCGGAGCTTTTCGGCAAAGACAAATCAGAGATGATCATCACCGTTGAGGTGGCAGTGCAGCAGCCAGACAAGATTGACACAGCAGTGATCGCGGCGATCTTCCCTTATGGGCAGGTCACGGTTGTGCCGATCAAAGGCGGGCTGGACGTGCCACGCACGGATGGTGGCAACCCGACGGTGATGGCCAATGTGGCGATCTCGGTGGCGTTGGACGTGGAGGTCGCGGCATGAGCGAGCAGCGTTTCATCATCGAAATGGGCATGGGCAACGATCAATACGGGCAGGACTATACCAAGGCCGCTGCCCGTGCGATTGAAGACGCGATCCGGCATTCTGCCATCCCGATGTTTGCCGCTTTAGGTAAAGATCCCAAAGAGATGCGGGTGCAAGTAACCGTGGGGGTGCAGGAGCCCGAGAAGGTCGATTGTGACGCTTTGGCAGAACGTTTGCCGCGAGGCCGTGCCGAAGTGAAAGCGGTCTTTGGCGGGATGAATGTGACCAATCCTGATGACGGAAACGTGCTGGTCATCGCCTCAGCGGCGGTGGAGGCCTTCCTCCCAAAACAGGGCTGAGCCATGGGCAAGGCGATTATGATACAAGGCACCGGCTCCAACGTCGGCAAGTCGATGCTGGTGGCGGGGTTGTGCCGGGCGGCGGCGCGGCGGGGGCTGTCTGTGGCACCGTTCAAGCCGCAGAATATGTCCAATAACGCGGCGGTGACCTCGGACGGGGGCGAGATCGGGCGGGCGCAGGCGTTGCAGGCTCTGGCCTGTGGCAAGGCGCTGACCGTGGATATGAATCCGGTGCTGTTGAAGCCGGAAACCGATGTCGGCTCGCAGGTGGTGGTGCAGGGCAAGCGGCTGACCACGGTGAAGGCGCGTGAATATGCCAAGCTTAAGCCGCAACTGCTTGAGGCGGTGCTTGAGAGCTTTAACCGTTTGAAATCGCAAAGTGATCTGCTGATTGTTGAGGGCGCGGGCAGCCCTGCGGAGGTCAATCTGCGGGCGGGAGACATCGCCAACATGGGCTTTGCGCAGGCCGCAGAGGTGCCTGTGGTGCTGGCCGGAGACATCGACCGGGGCGGCGTGATTGCGCAGGTTGTCGGGACGCAGGCGGTGATTTCCGAAGAGGACGCAGCGCTGGTTGTGGGCTTCTTGATTAACAAATTTCGCGGTGATCCGAGCTTATTTGATGATGGGTATGATCTGATAAAGGCAACGACCGGTTGGGACGGCTTTGGGGTGTTGCCCTATTTCGGGGAGGCGTGGAAATTGCCCGCCGAGGATGCGCTGGACATCAAGAATGCTGAGCGCGACGGCGGCTTGAACGTGGTCTGTCTGGGGTTGTCGCGGATTGCGAATTTTGACGATTTGGACCCGCTGGCGCAGGAGCCGGGCGTGTCGCTGACCATACTGCGGGCGGGGGAGCCGATTCCTGGCGATGCGGATGTGGTGATCATTCCGGGCAGCAAATCCACCCGGGGTGATCTGGCGTTTCTGCGCGAGCAGGGCTGGGATGTGGATCTGACGGCGCATGTGCGGCGCGGTGGCCATGTTCTTGGGATTTGTGGTGGATATCAGATGCTTGGCGTGGTTGTGAAGGACCCTGAGGGCATCGAAGGCCCGGCTGGAGAAACCGAAGGGCTTGGGCTTTTGGACGTCGCAACGGTGATGACACCGGACAAACGTCTGACGGAAACCGAAGCCGTGCATGTGGCCTCCGGCGAGGCGTTCCGGGGCTATGAAATCCACATTGGACGCACCGATGGGCCGGATCGGGCGCGGGCGTTTGCGCAGGTAGACGGGCGCGATGAAGGGGCGGTGTCTGCGGGTGGGCAGGTGTCGGGGAGCTATCTGCACGGCATGTTCCGCGATGATGGGTTCCGCCGGGCCTGGCTGACGGCGCTGGGCGCGCAGGTGGGCAATGAGGGCTATGACGTCACCGTGCAGGCGGTGCTGGATCGACTGGCAGATCACGTTGAAGCGCATCTGAATGTGGATGGCATCTTGGCGGCCGCGCGCTAGAAACTTCGATGCCTCCGGCGGGAGTATTTTTAGCAGAATGAAGGGCTTAGATCCGGCTGCGGCGCAGGTCGCGGACGGATTTGCCGTGGGCGTTTTTGAAGGCGCGGGCGAAGCTGGTGGGGCTGTTGAAACCTGTTGCGAGGGCGATGTCGCGCACCGGCAAGCGAGTGTCTGTGGCGAGGCGCAGGGCTTCTTCGAGGCGCAGATGCAGATATGTGGCCTGTGGGGAGCTGTTCAGATGCGCGGCAAAGCGCATCTCCAGCGTGCGGGTGGAGGTGCCGATGATCGAGGCAATGGCGGGGATGGAGAGCGGCGTGTCAAGCGCGCGGGCCATGACATCCAGCGCGCGGCCAACCTGCGGGTGCTGGCGCATCTGGCGCGGGGTTGAGGTGGGGCTTTGTGCCTGAGAAGGCATTGGGTCATAGAGAAAAGCACTGCCGACGCGGCGCGCGAGATCGGGGCTGAAACGGCTGGCAATCAGGTGCAGCATCATGTCGATGCAGGGGCTTGCGCCGCCCGAGGTGGCAATGCGTCCTGACAGGCAAAACCGGTCCTGAAGTGTTTTAACCTGCGGGAATTGTTGAGAGAATTTTTCGAGATCTTCCCAGTGGGTGGTGGCCTCATGACCATCCAAAAGCCCTGCGCGCGCGAGTAGCCATGGGCCGCCGTCGATGGCGGCGAGCGATGCGCCCGCATTGTAAATACGACGCAGCGAGGCGCGCAGGCGCGGGGTGGATTGTTCCTCCAGACGAAAGCCCGCCACCACAAACAAAAGATCACATTTGTCCAACTCAGACAGCGCGGGGCCGGTGATTTCAAGACCGCTGGTGAGGGCAGCAGGCGTGCCCTCTGCGGTGAAAAACTGCCATTTGAAGAGCGTTTTTCCGGCGCGGCGGTTGGCGGCGCGCATGGGGTCTACGGTGGCGGCAAAGCTCAGCGTGTTGCACTCATCCAGCACCAGAATGGCGGTGTTGAGCGGCGCGGGGTTGGGGTGAAAAACGCCAATTTTTGCGGATTCAGTCATATAATTTTCGTAAAGTGAAAAGTGTTGCGCCGCAAGAGCAGTACGGTTGGGCAAGGAGCAAGAAAGGAATCGCCATGCCGCTGCAAATGAATCGTGAGGTTTTTATCACTTGTGCCGTGACCGGATCGGGTGGGACGCAGGATCGCAGCCCGCATGTGCCGCGCAGCCCGAAGCAGATTGCCGACAGCGCGATTGCGGCGGCCAAGGCGGGCGCGGCGGTGGTGCATTGCCATGTGCGTGATCCGGAAACCGGCGTGCCAAGCCGTGATCTGGGGCTCTATCGCGAGGTGACGGACCGCGTTCGCGACAGCGAGGTGGATATGGTGTTGAACCTGACCGCAGGCATGGGCGGCGATATTGTGTTTGGCGGTGTGGAAACGCCACTGCCCACCGTGGCGGGCACCGATATGGTGGGGGCCACCGAGCGGGTGGCGCATGTGGCGGAATGTCTGCCGGAGATCTGCACATTGGATTGCGGCACGATGAACTTTGCCGAGGCCGATTATGTGATGACCAACACGCCGGGCATGCTGACGGCGATGGGAAAAATGATGACAGATCTGGGGGTTAAGCCCGAGATTGAAGCCTTTGACACTGGGCATCTGTGGTATGCCAAACAGCTTGTGAAAGATGGCGTGCTGGAGCCCAATGCGCTTGTGCAGCTCTGCATGGGGGTGCCGTGGGGCGCGCCGGATGACCTCAACACCTTTATGGCGATGGTCAACAATGTGCCGGATGAGTGGACGTTTAGCGCGTTTTCTCTGGGGCGCAATCAGATGGCCTATGTCGCGGCTGCGGTGCTGGCAGGCGGCAATGTGCGCGTGGGGCTGGAGGACAACCTGTGGCTCGACAAAGGGGTGCTGGCGGAAAACTGGCAGCTTGTGGAGCGCGCGGGCACGATCATTGAGAACATGGGCGCGCGGGTGATTGGCCCCGCGGAAGTGCGCGAAAAGCTTGGCTTGGTGAAACGCGCGCCGAAGGGCTGAGGCCTTGCGGGAGGGCGGCGCAACAGCTGCGCGCGGCGGGGTAAGCTTTGCAGGTTTTTGGGCCCACCGCGCGCTGTTTGGCCAAAAACACAACACGTCGGTATCGCGTCGGTATCCCTACGGTATTGCGTCGGCGCCAAAAACGGCCCCTGAGTCGGCGGTGCAATGGTTAAGAAAGGCTGTTGCGCGGCCTTTTTTGCGCGCGGCAGAGCGACGGGTTTCAGGCGGGTTTGATCCGGCACAGGAAGCAGTTGTTGGAGGCGCTGCGCACATCGACAAAAGCGATGTCTTCGCGCGCAAGCAACGTGGCGGCATAGGTGCTGATCTCTGCCGTCGGGGTGACTTGGCCGGTGCCGTAGACAATGCGCTCCTCCGCGCTGTAGCCGCGCACAATATAGGTGGGCGCGCTCAGGATCGCCGGAAGGTCGACGCTTGGCGGCGTGCCTGCGCAGCTCTCACAGAGATAGATTGGGCCGGTTTCGGTGAAGGCATTCTGCCCTTCAAAGGGGCGGTGCGCCAGCGTGAGGAACGGCTGCCCAGCGGCGGTTTCTGTCAGACAGGCGCGGCAGGGAAAACCGGGGCCGTCACAAATCGCACGCTCCACGGGGTTGCCGTAGGCGTCGATGCCGCTCGCGCGAATTGCGGACACCTCGGCGGCGGGCAGCGGATGAAAATGAACAGACATAGGCTGTCTCCTTTTTTGAGGGAGACTAAAGCGCGCACAGAGGTGCAGCGACCCGTATCATGCGGAAAGGACAGGGGATGGAATTGAAGGTGGGAGCGGCTTTGGCAATCTTGCTGACCTGCGCGGGGTGCGGTGCCAAAGAGGGGCAGCCTCTCCAATCCGAAATCGACAGAGAGATTGAAGGCGCACATGCGGTGGCGGTTGTGTGTGAAAACATCGCTGCGGATTTTCGAGCGGGAGAAGCTTCCAAGAATGAGCTTTGCAGTGGTTACGACGAAAACGGTTGGCCGATCTGAGACCTCCAGATGGCGGGGCTTGGAAAAGAAGGATGGATAGAATGACAAAGACAGCAGCGATTATTGGCGGCGGGGTGATTGGCGGCGGATGGGCGGCGCGGTTTCTGCTCAATGGCTGGGACGTGCGGGTGTTTGACCCGGACCCGGAGGCGGAGCGCAAGATTGGCGAGGTGATTGCCAATGCGCGCGTGAGCCTGCCGGGGCTGAGCGACACGGCGTTGCCAGATGAAGGCGTGCTGAGTTTTCATGAAGCCATGTCAGAGACTGTGAAAGGCGCCGTTTGGATTCAGGAGAGCGTGCCGGAGCGGCTGGAGCTGAAGCGGAAGGTCTATCAGACGCTGCAGGAGCATTGCGACGAGGATGCCATCATTGGCAGTTCCACCAGTGGCTTTAAACCGAGCGAATTGCAGGGCTGCGCGACGCGGCCTGCGCAGATTGTGGTGACCCATCCGTTTAACCCGGTCTATCTGATGCCGCTGGTTGAAGTGGTGCCCACCGAGAAGAACCCGCCAGAGATGGTGGCGCGGGTCAAAGAGATCCTGACCGGGGTGGGGATGTTCCCGCTGCATGTGCGCAAGGAGATTGATGCCCATATTGCGGACCGTTTTCTGGAGGCGGTGTGGCGTGAGGCGCTTTGGCTGGTGAAAGACGGGATTGCCACCACCGAAGAGATTGATGAGGCGATCCGCATGGGCTTTGGCATTCGCTGGGCGCAGATGGGGCTGTTTGACACCTATCGCGTGGCGGGTGGCGAGGCCGGGATGAAGCATTTCATGGCGCAGTTTGGCCCTGCGCTGGAATGGCCCTGGACCAAGCTGATGGATGTGCCGGAGTTCACCGAGGAGCTGGTGGATCTGATTGCGGGGCAGTCTGACGCACAATCCGGCCATATGAGCATTCGCGAGATGGAGCGCATTCGTGACAACAATCTGGTGGCGATGATGCGGGCCTTGAAGGCGCAGGATTTTGCCTCCGGTGCGGTGCTGAACCAGCATGACGCCAAGCTCTCTGCCGAGGCGGGCATGGTGCGCAAAGCCAGCGAGATTGTAGACCCAAGCCAGCCGTTTGTAACGGTGCGCCGGGCGGTGCCGATCGACTGGCTGGATTACAACGGGCATATGACCGAGAGCCGCTATCTGCATGCTTTTGCCGATGCGACTGACCGGTTGATGGAGATCATTGGCTGTGATCAGGCCTATATCGCCACGGGCGGGAGCTTTTTCACCGCCGAGACTCATATCCGGCACATTGACGAGACCCATCTGGGCAGCGTGATCGAGGTGCGTACCCGCGTGCTGATGGGCGAAGGCAAGAAGATGCACGTTTGGCATGAGATGTATGCGGGTGAGAGACTTCTGGCGACGGGGGAGCATATCCTGATCCATGTGAGCCTTGAGACCCGGCGGCCAGCGCCGTTTAGCGAAGAGATCGCCGCCAATCTGAAGATGATCTGTGACGCGCAGGCGGATCTGCCTGCTCCAGAAGGCGCCGGGCGCTATGTGGGGCAGCCGCGATGAGCAGGCGGGTTCTGATCACGGCGGGCGGCTCTGGCATTGGGCGCGCCATGGCGGAGGATTTTGCGCGCGACGGTTGGCAGGTCTGGGTGGCGGATCTGGATGGTGCGGCTTTGGCTGATGTGCCTGAGAGCTGGCGCAGCACGCAGCTTGATGTGACCGATGAGGCCGGTGTGGCAGCGCTCTTTGCTGAAGTGCAGGCCGCGTGGGGCGGGCTCGATGCGCTCTGCGCAAATGCCGGAGTTGCCGGGCCGACTGCGGCTGTGGAAGATATAAAACTGCAGGACTGGCAGGCCTGCGTGGCGGTCAATCTGGAAGGCGCGTTTCTGGCGGCGAAATACGCCGCGCCGATGATGAAGGCGGCGGGGCAGGGCGCGATTGTGGTGACGAGCTCTACGGCGGGGCAATACGGCTATCCGTATCGCGCGCCTTATGCGGCCGCCAAATGGGCGGTGATCGGGCTGACCAAAACGCTCGCGATGGAGCTGGGCGGCTATGGCGTGCGGGCCAATGTGATCTGCCCCGGCGCGGTGGAGGGGCCGCGCATGGAGGGGGTGCTGGCGCGGGAGGCGGCGGCCAAGGGCATGAGCCGCGATGCCGTTTATGAGGGCTATGCCAGTGGCACGGCGTTGGGGGCCTTTGTGGAAGCGGGCGATGTGGCGGATATGGCGGTGTTTCTTTGTTCAGAGAAATCGCGGATGATCAGCGGGCAGGTGATCGCCGTGGACGGGTTTACCGTGAATCCGGATCCGAAGGTTTAGGGGCTTTGCCCCTGCCACCGCAAGCGGTGGCGACCCCAGGATATTTTCCGAATGAGAAGCCTGGGCGGGTTACAGACTGGCCTTGAGGCTTTCCAGATGGGCGGGGATGTCGCGGGCGCTGATGTCGGCCTGACGCACCAGATTGTCAAAATGCTCGGTGAAGGAGGTCACGCGCTCTGTGTCGCGAAAGGCGAGGTAGTTGCGGCCCAAATAGAGCACGGCGAGCAGGGGGCCGAAGACGGTGATCGGGCTGGAGTAGAGGCGGCGGGCGTCAAAGAGGTAGAGGCGCAGGCGCGGGTAGAGCTGTTCTGTGAGGGTTGCGAAATGGGCGAGCTGCCGAGCGCGGATGTCGGCGGGCAGGCCGCGATAATAGCCCTCGCCACGGGCAAAGGATTCCATATCGTGGCGCGGCAGGGCGATTTCATAATCCGATTGTGAGGCGCGCATCAGATCCAGCCGGTCGCGGGAGGCATTTATGGCCTGTTCAGCGGTGCGGCCCAGATGGGGCGAGTATTCCCAGTTCAGCATCTCATCGGTTTTGAGCATGTCAGGCAGCGCCGCGGGGACGTGGCGGATCTTGTAGCCTGCGGCTTCTTGGTGCCAGGCGAAGATCTGTTCATCCACCAGCGCGCGGGGGGCCTTGGTGACGGTGAGGGCGTTGGCGAGAATATCGGCGGTGTTTTCCGGACGGTCGGTGAGCGAGAGCAGCCAGTCGGCGGAGACCCCAAGCGCCGCCGCGCATTCGCCTATAACCTGCGCATTGGGCAGCCGCGCGCCCTCGTCTTTGAGGAGCTGGCTGATGGTGGAGCGGTCCACGCCAATGCTGCGCGCGAGCGCGGCCTGAGACATGGCGCTGGTCTGCATGGCTGCGGCGAGGCGCTGGCGGAAGCGGTCGGCGCGGAGCCGTTTGTCGATATTTTCGGTCATATGGTGATTAATATCACCTATGACGATTTTTGTTAATCATATTCGGAATTCTGAAACACCCCGCGGCGCGATAGCTCTGGTTGTGCTCACAAAACCGTGAGCGGAACGATGACGAAGAAAAGGCGCGGCGATGGAAACTCCCAAACGCTCGATTGTGAAAGCGGTGATCTGGAACGTGATTGGGCTGATGTCCATGGCCATGGTGGGGCTTTGGGCGACGGGCTCTTTGGCGATGGGCGGCAAGATGGCGGCGATCAACACCGCCATCGGCTTGAGCTGTTATGTGATCTATGAGCGGGTCTGGGCGCGGGTGTCCTGGGGGCGCGTTCGTGGATAGGGCGCAGCCCAAGAAAGCGCAGGTGCGGGTGGAATGGCCCACCCTTGGATTGCTTTCTTTGTGTTATGCGCTGTTTGCGCTGGGCACGGTCTGGGGCGCGGCGCTGTGGCTGCCTTTGGGCATGGGGCTGACGGTTGTGGCGATGGCGCTGCACAGTTCGCTCAGCCATGAGGTTCTGCACGGACATCCGTTTGAAAACAAAGTGTTGAATGCCGTTTTAGTGTTTCCCGCGCTGGGGCTGTTTGTGCCGTATCTGCGGTTTCGCGACACCCATCTGGCGCATCATTTGGACAGCCGTCTGACCGATCCATATGACGATCCGGAGAGCAATTACCTCTATCAAGAGGACTGGGCGGCGCTGCCCAAATGGCGTCAGCGGGTGCTGAATTGGAATAATACGCTCGCCGGGAGGCTGTTGGTTGGACCGCTGGTGGGGCAGATCTGTTTCATGGCTGCAGATTGGCGAGCGGTGCGCGCAGGGGACATGGCGGTGTTGCGCGGCTGGCTGTGGCATGGGCCTGCGGTGGCAGTTGTGCTCTGGTGGTTGGCGGCTGTTGGGCAGATGCAGGGGTGGGCGTTTGGGTGCTGTGCCTATGGGGCAATGGCGATTTTGAAGATCCGCACCTTTCTGGAGCATCAGGCGCATGAGCGCGCGCGGGGCCGCACGGTGATCATTGAGGATCGCGGGCCTTTGTCCTGGGTCTTTCTCAACAACAATCTGCATGTGGTGCATCATATGCATCCCAAAGTGGCCTGGTATCAGCTGCCCAAACTGTTTCGCAGCCATCGGGCGCGTTATCTGTCGCGCAACGACGGTTATTATTTTGCCTCCTACAGCGAGGTGTTCCGGCGCTATTTCTGGCAGAGCAAAGACCCGGTGGCGCATCCGCTGTGGCGCAAAGGCGGGTGAGACCTGCCGCGGGTGGCTATTCCACAGTGACAACAGCGTCTTAGGTGTGCATCAAGAGCGTCATGGAACTTTGGATCATTGCCTCCGTCGCCGCAGCCGCCTTTCAGACCGTGCGCTTTATGCTGCAAAAACACCTCGCGCAGGTGAAGCTCTCTGCCGCTGGGGCCACATTTGCGCGGTTTGTGTATTCCGCGCCGATTGCCGCGACCATTCTGCTGACGCTTGTCGCCTTGGGGCAGGTGAAGCTGCCTGCGTTGTCCTGGGCCTTCTGGGGATATGGCATTGTGGGCGGCGCGGCGCAGATCACCGCGACCGTGTGTACGGTGATGTTGTTTGGGCGGCGCAATTTTGCGGTGGGCATGGCTTTCATTAAAACCGAGGTGCTGCTGACGGTGCTGATTGGCATTCTGGTGCTGGGCGAGGCGGTCTCTGCTCTTGGGATGGCGGCGATCTTCATCGGTTTGGCCGGGGTTTTGGTGCTGTCGGGGCCGATTGAGGCCAACCAACAGGGCTGGCGGCGGTTTCTTAGCCCCTCGGCGGCGCTGGGCCTTTTGGCCGGAGCGCTCTTTGGCGTGTCGGCGGTCTGTTACCGCGGAGCCTCTTTGCAGGTGGCGCTGGATGCGCCGATGCAGCGGGCGCTGGTGACTTTGGCGGCGGTGACGGCGATGCAGATGGCAGGCATGTGGGTCTGGCTGAAGCTGCGCGAGCCCGGCGAGGTGGCCAAGGTGCTGGGCGCCTGGCGCAGTGCGGGCTTCATCGGGCTGACCAGCATGGGCGGAACCTTCTGCTGGTTCACGGCCTTCACGCTGCAAAACGCGGCCTATGTGAAAACCGTTGGGCAGATCGAGCTGGTGTTTGGCATTCTGGGCACGGTGCTGATCTTCCGTGAGACGATCAGCCGGCGGGAATACCTTGGTATGGCGCTTTTGGCGGCGTCGATTGTGGGGCTGATCCTGCTGGCCTAGGCTCAGCGATCTTGTTCGTGGCCGTAGATCCTGAGAAAGAGGCTGGATTCATCGTTGTTTTTGAAGAAGGGCACGGCGGCGGGTGGGTTGCGGTCGGTCACGCGTGCCTCGATTTCGGCGAGCACAACCTCGGTGATGAAGGGCAGGTCAAAGGCGCGCACGTCTTTGAGCGGGATCCATTGGAGGTGGGACAGCTCTTCGCAGGCGGCAGAGAAATCATCCAGATCGGTAGCGATTTCATCGGCGTCCAGAAGGAAGAAGCGCGCATCAAAGCGGCGCGGGCGACCTGGAGGCGTGATGGCGCGGAAGACAAATTGCAGCGCTTCGGCGGTGGGGACATGACCGGTTGCGGCAAAGCTTTCCCAATCCGGCGCTGGCGGCTCTGACCAGCTGCCTTTCTGCCCGAGGATCAGCCCGGTTTCTTCCCACAGCTCGCGAATGGCGGCCACGCAGAGCGCATGAGACAGATCGTGCGCGCTGTCTTCGCGCAGACGGTCAGCGCAGAAATCAGGTATCTGCGTGGCAAGGGCGATGTCCGCATCACCCGCGTCCACCGCGCCGCCGGGAAAGACCACCTTGTTGGGCATGAAGGCCGCTTTGGCGCCGCGCTGACCCATGAGAATGCGGGGATCGGTGTCCCGATCCCGCAGAACGATGACCGTTGCGGCGTCTCGAATGGCGGTTTTGTCGATCGTCATGCCCGTATGCTCCCCTCAGCTTGAGGGGTCTTGGGACGGATCACTAAAACCCGTGCATGCGGCGCGCCCATTGAAACGCGACCACGCCCCCCTTCAGTCGAGGAAGAAGGTAGAGCGAGAGCGCGACGCAGCCAACCGCAAAAATTGTAAAGAGGATAAGAGGTTCTGGTCGCCAGTGCACAAAGGCCACGTGCAGGAGCGGGGCCATGAGGTGGCCGACGATCAGAATGGTCAGATAGGCGGGGCCATCATCTGCGCGGTGGTGATGCAGCTCTTGTTTGCAGACCGGGCAATGGTCGCGCACCTTCAGATAGCCCTTCAGCATAGGGCCATTGCCACAATTTGGGCATTTGCGGCGCCAGCCGCGCATCAGGGCAGGTTTCAAAGGTCTGTCTTCCAATGCTGCCGTTGTCTCGCTCATCACATGTCCTCGCGTTCGATCCGGTCAAAATGATGTAGCGGGCGAGCAGATTAAAGAGGTCAAAATGCCTTGCGGCGGGATGTCGCAAAGGAAGGGCTTGCCGGCGGTACTTGCGAGGGCTGGGAAAGGCCAAAGAAGGGCGCGCGCAAAAAAATCGAAAAAGTTGCGACGGAATGGTGGGGGCGGCGCGTTCTATCTGCACCAAACAGGCAATGAGCCACATTGGACGATGCCTAAAGAGGAGAGATCGAGATGCAAAGCAAACTGATGATCGGCGCGGTTGTGATCGTAGCACTGGGTGTGACGGCGGTTGGGGCCTCTGCCAAAGAGGGCGGCAAGGAGCGCAATCATCGCGGCTATCACATGCCCGCTTTTGAAATGCTGGACACCGATGGCGACGGTGTGGTGACCCGCGCGGAGCTTGAGGCACAGGCGCAGGCGCGTTTTGACGGGGTGGATGCCAATGATGATGATCTGATCTCCCGCGATGAGATGCGGGCCCATGCGGAGGCGTCGGGCAATGCGCGCATGGCCAAAGGTGTGGACCGTATGTTTGATCGGCTGGATGCCAATGAGGACGGTCAGCTCTCTGCAGAAGAGATGAAACCGAAAGGCGACCGGATCGGCAAGATGCTGGAGCGGCTGGACAGCGACGCGGATGGCCAGATCAGCAAGGCGGAATATGACGCCATGAAGGAAAAGCACGCAAACAAGCGCGCAGAGCGTAAGGCCAAGATGTTCAAGGCACTTGATACCGACGGTGACGGCAGCATCAGTCAGGAAGAATGGGACGCGGCCAAGGAAGCGCGCGGCACAGTCAAACAGGGTGAGGCAGCGACGCAGAACAACTGATCCGGCCGAGCTGACCGGGGCGGTGGGAGATGTCCCCTCTGACCGTCCCGTCCTGAGCCTGCTGCGCATCGCTTATCCGGCCTTATCACCGGAGCGATTGCGCAGCATCGGCGCAGCGGGTAGCCCTTGAGACGATGACGATGCCTTACGATCAACAGGACGAGATGCCCGATGACGCTTTGTTGGTGTTATATGCCAACGGAGACGGTGCTGCGGCGCGCAGCCTGACGCTGCGGCTGACGCCGCGGGCGTTTGCGCAGGCGTTTCGCATGCTGGGGGATCGGGCCGAGGCCGAAGATGTGGCGCAGGAGGCGATGATCCGCCTGTTCAAACAAGCGCCGGATTGGCGCCAGGGCGAGGCCAAAGTGACCACATGGCTGTATCGTGTGGTGGCCAACCTCTGCACCGACCGGCTGCGCAAGACGCGGGGCGTGGCGCTGGACGCTGTGCCGGAGCCGGAAGATGACGCCAAATCGGCGGCGCAGCAGATGCAGGATCAGGCGCGCAATGATGCTTTGCAAGCCGCGCTCAACAGCCTGCCGGAGCGGCAGCGTCTGGCGGTGGTGTTGCGTCACATAGAAGGGTTGGGCAATCCTGAGATTGCCGAGATCATGGAGATCAGCGTAGAGGCGGTGGAAAGCCTGACCTCGCGCGGAAAACGGGCGCTGGCAAAGGCACTGGCCGGTCAGCGCGAAGCACTGGGGTATACAGATGGCTGATAAGTTTGATGACAAGATGTTTGACGACGACATGCTTGAGGATCTGTTTGCCTCTGCCAAGAGCGATGTGCGGGCAGAGCCGTCGCCCGACCTGATGGTGCGGGTGCTGGAGAGTGCCCAGACGCTTCAGGCAGAACAGCAGGCGGCACAACAAGCCGCACAGGTTGCTTCCCAAAGCCCAAGCCGCGAAGAGGGCGGCTGGTGGCGGGCGCTGTTGCAGGCGCTGGGCGGATGGCCTTCGCTCAGCGGGGTGGCTGTGGCAGGGCTGGCCGGGGTGTGGATTGGTGTTTCTTCAGGCACGGCCCTGATGCAGAACACTTTGGGCCTCGATCTCTATGGGGAAGTTGCGCAAACTTACCTTTCTGATCTGGATGTGAGCTACGCCCTGACCCTGGGCGTGGAGGAAGAATGATGACACAAGACACTGGTGCAAATGGCGCAACCGATGGGCAGCCGCCAAAGGGCAAAAAGCGCCGCGCGCTGCGGGTGCTGTTGATCGGGTCGGTGACCCTCAATGTGCTGATCATCGGGTTGGTCGGCGGCGCGATCTTCAGTTTCAAGCGTCACGACGGCCCCCCGGTGGCCGGGGACCGGTTCACCGCGCCCTTTGTGCGGGCGATGAGCTTTGAGGACAAACGCGCCGTGGGGCGGGAGATCCGCCGCAGCTACCGCTCCGCCTCAGTGGATCGGCAAGCTGATCAGGCGCGCTATCTTGAGGCGCTGAGCTTGTTGCGGCAGAGCCCGTTTGACGGCGAAGCGCTGAAGGCCACCGTGGTGGCGCTGGATGAGGCGGGGGTGAACCGGCGGACACTGGCGCGGGAGAGCTTTCTGAAGCGGATCAGCGATATGAGCGATGCGGAGCGCGCCGCGTATGCCGATCGTCTGGAAGAAGAGCTGAAACATGGCCGCAAAGGCAAACACGGCGATGGCCACAAGGACGGCAAGCACAAAAACTGACCTTGTGGGGCAGGCGGCTCAGGTCTGAGAAAGGCGAGCTGGCCTGTCTGAAAAGAAGGTGCCCGAGGGCAGAGAGGCGCTTTGTTTTTGAAGCGCTTTTTTGTTGGCGTAGGCGGCTGTGTCAGGCTGCGGAGCAGGACAGGGTGACCTTGTCCCGTCCTTCGGCTTTCGCGCCGTAAAGCGCCTGATCCGCGCGATCCAGCAGAGCAGAGGCAATGCCGTCATGGGCGGCAAGGCGCAGGTGTTGTGTGGAT
The DNA here is from genome assembly GCF_017743775.1 of Shimia sp. R9_1. NCBI lineage: Bacteria > Pseudomonadati > Pseudomonadota > Alphaproteobacteria > Rhodobacterales > Roseobacteraceae > Shimia > Shimia sp. R9_1. Next base: position 310,935 of record NZ_JAGHRN010000001.1, on the reverse strand, counting down.
TTGCAATCCGGTGATTTGGCCTTGATCAGGTCGCTGCCCATGGCCACACCAATGCTGACGGTCACGGGGATCTGAATGTCGCGGCCGCGCAGGTAGACAGGTTCGCTGCGCACCACATCACACAGGCGCTGAGCGACCTGCTCGGCGGCGGTCACATCCTCAACCGGCACCACAATCATGAACTCTTCGCCCCCCATGCGCGCAATCAGATCCGCCTGTGACAGGCAGCGGCGCATCCGGCGGGCGATCTCGGCCAGAACGATGTCGCCAGCGGCGTGGCCATAACGGTCGTTGACCTCTTTGAAGTGGTCCAAATCGGCCAGCATCACGGCAAAATCGCCGCGCTGACTGTGGGCGCGCTGCGCCAGTTTGGTGAGATGGGGCATCGCATAGCGGCGGTTGAACAGGCCGGTCAGCGGATCGGTGACAGCGGCGGTGAGGCCATCCTCAACGCGTTTGCGCAGCCGGTCGGTCAGGCGCTTGCGGGCAATCATCGCATCGAGCCGCAGGGCGGCCTCTTCGGCATCAAAGCCGTCGATCAGCACATCATTGGCGCCCAGATCAAGCGCGTTGATGCGGGCGGTGTCATCTTCGGCGTCCAGCACCACAAGCACAGCGGCCTGACGGGTGGTGGCGCGGGCGCGCACCTCTGCCAGAAGGCGCAGGGACTCATCAGGCGTTGCGGTGCGCAGGGAGATCACGATGGCGTCCGGCGCGGCAAACTGTGACATGTCCTGCGCGATCTGGGAGATCTGTTGCTGACGCAGGCCGTAGGGCACGCAGGCTTGCAGTTGCGCATTCCACAGCAGCCCTTCGGCGGCGTTCCAGGAGGCGATCAGCACCTGCGCCGGACCTTCAAAGCCTGACACCTGCTCTGCAAGGCCGGGGATCTGGCCCGCCTGTTCGCGCAGGCGCAACTCTTCATAAGAGCTGCGGGCGCGGATGATGCTGCGGATGCGCGCCAGAAGCGCATCGGTGCTGACGGACATGTCAAAGGCGTCGTCGGCACCGGCGTGCAGGGCGTCGATACGGTCCATGCGGGTGCCTTCGGTGTTGGCGATCAACACGGGCAGATGGGCAAAAGCCGGGTTCTCTTTAACGAGTTTGCAAAGTTTCAGCGCGCTCATGTCCACGAGGTCACCGCCCAGAACCAGCAGGTCCGGTGTTTCTGCGTGGAGCAGATCCAAAGCTTCCCCTGCGCTGGCGGCCTGCTCAACACGAGCAAAAACACCAGTCAGTTTGACTTTTAACAAGATGCGGTTCGCCGAGATACTGTCGACGATCAAGACATGAGCTGCCATAAGAAAACCTGAAAACTGTGAAAAACGGGACCTGTTCATTTTGGCTTATCATTGGTTAACAAACTCTTTCGAAAGTGGGAGCAAATGAGAGTTTCTCAAGAAGTGGCGGAAACCGTTGCTATTAAGGCTTTAGGCTGGTTGGTGACCCAAGATGAAGTGGTCGGAGTCTTCATGGGGGCTACTGGTGCCTCGGTTAACGACCTGCGCGAGCGGGCAGGTGATTCTGATTTCCTGGGGTCTGTGCTGGAGTTCTTAACGATGGATGACGCCTGGGTGGTCTCATTTTGTGATGCCAATGATCTCCCCTATGACGTGCCGTTGATGGCGGCGAATCTTCTTTTGGGTGAGTCTCGGGCCCATTGGACCTGAACATATCACGCCTCTTGCGCGCAGAGGCCGCACCGGTGCAGGGTGCGCGGGTGAGGCGCTTGGCGCGGGGCTAAGGAATAAAGGCGATAGGATGCGGGTAGACGGGCTTCTGTTTGATAAAGACGGCACGCTGTTTGATTTTGGTGCGACGTGGAACGGCTGGGCAGCGCGGATGATCACGCGCTTTGCCGATGGGGATGCGGAGCTGGCGGCGCAGATCGCAGGTGCGCTGCAGTTTGACCTGAGTGCGGAGGCCTTTCTGCCGGAGAGCTTTGTGATTGCGGGCACCAACCGCGAGGCGGCTGAGGCTGTGGCCAGCGTGGTGCCGGGCGGTGATGTGGACGCGATTGAGCACACGTTGATGCTTGAGGCGGCAGAGGCCTCGCTTGCACCGGCGGTGCCGCTTGGGCCGTTGATGGACGGGTTTATCGCGCAGGGTCTCAAGCTTGGCGTGATGACCAATGACACGGAATTTGGCGCGCGGGCGCATCTGCAGGAAGCCGGGGTTGTGGATCGTTTCAACTTCATCGCCGGGTTTGACAGCGGCTTTGGGGCGAAACCTGATCCGGACCCGCTGCTGGCCTTTGCCCGGCATGTGGCGCTTGATCCGGCGCGGGTGGCGATGGTTGGAGACAGCAGCCATGATCTGTTGGCCGGCCGGCGGGCAGGCATGCAGACCGTGGCCGTGCTGACCGGCGTGGCAGAAGAGGCCGAGCTCGCTCCGCTGGCGGATGTGGTGCTGCCCAACATTGGCCATTTGCCGGAGTGGCTGGGCGCCTGATCTGACCGGCAGACACGCCCAAGTGAGAGCTTAAGAAGGCCCCGCACCAAGAGGTGGCGGGGTTTTCTTTTGGGCTGCGCTCGGTCCTCAAGGCGCTGGCGGAGTTCAAAAGCGACAGGTTTTGTCGAAAAAGCGCAGGAATCTCGGGCGCGTCAGCGTTTCCTGAAAAGGACGCGGAGAAGGAGAGCGCCATGTCTGAAGCAGAAGAGACATCCCGCAGAGGCAAACGCAGCGGCGGACGGGCCGCGCGGCGCGGGCGTTCGGTTGGTCTGGAACAGACGCCATGGCGCTTGCCGGTCAACACGGATCGGCCGACGGAGCCTTTGCCAGAGGACGGGGTGGCGCGCCTTCATGATGGGGCGATGCGTATCCTTGAGGAAATTGGCATTCAGTTCTTCAACGGCGAAGCGCTCCAGATCCTGAAAGAGGCAGGCTGTCGCGTGGTGGAGGACCGCGTGTTCATGGACCGCAGCTTTGTCATGGAGATGGTGGCCAAGGCGCCGCGCAGCTGGACCCTGACCCCGCGCAACCCGGATCGGCAATTGGTGATGGGGGAAGGGCACATTCTGTTTGGCAATGTGTCGAGTCCGCCAAACTACTGGGATCTGGAGCTGGGCCGCAAAGTGCCGGGCACGCGGGCGCAATGTGCGGACCTGCTGCGGCTGACGCAGTTTTTCAACTGTATCCATTTCTCTGGTGGCTATCCGGTGGAGCCGCAGGACATCCATGCCTCTGTGCGCCATCTGGATGTGCTGTTTGACACGCTGACCCTGACCGACAAGGCGGTGCACACCTATTCGCTGGGGGCGGAGCGGGTGGAAGATGCCATGGAGATGGTGCGGATTGCCGCGGGATTGAGCCATGAGGCCTTTGAAGCGCGGCCCCATATCTTCACCAACATCAACTCCACCTCGCCGCTGAAACATGATGAGCCGATGATCGATGGCTGGATGCGGCTGGCGCGGCGCAATCAGGCGCTGGTGGTCACGCCTTTCACGCTGGCGGGGGCGATGGCACCGGTCACCATGGCGGGCGCTGTGGCGCAATCGCTGGCGGAGGCCTTGAGCGCGGTAGCTCTGGCGCAGTACATCCGCCCCGGTGTGGCCTGCGCGATTGGCACCTTTACCTCAAATGTGGACATGAAATCCGGCGCGCCCGCCTTTGGCACGCCAGAATATATGCGCGCCACCCAGATGACCGGTCAGATGGCGCGGTTCTACGGTCTGCCGATGCGCGCCAGCGGCGTCTGCGCGGCCAATGTGCCGGACGGTCAGGCCATGTGGGAGACCTCCAACAGCCTGTGGAGTGCTGTGCAGTCGGGCACCAATATGGTCTATCACGCCGCCGGATGGCTGGAGGGCGGGCTGATCGCCAGCCCTGAGAAGTTCATCATGGATTGCGAAGTGGTGCAGATGATCCAGCGTTATCTGGAGCCGGATATCTGGGCCACGGGAGAGGCGGAGGTTGCGCTGGAGGCGATCCGCGAGGTGGGCTCTGACGGGCATTTCTTCGGGATCGATCACACGCAGGAGCGCTACACCACCGCGTTTTATCAGCCCTTTGCTTCGGACTGGCGCAACTTTGAAGCCTTTCAGGCGGCGGGCGGCACATGGACCGCCGAACGCGCCCATCACATCTTCAAGGACGTGCTGAGCCAATATGAGGAACCGCCCATGGACGCGGCAATCCGCGAGGAATTGGCCGAATTTGTTGAACGACGCAAAGCCGAAGGCGGCGCGCCCACAGATTTCTGAGACGTGGCACACAGTGGGGTTGCGGCGGGGTGGCGGCAGGTCGCCTCACTTCAAGGTAAGCTTATCAAGACGTTGTTTTTTATCGCCAACCCGATATAGAGAGTCCGCAAGTTTGGTTGGAGGTAGGCCATGCACAAGCGGGAAGGCTACGCGGCCGCAGGGCGTGCGGAAATGGCTGGTGTGGGCGGTTTGGCTGGATTGGCCATCTGGGCGCTGATTGAAAAAGCGCATGAGATTGTCAGCCATCCACTGGCTTATCTTGCCCTGACGGGATTTGTTTCCGGCTTTTTTGCAGTGCTGATGGGGCTGAGCGGCCCGCATCGCATTGTCCGTGCTGCTTTGCCAGCACTTGGTCTCTCTGCGCTGGCGGCGGCCCTGCTGACATGGTCTGGGCTGCGCTTTGACACACTGGACGCTTTTGGCGCAGCGCAGCATCCCATCATCGCCTGGGCGCTGTTTCTTCTGATTGGCACGCCCTTTGCCGCCGCGACGCTGCGGGATCGTCATAGCCTGCGGGATTATGGCCATCTGTTTGATGTGAGCTGGGGCATTCTTGTGCGCTATTCGGCGGCCTGGCTGTTTGTCGGGCTGATCTGGGCGGTGATCTTCTTGAGCAATGCGCTGTTGGAGATTGTGGGTCTCACCATCATTGAGGATCTCCTGGACATTGAGGGCGCGGCCTTTGTGATCTCCGGCGCGGCGCTGGGCGTTGGCCTTTCCGTGGTGCATGAGCTGCGCGACTATATTTCGCCGTTTCTGGTGATGCGTCTGCTGCGCCTTCTGGTGCCGGTGGTGCTGGTGGTGGTGCTGGTGTTTGTGGGCGCGGCTTTGATGCAGGCGCCGGGCGATCTGTTTGGCAATTTGAGCCGCGCCACAACCTTGCTTGCGGTGGCGCTGGCCATGATCACGCTGATCAGCGTGGCGCTGGACCGCAGCGATGTGGATGCGGTGCAAACACCGTTGATGCGGGCTGCGACCTCGGCCTTGGCGTTGTTGTTGCCGGTTTTGACCGGGCTGGCGGGCTACGCGCTGTGGCTGCGCGTGGCGCAATACGGCTGGACACCGGCGCGGCTAGCGGCGGCCTGTACGGTGCTGGTGGTGGGGCTGCATGCGGTGAGCTATGCGGTGGCCGTGGTGCTGCGCGGCGCGTGGATGGCGCGTATCCGTCAGGCCAATATCACCATCGCGGTGGGCGTGCTGTTGCTGCTGGCGCTTTGGCAGACGCCGGTGCTGAATGTGGAGCGCATTTCGACCCAATCTCAGCTGGCGCGTATCGTTGCAGATAAGGTGACGCCGCAGGATGCGGCTCTTTGGGAGATGCAGGCGGAATGGGGCCATGCGGGGCAGGCCGGATTGGCTGCTTTGAGCGCGGATTTTGCCGCCGGTAAACCCGAGTGGCAGGCCGCCGTGGAGGCGGCGCAGTCGGCGGAGAGCTCTTGGGAATATGCGCAGGGCTTTCATGGTAATGCGCGAGTTGCACCTGCAGAAAGATTTGCCGCCAATCTGACGGTGTTGCCGCCGGAAGCGGTGGTGACCGCGCGGGATATGAGCGATATTGCGCTCTATCGTTTGGAAGATTGGGCGGATATTTGCGAAAGCGCGCCGGATCCCGGATGCGTTTTGCTGTTTGGCGATTTCCATCCTACACACGCTGGGCGTGTAGGGATCCTGTTTTTGCCAGTGGCAGCACGCAAAGTTGACGTATTTAGCGTGTATGAGGTCGGGAGATCGCTCGCTGTGGGAGAAAAAATCGCCAGATCAGAAGGTGATCGGGTGACCCTCAGACAACTGAGGGATATACTGGATGGAAAGTTTGAGGTGGCTCCGAGCAGTCGTCAATCGCTGTGGATCGGTGATATGGAGCTTACACCAGAGTTTTAGTTTTGGGCGCGTTGGGGAAATCTTAACACCGCTCTGATCTTATGGGTCTTGGTAAGAAAGGTGAATGCATGCACGGCTTGATCAACAGAGCGATTCAGTGCTTTGTCCGCGACAGCTATGGTCAGCCGCGGTGGGTTGAGGTGTGCCGGCTTGCCGATGTGGACACCACCGATTTTGAAGCCATGCTGCACTACGAAGACAGCGTGACCGAAGACCTGATCAAAGCCGCGTCAGAGGTTATTGGTGCGCCGCTTGAAACGGTGCTTGAGGACATTGGCACCTATCTTGTGACCCACCCGAATGTCGAAGCGCTCAGGCGATTGTTACGCTTTGGCGGCGTGGATTTTGTGGATTTTCTGCATTCGCTGGATGATTTGCCGGAACGCGCGAGATTGGCGGTGGATGACCTTATTCTGCCGAGTATGGAACTTCGTGAGCATTCATCGGAATGCTATAGCCTGACCTGTCGACACCCTCAGCTGGGGTTTGGCCATGTGATGATTGGCATTTTGCGCACCATGGCGGATGACTATGGCGCGCTGGTGTTTCTGGAGCACAAGGGCGCGGAGCAGGATGCCGAGGTGGTCGATATCACACTGGTTGTGAATGCCTTTGCCAGTGGGCGTGAGTTTGAGTTGGGGGCGCGTGCCCAGTGAGCGAATTGGACCAGATCTGTGAGATGACGCAAATGCTGGACGTGATGTGTCCGATGCATGTGCAGCTCGACAAAGAGGGGCGCATCACCCATGCGGGCCCCACGCTGACCAAGATTTTCCCGGATCAGGCGCTGATCGGCGCGGGCTTCTTTGACGTTTTTGAACTGAACCGCCCACATGCCATCACATCCATGTCGCGCCTGATGGCCTCGGCGGGTGAGAAACTGCACCTCAAGAAACGCTCTGATCCGCCGACCGGACTAAAAGGCGTGCTGATGCACGACGGCAAAGGTGGTGCGGTTGTGAACCTGAGTTTCGGGATTTCGATCCTGGATGCGGTGCGCGACTATGATCTGAATGCGGCGGATTTTGCGGCCACCGATCTGACAATTGAGATGCTCTATCTGGTGGAGGCCAAATCCGCCGCCATGGAGGCCAGCCGCAAGCTCAACCAGCGCCTGCAGGGCGCCAAGGTTGCCGCGGAAGAACAGGCCTACACCGATACGCTGACCGGGCTGAAAAACCGCCGCGCGCTGGATCTGATCCTGCCGCGTCTGGTGGAAGAGCGTAAGCCCTTTGGCCTGCTGCATGTGGATCTGGACTTCTTCAAAGAGGTCAATGACACCAAAGGCCACGCGGCGGGCGATGTGGTGCTGCAGCATGTGGCGCGGGTGCTTGTGGAAAGCAGCCGTGATGCGGATGTGGTTGCCCGTGTGGGCGGCGATGAATTTGTGCTGGTGATCAAGGGCAACACCGATGAGGAGGTGTTGGGCCGGATTTCTGAGCGGATCATCAAAGAGGTCGAGGCACCGGTGCCCTATAAGGACGCGGTGTGCGAGGTTTCTGCGAGCGTGGGGATTTCGATCTACACCGGCACGGCGGACACCAGCGTTGAAGAGCTGATGGATGATGCGGATACGGCGCTTTATGCCTCCAAGCACGATGGGCGCGCGACCTTCACGCTTTATCGGCCGGAGCTGCGCGAAAACGGCCCGCTGGCGGTGGGATCCTGATCTGCGCGCCTGAGCAGCGCTGAAATGCCGAGATGACGGCCCCGCGTGTTGCGGGGCTTTTTCATTTGGGGGCGCACCCAGCCTGCGCTTAAAGATAAGGTTGCCAGAGTCTTAAGAAGAAGAGTTCAACCTCATTTTCCTGCTGAAAAAGGTTCTATAGCTGGGCGATGCGGTTGCGGCTTTCGGTGGCGATGTAATCGACAAACAGGCGCACTTTCGGATCTTGCAGCTTGCGGTGCGGATAGAGGCAACCAAAAGATGCAGGCAGTGGCGGGGTGTCAGGCAACACCTCAACCAGCGCGCCGCTGGCCAGATCGGCGGAGACGTCAAAGCGCGGTTTGTTGGCAATCCCGGCCCCTTCAAGCGCCCATTGGGTGAGCACATCCCCGTCATCCGCGTCAAACCGGCCTTTGGCTTCGATTTTCTGCGGGCCTGCTTCGGTTTGCAGGGTCCAGAAATATTCCGGCGACCGCGGGAAGCGCAGCAAGAGGCAGTTGTGATTGGCGAGAAGATCTTCGGGGGTTTGCGGGGTTCCGGCGCGGGCGAGATAGTCCGGAGAGGCCACAAGCACGCGCTCACAATCGGCGATTTTGCGCAGCTTAAGATTGCTGTCTTTCAGCTCGCCAAGGACAAAGGCCACATCCAGACCGTCCTCAAACATGTCCACCGTGCGATCGGACAGGCGCAGGCGCACGTCCACATGCGGGTGCTGTTCAGTGAAGGCGGGGATGAGCGGCGCAATGATGCGGCGACCCACGCCCAAGGGCGCGGTGACCCGGATGGTGCCACGCGGATTGTCGGAGAACCCGGCCACCACCGCTTCGGCTTCCTCCAAGGTGGTGATCACTTTGCGGGCGTGTTCATAAAACACCTTGCCGACCTCAGTGGGCGAGAGGTTTCGGGTGGTGCGGTTGAACAAACGCACGCCCAAACGGGTCTCCAGCTCCTTCACCCGGTTTGAGGCCACGGCCGGGGTCAGCCGCAAATCCCGCCCACCAGAGGTGATCGAGCCAAGCTCCACAACACGCACAAAGACTCTCAGGCTTTCAAGATACGGCATTTCTCGCTCCATATGTGGCTGAGGGACAGTTTACTGCCGGAATGGCGGGTGATTTTCAACAAATCATTGAAATAGATTTTCCAAAACCCTCGTTTCATTGAAGACGAAAGAGCAGATAGAGTAGTTTGTGGCCACCTAAGTGCCGACTCCCAGCAAGAGGTCAGGATGCAGCACCGCAGCGAAATACGCTTTTTACTCAACGGCCGTGAGGTCTCTCTTTCCGATGTGGGAGCGGACGACACGCTTCTGGATTTTTTGCGGATTGATCAACGCCTTACGGGCAGCAAAGAAGGCTGTGCGGAGGGCGATTGTGGCGCCTGCACCGTGATGGTCGGGCGGCTGACACCGCAGGGGCTGCATTATGAGACAGTGAATGCCTGTATTCGCTTTCTGGCGACTCTGGATGGCTGTCACGTGGTGACCATTGAATATCTTGGCGGCCCCAATGGGCGTTTGTCGCCGGTTCAGCAGGCGATGGTGGAGCATCACGGCAGCCAATGTGGCTTCTGCACACCGGGGATTGTGATGTCGCTTTACGCGCTGTGGATGGCCTATGAGCACCCAACCGTGAAGCAGGTTGAAACCGCGCTGCAGGGCAATCTGTGCCGCTGCACCGGCTATGCGCCGATCATTCGCGCTGCGCAGGCGGTGACGGAATATGGCACAGCATCTGCCGAACATCTGGCCTCTGAGCGCGAGTCGGTGGCCGCAAAACTGAGCGGGCTGAAAGACGGCGCGCGGGTGGAAGTGGCCAAAGGCGAGAGTCGCGCAATCCTGCCTGCGGATGTGGATGATCTGGCCGCGGTTCTGGAAGCCGAGCCGGAGGCGACTATTGTGGCGGGCTCCACCGATGTGGGGCTTTGGGTGACCAAGTTTCTGAAACGCATTTCGCCTGCGGTTTTCATCGGCCAGCTTGACGGGCTGAAAGAAATTGCAGTGACCGACGATGCGGTGACATTTGGCGCCGGGGTGACCTACACCGAGGCGCAGGATGTGATTGCGCAGCATTATCCGCATCTGGTGGATTATTGGGATCGCATTGCCGGCTGGCAGGTGCGCAATATGGGCACGATCGGCGGCAATATCGCCAACGGCAGCCCGATTGGCGACACGCCGCCTGTGCTGATTGCGCTTGGTGCGTCGATCACCCTGCGCAAAGGCGATGTACGGCGGGTGCTGCCGTTGGAAGAATTCTTCGTTGCCTATGGCAAGCAGGACCGCGCTGCCGGTGAGTTTGTGGAGAGCATCACCATTCCGCGCCTGTCAGCAGAGAGTGCTGGGGCGCATCATGCGGCCTATAAGATTTCCAAGCGACGCGAGGAAGATATCTCCTCCGTGGCGGTCGGGATGAATGTTGCCGTTGAAAATGGTATCATCACCCAAACGGTGCTGGCTTTTGGCGGCATGGCGGCCACGCCCAAACGAGCAGCGGCGGCAGAGGCGGCTTTGGTTGGCCAGCCCTGGAGCGAGGCCAGCCTTCTGGCGGCGGCAGCGAAACTGCCGGAGGATTTCCAACCGCTCAGCGATATGCGCGCAACAGCGGATTACCGGATGAAAGTGGCACAGAACCTGTTCCGCCGGTTCTGGCTGGAACAGCAGGGCGAAGATGCCCGTCTGGCGAGCGCGTGAGGAGAGAATGATGAAACAGAATGTCTCTATCCGTGGTTCGGCGCACACCGACCTTATTCATGACAGCGCGATCAAACATGTCTCCGGCGGGGCGGATTACTGTGATGATATCGCCGAGCCGGTGGGCACTTTGCACGCCTATTTTGGCACGGCAAAAGTGGCCCATGCGAAGATCGTTTCGATGGATGTGAGCGCGGTGCGCGCGGCCCCCGGGGTGGTGGATGTGCTGACCGCTGAGGATGTGCCGGGCGTGAATGATGTGAGCCCCACGGGGCGGCATGATGAGCCGCTCTTTGCCACCGAGAAGGTCGAGTTCTGGGGGCAGGTGCTCTTTGCCGTGGTGGCCGAAAGCCGCGACATTGCCCGCCGCGCGGTGGAGCTGGCGCAGATCGAGTATGCGCCGCTGGATCACGTGATTGAAGCGGATGAGGCGGTGACCAAGGGCTATCCGCATGTGACCGATCCGATGACCCTGCAGCGCGGGGATGTGGCTGAGGGGCAGGCCAATGCGGCCCATCGCATCGCCGGGCAGATGCGCATTGGCGGGCAGGATCACATGTATCTGGAAGGGCATATTGCCTTTGCCATGCCGGGTGAGGATGACGATGTGATCGTGCATTCCTCCACCCAGCACCCCAGTGAGGCACAGCATATGGTGGCACATGTTCTGGGCGTGCCCAACAATGCGGTGGTGGTGAATGTGCGGCGCATGGGCGGCGGGTTTGGCGGCAAGGAAAGCCAGATGAACCAGTTTGCCGCCGTGGCGGCGCTGGCCGCAAAGAAGTGGAACCGCGCGGTGAAAATCCGCCCTGACCGCGATCAGGATATGGAGAGCACCGGCAAGCGCCATGATTTTGTCGTCGACTATGACGTGGCCTTTGATGATGTGGGCCGGATTGAGGCGGTGGACAATGTCTTTGCTGCGCGCTGTGGCTGGACCTCTGATCTCTCTGGTCCGGTGACGGATCGGGCGCTGTTTCATGCGGATAACGCCTATTTCTATCCGCATGTGAAGCTGCAGAGCCGCCCGATGAAGACCAACACGGTCTCCAACACCGCCTTTCGCGGCTTTGGCGGGCCGCAGGGAGTTGTTGCTGCGGAACGGATGATCGAGGAGATTGCCTATAAGCTTGGCAAAGACCCGCTGGAGGTGCGCAAGGCGAATTTCTACGGCACCACGGATCGCAATGTGACGCCTTATCACCAGACGGTTGAAGACAATGTCATGCCGCGGCTGGTGGAGGAACTGGAGCAGAGTTCGGATTATCAGGCGCGTCGCGCAGCGGTGCTCGCGCATAACGCCAAAGGTGGGATTATCCGCAAAGGCATCTCGCTGACGCCGGTGAAATTCGGGATCAGCTTTACCGCCACCTGGTACAATCAGGCCGGCGCGCTGGTGCATATCTACAATGATGGCTCCATCATGCTGAACCATGGTGGCACAGAGATGGGCCAAGGGCTGAACACCAAGATTGCACAGGTGGTGGCTGAGGCGTTTCAGGTGGATATTGATCACATCAAGATCACCAAAACCACCACGGAGAAAGTGCCCAATACCTCCGCCACGGCGGCGAGCTCCGGCACCGATCTGAATGGTATGGCGGCGCTGAACGCTTGTGATCAGATCAAGGAGCGGCTGATCCGCTGGGCCTGTGATCAATTCGGTGTGGATGCACTGCTTGTGAAGTTTGCGCCTAATGAGGTGCATGTGGGCGATCAGGTGTTCACCTTTGGCGAGTTTATCAAACAGGCCTATATGGCGCGGGTGCAGCTTTGGGCGGCGGGGTTCTACAAAACGCCAAAGATCCATTGGGATCGCGAAAAGGGGCAGGGGCGTCCGTTCTATTACTATGCATACGGTGCGGCAGTGGCCGAGGTTTCGGTGGATACGTTGACCGGCGAGTATACGGTGGATCGTGCCGATGTGCTGCATGATGTGGGCAAGTCGCTGAACCCTGTTCTGGACAAGGGACAGGTTGAGGGCGCCTTTGTGCAGGGCATGGGCTGGCTCACCACCGAGGAGCTTTGGTGGGACCAGAAGGGCCAGCTGAAGACCCACGCGCCAAGCACATATAAGATCCCGCTGGCCGGGGACCTTCCGCGCGAGTTCAACGTCAATCTGGCCGATTGGTCGGAAAACCGCGAGTTGACCATCAAACGCTCCAAAGCGGTGGGCGAGCCGCCGTTTATGTTGCCGATCTGTGTGTTTGAAGCCTTGGGCATGGCGGTGGCCTCGGTCGCGGACTACGCTGAATGTCCACGTCTGGATGCACCGGCCACGCCCGAGCGTGTGCTGATGGCGGTGGAGCGGATGCGCGGATGAAAGCGGCTGACCTCATAGCATTTCTGGACCGCGAACCCGCGGTGATGCGGGTGGAGATCACCCGTGTGCGGGGCAGCTCGCCCCGCGAAGAAGGCGCTGTGATGTTTGTCGCGCCCCACGCCATGACCGGCACTATTGGGGGCGGACAGCTTGAATACATGGCGCTGGATGAGGCGCGCAAACTGCTGCGCCTTGGCACGGAGTCCGGCCACATGGATGTGCCGCTGGGGCCGGAGATCGGCCAGTGCTGCGGCGGGCGTGTGGAGCTGACATTGACAAGGATGGACGCGGCTGCGCGGGAAGAGGCAGTGGCGGAAGTCACACGCTCTGAGGCGGCGCTGCCCCATGTCTATGTCTTTGGCGCGGGCCATGTGGGCCGTGCCTTGGCGGATCAGTTTCAGCATTTGCCCGTGCGTTGCCTGCTGGTGGACAGCCGCGCAGAGGAGCTTGACATGGCAGGCGCTTCTGTTGAGAAGCGCCTGACCGCATTGCCGGAAGCCGAGGTGCGCAGCGCGCCTCAAGGTAGTGCGTTCATCGTCCTGACGCATGATCACGCTTTGGATTTTCTGCTGACATCTGAAGCGCTTGCAAAAGGAAACGCATGTTGGGTGGGGATGATCGGGTCCGCCACCAAACGTGCAAAATTTGAGAGTTTTGCCCGCACGCACTGTGAGGGGCAAAGCACGGAAACACTGAATTGCCCCATCGGGATGGTCCCGGGGGTGCGCGGTAGCCGCGACAAGCGGCCGTCCGTGATTGCAGCCCTCGTTGTGGCAGATGTGATCGCGGCATTGACCTCTGAACCTGCCGCAGAACCGGTTGTCTCACCCACCATGTGAGGCGGCCTTAGAGAGGTCAAAGAATGGTGCAAAAACTGTTGCGCGGACGCGTGTTGAACTTTGTGGCAGAGCCGCAGTGGCCCGAAGATGTGGCGAGCTTTCAATATCTTGAGGATGGCGCGATCCTGATTTCGGATGGCCGGATCATCGCCATGGGCGCGCACGTCGATGTGGTGGCCAAGGCGCAGGGTGCGGAGGTGGTGGATCACCGTCCGCATCTGCTGATGCCGGGGTTCATTGATATGCATCTGCATTTCCCGCAGGTGCAGGTAATTGCCAGCTGGGGCTCACAGCTGCTGGATTGGCTGAACAACTACACATTCCCCGCCGAGTTGGGCTTTGCGGATGCCAACCATGCTGCGCGGATGGCGGCGGCGTTTTGTGATCAGCTGACCGGTCATGGCACCACAACCGCGATGGCGTTTTGTTCCGTGCATGAAACCTCTGCTGAGGCTTTCTTTGCCGAGGCCGCACGGCGCGACATGTGCATGATCGGCGGCAAAACCATGATGGACCGCAATGCGCCAGAGGGCCTGATGGACAGCGCGCAGGAGGGCTATGACGCGACCAAGCGGCTGATTGCCAAATGGCATGGTCGGGGCCGCGCGCGCTATGCCATCACGCCACGGTTTGCGATCACCTCGACCCCTGAACAGCTGGAAATGTCTGGCGCGCTGGTGGCGGAGCATCCGGACTGTTTTGTGCAGACGCATCTGAGCGAAAACAAAGCTGAGATCGCCTTCACAAAGGAGCTCTATCCGGAGGCGCGGGACTATCTGGATGTCTATCAGCGGGCCGGTTTGGTGACCGATAAGCTGTTTCTGGGCCATGCGATCCATCTGGAGCCGCGCGAGATCGATGCGCTGGCAGAGACCGGGGCGCATCCGGTGTTTTGCCCAACCTCCAACCTGTTTCTCGGCTCCGGCCTGTTTGATCAGGCAGGGCTGAAGGCGCGGGGCATTCAGAGCGGGATCGCCACTGATATTGGCGCGGGCACAAGCTACTCGATGCTGCAGACGTTGAATGAGGGCTACAAGGTGCTGCAACTTCAGGGGCAGGCGCTGCATCCTTATCAGGCGTTTCACTGGATCACGCGCGGCAATGCGCAGACGCTTGGCATGGCGGATGAGATTGGCACGCTTGAGGTGGGCAGTGCGGCGGATGTTGTGGTGCTCGATGCGCGTGCGACCTCTGCCATGGCGCTGCGGATGGAGGCTGCCGAAACGCTCGCTGAGGAGCTGTTTGTTCTGATGATGATGGGCGATGACCGCGCGGTGGCACAGACCTATGTGGCCGGTGCGGCGCAGAAGGCTCAAGGTTTGGCTGCGTGATAGGTGAAGGCCATGACGGCCATCTGGTGCAGGGCATCTTCAGGCAAGCTTGACGCAAGCGGGAGATGCACGGCGCGGGTGCCGTCATAGGTGAAGCGCGCGGCATACATATGACGCCAGCTTTCCACCAGAGTGGTCTGACAATGCACAAGAAAAGCGCAATGGTCCGGGGATTTCTCGGACCAGGACAAGCGCACGGGGGTGCCCAGCTTACGGGGCGGCGCAAAGCTGGGCTGCCCCCATTTCAGGCTTTCGCTGAGCGTGATGTTTTTCGCCTTTGCCGCGCCATGCAGCACCGCGCGCACCGTTGAGAGCTGGGCGCTTGGGGCTTCGGGGAGCGCGGCGAAATAGGCGTCAACAGACATGCTCAGGGCGTGACCACGATATTGCCGGTGTGCTCTTTCGCGATGAAGGCAGATTGCGCCGCTTTGAGCTCTGAGAGCGGGTAGGTGGCGGCAAGCGCGGGCTTGATTTCGCCGGCCTCAATGTAGCGGATCAGGTTGGGCATGACCTCCAGATCGATCACGGTGGAGCCGGTGAACGTGAGGTCGCGCAAATACATAGTGCGCAGGTCCAGATCCACCATCGGCCCGGCAATGGCGCCAGAGCAGGTGTAGCGCCCGCCGCGATCCAGAATGTCGATAAGCTTGGGCCAGTAGGGGCCGCCCACAACATCCGCGACCACGGTGATTTTCTCAGCGCCCAAAGCGGCGCGCAGGTTGTCTGGCGCGCGGTGCAGGATGCGGTCGGGGCCAAGTTCGGCAACAGCGGCGTGTTTGGCTTCGCTGGCCATGGCGATCACCCGCGCGCCGCGCCGTTTGGCCAATTGGATGAGCGCGCCGCCAACGCCACCGGATGCGCCGGGCACAAGCACCGTGTCAGCGGCCGTGACCTGCGCGCGGGTCAACATGCCTTCGGCGGTGGAGTAGGAGCAGGAGAAGGTAGCAAGCTCGGCATCTGAGAGGTCCGAAACCACTTTGAGCGCATTGCGCGCGGGCAGGACGCAATATTCTGCAAAGCCGCCATCAATCTCGGAACCTACATAGCCGGTTTTGGTTTTGTCGGTGAGATCCTCCGGGTCGCGCACCCAGCAATCGGTGATGATGCGCTCGCCAATGCGCGAAGCGGCGACACCATCGCCCACAGCCACCACTTCGCCGCAGATGTCTGCGCCTTGGATGCGGGGGAAGGCGAGCGGTTTGCCACCCCAGCTGGGGTCTTCGCCGTCAGGTGTTTCCTCGGTGGCACCTGACGTCGCGCCGGTGACCGCCTTTGAGTACCAGCCCGCGCGGGTGTTCACATCGGTGTTGTTCATGCCGCAGGCCCGCACGCGCACAAGCACTTCGCCAGCGCCCGGCTGTGGTACGGGCCAGTTGGTGCGCCATTCATATTTGTCCATATCTCCGTGGCCGGTGAGGATCATGGCGGACATTGTTGCGGGCAGGGTCATGGCGTGTCCTTTGCGTTTTGGGACTTTGATCGAACCATGGGCCTGCGCGCCGTGCAATGGATTTTCGGCAGCGGGGGCTTGGAAACCCCACGCAGGAGAAATCTTTAAGTTTGAAATTTCAAGCTTGAAGTAAATTTCGATTCACCCTAGCCTGAGTGTGTGACGGGGCGTTTGGGCCTCGCGAAAGACGCATCAGGAGGGGTGTATGCGTATTGCGTGTTTGGGCGGCGGTCCCGCCGGGCTGTACTTTGCCATTTCCATGAAGCTGCGCGACCCGTCGCATGAGATCACGGTGTTTGAGCGCAATCGCGCCAATGACACCTTTGGCTGGGGCGTGGTGCTGTCAGATGACGCGCTGGAGAACCTCTCCCAAAATGATCCCAAAAGCGCGCAGATGATCCGCGATCACTTTGCCTATTGGGACGACATAGCGGTGGTGCATGACGGGGTGCGGACGGTCTCTGGCGGGCATGGGTTTGCCGGGATTGGCCGGCGGCAGATGCTGATCCTGCTGCAGGATCGTGCAAGGGAGCTTGGGGTTGAGCTGCGCTTTGAGGCGGAGTTTGACGATGTCGAGGCGATCCGCGCAGAGTATGATCTGGTGGTGGGCTGTGATGGGCTGAACAGCCGGGTGCGGGAGGCCTATGCCGAACACTTCAAGCCGGAGATCGACGTGCGGGCCTGCAGGTTTGTCTGGCTCGGCACGCATCAGAAATTTGACGACGCCTTCACCTTCATCTTTGAGAAAACCGCGCATGGCTGGATCTGGGCGCATGTCTATCAGTTTGATGATGACACAGCGACCTTCATCGTGGAGTGCGGGCAGGAGACCTGGGACAGCTTCGGGTTTGAAGGCATGTCCAAAGAAGAGATTGTGGAGACCTGCCGTGTGGTCTTTGCCGATCACCTCGGTGGACATGATCTGATGAGCAATGCCGCGCATTTGCGGGGCTCGGCGGTGTTCATGAACTTCCCGCGTGTGCTCTGTGAGACCTGGCATCATGAGAATGTGGTTCTGTTGGGCGATGCCTCAGCCACGGCGCATTTCTCTATTGGGTCCGGCACAAGGCTGGCCTTTGACAGTGCGATTGCGCTGGCGGAGTTTTTGCACAGCGAGCCGACCATGGCAGCGGCGTTTGAGCGCTACCAAGATGAGCGGCGGCTGGATGTGTTGCGGCTGCAATCGGCGGCGCGCAATTCGCTGGAATGGTTTGAGGAGGTTGAGCGCTATCTGGATCTCGATCCGGTGCAGTTCAACTATGCGCTGCTGACGCGCAGTCAGCGGATCAGCCATGAAAACCTGCGTCTGCGCGATGCAGATTGGCTTGAAAGTGCGGAGGCTTGGTTTCAGGCGCAGGCGGGCGTTTCAAAAGATGCCCCTGTGCGGGCACCGATGTTTGCGCCTTATAAATTGCGCGAGATGGACCTGCAAAACCGCATCGTGGTGTCGCCGATGGCGCAATATAAAGCGGTTGAGGGCTGCCCGACGGATTGGCATCTGATCCACTATAGCGAACGCGCCAAAGGCGGGGCGGGGCTGGTCTTTACCGAGATGACCTGCGTGAGTGCAGAGGGGCGGATCACGCCGGGCTGTCCGGGGCTTTACGCACCGGAGCATGAGGCCGCCTGGGCGCGGCTGACGGATTTTGTGCATCAGGAGACGAGGGCGAAGATCTGTTGCCAGATTGGCCATTCGGGGCGCAAAGGCTCCACCCAAGTGGGCTGGGAAGAGATGGATGCGCCTTTGGGAAGCGGCAATTGGGAGCTGATCTCTGCCTCAGCGATCCCGTGGAGCGGGCAGAATGCGGTGCCACGCGAAGCGACGCGGGCAGATATGGACATGATCCGCGATCAGTTTGTGGCTGCGGCGCAGATGGCGGAGCGCGCGGGCTTTGACATGATCGAGCTGCATGCGGCCCATGGCTATCTTCTGTCGAGCTTCATCTCTCCGGTGAGCAATCAGCGCAAAGACGATTATGGCGGCAGTTTTGAGAACCGGCTGCGCTATCCTCTGGAGGTGTTCACGGCGATGCGGGCGGTCTGGCCTGCGGAAAAGCCGATGTCAGTGCGGATTTCGGCCAATGACTGGCTTGGTGAGGATGGGGTGACACCGCAGGAGGCGGTGGAGATTGCCAAGGCGTTCAAAGCGGCGGGGGCCGACATCATTGATGTGAGTGCGGGGCAGACCAGCACCGAGGCCAAACCCGTCTATGGGCGCATGTTCCAGACGCCGTTCTCGGATCGCATCCGCAATGAGGCAGCGATCGCGACCATGGCGGTGGGCAATATCTATGAGGCCGATCACGCGAACTCCATTCTGATGGCTGGGCGCGCTGATCTGGTGGCGGTTGGACGCCCGCATCTGGCCGATCCTTACTGGACGCTGCATGAGGCCGCGCGGATCGGGGATCGGCAGGCAAACTGGCCGCTGCCCTATGAGGCAGGGCGCGATCAGGCCTGGCGGCTGGCCGACCGCGAAGCGGAGATGATCCGGGTATGAGTGTTGAGGGCAAACATGTGGTGGTCACGGGCGGTGGCACCGGCGTCGGCGCGGCGATTGCCGAAGCGATGGCGCACGCCGGTGCAAGGGTCACCGTTGTGGGCAGACGCGAAGGGCCACTGCGCGAGGTGGCCGGCAGACACCGGTTCATTGGCTGGAAAGTGGCGGATGTGACCGACGCCGCCGCGTTGGGCACAGCAATGTCTGAGGCGCGTGCGTTGTCCGGACCCGTCGCGGTAGCCGTGGCCAATGCGGGAGCGGCAGACAGCGTGCCTTTTGCCAAGATGCAGCCCGATCAGATGCGGGGCATGTTGGAGGTGAACCTGCTGGGTGTGATGAACAGCTGGCAGGCGGCGCTGGGCGATATGCAGAGCGCGGGCTGGGGGCGGCTGATTGCGGTGGCCTCCACCGCGGGGCTGAAAGGCTACCCCTATGTGAGTGGCTATTGCGCGGCGAAACACGGGGTTGTGGGGCTGACCCGCGCTGCGGCGCTGGAGATGGCGGAGAGCGGGATCACCGTGAATGCGATCTGCCCCGGGTTTGTGGACACACCGATGCTGGACCGCTCTGTTGCCAAAATCATGGAGAAGACCGGGATGGACGTGGACAAAGCGCGCGCGAGCCTTATGCGGGGCAATCCGCAGAAGCGGTTTATTGAGGTAGATGAGGTGGCGGGTGCGGCGCTGTGGCTCTGCAGTGAGGCCGCGCGTTCGGTCAATGGGACGGCGATGAGCCTGTCGGGAGGCGAGATATGAGTGAGCTGAGCAAAGCGCGTCTGCGGTTGTGGCTGAAGCTGCTGAAGGCCTCGGGCATGATTGAGGATGAGGTGCGCCGCCGTCTGCGCCGGGAGTTTGACAGCACCCTGCCGCGCTTTGATGTGATGAGCGTTCTCGCGCGTTTTTCTGAAGGGAAAAAGATGAGCGAGATCAGCGATTTGCTGCGCGTTTCTAATGGCAATGTCACGGGCATTGTCGACAAGCTTTCTGAGGAAGGTCTGGCGCAGCGGGTGGCGGTGCCGGGGGATCGCCGTGCCTCCAAAGTGAAGCTGACCGAGAAAGGCATCGCGGCCTTTGCCGAGCATGCGGACACCCATGAAGGCTGGATTGACGAGATGTTGGGCGGGCTTAACGCGGAGGATGTGGACGGCATGGCCACGCGGCTTGAGCGACTGATTGAGACTTTGGAAGACAGGGAGATCTGAGCGATGCGCACAGATGTGGAGCATTTTCTTTGCACGGTTGTGGATGGCATTTCGACGGTGCAGCTGAACCGGCCGGAGCGGAAAAACCCGCTGACCTTTGACAGCTATGCCGAGCTGCGCGACTGGTTTCGCGATCTGGCCTATGATGATGAGGTGAAGGCGGTGGTCTTTGCCCCCAATGGCGGCAATTTCAGCTCTGGCGGCGATGTGCATGAGATCATCGGGCCGCTCACAGAGATGAACATGAAAGAGCTGCTGGCCTTCACCCGCATGACCGGTGATCTGGTCAAGGCGATGGTGAACTGCGGCAAGCCGATCATTGCGGCGGTGGATGGCGTGTGCGCCGGGGCCGGGGCGATCATTGCCATGGCGAGCGATCTGCGCATCGGCACACCGGAGGCCAAGACCGCGTTTCTGTTCAACCGTGTCGGGCTTGCGGGCTGTGACATGGGCGCCTGTGCGATCCTGCCGCGGATCATCGGGCAGGGCCGCGCGGCAGAGCTGCTGTATATGGGCCGTGCCATGACGGCTGAGGAAGGCGAGCGCTGGGGCTTTTTTAATCGGCTGGTGGCCGCAGAAGAGCTCTACGCCACAGCACAGACCATGGCGCAGCGGATCGCAGCGGGGCCGGGTTTTGCCAATATGATGACCAAGACGATGCTGGCGCAGGAATGGGTCATGTCGATTGAGCAGGCGATCGAGGCGGAGGCGCAGGCGCAAGCGATTTGCATGCAGGGGCAGGACTTTCGGCGGGCGTATGAGGCTTTTGTAGCCAAGGAACGGCCGGTGTTTGTGGGGGATTGAGCTGCGCGCAGGCTTAATTGGGGGCTGGCGCTCACAGACAAGTTTAAATGGGGGCCAGCCCCCATACCCCCGGGATACTTGGGGCAAGAGGAAGCAAAGGAGGCTTTGACTTGGCGGATCAGACGTTTTTGGGCTGGCCTTTCTTTGAGGAGGCCCATCGCGCGCGGGCGCATGAGGTGGAGGCCTGGGCGGCTGAGGCGCTTGGGGCTGTGGATCATGGCGATGTGGATAAGAGCTGTCGTGATCTGGTGGCGCGGATGGGGCAGGCGGGTTTGCTGAACGCCACGGCGTCCATGGATGGCGTGCTCGATGTGCGCAGCCTCTGCCTGAGCCGGGAAATTCTGGCGCGGCATGACGGTCTGGCGGATTTCGCCTTTGCCATGCAGGGGCTGGGGACCGGCGCGATTTCGCTGTTTGGCACGGAGGCGCAGAAAGCGGCGTGGCTGCCGAAAACACGCGCGGGGGCGGCGATTGCGGCCTTTGCGCTGACGGAGCCGCAGTCGGGGTCGGATGTGGCCAACAGCACGATGACGGCAACGCGTGAGGGGGAATGGTTTGTTCTCAATGGCGAGAAGACCTGGATCTCCAATGGCGGGATTGCCGATGTCTACACCGTGTTTGCCCGCACCGGAGAAGGCGCGGGCGCCAAGGGGCTGAGCGCCTTTGTGGTGCCAGCGGACACGCCGGGGCTGTCGGTGGTGGCGCGGCTTGAAACCATTGCACCGCATCCGCTTGCGACCCTGCGTTTTGACAATTGCCGCGTTCCGGCAGAGGCCTTGATTGGCGTGCCGGGGCAGGGATTTCGCATCGCGATGTCGGTGCTGGATGTGTTCCGCTCCACCGTTGCCGCGGCTGCGCTGGGCTTTGCGCGGCGGGCGCTGGATGAGGCTTTGGCGCGGGTGCAGGTGCGCAAGGTGCAGGGCGCGCCGCTGAGTGAATTGCAGATGGTGCAGGGCCATATTGCGGATATGGCGTTGGACGTGGATGCCGCTGCCTTGCTGATTTACCGCGCGGCCTGGACCAAAGACAGCGGCGCCCCGCGGGTGACACGAGAGGCCGCCATGGCCAAGCTCTTTGCCACCGATCACGCGCAGCAGGTGATCGACAAGGCGGTGCAGCTGTTTGGCGGGGATGGTGTGAAATCCGGCGAGGTGGTCGAGCGGCTTTATCGCGAGATCCGCGCGCTACGGATTTATGAAGGGGCCAGCGATGTGCAGCGTGTGGTGATCGCGCGTCAGACATTGGCGGCGCATGCGGCAGGAGGTGTTTGAACATGTTGGGACCATCGGCACATCAGGACACATTCACGCGGGACAACCTGCCGGATGAAGCGCTCTGGCCCGAACTTCTACTGGCGGGATTTGACTATCCGGAACAGCTCAATGCGGGCTGGGAGCTGACCGATGGGATGGTGGCCAAAGGGTTTGGTGATCACACCGCGCTGATCGGGAACGGACGCCGGCGGACCTATAAGGAGCTGACCGACTGGACCAACCGGCTGGCGCATGTGCTGGTCGAAGATCTGGGAGTGAAACCCGGCAATCGGGTGCTGATCCGCTCTGCCAACAATCCGGCCATGGTGGCCTGCTGGCTGGCGGCGACCAAAGCGGGGGCGGTGGTGGTGAACACCATGCCGATGCTGCGCGCGGTGGAGCTGACCAAATATGTGCAGACCGCAGAGATCAGCCACGCGATTTGCGACACGCGCCTGTTGGAAGAGATGGAGGCCTGTGCCGCTGAGTGTGACGGGCTGCAGGTGATCGGCTTTGACGGCACCGCCAATCATGATGCGGAGCTGGACCGGCTGGCGCTGGAAAAACCTGTGATGTTTGAAACGGTTGCCACCAGCGCGGATGATGTGGCGCTGATCGGGTTTACCTCCGGCAGCACGGGGCAGCCCAAAGGCACGATGCATTTTCACCGCGATCTGATGATCATTGCGGATGGCTATGCCCGTGAGGTGTTGGATGTGCAGCCAAGCGACGTGTTTGTTGGCTCGCCACCGCTGGCCTTTACCTTTGGGCTGGGCGGGTTGGCGATTTTCCCACTGCGTTTTGGGGCGGCGGCAACGCTTCTGGAGCAGGCGACGCCGCCCAATATGATCGAGATCATCGAGACCTATAAGGCGACGGTGTGTTTCACCGCGCCGACGGCCTATCGCGCGATGCTTGCGGCCATGGAGGAAGGCGCGGATCTCTCTAGCCTGCGCGCCGCGGTGAGTGCGGGGGAGACCTTGCCTGCGCCGGTCTATGACGCCTGGATGGAGAAGACCGGCAAGCCGATGCTGGATGGCATCGGGGCGACGGAATTGCTGCATATCTTCCTCTCCAACCGCTTTGACGATCATCGCCCGGCCTGCACCGGCAAGCCTGTGACCGGCTATGAGGCGAAGGTGATTGGGCCTGATGGCGCGACGCTGCCACGTGGCGAGGTTGGTCGGCTGGCGGTGCGCGGGCCAACCGGCTGCCGCTATCTGCGCGGGGACCGGCAGGCGGACTATGTGCGGGATGGTTGGAACATCACCGGCGATGCGTTTTGGCAGGATGAGGATGGCTATTTCCATTTTGCCGCGCGCAATGACGATATGATCATCTCCTCGGGCTACAATATCGCCGGGCCGGAGGTGGAGGCCGCTTTGCTTGGCCATGAGGCCGTGGCGGAATGTGCGGTGATTGGCGTGGCCGATGAGGCGCGCGGCGAGATCGTGCAGGCGCATGTTGTGCTGGCGGAAGGTTTTGCCGGGGATGCGGCTTTGGCCGAGGCGCTGCAGACCCATGTGAAGGCGGCAATTGCGCCTTACAAATATCCGCGCTCTGTGGTGTTCACCAAGGCGCTGCCCAAGACAGAAACCGGAAAAATTCAACGGTTCAGACTGAAAGAAAACACATGACACCAAAGGCTTACGATCCGGCAACGGATGGGGCGAAAATGGGATTTGCGGATGCGATGTCCTATGGGGACTATCTGCATCTGGATGGCATTCTGAGCCAGCAGCATCCCCAAAGCGACGCGCATGACGAGATGCTGTTTATCATTCAGCATCAGACCAGCGAGCTGTGGATGAAGCTTGCCTTGCATGAGCTTAGTGCCGCGCGGGAGGCGCTGCGGGCACGCGATCTCGCGCCGATGTTCAAGATGCTAGCGCGGGTCAGCCGGATTTTTGAACAGCTCAATTCGGCCTGGGATGTGCTGCGCACCATGACACCGGCGGATTACACCACGTTTCGCGAGGCGCTGGGGCCGTCCTCCGGGTTTCAGAGCCATCAATACCGGCTGATCGAATATGTGCTGGGCAACCGCAATCCGAATATGGTGAAACCCCATGCGCATGTGCCGGAGGCCAAAGCTGTGCTGGAGGCCGAGCTGGCGCAGCCGAGTTTTTATGACGAGGTGATCCGCTTTCTGTTTGAGGAACTGGATGGCGATGCCGCCAAGATGCCTGCGCCGCAACTGACCCAGCCGCATCAGGCCGAGGCAGAGGTGCAGGCGCGCTGGAAGATCGTTTATGAGGATGTGGACACCCACTGGCGGCTTTATGAGCTGGGTGAGAAACTGGTTGATCTGGAAGACTATTTTCGCCGATGGAGATTCAATCATGTTACGACCGTTGAGCGTGTGATTGGGTTCAAACGCGGCACGGGTGGCACCTCGGGCGTGCAGTATCTGCGCAGGATGCTGGATGTGGAGCTGTTCCCGGAACTTTGGCATCTGCGCGGAGACTTATGACGATGGGCGTTTCGCTTCCCCGAAAAGAGCTTTTTGATGTGCCTGAGGGCGTGATCTATTTGGATGGCAACTCGCTCGGCGTTTTGCCAAAGGGGGCCGCCGAACGGGCGCAGAAGACCATCACCGAGGAGTGGGGCGCACAGCTCATTCGGGCATGGAATTCGGCGGGCTGGATGGCCTTGCCGCAAGTGGTCGGGGATCAGATCGCCGGGCTGATCGGTGCGCCGGAAGGCTCTGTTGCCACCGGTGACACCCTGTCGATCAAAGTCTATCAGGCGCTGGCGGCGGCGCTGAAGATGCGGCCTGAGCGCAAGGTCATTTTGAGCGACATCGGCAACTTCCCCTCAGACCTTTATATGGCTGAAGGGCTGATCAAGACGCTGGATCAGGGCTACACGCTGCGCACGCCTGCGCCGGACGAGGTTATGGACGCGATCACCGAGGAGGTGGCCGTGGTCATGCTGACGCAGGTGGATTACCGCTCTGGCCGGATGCATGACATGGCGGCGATCACCAAGCGCGCGCATGAGGTTGGCGCGGTGATGATCTGGGATCTGGCGCATTCCGCCGGAGCCGTGCCGGTGGACATTGCGGCATCCGGTGCAGAGTTCGCCGTGGGCTGCAGCTATAAATACCTGAATGGCGGGCCGGGCGCGCCTGCGTTTATCTATGTGCGCCCTGATATTGTCGACAGCATTGCGCCCGCGCTGTCCGGCTGGCTGGGTCATGATGCGCCCTTTGCCATGGAGCTGAACTACCGCCCCGCTAGCGCGACAGAGCGGATGCGGGTGGGCACACCGCCGATTTTGCAGCTAGCCGTGCTGCAGGAAGCGTTAAAGGCCTGGGAAGGCGTGGATATGGCGGATTTGCGCGCGGCGTCTGTGCGTCTGTCTGAGCTGTTCATCTCTGAGGTGGAAGCGCGCTGTCCGGAGCTGACATTGGCCAGCCCGCGGGAGGCGACGCTGCGCGGCTCGCAGGTGTCTTTTGCCTTTGAGCACGGCTATCCGGCGATGCAGGCGTTGATTGATCGTGGGGTGATCGGGGACTTTCGCGCGCCCAACATTATGCGGTTTGGCTTCACGCCGCTTTATCTGGATGAGGCAGACATCATCGCCGCAGCTGAAGTGCTTGAAGATGTGATGTCTAACCAACTGTGGAAAAGTGAAAAATATCAAACGCGGTCGCGTGTGACCTGAGGGGGAAGGATGGCGTTAAAGGAGATACATCCGGAAGGCTGGGCCCCGGCGCTGGGCTATGCCAATGGCATGCTGGCAGAGGATGGCACGCTGCACATCGGAGGCCAGATTGGCTGGAACAGTCAGAAGGTCTTTGAATATCACGATTTCATTGGCCAGATGACGCAGATCTTGAGAAACATTCGCGCCGTTGTGGAGGCGGCGGGCGGTGCGCCAAGTGACATCGCGCGGCTCACCTGGTTTGTGAAGAGCAAGGCAGAGTATATGGCGCATCAAAAAGAGATCGGGGCCGCTTATCGTTCCGTGATGGGGCGCCATTTCCCGGCCATGTCACTGGTTGTTGTGGCGGATCTGCTGGAGGATGAGGCGCTGTTAGAGATCGAGGCCACGGCGCATATCGCGCAGGGCTGAGACAAAAAATCTGCGATAAATTTCGATTGGATGGGGGAAGTCTCTTGACCTCCCCAAATCGCTGAAATACATCAACCGGACCTCGGGCGGGTATGGTGAAATGGTATCATAAGAGCCTTCCAAGCTTAAGGTGCGGGTTCGATTCCCGCTACCCGCTCCAAGGTCAATCTCCCTCAGATAAAACACACTCCAAACCACCCGTCGGTGGGCCGCTTTGCCGTGTTTCTAGGGGTGCTATTGTCGCGGTAGCGGTTTTGACCGCTTGACCCTTGGGCGCTCCTTGGTCACTAACGCTTAACACCTCAGCCAGAGTAAGGGCGACAGATGGCAAGACGGCCACAAGCCGCGGAAACTGACCAGGACCGCGCAAAAAGCAAGAACATTGGCGCGCTGCGCGGGTTGGGCCCGTTTTTGCGCCCCTATCGTGTGCTGGCGTTTCTGGCGCTCTGTGCGCTGTCGCTGACGGCCTCGGTCTCGCTCATGCTGCCGGTGGCGGTGCGCCGCGTGGTGGACAATTTTGGCACCGAAAGCGATGCGCTTTTGGACAAGTATTTCCTCGCCGCTCTGGGCTTTGCGTCGTTGCTCGCTGTGGGCACGGCGCTGCGCTATCTGCTGGTGACGCGCCTTGGCGAGCTGGTGGTGACCGACATCCGCAAGGCGGTGTTTGCCCGCGTGATCGGCATGAGCCCGGCGTTTTATGAGAACGTGATGACCGGCGAAGTGCTGAGCCGCATCACCACGGACACAACCGTTATTCAGTCGGTGATCGGCTCCTCGGTGTCCATCGCGCTGCGCAATATGCTGTTGTTCCTCGGTGGTCTGGTGCTGATGCTTTACACCTCCACCAAGCTCACATTGATGGTGCTTTTGGTGGTGCCGATGGTCATTGTGCCGATCCTCGTTTTGGGGCGGCGCCTGCGCAAGCTGAGCCGTGAGAACCAGGACTGGATCGCGGAGAGCTCCGGCAATGCCTCTGAGGCGTTGCTGTCGGTGCAGACCGTGCAGGCCTTCACCCATGAAGCCCAATCTCGTGACGCTTTTGACCGGGTGACCAACCTGTCGCTGGCAGCGGCGATGCGGCGGATCAACACCCGTGCGCTGCTGACCATGATCGTGATCTTTCTGATCTTCACCGGCGTTGTGATCGTGCTCTGGATGGGCGCACGTGACGTGCGGGCCGGAGGCATGAGCGTCGGTGTGCTGGTGCAGTTTGTGATCTATTCCGTGATGGTGGCGGGCGCAGTGGGCGCGCTTTCTGAAATCTGGAGCGAGTTGCAGCGTGCGGCGGGGGCGACGGAACGTCTGGTGGAGCTGCTGTTTGCGCAGGACAGCGTGAATGACCCTGAACAGCCCAAAGCGCTGGCCGCGCCGGTGCGCGGGGAGATCACTTTTGACAATGTCTCTTTCCAATATCCCTCCCGTCCGAATGTCTCAGCCCTTGATGGGGTTGATCTGACCATTGCTCCGGGCGAGACGGTGGCGTTGGTTGGCCCGTCTGGGGCCGGTAAGACCACGATCATTCAGATGATCCAGCGGTTTTATGACCCCAAAGAGGGACAGGTGACGCTTGACGGTATGCCGCTGGCTGAGCTGCAACGGGATCAGTTCCGCCAGCACATGGCGCTGGTGCCGCAGGATCCGGTGATATTCGCTAATAGCGCGCGGGAAAACATCCGCTTTGGCCGCCCTGATGCCACCGATGCTGAGGTGGAAGCCGCTGCCGAGGCGGCTGCGGCGCATGACTTCATCACAGCACTGCCTGAGGGCTATGACAGCCAGCTTGGCGAGCGTGGCGTGATGATTTCCGGTGGTCAGAAACAGCGCATCGCCATTGCGCGTGCCATTCTGCGTGATGCGCCTGTGCTGCTGCTGGATGAGGCAACATCGGCGCTGGATGCGGAAAGCGAGCGTTTGGTGCAGGCGGCGGTGGATGAGCTGGCACAGAGCCGGACCACCATCATCGTGGCCCACCGTCTGGCAACCGTGAAGAAAGCTGATCGGATCATCGTGATGGAAGAGGGGCGCATTGTGGCGCAGGGACGCCATGATGATCTGGTGGCTGAAGGCGGTCTTTATGCCAAACTTGCGAGGCTTCAATTTACGGCCGGTGCAGCGTAGGCTGCATGCATGAGGCTGCGCCGCAAGGACTAACTCCGAAAAGTAGTTTGGTGGTGCTGTTCCAGTCGTATAGGGAGATCATGACGTAACGTTTCGGTTGCGGTTTACCTTACGTTCAACTGGCCTCATTGCGGGTGCTGAGTGTTTTTGTTGAGATCGCGAGGAAGGACCGCCACATGTGTGGGGCATGTGTGGCAAAACCCACAACAGGGGGGAGACAAGTACTATGAGCTTTGAGTCTTTGGCTGATCTGAAGGCAATTGAACAAGAACAGGCGTGGGAAGACCGCGACTTGCCAGTCACCATCTTTGAGATGCTGACGCGAACAAAGGATAAGTTCCCAAACCGCCCTGCAGTAAGCTATCAGATCTTCTCTGGTTCCAAAGACAAAGCTGAGACGCTGACCTGGGCTGAACTGCACGCTAAGACGGCACAGGCGGCCAATATGTTCCGCGATCTGGGCGTCGGCGAAAAAGACACCGTGGCCTATGTGCTGCCCAACTGTAACGAGACACTGATTACGTTGCTGGGCGGTATGGTTGCCGGGATCGCAAACCCGATCAACCCGCTGCTGGAGCCAGAGCAGATCTCTGCGATCCTGCGCGAAACGGACGCCAAGGTTGTGGTGACGCTCAAAGGCTTCCCAAAGACCGATGTGGCTCAGAAAGTGGCCGAGGCCGTGCGCCACGCGCCGCATGTGCACACGGTTCTGGAAATTGATCTGGTCAAATATCTGACCCCGCCAAAGTCGTGGATTGTGCCTTTGATCCGTCCGAAGGTGAGCGGCCCGCACCATGCGGATTTCAAAGACTTCAACAAGGAACTCGCTAAACACAACACCACGCTGGACTTTGAAGACAGCAAGGTGGATCGCGTGGGCGCCTATTTCCACACTGGGGGCACCACTGGCATGCCCAAAGTGGCGCAGCACCTCTATTCCGGGATGGTCTACAATGGCTGGCTGGGCCATCGTCTGCTCTTCACCGAAAAAGACAACATCATGTGCCCGCTGCCGCTGTTCCATGTGTTTGCGGTGCATGTGATCATGCAGGCCGCCATCAGCTCTGGTGCGCATGTGGTCTTCCCGACGCCGCAGGGCTATCGCGGGGAAGGGGTGTTTGACAACTTCTGGAAGCTGATCGAGCGTTGGAAGATTTCCTTCATCATCACAGTGCCGACCGCCGTTTCCGCGCTGATGCAGCGCCCGGTGGATGCGGATATCTCATCTGTGAAAACCGCTTTCTCCGGTTCTGCGCCGATGCCGATGGAATTGTTCAAACGGTTTGAAAGCACCTGCGGTGTGGACATCGTGGAAGGCTATGGCCTGACCGAAGCGACCTGTCTGGTCTCTTGTAACCCTCCAACAGGGAATAAAAAGGTCGGCTCTGTAGGTGTGCCGTTCCCGTATACGGATGTGCGTATCATCAAGAACACGCCGGAAGGCCCTTTGGATTGCGAAACCGATGAGGTCGGCGAGATTTGTATCTCCAATCCGGGTGTCTTTGCGGGGAACACCTATACGGAAGCCGATAAGAACGCCGACCTGTATCATCATGAAAAATATCTGCGCACGGGCGACTTGGGTCGGATTGACAAAGACGGCTATCTCTGGATCACCGGACGCGCCAAGGATCTGATCATCCGCGGCGGTCACAACATCGACCCGGCAGAGATCGAAGAGGCGCTGCTGGCGCACCATGACGTGGCCTTTGCGGGCGCGATTGGTCAGCCGGATGCCCATGCCGGTGAGGTGCCTTGCGTTTATGTGGAGCTGATTGAGGGGGCGAGCGTGACCAAGGACGCTCTGATGGAACATGCCAAGGTGCATGTGCACGAGCGCGCCGCCCACCCGAAATATGTGGAGATCATGCCGGAGCTGCCCAAGACGGCGGTGGGCAAGATCTTTAAGCCGGACCTGCGCAAGGCGGCGATCACCCGCGTCTATGATGCGGCGCTGACCAAAGCCGGCGTGCCTGCACATATCGACCACGTGATTGACGACAAAAAGCGCGGTCTGATCGCTCAAGTGAAGCGCACCGGAGACGCCTCTGACGAAGATGTCAGCAAAGTGCTCGGTGATTTCATCAACGCCTGGGAATGGCTGGGCGAAGACGCAGCATAACGGCTGAGTTTCTTGAAAAATCAAAAGGGTGCGGCGCGGGCTGCACCCTTTTTCTTTACGCCGCGGGCAAAAGCGGTCACGCTCCGGTGTAACAAGACAGAGGGAGCGGCAGATGGCGGGACACGGGTATGAGAGCGGGCGGCTGGATTTGCCGTTTGTGGGGATTTCGACCTTTGGTAAGCGGCCTTATGTCGCCGATTGGGACGCGCTGGACGCGGATGTGGCCATCCTTGGTGCGCCGTTTGATTTTGGCACGCAATGGCGCAGCGGCGCGCGGTTTGGCCCGCGTGCGGTGCGGGAGGCCTCGACGCTGTTCAGCTTTGGCCACGCGGGAGCTTATGACCATGAGGAAGACGAGACCTATCTGCCAGCCAGCGTACGGATCGTCGACATGGGCGATGCGGACATCGTGCACACTGACACGTTCAAAAGCCATGCCAATATCGAAGCTGGGGTCCGCGCCGCTCTGAAGGCGGGGGCGCTGCCCGTAACCATCGGCGGGGATCACTCGATCAACATCCCCTGCATCAATGCCTTTGACGATCAGGGCGATATTCATGTGCTGCAGATTGATGCGCATCTGGATTTTGTGGACGAACGCCACGGGGTGCGCTTTGGCCACGGCAACCCGATGCGGCGCGCAGCGGAGAAACCTTATGTGACCGGGCTGACCCAAGTGGGCATTCGCAACGTGAGCTCCACCGCCAAGGAGGGTTATGCCGATGCGCGGGCCATGGGCAGCTCGATCCTGAGCGTGCGTCAGGCGCGCAGGCTCGGGCCGGAAGGCACCATAGCGCAGATCCCTGAGGGCGCGCGGGTTTACGTGACGATTGATATCGATGCGTTTTGCCCCTCCATTGCGCCGGGCACAGGCACGCCGAGCCATGGCGGTTTTCTCTACTATGACGTGCTTGAGATGTTGCAGGTGCTGGCCAAACGCCATGAGGTGGTGGGCATCGATCTGGTGGAAGTGGCCCCGGACTACGACCAGAGCGGATCGACTGCGATCTTGGCAGCACAGGTGCTGTTGAACCTGTTGGGATTCGTGTTTGCAGCGCGTGATCAGGGTTGAATTGCAGTGGTCAAAGCGCGGGCCTTGAGGTTATGTAGCCCAAGGAAATATACTTATATATTATAGCTGAGCGCCGTTAGCGCTATACGATTTTACGCGCGCTTAGCGGGTTTTTGACGGGGCGCAGCGCGCGTCGGAAATCAGGCCGATTACCGCCTAAAAAATTATCTAAGAGTCACATTAAACTATTTTCTTCCTCTCTTGATTGTCCTATGTGCGCCGCCCTGCGGATCGGCTTAGTGCGCCGGATTATTTGGCGAGGAGACACAATCAATGGAAGACTTCATTGCAAAGCAGAGCGACACTGCGGTTCTCGTTCAAATGCAAAAAGTCCAAATGCAGGCGATGGAGCAGGCCACGGGTGTTGGCTACTGGTGTCTTGACCTGCAGCGAGAGGCGCTCTGGTGGAGCGAGAAGACCAAGCAGATCCATGAGGTGGCCCCGGATTTTGAGCCGGATCTGAGCAAGGCGATTGAGTTTTATGTGCCGGAGTATCGTGAGGGGGTGCAGAAGGCGCTTGATCTCGTGCTGTCGGCAGGGACGCCCTGGAATGGGACGCTGCAGATCGTCACCGCGCGGAACCGCAAACTGTGGGTTCAGGCGGTCTGTGCGCCGGTCTTTTCCGGGGACAAGGTGATCGCGATTGCCGGGTCATTCAGAGAGATATCTGAAGAACAGGAAGGTACTGAAGCGCCCCGGCATCTGAGCTCGCCGCAGGGGATGTCTGTTTTGGAGCTGCAGCACGCTAGCAGAGCGCTCAATGAGGCGGCGATTGTCGCCACGGCGGATCGGCGGGGCCGGATCACAAGTGTGAACCAGAAGCTGCTCGATATTTCGGGGTATTCCGAAGAGGAGCTGATCGGGGCGGACCACCGCGTTCTGAATTCGGGCGAACATGACAAAGACTTCTTTGTCGATCTTTGGAAGACCATTTCCAAAGGGCAGATCTGGCGCGGCGAGATTTGCAACCGACGCAAAGACGGGCGGCTCTATTGGGTGGACACGCTGATCTATCCGATCCGCGGCGAAGACGACAAAGTGGAGAAATACCTCTCGATCCGCTTTGACGTGACCGAGCGTGTGGAAGCCTCCAAGCTGGTGTCAAACTTCTTTGACGTTTCCATGGCGCCGCATTGTATCTTTGATCAGTCGGGGCGGATTCAGCAGGTGAACCATGCTTTCTGTCAGCTGGTGCACATGAATGAGAAAGAGCTGATCGGGCGGGATATTCTGGAGTTTGTGCAGCCCGAAGATCACGGTGAGGTGCCCAATTTTGAGCAGTCCCCTCCTGACCCGCATGTACCAAATCCGGCACGACTGAGGCTGATCGACGGGCATGGCAATGTGCGCCACACCGAGTGGCAGAGCCGCGTATATGGAACGCTGATTATCGCCTCAGGCCACGATCTGACCGCAGAGGTGGAGCGGCGTGAGGCGCTGGATGAGGCCAAACGCTCTGCCGAAGAAGCGAGCTTCTCCAAATCGGCGTTTCTGGCAAACATCAGCCATGAAATCAGAACACCGTTAAATGCGATTGTCGGTGTTGCAGATGGGTTGCTGGATAAACCGGGCCTGTCTGATGAGGACAAGAAACTCATCCAGATGATTTTTGACAGCGGAAAGGTGCTGGAGCGTCAGATGTCGGACATTCTGGATTTCTCAAAGATCGAAGCGGGCAAAAGCGAGCTGCTGAACCATCCGTTCTCGCCGGAGGACATGCTGCAGCGCGCGGTGGCCCCCCATGCGGAGGCGGCGCAGGCCAAAGGTGTGGCCTTTCATGTGGATATTGACCCGCAGGCCAGCATTCCGGTTTTGGGAGACGATATGCGCGTGCGTCAGATCGTGTCCAATCTGGCGTCAAATGCGGTCAAGTTCACGTCCAAGGGGGCGATCACGACGCGCCTGCGTTGTGTGGCGGATTGCGAAACCGCCTCTTTGCAGATCACCCTGAAAGACACCGGCGTGGGTTTTCCGACGCGCACCGAAACGGATGAGTTTGACCGGTTTGACCAAAAGGGCCGGAACAGCACCGAGGGCTACTCCGGCACCGGACTTGGCCTTTCGATAAGCTCCTCTCTTGCGCGCCAGATGGGTGGCCGCCTGTCGGTGGTGTCTGCGCCTGGAGAAGGCAGTGCCTTCCTTGTGGAGCTGCCGCTGCGGCGGGCACAGCCAGCGGAACCCAAGTTGGTCGCATCAGCGCCAGCCAAGAAATTCGCCGGCAGTCTGAAAGGGCGCAGGGTTCTGATTGCCGAGGACATCAAGGCGAACCAGAAAATCGTCGCGCTGCTGTTGAAGGTCACAGGCTGTGAGACGGCCTTTGCGAACAACGGCAAAGAGGCGGTGGCGCTGTATCACTCCTGGAAGCCCGATGTGGTTTTGATGGATATGATGATGCCAGAGATGAACGGCCTTGAGGCGACACGGGAAATCCGGGTGCAGGAGAGAATACGCCGCCTGCCGCGCATGCCGATCCTGATGCTGTCGGCCAATGCCATGCGCGAACATATCCAGCAGGCCGAGGATGCGGGTTGCGACGCGCATATTTCCAAGCCGGTGAATAAGAAGGCGTTGATTACTGCCATTCTGGAACGGGTCGAGGGTGAGGGCGGCGACGCGTCAATGGTGCAGCAAGGCAGCATCAGCGCCTAAGGGCGCGCAGCGCAGCAGAGTAGTAGCAGAACATGAGAGCACTTGCGGCAGGACGCGCGGCGTCTTTGCGCGTCCCTGCCTGTGCGCTTTGCAGGAGCAGAAAGCGTGGGCCCCTTGAAACCCGCGCGCCAAGGCTTAATGTCGCGCCAACGCGATTTCCAACAGGATCCCCCCATGAAAATGAACCCGCTTGGCCGGACGGGCCGCTCTGTTTCTGAATATTGCCTTGGCACAATGACCTTTGGCACCCAGACCGACGAGGCTGACGCCCATGCGCAGATGGATATGGCGCTGGACCATGGCATCAACTTCATCGACGCGGCTGAGCTTTATCCGGTGAACCCGATCAGCGCGGAGACACAGGGGCGCACCGAGGAAATTCTCGGCACATGGTTTGCGAAGACCGGACGCCGGGAGGCCTGGGTGCTGGCCACCAAACACGGCGGGGCAGGGGTGAAGCACATCCGCGATGGTGCGCCGATCACCGGCGCGTCGGTGCGCACGGCGGTGGAAGGATCGCTCAAGCGGCTGCAAACTGAGCATATCGACCTCTATCAGCTGCATTGGCCCAACCGTGGCTCTTATATGTTCCGCCAGAACTGGGAATATGATCCGTCCGCCCAGAACAAGGCCGAGACGTTGGCAAACATGGAGGAGGTGCTGGACGCGCTGCAGGCGGAGGTCGACCGCGGCACCATCGGGGCCTTTGGTCTCTCCAATGAAAGCGCCTGGGGCACCGCGCAGTGGCTGCGGTTTTCCGAGGAGAAAGGCACCCCGCGTGTGGCTTCGATCCAGAATGAATACTCGCTGCTGTGCCGGATGTTTGACACTGATCTGGCGGAGCTGTGCCTGAACGAAGATGTGGGGCTGCTGGCGTTTTCCCCTCTGGCGACCGGTTTGCTGACTGGGAAGTATCAGAACGGCCAGACACCGGAAGGATCGCGCAAGGCGATCAACGGAGATCTGGGCGGGCGCGTGAGCCCGCGGGTGTTTGATGCGGTGCAGGCTTATCTGGATATTGCGGCCAAACATGGGCTTGATCCGGTGCATATGGCGCTGGCCTTTACGGTGCAGCGCCCGTTCATGTGCTCCTCTATTTTTGGGGCCACCACGCTGCCGCAGCTGGAGCATCTGCTCAAAAGCGCGGAGGTGACGCTGAGCGATGAGGTTCTGGCAGAGATCAACGCGGCCAACCGCGCGCACCCGATGCCCTACTAACCACTAAATTTGAAACGCAGACCCCGGCGCTCAAGTTTTTCGGGGTCTGCGTTTCTGACAAAGGATGACTGAGAAGATGCTTCCTCAAACTGATGAAACCGAAGTGCTGGCCACAATCCGAGCCTCCGGCCCGCGCCGGGTGTTTGGCATTGGCACATTGGCCCTGTTGGGTGGTTTGCTTGTGTATTTGGCGCTGGCCACGTCGCCAGCGCTGATCTGGCAGGTCTTCCTGCTGGTCTTGGGCGTGCTGTCTTTGTGGCTCGCGGAGAGCACACGGCGCGCAACAGAGAACACCATTCAGCTCACCCGCGCAGGGATGGCGACCGACAGTGGCGAGGTGATTGCGCCTCTGAACGATATTGCGGCGGTGAAGCGCGGGATGTTTGATCTGAAACCATCCAACGGGTTCACGGTGGTGCTGAAAACATCGCGCACCCGCCGTTGGCAGCCGGGCCTGTGGTGGGCATTGGGCAAGCGCGTTGGCATCGGCGGTGTCACCCCCGGCTCCGAAGCCAAATCGATGGCGCAAATTTTGGAAGCGCTGCTGGTGGAAAAAGGCGGCTCAGAGATCTGAGCCGCCTTTCAAATTGTTTTGCACTGAACTGCCTGTGGATCAGGCGCCGTTCCAGGCGAGGTTCGCCACGAAGCGGGGGCGAGTGAACACAAAGGTGTTCATCGGGAAGCCGTCCCAATCATCGCCCCACCAGCGCTTCATGATCACCGGCGGTGCGTAGGTGCCAAAGGTTTGCACCACAATCAGGCTTTCCCCCGGCACCAGCGTTGGCAGGTTCTCACCAAGCTCGGGCAGATCCGCATCGGTCAGGGTGCGTGACGGCAAGGTGCTGTGCGACCACTCCAGATCGTGGGCGTTGGTGTTTGAGTCCCAAGACACGAGGCTCACTGTCATCTCCTGCTCGCCACGCAGAGTGGAGATTTCTTCAAACAGGGTGTGCACACCGTCAATGTAGCTGGAGTCCACTGCGGCGGTTTCCCGTGACAGCATGTCAGACACCGCAAAGGCGGCTTTTTCCGTGGTGGAGCGTGCGCGGTAAGCGTCAAACAGCACGGCCATGGCCATCAGAGCGAGGAACAGGGCCGGCCACATGATCACGGTCTCCACCGCGACACTGCCGCGCGTGTCTTTGCGAAAATCTCGGATGAGCTGGAAAACAGATGGAATATTCATGGCTTAACGAGGCTCCTGAACAAAGGCGTTCATGACAACAAGCGCGTAATCACCGGCGTCATCTTTGTGCAGCGCCGATCCGATCA
Organism: Shimia sp. R9_1; assembly: GCF_017743775.1. NCBI lineage: Bacteria > Pseudomonadati > Pseudomonadota > Alphaproteobacteria > Rhodobacterales > Roseobacteraceae > Shimia > Shimia sp. R9_1. The sequence goes on along the minus strand of NZ_JAGHRN010000001.1, from coordinate 274,259 downwards.
TCGACGTTGGGAAGATAGGTGTGACCTTGGCGCAGGCGCGCAGCACCATCAGATCGTTTTCAGCGCCGTCCTCAAACCGGGTGACCGGTTGGGTGGCTTCGGAACGATCGGTGCAGATGGTGTTTTCATCCATCGACACATAGTTGCGCGGATCACGGGTCACCATTTCCAGTTTCATGTTGCTTTCGCAGTTTGGAATGATGGAGGCCCGTTCACAGACCTGTGCAACCAGTTCGTCATGGCTTGGGGTGAACCCGGTGGAGAGGCGGATGTCACGCACCGCCATATCCAGAGAGCGCTCCAGATAGGAGTAGCGCAGGGTCATCAGGCCAAGCTCCACTGAGGAGAGGAACAGACCGATGAAGAAGGGCACCATGATGACAAATTCAATTGTGGTGCTGCCGTCTTCGTCGCGACGGAACGCGCGGGGCAGATTTGCAAGTCTCCGGATCATTGGGTCAACCTCAACTGGCGAATAGATGTTGCGATGGTTGCGAAGGCATTGCGGATTTCCAGACCGTTCACATCAAAGTAGTGGCTGTCGGAGCTGGCGCAGTCTTTCAGCACGGCCTGACCGTTTGACGGGGCTTCAAAGCCGATGGTGAAGACGATGATGCCCGCATCTTTGGCCGCCTGACAGACTTCGCGTGTCCGCGCATCTTTCTGGGACGTTTTGAAGGAGCTGCGCACACCGTAGTGCCAGTCGTTGTAGGCCGCGTTGGAGCCCATGAAGGGGCGGTACAGATACTCGGCAATCCAGCGGCTGGTGGTGTAAGACCAGAGGTCAGGATATGTGATGACTTCTGCAGAACCCGGCTCGTTCACGGTAACTGTCGTGGTGACCTGGCGATAGCGGCGGCAAGAACCGTTCCAGTAGTATGATCTGCATTCCCAGCTGGTTTCGGTCTTGTCATAGACACCTTCACCGTAAGCCCAGTTCTTCCACTCATAGGTCGAGGGCCAGTAGAACAGCGGCTCTGAGGTGATGCCGTCGTAGTCCTGGTCGTTCACATCCTGGCCAACATAGACGGAGTAGAAGTCCTCCTGTTCGTTGTACCAGACATTGGACTCGCCTGAGCGGTAGTCGTCTCTGATATAGTACTGGCTGGTGTTCTGACCGTCGGTCATAAGAACCACCACTTTCAGGGACTCGTTGGTCCCGTATTCATAAGGGCGATCTGCGAAACCACTGGAGATGTGGCTACCTTCGATCAGGTTGGCCGCAATCGGTTCAAAGGACGGATCCACCAGCGCGGTACCCCATTTCATGCCAACGTCGATAGAGGTGTTGCCGCGGGCGGTGAGAGCCGAGATGTAGTTTTTCAGCGTGGTGCGGTCGCTTTCCAGCACAATGGCTTCACGGCCGCTGTCAAACTCACAGACGGGCAAGCTGTTCACCGGTGTCGGCGTCGCATCGCGGTTGTCATAGCGATACCACGGGTCAAAGTGCATGGTGCGCTGGTACGTGGCCGTCGGCGAGATTTCTGTATTGGCAAAGTCGCCGCTGGTGAAGTTCACGCAGTTGGAATAGGCGTTTTCACCCGTGGTGTTCAGCTCCGCCATGACTTCGTCAGGAATGGACACCTGCGTTGCGTAGGGCACGATGGAAACAGACAATGTGCCGTCTTCGGTGTTGTCATCCATGGTGTCGATGAACTCTTGGGCCGCGATCTTGAGGTTGGTCAAGCGGTTGTTGCTGTTCATCGAACCGGACACATCGAGAACCATAGAGATTTCGATGTTGCCGATGCTTTCGATCGCGGTGCCGGTCGCAGAAACGGTGATTTTGCCGATATCCTGCGTGCTGCTGGTCGCGTCGGTAAGCTGATCAGCGGAGCCCTCTCCGGCCGACGAGCCGCTGGCTTCGCCGTCGCCTTTCCAGGCCCGTTTGAAGCGCGCGCCAACCTGGCTGTTGCGCAGGACCGTGGGCACGGTGGCGGAGGCGCTGACCTTGCGGTGGTTCAGCGTGATCTCTGAAGATGTCGAAACACTGTCATATTCGACGCCGGATTTGTCAAAGTAGTCTTCTACCACCGCATCGGGCGCGCGTTCCTGATCCATGTCGGCGGCCGCCAGAACGGCGCGGTCCAGCGTGTGCTGCAGGCGCGTGCGTTTCATTTCTGCCAACATGATGTCGGCGCCCAGGCCGCCAATCATCACCATCATGATGACCAGCACAACGGCGAATCCGACCATCACGCCGTCTTCCTCTTTGCGGAAACGGGTGATTATCCCCAGATTTCCGGCACTTGGACCGGGACTTTTGGTGCGCCGTTTGCGGACTGTAAACTGTTTCATATTACTCACCTCGTATCGACGCATCAAAATGGAGTTCCCACCGGAGTCGCGGTTTGCGCCAAGGATCTTATCCAAGCAGATTGGGGCGGAATTGGGGCCTAAACGGGTGGTTAATGCGGCCTTGAGGCAGGTTTTTTTGTTTTTCAGTAAGGGTTTGGATACAGTCTTTGATTTGACCGGTGTTCTGTTTCCGAACTGAAAACATCCCTGACACGCAACTGTGACATGGATTCCTCTATCGTCACGGGCCGACTTATCGCCTAACTCTTGATTAAGTCGATTGGTGTGACGGTGAGTCGCAGTCGTTTGCTTGTCGGGAGGAAAAAGATGAGCACAATTCAAGAACCGAGTTTTCGGGAAAGTGTCGACCTGATGTTCAACAGAGCGGTGGCTCTGATGGACCTTCCGCCCGGGCTGGAAGAAAAGATCCGGGTCTGCAACGCGACCTATACGGTGCGGTTTGGTGTCCGCCTGCGCGGGCAGATCCAGACGTTTACCGGCTACCGGTCGGTTCACAGCGAGCATATGGAACCCGTTAAAGGCGGTATCCGCTTTGCGATGGGTGTGAACCAGGATGAGGTTGAGGCGCTGGCAGCGCTGATGACCTATAAATGCGCGCTGGTGGAAGCGCCGTTTGGCGGCTCCAAGGGCGGCCTGCGGATTGATCCGCGCAAATATGACGAACATGAGCTGGAGCAGATCACGCGCCGTTTTGCCTATGAGCTGGCCAAGCGCGACCTGATCCATCCCTCGCAGAACGTTCCGGCGCCAGATATGGGCACCGGGGAGCGCGAGATGGCCTGGATGGCGGACCAATATGCCCGCATGAACACCACGGACATCAACGCGCGCGCCTGTGTGACCGGTAAACCGCTCAACGCTGGCGGCATCTCCGGCCGGGTCGAGGCTACAGGACGTGGCGTGCAATATGCGCTGCGCGAGTTCTTCCGTGATCCGCTTGACGTGAAGAAAGCCGGTATGACCGGATCTCTGGATGGCAAGCGCGTGATTGTGCAGGGGCTTGGCAACGTGGGCTATCACGCCGCCAAATTCCTGAGCGAGGAAGATGGCGCCAAGATCATTGGCATCATCGAGCGCGACGGCGCTTTGCACAATCCGGATGGCATTGATGTGGATGCGGTGCAGCAGTGGCTGTCCAAGCACGGCGGTGTGTCCGGCTTCCCGGATGCGAGCTATACCCAGAACGGCGCGGCGATCCTTGAGGAAGACTGTGACATTCTGGTGCCTGCGGCGCTGGAAGGGGTCATCAACCTTGAGAACGCAGCCAATATCAAGGCTCCGCTGATCATCGAGGCCGCCAACGGTCCGATCACCGCGGGGGCAGATGACATTCTGCGCAAAAAGGGTACTGTGATCATTCCGGATATGTATGCCAACGCCGGTGGTGTGACTGTGTCCTACTTTGAGTGGGTCAAAAACCTGAGCCACATCCGCTTTGGCCGGATGCAGCGCCGTCAGGAAGAAGCACGTCACCAGCTGGTGGTGGATGAGCTGGAACAGATCAGCGCCGCGCTGGGCGGTCAGTATAAGCTCACCGATGGCTTCAAGCAGAAGTATCTGCGCGGGGCGGGCGAGCTGGAGCTGGTACGCTCTGGTCTGGATGACACCATGCGGATTGCCTATCAGTCTATGCGGGATGTCTGGCATTCCCGTGATGACGTGGAAGATCTGCGCACCGCCGCCTATCTTGTCTCGATCGAGAAAGTGGCCGCCAGCTACCGCGCGAAGGGTCTCTGAGCGCATGGCGCCCGTCGATCTGGATATCGGGTGCCGCTGCGGCCGGTTTGGTGCCGTGCTCAAAGATGTGAGCCCGCGTATGGGCTCACATGTGCAATGTCACTGCACGGACTGCCAAACCGCCGCGCGCGTGCTGGGCGCAGAAGAACAGTTGTTGCCGCGCGGCGGCAGCGACATTTTCCAGACCACCCCTGCGCATTTGCAGATCACCAAGGGGGAAGAGCATCTGGCCTGCTTGCGGCTGTCGCCCAAAGGTCTGATGCGCTGGTACGCGGGGTGTTGTGACACGCCGTTGTTCAATTGCCTGCCGCACACCAAGCTGGCCTTTGTCGGGATCTGGGTTCCGGCGATGCAGGGCGCTGAGGTTGCCAAGGCCATTGGCAAGGTGATTGCGGTTGTGCGCACGCAGGATGCGCCGATGGGCGCGGAGCGGTTGCGCGACTACGGGTTCAACCGTGCGGGGTTTCAGGTGCTGGCCCGCCACTTCAGCGCTTTGATGCGGGGGCAGGTGAAGCAGACGCCGCTGTTTGACACCGCCGGTGCGCCGGTGGTGACACCCCGTGTGCTGACCAAAGAAGAGCGGAAATCCGCCACGCCTTAGGGGGGCTCGTAAGGCCGCGCCCCTGTGTTCACGCAGGATTTATCACTTTTATTAATATTTTAGCGATACTGTGCTATCCTAAGCCCAGCAGACTGATCTTTCGTACTGAACCATGCGTAGAGCCTCTAAAGGGCTTATGGAGACTGTGACCTGAAATGATCCGAGCATCATGCACCATTGCCGTTTTGGCCTGTTTGGCGTCTCAGACGTTTGCGCAGGGCAATGAGGCCGCGCCGGAAGGTTGGGTGTTTCAGCTTGAAAGTGCTTATCTCTCACAAGGCGACTCTGATCTGTCCTCCGGCAGCGCGTTTTCGGCGGAGCGGGGATATCTGCGGCTTGGGTCGTTCAACCGGCGCTCCGACGGGTTGAGCGTTGGCCTGTCAGCAACGCTTGGGCAGACCGATTATGACTTTGACACAGCGGCCCCCTGGGGGCGCATCCGGGAGAACAGCCTGTCGCTGACCTTTGCGGGCCGCAACCGCAATGGCATGAACTGGTTTGTGGCGCCAACGCTGCGGGAGCGCGCAGAAACCGGTGCGGGATCAGATGACGGCGTGACGGCAGGGGCCTTTGCCGGTGTGAGCTGGTCCTTGAATGACCGGCTGACGATTGGCCCTGCCATCGGCGCCTTTGAGGGCGTGGGCAGTGAGGATGTCGATGTCTTTCCTGCGCTGCTGCTTGACTGGCAGATCTCTGACCGGTTCAGTCTTACGACCGGGCCGACGCTTGGGGCCTCGCAGGGTCCGGGGCTGTCTTTGCGCTATGCGCTGGATGACGACTGGGGGGTGACGCTTTCGGCACGGCGGGAGAGCAATCGCTTTGCGCTGTCAGATCGCGGTGCGACACCCGGTGGCGCGGGCGAAGACACAAGCGTGCCGGTGGTGGTGAGCCTCAACTACAAGCCACGCCCTTCGATGAACTTTGCGGTCTTTGCCGGAGCGGAATTTGACGGGCAGTTGGAGGTGGAAAATGCCACCGGCACCACGGTGCGCAAAGAGAGCTATGACACTGCGCCATTGCTGGGCATTGCTGTGTCGCTGGCGTTCTGAAACGTCGCAGTAAGGACATCCTTGATTGCAATCAAAAATCTTGCGCCGCATGGTACGCTCATGCGGGCTGAGGATGTGTGCGCAGAGACACGTCTTGGCTTGTAGCGGCGGTATTGTGCGCCAGAGAGATGTGACGAAACAGGGGGGCGGATCATGCGGTTTTCAGGGCTGAAAGTGCTCGCGGAAGGTTTGCGCGGCAATAAGGGCTGGCAGGCCCATTGGCAGGATGCAGAGCCCAAGCCGGAATATGATCTGGTGATCATCGGTGGTGGTGGGCATGGGCTTTCCACTGCCTACTACCTCGCCAAAAACCATGGGCTGACCAATGTTGCAGTGCTTGAGAAAGGCTATCTCGGTGGTGGCAATGTGGGGCGCAACACCACGATTGTGCGCGCGAACTACTTCCTGCAGGGCAACAGCGAGTTTTACTCCCATTCCCTGAAGCTCTGGGAAGGGCTGGAAGAAGATCTGAACTACAATGTGATGCATTCCCAGCGCGGGCTGATCAATCTGTTCCACAGTGATGGGCAGCGCGATGCCTTTGTGCGGCGCGGCAATATGATGGTCAACCAGGGCGATGATGCGATCCTGCTGGACCGTGAAGGCGTGCGCAAACATCTGCCTTATCTGGATTTCAAACAGGCGCGGTTCCCGATCTACGGCGGGCTGTACCATCCGCGCGGCGGTACCGCGCGCCACGATGCGGTGGCCTGGGGCTATGCACGGGGCGCATCAGACCGGGGTGTCGATCTGGTGCAGAATTGCGAAGTGACCGGCATTGATATCGAAGGTGGCGTTGTCAAAGGTGTGCAGACCACGCGCGGCGCGATCCGCGCCAAGAAGGTGGGGATCATTGTGGCGGGACGCTCTGGTCAGGTGGCGGCGATGGCGGGGCGGCGTCTGCCGGTGGAAAGCCATGTGCTGCAGGCCTTTGTGACCGAAGGGCTGAAACCGGTGATCAACCATGTGATCAGCTTTGGCATGGGGCATTTCTATATCAGCCAGTCTGACAAAGGCGGTTTGGTCTTTGGTGGGGATCTCGATTTTTACGCCTCTTATGCGGCGCGCGGCAATCTGCCGATGAAAGAGCATGTCATGGAGGCGGGGATGACGCTGATGCCGATGATCGGCAAAGCCAAGGTGCTGCGCAGTTGGGGCGGGATCATGGATATGACGCCGGATGGCTCTCCGATCATCGACAAGATGGAGGGCATCGAGGGGCTCTATATCGACTGCGGCTGGAACTACGGCGGCTTTAAGGCGGTGCCGGCCTCGGGCTGGTGCATGGCGCATCTGATGGCCACGGATCAGCACCATGAGGTGGCGGCAAAGTTCCGACTCGATCGCTTCCGCACCGGGGTTGGGATCATGGATGAAGAGGGCACAGGCTCTCAGCACAATTTGCACTGAAATATTTTGAGACTGAGGGGGGCAGCAATGAAGACTGCAATGAAAAAGATGGCTCTGACCGCTGCGCTTTTGGCTGGACCTGCATTGGCGGATGGGCTGCCTGAGGGCTGCTATGTGCGGGACTATTCAGACGCGCATCTGGCATCGCAACCCCAGCAGGTTGTGGATTGGATGCAGCTTTGGGTTTACCAAAATCAGTTTGAAAACAAATCTGCCATGATGCAGGTCGGGTTTGCCGCGCAAGGCCATGTGGCAGGCACACGCCATGCGGGGCGGGTGCTGGATCAATCGGCATTGTGCTATGAGTTTGAAGGTGGTCCGACCTGCGTGGTCGATTGTGACGGAGGCCGATTCCAAGTCGTACGGGACACGGGCGACGCCATCACCATTCAGACAAATTACTTTATGGTTGGCCAAACCGGCAGCTGTGGTGGCGCGGTAGATTTGGCGGAGAAACCAGACCAAGCGGTCAAATACAAACTCTACCGGGCAGATGCGCGCCAATGTGCGGGCGTACGTGCCCTTCTGGTGCGTGATGGGGTGCCGCCGCAAGAGGGCCCAGGCGATACGGGGGACAGCAAATGAGATTGACATGTCCAGTGTGCGGCGCGCGTGACCGGCGCGAGTTTTACTATATGGGGGACGCGGTGGCGCTCCAGCGGCCTTCGCCGGAGGCCAGCGATGAGGTGTGGGATGACTATCTGCACAACCGTGACAACCCAGCGGGGGAGACCCGCGATCTGTGGCAGCATGAGGCGGGCTGTGGGGCGTGGCTTGTGGTACGGCGCAACACCCTCACCCATGAGATCTACGATGTGACGCTGGCCCGCGACGCCAAACAGGCGCTCCAAGAGGAGGCGGAAGCATGAGGATTGCGGGCAAGGGGCAGATCAACCGCGACAAACCGGTCACCTTCCAGTTTGACGGCGCACCGGTCAGTGGCTTTGAGGGCGACACCGTGGCCTCGGCGCTTTTGGCCAATGATATCAAGCTGGTGGCGCGCTCTTTTAAATATCACCGGCCGCGCGGGATTATGGGGGCAGGCTCTGAGGAGGCCAATGCGCTGGTCACCTTGGGGCGTGGCTCCCGGCAGGAGCCCAATCTGCGCGCCACAATGATCCCGGCGCGGCAGGGTCTGGAGATTTTCAGCCAGAACCGTTGGCCGACACTTGGGATGGATCTGCTCTCCGTCAATGATCTGGCGGCACCGTTTCTGGGCGCGGGGTTCTACTACAAGACCTTCATGTGGCCACGCGCCTTTTGGGAGCGGCTCTATGAGCCGATGATCCGTCGCGCGGCGGGGCTTGGCGCGCTGAGTGGGCGGAACTGTGAAGAGCGCTATGAGAAAGCCTATGCGTTCTGCGATGTGCTGGTGATTGGCGCCGGGCCTGCGGGGTTGATGGCGGCGCTGACCGCAGGGCGCGCGGGGGCCGATGTGATCCTTGCAGATGAAGATATGCGCATGGGCGGGCGGCTCAACGGTGAGGACGAAGAGGTCGGCGGCATGCCGGGCGCAGATTGGGCTGCAGAGGCGGTGGCGGAGCTGGCGGCGATGCCCAATGTGCGGCTGATGACACGCACCACGGTGACGGGGGCTTATGACCAAGGCACATACGGCGCGTTGGAGCGGATCGTAGATGGTCCTGCGCGTAGCGACAAACCCCGCGAATGTTTCTGGCGGATCGTGGCCAAAGGCGCCGTGCTCTGTGCCGGAGCGATTGAGCGGCCCATCGCCTTTCGCAACAACGACCGCCCCGGCATTATGGGCGCGGCGGCGGTGCGCACCTATCTGCACCGCTATGGCGTGGCGCCGGGCAAGGCCATCACCCTCTTCACCAACAACGACAATGGCCACCGCACCGCGCGCGATCTGATCCGGGCCGGGGCACATGTGGCGGCGGTGCTGGATACGCGCCATGATGGGCCGGAGGGCGAGGGCTATCGCGTGATCCCGGGGGCTGAGGTCTGCAACGCGGGCGGTCGGCGAGCGCTGGAAAGCATCACCTATCGCACGGTGAGCGGTGAGGAGAAAATTCGTACCGATTGTCTGGCGGTGTCCGGCGGCTGGAACCCGACGCTGCATCTGACCTGTCATATGAACGGGCGGCCGGAATGGAGCCGACAGATCGAGAGCTTTGTGCCGGTGCCCGGCGCAATCCCGGGATTGCGCACCGCGGGGGCCTGTCAGGGCACATTCTCGACCCATGGTGCGCTGACAGAAGGCGCGGCAGCGGCGCGCGATGTGCTGGCAGAGCTGGGGCTTGATGCCTCTGAGGTGGCAACACCGGAGGCAGAAGATGCCCCCTACGCGCTGAAGGCCCATTGGGCCGTCGCAGGCAGCGGACGCGCCTGGCTTGATTTTCAGAACGATGTGACGGTGAAGGATGTGAAACAGGCGGCGAAGGAGAATTTCCAGTCTGTTGAGCATATGAAGCGCTACACAACGCAGGGTATGGCACCGGATCAGGGCAAAAACTCCAACATCGGCGCACTTGCCATTCTGGCGGATGTGACCGGGCGGGGCATTCCCGAAACCGGAACCACCACCTATCGTCCGCCGTTCGTGCCGGTGACGATTGCCGCCATGGGCGCAGGGGCGCAGGGCAAAGGCTTTGCGCCGGAGCGTTTCACCACCAGCCATGCGGCCAGCATCGCGGCCAAGGCGCTGATGATTGAGGCGGGGCTTTGGTACCGCCCAAGCTATTTCCCAACCGCCGGAGAGGTGAAGTGGCGCGAAAGCTGCGATCGCGAGGTCACCATGGTGCGCAACGCGGTGGGCATCTGTGATGTCTCCACATTGGGCAAGATCGACGTGCAAGGCCCTGATGCAGCTGCGTTTTTGGATTTTGTTTACACCAACACCATGAGCACATTGAAGCCGGGGTGCGTGCGCTATGGGCTGATGCTGCGCGAAGACGGCACGGTGATGGACGACGGCACCTGCGCGCGCATGGGGGAAAACCACTATGTGATCACCACCACGACCGCAGCTGCGGGCACGGTGATGCGCCATCTGGAATATGTGCACCAATGTCTGCGGCCGGAGCTGGATCTCGCGATGATCAGCACCACAGAGCAATGGGCGCAGTTTGCGGTGGCCGGACCAAAGGCGCGCGCGCTGCTGAATGAGGTGCTGGATGCGCCGTTGGAGGAGAGCGATTTCCCCTTCATGGCCTGCGGTTCCGTTCAGATTGGCGGGGTTGATGCGCGCCTGTTCCGCATCTCTTTCAGCGGGGAGCATGCCTATGAAATCGCCGTACCAGCGCGCTATGGTGCCAGCTTGTTTGACGCGCTCCTGACCCAAGCCGAGGCGCTGGGCGGCGGGGCTTATGGCATGGAAGCGCTGAACGTGCTGCGCATCGAAAAGGGCTTTATCACCCATGCGGAAATTCACGGGCGGGTCACGGCCTTTGACATCGGCATGGAGCGCATGGTGAGCCAGAAGAAAGACTGCATCGGCAAAACCATGAGCGAACGGCCCGGGCTTTGGGGCGAGGAGCGTGAACAGCTGGTTGGCCTGATGCCGGTGGGGTCGGTGAAGCAGTTGACGGCGGGGGCGCATCTGTTTGCGCCTGAGGCGGAGCCTGTGCGGCAAAACGAGCAGGGCTACACCACCTCGGTGGGCTATTCGCCGACGCTGGAAAGCTTCCTTGGATTGGCGTTTTTGCGCAATGGGCGCGCGCGTCATGGTGAGGAGGTGATGATGGTGGATCATCTGCGGGGCGTCACGGCGCGCTGTAAGGTCTGCGATCCGGTGTTTTTTGATGCTGATGGAGGGCGGTTGCGTGATTGAATTGAAAGCAAAATCCGCCTGTGAAGGCCTGCTGCCCAAACGGGTTGGCGACATGCGCATTGAAGAGGTTGAGGCAGGCCAAATCACCTCGATTGCGCCACTGGCAGGGCAGGCGGCAGCGGTTGATGAGGCGCTTATGGCGACCCACAAGCTGAGCTTTCCCAAACCCAACCGCAGCACGGGACGGGCTGGCGAGCGGCTGATCTGGAGCGGGCGCGGGCAGGCCTTTCTGATGGGGCCTGCGCTGGCGGCAGATCTGAGCGGGCTCGCGGCGGTGACAGATCAGAGCGATGCTTGGGCGGTTGTGAGGCTGGAAGGAGAGCAGGGTGCCGATGTGCTGGCGCGGCTTGTCCCGGTGGACCTGCGACCCCAGAGCTTTAAGCGCGGGCACACTGTGCGCACGCTTTTGGGGCATATGACCGTGTCGATCACGCGGGTCGGCGACAGCAGCTTTCAGATCATGGCGTTCCGCTCGATGGCCAAAACCCTTGTTCACGAGCTCATAACAGCGATGGAAAGCTTGGGAGCACGGGGGTAATCTCACCGGATCAGAAGTGATTCAGGAGAGTGGGGATGGTCCGGTATATTTTGGCGTTTGCGGCGTTGGGCCCGATGATGGGAACAGCGGCCTTTGCGGCAGACAACAAAGAAGAGGTCTGCGGTTATCAGGGCGCGGTGATGACAGCCATTCAGGAGGCCCGTCTGAACCGCGTGAAAGAGCGCGACCTGCAGGAGCATCTGAAGGCCAACAACCCGAGCTGGCCTGAGAGCTACAATGTGGCGATCCCGCAATTTGCCCCGATTGTGTATGAGGCGAAGCGGCGCGATCTCAAAAAGATCGATTTGGGCGCACAGATTGAGCAGCAGTGTCTGGACAATTGGGATCAGATACAGGAATTGCAGAAGTCCGTTTCCAACTGACCCTCTGTCTGATGTGATCTGACCCATGTCTTTGCCACCCGGATTCCTCGATGAACTGCGCAGCCGCACCTCCATCACGCAAGTGGTGGGGCGCAAGGTTATGTGGGATCAGCGCAAATCCAATCAGGGCAAGGGTGACATGTGGGCGCCGTGCCCGTTTCACCATGAAAAAACGGCGTCTTTTCATGTGGATGACCGCAAAGGCTATTACTATTGCTTTGGCTGTCACGCCAAGGGTGACGCACTGAAGTTTGTCACCGAGACGGAAAATGTCAGCTTCATGGAAGCGGTGGAAATTCTGGCCGAAGAGGCCGGGATGCAGATGCCCAAACGCGATCCTCAGGCCCAGCAAAAGGCGGATCGGCGCACGCAGCTTGCTGAGGTCATGGAGATGGCCACACAGCATTTCCGGCTGATGCTCAACACCGGAGCGGGCGGCGCGGCGCGGGCCTATCTCGATGGGCGCGGGCTGTCTCAGGAGGCGCGCGACCGGTTTGGCATCGGTTTTGCGCCGGAGGGCTGGCAGGGGCTGTGGGATCATCTGACCGGCAAAGGCGTCGCGCCGGATCTGATCCTTGGTGCCGGGCTTGCCAAACCCTCGACCAAGGGCGGCAAGCCTTATGACACCTTCCGCAATCGGATCATGTTTCCCATTCGGGATGCGCGCGGCAAATGCATCGCCTTTGGCGGTCGCGCGATGGACCCCAATGACAATGCCAAATATCTGAACTCGCCTGAAACCGAGCTGTTTGACAAGGGGCGCAGCCTCTACAATCACGGCCCCGCGCGTGAGGCCGCCGGCAAAGGGCAGGCGCTGATTGTGGCGGAAGGCTACATGGATGTGATCGCGCTCAGTGAGGCAGGGTTTGGCGCGTCTGTCGCGCCGCTTGGCACCGCAGTGACCGAGAACCAGCTGCAGCTTTTGTGGCGCATTTCAGATGAGCCGATCATTGCGTTGGATGGCGACAAGGCAGGGCTGCGTGCCGCGATGCGGGTGATTGATCTGGCGCTGCCGCTGCTGGAGGCCGGCAAGAGCCTGCGGTTCGCGATCATGCCTGAGGGGCAGGATCCGGATGATCTGATCCGCGCCAAAGGGGCGAGCGCGGTGCAGAAGGTGCTGGATGGGGCCATGCCCATGGTCAACCTGCTGTGGCAGCGCGAGATTGAGGGCAAGATTTTTGACAGCCCGGAGCGGAAGGCGGCGCTCGACAAGACACTGCGTGAAAAGATCAAACTGATCCAGGACCCGTCAATCCGCAGCCACTATGGCGATGCGATCAAAGAGCTGCGCTTTCAGCTCTTCCGGCCCCAGCGCGGCGGCGGGGCAGGTGGTGGCAAGCGTGGCGGCTTTCAGCGCGGGCGCTGGAACGCGCAACCGACGGTACAGGCGCGCACCAAAGTCTCGATGCTGGCCGCCAGCGAAGGTGCGGTGGAACAGCGGGTGCGCGAGGCCGTGGTGCTGGCGGTGGCCCTGATGACACCTGAGATGCTGGATGATTTCGAATATGAAATCGAGAGCATGGATTGTTTGGATCAGGACAACGCCCGGATGCGCGATGCGCTGATGCAATTTGCCAACACGCCGGACCCGCGGGCCAATATTGAGGGATATCTTGGGCCGGAGGCGGTTGAAAACCTGCTGCGCCAACCCCATGTGGCGATTACCCCTGCAGTTCTTCGTGCTGGCGACACAGCGCTTGCGCGCAAAACCTTGAGAGAAGAACTCAACAAGTTGAAAGCTGAACGTGGCTTACGGCAGGAGATCGCAGAGGCGGAAGAAGAAGCGCATTCTTTGACAGATGAAACTGTAACGTGGCGATTGGGACAGGCCGCAGAGGACAGCAACAAGGCCAAAATCTCAAGTCAGGACGAAGAAGGCGGCGATTATGCGGTCGGAGCCAACGGGGCGCCGATCGACAGAGAGGAACGCGCGGCGCTGGATGCGCTGGCTGAAAACATTGATTTTTCACGGGGCGGGAAGCCACCTCGACGCGGATAATTTCCGCGCGAGTCGGGTGTCGATTCTACCTTGTGAGCAACAGATGAAGAAAACGGGCTTTGTGGGGTTGCGAATCACCCCGTGTAACGGTTGATTCGACGCTAGCGAATCACCTTCAGCCCGAACTTGCAGGAGCACTTAATGGCCGCCAAGGACACCGACGACCAGAAGCCCGCCGATCAGGACGCCGAAATCTCGCTCGATATGAGCCAGGCCGCCGTCAAGAAGATGATCGCCGAGGCCCGGGAGAAGGGCTACATCACCTACGATCAGCTGAACCAAGTTCTGCCGCCCGATCAGGTGAGCTCTGAGCAGATCGAAGACGTGATGTCGATGCTGTCTGAAATGGGCATCAACATCATCGAGGATGAGGAAGCCGAAGAAGAAGAGGCGAAATCCACCGCTGTTGTGGACACCTCTTCGGCCAACCGTGGCGTGGCCCTTGCCAGTGGCGGAAACGAAAAGCTCGACCGCACGGACGACCCTGTCCGCATGTACCTGCGCGAGATGGGCTCTGTTGAACTGCTGAGCCGCGAAGGTGAGATCGCGATTGCCAAGCGTATCGAAGCTGGCCGCAACACGATGATCGCCGGGCTGTGCGAAAGCCCGCTGACCTTCCAAGCGATCACCATCTGGCGCGACGAACTTCTGTCCGAAGACATTCTGCTGCGCGATGTGATCGATCTGGAAACCACCTTTGGCAACCAGATGGGTGACGATGACGACGAGGACGATGCTGCGCCTGTCGCTGAAGCCGCCAATGTGACCACCGCGCCGAAACAGGAAGCGGAGCAGGAGCTGGATGCGGACGGCAACCCGATTGCCAAAGACGATGATGATGACGAGGACGAACAGGCCAACATGTCGCTTGCGGCGATGGAAGCGGCCCTGAAGCCTCGCGTGCTGGAAACGCTGGACATCATCGCCCGTGACTTTGCCCAACTGAGCGACATGCAGGATGCGCGTATCTCCGCGACCCTGAACGAAGACGGCTCTTTCTCTGATGCGGACGAAGACACCTATCAGAAACTGCGTTCGGAAATCGTGCTGCTGGTGAACGAGCTTCACCTGCACAACAACCGTATTGAAGCGCTGATTGACCAGCTCTATGGCATCAACCGCCGTGTAATGCAGATCGACAGCTCGATGGTGAAGCTGGCCGACCAGGCGCGCATCAACCGCCGCGAGTTCATTGAAGCCTACCGTGGCCGTGAGCTGGATCCGACATGGCTTGAGGACATGTCTGAAAAGTCCGGCCGTGGCTGGCAGATGTTCATGGAGCGCTCCTCTGACAAGGTGATGGAGCTGCGCAACGACATGGCTCAGGTGGGCCAGTATGTTGGTCTGGATATCTCCGAATTCCGCCGCATCGTTCAGCAGGTGCAAAAAGGTGAGAAAGAGGCGCGTCAGGCCAAGAAAGAGATGGTCGAGGCAAACCTGCGTCTGGTGATCTCGATTGCCAAGAAATACACCAACCGTGGCCTGCAGTTCCTTGACCTCATTCAGGAAGGCA
Source organism: Shimia sp. R9_1 (assembly GCF_017743775.1). Classification (NCBI taxonomy): domain Bacteria; kingdom Pseudomonadati; phylum Pseudomonadota; class Alphaproteobacteria; order Rhodobacterales; family Roseobacteraceae; genus Shimia; species Shimia sp. R9_1. The sequence continues at coordinate 258,917 of NZ_JAGHRN010000001.1, read as the reverse complement.
ACATCGGCCTGATGAAGGCGGTGGACAAGTTTGAATACCGCCGCGGCTATAAGTTCTCGACTTACGCCACATGGTGGATCCGCCAGGCGATTACCCGCTCCATCGCGGATCAGGCGCGCACCATCCGTATTCCGGTGCATATGATCGAAACGATCAACAAGCTGGTGCGGACCTCCCGTCAGATGCTGCACGAGATTGGCCGCGAGCCAACCCCGGAGGAACTGGCCGAGAAGCTGCAGATGCCGCTTGAGAAGGTCCGCAAGGTGATGAAGATCGCCAAGGAGCCGATCTCTCTGGAAACCCCGATCGGGGATGAGGAAGACAGCCAACTGGGTGATTTCATCGAGGACAAGAATGCCGTGCTGCCGCTGGACAGCGCCATTCAGGAGAACCTCAAAGAGACCACAACCCGCGTGCTGGCAAGCCTCACCCCACGTGAGGAACGTGTTCTGCGGATGCGCTTTGGTATCGGCATGAACACCGACCACACGCTGGAAGAAGTGGGGCAGCAGTTTAGCGTTACCCGCGAGCGTATCCGTCAGATCGAGGCAAAGGCGCTGCGCAAGCTGAAGCACCCGAGCCGCTCGCGCAAACTGCGCTCCTTCCTGGATCAGTAAGCCGTGTCGTTCTGGAAGACCCTGTTTGGCGGCGGTGGTGGGGCAAAGCCCGAAGAGCCGCCGCAACAGGTGGACTACAAAGGATTTGCGATCACGCCGCTGCCAATTGAAGAGGGCGGTCAGTACCGGATCTCTGCGCGCATCGACAAAACGGTGAATGGCGAAGCCAAGACGCACACGCTTATTCGAGCCGATGTGATCCGGGACCTCAATGAGGCGAAAGAGGCGTCTGTCAATAAGGCCAAGCAGATGATCGATCAGATGGGGGATCACCTGTTCTGACGATCTGTCTTTGATCTTTGCGATTTTGTTCAATGAAGACTGAAAAAAATGATGTGACCGTCGGTGTTTGCCGGCGGTCTTTCAAGTTTTGGGGTTAACAACTAGATTGAAAGTGTCTGCCACAGAGGGTGGGCGTTGCACGTAGAGTTCGAAAATGAAACGTTTTTCTTTGGCTATGGTGGCTGCTTTGGCGGCATGTGAAGCAACAACGACCAGCAGCGATGGTGGTTTTGTGGTTTCCAACGGAGCCCGGGTTTATTCGGTGAACCAGGATGTGTTTGAGGTGACCGCGCGTCCGGGTAATGAGATCAACCAGTTCTGGTGCGGAGCGGGTGAATATGCCAGTCGTGTCTTGGGAGCTCCTGCGAATGCGCGCATTTATGTTGTTGGTGAGGCCGGCCCGGGCACCGTGGTCGACTCGCCTAATGCGATGCAGTTCTCGCTCCTGCCACCGGGGCAAGCCAGTGGCGCGACCGGACGTCAGAGCACCTGGGGGCCTGATCTCGGCGAGGATGAATTTGTTGGCGATGCGCGCTATCGCTGTGTCCGCCGAGTGGATTTCTTTTCAAATTAACCCTGGACAGAGCTTGGGGCCAGTTTGATTTGCCTGACAGTTTTGCAAGCACGCCTTCGGGGGGCGCCGCCAAAATAGACCTTGATGCACGTCATGCTTGCGCTAAGACGGGACTTAAGCTGCTCGAAAGGATGCTGGTATGGTAAAACGCTTTTTGGTGTCACTGATAATTTTGGCTGGATGTGCCGAATTGGGTGACGGTGGCTTTGTGACCGCTGGCGGCACACGCGTGAATCCGGTGAATGGGGATGTGTTTGAAGTCATCGCACGCCCCGGCAACGAGAAGAACCAACTCTGGTGCGGGGCCGGTGAATATGCCCACCGCGCGCTCGGTGCGCCGTCCAACGCCAAAGTCTATGTTGTCGGCGGCGCAGGGCAAGCGGTGACAATGAAGGCGCCGACTGCGGCGCAATTTTCGCTTAAGCCTGCCGCCCAGGTGGAGGGCGCTACCGGTCGCGACACCCGATGGGGGCCGAGGCTGGGCCAATCCCGATTTGTGGGAGATGCGCGTGGACGTTGTAACCGCACGCAGTTTGATGTTTCCTTCTAAAGGATGTGTCGTTTGAGAACGGCCCAAGCAGTGTGCGAAGGTGTGTGTGATGCGTGGTTTTAAGTTTGTGCTGCCGCTGGCGCTGATGGCCTGCGAACGCACTGGATCCAGCGCTTTTGTCACCCGCAATGGCGTGCGGGTGAATCCGGTCAATGAAGCCGTGTTTGAGGTGCTGGCGCGCCCGGCCGGGCGGGCGTCAGATTTTTGGTGCGGGGCTGGCAATTACGCGCGGCGTGCGCTGGATGCCCCTGACACGGCGCTGGTTTATGTGGTCGGTGGGGCAGGGCCGGGCGTCACTGCGAAATCACCGGATGCGGCTCAGTTTTCGCTCACACCACCTGCGCGGACAGAAGGCGCCACTGGACGCGCGGCCTCTTGGGGGCCAGAGCTTGGCGCCTCAGCGACTGTTGGGCGTGCCCGCCGGAGCTGCCGAGATCTGGCAACAAGCTCAGATGATTGAAGTTTGCCCGTGGGCGGGGCAATCTGCGTGTCACGCATAAGAGAGCTGAACATGCCGCAAACTGAATTTCAGATCACAACCCGTGGCCCGGGACTTTATGAATTTACCCGCGATGTAACGCGCTGGGTTGCGGCGCTTGGGGCTGGGGCAGAACAAGGTATTCTTACGCTTTTTGTGCGCCACACCTCCTGTAGCCTGCTCATACAGGAAAACGCCGATCCTGAAGTGCAGAGCGATCTGCAGGCGTTTTTTTACCGCCTTGTGCCGCCGACCAGCGATCCGTCGATGTCATACCTGACCCATACCTATGAGGGGCCGGATGATATGCCCGCGCATATCAAAGCAGCGATGATGCCGGTGTCGCTGTCCATTCCTGTGAGCGGCGGGGTGCCTGCGTTGGGCACCTGGCAGGGGATCTATCTCTTTGAACATAGAAATGCGCCGCACAGCAGACGTGTGACGGCGCATTTCAGTGCATGATTGGATCAGCTCTCTTGCCTCAGGTCTCTGTATAACACAGTGACGTAAGAGATGCAGCGGGAAAGAAAAAAGCCTTTTCCCCCTATGGCCGATATTGGGGCGCGCTTTTGCCTCTACCCAAAGAATTGTAGCTCCCCTATAGTAGCTGTGGATAAGTTGAAAAAACGCCCTAGCGTCGGGACATGGCGCAAAGGTGAGGCCCAAAGCAGCTGATACAAGGGGAAGTCTATGCGCTGTCCGTTTTGTGGAAATATCGACACTCAGGTGAAGGATTCACGCCCAGCGGAGGACCATGTGTCAATCCGTCGGCGTCGCTTTTGCCCGGCTTGCGGGGGTCGGTTCACCACCTATGAGCGGGTGCAGCTGCGCGATCTGGTTGTGGTGAAATCCAATGGCCGCCGCGAAGATTTTGATCGTGACAAGTTGGAGCGCTCGATTCGCATCTCCATGCAGAAACGTCCGGTCGAGCCAGAGCGCATTGATCAGATGATTTCCGGCATTGTGCGGCGTCTGGAGAGCATGGGGGAGACGGATATCCCCTCCAAAACCATTGGCGAAATTGTCATGGAAGCGCTCGCCCGGATCGACACGGTGGCCTATGTGCGCTTTGCCAGCGTCTATAAGAACTTCCAGGCCGCTGACGACTTTGATAAATTTGTAAGCGAACTGCGTCCCGATCCTGCTCCTGAGGAATAATTGTGACTGATCGCCGTTACATGGCGCTGGCCCTGAGTCTGGGTCGGCGCGGTCAAGGTGTGTGCTGGCCCAACCCTGCGGTGGGCTGTGTCATTGTGAAGGATGGGCGCGTTGTGGGCCGGGGCTGGACCCAGCCCGGTGGTCGCCCCCATGCGGAGCCTGTCGCGCTGGCGCAGGCGGGCGAGGCGGCCCGTGGCGCGACGGTCTATGTCACGCTTGAGCCGTGCTCCCATCATGGTCAGACCCCACCCTGTGCCGAGGCACTGATTAAGGCGGGCGTGGCGCGGGTGGTGATTGCTGTGGAAGACAGCGATGCGCGTGTCTCTGGCCGTGGGATTGCCATGCTGCGGGAGGCGGGGATCGAGATCACCATGGGCGTGCTGGCGGATGAGGCGGCGCGCGATCTGCAGGGCTTTTTCCTCAAGACAGATTTGGGGCGTCCGTTCCTGACGCTGAAGCTTGCCACAACGCTGGATGGGCGCATTGCCACCGCATCAGGGGAGAGCAAGTGGATCACCGGCGCTGAAAGCCGTCGTGCCGTGCATGGGATGCGGATGCGCCATGATGCGGTGATGGTCGGCGGCGGCACTGCGCGGGCGGATGATCCTTCGCTCACGGTGCGGGATCTTGGCGTCTCACGCCAGCCTGTACGCGTGGTGGTGTCGCGCCGTCTGGACCTGCCGTTGATGAGCACCTTGGCCCGCACGGCCAAAGATATTCCGGTTTGGATTGCCCATGGCGAGGACGCTGATCCCGCGCTGATGCAGACTTGGCGCGATATTGGCGCGGAACTTCTGCCTTGCGCGCTTGAAGGCGTGCAGCTGTCGCCAACGGCGGTGCTTCAGGCATTGGGCAAGCGCGGCATCACGCGGGTGTTCTGTGAAGGCGGCGGCGCGCTGGCGGGCTCGTTGCTGGCCGCGGATATGGTGGATGAGTTGATCACCTTCTCAGCAGGCGCGGTGATCGGCGCTGAGGGGCACCCGGCGATTGGGGCCATGGGGCTGGCACGGCTCGCGGAGGCCCCGCGCTTTGATCTGGTGTCCCACCGTGCTGTGGGCCATGACATGATGTGCACCTGGCACCGTGTCGAGGCGCAGCGCAACCCGCGCTACAATCTCTGAGACTTTCTGCCTCTTAACGCCGCCAAAGCGCCTGATAGCTGGCAAACCGTCCCTGCAGTTTTGACAGCAGCCGATTGCCCAAACCCGGATGCGGGATGTCTCCGCTTGAGAGGCGCAGCAATGCGGTTTCAGCGGTACAAGGCAGGCCGCTGACCGGATCGCGATAGCGCGGATAGTCGATCAGCGCTGCATGAACCAGCGCTTCAAGGCTCGGCTCTGCGCGGCGGCGGGCAGGGGGGCTGCCCAGATCGGTGGTAAGGTCCCATCCGGCATAGAACGGATTGCCGAGGGTGGTGACCTTGCAGCCACGCAGGAGCGCCTCAAAGCCGGAGAGGGAGGTCATGGTCCAGACCTCCTGCACATTGTCCAGAAGATAGGCCATATCCGCGTGATCGAGCACCATATCAGCAAGGGCGGCGGCCTCTTCAGGGTCCACACGCCCCGCGCGCAAGCCGGCCTCCACATCCGGGTGGGGTTTGAACAGGATCTTTGCCTCCGGATGGGCCTCGCGCGCGGCGCGCAACAGGTCGAGATTGCTGCGCACCTCGCCATTTGCCCCCTTGAGAATGGAGGCGTCATCTTCGACCTGTCCGGGCACCAGAATGCGATGGCCTTCGGGCAGATTGGGCTGGACGCCGCCCAGATTGTATTTGCTCACTTGCGCGGTGCGGACCCGCTTGATCAGCGCCCGCGCGCGGCGCTCCTGATCCGGGCGCAGGGTTTCCCGCGCCGCAATCAGGCGCTCAAGGCGGCTTTCCTGCGTGGGATCGTAGTAGATGCCCAGATCATCACAGACCAACGAGAGTGGTGGCACCAGTTCAGCACCCAGCCCGCGGGAGCGCAGAAACCCGTCTTCCAGCCGCACCGCGCCCTCCGGCCCCTCCTTGCTGGCCCAGACCATATCACGGGCCTCTGAGGAACTGCGCTCAAACACCATGGCTTTGTGCTGGCCAAAGAAGCGTTGCAGCGGTTTGCGTTTCCAAAGGCGCATGGCGTGGCCGTTCCAGCCCTGTCGGTCCTCCCGCCACGCGCGGGTTTGCGCGGCGAGCTGTTCCAGCGTGTCTTCCAGCTCGCAGAGTTCATCTGTGCAGGGATTGTACCATGTGGGATAGAGGATCATGGCCGCCGCAAAGAGCTGCGCACGGGTCAGGCGGCGCTGGCGGCGATAGAGCGGAAACTCATCGTCGGACAGATCCCAACCGGCGTAGAACGGCTGGCCAAAGACGCGCGGCTTGTGGCCTGCGAGGATGGCTTCAAAACCCATCTGAGAAGACACGGTATAAACCGCAATCGCGCCATCCAGCAGGGACCACGGGCTATGGGCCCCGTCACAGAGGCTGACCCGGTCGGTGATGTGATCCTGACCGTAATATCCCGCCCGCGCGCCTTGTTTGGTTTCCGGATGGGTTTTGATCAGGATGCGCGCGCCGGGGTTTTCCTCCTGCGCAAGAATAAGCATCTCCTGAAAGCGCGCCTGATCGGCACCGCTGGCCACCACAGCCGCGTCATCCCGTGTCTGATCGATAATCAGCACATATCCGGGATCCGGGGGGCGCAGGGTGTCATCTACGGCGGCGTATTTGGTGAGATGGCTTTCTTTCAGGCGGGCGATCGCGCCCCGCGCGCGGTCCAGCAGAACGGTGTCATCCAGAGGATGGTGTTTGAGCAGCTTTTCCAGATCAGACGGTTCGGAAGGGTCAAAGTGCGGGACTGTCTCATCAATCAACAGGCCCATGGGCGGCTCTTTGGCGATGCGCCCGGGAAAGAGGGAGCGCAGGAAGGCATCCTCGACATAAAGACAAGGCGCTCCGGTGCGTTCCGCCATGGCAAGGCCACGGTGGGCGGTTGGGCTGTTGCCCCAGATCGCGATGAGGTCGGCCTCAGTAGGGCGGCCCAGATGCAGGCTGTAGCCCGCTAGGCTCAGAATGCGGCGCAGGCGCTTTTGAAAGAAAAACCCACCGTTGAATGCAAAAAGCCGCCGGGGTGCACTGCTCCCGGCGGCTTCGTTTTCATATGTGTTGCGCACAGTTAGCCGCCTAGGCTGCCAAGGCTGCTGAGCGTGTCAGCCGAAGACAGGGTGCCTGTGATCGCGGAGATGGTTTTGTCCCAAGTGGTGATCGGCGCTTCGGTCACATAAAGCGTGTCGCCGTCGCGGATGACAAAATCCCGTGCCATGAACATGCCGTTGGGCTTGGTCAGATCCAGCACATAGACCATGCGCTGCGCACCGTTCAGATCCTGACGGCCCAGCACGCTGTTGGCGATCACGTCTTCTTCGTTGCGGAAGACAAAGACGCCGGTTGGGTCACTGTTGGTCGGGGTGAGCCCGCCAACCTGCGCCAGCGCTTCGATGGCGGAAAGGTCCTTGGAGAAGAAGTTCACGCGGCTTTGTGTGCCGGTGGCGCCCAGAGCCGTGAAGGCGCGGGTGTCTTCTTCGACCAGAATGCGATCTCCGCCGCGCAGGGCGATATCAAGGCTTGGATCATCATAAAGATCCTGGAACCAGATCTGCCCGCTGGCGCTGCCGCGCAGGATGGTGATCTGGGCAATTTCGGGCACGATGGTCACACCGCCGGCCTGCGCCAGCATGGTGGACAGCGTGCGGGTTGGGCGCTCGATCGGGTAAACACCCTGCGCGCCTACAGCGCCCACGAGGGAGACGGTGGCACCATCACCTGCGGCGCGGCGCACTTCGACCTGCGGATCCGGGGTCTGCTCTTCGAGCTTGGATGAGATGATGCGGCGGATGCCCTCAGGCGTGTTGCCCGCAGCGCGGATGCGACCGGCGTAGGGCACAAAGATGAAGCCTGCGCCATCGACCTGCACCTCTTCGAGGATCGCCGCGACCTGACCCTCAGGGCCCAGCAGCGGTTTGTCGACGTTTTCCCAGATTGTCAGCGCCAGCACATCGCCGGGGCGGATGGTGTCAGAGCCAAGCCGGTCTGCGTTCTGGAAGCTGTCAGAGAATCCCAGTGCGGGAACAATCGCGGTTGCGCGGGACACACGGTCATTGACCTCAACGATGAAGGCGTCACCCTCACGCTGTACGGAACCGGCGAAGATTTCTTTCTTGTTTGGGCCGGACCGTGGCACCAAACTGCAAGAAGCCACAAGCGCCGCGACCGCGACCATTGTGGCGCATTTCCCCATACGGGTAGCAAAGACTTTCACTGCTCGGTCTCCTCGACCTTATATTTTTCTGCCTCAGGTTTTTCCGACAACTTATCGAAATAGAAACCAAAAATCCAGCGCTAGACTTAGTGGTTACTTCGTCACCAGCCGCAACTGTTGCCGCGGTGCCGCTGTGCCGGAGGCGAGCGCATTGTAGGGATCGTCCGGAGAAAGCATCATATCGACGACCTGTCTGAGCAGTTGCCGACGTGCGCGGGCAGAGTAAAATCCGCCGGGCACCTGACTCGTTTCCAGCAGGTAGCGGCGGTAGGTTTTATAGGCGCGGTTGTCCGGGCGGCTGGCACCGGCGAAGAACTCGGTCAGAGGTTGTTTGCTGACAAACTCGGGCTGGTCATAGACCGCGCTGCCAAAGGCTTTGAGCGGAATGCCGCGCCAGAGCACCTGCTGCGCGGCTGTTGAATTCACGGTGACGGCAGAGCGCGCATCATTGAGCAGTTGGGCAAGTTTGCCGCCGCGCACATAATGTACGCGGTCCTCAACATTGTGCAGCCGGGCAAGTTTGCGAATCTCCCGCCGCAGCGGCACGCGGCCGTCCTCAAGCGGGTGCGCCTTGAACACCAGATGATGGTGCTGCGGCGCGCCAGCGGCAAAATTCTCAATCACCAGCGACAGGAAGTCTGTCATGCTGTCAAACGGGGAGTGCGACTGAAAGCTGCTGTCGTGTTCCAGCTGCAGCAACGCGAGGTGGTAGGGGAAGCCGCCAAAGCGGATGCGCAGCGTGGCGATGCGGCGCTCCAGCGCGTGGGCGGGCATCATCAGAAGGCGCTGAAGATAGAGGCGGAATTCCCGCGTGACCGGCAGAGCCCGATGCGGGCGGAAGTTGCGGTAACGCTGGTTCGTGAACATCACAAACCAATGATAGAGTGCGCCATAAAATACGTGCTGACGGGTGTCGCCCCAATGGGCCGGGGGCAGCGGTGCCTCCATATCCGACAGCTCCAGCGCGCGCTCCATCTCGGGGATCGTCATGTCCATCAGGCGCGAGTTGCCGTTGGAGCCGCCACGCTCATAGGTCACCCAATAGGGGCGCAGATAGCCCTCTTCAAAGACATGCACCTGCACGCCGGCGCGTTTGGCAATCTCCACCGCACGGGCATGGATGGGACGGGTGTCCCCATAAAGCACAATATCGGTGATGCCCTTGTCCGCCAGAAGGCTCTCAAAGGTATCCGGCCAGTTTTCCAGCGTGTCGCGGTAGGGAATGTAGCTTTTGCGGGCGGGCCAGAAGGCATGATCCCCGGCGTTGAAGCCGACACGCCAGACCCGCGCACCGGACCGGCGCAGCATCCGCCCAAGCGCCGCAAAAAACGGGCCGTGCGGTCCCTGTAAGAACAGGAAAGTCCTATCTGTGCCGGTGGTATTCTTCATAGTCGCCAACCCTATACGCCGGAATTTAAGCAAATGTTACCCTTTCCGCGTGGCAAAATTATGGTCCAGAGGGGGCTGCTTCTGGCTCTGTTGGCCGTCCTAACGCCTACCATGGCTTGTCTTGGCGCGCGCTGCGGCTTAGGTCTAACGCAAATCACCGGATTGTATTGGAGCGGCTCGTGTTTACCGGAATCATCACCGACGTTGGCAAAATTGCGGAATTGGAACAGCGGGGCGATCTGCGCGCGCGCATCAGCACGGCCTATGACACCGGCAGCATCGAAATGGGCGCGTCTATTGCAAGCGACGGTGTGTGCCTGACAGTCATCGCCATGGGCGAAGGCTGGTATGATGTGGAGATCAGCGGTGAAACCGTTTCCAAGACCAATCTGGCGGCATGGGAAACCGGGCGCCGTGTGAACCTTGAGCGCGCGCTGAAAGTGGGGGACGAGCTTGGCGGGCATATCGTGTCTGGCCATGTGGACGGTGTGGCCAAGATCGTGAAGATGACCGATGAAGGCGACAGCACGCGGTTCACCTTTGAAGCGCCTGAAGCTTTGGCGAAGTTCATTGCCCCGAAAGGCTCTGTGGCGCTCAATGGCACCTCGCTGACCGTGAATGAGGTCGATGGCTGCACATTTGGCGTGAATATCATTCCGCACACCAAAGAGGTCACCACCTGGGGCGACGCGAAAGAGGGGGATCTGATCAACCTCGAAATCGACACGCTGGCACGCTATGTGGCGCGGCTGTCTGAGATGGGTGGCTGAGGCCTGATTCCGTCACTCCGACAGATATAGCCTGCGGTTGTCGTGCTTGATTGTCGGGGCTGCACAGTTTGAGGCGTCGCAAGGCTGCGGCGCCTTTTCTTTTGCGCGTGAGCCTCAGAGCCGCTGCCTCACCACATATCGCCAACGGTAAAGCCGTTGGGGAACGGATCACTGGGGTCCAGCGTGTAGTTTGCGGTGCCGTAGATCCAGCCCTGGCCAGACAGGCTTGGCACGATGGCTTTGTAAGGACCAACCGTGGTTTCGCGCAGAAAACGCCCGGTGAAGGTGGTGCCCAGCGGGCCCGCATTCACATAGTCCTGACCCACAGCCAGCTGGCCGCGCGCATGCATCACCGCCATCTTTGCGCAGGTGCCCGTGCCACAGGGGGAGCGGTCCAGAATACCGCTGGCCGCTTCGGGCCGCGCGGGATCAAACGGGCCGGTGGAAATGGTGATGGCCCCGCGCCCGTGGGTTGTCGGATCAATCGGTGGCCCCCAGAGATTGGTGATAGTTGGGCCGGTGATCGCGGAGTTTTCCGGATGCTCAACGGGGAGCTGCTCTGCAGTGGCGTGCCGAATGGCTTCGCTGACGCGCAGGATTTCCCCGCCATTGTCGCCGGAGAGATCCACACCCAGTTTCGCCGCCTCCGCCAAAACAAAAAACATGCCGCCCCAGGCCACATCCACGGTGACCGTGCCAAGGCCTGACACTTCGACCTTTGCATCCAGATGCACGGCAAAGGCCGGCACGTTTTCAAAGCTGACGGAGGTGACTTTGCCATCCTTGCAGGTGGCGGTGACTTTGATGAGGCCTGCGGGGGCTTCCAAGGTCAGCTCGGTCACAGGCTCCACCATCGGCAGGATGCCGGTTTCCAGAAGTACGGTGACCACGCAGATTGTATTGGAGCCGGACATCGGCGGGTATTCCTGCTGCTCCATGATGATGAACCCCATGTCGGCGTCTGGATGGCAGGGTGGCACGATCACATTGCAGCAGAGGCCCGGGTTGCCGCGCGGCTCGCGCAGCATCTTGAGGCGGATATCGTCGTGATGGGCCTGCATATAGCTCATGCGCTCAAACACGGTGTTGCCGGGAAAATGCGGTACGCCGCCGGTGATGACGCGCCCGGGCTCGCCTTCGGCATGGGCTTCAACAGCGGTGATCAGTCGGTTTATGCGCATGGTCTGTCCTCTTCTTAAGGGAGAGCCTATGCGTAAACCGGGGCAGGGGGCCAGCCCCCTCACTTGCGCAAAGCGCAAGCACACCCCCGGGATATTTGAAGAATGAGAAGCTGTTGGGAGGCTTTCTTGGGCAAGCTCTGGGTACAAAGGAGGGCGATTTTGCACCCGGGGTGGCCGTTCCTGCACTTTCATTCAGAGCACGCATGGTCTATCTGGGCGGCAACAGTGCGGAGATGACAGATGTCTTTTGAACAGCCCGGCCCCGTTGAGCAAAGCCTGCGTGATGCGATCAGCCCGATTGAGGAGATCATTGCAGAGGCGCGCAATGGCAAGATGTATATCCTTGTGGACCATGAGGATCGTGAAAACGAAGGGGATCTGATCATCCCGGCCGAATTCGCCGATGCGGCGGCGGTCAACTTCATGGCCACCCATGGGCGCGGGCTGATCTGCCTTCCCATGACCGCTGAGCGGATTGACACTCTGGGCCTGCCGATGATGGCGGTGAACAACTCCTCGCGTCACGAGACCGCTTTCACCGTATCCATCGAGGCGCGTGAGGGGGTGAGCACCGGGATTTCCGCCGCAGACCGCGCGTTGACCATTGCCACTGCGATCAATGAGCAGAACACCATGGCGGCGATTGCCACGCCGGGGCATGTCTTCCCGCTGCGGGCTAAGCGTGGCGGTGTGCTGGTGCGCGCCGGTCACACCGAAGCCTCGGTGGATATTTCGCGCCTCGCAGGCTGTCACCCCAGCGCGGTGATATGTGAGATTATGAACGAAGACGGCACCATGTCCCGCCTGCCGGAACTGGTGGAATTTGCCAAAAAGCACGACCTGAAGATCGGCACGATCAGCGACCTGATTGCCTATCGTTCACGTGTGGACAATGAGGTGGTGGAAACCTCGCGCGAGACCGTGACCTCGGAATATGGCGGCGATTGGGAGATGCGCATCTTCACCGATCAGATCCATGGCATCGAGCATGTGGTGATGATCAAGGGCGATATCACCACACCAGAGCCGGTTCTGTCGCGCACCCATGCGCTGCATGAGGCGGGAGATGTGCTGGGCCTTGGGCCAAAATCGGTCAACGAGCTGCCCACCGCCATGCGCAAGATTGCCGAGGAAGGCCGCGGTGTGGTCTGCCTGTTCCGCGAAGTGCGCCACAGCCTTTACGCCGATGAAGACGAAGGCCCGCGCATTGTGAAACGCACAGGACTTGGCGCGCAGATCCTCTCCAACCTCGGTTGTAAAGAGCTGATCCTGCTGACCGATAGCCCGGAAACCAAATACCTCGGACTGGACGCCTATGGGCTGTCCATCGTGGGCACACGCCCCATTCTCTCGGAAGGATAAGACCATGGCAGGCGCAGAAAAACACTACATCATGCCGCGCGCAGAGTTCGACAAGCCGGTCAAGCTCGCCATCGTGATGTCACCTTACTACAAAGACATCGCCGACAATATGCTGGCGGGCGCTGTGGCGGAGATTGAGGCCGCAGGCGGCACCTATGAGGTGGTCGAAGTGCCCGGCGCGCTAGAGATCCCAACCGCGATTGGCATTGCCGAGCGCATGAGCAACTTTGATGGCTATGTGGCGCTGGGCTGTGTGATCCGGGGCGAGACCACGCATTATGAAACTGTCTGTAACGACAGCAGCCGCGCAATCCAGCTTCTGGGGCTGCAGGGGCTGTGCATCGGCAACGGCATCCTGACGGTGGAGAACCGCAAGCAGGCCGAGGTGCGCGCCGATCCGGAAGATCAGAACAAAGGTGGCGGTGCGGCCGCTGCGGCCTTGCATCTTGTGGCGTTGAGCCGTAAGTGGGGCGCTCAGCGCAAGGGAGTCGGCTTTTTGCCCGACACCGAAGAACTCAAGATCGCTGGTCAACTCAAGGACAATCCAACGGCATGACCCTTTCAGGTAACCAGAAACGCAAAATGAAATCCGCCTCCCGGCTCTATGCGGTGCAGGCGCTGTTTCAGATGGAAAGCTCACACCAGACCGTAGATCAGGTGCGGGTGGAGTTTCTGGACCACCGGTTTGGCGCCGAGGTGGATGATGGCACTGACATGATCGAGGGAGATGCGGAGCTGTTCCGCAAAACCCTTGAGGATGCGGTGAACTATCAGGCGCCAATTGACCAGATGACCGACCGCGCGCTGGTGGCAAAATGGCCGATTGATCGGATCGACCCAACCCTGCGCGCGCTGTTCCGTGCGGCGGGTGCGGAGATCCTGCAAAGTGAGACCCCACCCAAGGTGGTGATCACCGAATATGTTGGCATTGCTGCGGCCTTCTTCCCGGACGGCAAGGAATCCCGCTTTGTGAATGCGGTGCTGGATCACATGGCGCGTGAGGCCAAACCGGAGGCGTTCTAAGCGCCTCCTTGCTTTCTCCAACTCATTAATCGGCTGTTAACCTTCGCGCGCCAAGGTGATCCGCGACGCGCGCGGTGGCGTATGCTGTGTGACGTGTCGTCGGACAAATATGTCGCGCCGGATTGGCTTGCCGTTTCTGACAGGCTGTCGTTTAATGAGCGAAAGGAGGCACTGCCATGCCAAAGCTTATCTCTCTTTACATTCGTCAGGTCGCGATTGGGTTTGCCTTGTCCGCCGTGTTTGTCGGGATGCTGATGTATTTCAACGTGGCCAACCTCTGGCATCTGGTGAGCAGCAGCTCTGAAGGCGCGATTGCGCTGGTGGTGATGTGGGTGCTGAATGGCATCGTGTTCGCCGGCGTGCAGTTCGGTATCGCCATCATGCGGCTGAAAGACGACGATCAGCCCGGTGGCGGCAAGCGCCAGATGATGCCGGTGATGCTGGCAGAGCCGGTGCCGGTCAAAGTGGATCGCCGCACACCTCAGCAGCGCCAGATCCGCCGCTGATCTCAGGCCACAGTAAATCGCAGCGAAGCGCCCCTCCAAGGGCGCTTTTTTGTTGGGATCACTGCATGTCGTGAAGGTTGAGCAGGAAGCCGTGCCAGCCTTTGTCGAGCGCCAAGACGAGGCCAAAGCCGTCCACATCCTTGGGCAGGCCAGAGTGGGTGAGCGTAAGGCGCGTGCCACCGGGGGCGTCCTTCAGCTCCCATTCCACGGTGCTCATCTGGCCCTCCATAGGCCCCACGGTGAAATCCCATTTCATGTAATCATGCGGTTTGGCTTCGATCACTTTGCCCCAGCACATGCGGTCGCCGTCTTTCTGGGAACGCAGCGTGTAGTCTTCTCCAACCGTGAGATCCGCATCGGAAGGGTGGAACCATTTGCCCAGCAGCTCCGCTTTGGTGAGAAACGCCCAAACACGGGCCTTGGGCACCGCGAGGAAGACGGATTTGCGAATGGTCGTGTCTTGGGAAAGTTCAGCCATTGTGCTGTCCAGCGTCATTGTCAGTCTCCTTTTGGATCTCGGTTTCGACGGCAGTTTTGAGTGCGGTGAGACGCACGTCCCAGAATTGGTCAAACCACCCCAGCCAGTCCAAAGCAGGTTTGAGCGCCAAAGGATTGAGCGCGTTCACTTTTTCGCGCCCGCGCGGGGTCACTGTGATCAACCCGCCGTCTGAGAGCACAACAAGGTGCTTCTTCACCGCAGCACGGGTCATGTCGAAGTGGTCAGAGACTTCTGCGATGGTCATCGGGGTGTCCCCCAACATGCGCAGAATATCGCGACGGGTGGGGTCACCCAAAGCGCGGAAGACTGGTTGGAGGGGATCAGGCATGGGAATCTCTAATAGTGATACTATTTGGTGTCATAAATATGTGATACCTTTTGGTATTGTGTCAAGCTTGAGTTGCATCGCCCGCTGTAATGGATATCGTCCGCAAGCAGAAAAAAACGGCGCATAGCGCACGCCATTTGAGAGAAAATTGATGCAGTGGTTGCTTCAAGACTTTGAAGACACAGAGAAGTTGGGCGAAGTTTTGCTCGCGATGGGACGCGACATTAGCTGGCACAAAATAGTGCCGTTTGTTGGCGACCTTACACCTGCGCCGTTGATCAAAGATCCGCGCTCTGTCGTCATGTTTGGCGCTTATAGCATGTGGAAATACGCCGAAGCACAGGGCTTGCAACCGGGCGTCATTCGAATTGCTCCCTTCTTGGATCAAGAAGTGTGGCATCCATTCTTGTTAAACGGACCTGAGGCTCGGGTGATGCGCTTTGCGGATTGCCCCGCTTTCTTGTGCGATCCGGCGCAGTACTGGTTTTTGCGGCCTGTTGAGGACAGCAAAGAGATTCCCGGACGCGTTATGCAGGCTGGAGAAATTGCGCAGCTGGCGCAGCGGGTTTCCAACCTTCCAGAAGAGCAACTTCCAATCGGTTCACTGCGACCGGATACAAATGTCATGTTCTCCGCGCCAAAGGAGATTGATACAGAGTGGCGTCTTTGGATCGTTGATGATCAGTTGGTGACGTATTCCCGTTACAAACAAGCGGGTCGTGTGGACTATGTGCACGACATCACAGAGGAGGCTCTACGTTTCGGGCGCGAGATGGCACAGAAAAATGCGGGTTATGCATCCGCCTATGTCATGGATGTCTGCCAAATTGGCGACATACACCATATCATCGAAACAAATAGCATAAACGCGGCAGGATTTTATGCGGCAGACTTAACCAAGCTCGTTCACGCTATCGAGGCCCTTTTCACAGAGGCTTAAAGTGGCGGGCCCGCAAACGCAGCCGTGGGGTTATCTCATTCCCGAGGACCTGTATATACAGGTGGGCGCCAGGTAACCAGGCCAGGACCAGGACAGAGCCAGCTCCCTCGGAATTGCTTAAGGCCACCGGAATGCAACCGTATCACGAGAAGGGCAGCACCCGCCGCTGACCTATCTATGCCCGCACCCCAGCAAAGACAAGGGGTGGCCCGCCTGTGTTCCTTCAAATCAGAGCTTGAAATTTTGTTCTCTATATGTTCACGCTGTGAGCATGGAAGAGAATTTGCAACCCGGACAGCGCCTCGCGCGTGGTGTCAGCCGCCATCTGCGCAGCCATGGCTTTGTCTCTGTTGAGGAATTTGTGCCCGCCCGCGGTCTGCGCGTGGATGTGATGGCCTTGGGGCCCAAAGGGGAGCTTTGGGTGATTGAGTGCAAATCCAGCCGCGAAGATTTTCAGACCGACAAGAAATGGCAGGGCTACCTTGAGTGGGGCGACCGCTATTTCTGGGCGGTGGACACGGATTTCCCCACCGAGCTTTTGCCGGAGGGCACGGGGCTGATCTTTGCAGATGCCTATGATGCGGAGATCATTCGCATGGGGCCGGAAGGGAAACTGGCTCCGGCGCGGCGTAAAAAGATGATCCAGAAATTTGCCATGGATGCGGCGCGGCGCCTGCAACGCTATCGCGATCCCAAGCTTTCGGCCTTGCCGGAGGAGGTGGAGGAAGGGGCCTGATATGTCCGCAACCAGCATTTCAGAAGAGGAGAAGCAGAGCCATGATGGTGAAGTTTTACTACCCGGACGGGGATTGGTGTTACCGCGCGTTGCACACGGTGCATGCAGTATTTCACAACCCCGAAGGCGCGCTTATCGCGCGTGCAGAGCGCGGCGACCGAAATGGGTTTTATGAGTTTGAGATCAAAGCCTTTGAACTCAAAGGCCCGGGAGAGATCCTGAGCTGAGCGCGCCTGAAACCGCCCAGGCTTCTCATTCTTCAAATATCCCAGGGTGGCCCCCGCCTGCGGGGGCAGGGGCAGCGCCCCTAACCAGCCTCACTTAACCTGACGCGCCGTGGCTGCGGCTGTGCGAATCTCTTCGGCGATTTCTTCGGCTTCCTCAGGGTCAAAATCCATCGGGATCTCCAAGCCACCGGCTTCGATATAGATGCGCACAAAACCCTGATCGGTGGGGCCGATTTGCATGTTGGCTTCGATGTTGCTTTCGGTGTTGATGCCCATGGCGATCTCCTTGGGGTCAGTCTGATGGTCGGTCTTGGGGGTTTCATGTTGTGCCGATTGCGGTAGCGTGAACTTGCGCCAAAGGCAAGCTGTGCGCGGATCTGGCGGTTTGGTGCGCAGTGCGGTGGAGAGGCTGATGGTGGAGAGGTCGGCTGTGGAGAGGTTGAAGGGGGGCAGGGCAGTGGATGACGGAATCATCTTCCGGAAATTTGCGGCGCAGGATCTGGACTGGCTGGTGGAAAGCCACGCCACGCTTTATGCGCGCGAAGAAGGGTTTGACGACAGCTTTGGTCCCCTCGTGGCAGACATCGCCCGCGGATTTCTTGTCTACCATGAGATCGGCAAAGAATCAGGTTGGATTGCTGAGCACGACGGGCACCGGCTGGGATGTATTTTCTGTGTGCGCGCGGAGCGGGAGGGATTCGCCAAGCTGCGCCTGTTTCTGGTGCTGCCGGAGGCGCGTGGCTTTGGCTTGGGGCAACGGCTTTTGGACACCTGCATGGGGTTTGCGCGGGGTGTCGGCTATGAGGGCATGACGCTCTGGACCCACAAAAGCCATGAGGCAGCCTGCGCTTTATATGCCAAAAACGGCTGGCGCTGTGTGGCGGAGCGACCGGTGCACAGCTTTGGATGCGATCTTGTCGAACAAACCTGGGAAATCGTGTTTTAGGTGCTTGCATCCCCCGAATGGTATCTGTAAACCGCCCCTCACAGTGCCGCCTTAGCTCAGTAGGTTAGAGCGCTGGATTGTGGATCCAGAGGTCCCCCGTTCGAGCCGGGGAGGCGGTACCATCAAAAAGCTCTCAGCTGTTATTGCTGAGAGCTTTTTTGTTTTTGGGCGTTCTTTGGGCTGTCAGGACAGCATGGTTTGGGCTCTGAGCGTCTAGTCTTCGCTGACAGACGCGCCAAAGGCCCCTGCGGACAGCGCGATCTCCTGGCGCAATGCACCTGTGATGCGGTCGTGAATCAAAATGCGGTTGTCGGTGGTCACAATGGCCACCCAGCCGTCTCCCATAGTGACCGCCTGCGCCTCTGCACCGCCGTCCAGCGTGAGGTTTTCCGGCAGGATCGGCCCATCGTCACGGAAGCGCATGACAATCAGCGCAACCACCGTTACAAGCCCCACCATCATCACCACAGTCAGGCCCGTGACCAGTAGGCGCAGAAAGCGCAGGTTTGTTGGCTCAATTGGTTCCGGAGACTCTTCCATGGCGGAAACCCTTGTAGAATTTGTGATCGCGGAAGACCCGCCCAAGCGTTTTGATAAGGCGCTTTCGCGTGATGTGCCAGTGGAAGCCAGCCTGAGCCGCACCCGGCTTGCCAAACTCATCGCTGAGGGCGGCGTGGCGCTCAATGGGGTTGCCGTGACCGACCCAAAGCACAAGGTGGCAGAGGGCGATGCGGTTGTCATCACCGTGCCTGTGGCTGAGGACAGCCACATCGGGCCAGAGGACATCCCGCTTGAGGTGATCTGGGAAGATGATGATCTCATTGTGATCAACAAACCTGCGGGCATGGTGGTGCATCCGGCACCGGGCACGCCCAATGGCACCTTGGTGAATGCGCTGCTGCATCATTGCGGCGACACGCTTTCCGGCGTGGGCGGCATGAAGCGCCCCGGTATTGTGCACCGCATCGACAAGGAAACCAGCGGCCTCTTGGTGGTGGCCAAGACCGACGCGGCCCATCAGGGGCTGGCGGCGCAGTTTGAGGCTCATACCGTGGAGCGCTATTACCGCGCGGTGTGCTACGGGGTGCCGGATGCCAATGATCCACGCCTGCGTGGTGTGCGCGGCGTGAATTTTGAATCCGGAAACATCATGAAAATCACCACCCATCTGGCGCGTCACAAGACAGACCGACAGCGTCAGGCGGTGTTGTTTGAAGGTGGTCGCCATGCGGTCACGCGGGTGCGGATCGTGCAGCCTTTTGGCAATCCGGCGGTGGCCTGTCTGGTGGAATGCTGGCTTGAGACCGGCCGCACCCACCAGATCCGCGTGCATATGGCCCACGCCGGCCATGGGCTGATCGGGGATCCGGTCTATGGCGGGCGTCGCAAGCTGGCCGAAAAGGCAATCGGCGTCAAAGGCGCAGCCGCCGCGCGGAGTTTTGACCGTCAGGCGCTGCACGCCGCTGTTCTGGGCTTTGAGCACCCCGTGACAGGGGAGATGCTGCGATTTGAAGCGCCCTTGCCTGAGGATATGGCGCAGTTGATTGAGGATCTCGGTGGGGTTTGAGCGACATTTTTCGCCAGCCATGCGTTTGAAACAAAGCGCAAATGCATGTGAAACACTGGTCTAAAGCTGGTGTGGTCGCGTAGTAAACCCTACTCTGAGAGTCAGAAATTCACATCTGCCTATTGAAACACGCATTTGGCGACCTAGATCAATGTTAAGCAGATAAACATACGATTGGGAGGCAAGACTTATGGCAAATTATGCAAACCTGCCCGCACCGACACCAGAGGGCGGTCTGAACCGTTACTTGCAGGAAATTCGCAAATTCCCGCTCCTTGAGCCGGAAGAAGAATACATGCTGGCCAAGCGCTGGGTTGAGGAACAGGACGCGACAGCGGCCCATAAAATGGTGACCTCGCACCTGCGTCTGGCGGCCAAGATCGCCATGGGCTATCGCGGCTACGGCCTGCCTCAGGCTGAGGTGATCTCTGAGGCCAATGTGGGCCTGATGCAGGCGGTCAAGAAGTTTGATCCGGAAAAAGGCTTCCGTCTGGCGACCTATGCCATGTGGTGGATCCGTGCGAGCATCCAGGAATATGTGCTGCGCAGCTGGTCTATGGTGAAGCTTGGCACCACCAGCGCGCAGAAGAAGCTGTTCTTCAACCTGCGTAAGGCCAAGGCCCGTATCGGCGCGCTGGAAGAAGGCGATCTTCGTCCTGAAAACGTGGAGCGCATCGCCAATGATCTCGGGGTGACCGAAGAAGAGGTGATCTCGATGAACCGGCGTCTGTCGGGCGGGGATGCCTCCCTGAACGCACAGGTCGGCTCCGAGGGCGAAGGCACCATGGAGTGGCAGGACTGGCTGGAAGATGAAACCGCGGATCAGGCGGCGGATTATGAGGCCAAGGACGAGCTGGCAGCCCGCCGTGAGCTGTTGGTTGAAGCGATGGATGTGCTGAATGACCGCGAGAAGGACATTCTCACCCAGCGCCGTCTGGCGGATAAAGCGGTGACGCTTGAGGATCTGAGCGGGCAATATGACGTGAGCCGCGAACGCATCCGCCAAATCGAAGTGCGCGCCTTTGAAAAACTGCAAAAGCGCATGCGCGAGCTGGCCTCCAGCCGCGGGATGCTGGCAGCGAACTAAGCGCAGCCGTACCACACAGATCAGAGCGCCGGTCCTTTCAGGATCGGCGTTTTTCATTGCGGCCTACCTTGGCTCATGGATCTGTGATCTCACAGATGATGCGGGCGGTTGCCTCTAGGGAAAGCGGAGACTAGGCTCTGCACGATCAGAGGGAGGGAGCGCTAACATGTCTGACAAAACCATTCGATGGGGTATTCTTGGGGCGGCAAATTTTGCCCTCAATCACATGGGGCCGGCGATCCATGCCGCCAAAGGCGCACAGCTGGCGGCGGTGGCGAGCTCCAGCGCGGAGAAAGTTGCCGCTTTTGAGGCTTTTGCGCCGGGGCTGCGTCACCACACAAGCTATGAGGCACTGCTCGCCGATCCGGAGATTGATGCGGTCTACATCCCGCTGCCCAACCATTTGCATGTGGAATGGGCGATCAAGACGCTTGAGGCCGGTAAGGCGGTGCTCTGCGAAAAGCCGATTGGCATGGATGTGGCAGAGATCGACCGTCTGATCGCCGCGCGGGACAAGGCCGGTATTCTGGCGGCAGAGGCCTTCATGATTGTGCATCACCCGCAGTGGCAGCGCGCCAAGGCACTGCTGGAGGAGGGGGCCATAGGCACGCTGCGCCATGTGAATGCGGTGTTTTCCTATTTCAATGATGATCCTGCCAACATCCGCAATCAGGCTGATATCGGCGGCGGCGGCTTGCGCGACATCGGCTGTTACGTGCTGGGCGGCGCGCGTTTTGTCACCGGAGAGGAGCCGGTCTCGCTGGATCACACGCGGGTGCAGATGGAAAACGGCATCGACCTCTTTGCCGATATGAGCTTCACTTTCCCCAGCTTCACCTATCAGGGCTACACCGCCATCCGCATGGCTCCGCGTCAGGAAGTGCATTTTCATGGCGACGCCGGGGTGATGAGCCTGACGTGTCCTTTCAATGCCGCCGTGTTTGATCAGGCGGAGCTGGTGCTGTCACGGCCCGATCAAAGCCGCCGCGTGGAGCGGTTCCCCGGTGTGAACCACTATGTGCTGCAGGTGGAGGCCTTTGGGCATGCGCTGCGGACAGGTGAGGCTTACCTTTGGCCGCTGGAGCAGGCCCGTGGCACGCAGGCCATGGTGGACCAGGTGCTTGCCACCGCTTAAGCGCAGCCACGCCTTTCAAATGAAAAAGCCCTCGGGGGAGGATCTCCACCGAGGGCTTTTGAATGTGTTTAGCAGAGTTGGCTTATTCGGCCGCGTCGTTGCTTTCCGCTTCTGGCGCAGGGGCTTCCGCCGGGGCGTCTTCTGCCGCTGGGGCAGGGGCCTTCTTGCGCGGCGCGCGCTTGCGTGGCGCTTTCTTGGGCGCAGGCTTTGGCGCTTCCGGCTGCGTTTCCGGTGTTTCTACCAGAGCGCTTTCTTCGGCCACATCCACGATCAGATCAGGCTGTTCGGCCTCAGACGGGTCCACCGTTGGCATCGCTTCGTCCGCCTGCGGCTGGGCTTTGCCCTCGCCACCGTTGGCCTCACGTTCCTGGCGTTCCATACGTTCGCGGCGCTCGCGATCACGCTCTGCCTGGCGCTCACGGTTCTGGCGTTCTTGCTCTTCGCGGCGCGCCTCTTGCTCGCGCTGCGCTTCATTCAGCATGCGCTGGTAATGCTCTGCGTGCTGCTGGAAGTTCTCCGTCGCAACACGGTCATTGGAAAGCTGGCTGTCGCGGGCCAGCTGGTTGTATTTGTCGATCACCTGTTGTGGGGTGCCGCGTACTTTTCCTTCCGGGCCGGAACTGTCAAACACACGGTTGACGATATTGCCGGAGGGACGGTTGCGGTTTGACTTATTCCGCGAACGTGACTTCGAAGATCTCATGTTTTCAGCAATCCAGCCTTGGTCCATGGCGGTCGCTCATCCCGTTTCACGCCTCGTGCGCTCTGTCTTCCGGGGGGCGACAATTTGTGGCTTGGTGTCCGATCGGGACGGCCCTGAAAATAGGGCATCCAGCAAAAGGACACGAACTTGATATGGCGCATTTGGTTCTCACACAAGAGGTTTTCTGTCTAGAATGCGCTCAATTGCAAAAATATCTCGTTATGTTGGGTGTTTTTGCCCGATCACCACGCGGTCACGCCCATCCAGATCCGGCAGCACAGCGACGTTTTGCAAACCGGCCTCCTCAAAAAGCGCGGTCACATCCGGCCCCTGCTGCCAGCCGATTTCCACCATCAGCCAACCCGCGGGCGCAAGATGGTCTGGCGCGCCTTTGGTGATGGCGCGGTAGGCGGTGAGCCCGTCTGCTTCATCTGTCAATGCTATGCGCGGCTCATAAGACAGCTCCGGCGCGAGGGCGTCCATTTCAACCAATGCGATATAAGGCGGGTTGGACACGATGAGGTCAAAGCTGCCCTCAACGGCGGCAAACCAATTGCTTTCCGTCAGCGTCAGCCGATCAGCAACGCCAATCGCATCCGCGTTCTGGCGTGCGACCGCGAGCGCGTCGGCGGAGACATCTGTGGCGGTGCCGTGCGCGTCGGGCCGCTCTGCCAACAGGGAAATCGCGATGGCACCGGTGCCTGTGCCGAGATCGAGCACGGATTTGAAGGGGCGCTTTAACGCCTCAAGCACCAGGGTCTCGGTTTCCGGGCGCGGGTCAAGGGTGGCCGCAGTGACCGCAAAGCTGTGATTGAAGAAGGCCCGTTTGCCCAGAATATGCGACAAAGGCTCGCGCGACAGGCGGCGGGCGACAAGGCCGAGCAGGGCGGTTTGCTGCGCCAGCGTCGCTTCGCTGCGCGCTTCAAGCGTGAGCCGGTCGGCAGGAATGTCGACCGCTTTGGCCACCAGAAACCGCGCATCACGTGCGGCGCTGTCTATGGCGCCTGCGGTGAGAGAGTTCTGCGCCTGTTTGATCAGGTCAGTGATGGTCAGGCTCACCCTTCCATCTCCGCCAGTGCCGCCGCCTGTGCGTCTGCGGTGAGCGCGTCGATGGTTTCATCCAGATCGCCCTGCATCACCTGATCCAGCTTATAAAGCGTGAGGTTGATGCGGTGGTCGGTCATGCGGCCCTGCGGGAAGTTGTAGGTGCGGATGCGTTCTGAGCGGTCACCCGAGCCCACCTGGCCAGCCCGATCAGCGGCACGCTCATCAGCAATGCGCTGGCGCTCCAGATCAAACAGGCGGGTTTTCAGAACCTGCATGGCAATCTCACGGTTGCGGTGCTGGGATTTCTCCGAGCTGGTCACGATGATGCCAGTGGGCAGGTGGGTGATCCGCACAGCCGAGTCGGTGGTGTTCACGTGCTGACCGCCGGAGCCTGAGGAGCGCATGGTGTCGATGCGGATGTCACTGGCGTCGATATGAATGTCCACGTCTTCGGCTTCCGGCAGCACGGCGACAGTGGCTGCCGAGGTATGGATGCGCCCGCCGCTTTCGGTGGTGGGCACTCGCTGCACGCGGTGCACGCCGGATTCAAACTTCATCCGAGCAAAGACGTTTTCGCCTTTGATATGGGCAACCACTTCCTTGATGCCGCCAAGTTCGGTGGCGTTTTCCTCAAGGATTTCAAGCTTCCAGCCGCGCGCTTCGGCATAGCGCTGATACATGCGCAGCAGGTCGCCTGCAAAAAGCGCGGCCTCATCGCCGCCGGTGCCAGGGCGGATTTCCAGAATGGCCGGGCGGGCGTCTGCTGCGTCTTTGGGCAAAAGCGCGAGCTGCAGGGCGTGTTCTGCCTCGGGCACAGCCGCACGCAGCTCTGGCAGCTCTTCTTCGGCAAGCGCTTTCATATCGGGATCGCCGAGCATCTCTTCGGCTTCCTCAATGTCGGAAAGCAGGCGCTGATACGCTGCGATCTGCTCCACCACGGGCTTGAGATCGGCATATTCCTTGGCCAGCGCAGCAATGTCGCCGCCGCCTTCGGCCATCTGCGCCTCAAGGAACTCAAAACGCTGGGTGATCTGATGTAGTCGCTCTATCGGAACCATGTCGCTAAGTGGGACAATCTCGGGGTTTGGTCAAGGGCCGCCTTTTGGTGTAGCATGGCCTTATGAGACGGTTGTTTGTGGTGATGATGCTCTTTGCGCCCCCCGCCATGGCGGATGGGATGATCAACGGCGTGCCGGTGGATTGCTATTGCACCGACAAACAGGGGCAGCGGATCGAGCTTGGCGAAACCATCTGTTTGCAGGTCGATGGGCGCATGTTTATGGCGCAATGTCAGATGTCGCTGAATGTGCCGATGTGGCGCGAAATCTCGCCCGGGTGCCTCAGCTCCAACCTATCCCCGTTGCCCCAGAGCCGCGATCCAAGCCTCGATGCGTTTGGCATTCACACCGAAGTCCTTTTTCCCAAATCGTGAGCGCGCGTTGATCTTGAGCGTGTCACCGACCTGTTGGGCGGTGGTGTAATCCGGATAAGACAGCAGCTTGGAGCGGGTCACATAGGTGATCATGCCGTCCTCAAGCGCGCCAGCGAGCACCGTTGTGCGCGGTGTGCTCAGCGCAATCTCGTTCAAACGGGTGAGGCCGTCGGGGCCGGTGTCAACAATCCGGCGGGCGCTGTTCTCGCCGTCGCTGTTTTGATCAAATTGCGTCGCCACATGCCATTTTGCCGGATCACTCGGCGCCAAACGCACATAGACCGCCAGAAGCGCCACCACCGCAAAAAATACCCAGATATAGCTCATCGTCGGTCTCCTGTGAGAGGTGGTTTTTTGTTTGCGGGCAAGGTCTTCGCCCGCGTCCTTCATGATACGCTGCCGCCTCTGTTGTGGATCAGCATCAAAGCAGATGCGGGGCGCGTCAAGCTTTCCGCCGCGTCCACCCCCACAGACAGATCAGTTCGAGCGCCACATGGGCCCCAGCAACGGCGGTTGCGCCGGTGGTGTCAAACGGCGGAGACACCTCAACCACATCGCCGCCCACCATATTGATGCCGGCAATATCGCGCAGGATGATGCTGGCCTGACCGCTGGACAGACCACCCCAGACCGGAGTGCCGGTGCCGGGCGCAAAGGCGGGATCAAGCCCGTCGATGTCAAAGGTCAGATAGGTCGGGTGGTCGCCCAGAATGCCTTTGATCTTCTCCGCCACTGCCACAGGGCCATTCACATGCACTTCGCGCGCATCAATGATGTTGAAGCCAAGCGTGTCCGGGTTCTCGGTGCGGATCCCCACCTGAACCGAGCGCGAGGGATCCACAAGCCCGTCTTTCACCGCTTTGTAAAGCATGGTGCCATGGTCGATCCGGTTCGGCTCATCATCGGCCCAAGTGTCTGTGTGGGCGTCAAATTGCAAAAGGCTCATGGGGCCGAACTTTTCGGCATAGGCCTTCAGGATCGGGTAGGTGATGTAGTGATCCCCACCCAGCGCAATGCTGGCGGTGTCGGTCTCCAGAATGCTGCGGATGTGACTGGTCAGCGCGTCGGGGAACTCCATCACCCGCGCATAGTCAAAGGCCAGATCGCCATAGTCCACGATGCTGAGTTCGGTCATCGGGTCATAGCCCCAGCCATAGGGCGGATCAAAGGCCTGAATGGCGCTGGCTTCGCGGATGGCGCGCGGGCCAAGGCGGGTGCCGGGGCGGTTGGTCACCGCCATGTCAAACGGCACGCCCGTCACAGCGATGTCGACACCTGTCAGATCTTTGGAGTAGCGGCGGCGCAGAAAGGACGTGGCCCCCCCAAAGGTGTTTTCAAAGCTCAATCCGTGCGGCGCTTTGCGCGTGAAGGCATTGTCGACCTGGGTTTTGGCATCTTCGAGCGCCATGGGGAGTCCTCATCTGAAAATTTGATCAAATTTCGTCTGTAGACACAAAAAGGTCAAGCCCTCCCGATTGCGGAAGGGCTTGTTGTGAGGCTGCTGCCTAAAATCTGGGGTGGATCAGCGCGGCTGTGCCGTTTCCACGAGCTTGGCAAAGAAAGACGCGCCAATCGGGCTGATCTCGTCGTTGAAGTCAAAGGCCGGGTGGTGCAACCCGGCGCCTTCGCCCGCACCAAGGAAGAGATAAGCCCCGGGGCGCGCTTCCAGCATGTAGGAGAAATCTTCCGCACCCATTTCCATCCACTGCTCAGCATCCACATTGGCCTCCCCGGCGATCTCGCGGGCGACGTCAGCGGCAAAATGGGTCTGCTTGGGGTGGTTGATGGTGGCTGGGTAATCCACATCCAGCTCCAGCGTCGCGTCCAGCCCGTAAGCGGCTGCGGTGCCTTTTGAAATCTCCTCAAGGCGGCGGTGGATCATCGCCTGCACATCCTTGTCAAAGGTGCGGATGGTGCCATTGATGAAGCCGCCATCGGGGATCACATTGTTGGCGCTGCCCGCATGGATCTGCGTCACCGAGACCACTGCCTGCTGGCGGGTGTCGTGGTTACGGCTGACAATGGTCTGGATCGCATTGACCATGGCCACTGCAGCCACCACCGGATCAACCGTGTCCTGCGGGTAGGCCCCATGGCCGCCCTTGCCCTGAATGTGGATGGTGAAGGTATCCACTGCCGCCATGATCGGCCCCGGCGTGGTATGAAAGCTGCCCAGAGGCTGGCCCGGCACATTGTGCAGCGCATAGACCTCTTTGACATCAAAGCGTTCCATCACGCCTTCCTGCACCATGATGTTGCCGCCGCCGCCTTCTTCCTCGGCAGGTTGGAAGATCAACGCCACACGGCCAGAGAAATTGCGGGTCTCGGCAAGGTATTTGGCCGCCCCGAGCAGCATGGTGGTGTGCCCGTCATGACCACAGGCGTGCATTTTGCCTGCGACCGTGCTGGCGTATTCTGCGCCGGTGATTTCATCCATGGGCAAGGCGTCCATATCTGCGCGCAGACCAATGGTCTCGCCGTCGCCTTCACCATTGATGATCGCGACCACGCCGGTTTTGGCGATGCCTCCGTGGATTTCATCCACGCCAAACTCTTTCAGACGCTCCACCACAAAGGCCGCCGTTTCCACGCAGTCAAATTCCAACTCCGGGTGGGCGTGCAGGTGATGCCGCCATGTTTTCATCTCTTCCGCGTAATCTGCGATGCGATTCACGATTGGCATGTCTGGACTCCCCTCCATCAATTCGCTCAGATGCCTCCAAACCAAAGACTGGAGCGTAGCGCAATGGCCGAAGACCCCCTTATCCTTGATCCCAATGGCGGCATGCCGCGCCTTTTGGAGATTATGCGCCGTTTGCGGGATCCGGACCATGGCTGCCCTTGGGATATCGAGCAGGATTTCGCCACCATCGCGCCTTACACCATTGAGGAGGCCTATGAGGTGGCCGATGCGATTGAGCGTGAGGCCTGGGATGAGCTGAAAGGCGAGTTGGGCGATCTGCTGTTTCAATCGGTGTTTCACGCCCAGATGGCGGCTGAGAAGGGGCTTTTCACCTTTGATCAGGTGGCAGACACCATGTCTGACAAGATGGTCGCGCGGCATCCGCATGTCTTTGGCGATGAAAGCCGCGACAAATCCGCCGAGCAGCAGACCCGCGATTGGGAGACCGTGAAGGCGGCGGAGCGTGCCGGAAAGGCGCAGGAGGGCACGCTGGATGGTGTGGCTCTGGGCCTGCCTGCCTTGCTGCGCGCCGTGAAGCTGCAAAAACGCGCCGCACGTGTGGGATTTGACTGGCCGGATACCGAGCAAGTGGTTGATAAGATTGTGGAAGAGGCCGGTGAGCTTGCCGAGGCACGTGACCGGTTGACCCAAGATGAGATTGAGGAGGAGTTTGGCGACCTTCTCTTTGTGATGGCCAATCTCGCGCGGCATCTCAAGATTGATCCCGAAGCCGCCCTGCGCGCCACAAACGCCAAATTTGTGCGGCGTTTTGAAGGGGTTGAGGCCAAGCTCGCGGCCCAAGGCAAACGTCCGGAGCAGAGCGATCTGGTCGAGATGGATGCGCTCTGGGATGCGGTCAAGGCCGAAGAGAAAGCGGCCAAAGGGCAGGGGTAAAACCCGCGTCTGAGCGGGCGACTTGCCCCTGAAACCTGCGCCAAACAGGGGCGCAGGATTTGGCGCTGCGACGCCTCCGTTCACGCAAATATCAAACCTGAATAATTTGTTCAGGTATTGACCTGACTGAAAAACTCAAATTTAACGCAGCCCATCGAAACCATGACACCGTGAGGGATGACATGACCAAAGCGCTTTCCACCTCCATTTTTGCTTTTGCCGCAGCGGCCGTGGCTGCGCCGGCGATGGCTGATGAAGTCAACGTCTACTCCTACCGTCAGCCAGAGCTGATCAAGCCGCTGACCGATGCCTTTACCGAAGAAACCGGCATCAAGGTGAATGTGGCCTACCTCAAAAAAGGCATGGTGGAGCGTCTGCAGGCAGAGGGGGATCGCTCCCCTGCCGATCTGGTGCTGACCGTTGATATCTCCCGCCTGAACGCGGTGGTTGAGGCCGGTGTAACTCAGCCTGTGATCAGCGATGTGATCGCCGCCAATGTGCCGGAAGCTTACCGTGATCCGGAAGGCCACTGGTTTGGCCTGACCACCCGCGCACGGATTGTCTACGCTTCCAAAGACCGCGTCGCAGAGGGCGAAGTCACCACCTATGAGGATCTCGCAGACCCGAAATGGGAAGGCCGCATCTGCACCCGTTCCGGCACCCATGCCTATAACGTCGCTCTGACCTCCGCTGTGATCGAGCATCACGGCGAAGCCGAAGCCAAAACCTGGCTGGAAGGCGTGAAAAACAACCTCGCGCGCAAGCCGCAGGGCAACGACCGCGCGCAGGTCAAGGCGATCTGGGCCGGCGAATGTGACCTCGCTGTGGGCAACACCTACTACATGGGCAAAATGCTCAAAGACACAGAGCAGCAGGCTTGGGCCGACAGCGTGAACATCGTCTTCCCGACCTTTGAAGACGGCGGCACCCACGTGAACATCTCCGGCATTGCGCTGACCAAAGCTGCGCCCAACAAGGAAAACGCCATCAAGATGATGGAATTCCTGACCGGCTCCAAAGCACAGGAAGTCTATGCCTCCGCCAACTTCGAATACCCGATTGCACCGGGCATGGAAGCGGACCCATTGGTGCAGAGCTGGGGCGAATTCACGGCTGACGATGTGAACCTGATGACCCTCGCCGGTCACCGCGCCGAGGCGCTCAAGCTGGTTGAAGAAGTCGATTTTGACGGCTGAGGCCACGCGATAGCGCGATAGAATGCCAAAGGGCGGCCCCGAGAGGCCGCCCTTTTTTGTTGCGCTACAGCCTCTATCAGCCCAACCGTGCCTTGAGCACCCGCAGCATATTCTCTCCCATAACCTTGCGGATTTGCGCTTCGCTCAGACCTACCTCAATCAGCGCGTGGGTCAGCGCGACGAGCTGGGATGTGTCAAAGGCTGTGGCGACCGAGCCGTCATAATCGGAGCCCAGCGACACGTGGTCTTCCCCAAGCAGGTCCACCGCCGCTTTCACGGTTTTGGCAACCCCGGCAGGGCTGTCATCGCAGGTCACATCTGCCCAGTAGCCGATCCCCACAACGCCGCCGCCATCTGCTGCGCCATTGGCCACGATCGCCTGCATCAGCGCGTCTTCGTAGTTCCGTTTCACGGGGCAATTTCCGTAGATACCGGTGTGGCTGACGATCAGGGGAATGTCGGTCAACGCGATGACCTCTTCTGCCACCTTCGGGCTGGAGTGGGCGAGATCAAGCACCAGATTGCGCTCTGTGATGGCGCTGACCACCTCGCGGCCAAAGTCGGTCAGCCCTTTGTTGCCAATCCCGTGCAGGGAGCCACCCAGCGCGTTGTCAAAGAAGTGCTGCAGACCAATCACGCGGTAGCCTTCGTCCTGCAGTCTTTGCAGGTTGGCGATGTCGCCCTCCAAAGGGTGCGCCCCTTCGATGCCCAGCATACCGCCAACAACGGTCTGCCCCGCGTCGCGGTCCGCAAGCAGCGCGTCGATGTCGGCGCTGCTGCGCAGAATGCGCAATTGCCCGCCGGAGTCTGCCTCGGCCTTTTGCAGGCGCTCCGCCTGATAGACCGCGCGCTCAAAGATAGAATCCCAGGTGCGCGCAGGCCAGAGTTGTCCAACCGCCAACAGGGTGATGTTGTCGCGCGCATCTGCGGAGTTTTCCTCATAGTTCTGCCCGGCCGGAGATTTGGTCACAGCGGTGAACACCTGCAGCGCCACATTGCCCTCAATCAGACGGGGCAGGTCCACATGGCCGCGATCCGCGCGGTCCAGAACATCGCGTTTCCAAAGCAGCGTGTCAGCATGCCAGTCACCAATGACAAGGTCACCGTGCAATCTGCGCGCCACATCACTGACCGGAAAACCGCCCTCGCTGGTGATCGCGTTGCGGGATCTTTCCACATGCCCCGGCGCCACGATCAAAAACGCAGCCACCGCCACAGCCAAAGTCAAAAGCAGCCTACCCAACCATTTGCCGAATGTGCGCATATGTTCTCCCCCGATGCACCCTTGCCTTGTGCAGAGCCTAGGCCCGAAAGGGGGCATTCTCAAAGCTTTACGTCGGGGCGGGGCGTTGCTCCTTGCCGGTGGTGTGCTTAGATTGGGGGAAGGGCAAAGGAGGATCACATGGCTGGTGGTTGGGCAAAAGATGGCGCGGTGAGCGAACAGATCGAGGCCAGCATCAACGATGAGCTGGCCCGTCTTCAGGCGCAGCGTCAACCGGTGGGTGAGAGCCTCAGGTTCTGCGCGGAATGCGAAGAGGAAATCCCCGAAGCGCGTCGCCTTGCGCGGCCGGGTGTGAAGCTCTGCATTGAATGTCAGCAGGAGCGCGATAGCGCCTATCAGGCCCGTGGCGGAATCAACCGGCGCGGCTCCAAAGACAGCCAGTTGAAGTGAGACCCCTCTGATGAGCTTGCTGATTGTCTACCACTCCCGCACCGGCGGCAGTCGTCAGATGGCCGAAGCCGCCTTTGCTGCCGCGCAGGTGGAGGGCGCAGCGCGTTTGCTGCGGGCAGAAGACGCCCAGCCGGAAGATCTGTTGGCCGCAACGGGCTATCTCTTCTGCGCACCGGAAAACCTCGCAACGCTCTCGGGCGCGATGAAAGAGTTCTTTGATCGGTGCTATTATCCCGTTCTGGGGCAGATTGAGGGGCGGCCTTATGCGCAGATGATTTGTGCCGGATCAGACGGCGCAGGTGCTGCGCGGCAACTGGCACGCATCGCCACGGGTTGGCGGCTCAAGGAGGTGCAGCCCGCGCTGATTGTCTGCACCCATGCGCAGACACCGGAGGCGATCCTGGCTGAGAAAACTCTTTCCGAGGCGGAGCTTGCCCCCTGCGGTGACCTTGGCGCCGCGCTTTCTGCGGGGCTGGCGCTTGGGGTGTTCTGAGGCGCGAGACTGTTTGCGGCTCGGCATCGCTTTGCTGATGCAGATTTGGTGAAACGCGCGCGGCAGTGTACCATGTCCCTTATTTGTTTTTGGGATTTTGGGTATGTTTATGTTGTATTTCCCCAAAAAGGCCGCGCTCTTTGCGCTTGCCTTACTTCTCGCCGCTTGCACCAACTACGCTGATTATTCGCTGCAAGCCTACACCTACGCCACCGAGGCCAAGGCCAAAACGCTCAAACTGGTGAGCAAAGCCAACGGCAGTTACAGCGCCAACCGGGCGGCTGCTGAGGCGTTGCTGCTGGATATGGACGTGGCCTATGAGTTTGCCAACGGCATTGAGAACAACGAAGAAGCCGCTGATATCTGGGATAAATTGCGTGATCCCGATGGCAATCTGGTGGGCGGTTTTCTCACCGCTTGGCGCACAGAGTTCCCCGGCGGCGTGAGTGCAGACAGTGCATTCATCCATGAGTTCAAAAAGAACATCACCTTCAGCTTTGATCGCCTGATCTGTTTGGAAGCGAACAAAGGCCAAGCCACCGCTTGTGCTGACATCGAACAGTAACGCCCGCGGGCAAGGAGAGAGATCATGGACACAGACGCGATATTAGACGCGATCCAGGACGGATTGGCGGACCTGGTCAAAAATGCGGCCAAGACCTTTGCCAATGAGGCAGAGCGGGATTTGAAAGCCTTTGTGAAAGAGTCCGAGGAAGACATCCGCCGCTATGCAAAGCTCTTTGCGGAAGGCAAGCTCTCGGAATTTGAGCTGAAGTTCCTGATGAAGATGAAAGCCGACAACGCAGAGCTCTTGGCAATATCCGCCAAGGGCATCGCGCGGGCGCGGGTCAAACACCTGATGAACAGCATGAAAGACCTGATTGTCAGCACGATTTTGGCGGCGGTCTAGATCATCGTCCAACAAATCTGCTACGACTATTGTCAGTCGCAAAGACCGGCCCCCGACCCTGGGTGGGGGTGAAGCCCCCTCCCTTGGGGGAGGGTCGGGGGCTGGTCGGCTTCGCCTCCTGCGCTTTGGTGGCAACCAAGCGTTTCAGATTTTCAGGACGATGTTTTTAAACGAAAAAACCGGAGCAGGGGCTCCGGTTTCTCAGCGTGATTTAGGGATGCACCCCATTGAGTGTTGGGGCTCCGCCCGTTCGAAGCTCAAACCGTCCACTGGAGCGAATGCCGGGGCAAAGCCCCGGTCAGTTGCTCACTCCATCGCTTCCAGTTCGTCGATCATGGACGAAATCATCGACAGGCCCTTGTCCCAGAATTTCGGATCAGAGGCGTCCAGACCGAAAGGCGCCAGCAGCTCTTTGTGGTGTTTGGAGCCACCTGCCTTGAGCATGTCAAAATACTTGTCCTCAAAACCTGCGTCCCCTTCCGCGTAAACCGCATAGAGCGCGTTTACGAGGCCGTCACCAAAGGCGTAGGCGTAGACATAGAACGGCGAATGCACGAAGTGCGGGATATAGGCCCAGAAGGTCTCGTAGCCTTCCATGAAGTCAAAGGCTTCGCCGAGGCTTTCCGCCTGCACCGACATCCAGATCGCGTTGATGTCTTCCGGGGTCAGCTCGCTTTCACGGCGGGCGGCGTGCAATTTGCATTCAAAGTCATAGAAGGCAATCTGGCGCACAACCGTGTTGATCATGTCCTCAACCTTGCCCGCCAGCAGGATCTTGCGCTGCTCTTGGGTTTCGGCCGTATCAAGCATCGCGCGGAAAGTCAGCATTTCGCCAAAGACAGAGGCGGTTTCTGCCAGTGTCAGCGGGGTGGAGGAGAGCATTTCGCCCTGTTCTGCCGCCAACACCTGATGCACGCCATGACCCAGCTCATGCGCAAGCGTCATCACGTCGCGCGGTTTGCCTAGATAGTTCAGCATCACATAGGGATGCACGCTGGTCACGGTGGGATGCGCAAAAGCACCCGGTGCCTTGCCTGGCTTCACGCCTGCATCAATCCAGCCTTTGGTGAAGAACGGCTCTGCAATTTCACCCATGCGCGGATCAAAGGCGTTATAGGCATCCATCACGGTTTTCTGCGCGGTGGCCCAATCCACGGTGGAGGGATCTTCCATCGGCAGCGGCGCGTTGCGGTCCCAGACCTGCATGCGGTCCAGCCCCAGCCATTTGCGCTTCAGCTCATAGTAGCGGTGGGACAGTTTGGGGTAGGCGGCCACAACCGCATCGCGCAGCGCTTCAACCACTTCGGGTTCCACATCATTGGAAAGGTGGCGGCCAGTCTGCGCGCTTGGCATATTGCGCCAACGGTCGAGCACTTCTTTTTCCTTGGCGGCGGTGTTGTGCACGCGGGAGAAGATCTTGATGTTGTCGTTGAAAACCCGCGCCAGCTCATGGGCAGCGGCTTCCCGCTTTTCACGATCCGGATCGGTCAGGAAGTTCAGCGTGCCTTCGATGTTGTACTCTTCGCCAAGCACGTCAAAGGTCAGCCCCGCAATTGTTTCGTCAAACAGGCGCTCCCAGGCGTCGCCGACCACGCCGAGATCGTGCAGGAACTTCTCCAGCTCGTCAGACAGCTGGTGCGGCTTCATTGCGCGAATGCGGCGGAAGACCGGCTCATAGCGCGCCAGCTCTTGGTTTTCTGCACAGGCTGCGGCCAGTGTGTCATCTTCGATGCGGTTGAGTTCCAGCGTAAAGAACACCAGAGGCGTGGAGAAATTGGTCAGCTTCTCCTGCATATTCGCCATAAACTGCGCGCGTTCTGCATCGGTGGTCAGCTGATAGTAGCGCAGCCCTGCATAAGACATGATGCGGCCGGAGATCTGAGAAATCTTCTCGTTGCGCTGCACACAGGTGAGCAGGTCCGCCGCAGAAAGCCCGGCAAGCTTGCCCTCATAATCGGCGGCAAAGGCGGCACATTCGCCCTCAAGCCACTCCAGATCCGCGATCAGCTCCGGCGCGTCGTCCCCCGCGTAAAGATCGCTCAGATCCCATTCGGGCAGATCGCCGAATTCTTGCGTGCCAGAAGACGCATTGGCATCGCGGACGGGAAACGGAAGGTTCAGCATGAAAGCACCCTGTGTTGTGAATAACTGATGTCGCTCAGATAGGCAGAGCGGCGGGGGAGGTTCAAGGGGCAGCAGCGATGGGCGCGCGTTTACGACGTTCGCAAAGAGAGAGGGGCCAGCCCCTCTGTCACAGCGAGCTGTGCCATTCACCCCGGGATATTTTGCGAATGAGAAAAGGCTGGCTGGCGCTTAGCTGTGTTCGGCAAAGAAGGCGGCGCAGTCATCAAAGATGCGATTGCGGCTTTCTGGCACTTCCATCAACACCTCGTGTTCTCCGGCAGGCACGATATCCAGCGTGCCGTTGGGCCAGCGGCGCATGCGGTCGTGAATGGCGCTGGTGTCCACGATCTGCTCATCCGCTCCAAGGAAGGTGAGGCAAGGCGTGTCTGGAGAGGCCTTTTTTTCAAGCTTGCGGCATTCCACCAGCGCCTCATAGACCCAGCGTAGGCTGGGGCCGGCCAGTGAGAGGTCAGGATGATCCGTCATCTGACGTTGCATATAGGCGTACATGCCCGCGTCTTTGGTCAAAGCGTTGCCGTCAAAATCCTGATCCAGCACATAGGTTGTGTCGCTGGTGCCCGGTGAAATCATCTGGTCAAAGCCAAAGACTTTGGAAAGCGCGCTGGTGACCCAGGCGGTTGGGCGCATGGTGGGGGAAAGATGAATGCCCCACATCGGCCCAGAGAAGACCGCGGAGTTCACCGGCAAGCCGTCATAGATCGCGCGCAGCCCGATGCAGCCACCCATGGAGTGGCCGACCAGATGGTAGGGTTTGGGAAGATCCAGCGTCTCGACAGCCGCCATCACGGCGGCGACGTCGCGCTGAAAATCATCAAAGTGACCGACATATCCGGCGATCGGATTTTTGATCAGTCGATCAGCCAAACCCTGACCGCGCCAGTCAATGGCGATCATTTCATAACCGCGCGCGCCAAAATCTGCGGCCGCGCGGCCATATTTTTCCACATATTCGGTGCGGCCCGGAAACAGCAGCACTGTGCCCTTGGTCGGGCCAGCGGCCGCTTCGCGCTGCCAATGGGCAAAGCGCAAGCGCACCCCGTCTTCCGCCTTGACCCAATAGGCATGTGCCTCAGAGCCTTCGGCAACGTCATGATAAAAGGGGGCGCGCTGCAAACTCATCAGGATAAAACGCCGCCCAGTTTCATGGCGGCACCCATGTCGCCATCAATCGCCAGCTTGCCGGACATGAAAGCGGCGGTTGGGTTCAGCTCACCTTCGAGGATGGCCTGGAATGTTTCCACATCCGCGGTCATGGTCACATCAGCGTCTTCGTCGCCTGCGCGCACGCCGTCTGCGTCGATGATGATGGCGCCTTCGCCTTCGATGGCAAATTTGGCGGAGCCGTCAAAGCTCTCACCGCCGAGTTTTTCGGTCAGGGCGGTCACTGCGGCAGTTACGATATCGCTCATCTGCTTGATCCTTCACTTTGTTGTGCACATCTTGGGAATCACATGTGCAAGGGCTACAATAATTTACGTTATGGTCAACTTACCGAGTCGTCTCAAACTTATCGTCGCGGCAATTCCTATCGCAATGGGGATTTTGCAACCCGTGATTGCCGCAGGACCGGCACAGGCGCAGGACGCGGCTGAAAGCGCTGCCGAACAGGCGGCGGATACGCAGGATGTGGGCGCTCTGCTGGCTGCCTTGGCCGATGCCGATCCCGGTGAGGCAGACCGTCTGGCGGGACAAATTCGCCACATCTGGGACGCCTCGGGTTCTGCCAGCGCGGATTATCTGTTGCGCCGCACCCGCAAAGCCATCGAGGTGGAGGATCTGCAGGCGGCTCTGGCCCATGCGACAGCCCTGACAGATCATGCGCCGGAATTCGCCCAGGGCTGGGCCGAGCGCGCGCGCACCTTCTATGCGCTGGATCTTTACGGGCCTGCGATCAGCGATCTGGAGCATGTTCTGGCTCTAAATCCGCAGCATTTTGATGCGATCATGGGGCTGGCGGTGATGCTGGATCAGATGGGCAAGCCGGAAGACGCCTATGAAGCCTATCTGCAGGTCAAGGCTATACATCCCCATCAGGCAGGCCTAACAGAGGCCTTGGAGCGACTCGAGCCGCAGGTGCGCGGTAAATCGCTTTAAGCAAGATCAGACGACCACGACCAAGAGCTAGGCAAAGATATGGCCGCAGATCGGCGGATCACCGCAGTGTTGGGTCCCACCAACACGGGCAAGACGCATTATGCGATCGAGCGCATGTTGGGCTATCGCACAGGCGTGATTGGCTTGCCTCTGCGCCTTCTGGCACGAGAGGTCTATGACCGGATCGTGGCCGCGCGCGGGCCCTCTGTGGTGGCGCTGGTCACCGGCGAAGAACGCATCGTGCCGCCGCGCGCCCAATATTGGGTGGCCACGGTTGAGGCGATGCCGGAAGGTCTTGGTGCGGATTTTGTGGCGATAGACGAAATCCAGCTTTGCGCCGATCCCGAGCGCGGGCATGTCTTTACCGACCGGCTGCTGCGGATGCGCGGCACGCAGGAAACCCTGTTTCTGGGCAGCGACACCATGCGCGGCACCATTGCGGAGCTGGTGCCTGAGGCGCAGTTCATGCGCCGTGAGCGTATGTCCACACTCAGCTATTCCGGCAGCCGCAAGATCAGCCGGATGCAGCCGCGCTCTGCGATTGTTGGGTTTTCCGTGGATAGCGTCTATGCCATTGCCGAGCTGATCCGCCGTCAGAAAGGCGGGGCGGCTGTTGTGATGGGCGCGCTCAGCCCGCGCACGCGCAACGCGCAGGTGGCGCTCTATCAGAACGGCGATGTGGATTATCTGGTGGCGACCGATGCCATCGGCATGGGCCTCAATCTCGATATTGACCATGTGGCTTTTGCATCCACCACCAAATTTGACGGCCGTCGTATGCGCCCTTTGGCGCCAAACGAGCTTGCGCAGATTGCCGGACGGGCAGGGCGGGGCATGAGCCACGGCACCTTTGGGGTGACCGGTGAAGCGCCACCTCTGGACGAAGGCGTGGCTGAGGCGATCATGGATCACCGCTTCACCCCGGTGCAGAAACTCAACTGGCGCAACGCGCGGCTGGAGTTTGGCAAGGTGGACGCGCTGATCCGCTCGCTCGAAGAAGCGCCGGATGATCCGCTTTTGATGAAAGCGCGGGAGGCCGATGATCTCCGG
The DNA here is from genome assembly GCF_017743775.1 of Shimia sp. R9_1. Taxonomy (NCBI): domain Bacteria; kingdom Pseudomonadati; phylum Pseudomonadota; class Alphaproteobacteria; order Rhodobacterales; family Roseobacteraceae; genus Shimia; species Shimia sp. R9_1. The sequence continues at coordinate 220,951 of NZ_JAGHRN010000001.1, read as the reverse complement.
GCGCTGAAAACGGTGGCGGCAGAGGCCGAAATTCAGGCCCGCGCCAGCGACGGCAAATCCGTGCGCCTGCTGTGGGACGTCTGCCGCATTCCGGATTTCCGCGGCATCAGCCACGCCGAACACGCTCAGATGATCGAGCGAATCTTCGGTTTCCTGCATGAGAGCGGACGGGTGCCGGATGACTGGATGGCGCGACAGGTCAAACGGCTTGATCGCACCGATGGCGACATTGACGCACTGTCAAAACGATTGGCGTTTATACGGACGTGGACTTATGTCGCACAGCGCAATAACTGGGTGAGTGATGAAAATCATTGGCGTGGCGAAACGCGCGCGGTAGAAGATCGCCTGTCGGATGCTTTACACGAGCGTTTGACGCAGAGATTTGTGGATCGGCGCACGTCAGTGCTTTTGCGCCGGCTCAAGCAGAAGGAGGCCCTTTTGGCCGAAGTGAATGACAAGGGTGAGGTGACCGTCGAAGGAGAATTCGTCGGTCGTCTTGAAGGGTTCCGTTTCATCGCGGACAAAGAAGCCAGCGGGCAGGAAGCCAAGACGCTGAAACAGGCGAGCTTGCAAGCCCTCGCGCCGCAGTTCCATCTGCGCGCGGACCGCTTCTATAACGCGCCGGATACGGAAATCGACTTCACCGAGCAGGGTGGCCTCATGTGGGGCGAACAGGCTGTCGGTAAGTTGGTGGCCGGTGACGATCCGCTCAAGCCCGGTATTTCCGTGTTTGTGGATGACGAGGCCGGTGCCGAGGTTGCTCAGAAGGTTGAGCGCCGCCTGCAGCACTTCATCGATCGCAAGATCGCCGCGCTGTTTGAACCGCTGTTGAACCTCAGCCGCGACGAAGAGCTGACAGGCCTGGCCCGTGGCTTTGCCTTCCGCATGGTCGAAGCGCTGGGCATCATCCCGCGCGGTGACGTGGCCACCGAAGTCAAAGAGCTGGATCAGGACGCCCGTGGCGCGCTGCGCAAGCACGGCATCCGCTTTGGTCAGTTCACCATCTTCATGCCGCTGCTGCTGAAGCCTGCGCCAACCCGTCTGCGTTTGGTGCTGTGGTCCTTGGCGCAAGGCCTGCAGGAGTTCCCCGAAGCACCGCCTCCGGGTCTCGTGACCGTGCCATCGGGCACCAGCCTGCCGCGTGGCTATCACGCCATGGCGGGCTACCGCGCCGCTGGTGAACGCGCGATCCGTATCGATATGCTGGAGCGTCTGGCAGATATGCTGCGCGCGGAAGACAGCCGTGGCGGCTTTGAAGCCAAGGCTGACATGCTGTCGATCACCGGCATGACGCTGGAGCAGTTTGCCGACCTTATGCAGGGTCTGGGCTATGCTGCCGAGAAAGGCGAGCGTGAAAAGGTGAAGGCCGCGCCAGAAGCTGCGCCAGCAGCCGAAGCTGACGCCAGCGAAGCACCGGCAGAGGAAGCCGCCGCTGAGGTACCTGCGGAAGCGCCTACCGAAGACGCAGCCGGTGAGGCTGCCGCTGAAGTGGCCGTTGCGGACGCGCCGGAAGCGGAAGCCGCGGCTGCAGAGGCGCCTGCGCAAGACGCTGAGACTGCCGCTGATGCGGAAGCACAAGCGCCTGAGGTGGAAGTGTTTTACACCTTCACCTGGGCCGGTCGTCAAGGTGGCAACCGTGGTGGTCAGCGTCGCGGTGGCAACGCTCAAGGCGGCAACAAGCGCCGCAACGACACGCAGGGCGGAGACAAACCGCGCGGCAAAGGTGGCAAGCCAAAAGGCAAAGGCCCACGTCGCGACAATGGCCCCAAACAGTTCCAATCCCGTCCTCCCAAAAAGGAGAAGGCGATTGATCCGGACAACCCCTTTGCCGCAGCGCTTATGGGGCTGAAGTCCAAGGACTGACGCGTGAGCGGGCCGTCCCCAAAACTGCGGGTCGACAAATGGCTCTGGCAGGCGCGGTTCTTTAAGACCCGCAGCCTGTCGGCCAAACTTGTCACCGGCGGGCATCTGCGGGTGAACGGCCAGAAAGTTGCCAAGGCGAGCCACGCGGTGAGCATTGGTGACGTGCTGACCTTCCCACAGGCGCGGCGTGTGCGTGTGGTGAAGGTGGCAGCGCTTGGGGAACGGCGTGGCCCGGCACCTGAGGCGCAAACATTATACGAAGATCTGACCCCGGAAGAGAAACCTGTTCCAAAGGCACCGGGTTCAGACGGAAAAGGGCGTCCCACCAAGAAGGATCGCCGCAATCTCGATCTTATGATATCTTCCCGCCTTGAAGATTAAGTCGTGCTGATTTAGTCAGGCACGTGATCTGACGATAAGTGAGCTAACCCAAAATGACCTATGTTGTGACCGACAATTGCATCGCATGCAAATATACGGACTGCGTAGAGGTATGCCCGGTAGATTGTTTTTACGAAGGTGAGAACACGCTGGTGATCCACCCGGACGAATGCATCGACTGTGGTGTGTGCGAACCGGAATGCCCGGCGGACGCCATCCGTCCGGACACGGAGCCGGATATGGAAAAATGGGTTGAGTTCAACCGCAAGTATTCTGAAATCTGGCCAGTGATTATCACCAAGAAAGATCCGCTGCCCGGTCACGAAGAAAAAGACGGCGAGACCGGCAAATTGGAGAAATATTTCTCCGAAGCACCGGGCGAAGGCGGTTAAGCTATCGGTGTCGAGGCGATTCGCTCTGCCCTGTGCATATCGGGATTGCCGCTCCGGCCTAAAAAAGAGCGTAACGCTCTGAAGACGCTACGCAAAACACCTTTTTAAGCGGGCTGCGCTTTAAAGGGTCCATTTTTTGTGTTATATATCCTTCACAGAGGACATAACTGCCTGAGAGCCATCCCCGCATTTGCTGAGGGTGGCTTTTTCTACCAGAGGACATTCCGTATCGGGAAAGCGCCTTTCCCGAGCGAAATTTTTTGTCTGGCAGGACTGGGGGCCCACAAAGGAAGCACTGCATGAGCAAAGCCAAGAAGAACGAGTTCAGCCCGAACGACTATGTTGTTTATCCCGCACATGGTGTTGGGCAGATCATTTCCATCGAAGAGCAGGAAGTTGCAGGCATGCAGCTGGAGCTTTTCGTGATCTCGTTTGAGAAAGACAAGATGACCCTGCGGGTTCCGACCAACAAAGCCACCCATTTTGGCATGCGCGGTCTGAGCTCCCCTGACGTGATTGATCAGGCGATGAAGACCCTGAAGGGCAAGGCCAAGGTCAAACGCGCCATGTGGTCGCGCCGCGCGCAGGAATACGAACAGAAGATCAACTCCGGTGATCTGATCGCCATTGCCGAGGTGGTGCGCGACCTGCACCGCACCGATGATCAGCGCGAGCAGAGCTATTCTGAGCGTCAGCTTTATGAAGCCGCGCTGGAGCGTCTGACCCGCGAAGTGGCCGCTGTGGCCGGTGGTGATGAAGTCGCCGCAGCCAAGCAGGTCGACGACGTATTGGTGTCGCGCGCCGCATAAGGCCAGCGCCCATATCTTTCAGAAAAAGACTGCACTCTGGTGCGGTCTTTTTTATTTTTATACAGGGTCTTGCCTGTGATACCTGATCTTAGGTTCCGCCAGTCTGGGAGACAGAGATGCGCGATCTGAAAAAGTTTCTGACCGGACTTTATACGGCGCATACGCCGGGGGCGGTGCGGTTTCGCTACGGGCTGGTCATCTTTGACGCGCTCACGGTGCTGTTCTTTTTCCTGACCGTGAACTTTGAATATGGCTTTGCACTGACGGTGCTCAGCCGGGTGGCGGGGGCGGCGATTCTGCTGGAGCTTCTGGCGCGGCTCTGGGTGTCGGAAGACCGCTGGTTTCTGCTCACACGCATCTACACGCTGGCCGACATCGTGGTGATCGCCAGCCTGTTTCTCGATCTCTTTGTGGCCGGAAATCTCGCCTTCCTTTGGGTGCTGCGCGGTCTGCGCCTGATCCAGTCCTATCACCTGCTTTATGACCTGCGCCGGGGCAGCGGCTGGTTTCGCAAACATGAAGACGCCATGGCGGCGGGCATCAACCTCTTTGTCTTTGTGATGCTGGCGGCGGCGACCACGCGGGCGTTCTTCATTGATGAAACCGTGACCGACACGCCCTATGTCGACGCGCTTTATTTCACGGTGGCCACGCTCTCAACCACGGGCTACGGCGACATCACGCTTGCCACGCCGCTGGGAAAGCTCTTCTCCGTCTTTGTGATGGTTGTCGGGGTGACCCTGTTTGTGCGGCTCGCGCAGGCGATTTTTCAGCCCGAGAAGGTCAATTTCACCTGCCAGACCTGTGGTCTGATGCGTCATGACCCGGATGCCATCCACTGCAAACACTGCGGCAGCATCGTGCACATCAAGACGCGCGGGGCCTAGAGCCTCGTCCTGACAATCGGCAACGGCTGCATCCAGTCGCATAGACCAGCACTCGACCCTGGGTGGGGGTGTAGCCCCCTCCCTTGGGGAGGGTCGGGGGCTGGTCGGCTTCGCCTTCCGCGCAATGGTCGCAATCGTGCGACCAAGATTACCAGAAGGGCACTCTAGGCAGCCCCGCATAAGGCCTGCCAAATCTCTCTAGCTGGGTCGGTTAAACCGGCCAGTCAAACTGCGCGGCAGCCACCAATGTGAACAGCAGCGCAATTTCGGTGATCTGCTGTGTCGCGCCCAGAACATCGCCGGTTTGCCCGCCGATCTTGACCTTGGCGGTTGCGGAACAGAGCGCCGCCATCACAAAGGCCACGCCCCCCATCACCACGCCGGGAATACCGGCGCAGCCAAAGGCCACCACCGTAGCAAGCGCAAATCCGGTGATCGCACCACCGCGCGGCGCGCGGCCCTGAGAATGGCTCAGCCCGCTTGCGCGCGCATGGGGCAGGGCGGTCATCACCAGCACCATGGTGCTGCGCGAGAGCATGGCAATCGCCAACAGCCCAAAGAGCCAGACATCCGCCTCCAGCAACAGCGTCACCGCGCCCCAGCGCGCGGCAATCGACAGGCAGAGCGCAATCACGCCGTAGGCGCCGATGCGGCTGTCTTTCATGATTTCCAACCGACGTGCCGGATCCCAGCCGCCCCAGAAACCATCTGCTGTGTCCGCCAGGCCGTCTTCATGCATCGCGCCGCTCATCACGATCATCGCGGTGAGCCAGATGATCGCCGCCAGCACAGGGGGCAGGCCAATCAGCAGCGCGGCAGCTGTTGGCAGCGCGGCCAGAAGCGCGAGCACAGCGCCGGCCAGCCCGTAGGCCCATGCGGCGCGGGCGCCCCGGCTGAAATCGGCGCGCACCGGCAATCGCGTCAGAAGTGCAATCGCGGTGTTGATATCGCGGGGGCGAAAGGGTGACGTGTCGGTAGCAGGCATGTCTGCGTCTTTTCCTGTATTGCCGGGGGCTGGCAATGAGCTAAACAGTGCTGACGATAAGAATTCAACAGGAGCCCCGCCGATGTCCGCAGAATTTTCCACTCTCGCCGCGTTTCAATCGCTTTTGGCGGAGGCCCCCGGCGTGGATCAGCAAGCCATGGGCGAAGCTGAGGCCCGAAATGGCCAGCTGACCAAGCCGCCCGGCGCGCTTGGACGCCTTGAGGATATGGCGATTTGGTATGCGGGCTGGCGCGGCAATCCACGCCCCTCCATCGAGGCACCGCAGGTGATCATCTTTGCGGGCAACCATGGCGTGACCGCGCGGGGCGTGTCTGCGTTCCCAGCGGAAGTGACCGAACAGATGGTGCTGAACTTTCAGCATGGCGGCGCTGCCATCAACCAATTGAGCCGTGCCGCCGGTGCCGATCTGGACGTGATCGCGCTGGATCTGGACACACCTACGGCAGACTTCACTCAAGGCCCCGCCATGAGCGAAGCCGAGGTGGTGGCCGCGCTGCAAGCAGGTTGGTCTGCGGTCAAAGAGGGTGCCGATCTGCTGGTTGTGGGTGAAATGGGTATTGGCAACACCACCAGTGGCGCGGCGATTTCCCACGCGCTCTTTGGTGGCACCTCTGAGGATTGGGTGGGCCGCGGCACCGGTGTCGATGACGCAGGTCTGGCCAACAAAGCCCGTGTGGTGCGTGAAGGCGTGGCCGCAAATGGCACACCCAAAGGTCTTGAGGCGTTGCGCTGCCTTGGCGGGCGCGAATTGGCAGGCATGGTCGGCGCGATTGCGCGCGCGCGCAGCCTGCGCATTCCGGTGATCCTGGATGGCTTTATTGCCTCTGCCGCCGCTGCCACGCTGGCGGACGCCCAAGACGGCGCATTGGATCACGTGATCTCAGGTCACGTCAGCGCCGAGGCGGCCCATGGCGCGGTGCTTGCACAGCTCGGCAAAGAGCCGATCCTGAGCCTCAACATGCGTCTGGGCGAAGGCTCCGGCGCGGCGGTGGCCATCAACATCCTGAAAGCGGCAGTGGCCTGCCACTCGGGCATGGCCACCTTTGCTGAAGCGGGTGTGACAGACGGCTGATCCCGCGCCCCCTGATCAGGCTTCCTCGCTTGGCTTCTCCTGAAGCTGCGCGAGAAGCACCGCCTCAAGTTCGCTTTCCAACTCTTTGGCACGCTTGATATATTCGGCGTTCTGCGCGCTTGGCACACCTTCGCGCCAGACCTGCGCAAGCTCCTGCACCGCATAGCGGTCGTGTTTGTAAAACGCCTGTTCCGCGCGGGCGGCCTCATATTCGCTGAGGCCAATGTTTTCCAGCACATAACGGCCTGCGCGTAGCGAGCTGTCAAACATCTCCCGCACAATGTCATTCGCCCCGGCATTATAGAGCTGATAGACCGTGCCGCGGTTGTTGGCGCGCGCGATGATGTGCAGATCAGGGCGTTCGCGCCGCGCGTAATGCGTGAGCTTGATGGCCGCTGCCGGATCATCCAGCGCCACCACCAGCACACTTGCCTCTTTTAGCCCGGCGGCATGCAGCATCTCAGGGCGGGTCGGGTCACCAAAGAACCCTTTGACACCAAAATGGCGCATGGTTTCGATGGTCTGAATGTTGTGATCCAGCACAACCGTCTCAAAGCCCGAGGCGCGGACAAGACGGTTTACGATCTGCCCAAACCGGCCAATGCCAGCGATGATCACCGGCCCGGTGCGGTCAATCGTGTCAGGCTCCTGCCGCTCTTCTTCCTTGTCGCCAAACCGTTTGGATATCTGATCGTAAAGGATGAACAGCAGCGGCGTGATCAGCATGCTCAACGCCACAATCAGCAACAAACGCTCCGCCAGCGCAGGCGGCAGCACATTTTGCCCCATGGCGGTGGTGATCAGCACAAAGCCAAATTCCCCCGCCTGCGCCAGCCCAAGTGTGAAAAGCCAAAGCGCACGGTGACGCAGGCCAAAGGCGCGGCCGATGCCATAGAGCACCATGGCTTTCAGCGCCATCACCGCAAGCGTCAGCCCGAGGATGTCACCGGGCGCGGCAATGAACACATCCAGATCAATCTGCGCGCCGACCGTGATGAAGAACAGCCCAAGCAGTAGGCCCTTGAAGGGGGCAATGTCGCTCTCCAGCTCGTGCCGGAACTCGGAGTTGGCAAGCAGCACGCCTGCGAGAAAGGTGCCAAGCGCGGGGGACAGCCCAACCAGATGCATGAGAAAGGCAATGCCGACCACAATCAGCAGGGCCAGCGCCGTGTACATCTCCGGCAGATGCGCAGCATGGATAAAGCGGAACACGGGCCGGGTCAGGTAGCGCCCGCCAATGACAATGGCCGCCACCACGCCCAGCGTCACCAGCGCGATGCCCCAGCCGGGGAGACCATCCACAAGAGACAGCCCATGCGCGGCGTCTTCATGGCCATGCGCGCCCACCGAAATAGAGCCATCCGCCATCACCTGCGGCACCGCGGCACCCGCCAGCAGCGGCAGGATGATGAGCATCGGGATCACCGCGATGTCCTGCGTCAGAAGCACCGCAAAGGTCGATCGCCCGCCGCCTGTCTGCATCAGGCCCTTTTCCGTCAGGGTTTGCAGCACAATCGCTGTGGAGGAGAGAGCAAAGATCATGCCGCAGGCAATCGCCACATTGATGGGCCGGTCCAGCGCCACGGCAAGGGCAAACACGGCCAGCCCGGTAAGCCCCACCTGCAATCCGCCCAAACCCACAAGCTTGTCACGCATCGCCCAAAGCGCGCGCGGGTCCAGCTCAAGCCCGATGATAAACAGCATCATGACCACGCCGAACTCGGCATAATGCAACAGCTCATCCGCCTCATGGGTGCCCACCAGCCCGAAAATCGGGCCAATGAGAATGCCCGCAGCGAGATAGCCCAGCACCGATCCCAGCCCCAGACGCGCGGAAATCGGCACGGCAATCACCGTGGTCATCAGAAATATAGTGGCTGTGTAGAGGGCTTCTTCCATTCTGGTCGTCCGGGCCTTTCTGCTTGGGTTAGGTTGGCAACGGGGCGTCACGTTTGAGCTGATCCATCACGATCTGGCTTTGCACACGGCTCACTGCGGGATGCGGTAACAACACTTCGTGTATCAAACGGTTAAGCGCTGTCAGGTCTTCGCAATAGGCACGCAAAAGATAGTCCGCATCGCCGGTCAATGTCCAAGCGCTGACAATTTCGGGGCGGGTGCTGATCAGCGTGGCAAAGCTCTGCGATTGCTCCGGCCCATGGGTGCCGAGCTGCACCTGCACAAAGGCCTGCACCGACAGCCCAAGATGGCCCGCACTCAGCCGCGCGATATAGCCCTCAATATAGCCTTCTGCCTCCAGCCGCTGACGTCGCCGCCCGGCCTGGCTTGGCGACAGGTTCAGGATGTCGCCCAGCTCCTGCGCGGTGAGATGGGCGTCGCGCTGCAACGCGGTGAGCAGGCGCATGTCTGTGTCATCAAGCATATGCGGAATTCTTGCATGGATTTTGGTGTCTAAGAAGATTCTACGCGCTGAATGTAAATATTGCACGTCACTTTGCGGTGTTTGCGCGGCACTTGCGCCTTATTTTTGAATGTGAACAGGCAAATGCCATTTTGGCTTACCAAAGGAGGAGACGCACCATGGGCCCATTCCCCCACGATGCACCGCGCGCAGAGATTTCCGATTACAACCCGGCAGGCACCGACGGATTTGAATTTGTCGAATTCGCCCACCCCGAGCCGCAGGAGCTGCGCGCGCTCTTTGCCAAAATGGGCTACACCCATGTGGCCAACCACAAGACCAAGGCGATTGAGCTGTGGCAGCAGGGGGATGTGACCTACATCCTCAACATGGAGCCCGGCAGCTTTGCTGCGCGCTTTGTCGAAGAGCACGGCCCCTGTGCCCCGTCTATGGGCTGGCGTGTTGTCGATGCGCAGCAGGCCTACGAACATGCGGTTTCCAAGGGTGCAGAGCCTTATGACGCGGATGACAAGACCCTGAACTGGCCTGCGATCAAAGGCATCGGCGGCTCGCTGATCTATTTCACCGACCAGTATTATGACAGCTCGCCCTTCAACGAAGAATTCGACTGGCTGGTGACTTCCAAGCCTGAGGGGGATGGCTTCTTCTACCTCGATCACCTCACCCACAACGTCTTCAAAGGCAACATGGACAAGTGGTTCAAATTCTACGGCGATCTCTTCAACTTCCGCGAAATCCGCTTCTTTGACATCGAGGGCAAGTTCACAGGCCTGTTCTCCCGCGCGCTCACATCGCCCTGCGGAAAGATCCGCATCCCGATCAACGAGGACCGCGGCGAAACCGGCCAGATCGTGAGCTATCTGAAGAAATACAACGGCGAAGGCATTCAGCACATCGCGGTGGGCAGCGACGACATCTACGCCTCCACCGATGCGATTGCCGAAAAAGGCATCAAGTTCATGCCGGGGCCAAATGATGCCTATTATGAGCTGTCAAAAACCCGCGTGGCGGATCACGAAGAGCCGCTCGACCGTATGAAAAAGCATGGCATCCTGATTGACGGCGAAGGTGTGGTGAACGGTGGTGAGACCAAGATCCTGCTGCAGATCTTCTCCAAAACCGTGATCGGCCCGATCTTCTTTGAGTTCATCCAGCGCAAGGGCGACGATGGCTTTGGCGAGGGCAACTTCAAAGCGCTGTTTGAATCCATCGAACAGGAGCAGATCAACAACGGGGAAATTCAGGCGGCTGAATAACAACCGCCGCCACGAGATCCGGCAAAGTCCGGGAGGGAGGGGAGCGCCGTTCCGCAGATATGCGGGCGGCGCTTTTTCCTTTTGCGCTTCCGCGCCGCACTGTCAGAAGGGTTCAGCCGTCTTTCGGCATCTTCAGAACGAGGTTGCGGCCACTTTTGACATAGCGCAGCTCATCTTCGCCAATCGCCGCCACTTTGCCGCCGTCGATCCGGTCCCCCACCTGCACCTTCTTGTAGCGCCCGCTTGGCAGACGCACCAAGGCGCGGCGGTTTGACGAGGTGCCATAAACCCCGATCAGGCTGGTTTTTCTTAGGTTGATTGCGTTGTTGATGGTGGCCTGACGCGCCACAGAGGCGGTCGATGGAATGGTTGGCACCACAGTTGCGGCGGGCGGCGCGGCGGCAACCGGCGTCGCTGTTTCCGCCTCATTCTGCGTTGCGCGCGCGGCCAGCTGCGCAATATTGGCAGGTTTCTGGCGTGGGCGCAGGGAGGCTGTCACCGCGAATTGGGTCGGGGCGCGATCCGCGACACCCACGTCTTGCGCGCTTTCTGGGCGCAACTGCGGGCGAATGCTGGCGAGTTCTGCGCGCGACAGACCGCCAAACGTGGCGCGCTCGTTCTGCTCCAGCAGATCACTTGGCCGTAGTTTCGGCCGAACGCTCGCCAGCCGCGCATCGCTTTGCAGGCGCAGGGCATCTGCCACGATGATCCGTTTGGGATAGGCCGCAGGCACCACCGGAGGACGCCCGGCATAAACCATCACACCTTCGGCATTCAGCGCGCCTTCACGTGTGGCCACCACCAGACCGCGCGCGTCCACATCAAAAGCCACGCTGGCGGCCAGCGGATTGACCTGTGTCGGCAGCACCTCATCTGTGGTCAGGGCGTCCACACCCGGCAGCGCCACCGCGTCCAAGCCAAATGTCAGCCGATCAATGGAGGCCACATAGATCGAGTCGCTGCTGTCTTCGGTCAGCGCGGCCAATGGCTCCGGCGCCAGCTGCCAAATACCTGTCACCGCATAACGCGCCTCAGCCTCTTCAGGTGTCAGCGCCGGGGCCTGCGCGACGGTGGTGGCCGCTTCGCCGCCGTCCTCAACGCTCTCTGCCAGCTCTTTTGGCGCAAGGTCTTCAGGGGGCAGGGGCTCCAGCAGCGCGGTTTGCGTGCCATTTGTCCCATCAGGTGTCAGCCCGTCCGGAACCGTGATCGCAATCACCTCTTCCGCCGCAGGCAGCGCATCAGCGTCAGTCGCGTCTTCGGCCAAAACCGGCGTGTCTTCAGGCTCACCGCTTTCAGACGACGGTGCTGTCGCAACCTCAACCGCCTGTTCGCGACCGATCAGCCCCGCAATGCCGTTTTCCAGAAACAACGAGGCCCAGAGCGCCACAAGCCCCATAAACACAAGCAACAGCGTGGTCAGGATCAGCCCGAGATGGCGTGGCTTGCCGCCCACTTCGCCTCTGCGTGCGCCAAACATCGTAAGGTTCTGTTGGTCTGCATTTGCCGGTTTGGAGGCCTGTTTTTTGTTGCGGCGCGGCTTGGGATCATTTCGCGGCGTCTTTGGCGCTGGGCCGGCCACTTTGGTCTTGTTGCGCGCGCTGGCGAAGGTGCTGGTGTCGCCACCGCTGTCTGCATCGCGCATCAGATCAGGGGCATCCTCCTCACCGCGTTCTGCAGTCAGCCCGGCGACCGCTTTGGCCGGATCAAACCGGATGGCGGTTGCATCGCTGTCGCGGGGTACGGGGATGCTGGGGGCATTGGTGCCGGTCACATCGCGGGTGGCACCGCCCAAGGCGCGTTTGGGCGCGGCGTCCGGCGCATCCCGATGCGCGCGAACAGAGGCAAAACCTGCCGGAGTCTCAGGGGTGGTCGCTGAGGCTGAGGCGCTTTCGTCAGTGTCCTGATCTGTGGCCACATCATCGGGTGCAGAGACCTCAACTTCCGCTGGTGCCTCCACAGCCACCTCGGCTGGCGCTTCAATAACAGGCTCCTCGGGCGCGGCTTCAGGCAGCTCTGGCTCAGCTTCCACCTCGATATCTTCCGGGAGGCTCTCAGGGGCAGCGCTCTCGGGCACTGGCGCCTCGGCGACAGGCAGGGGGCCGGATCCGACCACCTCTATCGCGCTGCGATCAGCCACCAGCTGCAGGCCCGCGCGCTGTGCCGCGTCAGTCAGGCCAAAATCCGGTGCTCCGGCAAAGCTCCCCGCAGGCGGGATCGCCGTGAAACACACCGGATTGAAATCATGCTCCGTGGCAAAAGCCTCCGCCTCGGCCAGGGTCTCGCGCGCCACAGCTGCCACTTGCGGCGTGTCCCCTTGCAGCGACACATCAAACATCAGCTGATCGGCACGGTAAGGCGTGGCGCTCTCCAGCACCTCTTCGGTCTGCATCCGGCGGCGGCTCTCGCTCATCTCACCGGCAGGCAGGTCCAGATATTTGATCTGGTCATTGGGCAGCACCAGCATCGTCTGAAACCCCACGCCGCCCAAAGCGGTCGCCATCTCGCGCAGCTCGGCAAGTTTGGCGGTGAGATCGTCAGACTCCAGCGACACCTCCCCCAGAAGATGCCAGCCGCCTTGAACGCGGGTGAGGAGGCTAATGCCTTGATAAGACAGGGTGAGCGCAAGATCCGGAGTCATGGAACAGCCCTAACATGGTGATGTGCAGGATGCCCGTGTTCCTGCGGAATTGCCGAATTTATAGCAAGTTATCGCCGAAGGGGAAGCAAACACTTGGTGTGATCCGCCCCTTGATGCCTGCCAATTGAGCCAAAGTTCCATCGCCATAGAAAAAACGCCCCGGCGGGTTTGCGCGAGGCGTTTTGAAAAGCTGTCGTCAGAAAGGGCGCAGGCTTAGCCATGCGCCTTTCTCAGTGCCTGGTCGAGATCGGCGATCAGGTCTGCCGCCGCCTCGATGCCAATGGAAATCCGCACCACATTTGGCCCTGCTCCGGCCGCTTCCTGCTGCTCTGGTGTCAGCTGGCGGTGCGTGGTGGAGGCCGAGTGGATCACAAGGCTGCGCGCATCGCCGAGGTTGGCCACATGAGAGAAAATCTCAAGGTTCTCTACAAATTTCACGCAGGCCGCATAGCCGCCCTTGAGCGCCACGGTGAACAGGCCGCCAGCGCCTTTCGGGCAAATCCGCTCCACACGATCGTGGTAAGGCGAGCTCTCAAGCCCCGCGTAGGTCACATAATCCACCAGCTCATGGGTCTCGAGCCAGCCCGCGATTTCCTTGGCGTTTTGCACATGGCGCTCCATGCGCAGGCTGAGGGTTTCAATGCCCATCAGCGTGTAATGCGCGGCCTGCGGGTTCATGGTCATGCCCAGATCACGCAGCCCCACCGCAATGCCGTGGAAGGTGAAGGCCAGCGGGCCAAAGGTCTCGTGGAACTTCAGCCCGTGATAAGCCGGCTCCGGCTGGCTCATGGAGGGGAATTTGTCGCTGGCGGACCAGTCAAACTTGCCGCTGTCCACAATGCAGCCACCGGTAACGGTGCCGTTGCCGGTCAGATATTTGGTGGTGGAATGCACAACCAATGTGGCGCCAAGGCTGATCGGGTTACAGAGGTACGGCGTGGCCGAGGTGTTGTCGACGATCAGCGGTACACCTGCCTCATCCGCGATTGCCGCGAGCGCTTCGATGTCGCTGATATAGCCGCCAGGGTTGGCCACAGATTCACAAAACACCGCGCGGGTATTCTCATCCACCGCGGCTTTCACCGCGTCCAGATCATCGGTGTCGACAAATTTCGCGGACCAGCCAAAGCGTTTGATGGTCTGGCTGAACTGCGTGACTGTGCCGCCGTAAAGCCGGTTGGAAGCCACCACATTGCAGCCCGGCTGCATCAGCGGGAACAGCGCCATGATCTGGGCCGCGTGACCAGAGGAACAGCAAACCGCCCCGACACCGCCCTCAAGCGTGGCAATGCGCTCTTGCAGAACCGCCACGGTCGGGTTGGTCAGGCGCGAGTAGATATAGCCCACTTCCTGCAGGTTGAAGAGCGCCGCCGCGTGTTCTGCATCGCGAAACACATAGGCAGTGGACTGATAAATCGGTGTCTGGCGTGCGCCGGTCGCCGGATCCGGCCGCGCGCCCGCATGAATTTGCAATGTGTCAAAACCGTAGGTGGGTCCGTCGGTCATGTTGTCTCTCCCTAACTTTCTTGGCGACAAGTGTTAGGGGGCGCCGCGCTGTCGTGCAACCGAACAAGTCGCAACTTCGTGATGAAGGCCGCTCAAGGCCGGACAGAAAACCGCCATGCAAGGCCGAAGCCGCCCGCTTTCCTGCGAAGGGGATGTTTCTAAAACTGGCGCTCACGCGCGCATACCGTAACAGGTAGCCCTTGTCTGCGTCTGTCTCAGCGCAGCCAATATCCGTTCTTTTTCAGCGTGTTACGTATGGCTTGTTCACGTCGCGGCAGATGTTCACGATCAAACAGCGCCCGCGCCTTATGCCCGCGCTTTTGATAGATCATCCGCTTGAAGGGCTCATATTGTTTCAGCACCTTCTTGATCCGGTTGGGGGCGGCAATTTCCTCCAGCGCTGTGACCACATGATCGGCCTCCCGCGCATAAAGCAGTGGCATCAGCCGGTAGTGACAGCTCACCGATCCATCAAGCAGCCCCTCAGGCAGCGCATCCCGCCCGCCGCCAAGCCCATGGATCACCAGCGGCAGCGCAATCTGATCGAGCCAGGGGCGTAATGTCTGGGAGGCCAGCGCGTCCGGTGGGTCGTTCTGAATGCTGGTGGCATAGTCCAGAAAGCGCGCGCCAAACATCTTGGGGCATTTGTAGTAGAAGAACCCGGCGTTGAAATAGAGATAGCGCCGCCAGTACTCATCGGGCTGGCTCAGATCGAGGGAGCTTTCAAAGTCGAGCCCGAAGCGGTCATAAAGCGCTTTCCAGATCCCGTTGTAGCCCGGCCCATAGAGCGGCGGCTCCGGCCATGTGCCCTCCACCCGCAGACTTGCGGAGGGGCGCTCAAAATCGAACGGCACTTTGGTGATGTCATCAAGGATCAGCGTGTCACTGTCAAAGAAGACAAAGGGTTCCCCTTCAGGCAGCGCACTCAGCAGCTCGATCTTATTGCCATAAGGATAGTCCTCGCCAAAGGCGCGGCTTTCAAACGGCAGGATTTCTGCCTCCAGCTCTTCTAGCAACTCACGCACCTGCGGGTTGCCGATGCGCACGTCTTTTTCCCATCGCGGCCCGGGCTGCGGCTCAGCCACAAACAGGCGGCCTGCAAAATTGGGGGACTTGGCGCGCAGCGAGGCCGCAAACAGCGCCGCCTCATATTGCAAGCGCCCGTTCTGCCCCACAACAACGATGTTGAAGCTCTGTGATTTCAAAGGCTTTTTTGCCATCTGCTCTGCTGCTCTGCGCGATTGTTTTTGCAACTATAGGCCTGCAGGCAGAGTTGCAAAAGCGCACATTCGATTTTTTTGCAAACGCGGTCTTTCCGGTCACCGTGCCTGCGCTGCACTGGCCTCTATGCCCGCCGCGCAGAAGGTCACCAGCTCACTCAGGCGGCTTTGGGCATCTTTACGGCTGTCGCCAAGTGCTTCCATCCGCCATTGCGCGGTCAAAAGTGCCAGCATTCCGGCAACGGAATAGACAAATCCGGTGGCCACCGCGGCCCGGGCCTGAGGTGGGTAGAGCGCTGCGATTTCTTCCACAAACTGCATGGCGGTGGGGTCAAAACACACCGACGCCAGCTCTTGCCAGCGCGTGTCAGAGGAAACAATAGCCACCAGCCGCGCATAGGCCAGCCACTGTGCATCGCCGCAGTCTGCCCGGGACAGATAGGGCTCAAAATAGCATGTGAGCGCGGCGTTGAGTGTGAACCCGCCTTGGGATTTGCAGGCCGCAAGCGCCTCGGTCCGTGCGGCGTTCAGGATGTCGGCACGGCGCGCCACCACCCGCCAGAACAGCTCTTCTTTGCTGCCGCCATGGTGGTTCACCAGCGCGCCCTGAACCCCGGCCTCAGCGGCGATATCGCGAATCGATGCCGCATCGTAACCGTGGCGCGAGAACACCCTTTCCGCTGCGTCAAAGATCCGTGTCCGGGTCTCCAATGCCTTCTTGGAAGGGGCCCTTTGTCTTTGTTTTTCTTGTAGGAAATCACGGCTCATAAAAACAGCTTGCCTTATATTTAACGACCGTTCAACTTAAATAACGTTCTCAAGGAGACCGGAATGTCAGAAACGCGCGAAAAATTCGCCCTCGTCGGGGCGGGGCCGATGGGTTTGGCCATGGCCAAGGTGCTGCGCGCGCAGGGCATCGCGTTTGATGGCTTTGAGCTGCACTCTGATGTGGGCGGGCTGTGGGACATCGAGGGGCCGCGCTCGACCATGTATGAAAGCGCACATCTGATCTCCTCAAAGACCATGACGGAGTTCGCGGATTTTCCCATGGATGCGGAGGTGGCGGAGTACCCGTCTCACCGCGAGATGGCCCGCTATTTTCGCGACTTCGCAGAGCATTTTGATCTGCGCCGCCATTTTCGGTTTGGGGCGGAGATCACAGAGTTAGCGCCGGAAGGGGACAACGGCGCGGGCTGGCGTGTCATTTGGCGACAGGGAGGGCAAACGCATAGCGCCGTCTATGCGGGCGTTTTGATCGCAAATGGCACGCTCAGTACCCCTAATATGCCCAAGTTTCCGGGGCAGTTTGACGGCGAGCTGCTGCATGCCGCCGCCTATCGCCATCCGGAGCAATTTGCCGGCAAACGCGTGCTGGTGGTGGGGGCAGGCAACTCGGGCTGCGACATCGCGGTGGATGCGGTGCATCACGCGCAGAGCTGCGATCTGTCGATGCGGCGCGGCTATTATTTCGTGCCCAAATATGTCTTTGGCAAACCGGCTGACACCATGGGCGGCGCGATCAAGCTGCCGATGTGGCTCAAACGTCGGGTCGATGGGCTGATCCTCAAGTGGTTTGTCGGCAATCCTCAGAAGTATGGCTTCCCCAAGCCCGACTACAAACTTTACGAAAGCCATCCAGTGGTGAATTCGCTGGTGCTCTATCACGCGGGCCACGGCGATCTGACCATCCGCGCGGATATTGCCGATATTTCCGGGAAAACGGTGACTTTCACGGACGGCGGGCAAGCCGACTATGATATGATCCTTGCTGCAACCGGCTACAAACTCGACTATCCGTTCATCGACCAAAAACTGCTCAACTGGCAAAAAGATGCACCACATCTCTATCTGAACGCCATGCATCCTGAGCGCGATGACCTCTTTGTGCTGGGCATGGTGGAGGCCACAGGGCTTGGCTGGCAGGGGCGGCACGAGCAGGCGGAAATGGTCGCGAGATACCTACGCGGGCTGAGAAGCGGCAGTGCTGCGGCGAAAAAACTCCAGCGTGAGAAGCGGTCCGGCTTCACGCGCGCAACCGGTGGAATGTCTTACCTCGAACTGCCGCGCATGGCCTACTACGTTGACAAGGCCACATACCGTGGCGCTGTGACGCGCTGGATCAAAGCGCTAGAGGCGGAGCAACCCAAATGACTGAGGCCAGTCTGGATGCGGTTGTGCTGAACTTCAGCGCAACCTCATTGACCGTGCTTAATGCGGTTCTGGCGGTGGTGATGTTTGCCATTGCCATCGACCTGACACCTGCCGATTTCCGCCGGCTGGTCCAGGCACCGCGCGCCTTGGTCACGGGATTGGTGTCGCAATTTCTGCTGCTGCCTGCCGTGACCTTTGTGCTGGTCTTGCTCACCCAACCGCGGCCCTCCATCGCCTTGGGCCTGATGCTGGTGGCGGCATGTCCGGGCGGCAATATCTCCAACTACATCACCCATCGCGCGGGCGGAAACGCGGCCCTTTCCGTGTCCATGACCGCATTTGCCACCGTCGGCGCCATCCTGATGACGCCGCTCAACATCGCGTTCTGGGGCGCGCTTTATGCGCCAACGCGCGCGATCTTGCAGGCCACGCAGATTGATCCGGTGTCGGTCGCGATCACGGTGGGGCTGATGTTGATCCTGCCTCTGGTGCTTGGTGTGTCGCTCAACAGCGCGCGCCCCGAGCTGACAGCCCGTCTGCGCCGCCCGCTGCAAAATGTGGCCATGGCCATTTTCATCGCCTTCATCGTTTTGGCGCTGATTTCCAACTGGGACTACTTTTTGCAATTTGCGACCGCTGTGGCGGCGCTGGTGCTCCTGCACAACGCTTTGGCGCTGATCACCGGCTTCAGCATCGCCAGCGCGATGGGGCTTTCCGCCTATGACCGGCGCGCGGTCACCATCGAAACCGGTATTCAGAACTCAGGCCTCGGCCTGATCCTTATTTTTGGCTTTTTCGGCGGGCTTGGCGGCATGGCCGTGGTGGCTGCGTTTTGGGGGATTTGGCATGCGATTACCGGCCTCGGTTTGGCCATGATCATGAACCGGACAGAGGCTGCACGATGACCCGTATCCTGATAACCGGGGCCGCTGGCATGGTTGGCTCAGCCCTTCTGGCGGAGCTCGCCAGAACCAGCCATGAGGTCATCGCCTGTGACGTGCAAGCCCCCGAAGAGCTGCCCGCCAATGCGCGGTTTCATCCCATGGATGTCACCACCGATGCCCCGCTGCGGGTGATTGCACGCTATCAGCCGGATGTGATTGTGCATCTGGCCTCCGTTGTGACGCCCCCCAAAGACAGCACGCGGGATATGGCCTACGCCGTGGATGTGGTCGGGACCCGCTCCGTGGTCACCGCAGCCCTTGCGGCTGGCACCAAGCGTCTGGTGATCACCTCCTCAGGCGCCGCTTACGGCTATCACGCCGACAACCCTGTGCCGCTGCACGAAAGTGATGACATCCGGGGCAATGCGGAATTTGCCTACGCCCATCACAAACGACTGGTCGAAGAATTTCTGGCCGAGGTGCGCCACAACGCGCCATTCCTCGAACAGGTTGTGCTGCGGGTCGGCACGGTGCTCGGGCGTCGCACCGACAATCAGATCACCGATCTCTTCCACAAACCGCGCCTTCTGGCGGTGCAGGGCAGTGACAGCCCCTTTGTCTTTGTCTGGAACCGCGATCTCGCTCGTATCCTGCTGCGCGCGGCCACGGATGGCCCCGCAGGCATATATAATGTCGCTGGCGACGGCGCGCTCAGCGTGGATGATCTCTCCGATGTGATGGGCAAGCCCGTGTTGCGACTTCCCGCCTGGCTGCTGCGCACCGCGCTCGCCGTGGCGCGCCCGCTTGGTCTGTCGCAATATGGCCCGGAACAGGTCAGCTTCCTGCAATACCGCCCCGTGCTCTCCAACACCGCTTTGAAACGAGATTTTGGCTACACACCGGAGAAATCCAGCCGCGAGGTGTTTGAATTCTGGCATCGGAACCAGCGCTCATGAGCGAGCCGCGGGGAGGAGGGCGCAAAACCGCCGTGATCTCCGGTGGCGGTGGAGGGCTTGGTTCTGCCCTGTCAAAACAGCTGCAAGAGCAGGGTTGGCAGGTGGTGCTGCTTGATCGTGAGGTCAGCGACCTGCAGATCTCAAACACGCAATTGCCGATGAAATGTGATCTCACCGATCCCGCGCAGCTTGCCGCCTGTTGTGAGAAAATTCTGGCCTGCTTTGAACGTATTGACCTGCTGGTCTATGCGGCGGGCGTCACCACGATTGGACCGGTGGCCAAACTCTCAGACCCCGCGCACCGGCATCTCTTTGAGGTCAACTATTTCGCCGCCGTCGCTATGGCGCAGGCGTTTCAGAATGCCCTGCGCCAAAGTCAGGGCGCTCACCTTGTGCTCACCTCAGTGGCAGGTTTTGCCCCGCTCTACCAACGCGCGGCCTATGCCGCCTCCAAACACGCCATGGCCGGTTTTTTTGGCTCTCTCAGGGCGGAGGAAAAAGCCTTTGGCGTGCGGGTCTGTGTCGCCGCCCCGTCTTTTGTCGCAACCAACCCACAGGGCGGCACCGATGCGCTCGGCATCTCACCGCCGGGCAGTGCAGCTGACGCGGTAGACGCCATGACGCCGGAACAGGCCGCCACCGCAATTCTGCGCGGGTTTCGCCAAGGCAGAGATTTTGTGGCGGTGGGCCGCGTGTCCAAACTCGCCCATATGCTCAACCGCGTTTCGCCAGCCTTCTATCAATGGCTCATGGCGCGCACGATCAAAGGCGAAACGGGCGAGGCGACGGATCGCTGAGCGTGAAGCGCTAGATGAGCGCTAAATGTCTTAAGGGGCGACTGCTCAGTGCGAAGAGGCCACCAAAGGTCTCAATAACGACGGCGATATGGCATCCCGCCACATCCAAAATGTGCTCTAAGTCACTGATAAGATGGAAAGTGGTGGGCGACCTTGGAATCGAACCAAGCGTGCGTCTCCGCGAGGGAGTTACAGTCCCCTGCCACACCTTGCGGCCTGTCGCCCACTCTCCTGAGGCGCGCTGGCCTCGTTGGTGTGAGGGGGTGATTACTGTGATGCGCGGGGGGCGTCAACCAGAAAAGTGGTTGCGTGAGGCGCTTCTTTTGCCCATTGGTGAAACCCTCTTATTTTGAAGGTGCAGAGCGATGAAAAAACCCAAGTGGGTCGTGGAAAAAGAACAGGCCAAGCGCAAAGAGGCGTCAGAAACCGTCTGGTTGTTCGGTTTGCACGCGGTGCGGGACGCACTGGCGAATCCCGCGCGGGAAAAATTGCGCCTGATCGTGACCAAAAATGCGGCGGATAAATTGGCTGAGGCCATCGCCGCTTCCGGCATCACGCCCGAAGTGGTGGATCCGCGCAAATTCAAAGCCCCGATTGATCCGCAATCGGTGCATCAGGGCGCCGCGCTTGAGGTGAAACCGCTCAACTGGGGCCGCCTTTCCGATGTGGCGATTGCGTCTGATGACCGTCCGCAGCGGCTGATTCTGCTTGATCGGGTGACCGACCCCCATAATGTGGGCGCGATCCTGCGCTCTGCCGAAGTGTTTGGCGCACTGGCCGTGATTGGCACGCGCCATCATTCCGCGCCGGAAACAGGTGCGCTGGCAAAAACCGCCAGCGGGGCGCTGGAACGCCAGCCGTATCTGCGTGAGCGCAATCTGGCGGACACCATCACGGCCCTGCAGAACATGGGGTATCTGGTGCTGGGCATGGATGGCGAAGCGGAGCACACCATTGAGCATGCGCTTGAGGGCAAACGCGACATGCCCATCGCGCTGGTTCTGGGTGCAGAAGGCCCGGGCCTGCGGCAGAAAACCAAAGAGACCGTGGACCAACTGGTGAAAATCAATTTTGCCGGGGCTTTTGGCTCGCTCAATGTCTCAAATGCTGCGGCAGTCGCGCTTTATGCCTCACTGCCGCAAAGCGCACAAAGCTGAGCGCGGCGCGATGCCTCTTCCTCTTGCCAAAAATATCCCCGCCGGAGGCTCCCAAGGGCGCGGCGCAGTGCTTAGGTAGAGGCAGAAACGCCAGAACGCGGAGGAGGGGCTCATCGCACACGCATCCAAAATCGCCACTTGCTGTTATTGCGGCACCCGCGCCGCCCTAGTGCTGCGCGGCGAGGCCCGGCATGAGCTCGCCTGTTCCAATTGCGGCGCGCCTCTGCATGATCTCAAACACCTGCGCGTGAGCGCGGTGCAGGAGGCAGCGCCCAGAAGCAAAGACAAGGGCGAGAAGCGGCGTAAAGCCAAATCGCCCGACTATGCTGCCTACAGCGCAAAATCGGCCAGCAAGCCGCCAAAGAATAAGAAACGCCCAAAGCGCAAAAAGAAATCCACGGTGGGTTGGTTTTTGAAAGAGGCGTTTGATGTGATTGAAGACATCTTTGATTGAGCCGTTGGCGCGGCTTACCGCATCGCCGCGCCAGCTTCTGCATCTGAAGATAGGCCGCTGTTTCAGGCCCCAAAACCGCTCCGCTAACCAGCTCAATAAGCGCAATTGTAAAGGTTTTGGTAACGCTATCTTCACATGAATCTGATCATCTCTTCACATCCAGTTCTGCGATCTTATGTAGAGTAACAGGAAACACAGCCATCGGAGCCGCTGTGTTTCGCTTCACTGTCCCTCGTTCCGAACCTGCGCCCAAGGTCCCCCCTTGGGCGTTTTTTTGTCTGACATCCGGATGTGCCTGCGCCCATGTGCTTTAGATGTGCTTTAAGCGCGGCGTTGCGAATAAGCGTTTTAAGTCTCACACAGGTGCTCTAGCCTGCCTCCATGAGCGACACAGACGATTTTCTCCGCAAGATTCTCAAACGCAGCAAGGTGATCGCCGTTGTAGGCGTCTCCATGAATACGGTGCGGCCCAGCTACTATGTGGCGCGGTATCTGTCGCTGAAAGGCTATCGGGTCATTCCGGTCAATCCGGGCCATGCGGGCAAAACGCTCTTTGGGGAAACCGTGGTGGCTGATTTGTCCGAAATTTCCGCGCCTGTGGATATGGTGGATATCTTTCGCCGCTCAGAAGCGGTGCCGCCAATTGTCGATCAGGCGCTTACCCATTTGCCCGCGCTCAAAACGATCTGGATGCAGATCGGTGTGGAACATGCCGAAGCGGCGGCCAAGGCAGAGGCGCAGGGGATTGATGTCATTCAAAACCGCTGTCCCAAGATCGAATATCAGCGCCTCTTTGGAGAGCTGCGCATGGGCGGTTTTGCCACCGGTGTGATTTCGTCCAAGCTTTAGCCTTTGAAACGGGGGCTGTGATCAGGCTGCGCTGACGTCCGTATTGCTGCGGTCCAACAGACGGGCCATGACTTTCACCAGCTCATCTTTGCGATAAGGTTTGCCCAGACAGGCATTCATACCCGCCTTCAGATAGGCGTTGGTCTGTTCGGGCAGGATGTTGGCTGATAGCGCCACAATCGGCGTGCGCTGGTTGGGGCCGGGGCCGCTGCGCAGGATCGCTGCCGCTTCCATACCGTCCATATCCAGAAGCTGGATGTCCATCAGGATCAGATCGTAGTGCCGCGTCGCGCAGAGCTGCAGGGCAGGGTGGCCATCATCGACCACATCCATGGTGATCTGCATGCTCTGCAGAAACCGACGCACGATCAGCTGGTTGGTCTTGTTGTCTTCCACCACCAGTACATGGGTGCCGGCAAAATCAGTGGCGGACGGCTCACCTGCGTCACCCACAGGGAGCGCAGACTGGCTCTCCCGTGTATCTGCTTCGATCAGCGGGAAGGTGAACCAGAAGGTGCTGCCTAGCAACGGGGTGCTGTTCACACCAATCCGGCCGCCCAGCAGCTCCACCAGCTCTTTGCAGATCGCAAGCCCCAACCCCGTGCCACCAAACTCGCGGCTGGTGGCGGTGCTGGCTTGCTCAAATTTGTTGAACACCCGGGTCTGGGCCTCCTCGGTGAGGCCAATGCCCCGGTCTGTAACAGAGACCCTGACAAAATCCCCATCCCGGATCATCTCGCAGCGAATGTCGCCCTCTTTGGAGAATTTGATCGCATTGCTCAGCAGATTGGTGATCACCTGATTGAGCCGCACCGGATCCCCGCGCAGGCAGCTTGGCAGGCGCGGGTCCTGATAGACTTTGAGCTCAAGGCCCGCCGCCGTGGCCGCCGCCTGCTGAGACTGAACCGCCGTGGTCAAAAGCGCATCGCGCGCAAAGGGGATCTGCTCAATGGTGATGCCATCCGCCGCGATCTTGGAATAATCCAGCACACCGTTGATCAGCCCCATCAGGTTCCGTCCGGAGCTGCGCCCTATCTGCACCAGCTCTTTCTGTTCCGGGGTCAAATCCGTTTCGTCGAGCAGCTGAAGAACGCCACTTAACCCATTGAGAGGGGTGCGGATTTCATGGCTCATCTTGGCCAGAAACTCAGATTTTTGTGCATCTGCCAGCTGCGCCTCATCGCGCAGCTCTTTGAGGTGGACCTCTTTTTTGTTCACCTCGGTGAAGTACATCGACAGCCCGGCCATCAACGTGCAGAGCGCTGCGGTCATCGCCAATGTGCCTTCTACAGGGAAGGCATCAAACACAATTGAAAGCACCAGAAAATTTGCCACCATCAGTGCCGTTGCAATGCGCGCGCTGAAACGTCCCACAAGGATGAGCAGGATAATGGGCGGCCCGATCAGAAACAGCTCCCGCCGCCAGATGTCAGAGCGATCCGCGATCAGCAGGTATTCCATATGGACCCAGAAGATCGCCACCAGCACAAAGGCAGCCAGACGCAGGTTATGGGTCCTGTGCCAGATCGCGGGCACGGTAAAATAGGTCAGGCAAAACAAGTTGGAGATCAGGACCCCATGATCCGGCAGCGTGTCAGAGATATAGTAGACCGGAATGCTGTGCAGCAGGCCGATTGTCCCTACAATCAGGGAAAAGACACAGACCAAGCGTGTCCGGGCGTGGTCGAAATTGTCGTCGACCGCCATCTCCGGCCAAAAGTAGGCAAGGAATGCGCTGGAAATCGCCTTGAGTGGTTTGGTCATGCTCAATCGTACTCGTGATCACTGCCGCTGTAACCCAGCAAGCGTTAAAGCCTGCTGAATACATATAGCGGAACTCTGTTCCAAAATGCGTGAATTATCTATCTCAGGCCCTTGGCAGCAAAGACTTTGTTGCGTTCTTCCCAGACGTAACGCTCATCTTCCAAAACCGGCGCCCAATATAGGTATCCGCCGTACCGCCAGGGGTCGAGCACGATGCCCTCGCGCATGTTGTCGCCCTTAGCACTCACAATGACAGTACTGTGTTCGATGCGAATATTATCATGATTGGCGATGGCGCGGTGCAGCGTCAGACTTTGCAGGTCTTCCTGACGCAGGCGCGCCTCAAGGTCATCGGCCCAGTGCCAGCACAGCCCACGCGGCCTAAGCCCTTGATTGACCTTGGTGTTGTGGATCAGTGGGCCGTCGGTGACGTTATAGACCACGCGCAGCTCCAGCGGGTATTCATAGGCGATACGCGCCACGCGGTTTGCCTCATCGATGTCCACATCAGCATCAAGCGCGAGGATTTCCTGTGCCAGCTCTGCGGGATTCGGCCTCAAGGCCTCTTGGGGCACGCCACATGCTGTCAGAAACAGGGCCGCAATAAGCCCCCAAATCACCAATCCCAAACGTGTCATACCGCCTGCCTCAAATACCAGTTGGCCACCTATAGGAACCCTCCGGACTTGGCAATTGCGGCCCGTATCACGCTTTGGTGCGCGCCGCTTTTTCGGCAATGCCGCTCATGCCTTGCCGCCGCGCCAGCTCCGCCAGCACATCGTCCAGCGTCACATCGCGCGCCTCCAGCATCACCAGCAGGTGAAACAGCACATCCGCCGCCTCATAGGTCAGCTTTTCGCGATCCCCTTTCACGGCTTCAATCACCGCTTCAATGGCCTCTTCGCCAAATTTCTCGGCGCATTTCTCCGGACCCTTGGCCAACAGCTTGGCTGTCCAGCTGCTGTCCGGGTCCGCTTTGGCGCGCTCGGTAATGGTGGCCGCAAGATCGTTCAGAACACTCATGTCAGCCTCATCGGGATACCGGCGTCATGCATATATTGCTTGGCTTCCTGCACGGTGTATTCGCCAAAGTGGAAAATCGATGCGGCCAGCACTGCACTTGCGCCGCCTTTGGTCACGCCTTCCACCAGATGGTCCAGATTGCCGACGCCGCCCGACGCAATCACCGGCACGTTGACCGCATCGCTGATGGCTTTGGTCAGCGGCAGGTTGAAGCCCGCCTTGGTGCCGTCACGGTCCATCGAGGTCAGCAGGATTTCCCCGGCGCCTTTGGCCACCACCAGCTTGGCAAATTCCACCGCGTCAATCGGGTTGCCATCCTGATCCAGCGCGGCTTTGCGGCCACCATGGGTGAAGATGCCCCATTTGTTGGGCACGCCGTTCTCATCATGGCCAATGGTCTTGGCATCAATTGCACACACAATGCACTGGCTGCCAAATTGCGCTGAGGCTTCGGCGATCACATCCGGGTTAGCCACGGCTGCGGAGTTAAAACTCACCTTATCCGCTCCCGCCAGCAACAGCCGCCGCACATCGGCCACGGTGCGCACGCCGCCACCCACGGTCAGCGGCACAAAGCATTGCTCGGCACAGCGCTGCACCATGTCGATCATCACGCCCCGGTTGTCATGGGTCGCATGGATGTCCAGAAAGCAGATTTCATCCGCGCCAGCGGCGTCATAGGCGCGCGCGGCCTCCACCGGATCCCCCGCATCGCGCAGGCCAACAAAGTTCACACCTTTGACCACGCGGCCATCAGCGACATCCAGACAGGGAATGATGCGGGTTTTTAGCATTGGACACCTCTTTGCGCCCTCATACCCGCTTATCTGCGGGACGCCAAGAGCGCGGTTTTTCCGCTTATCGAGAAAACGTGATTGGCAAATCGCGCTATGATGTCGTGACTGATCCCACGATCTCATTTTTGGAGCAGATCACCATGAAAAATATTCTCATTGCAGGAGCCATTGCCTTGTCTTCCACCCTTCCGGCCCAAGCGGAGCTTTTGTCTGTCCCGTCCAACAAATCGGTCGCACAGACCGTTGATGCGCTGGCCGCCGCCGTGGAAAACGCCGGTGCCAAAGTCTTTGCGCGTGTGGATCACGCAGGCGCCGCCGCCAATGTGGGCGCAGAGCTGTCTGATGCGGAGCTGCTGATTTTTGGCAATCCGAAGATTGGCACTCCCGCCATGCAGGCAGACATCAAGGCCGGGTTGTTCCTGCCGCTCAAAGTGCTGGCCTATCAGGACGCACAAGGGCAGGTCCACCTGACCTATGAGGACCCGGCGCAGATGTTCGCGGGTCTGGATATTGCCGAGGATGCCGCCTTTATCGCCACAATGCGCGGCGCTCTGGCCAAACTGACCGCCGCAGCGGCGGGCGAGTAACGTCTCTTGGGGCAGCGGGCGTCAGCCCGCGACCCGACGAAGCGCATCGCGTATGATCAGCACGTGAAAAGGCATGATCGTCGCCAGATACAGGCGGCCTGTCAGGTTGTGGCGATGCACCCATGTTGACAGATAGATATGCTCTCCGGTGCTGTAGATCGACACACGGAAATCCAGATGGTGATCGTTGAACCCGGCGATCACCTCCTGATCTGTCTGCGCTTCAATCGGGAAAATGCCAACGTGATCTACGCCCGCATGGGCGTCCTCTACATCTGATGCACCTTTGAGGCCCAGCGGTGCCACGAGCTTATTGCGCAGCGCCACCAACACCTGCGCCCAGTCTGGAAAACGCGTGACTTCATCCGCCGCCACACGTGCGGGCAGAGCGCATTTTGCGCGGTAACAATCCAGAAAATCGCCCTCTGTCACGCGGCTCTGCAGCAGACTGTCCGCTGGCAGCTGCGCTGCGTTGACTTTGGTGAATGCGCCCAACATTTTGCAGCTCCTTCTTGTCGCCTCACCTCAAAATCTGGGAGTGCGGGAGCTTTGAAGCCAGAGGACCAATCGTCACGCCTTGGGGGCTGCGCGGCGTCTCAGGTCGGCGGCAATCATCAGGATCAGGGCCAGCATGGCCACAAATCCGATCGGCAGCGTCAGCACAACAAGCCCCGCTTTGGAGTAGGCCGCGTTAAGCTGGCTGGCGATATTGACGCCATCCACCCAGCAGCCGTTCTGCTGGAGCGCCAGCCCAAAGTCACAGCCGTGTTTTTCCGCCGTGCTTTGGGCCCAATAGACATATGCCGCCGGGATCAGGGAGAGGGCCAATATCAGGCCCAGCCCCCCATAGGTGATCCGGCGGCGCAGGCTCATGCCTTCAGGACTTTCAGCGCCTCAGCCAGATCAATCGCCCCGTCATAGAGCGCCCGGCCCGAAATCGCCCCGTTCAGCGCGGCATCACAGTCCTTAAGCGCCTGCAGGTCTTCCAGAGAGCTCACACCACCAGAGGCAATCACAGGGATCGAAACAGCCTGCGCAAGCGCCGCGGTGGCCTCCACATTGGGGCCTTTCATTGCGCCATCGCGCATGATGTCGGTGTAGATGATCGCCGCCACACCTGCGTCCTCAAAGGACTTGGCCAGATCGGTGACTATCACGTCGGTCTCTTCCGCCCAGCCCTTGGTCGCCACTTTGCCGTTGCGCGCATCAATGCCTACAGCCACTTTGCCGGGGAACTCCTTGGCCGCTTCGCGCACCAGATCGGGGTTCTCAACCGCCACGGTGCCGAGGATCACGCGGCTCAGGCCTTTGTCGATCCAGCGCGCGATGGTGGCCATATCGCGGATACCGCCGCCCAGCTGGGCCGGCACATTGGTCTGCTTCAGGATCTCTTCTACCGGCGCGGCATTCACCGGCTCACCGGCAAAAGCGCCGTTCAGATCCACCAGATGCAGCCATTCACAGCCCGCGTTGACAAACTCCATCGCCTGCGCGGCGGGGTTTTCATTGAACACGGTCTCTTTGTCCATGTCGCCATGCAGCAGGCGCACGGCATTGCCGTCTTTGAGGTCGATGGCCGGGTAGAGGATCATAATCGGGCCCTGTTTTGTCTGAGTGATTGTTGGCCAAGCGTGTGGCACGGTCTTGCTCAAATTGCAACGCGGCTGGGCTTGGTCAATACCGCCGCGTGACCCAAAGTCAGTGTTGATCGGAATCGCCCGCTCGCGCAGTCTTTGCCCAACATGCATGGGAGGAAACTATGAAAAAAACTTTTTTGGCAGCGGCCATGGCGATTTCAGCCGCGACAGCAGCCTTTGCAGAGCCTGTCGCAGGCACTTGGAAAACCCAACCCGGTGACACTGGCGGCTACCTGCACGTGAAAATTGCACCCTGCGGCAATGCTGTTTGCGGAAATATTGACAAGGCCTTTGACGCCAGCGGCCAAGCCATTGCCAACTATGAACATCAGGGCAAAAAGATGCTCTGGGACATGAGCGCAGATGGTGGTGGGGCCTATTCTGGAGGCAAAATCTGGGCGCCGGATGCGGACAAAACTTACAAGTCCAAAATGACACTCAAAGGCAATACGCTCACTGTCAAAGGCTGTGTGGCCATTATCTGCCGCGGCCAAGACTGGACGCGTATCAATTGATCTTGGCTGAACCAGTTAGAGAAAGGCGCAGAGCGATCTGCGCCTTTTTTGTTTGCGGCTCAGGCTTTAGAGCGCACCTGTGTATTCGCCACGCGCCGGATAGTTGTTGGCAATCGCAAAATCCAACGCCCCCACCAGTTCTGAAAAATGCGGCCGCACAAAGGGCATGGTCTGCACAGAGCCGTAATAAAGCGCCTGCTCAGGGCTCACCATAAACAGCCCGGGCTCGGAAAACAGGGCCGGTTCTTCAATCCCGATCGACGTCTTGCCACGCGAGGTGGAGATGTAGAGGCCCCATTCCTTGGCCTTGGTCAGCGGCAGATCATATGCAAACCGCAACCCCTTGGCGTCAATTTTCTGGACCATCTCCGCCGCGCGCTCTTCACCATCGCTGCTGACCGCCACACAGGTCACCCCGCGCTCGGCAAAAGCATCAACTAGCTTTTCCAGCTCTTTCAGATAGTTGGCGCAAATAGGGCAATGCAGACCACGATAAAAACACACCACAGTGCCACGCTCTGAGCCTTCACTGGCCAGATCAAATGTGCCGCCGCCCACAAGCGGCAATGTCAGGTCGGGGGTCTTCTGGCGGGGAATGAGCATGAGGAACTCCTGATAATGGTTAAAAAAACGGCATGCTTGCGTTATTGCAGTATTCTGGGCACATTAAATCCGAATAATCGTGCTGAAAATCCGAGGTGCCCTTGGACCGTTTAACCACATTAATGGATAAATTTCACCTAACGGTGCGCAGCGCCCCGCTTGCGCGCGCCAATCTGCTGGTCTTTGGCGATGACGACGGGGCGCCGCTCGACGTGGTGTTCTGGCCGCGGGGGCGCAAGGGACAGGTCGCGGACACGGCCGCGATCTTTGCCGCTGAGGTCGATTGGATGGGGCGCTCAAATCCGCTGATGGCGTCTTTGCCGGAAACGCTGCGCTATGATCTGCGCGATGAAGGGGACAGCCGCGCGCTGGTGCGGCTGATGGCCGAGGAAACCGCAGGCAACCGCTGCGGCGCACAATCGGTGGTCAACCGGCTCGGTGAGGCATTGATGGTGCGGCTGCTGCGCGATCAGATTGCCAAAGGCAGTACCGAGGCCGGATTGCTTGCCGGGCTGGCCGACCCGCGCCTGTCCCGCGCCATTGTGGCGATGCATGATCAGCCCAGCCACCTCTGGAGTAACGCGGATCTCGCCGCGCAGGCCGGGCTTTCCCTGTCGCGCTTCTCAGAGCTCTTTGCCGCCACGGTCGGGGAAACCCCGATGGGCTATTTGCGCCGCTGGCGTTTGATTCTGGCCCATCAGGACATTCTGCGCGGCGATCGTGTGGATGCCGTGGCGCGCCGCTATGCCTATGCCAGCCCGGAGAGCTTCACCCGCGCCTTTCGCAAAGCCCATGGCGCAGCGCCATCTTCCTTGCGCGCCGCCTGAAGTCTCTTGGGCCCCAAGGCTTCTCATTCTTAAAAATATCCCGGGGTCGCCACCGCTTGCGGTGGCAGGGGCAGCGCCCCTGTCCAAAGCGCAGCTTAAGGCGCCCACTTCAGGAAGTTGCCAATCATCCGCAATCCGATGTCCTGGCTTTTCTCCGGATGGAACTGCATGCCCACCTTCGTGTCGCGCCCAATGATCGCGGTCACGTCGCCCCCATAGTCCACATGCGCCAGACGTTCTTCTGCCTTGGTCACATGGAATTGGTAGGAGTGCACAAAATAGGTGTGGTCGCCGCTCTTGATCCCATCGAGCAGCGCATGCGGGTGGTCAATCACCAGATTGTTCCAACCCATATGCGGCACTTTCAGGGTACTGTCGGTGGGTGTGATGCGTTTCACATCGCCTTCAATCCAGCCCAGTCCTTCGGTCAGCTCATATTCATGGCCCCGGCTGGCCATCAATTGCATCCCGACACAGATGCCCAGAAACGGACGGCCCTTGGTTTCGACCGCTTCCACCATGGCGTCATAGATGCCCTTGTGCCCGCGCAGCTCTGCGGCACAGGCGGGAAAGGCTCCGTCACCGGGCAGCACCAGACGGTCCGCCTTGGCCACCACCTCGGCGTCAGAGGTCACCACAACCTCGCCGCCATCCACCTCCGTCGCCATGCGCTGAAAGGCTTTCTCGGCGGAGTGCAGATTGCCGGATTCATAGTCGATGATCGCTGTCAGCATAAGCGGATCCTCTGAAAGTCTTGACTGTTCTCAAACGTAGGGTGCGCTCTCAGAGCGCACCTTTGGTCGAAGGAATGGCATCCGCCTTGCGCGGGTCCACCTCAACCGCTTCACGCAGCGCGCGCGCCACCGCTTTGAAGGCGGCTTCGGCAATGTGGTGGCTGTTGAACCCGTGGATCTGATCCACATGCAGGGTGATGCCGCCATGGGTCGCAAACCCTTGGAAAAACTCACGCACCAGCTCTGTGTCAAAGGTGCCGATCTTCTGGGTCGGCATCTCAAGGTTCCAGATCAGATATGGCCGTGCGGAGAGATCCAGCGAGGCGCGCACCTGCGCATCATCCATCGGCAGGTGACAGGTGGCGTAGCGGCGGATGCCTTTCTTGTCACCCAAAGCCTGCGTCAGCGCCTGACCCAGCGTGATGCCCACATCCTCAACAGTGTGGTGGTCATCAATGTGATAGTCACCCTCGGCGCGGATCGTCATGTCAATCAGGCTGTGGCGCGACAGCTGGTCCAGCATATGGTCAAAAAAGCCCACACCGGTTTTGTTGTCATAGGTGCCGCTGCCATCCAGATTGATGTCCACGGTGATTTTGGTTTCCGCGGTGGCGCGGGTCACGCTTGCCTTGCGCATGGGAGACGTCCTTCGCTCTCTGTATTGCCGCGCCCTTATAGGGGCGGGCAGGGGGCAGGCCAAGGGGGCGGATTTTCAGATTGTGAGGCAGGTGGCATTTGTGCCAGTTTGAGGCCAAATCAAATGAGGGCCTTCATGACCACCTGCGTCTTTATCCAGATCCGCTGCAAACCCGGCACCACCTACCGCGTCGCCGAAGAGATTGCGCTGAAGGAAATCCATTCCGAGCTGCACTCCACCAGCGGCGACTATGACCTTTTGATGAAGCTCTACATTCCCGAAGGCGAAGACGTGGGCAAATTCATCAACAGCCACATGCTCGACATCCCCAATATCGAGCGCACGCTCACGACGCTGACATTCAAGGCGTTTTAGTATTTCCAAAGATAACGCACGGTTCGCGCGATAGGTATTGCAACCTTGAATTGTGTTTTATATGTTCCGAGCTTGCAAATTTTTGGAGAAAATACATGGATCTCTTTGAGGCTGGCGTTCAGTACAATGACTTGAAAGGAACGGTTGCAGCCGATCGTTCGGATGTCGAAAGGCTACGCGACTTTGCTGCTGCAATCGAACCGATTGAGGAAGGTGAAGTAATAGTCGCGCAACGACTTTCTATCGGTGAAAATCACGGTCGTGAGGTATCGACCGTGGGGGTGGTCATCTATCTGGCGAGTGGGCCGATTACTTCCACTGAATTGAAGCAGGTACGCTCGATTGAGTTCGAAATGCCAATCTCTGAGTTCTTCAAGTACTTTAAACGTTTTGATCTGGTTATGGTGAACAAGGGGCTAGACTTGTCTAGCACAGAAGTTCTCACCTCCTAGTCAGTGTTTGGTTCTCGCGCGCTCAGTGGCATCGATATAGGATAGCTGGGCGCGCTGTTGTGATCCGCCAATCCAGGTTGCCGCAATGGCGCGGTCATCTCCCATCATGATCGTCGGGAAGAGCGCTTCCCAGAGATCCTCTGCCCGCGCGGCGCGTTGGGCAATCTCTGGTGTGCTGGCGAGGTTCAGCACCACAAGGTCCGCCTCCATCCCCGCAGCCAAATTGCCGATCTGATCTTCCATGTGCAGGGTCTGTGCAGAGCCTTGGGTGGCCAGCCACATCAGCTCGGCGGCATGCAGCGGGTGGTGGCGCAGCTGTGCCACCTCATAAGCCGTCGCCATGGTGCGCAGCATCGAAAAGCTCGACCCGCCGCCGGTGTCGGAGGCCAGCCCGATCTTCTGCCCTTGGGCCATCAGCCCTTTGAGGTCAAACAGCCCCGAGCCAATAAACGTGTTGGAGGTCGGGCAATGGATCAAACCCGCGCCAACCTCGCGGAGCCGGTCTTTCTCACGCTGCTCAAGGTGGATCGCATGGCCATAAAGCCCGCGCGCGCCCAGCAGGCCAAACTGCTCATAGGTATCAAGGTAATCCCGCGCCTCAGGAAACAGCTCCCGCACCCAGGCGATCTCATCGGTCTGCTCGCTCAGGTGGGTCTGCATCAGGCAATCGGGATGTTCTCCCCAGAGCGCGCCAAGTGCCTCCAACTGATCTGGCGTGGAGGTTGGCGAAAACCGTGGCGTGATCGCATAGCGGATCCGCTCCACACCGTGCCACCTCTCAATGAGCGCCTTGCTGTCGTCATAAGCGCTCTGCGGCGTGTCGCGCAGCCCGTCAGGCGCATTGCGGTCCATACAGGTCTTGCCCGCCACAACCCGCTGACCCCGGCGCTGGGCCTCGCTGAAAAACGCCTCCACCGATGCCGGATGGATGGTGCCATAGCTCGCCATGGTGGTGACCCCATGCCGGGCGGTCAGATCCAGATAGGTCTTGGCGATCTCATCCGCATAGGCGCGATCCTTGAACCGCATCTCTTCAGGGAAGGTGTAGCTATTCAGCCAATCAATCAGCCGCTTGCCCCAGCTCGCGATGATCCCGGTCTGGGGGTAATGCACATGGGCATCCACAAAGCCTGCACAGATCAGCTGATCTCCATAGTCCACTACCTGCGCCTCCGGATGGGCGGCTTTCAGCTCGGCGCCATCCCCAACCGCGGCGATCTTGCCATCCCTGATCAAAACGCCCCCATGGGTCAGGTGCCGCACCGCGCTCTCAATTGGCGTTTCAAACGGGCTGGCGGCAAAAGACAGGGTCTGACCAAGCAGCAAAACAGGAGGGGGCATCACGGCAAACTCCGCAGTATCGGGCATCATTTGATCACGGGGCGCAGGCCGCTGTCAGCGCGGGCCTTTTTTGGCGTCAAAACCGTCGCATCCCATTGAGTTCTCTCCCTGCTTTAAACTATGGTCCGGGCCAAGTCCAAGCCTCGTCCGCGCCTCGCCGGAGGGCCGGGCGGATCAGAGCAAACGCCCCGCAGCCACCGATGAAATTCGTGGCGCTCAAGCGGCAGAACGAGAGAGCAGGTGTCATGACCCAAGCCATCGATCAGACCGCCGAGATTGCCGCTGAGACCGAAGAGCAGGACGACTACACCCTGAGCCCGAAACTGGTGGCCGGTGTGCTCTACGCCATTGAGGCGGGCGACCGCGCCACGCTGCTGGATCTGATGGAGCCGCTGCACGCGGCGGACATCGCCGACCTTCTGGAACAGATCAACGCCTTTGACCGCCGCCGCCTTGTGCAGCTCTACGGGGCGGAGTTTGACGGGGAGATCCTCTCCGAACTGGATGAGGGTCTGCGCGAGGATGTGATGAACGTCCTGCGCCCGGATGTTCTGGCCGAAGCGGTGCGCGATCTGGAAAGCGATGACATCGTGGATCTGGTCGAGGATCTGGATGAGCCCCAGCAGGAAGCCATTCTTGATCAGCTTGAGGATGCCGACCGTGTCGCGGTGGAACAGGCGCTCAGCTATCCGGAGAACACCGCTGGCCGTCTGATGCAGCGCGAGACCGTGTTTGCCCCGGAGCACTGGAGTGTGGGGGAGACCATCGACTTCCTGCGCAACGCCGAAGAGCTGCCGGAACAGTTTTATCATGTGATCCTTGTTGACCCGCGCATGAAGCCCGTGGGCAATGTCACGCTGGGCAAGCTCATGTCGGCGCGCCGTGAGGTGCTGATGGCGACATTGGTGGAAGAAGTCTTTCAGGTCATCCCGATCACACAGGACGAAGAAGACGTCGCCTATGCCTTCAACCAGTATCACCTGATCTCCGCCCCTGTGGTGGATGAGGACGAGCGTCTGGTGGGGGTGATCACCATTGATGACGCCATGGGGGTGCTGGATGAGGAACACGAGGAAGACATCCTGCGCCTTGCCGGTGTGAGCGATGAATCCAGCCTCTCAGACACGATTTTCAACGCCGCCAAAGGCCGTGCCACTTGGCTGTTTGTGAACCTGCTCACCGCCATTCTGGCCTCAGGCGTGATCAACCTCTTTGCTGATACGGTGGATCAGATGGTGGCCCTTGCGGTGCTGATGCCGATTGTCGCCTCCATGGGCGGCAATGCTGGCACCCAGACCATGACGGTGACTGTGCGCGCGCTCGCCACCAAAGACCTCACCGCACAAAACGCCATGCGCGTGATCTGGCGGGAACTCTCTGTGGGGGCGCTCAATGGGGCGCTCTTTGGTTTCATCATGGCGCTGGTGGCAGGCGCCTGGTTTGGCGTGCCGATGCTGGCGGTGGTGATTGGCGTGGCCATGCTGCTTACCCAGATTGCCGCCGCGCTGGGCGGCATCCTGATCCCCATGGCGCTCGACCGTATGAACATCGACCCGGCTCTGGCCTCCGGCCCCTTTGTCACCACGGTGACAGATGTTGTCGGCTTCTTCCTTTTCCTCGGGCTCGCCGCCCAGGTCCTTTTGTGAGTGACTGACCATGCCCCCTGAAATGACATTGAACGATCAGAAAGCGGCCGCCCGCAAAGCCGCATTTGCCCGCCGCAAGGAGGCCTTTGCCATGGCAGGCCCCGGTCAGGCCGGGCATCTCTCTGAAGTGCTCGCAGGCCATCGTGGTGTGCCGCTTGCAGGCTATATGCCGATCCGCACAGAGATTTCGCCGCTGGCCGCCATGGCAGAGGCCGCGGCCCATGGCCCGGTCGGGGTGCCTGTCATTCAGGGCGAAGCCATGCCGCTCAAATTCTCCCGTTGGGAGCCTGATGCGCCGCTGCGCGATGGACCGTTTGGGGCCAAGGTGCCAGAGGTGGATGATTATTTTGAGCCGGAAATCGTGATCGTCCCGCTGGTGGGTTTTGATCTCAAGGGTGGGCGTCTGGGCTATGGTGGCGGTTTTTATGACCGCACGCTGGAGCTTTTGCGCAGCCGCCGCGCCACATTGGCAATCGGCTTCGCCTTTGAAGAGCAAATGGCAGAGGCCCTGCCGCTGGAAGCCACCGATCAGCCACTGGATATGGTGATCACCCAAAGCCGGGTGATCGAGTTTTCTCGCTGATCAGGCACCGCCCGTCACACTAAATTGCACGCGCTGGGCGATGTGACCGTAAGGATCAGGGTGCCCGTTTAAATCAGGTCGCCTGCGTGCGGAAGTATTCCCAGGCATCCACCGCCTGACCGCTTGGCAGGATGCAATAGCCCACGGCATTGCCCTCCGCATCTTGGCGGATCTCATACTGGTTGCCTTTGTCCACACAGAGCGTCGCCGCCGGATTGGCCAGATTGGTGGGATCATTGGGGTAAGGCTCGGTGCAGCCCGCAAGGGCGAGGGCACCAGCGGCGGCAGTCAGGGCTAGGATGGGTTTCATAATTCACCTGTGGTTGGAATGACTTGCCCCAAGATACCGCGTCAGGCGCATAGGGCAAGATTGGATGTGGTCTGCGTGGCCTGGCGCTGTTGTCGCTGGCAAATTGTGGCTTGCGCAGTCTTTCCGCAGTTCGCGCCAAATTCAGCCATAATTGGTTGTGATTAGTCTCCATACACGCATAGCGAGTTTGGAACTATGATCAAAGATCTGGCGCAGGCCCTTCAAGTTGTCCTTGTGTTTGACAATACACGACAGTTCAAGCGCCAGTTCAAAGCGCTTGAGCGCCTCATTCCACGCCTGCAGGACGCGCTGAAGGACTATGGCCCCTGGACCAGCTTGAAAGGCTACAACTCGCCTCATCATCTGGGGCTGGCCACGGATCAGGTGAACGTCACACTGGAGCGGTTTGACAAGCCACTGCCGCAGGATGGGTTCTCCTCGGTGTTGTCCAACGCGCTAACAGCGGCGCTGCGCCCTGATCTGTTTCAGGCGGTCAAACAGCATAAGCGGGCCATCCTGATTGAGGTCGCTCCGGGCTCTGTGCCCGGCTTTGCCGCTGCACTGGCCAACAGCGGCGCGGACAGTGACTTCATTGCCAGTCTCGGTCCTATGTTGGGGGATGTTGCCAACACCGACAACTTTGAGCGCCGGTTGCTCATTGCCCAGACCGTTGCCACGGCCCTGATTGGCGAAATGATGCCCTCTGCGGTGCATTGGTGTCAGTCCCACCAGCTGCTGGACGGGGCCACATTTGTGAAACTGGCCTCCGTCGGCTTTAATCCCGTGCTCTATGTCGCGCCCTTTCCCTTTGGGGCTGGGGCAGGGCCTGACGGCACACAGAAGGTCGGCCTGCGCGCCCTCGGGTCACAGTATTTTCTGGGAAAAGAGGTGATCTTTGCCCCGGACGCCACTGAACCGCAGCAGCTGTTTCAAAACCATCAGCATATTCTGGAGTTCCTGACCTATTGCCGCGCGCTGGGGCGCATTTTGGGAGATATGGAAACCTTCAGCACTGACGCGCCGGGGGCTGATGTGATCGAGGTGCGCCACAATGCAGACAACCCGCAGTTTCCCAACGGCTACATAGAGTTGCGCAGACGGTTGCCCGACGCGCCCAAGCCCCGCAGCGTGGTGACCACACAAATGCTGAGCGAACAACAGCTCAGCGCGGCGGTGCGCGGTGACCGCAACGCCCTGCCGAAAAGTACGCAGCAACCGGCAGAGGTCGGCCCCCAAAGCCTGCGCAGCAAGCTCCGGTTCCTCTATGCCACCCTGCGTTATCACAGGGTTGGCCGCCTGCTTGCTGGGCTTGTGTTTCTCTACATCCTCTTCACCCAATTCCCCGCGCCAGAGTTTCTGGTCGCCTATGTGGAGGGCCGGTGACTGGGCCGCTGATTGGTGCGCTGATTGTGTGCGGGGCCACAGGATGCGCAGGAATGCGCGCCGGTGGTGGTTCCTCCCTTGAGGTGAGCCGCGATCAGGGATAGGACCATCCCCCATGAAAATGCTCTTTCTAGGTGATGTGATGGGCCGCGCCGGGCGCGCGGCTGTGGTGGAACGCCTTCCCAAGCTGCGGGAAGACTGGCGGCTCGATTTTGTCGTGGTGAACGGCGAAAATGCCTCCAACGGCATGGGGCTGTCTGGCGCGCACGCCAAGGCGCTGCTCGATGCCGGGGCCGATTGCCTCACGCTTGGCGATCACGCCTTTGACCAGAAAGACATGCTGCAGTTCATCCAGTCAGAGCCGCGCATCATCCGCCCGCTGAACTACGCCCGTGGCGATGTGCCGGGCAAAGGCTTCCGCGTGTTTGAAGCGCGCGGCGGGCGCAAGGTGCTGGTCACCCAGGCGCTGGGGCAGGTCTTTATGAAGCAGCCTTATTCCGATCCGTTTTCCGCGGTGGATCAAGTGCTTCGCGCCCATCCGCGCGGCGGCATGGTGCAGGCCGCCATCGTCGATATGCATTGCGAGGCCACTTCTGAGAAGATGGGCATGGGGCATTACTGCGATGGCCGCGTGAGCCTTGTGGTGGGCACGCACACCCATGTGCCAACGGCAGACACCCAGATCCTGCCCAAAGGCACGGCCTTTCAGGCGGATGCGGGCATGTGCGGCGACTACAACTCTGTCATTGGCATGGAAAAAGAAGAGCCCATGCGCCGCTTTGTCACCGGCATGCCCAAGGCGCGGTTCACACCTGCGCTGGGGGAGGCGACGCTCTCAGGGGTTTATGTGGAAACCGACGACCGCACCGGCGCCGCCACCCGCATCGAGATGGTGCGTCAGGGCGGCAGGCTCAGCCAGTCCGGCCCAAGCTGACGCCTTTAGTAGCCCATGTCGCCCCTGCAGTTTAGCGCAATCCTGCTGGCCATTGGCACCGGTTGGGGGCTCACACAGCCGCTGGCAAAAATCGCGGTGTCTGAGGGGTATCAACCGCTTGGCCTGATCTTCTGGCAAATGCTGATCGGCGCGGTGTTTCTGTTTGTGTTGCGGCTGCTCACCGGCAAATCCGTCGCCCTGCCGCGCGACAAGCTCTGGTTCTTCCTGCTGATCGCTGCGCTTGGAACATTGATTCCCAACAGCTTTTCCTACCGCGCGGCGGCGGAACTGCCCTCCGGTGTCATGTCCATTGTGATCTCGCTGGTGCCGATAGTCGCCTTTCCCATGGCGCTTCTCTTTGGGGTGGACAGGTTCAACTGGCCACGCCTGATTGGCTTGCTCGCAGGGCTAGCGGGCGTGGTGATCCTGTCAGAACCCGCCGCGTTGCCGGATCCCGCTATGGCATTCTGGTTGCCCATCGCGGTGATTGCCCCGGTCTGTTACGCGCTGGAAGGCAATGTGGTGGCCAAATGGGGCATGCAGGGGCTGGGCGCTGGTCATGTGCTTTATGGGGCAAGCGTGGTGGGCACCATACTGGCCTTGCCGCTGGCGCTGGCGTCTGGTCAATTCATTGATCCGCGCACCGAGTGGAACGCGCCGGAGTTTGCGCTGGTGCTGTCGTCAATCATTCACGCCTCTGTCTACACCGCCTATGTCTGGCTGGTGTCCCGCGCAGGCGCAGTCTTTGCGGCGCAGGTCTCCTATGTGGTGACCGGCACGGGCGTGCTCTGGGCGATGCTCCTGCTGTCTGAGCGCTACTCGCTCTGGGTTTGGGCAGCACTGGCGCTGATCCTGACCGGTATGACCCTTGTGCGTCCGCGACAGTCTTCCTGATCTGCAGAGGAGGGGGCGTTGCCCCCATCGCGGCCAGGCCGCGATCCCCCCAGAGTATTTTGGGCAGAATGAAGAGCGCTATGAAGCGTGGAACGCCATGACGTTGCTGTCAGACTGAGCAAAGCGCTCTATTCCTGCTGATTGGAAACGAAAACCGCTTGCCCGGCATCGGCGCCATGATAAAACTTGCCCGCTGATAAGGGCTGAGCACTATGGATCTTTTTGCGTTTTCTCAAACCACACAGGCGGTCTTGGCTCTGCTGACGGTGGCCAGCATGTTTGTGCTGTTCCTCAAGGAAGTCTACCCCACAGAGGTGGTTGCCATTGGTGGCGTGGCGGTTCTGCTGTTCCTTGGCGTGCTGCCTTATGAGGCCGCCTTGGGCGTGCTCTCCAACCCCGCACCATGGACAATTGCCGCAATGTTCATTGTCATGGGCGCTTTGGTGCGCACGGGGGCCTTATCAACCTTCACGCAGCTTGCGGACGGGCAGGCCAAAAGAAACCCCGCGCTGGCGATTGTGATGCTTTTGGGTTTTGTGATCGTTGCCTCGGCCTTTGTGTCCAACACACCGGTGGTGGTGGTGATGATCCCGGTCTTCACCCAGCTTGCGCGCACATTGGGAACTTCGGCCTCTAAGTTGCTGATCCCGCTCAGTTATGCCGCGATCATGGGCGGGACATTGACCCTGATTGGCACCTCCACCAACCTGCTGGTGGACGGCGTGGCCCGCGATCAGGGGCTGGAGCCGTTCTCGATTTTTGAGGTCACACCGCTGGGCCTGATCATTGTGGCTTGGGGGATGCTCTATCTTTATGTCATCGGCCGCCGCCTGCTGCCGGAGCGCGCAAGCATGGCGGACCTGCTGTCCAACCGCAGCCAGATGAAATTCTTCACCGAGGCAGTGATCCCGCCGGAAAGCAACCTTGTGGGCCGGGAGGTCACCGGGGTGCAGCTTTTCAAGCGCGACGGCGTGCGCCTGATCGA
The DNA here is from genome assembly GCF_017743775.1 of Shimia sp. R9_1. Taxonomy (NCBI): domain Bacteria; kingdom Pseudomonadati; phylum Pseudomonadota; class Alphaproteobacteria; order Rhodobacterales; family Roseobacteraceae; genus Shimia; species Shimia sp. R9_1. The sequence continues at coordinate 180,260 of NZ_JAGHRN010000001.1, read as the reverse complement.
CGTGATCCGCGGGGACACCTCCCTGCGCCGCAACCTCAAAGAGGTGACCCTGCAGGTTGGCGACCGCGTGGTGCTGCGCACCAAGATGACCGAGCTTCTGAGCCTGCAGCGCAACAAATCGCTCAAACGACTGGATCAGGTGGGGGCGGTGGAAACCACCACGGTTGAGGCGCTGATCACACCGGGCTGCCGCATGGTGGGCCGCCGCCTTGGCTCCCTGCGTCTGCGTCGCCGCTATGGGGTCTATCCGCTGGCGGTGCATCGCCGGAACCAGAACATCGGCCAACAGCTCGACCAGCTTGTGGTGCGGGTGGGCGACACGCTCCTGCTGGAAGGCGCGCCGGAAGACATCCAGCGCCTGTCGGCGGATATGGATATGGTGGATGTGTCCCAGCCCTCAGAGCGGGAATACCGCCGGGGCCACGCGCCGATCGCCTTGGGCGCCATGGCGGGTGTGGTGGTGCTGGCAGGCTTTGGTCTTGCACCGATCCTGCTGCTCTCTCTGCTGGCGGTGGCTGTTGTTCTGCTGACCCGCTGCATCGATGCGGATGAGGCCTTTTCCTTTGTGGATGGCCGGCTCCTGTCGCTCATCTTTGCCATGCTGGCGATTGGGGCGGCCTTGTCCTCCTCAGGGGCGGTCTCTCTGATTGTCACCAGCCTTGCCCCGGCGCTTGAGAATCTGCCGCCCTTCCTGCTGGTCTGGGCGATCTACTTGCTGACCTCTGTGCTGACCGAGCTTGTCTCTAACAACGCTGTGGCGGTGGTGGTCACCCCCATCGCGGTGGGCCTGGCACAGGCCATCGGGGTGGATCCGCGCCCACTGGTGGTGGCGGTGATGATCGCGGCCTCTGCAAGCTTTGCCACGCCAATCGGCTATCAGACCAACATGCTGGTGTTCGGTCCGGGTGGCTACAAGTTCACCGATTTCATGCGCGTGGGCATTCCGTTGAACCTGTCGATCGGGCTGTTGGCCTCCCTGTTGATCCCGGTCTTCTGGCCGCTCTAAGGGCAGGGCGGCCGCGTGTTGCGCAGTGAGGTCTCTATGGCGGAGGCGACGTACGCTCTGTTAAGCTCTCGCCATACGTGCATTCCGCACATCAACACCGACGCAATACCTTAGGGATACCGACGCGATACCGAACCGCCTTTTTGGCGCAGTGAGTCGGATTAACCTTTCCCAAAAGAAAAAGCGCGCCCTCAAGGAAGGCGCGCTTTGGCAGAAAACAGGGGTTTTCTTATTTCTTTTTGCGGGGCGGCATCAGATCGGTGATCGTGCCCTCAAACATTTCCGCCGCGAAATTCACCGTCTCACTCAGGGTTGGGTGGGGGTGAATCGTGTGGCCCAGATCAACCGCATCCGCACCCATTTCGATGGCCAGCGCCACCTCCGCGATCAGGTCACCAGCGTTGGGCCCAACGATCCCCGCGCCAATCACGCGCTCGGATTCTTCGTCGAAAATCAACTTGGTAAGGCCTTCGGAGCGGCCAAGGCTGAGGGAACGACCAGACGCTGCCCATGGGAACACACCCTTGCCAACCTTCAGCCCTTCGGCCTTGGCTTGGGTCTCTGTGACGCCCACCCAGGCAACCTCAGGATCGGTGTAGGCCACCGACGGGATCACCCGCGCATCAAAGTAGCGTTTGTGCCCTGCGGCCACCTCTGCAGCGACTTTGCCTTCATGCACAGCCTTGTGGGCGAGCATCGGCTGGCCAACCACATCGCCAATGGCAAAAATGTGAGGCACTCCAGTGCGTTGCTGGCTGTCGACCGCGATAAAGCCGCGCTCATCCACAGCCACACCAGCCGCAGCGGCATTGATTTTTGCGCCATTCGGACGGCGGCCCACCGCAACAAGAACTTTGTCAAAGGTACCAACCACTTCGCCCTTAGGGCCTTCCATGGTGACCTCAAGACCAGCGTCCGTTGCATTAACCGCAGTGACTTTGGTCTTGGTTAGGATCGCCTCATAGCGCCCCTCAATCCGCTTGTGCAGCGGTTTGACCACATCTTTGTCAGCCCCGGGAATGATCTGATCCATGAACTCGACAATTGTCACTTTGGAGCCAAGCGCATCGTACACCGTGGCCATTTCCAGACCGATGATGCCGCCACCCAGCACCAGAAGGCGCTCTGGCACGTCTTCCAGCTCCAGCGCGCCGGTGCTATCGATCACGCGGGGATCGTCATGCGGGATGAAGGGCAGGGTGACCGGCTCAGAGCCTGCTGCGATCACACATTGATCAAAGCTGACGGTGGATTTTGCGCCGTCGTTGTCCACTTCGATCATATTGGGGCCGGTGAAAGTGCCAAAGCCGTTCACAACCTGCACCTTGCGGGCTTTGGCCAATCCAGAAAGACCGCCAGTCAATTGATTGACAACACTTTCTTTCCAGCCGCGCAGCTTGTCGAGATCGACCTCAGGCTTGGCAAAGCTGATGCCGTGATCGCCCATTTCCTCTGCTTCGGTGATCACTTTCGCCGAGTGCAGGAGCGCCTTGGACGGGATACAGCCCACGTTGAGGCAGACACCACCAAGCGAGCTGTCTTTCTCAATCAGCACAACTTTCTTGCCAAGGTCTGCCGCGCGGAAGGCTGCCGTGTAACCACCGGGGCCAGAGCCCAGCACAACCACCTCGGCATGCACATCACCGGCACCTGTTGCGGTGCCAGTTGCGGCCACGGCTTGTGGTGCAGCAGGCGCTGCCGGAGCTGTCGCTTTGGGCGCCTCTTCTGCGCCCTCGGCGTCCAAAACGATGATCAGGCTGCCCTCAGAGACATTGTCGCCTTCGGCCACTTTGATCTCTTGCACCACACCTGCGGCGGGGGAAGGCACTTCCATGGTGGCCTTGTCGCTTTCCAGCTCGATCAGCGGATCCTCTGCGGCGACGGTGTCGCCAACAGAAACCAGAATGGAAACCACAGGAACTTCGGAAAAGTCACCAATATCAGGTACTTTGACGTCCATAATGAAGTCCTCCCTTAGAGCATCAGGCGACGCACGTCGCCCATCAGGTGCTTCAGCGTGGCGCAGAAGCGCGCCGCCAGAGCACCGTCAATCGCACGGTGGTCATAGCTCAGAGACAGCGGCTGCATGAGGCGCGGCTCAAACTCTTCACCGTTCCAGACCGGCGCCATTTTGGAGCGGGTCAGGCCGAGGATCGCAACTTCAGGCGCGTTCACAATCGGGGTGAAAGACGTGCCGCCAATGCCGCCGAGGCTGGAGATGGTGAAGGTCGCGCCGGACATGTCGTCGCCCTTCAGCTTGCCTTCACGCGCCTTGGCAGAAAGCTCCATCAGGTCTTTGGAGATTTCGATGATGCCTTTGCGATCCGCATCTTTGATCACCGGAACCACCAGACCATTGGGCGTGTCCGCCGCAAAGCCGATGTTGTAGAAATCCTTCTTGATCAGCTTGTCCCCATCCGGATGCAGCGAGGAATTGACTTCCCAATGCTGCTTCAGCGCAGAGACAGACGCCTTGATAACAAAGGACAAAAGCGTGACGCGGTAGCCGTCTTGCTTGGCCTGGGCATCCAGCTCACGGCGGTAGCCGTCCAGCTCAGAGATGTCGGCTTCTTCGTTGTGGGTGACATGCGGAATGTTGAGCCAGCTGCGGTGCAGGGCCGGGCCAGAGATCTTTTTGATCCGGGGCATGTCGACATCTTCGGTGGGACCGAATTTGGAGAAATCCACCGCTGGGATCGGCGGGATGCCCATGCCGCCCTGTGCTGCACCAGCAGGCGCTGCCGCTGTTGTGGTGGACTTCAGGAAGGCGGTGACGTCTTCGCGCAGGATGCGGCCTTTGCGGCCTGTGCCGTTGACCTTGGCCAGATCCACATCCAGCTGACGCGCAAAGGCACGCACAGACGGGGACGCATGTGCTTTGCCAAATCCAGCGTCGGTTACAGCTGCCGGAGCAGGTGCCGCTGGCGCAGGTGCAGCAGCAGGTGCCGCCGCCGGGGCGGCCTCAGCTTTGGGAGCCGGTGCTGCGTCTGCGGCCTCTTCTGCTTCCAGAAGCAGAACCAGTGAACCTTCGGAGACGTTGTCCCCTTCGGCCACTTTGATCTCAAGCACCTTGCCCGCAGCCGGGGAGGGCACTTCCATAGTGGCCTTGTCGCTTTCGATTTCGATCAGGGGATCTTCTGCCGCGATCACATCGCCTGCGCTGACCAAGACGGAAACCACTGGAACTTCAGTGAAATCACCGATGTCGGGAACTTTGACTTCAATTGCCATGTTTAAAATCTCCTCTCTTCCCGATCACACCAGGCGCGGGTTCGGCTTGGCGCCGTCGATGTCATATTTGGCCAATGCGGCCTCAAGGTCTTTCTTGGTCACAGCGCCTTCGCGGAACAGATCCACCATGGCGGCTGCGGCGATGTGGTTGGCATCCACCTCAAAGAAGCGGCGCAGGTTCACACGGCTGTCAGAGCGGCCAAAGCCGTCTGTACCCAGAACCGTATAGCGGCCCGGCACACATGTGCGGATCTGCTCTGCGTAGTTCTTCATGTAGTCTGTCGCGGCGATCACCGGACCTTTTGCTTTGGCAAGTTGCTCCGCAACAAAGGACACTTTTGGTTCCGCCAGCGGGTTCAGGCGGTTGTGGCGGGCCACATCCTGACAATCCCGTGCCAGCTCGTTGAAGCTCGTGGCAGACCAGATTTCAGCGGTGACGCCAAAGTCTTCCTTGAGCATGTCTGCGGCCTTCATAGCCTGCACCAGAATGGTGCCGGAGCCCATCAGCGTAACGTGCTTCTTGGTTGGCTTTTTGACTTCCTGGAAGCGGTAGAGGCCTTTGATGATCTCGTCTTCCACACCCATAGGCATGTCCGGGTGGGCGTAGTTTTCGTTCATCAAGGTCAGGTAGAAGAACACATCTTCCTGATTTTCATACATTCTCTTGAGGCCATGCTGCACGATCACAGCAACTTCGTGCTGGAAGGTCGGGTCATAGCTGACGCAGTTTGGAATAGTGCCCGCGAGGATATGGCTATGGCCGTCCTCATGCTGCAGCCCTTCGCCATTCAGCGTGGTGCGCCCTGCGGTGCCGCCCAGCATAAAGCCGCGCGCCCGGCTGTCGCCTGCCGCCCAAGCCAGATCGCCGATCCGCTGGAAGCCAAACATGGAGTAGTAGATGAAGAAAGGGATCATCGGCACGCCATGGTTGGAATAGGAGGTTGCTGCCGCAATCCAATCCGCCATGGCGCCCGCTTCGTTGATGCCTTCCTGCAGAACCTGACCGGAGGTCGATTCCTTGTAGTACATCATCTGATCTGCATCTTCGGGCGTGTAGTTCTGCCCTTCGGGGTTATAGATCCCCACCGAGCGGAACAGGCCTTCCATCCCGAATGTGCGGCTTTCGTCCGGCACGATTGGCACAACGTTTTTGCCGATCTGCTTGTCACGAAGGAGCGTGGTCAGAATACGGACAAAGGCCATGGTGGTAGAAATTTCACGCTCGCCGGTGCCTTTCAGCTGCGCGGCAAATTTGTCGAGCGCGGGGATTTCCATCTTGGGTGATTGGCTCTCACGCTTTGGGAACTCCCCGCCAAGCGCTTTGCGGCGGTCAGCCAGATAGGCTTTCTGCGCGTTGTTGAGCTTCACAAATGGCGCTTTGGGCAGATCTTCGTCGCTCACTGGGATCTCAAAGCGATCCCGGAAGGCACGCAGTTGATCTTCGGCCATTTTCTTTTGCTGGTGGGTCGTGTTCTGCCCTTCGCCAGCGCTGCCCATGCCGTAGCCTTTGACGGTCTTGATCAGCAGGCAGGTTGGCATGCCCTTGGTGTCGGTTGCCCGCTTGAACGCAGTGTAGACTTTCTGCGGATCATGGCCGCCGCGACGCAAAGCCCAGATTTGCTCGTCTGTCCAGTCTTTGACCAGTTCCGCGGTCTCCGGATATTTGCCGAAGAAGTGCTCACGAATGTAGGCACCATCTTTGGATTTGAAGGTCTGGTAGTCGCCATCAACGGTTTCATCCATCAACTGGCGCAGCTTACCGGAGGTGTCTTTTTCCAGCAATTCGTCCCAGCCTTTGCCCCAGAGCAGCTTGATGACATTCCAGCCCGCGCCGCGGAAGTCGCCTTCCAGTTCCTGCACGATCTTGTGGTTGCCGCGCACCGGGCCATCAAGCCGTTGCAGGTTACAGTTTACGACGAAAATCAGATTATCGAGGCCTTCGCGCACGGCAAGGTCGATGGCGCCACGGCTTTCCGGTTCGTCCATTTCCCCGTCACCAAGGAAGCACCAGACCTTGCGGTCTGCCATGTCGATGAGGCCGCGGTTGTGCATGTATTTCATGAACCGCGCCTGGTAGATCGCCATCAGCGGACCAAGGCCCATGGAAACCGTTGGGAACTGCCAATAGTCGGGCATCAGCCATGGGTGCGGATAGGAAGAAAGACCTTTGCCGTTCACCTCGGAGCGGAAGTTCTCAAGCTGCTCCTCTGTCAGGCGACCTTCCATGAAGGAACGCGCATAGATGCCAGGGATCACGTGACCTTGGAAGAACACAAGGTCGCCGCCGTGGATCGCAGATTTGCTGCGCCAAAAATGGTTTAACCCTATATCATACATCACCGCGGAGGAGGCGAAGGAAGCGATGTGACCGCCATACTCGCTGCTCTCTTTGTTGCGGCGCACCACGGTCGCCATGGCATTCCAGCGGTTGATGGTGCGGATGCGCCATTCCATATCGAGATCGCCAGGGAATTCTTCCTGATCATCCGCCGGGATGGTGTTCTGGTATGGGGTGGTTGCCGAGAAAGGCAGTGTCGCACCGGCCGCACGGGCCTGTTGCACCGCTTTGTCCAGCAGGTAATGGGCTCTGTCTGGGCCGTCCCGCGCAATCACGTCTTCGATTGCATCTTGCCATTCTTGGGACTCGATTGGGTCGATGTCAGAAATCTCGTTCGCCATGCGGCGTCTCCTCCACTGAAATCCGCGTTTCAGACATTATAGTTTAACATTAAACAATCAAGCTAGTGGGGCGGTTGCATGGCTCCCATGCGCTCAGATCATGTCTGATACGGGGTATGGCGGAAGCGTTAAAGACGGTGAGCAGACAAAGAAAAAGGGGCGCGAACGCCCCTTTTAGATCGGATTTGCAGAAGCTTAGCTGTCTTCTTGCGGCAGCACGAGGTTGAGCACAATGGCGCAAAGCGCTGTGGGCGCCACTGCGGATGTCATCAGCGTTTTCACAACGCCCGGCAGATATTGCACGGCGGTTGGCACAAGGTTGAGCCCTAGGCCTGCCGCTAGAGAGACCGCTATGATCACCATATTGCGGCGGTTCATGTTCACCTCTGTCAGCACGTTCAGACCTGCGGAGGCAACCATGCCAAACATCACGATCACGCCGCCACCCAGCACCGGTAGCGGCATAGAAGCGATGACCGCACCAATCTTGGGCAGCAAGCCACAGACGATCAGAACGATACCGCCAATGGTGACCACATGGCGGCTCATCACACCTGTCATGCCGACAATGCCAACGTTTTGGCTAAAGGATGTGTTGGGCAGACCGCCAAACACGCCTGCAACTGCTGTGCCAAGACCATCTGCGTAGGTCGCGCCCTGAATCTCTGCATCAGTCGCGTCACGGCCAGCGCCTGCTTTCGCGGTTGCAGAGGCGTCGCCCACAGTTTCAATCGCGGACACGATGGAAACCAAGGTGACCGCGATGACCGCGCCAAGACTGAATTCAAACCCGTAAGGGAGAGGTGTGATGCCTGTCACCCAAGAGGCTTTGCCGACGGCTGCGAAGTTTACCATGCCGAGTGCAAAAGCCAGAACGTAGCCTGCCAGAAGGCCCACCAGGATCGCGGCATTAGACAGGACGCCTTTGGTGTAGAACTTAAGCACCAAAGCGACGATCACGACGGTTAGGGCCACGGACCAGTGCTTCAGCGAGCCGAAGCTTTCGGCTTCCATTTGAAAGCTCGCCGCGCCACCTGCAGCATATTTGATGGCCACGGGGATAAGGTAGAGGCCGATTGCAAGGATCACCAGACCTGTCACCAACGGCGGGAAGAGCCAGCGCAGTTTGCCGATCACGGATCCAAGCGCAAAGTGGATAACGCCGCCAATGATACAGGCGGTTAGCGCAACGCTCAGACCTTGGGTCGCGGCGACACCGGCAAGAACGCCCACAAAGGCGAAGCTGGTGCCTTGCATGATAGGCAAGCGCGCGCCAATGGGACCAATCCCAACAGTTTGAAACAGTGTGGCGATGCCTGCAAAAAGCATGGCCATCTGAATGAGATAGACCTGTTCCGGCCCACCAAAGGCCAGACCAGCCGCACCGGCGACGATGATTGAAGGGGTCACGTTGGAGGCGAACATCGCCAAGACGTGCTGAAAGCCAAGCGGAATTGCCTGGCCTAAAGGTGGCGTGACATTGGGGTCGGCATACTGCCCCAATGTCTGCGTTGTGGTAGCTGTGCTATCAGCCATTTTTGCTTCTCCTGTCGGTCGTTACGCCCTGCCACTTCTGATATTGAGCGGCTTGAGGCAAGAGGGTCAGGTGAGGCCTGACCGGGGGATTTGGTCGGCCACCACGCGATACGGGGTATCGAACCAAAACTCTTCTAGGTTGGCGGTGTCTCCAATGCGATCTACCACGGCAAACAAGCCGGGTGCGCTCAGAGGGGTCAGCACTCCGTGCCATATGTTGCGATGAAAGTTGATGCCCTGGCCGGGTGTCGTGAGGAAAGCTTGGGGCACATCGGGGGTGCCGCCTAAATCTTTGGCAACAATCACCAAAAACGCATGTTCCGTCATCGGAATGAAAGCCTGTGAGCCCTCTGGGTGCCGCTCGACCATGTCCAATGTGTAAGGCAGCGTGCGCGGCGTGGCATTAAACAGCGAGATGCCCGCGCGCCCCATTGGCCCAAAATCCATTTGCGCCAAGTCGTGATGCCGACCGCACATGCCTTGATTGATGATCTTATCAGGAGCGTCCCGCAGCGTGATGACATCACCAAATGGCGCGAAGGCTTCTTCGGTCAGAGGGAGGGCATCGATATCGGTCAAGGCAGCAAATCCTGCAGGCGGAACTCGGCAATCCGCTCGACCTGTCGGCAGGCTTCTGCAAATTCGGTTGTGCTGTCGTTGCCGATCCGTCGCTCAAAGGCGGCCATGATGGAGGGTTTGTCGTGATCGCGCACCGCGATGATAAAGGGAAACCCATGCTTCGCCACATAGTCTGTGTTGAGTTGCGTGAAACGTGCGCGCTCGTCGTCGGTCAGCATGTCCAAACCTGCGCCGGCCTGCTCTGAGGTGCTTTCAGCGGTCAAACGGCCTGCCGCCGCGAGTTTGCCAGCCAGATCTGGGTGCGCCTGAAGCACTTTGAGGCGGGCTTCTTTCGGAGCGCGCCGGAAAGCGCGGCAAAGCACATTGTGCACCCCGGCAGCGCAGTCGTGCGCCGGACCAAGCTCCAAATCATGCGCTTGCTCTGCAACCCATGGGGAGTGCTCAAAGATGCCGCCGTAGCTTTCCACAAAGCGGGCTTTGTCCATCATGCTTGGGCGCTCGATCCGCTGATGCGGGTGATGGGTTTGCCAATGCTCGGCGATGTCGATCCGCCGCGGTGTCCAAACCCCTTCAAAGCTCTGGATGTAATCCACAAACTGCTCGAGCGCCGCGAGTTTGCCCGGTCGCCCGACCAAGCGGCAATGCAGCCCGATGGAAAGCATCTTGGGCGCGCCGTCGGTGCCCTCGGCGTAGAGTGTTTCAAAGGCATCTTTGAGGTATGTGTAGAAGTCCTGCCCAGTCACCCAGCCCGGTGCCGTGGCAAAGCGCATGTCATTGGCCTCAAGCGTGTAGGGAATGATCAGCTGATCACGCTCCTCCAGCTCTAGCCAATAGGGCAGATCGTCGTCGTAGGCGTCTGAGATATAGTCAAAGCCACCTTCCTCAGCGACGAGCTGCACCGTGTTCTCAGAGCACCGGCCTGTGTACCAGCCGCGCGGGCGTTCGCCGACCACCTCGGTGTGCAGGCGGATCGCTTCCGCAATCGCGGCGCGCTCTTCATCCGCTGCCATATCTTTGTGCTCGACCCACTTGAGGCCGTGGCTGGCGATCTCCCAACCGGCGCTCTTCATGGCAGCAACCTGTTCGGGGCTGCGGGCGAGTGCGGTGGCGACACCGTAAATTGTGACGGGAATATCCGCGCCGGTGAAAAGGCGATGGAGACGCCAGAAGCCGGCACGCGCGCCATATTCGTAGATCGACTCCATGTTCCAGTGGCGTTGCCCGAGCCATTGCGCGGCGCCTGGGATGTCTGACAGGAATGCCTCAGAGGCGGCGTCCCCATGCAGAACACAGTTTTCGCCGCCTTCTTCATAGTTCAGCACAAATTGTACGGCGATTTTGGCATCATTCGGCCAAGCGGCGCGGGGTGGGTTTTGGCCATAGCCCCGCATGTTCCGGACGTAACGAGTCACGTTGTCGGCTCCCTCACATTTTTGTCATTATGTTCTAACCCGTGCAAATGCCCAAGACTTTCTCTTTATTCATGAAAGTGTTGTTGGCACTCTGGCTTTGCTTGGCAGAGCATCATCGGCGATAGACGATGCACAAGAAATGTGAGGGAATTTTATGGCTGGCTATCTGACAACCCATATTCTGGACACGGCGCGGGGCGTTCCGGCAAAAGGTATTCGTATTTCGCTGTATCGCGTCAGCGGCAATTCACACCGCAAAATTGCAGAGACGGTCACCAATGATGATGGCCGCACAGATGCTCCAATCTTGCCAGAAGGCGATTTTAAAACAGGTACTTACGAGCTGATCTTTCATTGCGGTGACTACCTGCGCGAGACCGGTCAGGCGGGAGATGATCCGCTCTTTTTGGATGAGGTTCCGATCCGCTTTGGCATGGCTGATGCAGAGGCGCACTACCATGTGCCGCTATTGCTGTCCCCATTTGGGTATTCCACCTATCGCGGCAGTTAACCTTCTGAAACCGAAAGGTTTCCGGAGAGCGCAGCTTGCACGCGTGGGGTCATGAACTCGATCAAAAGCCGTGTTTTGGGATCTTGGTGACGGCGGTGTGTGTAAAGCAGCGCCATCTGGATCGGTATCGGGGGCGTATCTTGCAGGACGGGCACCAGAGCGCCTGAGTTCAGATGTTCCGCGATCTCAAACACCGGCTTGAGGGTGATGCCAAAGCCCTCAAGCGCCCAGTCCGTGAGGACATCCCCATCATCTGACTCAAACGGCCCTTTCACTGCAAAACGCTGTGTTCCGTTCGACGTTTCCAGAGGCCATTGGAATTCCGGCGCGCCGGGGTAGCGCAGGTTTAGGCAATCATGCGTTCCATCCGTAAGGGCCTCAGGCGTCTCCGGTGTGCCACGTTGTGCGAGGTAGCTCGGGGATGCACAAAGCACACGCGGGCAATCCGCAATCTTTCGAATGCGCAGAGTGCTGTCTTCTGGCACACCTAAGAAAAAGGCGACATCCAAGCCTTCTGCGGTTAGGTCCAGCTTCCGGTCGGACAGGCGCAGCCTCAGGTCGACCAGTGGATATTCTTTTTTGAATTCTGGAACCAAGGGCGCGATCAGTCGTCGACCAACCCCCAACGGGGCGGCTATGTGAAGCAACCCACGTGGGCTTTGCGTGATGGAGTTCACTGCGGCTTCGGCGTCTTCTATCGCTTCCAGAACCTTGCATGCGCCATCATAGAAAGTGTTGCCCTGCTCAGTTGGATTGAGCTGCCGCGTTGTGCGGTGAAAGAGACGTACGCTAAGATATTCTTCCAATTGAGAAATCCGAGAGGATGCCACGGCCGCAGATATCCGTTGATCGCGTGCAGCGGCGGACATGCTGCCCAGTTCATAGACACGTACAAAGGTTCGGATGTTGTCGATGTAGGACATGGATCTTCAGGATTTTCTTGAAATAGGTCAGCTTTCTTCATGTTAGTGAAGAAAGCCCGAATGCACCAGCATATCGCGGCGACAGATTTGCAGAAACCTCTCGCCAGATCGGTTCAGGGCTGAATGAATGCCCTCTGGCAACAAGTTGGGGGCTAGTTCTCTGTTGTCATCACGGCACGTAGGTAGAGCACCCCATGCGCTTGCCTTTGTTCTCAAAGATTGTTTCTGTGCGCCGAAAGTTTTGGGGAGCAATAAAGATGATCAAGGCAGTGGTATTCGATTTGGACGGCACTCTGGTGGACAGCGCGCCGGATATTCAGGCCTCGGTCAACCTGATGCTCACCGAAGAAGGTTTTGAACCTCTCGACCTCGCAACGACAATTTCGTTTGTGGGCAATGGTTTGCCCAAGCTTGTTGAGCGTGTGATGGCCGCGCGGGGCATGCCGGTGGAAGAGTTTGATCGCGTACACGCGCGGGTATTGGCAATCTACAATGCATCAAATTCCGACAAGACCGTCGTGTATGACGGTGTTTTGGACGTACTGCGGTTGCTCAAGGAAAATGGAGTGTTTCTCGCCGTATGTACCAACAAACCGGAAGAGCCCGCGCGGCATGTGTTGGTCGGGTTGGGTCTTGATGGCTTTTTTGATGTCGTTATCGGTGGGGATACTTTGCCAGTGCGCAAGCCTGATCCTCAGCCGCTGTATGAGGCGATGGGCAGCTTCTCCGCCGCTGAGGTTCTCTATGTGGGCGACAGCGAGGTGGATGCCGGAACCGCAGAGAATGCGGGTGTGAGATTTGCCTTGTTTACGGAAGGCTACCGCAAGTCTTCGGTCGAGGAAATCGCGCATGATGTGCGGTTTTCGCATTGGAACGACTTCCTGCGTGCGGCGGAGCTGAGTGCCATCGCCTGACGCGCGGCAGGTTCCGTATTCTGTCGCTGAACTGTGACTTGCCCCACAGGTGCCAAAGATTCTAGGCTGCGATAGAAGAATGCGACACCAGGGAGGTTGCACAGTGAAGTCTTTTATTTTCAGTGCGTTGGCGGCAGTTTCTGTTATGTTTGCCAGCGCGCTTTCTGCGCAGGTGATTGAGTTGACACCTGCAGATCCACAACCCAAAGGTCTCAAGACCGGGCTTGCAGTTGTCTATGCGGTTAATGACCGGAGTGTGCGCAACCTGCATCCGGCGCAGCGCCGGATTGAGCGCTTTGGTGAGTCGGGAACGCCGCTGCCGGGTTTGAATTTTCCAGACAAGGGCAAGGGCGCGCCGGTGATGACGTCAGGCCGTGCAGAGTTGGTTGGCGCAGAGGTGACCGGCTACATCAAATTTCCGTCGGCCGGGGTTTATGGTGTTGAATTTTATACAAATGATGGCGCTCAGATCTGGATCAGCGGACAGACCGTGGGCAAGATTGACGGTATCACCGCCTGTGCCAGCGCAGGACGGCCGCAGGTGAATGTGCCTAAGGCAGGCTGGTATGACATTAAGGTGTTGTATTTCCAGAAAGAAGGAACGGCCTGCTTTGAAAGCGAGTGGACACCGCCCGGCGGCAAGCGCCAACTGATCCCGGACAGCGCCTTCGGATATAAATAGGCGCAATAACACAGAAGGGGGCCTTGGCCTCCTTTTTTGTGCGCAGGTCCACATTTGTATCGCGTCGGTATTGCGGCTGTAACGCGGTGGTATCACGGCTGTGGATCGTAAGTGCAAATAACGACGTGGTTTAGCGGCAAATGCCTTCGAGTTCCGCCCCTTCCCAAGGCAGGATCACGGACTCCAGACGGGGCAGGTCATCGACAGGGAAGTGATCATCCAGCAGGGAGCGAAGGCGCGCGGTGCGGGGGGCTTCCGGATCCAGGATCGCGCAGCAAAGGTACTCTTCGACCACAGAGGCCTGCTGTTCATAGCCATAATCCAGGAAGGTCTCCGCCGAGGCGGTTTCAAACTGATAGGGATCTACGCCGCGTTTGTGCTCGCTCGCGGCGCGGCGGGGTGAATATCCGGTGACGTCGCGGTTTTGCCATTGCCAGACGTGGGTCATTTCGTGGGCAAAGAAAAGCGCGGCGCTCATGTGCACTTTCTCGGGGTAGTCCGGCAGATAGTTCGGGACAGACCAGTCCTCGGTGGTGAAGAGGCGGTTGAAGAGCACCACACCCGCGGGGGAGGCGGTGATGACCTCTTCTTTGGGTTCGGGGTTGATGCGCTCCCGACAGGCAAGGCGCGGGCGCTTTTTGTATTCAAAGGTGGCCACACCCAGAGGCACATCGCGGGTGATACGCACGCGGCTGGTGTCCAGCCCGTCGCCATGCACATCGCGCGCAAAGGCGGTCTCTGTCTCCGTGAGGGGACGGGTGCAGGAAATCAGCGTCAGGGAGAGAAGGCAAAGCAGGCGGCGCATGAAAGAAGAGTAGCAAAGGCCACAGATCGGACAAGGCGCAAATCGATCACGTCGCGGTCAGATCAGCCCGTCGATGGTGCGGCCCAGCCGGAAGGGCGCGGCAAAGGCCACGAGACAGATGGCGACAAATTGCAGAATCAGAAGAGCGCGGCCTGATTGCAGCACCTCCCAGGCCTCGCGCAGGGCGCTGACATCTTCGATCAGCGCGTCATAGGTCAGCGCCAGAACGCGGTAGTCGGCAGCGATTTCCGGACGTGTGGGGGCGATGTCTTTGAGGGCCATAACCGTGGGCACATCGCGGGTGTCAAAAGCGAGAAACTCCGCCTCTTCCAGTTGGGCGGCGGCCTGCTCCATAGTGTCCATGTCGTCGCGATCTTTGAACAGCAGGGTGAAGCCTTCGAGCGGTGCGCGGCGCTCAGTCACGGAGACAAAGAGTGGAAGTGCAGTGTTGCTGGCGGAACTGGCGGAAAGATATTCGACTTTCTCGCAGAGCTTTTGCAGCTCGTCTTCGGACACATCGTTGCAATAGCGCAGGCGGAAGCGGGCGGCGTCCGTGTCAAAGTCGCGCGACGCGGTGTAGGCGACGGTGACCTGTCGGTTCAGTGCGGTGCTGTCCTCTTGATAGATGCCCACAGCTATGGCGACCACAGCGCCCAAACCGCCAAGCGCCACCCAGATCACATCGGCCAATTCCCATGCCTTTGAGCGATGCGCAAATTTGAACAGCAACAGCGCGCCGACACTGCCGATCATAAAGAAAAGGAGGATCAGAGGCAGTTGATAGATGTGAATGAAGTCAGCCATGGGGCGAGCATAGCGAGTTCCCGTTGAAACAGGGTTCACAGGTGGGTCAGGGGTGTTTCAATACCTGATTGGCTTATTTCGGGGTGGGCACAAGGCGCCCACCCGTGCGGCATTCCTGAAAGTGGTAGCTGTAAAATTCCTGATCCTGCGCGCGGCCTTCAGACGCGCCAAGAGTCGCGCCGATCATGCCAAAAGCCTCGGCCTGTTTGCGGTCGCGCGTGCCGATGTAGCCGAGACCTTGGCCAAGATTGGTGCCGGTGCGGCTGCCTTGCTCAGTGCCGCGCATGCCGGTGGCGGCGCGGGCGTATTGGTCACAGAAGATCTCGGTGCGGGGTTCATTCTGCGGCCATTGATAGAGGTTTGAGGTCTGTGATTTGGGTGCCGCGGGTTGGGACAAGTGATTGTTTTGATAGCGTTCGCTGTCCGCGCGTGCTTGGGCGAGGGCCGAGGTGGGGAGCAGGAGGGCGAAGAGGAGGATCAGGCGCATGGGGCGGAGTGTGGCAGTGCCACCGGGCGGGGGCAAGCCGTAGGGTGCGCATTTATGCGCACCGGTTTGGGGGTGTTTGTGGGGGCGGTGCGCAGTGAATGCGCACCCTACGCGGGAATGCAGAGCATTCCGCCGCGTCCGACCGTCCCCCATGGGAGGGCGCATTCCGCACCCACCCTCGGGTCAGGCGCGGCGAAAGCTTACCAGTCAAGTTGACTAGCGTGAACGAACCGAATGCTTTGCTTAAGAGCTTCCAAATCGGAAGCGTCGCTTTGCTTATGAATAACCCGATGGCATGTTGGACACAATACTAGAAAATCCTCGGGCAATTTGTATCGACGTGTTTCACCTTCCGCGAGTTCTCTTATGGGCTTCGCATGGTGGACATCCAGTGGAGTGTTTTTTAAAAGGCCACTAAAATTGTAATGGACCTGAGGGTTTAGCCCGCAACCTTCACAAATGGCCCCACGTGCTTTCAATACTTTGATGCGTACATTTTTCGCGCGCTCGATGCGTCTCGACAAAATGTACTTTCTTGTTTCTTCGATGTCGGTCGAGCCGGCTTCTTCCATCATTGACTCAACAGGAGTGCGGCCACCTCGATCAACGAGTGCTCGATATGCCTCCAACATGTTTTCCAAGTCGTTGTAGAAACCGTCAGCATCGATTGAATTAGCGTTGTAAACGCGCCCAAAGGCATGACCAGCTTGGTAACCTGCCGGAAGTTTCGCGTCGGTTCCTAGATATATTGGAGCAATGTCGAATTTATTGGCATAGTCGGCAACTCTGTCAGTCATTTCAAAGGCTCTCCGAGCGAGGATTTTTCTGCCTCGTTCGTTTTCACCAAATTCTTCATATACTTCTGTCGTTCCCTGGTTCAGGGACAGTACAATTTCCTCAGTCTGTGGATTTATGAGGTAAACTACATAGAACCCGCGTGTAGCTGTGTCGGTAATTATCGGGTCAAAGAATGCTAGCCAGGGCACTGATGCCCATTGCGACTGACCAACACTAGCTTTCAGTTCTAGATCGTAAGGAAGGAAAATCGTTCTTTTCCTCGCCTCAACAGCGAGATCATGCCTTATGAAGTCCGCAAATTCGCTTCCAGCAAACCTTTTTGCGCGTTCAAATACATACTCTTTGGCTAAACGCGCCAAGTATTCATGAAGCATAACTAGCGCTCAAACATCCAGCTCCTCCACAAACCGCGCGTTTTCCTGAATGTACTGGAAGCGCTTCTCTGGCTTTTTGCCCATCAGATCGCCGACCAGCGCGTCGGTTTCGCCGGGTTCGTCCTCATCAATCGTCACGCGGATCAGCTTGCGGGAATTTGGGTCCATCGTGGTCTCTTTGAGGTCCTTGGCGTCCATTTCACCAAGACCCTTAAAGCGGCTAACGTCAATTTTGCCTTTGCCACCAAGACCTTTGGCGAGCCATTCGTCTTTTTCCGCTTCGTCCACGCAGTAGACACGTTTTGCGCCCTGGGTGAGACGGAAGAGCGGCGGGCAGGCCATGTAGAGATGGCCCGCGTCAATCATTGGGCGCATTTGGGTATAAAAGAATGTCATCAGCAGCGCGGCGATGTGGGCGCCGTCAACATCTGCGTCGGTCATGATGATGATCTTGTCATAACGCAGATCGTCGACGTTGAATTTGGTGCCAAGCCCGACGCCAAGCGCCTGGGTCAGGTCGTTGATTTCCTGGTTGGTGCCGATCTTGGAGCTGGCCGCGCCAAGCACGTTGAGGATCTTACCACGCAGGGGCAGCAGAGCCTGTTTCTTGCGGTCGCGCGCCATTTTGGCAGAGCCGCCCGCGGAGTCACCCTCAACGATGAAGAGCTCGGTGCCCTCGCGGTTGGTGGCGGAACAATCCACCAGCTTGCCCGGCAGGCGGAGCTTTTTGGTGGCAGTTTTGCGGGCGGTTTCTTTCTCCTGACGGCGACGAAGACGCTCTTCGGCACGCAGCACGAGGAAATCAAGGATTGCGCCAGCGGATTTGGTGTCGGCAGCGAGCCAGTTGTCAAAGTGGTCGCGCACGGCGTTTTCCACCAGACGCTGAGCCTCAACCGTGGCGAGGCGGTCTTTGGTCTGGCCGACAAATTCCGGCTCGCGGATGAAACAGGAGACCAGCGCGCAGCCGCCGGTGATCAGATCGTCACGGGTGATCTGGGCGGCCTTTTTGTTGTTCACCAGCTCGCCGTAGGCCTTGATGCCCTTGAGCACGGCGGCCCAGAAGCCAGACACATGCGTGCCGCCTTCAGGTGTGGGGACGGTGTTACAGTAGGACTGGATGAAGCCGTCGCGGCTTGGGGTCCAGTTGATGGCCCATTCGACCTTGCCCGGGGTGTTGAAACGCTCCTGAAAATCCACGGTGCCCGCAAAGGGCTGTTCGGCGTAGGTGGTGGCGCCGTTCATGGTTTCTTTGAGATAGTCAGACAGGCCGCCGGGGAAGTGGAAGGTGGCCTCTGTTGGGGTTTCACCGTCATCAATTGCGGTTTTCCAGCGGATTTCGACGCCAGAGAAGAGATAGGCCTTGGAGCGGATCGATTTGAAGAGGCGTGCCGGTTTGAAGCGGTGGGAGCCAAAGATCTGTTCATCGGCGTGGAAGGTCACCGTGGTGCCGCGGCGGTTGGGGGCTGCGCCGACTTTCTCGACCTTGCCCTGTGGAATGCCGCGGGAGAAGCGTTGCTCATAGAGCTCTTTGTTGCGCGCAACCTGCACAACCATCAAATCCGAAAGCGCGTTCACAACCGAGGCACCCACGCCGTGCAGACCGCCCGAGGTCTGATAGGCTTTGCCCGAAAATTTGCCGCCCGCGTGCAATGTGCACAGGATCACCTCAAGCGCGGATTTGTCCGGAAACTTGGGGTGGGGATCCACAGGGATGCCGCGCCCGTTGTCACGCACAGTCAGGGAATAATCCTCATGCAGCTCTACCTCGATGCGGTTGGCGTGCCCCGCCACCGCTTCGTCCATGGAGTTGTCGAGGATTTCGGCGACCATGTGGTGCAGCGCGCGCTCATCCGTGCCGCCGATATACATGCCCGGACGTTTGCGGACAGGTTCAAGCCCCTCAAGGACTTCAATCGAGGAGGCGTCATAATCGGTCGGCTGGGCTTCGGCCAGAAGGTCGTTGGGCATTCGCGGGCTGCTCTTGTTCATGTTGCTTGGCAGGCATTATGGCAGGAGCGCGCGGCAGGGGGAAGAGGAAGAACGCGCAGATGCGCCATCAGAGTTGCTCTCTCTATGGTCACGGAAAATTCTATGGCTCGGATCCGCGCGGATGCCTATCTTTGAGACATCTGAGGGAGAGCCGGTAATGTGGCGCAGCATCTTGTTTTTCATTCTGGTTGCGACAGGGGCTGCGGCGCAGGAAAGGCCGCAGGGGTTGCTTTGGAACAAGACGGGCCTGCCGGCCACAATCCCATTGCAGGTCAAGACAACAGCGGAGGCGGATTATGTGCTGCGGCTGCGGGCCTATGAAACCGGGGAGATGGCGCTGGCTGCCTATATACGCGGCGGAGAGTTCTTCCGCGTCTTGGTGCCGCCCGGGTTTTATGAGCTGGTGTTTGCCTCAGGGCGCGATTGGCAGGGCGAGCCGGAGCTGTTCGGGCCTGAGACACGAGAGTTCCGGTTGGATCCGCCGCTGATTTTCAACAGCACGGCAACGCGTCGGGAAGGCTACCTGATTGATTTGCAGGATCAGGAGGCGATTACGATCCGCCTGTTGGCGACATGTGATCGACGTGCATTGGACCCTGACAGCTTGCGTGCGACGCGCGATCCGGAAGATCGGGTGATTGGGAGGCCACAGACCTTTGATAGGCCGGAACGCCCGGACAAAATCCCCTTTGCCCGCTACGAGGTGCAGCGCCGGTTCTGTGATTAAAATGCGCAGGAGGTAGGGAGCGCCTTAAGCATGCGCAGGGCGCTCGCCGTACCTACAACAGACTACATAGAGAGGTAGTTGTTGCCCAATGTGTCACGATATTTGTCGACCCATTTGGCGTTGATGGTGGTGATGGTTCCGTCCGCCTCAAGCTCTGCAAAGCAGCGATCAAAATCGGCGGCCAGCGCGGCATCGCGGAAATTCATCGCATAATTGGACGGCTCGAAAATGGCGCGGAACTCAAGCGGTTGGGATGCGTCAATGCCCGCGCTGGAGCCTGCGTCCCGCAGAGAGGCGGTATAGGCCGCAAACAGCATGCCATCGCCCAGAATGCCATCCACGCGCCCGCCAAAGAGCATCTTGGATTGAGTTTCCTGATCGGTCATCTCCCGATAGGAGGCGAAGGTGTCGGAGGCCTCTGCAAGTCCGGGCAGGATGTTGGACGCGCCTTGGAACGCGGCAACGCTGAGACCTGCAAGATCGCTGAGCGCGCCATAGTCGCTGCCGGAACCGGCCAGGAAGGACACGCCGTTCTGATAGGCAATATAAGCTGCGCCTTGGGTTCCTTCCATTGGCATCCCCACGGGTACGGTCATCACAGCGTCCCCCTTGCCCGCCTCAAATGAGGCCCAGTGGCGTGTGAACGGCTGCACCTCAAAAGCCACTTCGTGACCGCAGTGGCCCATCACAGCGGTCACGATCTCTGCTTCGCGGCCTGTGCCGTCAGCGTAGACCATCGGTGGCAGATCGGCTGCCATGATGGTGAGTGTGTCAGCAAAGACGGGCGCGGTAAGTGTGAGGGATGTTGTGGCCAAAGCGGCGGCAAAAAGTTTCATGATCTTGGGGTCCTCTTAAGTGTGAGGAGAGCCTAGGGGCGCGAATCTTAATGGAAAGCTACTGGCTGCGACACTTGTCTCGCCTTTTCAATGGCTTTCGCTTCCTTCTTCGCGTTGTTTTGTGGTGGATTTTATATGGATTTGATAGGCCGATATCTGAGAGCTTCAATCTTCCAGTGAGGGGGCGATCGGCGCACTCCTCCGATAGAGGCTAGTCCTCCCAGTTGTCGACATGGTTAAGGCGCAGAGATCAGTGCAATAAGTTCACTGACTATTTCTCTGGAAATTGACGTGAGTCAAAGCGCGAAATTGCAACCTTTGCTATATGTCTGTCGAATTTATCAGGACAGGGATTAGCTTATGGAAAAACAACTTGAACAGCGTGTTGTTGAAGAGGAACTGGTGCTGGACGTCGCTGCGGAACCTTCTGAAATTGCAGAGGCTCCAAAGGTAGAGAGCGAATCCGAGGCCGTGCAAGTTGTCGAGGAAGCTGCGGCTCCGGCGGCACCTGCCGTTGCCAATAAGGAGTCCGTGGATGAGATGCGCCGCGCCTTTGAACGTGGCGAGTATCCTTATCCGAAAAAAATGTCGCGTCGTGCTTATGAGACGCAAAAGGCTAAGCTGCAGTCCGAGCTGCTGAAAGTTCAGCTCTGGGCGCAGGAGACCGGCCAGAAGTTTGTGATGCTTTTTGAGGGGCGCGATGCGGCAGGTAAGGGCGGCACCATCAAGCGGTTTACCGAGCACCTCAACCCGCGGACTGCGCGCGTTGTTGCGTTGAACAAGCCCACAGATCAAGAACGCGGCCAATGGTATTTCCAACGCTATATCGAGCACCTGCCAACTGCCGGTGAAATCGTGCTCTATGACCGCAGCTGGTACAATCGCGCTGGTGTTGAGCGGGTGATGGGCTTCTGTGAACCCGGTGAATATCTGGAATTCATGCGCCAAACCCCTGATCTGGAGCGGATGCTGGTGCGGTCGGGCATTCGGCTTTACAAATATTGGTTCTCGGTCACCCAAGATGAACAGAAGCGCCGCTTTGAAAGCCGTGAAACCGATCCGCTCAAACAGTGGAAGCTCAGCCCGATTGACAAGGCGTCGCTGAACAAATGGGAAGACTACACAGAAGCCAAAGAGGCGATGTTCTTCTATACCGACACGGCTGATGCGCCTTGGACCGTGATCAAATCTAACGACAAGAAGCGGGCGCGTCTGAACTGTATGCGTCACTTTCTGAGCACACTGGACTATCCGGGCAAGGATCCGAAGATTGCGCAGCCCGCTGATCCGCTGATTGCGAACACCGCAAGTCATGTGATCCACAACTCAGATCATATTCTGGGTACGGCGTTGCATCCCGACAGTCGTAAGGACCGCTGAGGCTCAGATCTCAGACAGGATCCGGTTGAGTGGATCAAATGTGTGAAATGCGGAGGCGATCTCGGAAACGAGGTCGCCTTTTGATGCTTCTTCCTCCGTCACCTCAAACCACATGGCCAGGCCTTTGCGGCGCAACAGGGCTTCCTGAGGGTGATCTTTTCCATAAGGTGCAGGCACACGCTTGAGCGCAGGCTCGTCCAGGCGCGCGCCCCATCCCCGCAGACGATCCACCTCTGCGGCGATCTCCTCTCCTTTGGGGCCGTCCACAGCTGCACGCCAGCGGGTCATCATGTCTTTGTCAAATCCCATGATGCCAGCACCGGCGGAGATGTAGTCCTGTCCGATGCCAAAGAACCAACTGGTTGGCGCCGTGGACCAGGACATGTGCAGATGCAGGTGATAAGGCGTCTTGTCCTTAGAGAAGCGGACATCGCGATTGGGGCGAAACAGCTTTGTGTTGGGCACGTGCCCCGTCTGTTTTTGTAAATGGGCGGCGACCTTATCCAGCAATTCAAGCGCGGGCGCTTTGAGCGCTTTGTCATAGGTCTCCTTGTGGGCCAGGAACCAGTCACGAGTGTTGTTTTCGGCCAGCTCACTAAAGAACTGTCGGGCGTCTGAAATGAGGCCGTCTAACGCTGCTGTGGACATTTGCTGCTCCAATGCGGATCACATGTATTGATGGTGTCAGAGCCGCGTGAAGCGATCAACTGCAACACGCAGCTTGCTCTGCACAAACAACGGGCATATGGCTGAGTGATGAGCGAGACAACCAGAACTTCTGTAAAATCTTCCATGGCCACGCGGGATCACATCCGTGCCCTTGCGCGCTTGGGCTTGCCGCTGATTGGCGGCCATGTTGCGCAATTTGCCATCGGTCTGACCGACACAATCATGTTGGGCTGGTACTCGGTTGAGGCGCTGGCTTCGGTTGTTCTCGGACACACGTTTTTCTTCGTAATTTTTATCCTCGGGTCAGGCTTTGCCATTGCGGTGATGCCGCTGGTGGCTGAGGCCGACGCTGAAGGCAATGAGGCTGCGCTGCGTCGCATCACGCGCATGGGGCTTTGGCTGTCTGTTACCTACGGGCTGGTGGTTCTGCCGCTCTTTTTCCTGTCCGGTGCGTTGCTGCTGGGATTGCAGCAGGGGCCGGAGGTGGCCGATTTGGCGCAGGCCTACTTGCGTATCGCCGGATTTGGACTGATGCCCGCGTTGCTGGTGATGGTGCTTAAATCGTATCTGGCAGCGCTGGAGCACACGCGCGTGGTGTTTTGGGTCACGGTTGTTGCGGTGCCTGTGAACGCGCTTGTCAACTATGGCCTGATTTTTGGCAATTGGGGACTTCCGGAGCTTGGCGTGCGCGGGGCGGCGATTGCCTCAATCATCGTGCAGTTTGTCTCGCTGCTTGGCGTGATCCTTTATGCGGTGCGCGCTCTGCCGCAGCATGAGCTGTTTGCCCGCATCTGGCGCCCGGATTGGGATGTGTTTGCGCAGGTCTTTAAGTTGGGGCTGCCGATTGGCCTCACCAACCTGGCAGAGGTCGGGCTGTTTTCCGCCTCTTCTGTCATGATGGGCTGGCTTGGCACTGTGGCGCTCGCGGCCCACGGCATCGCGCTGCAGCTCGCAAGCCTTGCCTTCATGTTGCATTTGGGCTTGTCAAACGCCGCCACCGTGCGCGTTGGCAATGCGATGGGCCGCAAAGACGCGGATCATATGGCGCGAGGGGCACTGGTGGCGATTGTCATGTCGCTTGCGGTCTCCCTTATTACGGTCGCCGTCTTTCTAGCGTTCCCACAGCAGCTTCTGGGGATGTTCATTGACCCAGAAGAGCCTCAGCGCGTGGCGATCCTCGCGACAGGCGTGAGCCTGCTCTATGTGGCCGCGCTCTTTCAGGTCGTGGATGGCGCGCAGGTCATGGCGCTGGGTCTTTTGCGCGGTGTGCAGGACACGCGCGGCCCCATGGTGATCGCCGCGATCAGCTACTGGTTGCTGGGGGTCACCTGTGCCTATGTTCTTGGCTTTAAGGCTGAGCTGGGCGGCGTGGGCGTTTGGTTGGGTTTGGTTCTGGGCCTGACGGCTGCTGCGGTGTTGCTGATGTATCGTTTCTGGCGCACCGATCTCAGCCGTCTGCGAGAAAAGTTCGCCCAGGCTTGAAGCCGGCACCGGCCATGCTTCTCATTCGTGAAATATCCCGGGGTGGCCACATCGGAGATGTGGCAGGGGCAGCGCCCCTAAAAACTGAAGCTTCCAAAGGACTGGGCGCTCATTGAGAAGAGGGCAGTCGTTCTACTTGCCCTTGAGCAAGCGGTCGGCTTTTTTGCGCACCAGTACCGAGCGTAGATCATGCATGGTCAGCAAAAGCGTGTCGGTGATCTCTTCTAGCTGCTCAGGCGTGGCCTTGGATTGCGCCCATTGGGTGGTCAGGTTCAAATGATCCACGGTGCGCAGGATGTCGTCGATGTCGCGCTCCGCAAGCAAGGCACGACGCTCTTCCATCCAAGCCCCAATCGCGGCTTTGTCTTCTTTGGAAAGTGTGCGTTCTCCGTGGGGTTTGACCTCTCCATTCCGGATGTTGAGAACGGCGATCTGATCCATCTCGATCCGACGATGGCGGTTTTCCGTGTCCACACGAAACACCGCCGCGCCGTTTTCGCGCACGCGAAAATAATAGTCTGGAAGATCGCCGCTCATCTGTCCCCTCCGGATGCCCCCGGTTGTCCGGTTTTTATGTCAGAGAAGCACAGAACGCCTGAATGCGCTGGCAGGCTTTGGTCAGTGCCTCGTCAGATGTAGCGTAGCTGACGCGGAAGTTTGGCGAAAGCCCGAAGGCAGCCCCAAACACCACAGCAACGTCTGCCTCTTCAAGCAGGGCGTTGGCGAAGGCTTCGTCGTTTTCAATCACGGTGCCCTTTGGCGTGGTTTTGCCAATTAACCCGGCAATCGACGGATAGACGTAGAATGCTCCCTCTGGAGTGGCGCAGGAAATCCCTTCGATCTCGCTCAGCATGGAGATCACCAGATCACGGCGACGTTTGAAGGCCTCATTGTTGGGAGCCAGAAAGTCCTGCGTGCCGTTCAGCGCTTCCACAGCGGCCCATTGGCTGACGGAGCAGGGGTTTGATGTGCTCTGGCTTTGGATTTTGCGCATTGCGGCGATGAGCTCCACGGGGCCTGCAGCATAGCCGATACGCCAGCCGGTCATGGCATAGGCTTTGGACACGCCATTGCAGGTCAGGGTGCGCTCATAAAGCCCCGGCTCAACCTGCGCCGGGGTGCAGAATTCAAACCCGTCATAAGCAAGATGCTCATACATATCGTCGCTCATCACCCAGACGTGGGGATGGCGCATCAGCACATCGGTGAGTTCCTTGAGCTCCTGTCGCGAGTAGCCCGCGCCGGTCGGGTTGGAGGGCGAGTTGAAGATGAACCACTTGGTTTTTGGCGTGATCGCGGCTTCCAGCTGATCTGCTGTCAGTTTGAAATTGGTCTGCAGCGATGTTTCAGCCACCACAGGTGTGCCCCCCGCGAGCAGCACCATATCGGGATAGCTGACCCAATAAGGCGCAGGGATGATCACCTCATCGCCAGGGTTCAGCGTTGCCATCAGCGCATTATAGAGCGTCTGTTTGCCGCCGGTGCCGACGGAGACCTGCGCGGGTGTGTATTCCAGCCCGTGATCCCGCATCATTTTGGCGCAGACCGCCTGCTTCAGCTCCGGGATCCCATCAGGCGCGGTATATTTGGTTTTTCCCGCCGCGATGGCCGCAACAGCGGCATCCTTGATGTTTTGCGGGGTGTCAAAATCCGGCTCACCCGCGCTCAGGCCAGTAACGTCACGTCCGGCGGCCTTCAATTCTGCGGTCTTTGCTGTCATAGCGATGGTCGGGGACGGTTTGACACGCGATAGGGTCTCAGACAGGAAAGACATGGCTTGGCCTCTTTTTGTAATCTCTGGTCCCATGTCTTAGGGTGCCCACCAAGGCCATTCAAGGTCGAAGCGCTAAGGAGTAAGCTATGCCACAAGATCAACTGGAAGTGATGCCTGAAGACGACTGGTATGGTGAGGAGGTTGCCACCTTCGGCGATCGCCTTGCAGCCGCCAGAGAGGCTGGAGGCCTGAAGCGCGGCGAGTTTGCCAAACGTCTTGGCGTCAAGAAGTCGACCATCGCGGCCTGGGAAGACGATCTCGGGGAACCACGCGCCAATCGCCTGTCGATGATGGCCGGATTGCTGAATGTTTCGGTCGGCTGGTTGCTGACCGGTGAGGGCGACGGCGTTGACATGAGCGAGGAGGGCGAGAGCCCGGAAGCAGATCTGCTTGCCATTCTGAAAGAGATCCGCGATATCCGCGCGCGCATGAAAAATGATCTGGATCGTCTGGCACGGCTTGAGAAAACGCTGCGCAAAAAGATCTGAGCAAAAGGTGTGATGATGTCTGACGCCCCCAAAGAGGCCGCAAATTCCGGCGAGGAAACATATGAGAATCGTCTCAAGCGCATGAAAATGCGCTCCATGCGGCGGGGCATCAAAGAGATGGACATCATCCTTGAGCGGTTTGCAGATGAGAATCTGGCGCAGATGGATACCGCTGCGCTGGATCTCTATGACGCTCTGCTCTGTGAGAATGACCAGGATTTATATCAATGGGTTACGGGGCAAAAACCGACGCCTGAACCCTTCAAAGCCCTTGTTTCTCGCATTGCGACCACCATCAGCGGCGCAAATTGACGCGAATTTGTCATGTCTTTTGGGCGGTTTAACCTCTTGTTGGGCTTTTTCCGTCACTCTGGCTGCTAGATAAGCTGACGGAGACTAAGAATGAGCTTTCATTCATCGATGCCTAGCGGGACAGAACAGAGCTTTATGGCCGACTATCTGGACTCGCTGGCGCTTGTAGAGCGGTTGCACCGGCTGTTGCTGGATGTGATCAAGGACGAATTTGAGCGTGTGGGCGTGATTGAGATCAACGCTGTGCAGGCATTGCTGCTGTTCAACATTGGCGACAATGAGGTGACAGCCGGCGAACTCAAAAGCCGCGGGTACTATCAGGGCTCAAACGTGAGTTACAACCTGAAGAAACTCGTTGATGCAGGCTATATGCATCACCAGCGTTGCGAGATTGACCGCCGTTCGGTGCGTGTGCGCCTGACCGAAAAGGGCCGTGAAATCCGCGATGTGATCTCTGCGCTGTTTGCGCGCCATGCAGAAGGTCTGCAATCCAAAGGTGTGCTGGGCGATGATGGCATCGAACAGATCACCCACGCGCTGCGTCGTGTGGAACGCTATTGGACGGATCAGATCCGCTACATCTACTGACATAGCCGGCAGCCCCAGAACGGGGACTCCGTAGCTTTTTGCGCGCCTGCCCCAGAATGGGGCGCGGCGTGCGTTTGCATTTGTGCGCCAAATTTTCATAAAGACTGAGCTGCAACCATTTGAAAAACAACTGTTAGTTTGATTTTTTAGTTGGGCGGGGCCCGGCTTGACCGATCACAGTAACAGACAGCTCGCGCGACAGCTTACGGCGCATAGCGTTTTCAAAATCTTCAAAACCCTTGGCCGTTTCCACAAAGGCATCAGGCCCCTTGATCAGCTCACGGCGATAGTAATCTGTCATATCTCCGGGACGGGCCGCAAAATCGGCCGCTTTGACGCCAAATGTCTCAATCGCCAGTGCGTTTACGATCACCCCGTCCAGCGGAAAGGCCGCATAGGCCTGTTTGGGTGTGAAACCATCGTTGTTTTCCCCATCTCCGCTCACGTCCAACACTTGAACATCGCACGCGGGTGCCTGGCGGAAGAGCGTGGCGGCATGGCCGACCGCATGGCCAAGGGCTGTAGGAAATTCCGAAGTGCCACGTTTGGAAAGTCCAAGTTTGGCGGCGCTTTCGTTGAGGATCTGGCGGGTTTCGATCAGGGTCCAGTCCAGCAGGGTTTTCTGCTTGTGACGGCCACTCCATTCATAAACCGCAAGAGCCGCTGGGCGTGCATCGCTTAGGAAACCGGATTGGATTTCAGGAGCGGTCAGAGCGGCAGCGAGGCCGAGACGCTGAAGCGCGTCTTCATCGCCGTCCACGGAGGAGCTCACATCCAGTGCCAGCAAAAGCGCCATGCGGCAGTCCGAAGCGAGGGTGGGGGTGGCCGCAAGAGTCACCCCGATTGCGGCGATATGCGCCGCCGCTCTTACCAATGACCGGTGCTTTCCATGCTGGCCCATGGTTCAGCCGGTGCGAGCGCTTCGCCCTGTTGCAGCAACTCGATGGAGATGTTGTCCGGTGAGCGAACAAAAGCCATGCGCCCGTCGCGGGGCGGACGGTTGATCACCACGCCATTGTCCGCCAGATGCTGGCACATTTCGTAGATATTGCCGACCTCATAGGCGAGATGCCCGAAGTGGCGGCTGTCAGAGGGCAGGCCGTCATCACCATCCCAGTTGTAGGTGAGCTCCAATGGGGCGTCATGGTCGCCGTCAGCGGCCAGATAGACCAAAGTAAAGCGGCCCTGTTCGCTGTCATAGCGCTTGATCTGTTTCAGACCAAAGAGCGCGTAAAAAGCCATGGAAGCTTCCAGATCAGAGACACGCACCATGGTGTGCAGATATTTCACATACATATGGGATTCCTTTGAATGGGGTTTGGAGATATTGAACACGCAACCGTCTGGATTGGCCAGCCTGTTTGCAGTCGGGCGGCAATCACGGATGCGGGAAGTGGTGCGCCGAAATTGCCTGTGGATGGATCAATCCTCGCGGTTTCCAGCTTAGGACCCACAAGATATAGTTCAAAGAACGCGACAATTGTGAGTCGTTGCTCCAAATGGGTGCCGGTGCAGATGGCGTTCCAGATGGGGTGACTCTGAGGAGAAACGAGGCAGGCCGTGCAGCAATATCATGATGCATTGAAGACCATTTTGGAGTTTGGCGAAGACACGGGCGACCGGACAGGCACGGGCACGTGTTCTTATTTCGGGATGCAGATGCGCTATCGCCTCGCAGATGGCTTTCCTTTGGTGACCACAAAGAAGCTCTACTTGCGTGGGATCATTCATGAATTGCTGTGGTTTCTCGCTGGCGACACCAACATCAAGTACTTGCAAGACAATCGGGTCACCATTTGGGACGAATGGGCCGATGAAAACGGGGATCTCGGGCCGGTTTATGGCAAGCAGTGGCGCGATTTTGGCGGCGTAGATCAGATTGAAACGCTGGTTGAGATGATCAAAACCTCGCCTGACAGCCGCCGTCTGATCGTTTCGGCCTGGAACCCGCAGGATGTGCCCGATATGGCGCTGCCGCCGTGCCACACTATGTGGCAAGTGCGGGTGCTGAATGGCAAATTGCACCTGCAACTATACCAACGCTCTGCTGACATGTTCTTGGGCGTACCGTTCAACATCGCCTCCTATGCGCTGCTGCAGCATATGCTGGCGCATGTGACCGGCTATGAAGTTGGGGATTTTGTGCATTCCATCGGTGATGCCCACATCTATTCCAACCACATGGAGCAAGTAAATCTGCAGCTGACACGCACACCAAAGGTGCTGCCGAAACTGGTGATTAAGCGGGATGTAAAGTCGATCTTTGACTTTACCTTCGAGGATTTTGAAATTGTTGGATATGAGCCGGATGCGGCCATATCCGCACCAGTGGCGGTATAAACTATGATCACACTTGTTGTTGCACGCGCCCAAAACGGGGCGATTGGGCGGGATGGGGACATCCCCTGGCGCATCCCGCAGGATTTTAAACTGTTTCAGCGCGAGACCACCGGAGGCGCCCTGATTATGGGACGCAACACCTGGGACAGTCTGCCGGTAAAACCGCTGTCAAATCGGTTGAATATTGTGGTGTCCTCACAGCCGGATGCGGCGGACATTGTGGTGCCCTCGATTGATACTGCTGTCGAATATGCCACAGCGCAGGGCTACGATCGGATTTACGGGATTGGCGGCGCGGGCATTTACAAGGAAATGCTCACTGTCGCGCATCGCCTGTTGATCACAGATGTCGATGCCGAGATTGACGACGCAGACACCTTCTTTCCGGAGTTTGATCCTGCGAAGTGGCAGCTCATCACAAGCAGACCGCTTGAGGGCGCTACTCCAAGCTGCACCGTGCGTGAGTATTTGCGTGTTTCTGAAACTGCCACAGGGTGAGTGACTGGTTTTTAAAACACAGTGGCGCGCGTCTGCGAATTTGACAGTTTTCAAACGCGTGCAGTAGCTTAGCCAAAGCTATTTATGTTTCTGACAACAATTGGAGCCTGTGTTTTATGAAAAGCCTTTCGCTTGCCACTGGAGTTGCATTGATGTTTGCCGCGCCGCTTTCGGCACAGAGCTGGAGCAGTAATGCTCCGGTCATTGGGCCGGTCAATCAGCCTGAAGGGGTGCTGATCCATCCCTATACGACCCATACAAATTACTGCCCAAGTGGGCTTCAGCCAGTGACATTGGGTGGCGTGATTTGTTGTGGTACGCCCAACACCACCGAGCGTTTTGTAAATGCGAGCACGGGCCACAGGGGCTACAGAGCATCAAGCTGTCCACCTGGTGCGAAGGGCTGTTCATAACAGTTTTTTGAGGAAGGGCTTTGCGCGCGGAGCGCAGGGCGGATGGGGCGCTAATGGCGCCCCAATCCATTAAAGCAGTTTGAGTTCGCCCGCCATGTCGCGGCCGTCCCGTCCTTGCGTCATTTCAAATTCAACTTTCTGGTTGTCGGACAGACCTTTAAGTCCAGACCGTTCGACAACGGAAATATGGACAAAGACATCTTTGCCGCCTTCTTCAGGTTCGATGAACCCGAAGCCTTTGGTGGTGTTGAACCACTTTACGGTACCGCGTGGCATACCGTTCTCCTCTTTATTCACTTTTAGTCAATTACGGCAAAATGCCGGGGCAACAGAAATCCCAAATTCCGAGTGCACGATTACGGAAGATTGAAACAAATGCGCCTGCCTGAGGATTGCATGGTGATGACAAAAATCAAGCAAAACCAACGTGAAACCCGAAATGAACTGGATTATACGGTCATTATGGCCATGCAAAGAGGGTGACATGACAACTGTCTACGGTTTGAAAAATTGCGATACCTGTCGTAAGGCAATGAAAACATTGGGGGATGTTGCCTTTGTCGATGTTCGTCAGGATGGGGTTCCTGATGTGGTGTTAGAAATAGCACACACACAATTTAAAGATGATATAGTGAATAAGAGATCGACCACATGGAGAAATTTGAGCGAAGACGAACGCTCAGAAGATCCGATTGCGCTTTTGAAAGCGCATCCCACCCTGATGAAACGTCCGCTTATAGAGCGCGGCGGAAGCTATTACCTCGGTTGGGGAAAAGACGTGCAGGCCGAACTTAGCTAAGGGCGCGAATATCGAGCTCAATTTCTCTCGGTGCCTTAGTCTTTTCAGTCGGGACAAATTGAGTTTCGTTAGGGTGCCAGAGCAGATCAAAAAAGCCCGCGATTGTCTCGCGGGCTTTTGTTTTTTGTATGTAAGTGGCCGCCCGGATCAGTCTCTGGAAGGCTTGCGGAACAGGGCGTCAATCGAGATTGGGCCAGCGCCTTTGAAGACCAGCACCACAAAGAGCAGGATCCACATCACACGCTGGTCGATCAGACCCTGAGCGCTGTCAAACAGACCGCCAAGGGCAACACCGTGGCCCGTCACGTCCACCAGCGTTTGAACAATGATGAAGCCGATCATGCCAGCTGCGGCGAGGCGGGTCAGCAGACCAAAAACGATAAGCAGAGGCAGAACAAACTCAGCAATCGTGCCAGCAAGGATCACAATGCGCTGTAAGAAGTTCATTTGAGTGACGTCCCAGAGCACGGCTTCGGCTGCTTTTGGGAAAATCTGCCCGAATGCACCGGAAGACGGGGAGAAGATCGAACCGTCGATCTTCAGCATTGCCGAGTTCCAGAAATAGAAGAACAGCACTGCCAGAAAGCTCAGGCGGGCTAGCGTGGGAACGAGCCAATCCAGACGGTCAAGCCGGTCAAGAAGGTCGGTGTATTGGTCCAGTATACGTGTCATGCGATCCTCGGATTAGGATGGTAAATCAATAGAAATCAGGGCGTTGCCCGTTAGGAGTAGGCCGAGCGTGGCGCTCAGGTCAAATTCAGCCACTTCGTCGGTTGCGACAGCAGCCGCGGCGCCCAGTGTGCCGCCCGCGGTGAGCGCGGTGATA
This sequence comes from Shimia sp. R9_1, assembly GCF_017743775.1. Lineage (NCBI taxonomy): Bacteria > Pseudomonadati > Pseudomonadota > Alphaproteobacteria > Rhodobacterales > Roseobacteraceae > Shimia > Shimia sp. R9_1. The sequence goes on along the minus strand of NZ_JAGHRN010000001.1, from coordinate 148,398 downwards.
AATTCATAGGCTCCGGGTGCCAAAGCGTGGGGGACCGGATCATATTCAGGGCGCAGGATGATAACATCCTGGCCTCCGGCTTCAGGCTTTGGGCCATCTTGCATATTGAATGCCCAAATGGCGTGGATCGGCCAGGGAGAGCGCAGGAGTTTCACCGAGGGGGCGAAGGTCATTACCAGTTCGGTGAGGCGCTCAGGCGGGAGGGCCGCTAGGGCTTCGGGGTTCACCGCTTCTGCGTCCGCTGCGTGGTAGGAGCGGCGCATCGCCATCTCAAGGCGTGCGACATCTGCGAGGTAGCCGAGATGTGCCAGAGGCTCAAAGCCCGCAAGAAAATCCGGAAAGTCTTCGCCATAATGCATCATCATCGGCGAGGACGGTGGCGATTGGCGCAGAAACACGCCTGCAATCGCATTGAAGTTCTCACTGCCAATGAGTTTGGCGATGGTCGGAAAACCGGTGGCAAGCGCTTCTGTCAGAGAGACGGCCACATTGTTGCGATAGACGTCAAACCGCCGCCCGGCAGGCTGACCTTTGGCATCGGACAGGCCTTCAGGCCGCGCGCGTCCGCCATCAAAGATCGCGCCGCGAAATTCGTTCTGGGAGACGTTCATGCCGCAACACCGGTGGTAAGCTTGGCAAGGGCTGCATCTGCGCGCAGCGCTTCGTCATGCAGGATCGGCCATTCGGGCACATCGGTGTCCCACTCGATCAGGATCGGTTTGGGGCCAGACAAGGAAAGGGTGTGGTCAAGCAGCGCCCATACAGGATCAACAATAGGTGCGCCGTGGCTGTCAATCAGCAGTGGCTTGCCGTGATCATCTTCGTCTTCATCATGGCCGCCGAGGTGAATTTCACCGGCCATGTCGAGCGGATAATCTGCAATGTAGGCGCGGGGATCGTAGTCCAGGTTGGTTGCGGACACAAAAACGTTGTTCACATCCAGCAGCAATCCACATCCTGTGCGCTTGGCAACTTCCCGCAGAAAATCAGGTTCCGACCAGGTGCTTTCATCGAACGCCAAATAGCTGGACGGGTTCTCCAGCATCATCTGGCGATTGATGGTGTCTTGCAGCTGGTTGATGTGGTCGCACACGCGCTGGAGCGTGGCGTCGGTGTAGGGCAAGGGCAACAGATCGTTCAAAAACGCGCCATCATGGGTGCTCCAAGCCAAATGTTCAGAAAAAACGGTTGGGTTTAGCCAGTCAACAAGGTGCTTGAGGCGCGCAAGGTGGTCGGCGTCAAGTGCGCCTTCGCCACCGATTGACAAACCAACGCCATGGACGGAAATCGGAAAACGCTCAGACAACTGGCGGAGTTGCGCGATGGGGCGACCGCCATCTCCCATATAGTTCTCAGCGTGAATTTCGAGCCAGCCCACGGTGCCGGGATCTTGGATCAGATCGGCGTAGTGCTGCGGCTTGTAGCCGACGCCGGGGCGGTTGGGCAATTTGCGGGGCGTTTGTTGTGCGTCAAACATCGCGTCACCTTGTTCTTGTGGCAGGTGTTGGGGGCAGGTTCTTTTGGAGTGGTGGCTTTTGGGCTCTGTAGAATTTCACTGGGTAATTTCACTGGCGGCTGGCGCAGAAATTTTCAAATAAGAATGCCTGGCATGATGCGCCATCGTGCTTGATCCTTTATACCACGCTGGGCTGCTGAGTGCTGCCCGTTGAGCGTAGTATGACAGTTCTTGGTCCCTTGCGCCAATATGGCAGGGGAAATGCGAAGCCCCATGTGGGGCGGGGCTTCGCAAGAAGGCCTTAGCTCTTCGGCAGGTCGCGATCCAGCGCTTCCAGGGAGCCGACACGTGGGGTGCCGTCTGCCAGTGCTGGCAGTTCCATGTCTACGCAGGTGCCTGCGTCAACCAGTTTCCAGGCGTTGCCCTGGTAATCAACGGTGGAGGTGCCTGCGCAGGTGGTGCCAGGACCGGCGGCGCAGTCATTGGCGCCTGCCAGAGACACACCGTAGCATTTCTCTTTGCCTGCGGCGGATGCGGTGGTTGCGTGCGCGGTCAGGGCTGCTGCGACGGCGCCGGCAACGGCGAGAGTTTTTACGGTTGTGGACATTGTATCTCTTCCCTCTTGATACAGTTAAATTCGGCCAGACGCGGCGTTTGCGCCTTAGCATGACTACAACATAGGTCGCCGCGCAGGTCACTTACCAATCACACGACTGTGTGCCACGGCGATGTTATCTCATGTAACACTGTGGTCGGGAAGCTGGCAAAGATCTGCAACTGTTGGTGAATCTCTTGTGAATGCTGGGGGACTTTCCGGGTAAAACTGCGGGGATTTTGGCGCTTGCGCAGGGTTTCGCCGACCAGCAGTTGCGAGGTCTCGCCGAAAATCACTGGCAATTGTTACAATTTTCGGTGGCAGGCAAAGCCTTACGACCTCCAAAATAGTGCAATGGCTTGCAAATGTTTCAGCTTTTGTCGCCTTGGACTGCGCCTTAAATGAAAAATGCGGCGCTCAGAGCGCCGCATTTAAGAACTTGTCGTGTGGAGCAATCAGTGCATGTCGGGCGGGGTTGCTTCGACCGACAGCTGCGCCACGATTTCATCCAAGCTTTGCACCTTGCTTTGTTTCTCACCCAGGCGGCGGGTGGATACGGTGCGCTCTTCGACTTCTTTTTTCCCGATGGCCAAAATCACCGGAACCTTGCCGACGGAGTGCTCGCGAACTTTGTAGTTGATCTTCTCGTTGCGCAGGTCAGCTTCTGCCCGCACGCCAGCGGCTTTGAGCGCCTCGACAACTTCTAGGCAATAGTCATCCGCATCAGATACAATCGCCGCCACAACCACCTGACGCGGTGCAAGCCAGAACGGCAGTTTGCCAGCGTGCTCTTCGATCAGAATACCGATGAAGCGTTCAAAGGAGCCCAGAGTTGCGCGGTGCAGCATGATGGGGCGGTGCTTCTCACCGTCCGCACCAATATAGGTCGCATCAAGACGTTCCGGCAGGTTGGGGTCCACCTGAAGGGTGCCGCACTGCCAGTTCCGGCCGATGGCATCGGTCAGGGTGAATTCCAGCTTCGGGCCATAAAATGCGCCTTCGCCTTCCAGGATCTCAAACTCGTGGCCAGCCGCGTTGCAGGCATCGCCAAGCGCCTTTTCAGCGTAGTCCCAGCTTTCGTCAGAGCCGATACGCTTTTCCGGGCGGGTGGAGAGCTTGATGGTCCAGTTGTCAAAGCCGAGATCGGAATAGACCTCTGACAGGAAGTCGATGAACTTCTTGGTTTCCGAAGTGATCTCATCCTCAGCACAGAAGATGTGGCCATCGTCCTGCGTAAAGCCGCGCACACGCATGATCCCGTGCAGAGCACCGGAAGGCTCGTAACGCGCACAGGAGCCGAATTCAGCAATCCGCAAAGGCAGATCGCGGTAGGATTTCAGACCCTGATTAAAGATCTGCACGTGGCAGGGGCAGTTCATCGGCTTCAGCGCGTTCACGGCCTTTTCTCGGGCATGATCCTCGTCCACTTCGACGATGAACATGTTTTCCTGATACTTGTCCCAGTGACCGGAGGCTTCCCAGAGCTTACGGTCCACCACTTGCGGGGTGTTCACCTCGACATAGCCACCGCGTTTTTGCTTGCGGCGCATGTAGTCTTGCAGCTCGGTGTAAACGGTCCAACCATTTGGGTGCCAGAAGATCTGTCCGGGCGCCTCTTCCTGCATATGGAACAGGTTCATCTCGCGGCCCAAGCGGCGGTGGTCGCGTTTTTCAGCCTCTTCCAGCATGTGCAGGTGGGCTTTGAGGTCTTCTTTGTTTTTGAAGGCCACGCCGTAGATACGCTGCAGCATTGCGCGATCAGAATCGCCGCGCCAATAGGCACCGGCCACGCTCATCAGTTTGAACGCATCTGCGGGGATCTGGCCTGTATGCTGCAGGTGCGGGCCGCGGCAGAGATCCTGCCAGTGGCCGTGCCAATACATACGCAGGGGCTCGTCACCGGGGATGGCCTCGATCAGCTCCACTTTATAAGGCTCGTTGTTGGCCTGATAATGTTTGATCGCTCGCTCGCGTTCCCAGACCTCTGTGGTCACAGGCTCGCGCTTGTTGATGATCTCTTTCATCTTCTTTTCGATGAGGCCGAGATCTTCGGGGGTGAACGGCTCTTCACGGTCAAAGTCATAGTACCAGCCGTGCTCGATCACCGGGCCGATGGTGACCTTTACATCGGGCCAGATTTCTTGAACCGCGCGCGCCATGACGTGTGCGCAGTCGTGGCGGATCAGTTCGAGCGCTTCGGCGTCGCTGTCTTTGATGGTGTTGATTGCGATGCTGGCATCGGCCTCAATCGGCCATTGCAGATCCCAGTGTTTGCCATCCACAGTGGCAGAGATCGCTTTTTTGCCAAGCGAGGTGGAGATGGAGCTTGCGACTTCGGCAGGGGTCACACCTGCTGCGAAAGAACGCGCGTTACCATCAGGAAATGTAAGGGAAATATCAGCCATTGGCGTCTAGCTCCTCGTCAGTTTGGCGCCCACGGAACGCCCGGTTGCGGGTATATGGTTCGTCGCTTAAATGAACCGTGCTGCCCCCCAAGTCAAGCGGGGTTAACAGTTGCGACTTGCACCGATAAAATTTGAAAAATCTTAAGAGGATCCCCATGAGCGCCACCCAGTTCTTTGACAGCCCGCAAGGCCGCCGCATTGCTTATCACAAAACTGATGGAGCGGGGCCGACCGTCGTTTTTCTTGGAGGGCTGAAATCGGATATGGAAGGCACCAAGGCGGTGCATCTGGAGGCTTGGGCCAAAGCGCGCGGACAGAGCTTTCTGCGATTTGACTATTCCGGTCATGGGGAAAGCAGTGGCACCTTTGAAGAGGGCTGCATCGGTGATTGGCACGAGGATACTTTGGCCACGCTGGATGCGCTCACCGAAGGGCCGCTTGTCATTGTCGGCTCTTCTATGGGCGGGTGGCAAGCGCTGTTGGCGGCCAAATCCATTCCGGCGCGCATTCAAGGTCTGGTGACCATCGCCGCAGCGCCGGATTTTACCGAAGACAGCTATTGGGCGGGCTTTTCCGATGAACAGAAAGCAGAGCTTGACCGCGAAGGACAAGTGGCGCTGCCTTCGGACTATATGGAGCCTTATATCATCACCAAACGCATGATCGAAGACGGGCGGACCCGACTTGTGCTGCGCGATCAGCTGTCGCTGCCATTCCCGGTGCGCTTTCTGCAAGGCACAGAGGATACGGCGGTAAGCTCTGAAGTGGCCTATCGATTGCTGGACCACGCTGAGGGGGAGGACATCCAGCTGTTGATGGTGAAGGGCAAAGATCACCGCTTTTCGGATGATGAGTGTCTGAGGTTGATCGAAACCAAAGTGGAAGAGGTGCTTGCGGCACCAGTTCAGAACTGATGCGCGCCTTTGGGAGGATTTTGGGGCGTGTGCTACTCGGGGTGATCCTGCTTGGTGCGGCGCTGTATGTTTTGGGCCCCTATGAGAAGGTTTCTTTAGCGCCGAGTGCCTCTGCCAGCGACATTGGCGCAGATGTGGATGTTCATTTTGCTGGCCGCGAAGCTGCGTTTGATGATCTCACGCCCGGCGTGGCGAAACGTGTGGTTTGGCACAGGGAAGTGGGCCAACGCACGCCTCTGTCGATACTATACGTACACGGATTTTCAGCGACCTCAGAAGAAATTCGTCCAGTGCCGGATCTTGTTGCTGCAGCCCTTGGCGCCAATCTGGTTTACACACGCTTGCAAGGGCATGGCCGTGACGGTGCCGCGCTGAATGAAGCTACAGTGCAAGGCTGGGCCGATGACCTTTCTGAGGCGCTAGAGGTGGCCCGGCGTGTTGGTGATGAAGTGGTGGTGATTTCCACCTCGACCGGTAGCACATTGGTCGCAGGCATGGCCGATCAAAATGCGACCATGAGGGGTGTCAAAGGATTGATCTTTGTGTCGCCGAATTTTGGCATCAATAATCCTGCGGCAGCTCTGCTTACCTGGCCTGTGGCACGCTATTGGGTATCGCTGGTGGCGGGGGCAGAGCGCTCTTTTGAACCCAGTAATGAGGCGCATGACACTTATTGGACAACGCGTTACCCAACAACTGCTGTGTTGCAAATGGCCGCCTTGGTGAAAGACGTCTTTGCTATGGACCATTCCAAGAGTACTCTGCCAGCGCTGTTTTGGTTTTCAGAGGATGACAAAGTGGTGGACGCGAGCAAGACAAAAGAGGTCGCCGCTCGCTGGGGCGGTGTAGCAACTCTCGCAATCCAGAATCTGGGGCCAGATGCAGATCCGGGCGCGCATGTGATTGCCGGAGATATTATGTCGCCTGGAGAGACGCAGAAGGCTGTGGAAGGTTTCGTGAATTTTATCAAAAGTTTATAGGGTGCAGCTATGACCAAGGTACAAATGGAACCGCGGGTGAGTTTGATCACACTGGCTGTGAAAGACATTGCGACATCGGCGGCGTTCTATGAGGCGCTTGGCTGGGAGCGGGAGCCGGGGAATGAAGGCGTGGTGGCCTTCAGTCTGCTAGGGCAGACCCTTGGTCTCTATTCCAGAGCCGGATTGGCTGAAGATCTGGGCATCCCTGAGGAAGCGATCGGTGGCTTCTCAGGCATAACGCTGGCGCATAATGTGCGCACAACGGGAGAGGTCGCCCCTCTGCTTGCGGCGGCCGAAGAGGCCGGCGGGCGCATTTTGAGACCGGCAGGGGAGGTCTTCTGGGGCGGGTACATCGGATATTTTGCCGATCTGGACGGACATATCTGGGAGGTGGCCCACAATCCGTTCTCTGAGCTCTCCAAAGAAGGTGCTTTCCGCTGGGGTGGCTATTGACCGCTTGACCTAGGCGGGCGCTATGGCACAGTTGCGCACAACAAAAAGAAGAACAGGGGGCAGTTATGCAAGAGCCGATTGTGCTGTTGCCGGGAATGATGTGCGATGCACGTTTGTTTGCGCATCAGGTAACGGATTTGTCCAAAGATCATGCGGTGATGGTTGCACCGGTCAGCCAAGGGGAGCGGATCAGCGAGATTGCTTCTGCTTTGCTTCCGATCCTGCCGCCAAAGTTTGCACTGGCCGGTCTGAGCATGGGCGGGATTGTCGCAATGGACATCCTGCGCAAAGCGCCGGAGCGGGTGACCCGTATCGCCTTGATGGACACCAATCCTCTGGCGGAATCTCCAACCAGCGCAGCAGCATATGAGCCTTGGATTGTGGGCGCGCGGGCAGGGCGCCTTGATGAGGTGCTCAGCGATTTTATGCGGCCGGAATATCTCGCGCCTAGCGTCGCGCGCGCGGAGATCCTAAATCAAGTGCGCGACATGGGCATGGCACTTGGCCCGGAGGTGTTTGTGCGACAGGCGCGTGCATTGCAACGCCGCCGCGATCAGCAGAGCGTTTTGCGCAAATGCAAATGCCCCGCGTTGGTGCTGTGCGGCGAGCATGATGCGCTGACGCCGGTAAAGCGTCACAGTTTCATGGCCGAGCTGATCCCCTATGCCAAGCTTGAGGTGATCGCCGACGCCGGGCATCTGCCGGTTCTTGAGAACCCGGATGCGGTCACGGCCGCCTTGCGCACGTGGATGCGCCAGCCCTTTGTGCTGAAGTGATCAGGCTGCGAGGGGCGTCAGCTCTTGCATGACGTCCGCGGCTATTTTGAATGATTTCAGGCGGGATTCAGGATCGTGGATCATATTGGTGATGATCACCTCGTCCGGCTTATGAGGTGCGATCAGCTCCGAAATTTGGTGGCGAACCGTGTCATGTGCCCCCACAGCCGTGACACGCAAAGCGTGGTTGACCATATGCGCTTCCACACGGTTGGCGACCTGATTAAAGCTGTCCACAGGCGCGGGCAGCGGGCCGGGTCTGCCGCGGCGCAGGTTCAGGAACCCTTGCTGCATTGAGGTGCGCAACCGGATCGCCTCGGCGTCGGTTTCGGCGGCAAAGACATTCACCGCCATCATAAATCGCGGCTCTTGTGTGATTCCGGGCGTAAAACGGTGGCGATAGATCGCAGCCGCCTCTTCCAGGGCGTCAGGGGCAAAGTGGGAGGCAAAGGCGTAGGGCAGACCAAGCTGCGCGGCGAGTTGCGCGCCAAACAGGCTGGAGCCCAAAATCCACACCGGTACATGGGTGCCTGTACCGGGCACGGCTTTCACTGGTTGATCCGGCGTGGCCTCGCCGAGGAACCCCATCAGTTCAATCACATCCTGTGGGAATTGATCTGGTCCGTTCAGACCACGGCGCAAGGCGGCGGCGGTGTTGGGATCGGTGCCCGCGGCGCGGCCCAGACCGAGGTCAACACGGTTCGGGTAGAGCGTCGCCAATGTGCCAAATTGCTCGGCCACCTGAAGCGGGCTGTGGTTGGGCAGCATGATGCCGCCGGACCCAACGCGGATGGTCGAGGTCGCGGCGAGCACTTGGCCGATCAATACCGCAGTGGCAGAGGAGGCAATCCCGCCGGAATTGTGGTGTTCGGCCAACCAGAACCGCCCGTAGCCCCAGGTTTCAGCGTGTTGGGCAAGGCTGATTGTGTGCTGCAAGGCTTCCGCAACAGAGGCCCCTTCCGGGATGGGGGACAAATCAAGGAGTGAAAAAGCTGTCATTGGAGCGATCCGGCCTGAGGCATTGGGAAGGATATAGGTGCGGTTGTTGTGCGCGCCAATGGAAGCAAGGCTTTGGCCAAAAGAAAAGAGCGGACGTTGCGGCCCGCTCTTCGTTGTTCGCATCAAAAGGCGCGGTTACGTGCCATAGGCGCGCAGTTTGCCCATCACATCCTGCGCAGCACCGGTGAGTGCCTCCGCAATCACGTTGAGATCTTCTTTCTTCAGGCTCGCAGGTAGGCGGACGTCACAGGCTGACATCAGCATCGCGCGCGTTTTTGGCAGCTCGGGCATCTCGGGCATGAATTGCCAGTTCCAATACGCGCGTGCGTTGTCGGTCGACTGACCAAAGACCTGTACCTTCACGCCGCGGGCATTGGCGGCCTCTTGGAAGGCGAGGATCTCTTCGTTGTTCATACCTTCGAGATTGAACTGGATCGAATCCGGTGCGCGCTCCTCTGGGGCAAGCTTTTCAGGCACTTGCAGCCAAGGCGAGGCGTTCAAAAGACCGGCCACATAGTCGTGGTTTGCGCGGCCATCGCGCACGCGGCGGGCCACTTCGCCCAGCTGTGGGCGAATGATTGCGGCGGCCAGATTGGACAGGCGCAGGTTATAGAGCGGCAGTTGGTTCTGCCAGCGGCCAAAGGCTTCGGCCAGTTCGCCGGTGTTGTCCCCTTCGCGCGCTTTGTGTTTCTTCCAGTTGTGCTCATAGGCGCCGGACATGATCACAGCACGGGCGATCAGATCCGCGTCATCAGAGACCATGATCCCGCCTTCGCCGGAATTCACAAGCTTATAGGACTGGAAGGAAAAACAGCCGACGCGGCCAAGGGTGCCGATGTTGCGGCCATGCCATGTGGTGCCAAGGCTGTGGGCCGCATCTTCGACCACCGGGATATTGCGCGCCTCACACAGCGCCATGATCGCGTCCATATCAGAGGTGTGGCCGCGCATGTGGCTGATGATGACGGCAGAGATGCTGTCGTCGAGTTTTGCCTCAAAGTCAGCCAGGTCAATGCGATAGTTGTCGCCCACATCACACAGTACGGGGATGCAATCTGCGTGCACAACCGAAGAAGGCACAGCCGCAAAGGTGAAGCCGGGCAGGAGCACACGGGCGTCGCGCGGCAGATCAAGCGCCTTCAGCGACAGGAAAAGTGCGGCGGAACAGGAAGAGACCGCCAGTGCATATTTGCTGCCCAGCAGCTCGGCAAATTCCGCTTCCAGCAAAGAAACAGGGGCGTTCTCGGCAGCCGTGTAACGGAAGAGGTCGCCGGTTTGCAGAAGGCGCTCGATTTCCTCGCGTGCGGAATCCGGGATCGGCTCGGCGGCATATACATTGGGAGGCAATGTCATAGTTTTCAACTTTCTTAAGTTGGGTTTTCAAAAATATAAAACAATGCGCAGCGCCAAGCCAGCGAAATCACCCCGAGGGATGTGATGATTTCATGACATGTTGTCTCAGGGTGAAGAGGGATCAGATGCCGAGGCGGTCGCGCAGGGCGTACCAGGTCATCGCAAGCGCGAGCAGCGGGCTGCGCAGGTGCTGGCCGCCCGGGAATGGCAAGGCCGGCACGCGGGCCATGGTGTCAAACCCGTCGCTTTGCCCCGCCAGCGCCAGAGCGATCAGCTGGCCTGCGTGCGTGGCGGTGCCGACGCCATGTCCGCTATAGCCTGAAGCGGTAAGAATATTGGGTGCAAGACGGCGCAGGTAAGGCATACGCTTCATGGTGATTGCCAATGTACCGCCCCAGGCGTAGTCGATGCGTATGTCTTTGAGATGCGGGAAGATGTCCGTCATCGGTTTGCGCACAGTGGTGGCGATGTCCGCTGGGAACCGATAGCCATAGCTTTCGCCGCCACCAAAGAGCAGCCGCTTGTCGTGGCTGAGCCGGAAGTAGTTGATCACAAATTTGCTGTCGGCCACTGCGACGTCTTGGGCCAGCACGCGCGCCACATCAGCGCCCAACGGTTCTGTGGCGGCGATGAAATTGTTGATCGGCATGACGCGGCTTGCAACTTTGGGCTCAAGATCCCCGAGATATCCGTTACACGCCAGAACCAATTGATCTGCCGTGACTTTTCCATCTGAGGTATGGATGTCTAACTTCGTGCCACGTTCGACCTTTGTGACTTCACTGGTTTCATGGATCACTGCGCCTGCGGCCGCCGCAGCGCGCGCGAGGCCAAGCGCATAGGCCAGAGGATGCAGGTGTCCTGCGCCCATATCCAAGGATCCCCCGATATATTTGGGAGACGGGCACAGCGCTTGCATGGCGACGCGATCCAGCGGTGTAATGTCCGCGTAACCGTATTGTTCCTGCAGATGGGCTGTGTAGCTGTGTTCTTCGGCAACTTCCTTTGCGGAGAAACAGGCGTGGGCGATACCGGGTTTGTAGTGGCAAGCGATATCATGCTGTTGGATGCGGGATTTGACGAGGCTCTTGGCGTCCTCCGCCAAGGCCCAGAGCTTGGCTGCGTCCTCAGGCCCCATCAGTCTTTCCAGCCCGTCTTGCTCCATGCGCTGGCCGCTGCCGAGCTGACCGCCATTGCGCCCGGATGCCCCAAAGCCGACGCGGTGGGCCTCCAGCAGCACAACTCTGCGCCCAGCCTCGGCGAGATGCAGCGCGGTTGATAGGCCGGTGAAACCGCCTCCAATCACGCAGACATCTGCGCGGGTTTCCCCTTTTAAAGGCGAGAATGGGGGGAGTGGGGTGGCCGTGGCGGCGTACCAACTCTCGGGATATATGCCTTTGCGATCATTGGCGTAGAGCAGGTTCATCGACATGGTGTGTCTGTTTCCTCTTGCCTTAAATATCCCCACCGGAGGCAAAGCCGCCTGTTAGGCGGCTTTTAAAATCAAACGTTTAGCAGCAGGTGCTCACGCTCCCAGGGGGAGATCACGGCGAGGAATTCTTCGTATTCGGCCCGTTTAACAATGGAGTAGACGCGGGCAAATTCTGGACCGAGGACCTCGTGGAGGGCGGTGGCCTGATCGAAGAGATCGAGGGCGCCGCCGAGGATGCGGGGGATGGCTTCTTCGCCGTCATAGGCGTCGCCCTTGAATTGCTTGTCCGGGCGCTCCTGCTCGATCAACCCTAGGTAGCCGCAGGCGAGGGAGGCGGCGATGCCGAGATAGGGGTTGCAGTCCATGCCCGCGATGCGGTTTTCGACGCGGCGGGCCTGCGGGCTGGAGAGGGGCACGCGGATGCCGGTGGTGCGATTATCACGCGCCCATTCCAGATTGATCGGCGCCGCATGGTCGCGCACGTAGCGGCGATAGGAGTTCACATAAGGCGCAAGCACGGCAATGGCGGCGGGCAGGTGGTTCTGCATGCCCGCAATAAAGTGAAAAAACGCATCCGTGTCGCCGCCCTGAGGGCCGGAAAAGATGTTCTGGCCGGTCTCAATGTCGATCACAGAGTGGTGGATGTGCATCGCACTGCCGGGTTCATCGGCGATCGGCTTGGCCATAAAGGTGGCGTAGCAATCATGGCGCAGGGCCGCCTCGCGGATCAGACGCTTGAAGTAAAACACCTCATCCGCCAGCTTGACCGGATCGCCATGCACCATGTTGATTTCGAGCTGGCCCGCGCCGCCTTCCTGGGTGATGCCGTCGATCTCAAAGCCCTGCGCTTCGGCAAAGTCGTAGATGTCGTCAATCACCGGGCCGAATTCATCAACCGCTGTCATGGAGTAGGCCTGACGGGCGGCGGCGGGGCGGCCGGAGCGGCCCATCATCGGCTTGATGCTCTGCGCCGGATCGGTATTCCGCGCGACCAGAAAGAACTCCATTTCCGGTGCGACCACCGGCTCCCAGCCTTTAGCGCGGTAGAGATCTACCACGCGTTTCAATACGTTACGCGGGCTGAAGGGCACAGGGGTGCCGTCGGTGTTGTAGGCGTCGTGAATGACCTGAAGGGTCCAGTCGCCGGTCCATGGCGCGGCGGTGGCCGTGTTCCAGTCCGGCCGGAGGATCATGTCTTTCTCAATGAAGCCTTCCTCGCCCGCAGCCTCGCCCCAATCGCCCGTAATTGTTTGATAAAACACGGAATCCGGCAGGTGGAAATAGTCCTGACGGGCAAATTTGGTGGCGGGTACCGCCTTGCCGCGTGCAATGCCGGGAAGGTCAGAGATGATACATTCGACTTCGTCGAGCCGGTGGCCTTCAAGATAGGCACGTGCAGCATCTGGGGTTTTTGAAAGCCAGTCGGTCATCGGGGTCTCTCTTGGCGGAAGAAGTCAGCAAATTGGTCGGCAATGGTCTGGCTGGCGGTGGCCTCGTCAAGCTCGTCGATGGCGGCTTCGAGCACGTCGTCAGGCACCACTCCACGGCCACGGGTGTTGATCAGACCGTCCACAAAATCGGCTGAAAATTCAGGGTGTGCCTGAACCGTCAGAGCGCGGTCGCCGTAGAGTATGGCCGCGTGTTTGCAGAAGTCATTGGTGGCAATGGTCACAGCGCCGGGCGCAAGCTCGACCACCTGATCCTGATGCCAGGCATTGAGGGCAATTTCGGTGCCCGCGAAGTCATAGGTCTGGCGGCCAACAGCCCAGCCACCCTCAAATTTCTCGACTTTGCCGCCAAGCGCCTGTGCGATGATCTGATGGCCGAAACACACGCCAACCATCGGGATATTGAGCGTCACCGCTTCGCGGATGAAATCCTCCAGCGGGGGAATCCAATCGTGATCCTCATAGACGCCGTGCTTGGATCCAGTGATCAGCCAGCCGTCGCACTCTTCAACCGTTGCGGGAAATTCACCATCGACCACCTTGTAGCCTGCGAACTCAAAATCCTGTCCGGAGAGCAGTGTTTTGAACATCTCGATGTAGTTGCCGTAGTGGGGTGCGAGCTCATCGGGAGTGTGTCCGGTGAGCAAAATGCCGATTTTCATGGGTCACCAAATTTGATCAAATTTACCGTAGCGCCGCCATGGGCGTCGCGCAAGCCTGTCATACACGTTCCAGATAGGTTTGCCAGTGTTGCTCTGCGGGGATGTCGGCGAGCTTGCGCAGTTCCTGGCGCTTGGTCATCACCAGATTGCGGATCAGCTCGGCAGGCAGGCAGCGGGCGATGAAGGCATCGTGCTCAAAGAGGTCAATGGCCGTCTCCCAGCTTTCGGCCAGCTGCGGTTGCTCCTGCGCATAAGCGTTGCCGACAACTGGGGCTGGCGGTGTCATGCGCTCCGCGATCCCGGTAAGGGCGGCAGAGAGCACGGAGGCCAGCATGAGGAAAGGGTTCACATCCCCGCCTGCAACGCGATGTTCGATGCGGCGCGCAGCCGGTGGGCCGCCGGGAATGCGCAGCGCGGCGGTGCGGTTTTCATAGCCCCAGCAGACCGATGTGGGCGCATGGGCACCCGGCGCAAAGCGGTCATAAGAGGGGCCGTGGGGCGCGAAGATCAGGGTTGAGGCGCGCATGGCAGCCAGACAGCCCGCAACAGCAAAGCGCAGCAGGTTGGAGCCTTCGGAGGTGCCATCGTCAAACACATTTGCGCCTGTTTCATCCACCACGGAAAAATGGACATGCATGCCGTTGCCTGCATCATCCGCGTAGGGTTTGGCCATGAAAGTGGCGGCAACCCCATGTTTTCTGGCGGTTGCGCGGATCAGTTGCTTGATCAGCAAGGCATCCTGTGCTGCCTTCATGGCGGGCTGGTGGTTCAGCGTGATCTCAAACTGGCCGATGCCACCTTCGCAAGTCATGGTCTGCAGCGGGATGCCCATATCGGAGGCGGCCTGATAGAGATCGCTGAACAGCGCGTCAAAACTGTCGAGCTCATCCAGCGACAGGATTTCGCTGGCGTCGAGACGACGCCCGTCCCGTGGGCTGAGTGGCGGGCGCAGGGTTTTGCCGCTGTCATCCACCAGCGTGAATTCCATTTCGGTGGCGGCCATGACGGTCCAGCCGCGGGCGGCGTAGCGGTCCAGGACGTCGGCCAGCGCTGCCATGGGATCGCCCAGATACGGCGTGCCGTCCTCTTGCAGCATCTGCATCAGCGTCAGGGAAGAGGCGGTGGAGAGCCACGGCATGGGCACGGCGCCGCGCGTGCTGGGGGTCAGGATGCCGTCCTGATCGCCGCTTTCAAACACCAGCGGGCTGTCCTCGATGTCGCAGCCCCAGATGTCGAGATTGAGTGCGGAGATCGGCAGGCGTGCGCCGCCTTTGGAGAGCTTTGCCTGATGTTCCGAAGGGATGCGTTTGCCGCGCAATTGACCGTTCAGATCTACGGCGGCGATGCGAAGTGTCGGAGGGAGCGCGCTGTCCATGGAGTACCTGCTTGGATAATTTGATCAAATTATCTTTGCCGTTGCGCGGCTTGTCCAGCAATTTCTCGTGAAGTCGGTATCGCGTCGGTATTGCGGCTGTAACGCGACGGTGGAGAAAATACAGCAACGCCCGCCTTATAAGGGGCGGGCGCAACGTGATTTTTGCAAAGAGCGCGCGGGCGACTCAGCGGATGAGATTTGGCCGGATGCGCAGCTTAGGTGCCGCATTTTGAGGCAGATGCCGGTTCAGGCGGCGGTTCACAATTCCGAAGACCCAGATGATCACCAGAGTCAGGAGGATGAAATAGAGCGCCAGAATGGGGTAGGGCACGAAAGGGTTGTAGGTCTTATCTGCGAAGTAGTTTGCGTAATAGAGCGCATCGCCCTGTTGCCGCCATGCCGGGAAGCCTGAGAAGAACACCAGCGTTGTGGCATGGAACAGAAAGATCGCCTCGTTGGTGTAGGCCGGCCATGCCAGACGCATCATGGTCGGGAACATGATCCGGCGATAGCGATACCAGCCGGTGAAGCCATAGGCGTCTGCCGCCTCCACGTCACCTTTGGGGATCGAGCGCAATGCGCCGTAGAAGATCTCTGCTGAGTAGGCGGAGGTGTTCAGGAACAGCACGATCAGCGCGCCCAGTGCCGCAGAGGACAGCGGGTTGAAGATCGGCGAGAGGCCCTTGAGCGACAGGAACAGGAAGTAGGCAAAGAAGAACTGGATGAACAGCGGGCTGCCGCGGAAGAGGAAGATGAACCACTCCGCCGGTTTGCGGGCCAGTCGGCTGTCAGAGTTCTTGGCCACCGCCAGAAGGTTGGCAAAGAGGAAACCTGTGAGCACGGCCAGAACGCCGTAGTAGACGTTCCAGATCATGCCGGAGCCGATCAGGGTGAAATGCTCACAGAGGGTGAATTCGCTGCGCGGCAGCAGGCGCTCGCCATAGCCCAGAGAGCGGAAGGCATAGGCCTGAATGGTCTCGATACAGCTCATGCGGCGCTCCCTGCTTTGCGTTGGGCTTCGCCATCCAATGTGGCCTGGCCGTGGGAGAGGCGTTTGGTGAGGCGGCCCAGGGCGATTTCAGAGACCCGTGTGAACAGAAGGTAGAAGATCAGGAGCGCGAGGAAATACCACATGCGCCAGTCGCCATGGGGGTAGTCGGTGAAGCGGGCGGTTTTCGACGCGCCCAGATCACGCGCCCAGTAGACGATGTCTTCGACACCGAGCAGGAACAGCAGCGGGGTGGCCTTGATCAGCACCATCCAGAGGTTGGACAGGCCGGGCAGAGCGTAGATCCACATTTGCGGCAGCAGGATGCGCCAGAAGGTTTGGCGCGGGGTCATGCCATAGGCCTCTGCGGTTTCCAGCTGTGGGCGCGGCACGGCGTTCATCGCGCCAAAGAGCACATTGGCGGCAAAAGCACCAAAGACGATCGCAAAGGTGAAGACAGCAACCCAGAAGCCGTAGATCTCATGCACCCATTGCGGGGAGGTGCTGAGCGGCATTTTGGCGATGTCGCAGACCAGGAACTCGTTTCCTTGGCGGATCGGTTCGGACCAGTCCGGGCATTTCACCTTGTGGCGCAGCCATTCGATGCCCTGATCCAGAGCAATCACGAAGAAGAGGAAGAAGGCGATGTCCGGAACGCCACGCACGATGGCGATATAGGCTTTGCCAATCCAGCGCAGCAGGAAGAAGCGCGCGCGGGCAGCCATGGCGCCGCCAAGGCCAAAGGCCAGAGCGGTGGGCGCGGTCACGGCCAGCAGCAGGAGCACGGTGCCAAAAGAGGCGTAAAAGGCCATGTGCTTCCCGGTGGTGAGATAGCAGCTGAGCCAGGGCAGACTGTCTAGGACAGAGGGATCTGAGCAATAGGCAAAAATGGCTGGCCTCATTTGGTTTTTGCGCAGCACAGGCTAAAATCAGCCTCGGCGCCGGATTGGAAAAGGGGGGCAAGCCGCCCCCCTTCGTGTTTGTGGATCAGCGAAGGGCTTAGAATTTGCCTTCGATTTCCCATTTGTCGAGCATCGCGTTGAGCGTGCCGTCTGCCTTCATGGAGGCGATGGCCGCGTCAAACTTGCCGCGCAGCTCGTCATCAGACTCACGGAACGCCATGCCGATGCCGCCGCCGAGGTAGACGTCTTCGATGAAGGTCAGCTCGGTTTCAGCCACAAAAGGTGCCAGGAAGTCTTTGTCGGCCATCACGGCGTCGACTTCGCCTGCGTTCACAGCGGCGATGGTTTCGTCAGGTGTGTTGAATTCCACAAGCGTTGCACCAGTGGTGGCCACATGATCGGACTGAATGGTGCCGGTTTGGGCCGCAACAACAGCGGATTTCACATCTACGTCCGCAGAGAGAGCGGCGTAGGCGGAAGGCGACGGACGCGTGTAGCCCTGTGTGAAGTCCATGGTTTCTTCGCGCTCATCGGTGATGGACATGCCCGCGATGATGGCGTCGTAGTTGCCGGACTGCAGGTTCGGGATGATGCTATCCCAATCGTTGGTGACCCATTCACAGGTCAGCTCGGCACGTGCGCAGAGCTCGTCGCCCAGCTCACGCTCAAAACCGTCCACTTCACCAGAATCGTTGATGAAGTTGTATGGAGGGTAGGCGCCCTCGGTGCCGAGACGAACGGTGTCCGCCATGGCGAAACCTGCGGTCAACGCCAGTGCGGCGGTGCTCAGGATCAGTTTGTTCATAGTGTTGCTCCCTATGGTTGGTAAATTATGTGACGGTTGATGACAGGAACTGTTTCAACCGTTCTGATTTTGGATTGCCGAAAAGTTCATCCGGCGCACCTTCTTCTTCGATCAGGCCTTGATGCAAAAACACAACGTGATCAGAAACATCACGTGCCATCTTCATGTCGTGCGTCACGATCATCATAGTGCGGCCTTCTTCAGCCAGCGCCTTGATCACGCGCACCACTTCCTGTTCAAGCTCGGGATCAAGCGCCGATGTGGGCTCGTCAAACAGCAGCGCCTCAGGCTCCATCGCGAGTGCGCGGGCAATTGCGGCACGTTGCTGCTGGCCGCCTGAAAGCTGTGCGGGGTAGGCATCGTGTTTGTCGGCAATGCCCACCTTGTTGAGATACATATGGGCGGCTTCCTCAATCTCGTCGCGGTCGCGACCCAGCACGGTGATGGGCGCTTCCATCACGTTTTGCAGGATGGTCATGTGGGACCAGAGATTGAACTGCTGAAACACCATCGACAGGTTGGTGCGGATACGCAGCACCTGTTTGGGGTCGGCAGGCTGGCGCGCATGGCCATTGCCTTTCCAACTGACGGGTTCGCCTTTGAACAGGATGTCGCCCTGCTGGCTGTGCTCCAGAAGGTTGGCGCAGCGCAGGATGGTGGATTTGCCGGAGCCGGACGAGCCGATCAGAGACACCACGTCGCCGCGATGGGCGGTGATATCCACGCCTTTGATCACTTCGAGATTGGCGTAGGCTTTGTGCAGGTCGCGGATTTGCAGAACGGGCGTGGCTTCGCTCACAGTGTCCCCATCAGTATCGGGTTGATCTTGGTGCCCCAATAGGGATGAAAATTTACCTAATTGCAACTTTCAAAAGGGCGGTTGAGACGCCAAGGCTGACGTTTTGATCCCCCCAAATGACCAAATGGTCAGGGTTCGGGCGGATTTGGCACAGCCTCATAAGCGCTTTGGGGCATGTCCACCAGCCCCTTGAGGATCAATTCTGACCGCTCAGTGGGCGAAAGCGCTGTTATTGCTGCACTTAAGGCGGCCCGGATGGGCGCGGGATCGCGGTAAATTGCGGAGATATAGGGCAAAGCAGGCGTCGGCGCGGTGCGCTCTATCTCGACAAGATCACGGGCAAAGCCATCGTGATGTTGCATCAACATCCAGCTCACCACATCCAGAGCGGCAAAATCTGCGCTGCCTTCGGCCACCAATTGTGCGGAGCGGCGATGCGCACCGCTTTGAACACGCGGGCCGATTCGCAGGTTGCGGCTGTGAAAATGGCGCCAGGGCGCGGCCCAGCCCGATTGCGACAGCGGCTCGTTATAGGCCATGGTTGCCCCCTCAAGCGCCGCAAGGGGCTGGTCTGCCTGTGCAGCCGGATGGGATTTATGAACCACAATCACCGAATAATAGTGTCCGGCAGGCAGGTCCGGCAGACCATGGTCCGGCGCGCCGACCAGAGCGACTTTGCCAAGTAGCCGCGTGCGAAAGGGAAAGCCGCAGGTCTGGGCAAGCAACAGATCGGGGCTTTGCCAGAGCGCCCAGAGATCTTCAGGGGTGCTGCGCCGCGATGGCCCATCGCCATAGGCCTGCACAAAGAGGTGGCACAGCCGATCATGGGCCGCCGCGGTTTCCGGGCGGTCATACATCGGCAGGACAACACTCATCCCCGTGCGATCACACGTTGGCGGGCGCGGGCGCTTTCCACATCTGAGATGCCCAAGAGATTGGCCGCCAGCCGCAGCAGCGCGTCTTCGCGGCTGTCGCGCTCGCCATCGACCATCACCACCTGCCACATGGCCTCAATCACAGAGACCCGTTCTTCCAGTGGCACGGCGTCTTTGATGGCGCGGGTGAAGCGCACCGTGTCCGGGGCCTCGGACTCCAGCGTCTCGGCTTCTTTGCGCAACGAGGTGGCCTCAAACGGGGACAGGCCGTAGCGGCCGGCGATGATGCGCTCAATGCGCGCGGCCTCATCCGGATCATAGCTGCCGTCTGCGCGGGCAATGCGCACCAACAGCGCGCTCAGCGCCAGTCGGGCATCCATATCGGACAGGGGCTCAGGGGCGGGCGCCGTCAGGCGTTTCAGAAAATCTGCAAACATAGGCGAAGATGTAAGACCGTGCGGCGGGGGCGGCAAGTTCTGTTTCTCATTCGTCAAATATCCTGGGGTGGCCACCGCTTGCGGTGGCAGGGGCAAAGCCCCTGACCGGTCTGCGCCCCAAAATCCCGTTTGCAGTTTTCTCTGCATGCACTAGCGTGCCTGCCACTGTCTTTCAGCTGTCCCTCATGAGCCCAATACCATGGCCCGCCTGTCTCTGATCCTGTCTCTCATCGCGACGCTCTGCGTCGGCTTTGTGGTGCAACGCGTGGCGCTGGGGCTGTTTTTGTCAGAGGAGCTTGAAAAATCTGAAGGGCAGCTTTCGCTTTACCGCAGCACGGTTGTGGCGGAGCTGGAGCGGCACAGCCACCTGACCCATGTGCTGGCGCAGGACAGTTTTGTTTTGGACGCTTTGGCAGGTGAAGACACCGGCGCGCTCAATGCCCGGCTTGCGGATTTTGCCAGCAAGGCGGGCTTGGATGCGATTTATCTGATGGATGCCACGGGCGGCACCATCTCTGCCTCAAACCACAATACGCCGCGCTCCTTTGTTGGGCAAAGCTATGCGTTTCGGCCCTATTTTCAGGAGGCTTTGTCCGGCGGGCAGGGGCGGTTTTATGCGATTGGCACCACCACGGGGGAGCCGGGGTATTTCATAGCCGATCCGGTGCAGGGGTCTTCGGTGCTGGGTTCAGACGCGCAGGTGTCTGGTGTCATTGCGCTGAAGAAGAGCTTTGGCGATCTGGAAGAAAGCTGGGCCAATGCCGGGGAGCAGGTGATCCTTGCCAATCGGGACGGGGTTGTCCTTCTGGCGTCTGATCCGTCGTGGCGCTATCGCGCGCTGTCGCCTTTGAGCGCGGCACAGAAGGCTGAGATCGTCGCGGCGCGGCAGTTCCCCGGACAGGCGCTGGATCCGTTGGACTGGGTGCCGAAGGGCGAAAATCAGGCGGATATCGCGGGTGAGCTGCGGCTGCATCTGGTGGCACAGGATCTGCCGGATGGCTGGGAGCTGCATTATTTCGCCAGTGATGACCGGGCGGTGGCGCGGGCCTGGTTGGCGACGGCTGTGGTGGTTTTGCTGGCGGGATCGGCTTTGGTCCTGTTTCAGGTGCAGCGCGCGCGGCGGATCGGGCGGGCGCTTAGGCGGGCGGAGCAGGAGGAGGCGCAGCTGCGTCAGGCCAATGCGTTGCTGGCGGTGGAGATTTCAGAGCGCAAAGCCGCGCAGACCCAGCTTCAGGCGGCGCAAAAGGAGCTGTCACAAGCCAGCCGTCTGGCGGCACTGGGGCAGCTTTCCGCCTCTGTGACCCATGAGCTGGGGCAGCCGATTGCCGCCATGCGCAACCATCTCGCGGCGGCGGAGCTGAACCCGAAAGGGGCCGCGGGGCTGGGTGCGGATCTGGGCGGATTGGTGGCGCGCATGGAGGGCATCACACGGCAGCTCAAGTTCTTTGCCACCAGCGGCAAAGAAGGGTTTGAGGTGTTTGCGCTGCAATCTGCGATGGAGGCGGCGCTGACCCTTGTGGCCCCCAATCTGGAGGCGGGAGAGGTCACGGTCGCGCGGGATCTGGCAGAGGCGCCGATTTTGGTGCGCGGCAACCGGCTGCGGATTGAGCAGGTGATGACCAACATCCTGCGCAATGCCTGTGACGCCATGGAAGAGGAACCGCAGGCGGCGGTGCTGACAGTGCGGCTGTGGCAGGAGGACGGATTTGCGGTGTTTGAGGTCACAGACACGGGGCATGGGTTGGCGGCGGCGAACTTGCAGGATTTACAGGAACCTTTTGTTACCACAAGAGAAAGTGGGCGCGGCATGGGGCTTGGTCTGGCCATTTCCGCCACCATCGTGAAAGATCACGGTGGCCGGATGGAAGCGGAAGACCGCGTGCGCAAGGATGCCCCAGAGCACAGCGGTGGCGCGGTGTTTCGGGTGTCTCTGCCGCTTGCCGGGGCAGGCACCGGACTGACGGAAAGGGGCCCGCTTGCGGCGCAATGAAGGAGAGGCGCAGATGAACGACAGGCCGACATACAGCCTGCTGATTGTGGATGATGACAAGGCGATGCGGCATTCGCTGCTGGCCTTGATGGAGGCGGCGGGCTGGCAGGCTGAAGCGGTGGCGCGCGGCGAAAAGGCTTTGGAGCGGCTGGCAACATTTGCGCCGGATGTGATCCTTTCAGATGTGCGTATGCCGGGGATGACCGGGATGGAGCTGCTGGCCGCGCTGGATACCGAATTGTCCCCACCTTTGGTTCTGATTTCCGCCCATGGGGATATTCCCATGGCGGTGGAGGCGATGCAGGCCGGTGCCTACAGCTTTGTGGAGAAGCCTTATGAGCCGCGCCGTCTGCTGACCATTCTGACCCATGCGGCCGAACAGAGCCGGATGCGGGCCAGTAACCAGCGGCTCAAGGCGCGGCTTTATGAGTTGTCGGGACTGGATCGGGTGCTTTTGGGGCAAACGCAGGCCGTGGCCAATCTGCGCGAAGAGGTGCTGGACCTTGCGCCCATGGAGGGCGCGGTGCTGATCCAGGGCGAGACGGGGACCGGCAAGGAATTGGTGGCGCGGGCGCTGCATGATTTGGGGCCGCGCGCCGAGCAGCCGTTTCTCGCCATCAACTGCGCGGCGCTGAGCTCTGAGCGTTTTGAAGCGGAGATGTTTGGCACTGCTGAGGGCGGCAAAGGCCGTCTGCAGGCGGCGACCGGCGGGACGCTGTTTCTGGATGAGATCGGGGCCTGCCCACCCGCCGTTCAGGCAAAACTGCTGCGGGTGATCGAAGATCAGCAGGTGTTCCCCGTGGGGGCGGCCACGCCGGATGCGGTGGATCTGCGGATCATTTCAGCCACCAATGAAGACGTGGAACAAGCCGTTTCTGATGGCCGGCTTCGGCAGGATTTGCTGTTTCGGATCAATACCTTCGTGATGCAACTTCCACCGCTGCGTCAGCGGCGGGACGATGTGACCCTGCTGGCGGCGCATTTCCTTGATGACTATGCAAGGGTGCATGAGATCGTTGCGCCGGAGCTGGATCATGAGGATGTGGCCACGCTGATGGCGCATGACTGGCCGGGCAATGTGCGCGAGTTGCGCAACGTCTGTGCGCGCCGTGTGATGCAGGCGCGTCGGGGCGGGGGCACCATGGCGGCTGCCTTGACCCAGACGGGCGGGCTTGAGGATGTGCCGGAAACCCTGCGGGAGGCCGTTGCCGCCTTTGAGCGGGAGCTGATCGGCAAGGCCATCAAGGGGCATGAGGGCCGGATGGACGCCGCTGCGGAGGCGCTGGGAATCGGGCGGCGGACGCTGAACGAAAAGATTGTGAAGCTGGGTCTGAAGAAAGAGGCGCTGCTTTGACGGTATGAGCGCAAGGGCGCACAGCCTGAAAGTTTGCTGCGACGGATGCGCGCAATCTGGTGTTGAATGCGCGGCTTAAGGCGCTGAAACCTCAAAGAAATTGATGATTTTCTTGCCCTGCGGAAATCCGCAGGGCTGACGTCGTGTCCTGCGCAAAATCCTTCATTGGCAATCTGATGCGCGTTGCGGCATGCTTTGGACATAAGCACTTACGCAATCGGGAGGAAATCATGCGTAAATTGATGAGCCGGACCGCCGTGGCGGCCCTGTCTATGGCCTTTGTCACCGAAGCAATGGCCACCGAGTGGAATGTCTCTGTCTGGGGCAAGCGCCGCGCTTTCACCGAGCATGTTGAGAAGCTGGCGGAGCTGGTGAGCGAAAAAACCGGCGGCGAGTTCACTATGAACATCAGCTATGGCGGTCTGTCCAAGAACCGTGAAAACCTCGATGGGATCTCCATCGGCGCGTTTGAAATGGCGCAGTTCTGTGCGGGCTATCACCGTGACAAGAACCGTGTGATCACCGTTCTGGAGCTGCCGTTCCTTGGCGTGGCGAACCTGCAGGAAGAGATGGCGGTGTCTGCGGCTGTTTACGGCCACCCGGCCGCAGCGGAAGAGATGGAGCAGTGGAACGCGAAGCTGCTGATGACCTCGCCTATGCCGCAGTACAACCTTGTGGGCACCGGCGATCCACGCGACTCGCTGGCCGACTTTGACGGCATGCGTGTGCGTGCCACCGGCGGGCTGGGCAAAGCCTTTGAAGCCGTGGGCGGCGTGCCGACTTCTGTGACCGCGACCGAAGCCTATCAGGCGATGGAAAGCGGCGTGGTGGACACCGTGGCCTTTGCGCAGCACGCGCACCTGTCTTTCGGCACCATCAACCAAGCGGATTGGTGGACAGCCAACCTGAACCCCGGCACCGTGAACTGCCCGGTTGTGGTGAACATCGACGCCTATGAAGATCTGTCTGATGAGCATCGCGCGGCGCTGGACAGCTCTGTTCAGGAATCGCTGGATCACTATGTGGCGAACTACGGCACGCTTCTGGAGAAGTGGGACAGCGTTCTGGCAGAGAAGGGCGTGGCCAAGGTTGAGATCGACGATGCTGTGATCGCGGAGTTCCGCGCCAAAGCAGCAGACCCGATCCGTGATGCCTGGATCAAGGACATGGAAGCGCAGGGTATTCCTGGTCAAGAGCTCTATGATCTGGTTGTGAAAACTCTCGAAGATCATCGCGCAACCAACTGATAAAAATAATTAAAATTGCGGCCTCGGTGAGTTCCGGGGCCGTTTTGTATCTGACGTGTGTCAGGTAGAAGGGGGAAGGATATGGCCGGTGCCTCTGCCGTGCTTGAAGACAACAGTGTGCTCAGCAGACTGGATCGTCACCTGCTCAAGCTGGAACAGTTTTTTGCATTGCTGAGCGGCCTGGCCGTGTTCAGCCTGATGTTTTTGGCCGCCTATTCGGTGGGCGGGCGCAAGTTCTTTGCGTCGCCGCTGTCGGGATATGTGGATTATATCGAGGCGCTGATGCCGCTGATTGCGGTGATGGGGATCGCCTATGTGCAGCGTGATGGCAGCCACATCCGGATGGATATGGTGATTGGCAAACTCAAGGGCCGGGCGCTCTGGGGGGCGGAGCTGCTGTCTGTGATCCTGATCCTTGGGTTGATGATTGCCCTGACCATGGGCAGCTGGGCGCATTTTGAGCGCTCGTTTGATTGCGCGCGGCCGCTGTGTTCGCGCGACAGCTCGATTGATATTGGCCTGCCGATCTGGCCCTCAAAGCTGATTGTGCCGGGGGCATTTTCGGTGATGTGCCTGCGGCTGGCGCTGCAGGTCTGGGGCTATGGGCGCGCGTTTTTGCTGAACCTGCCAAGCCCGGTGGCGGTGCCGCTGGTGCAGTCGATCGAAGAACAGGCCCGTGCAGAGGTCGATCAGCTTGGGGATGCTGACAATGGATAACATTACGATTGGCCTGTGGGTCACGGGCGGGATGCTCCTGCTTGTGGTGCTGGGGATGCGGGTGGCCTTTGCGGCTGCGCTGGCTGGCTTTGTCGGGATCGTCTGGATTTTCTGGGCCAAGTCCGGCTATGCGCCGGAAAAACTGCTCTATTGGAATGAGCGTCGGGAGATCTGGGACGGGGCGTTGGGCAAATCCATCGCGATTGCCGGATCGGTGCCGCATTCCAAAGTGTCCTCACAGGCGCTGAGCCTCATTCCGACCTTTATTCTGATTGGCTATCTGGCCTATTACGCCAAGCTGACCACGGCGCTGTTTGATGCGGCCAAGAAGTGGATCGCCTGGGTGCCGGGTGGGCTGGCGGTGTCGACCGTGTTTGCGACCGCAGGCTTTGCGGCGGTGTCCGGGGCGTCGGTGGCGACAGCGGCGGTGTTTGCGCGGATTGCGATCCCGGAGATGCTCAAGGTGGGTTACAACAAGCAGTTCGCTGCGGGCGTTGTGGCGGCGGGGGGCACTTTGGCCTCGCTGATCCCGCCCTCTGCGATCCTTGTGATCTATGCGATCATTGTGGAGCAGGATGTGGGCAAGCTGTTGCTGGCGGGCTTTATCCCTGGTGCGTTCTCCGCATTGGTCTATGGTGCGATGATTGTGGGCATTGCCATGATTTTCAAAACCGTCGGCCCGCCGGTGAGTGGCTTCACTTGGCGTGAGCGATTTGCCGCGCTGCCGCCGGCTTTGCCGATTGTGGCGGTGGTGGTGATCATCATCTTCTTTGTCTACAACCCCTTTGGCGATGCCTGGGGCACACCGACAGAGGGCGGGGCCGTGGGGGCGTTTATCGTCTTCCTGCTGGCGCTGGTGCGCGGGATGCGCTGGCCGGAGCTGAAGTCTGCGCTTTTGGATACGGCCAAGCTGACGGTGATGATTTTCACCATCATCTGGGGGGTGCTGATCTATGTGCGCTTCCTCGGGTTTGCGGATCTGCCGGGGGCGTTTTCGGATTGGATCACAAGTCTTGAGATGTCGCCGTGGCTGATCTTGATCTGCATTCTGCTGGCCTATGCGGTGCTCGGCATGTTCATGGACGCGATTGGTATGCTGCTGCTGACATTGCCGGTAGTGTACCCTGCGGTGATGGCGCTGAACGGCGGTGAGGCCGTGGCGGCGGCGGACAGCACCTTTGGCATGAGCGGCACGATGTGTGCGATCTGGTTTGGCATTTTGGTGGTGAAAATGGCGGAATTCTGTCTGATCACCCCGCCGATTGGCCTCAACTGCTTTGTGGTGGCCGGGGTGCGCGATGATCTGTCTGTGCAGGATGTGTTCAAAGGTGTGACGCCGTTCTTCATCGCAGATGCCGTG
Organism: Shimia sp. R9_1; assembly: GCF_017743775.1. NCBI lineage: Bacteria > Pseudomonadati > Pseudomonadota > Alphaproteobacteria > Rhodobacterales > Roseobacteraceae > Shimia > Shimia sp. R9_1. The sequence continues at coordinate 122,076 of NZ_JAGHRN010000001.1, read as the reverse complement.
ACCATCGCGCTGTTGGTGGCCTTCCCGTCGATTGTGCTCTGGTTGCCAAGTTTGGCCTAACTCAGCCTGGCCTGAGTGCAGATATCCGGCCTGAGCTGCCGGGCCGGATATAAACAACAGAAAGGGCGTCGATCACATGAAGATCGGCGCCCTAAAATTTTAAGACCATTTGATTTAATTTAGATCACCCGACAGGGCTGTCTTCGGGTTTGATGCCGAGCATTGCCTCGATTTCATGCAGGCTGGCGTCTTCTTCGGGTGCGTGTTCGCCGTCAGCTTCGATCACCGAGACGAGCTTTTGCACCACTTCCAGACGATGCGGATAATCCACGGTTTCGCGGATCAGGGTGGCAAAGTCTGGTGTGCCGGGGGCGGCGTGTTCGAGCTTTTCGCAGGTGGCGCGCAGTTTGGCGGCCTCAATCGGGTTCAGATCGAAGGACGCGGCAAGGATCTTGTCGATCGCGCCGATTTCTTCCACGTCATAGTGGTTGTCTGATTTGGCCACCCGCACCAGCAACGCGCCAAGAGCGAGCTTCTCGTCAGGTTCGGGCAGAGGCGGGGTGTCTGGTGTTCCACGCAGGCGGTGGAGAAGCTGGTCCCAGATCATCCGTCGTAGCCCTCCACAATGACAATGTCGCCGGTGCTCACCGGGTCGCGCAGGGATTTGGCGTATTGGTAGTCTTCTGAGTGATAACAGGCCAGCGCCGCCTCATAGGAGGGAAACTCAATCACCACATTGCGGCTGCGTGCGCTGCCTTCGGGGTTTTCAAACTGCCCGCCGCGGATCAGGAAACGCGCGCCGTGATCCGCGAAGGGTTTGGCATTGGCCTCGATGTATTTCTTATAGCCTTCGGGGTCATCCACATCGACGCGCCCGATCCAATATCCTTTGGCCATTCTGCCCTCCCTGATCGCGGTATTTCTGAAGGTGAGCGTGCCAAGCGCGCACGGGAATGGCAAGTCAGGTTTGCATCAAATACCTGCGGGTTGTTTGCGCAAATACCGCCAGAGACGGCCATCCAGCACCAGAAGCCCCAGTGCCAGCAGGGCAAAGCCCGCAAATGCGCGTGGGTGCAGGGTTTCTCCCAGAAACAGGGTGCCAAGTAGGATCGCAAACGGCGGCACAAGCAGTGTGACCAGAAGCAGGTTGCCACTGCCTGCGGTGGCAAGCAGGCGGTAGTAGAGCAAATAGGCCGCAGCGGTGCCCAGAGCCGCACCATAGGCGATAGAGGCCCAGGTGGGTGCGAAGAGCGACAGGGTGATCGGACCTTCGACAAAATGCGCCAGCGGCAGCGACATCAGCGCAGAGCAGGTGAGCATGCCAGCGGCGGCCACTGTGGGTGAGCATCCGGCGAGATGTTTGCGCCCCCAGATACTCGCCAATCCATAAGACAGTGTGGCCAGAAGGGCGGCAATCTGCGCAATGGAACGGTGATCAAAATTGGTAAGGTGGGTTAGGCCAATAGCTGTGGCCACGCCGAGAAAACCAATAAAGACCCCAAGCGCCTTGGGGAGAGTGAGTGGTTCGTCCGGCAGAAAAAAGGCTGCGAGCAATACGCCGAAAAAGGCTGTCGCTGCGTTGAAAATCGACGTTAATCCACTTTCGATGGTGAGCTGGGCAAAGTTCAACAGGCTGAAAGGGATCAGATTGTTGAGCAGCCCCATGATGAGAAACGCCCCCCAAAGCCGCATGCTTTTGGGAACAGGCATTCCACGCAACAGGACAAGTGCCCAGAGAAACAACGCGGCCCACAAGGTCCGGTGCGCCACCAGTGTGATGGGACCGATCTCATAAAGGGCAATGCGGTTGGTGAAGAGAACGCCGCCCCAAAGTGCCGCGAGCAGGAACAGTTCGGCCCAAGATCGGGCAGAGAGCGTTTTTTGAACAGTGGTCGTCATGGGCGCACCTTACTGTGGGTACGTATGCACTGCACTCCGAAAGTTGCGCAAAAGAAAAGCCCCGCCGGAGGGCGGGGCTTTGTATTTGTAAGTCCGACTGATGGTATCAGAAGTGGTAGCCGATACGAATGCCTGCAACCACGGCCGAGTTGTCGTTAAACTGCAGGTCTGGTGCCGCGCCACTTTGCACCTGAACGTTCTGATCGCCGGGAATGACATACTCAAGACCACCAGAGAAAACCCAGTTTTTGTTGGTGTCGTATGTCGCCGCAATACCGATGCTCTTAGAACCGGTTGTCGGTGCCAGTGCCGTTGTGGACGGGCGTGTGCCAGAGCTTTCATAGCCAGCGACAAGCGCTAGGGACAAAGAGTCGTTGATCTGACGACCGACACCAAGACGATAGGTGTAGGTGTCATCCGCGAAGTTCACCCACTCGATGTCACCGGCAAGGCCGGAAGTTGTGAGGTTGAAACCTTCCCAGCCGACCCAGCGAACAGAACCGAACAGCAGGGTTTTGGGCGCGATGCCGGTTTGGAAATCCAAGTTCACACTTTCAGGGAATTCCACGGTGAAGTCCGTTGCTCTGGACGGTGCAAGTGTGCCTGCGCCGATAAGCTGTTCGATGTCGCCGTCAAAACCCACGTCGATGGCGGATGCGTATGTTAGTGCGACCCGCAACGCGATCTCTGGCTTTTCATAGGCAACACCCAGAACGCCACCCCAGTCGTAGTCGCTGTCTGCGTTAAGACGTCCGTCGCCGGACTCGATGATGCCGTTCACTGAGAGCGCGCGTGCACCACCGTGGATGCTAAACCCGTTGCCAAGATTGTATTGGGCCAAGAAAGTCAACGCGCGGCTGTCGATATCGGCCTGAGCATCAAAGGGTAGCGCTCCACCACTGCCCGCGTTGCTGAAAGGGCCGTCAGCGTAAAGCACATGCGCACCAAACGGCTGATCTGCAATGATGGCAGCTGACCATTTTTCGTTGAATTCGTGCTTGTAGCCGAAAGACAACTGATTGAAGCTTTGAGCAACATTATTTGCGTTGCCAAATGCGCCAGCAACCGCAGGTGTGCCAGTTACGTTTGGATTGATCCGGGCGAAGGTGAATTGTGCGTAGTCTCCCTCTTCGAACAGGATGTTGACGCCTTGTCCGGAACGGTCGATGCCGCCAGCGTAAGATGCTCCTCCAACCATCGCGAGTGCGGTGGCTCCCATAAGCATTTTTTTCATAAGATAGATGTCCCGTTTAGTCCCTGAGTTATTTTATTACTTGAGCAAAGCTATTCGCGCAGCTTTGCCCAAGTCAACTTAGCCAATTGGATAAAACTTCATTACTTTGCGTCACCTCGTCGCAGTAGTACTGCGGATCTGCGACAGTATGTTTAAGTAATTGCCCGCAAAAATTATGGTAGCCCCGACCAGAACCCATATGTCCAGTGGTTCACCATATAGTGTCATTCCTACAACAGCTATCAGCGGCAGCCGGATGAAGTCGATTGGCATGACTGCGGCGGCAGGGGCGAGGCTAAGCGCGGTGGTCAGGCAGAAGTGCGCAACCAGCCCGGCGCAGCTGATCAGGATGATCCAGGGGAGACTCTCCCATGACGGGAGTGCGATGTCGCCATCAAAGCCCGCAAACAGCAGGCCAAGACCCGCTTGCATGACCGTCAGATAAAACAGAATGCAGGTGATGGTTTCCGTGCGTGTGAGCTTACGGGTGAAGATCGCTGAAAGCGCGAAGCCGATGGCTGCGGTGGCGGCGGCGATCTGGCCTATGTCGACGGATTGCGGGGTCGGGCGTGCGACAATCAGAATGCCGATGAAGCCGATCAGCGCTGCCAAAAGACCGATGGGACGCAGGCGTTCTCCGAGCAGAAGCGGAGAGAGCAGAATGGCCCAGATGGGGGAGGTGAACTCCAGTGCAAAAACCTGTGCCAGGGGGATGGCGGTGATGGCGAAGAACCAGAGGTTTTGCCCGGCGAAATGGCTGATGTTGCGGATCAGATGCAGACCAAGATTGCGGCTGGTGACCTCTCGCAGGGTGCCCGCCATGGTTGCAACACCGACCACAAGAACGATGCCGATGAAGCTGCGGTACATCATGATCTCGAAGGTGTCGAGTTCCAGTGAGACGGCGCGACCGGCGATGGCCATGGAGGTGAAAGAGAGGATGGCGCCGCTCATCCAGATGGCGGCTTTGAGGGTGTCGTTCACGCGGGCACCTCGGTGATTTGGTAGTGGCGTGGGATGCCGGCGGTCACCGTGGCCCAGTCAGAGGCGCTTGCGCGGGCCTGATGGGCGTCAAAGGCGGCCTTATCCACGAAGAGTTCCAAGACAGTGTAGCGACCCGCAATGGCGGGATCTTGGGTTACTTCAAAGGACAGGCAACCCGGTTCTGCGCGGGTGAGCGCGATGTGTGCGGGCAATGCTGCTGCGACGGCCTCTTGGCGGTCTGAAGGGACATCAATGTGGCCGGTGAGGCGGATCATTGGGGCGGTCATAGGGGGCTCATTCCGCGATGGTACAGCAGCCGTGGGTCAGCTGTTCGTTGGTGAGAAGCACAAAAGAAAGCGGGAACTCTCCGCCTGAGGCTGCGCAGGCCGCTTCCTGCACAATGATGGTGGCCTGCGTGCCGGTGATGCTCAGTGCCCAAGCAGAGGGGAAGCCGTGGTGATCTTGCTTGAGTTTGACCGCGACCCCCTGGATGCGGCTGTCATCTCTGCCCCAGATTTGCACGGAGGGGCCTGCAATGCCGAGGAACATGTCGCCGGTCGTCCCTTCACAGGCCATTGGCGCGTTCTGCGCCATAGCGGTGAATGGGCAGAGCAAAGCGCTGGCGACAATTGCGGTTGTTAACTTCATAACCGTTCCTCCCTGCGAAGTTGTTGCGCAGCTTGGGCGGACATGGAAGTGGAAACTTGGTGAGGGCAAAAGAAAACGCCGCCCCGGGTAGGAGCGGCGTAGGCTATTGAAGACATGAGGCGGCGTGCCTCACTCCCACTCAATTGTGCCCGGAGGCTTCGACGTGATGTCGTAGGTGCAGCGGTTGATGCCTTTGACCTCGTTGATGATCCGTGTGGCGGTTTCGCCGAGGAACTCGTGGGTGAAAGGGTAGTAGTCCGCTGTCATGCCGTCCACCGAGGTCACTGCGCGCAGGGCACAGGCGTAGTCGTAGGTGCGGCCGTCGCCCATCACGCCAACGGTGCGCACTGGTAGGATGGCCACAAAGGCCTGCCAGATGTCATCATAGAGACCGTGCTTGCGGATCTGGTCGATATAGACCGCATCGGCCTCGCGCAGGATGTCGAGTTTTTCGCGGGTGATTTCGCCGGGGCAGCGGATGGCGAGGCCCGGCCCGGGGAAGGGGTGGCGGCCAATGAAGCTTTGCGGCAGGCCAAGTTCGCGGCCCAGAGCGCGGACTTCGTCTTTGAAGAGCTCGCGCAGCGGCTCCACCAGTTTTAGGCCCATTTTCTCTGGTAGGCCGCCCACATTGTGGTGGCTCTTGATGGTCACAGAAGGACCGCCGGAGAAGCTGACGCTTTCGATCACATCAGGATAGAGCGTGCCCTGAGCCAGGAACTCGGCGCCGTCGATGGTGTCGGCGTGTTTCTGGAACACGTCGATGAAGAGCTTGCCGATGATCTTGCGCTTGGTTTCCGGATCGGACTGGCCGTCGAGTTCACCAAGGAAGAGCTCCTGCTCGTCGGCGTGGATGAGCTGCATGTTGTAGTTGTCACGGAACATGGTGACAACTTCCTCGGCCTCGCCCTTGCGCAGCAGGCCGTGGTCGACAAACACACAGGTGAGCTGATCGCCGATGGCTTCGTGGATCAGGACCGCAGCAACGGAGCTGTCCACACCGCCGGACAGGCCACAGATGACTTTCTTGTCGCCAACCTGTGCGCGGATCGCCTCGATCATTTGCTCGCGGTAGGCGCCCATGGTCCAGTCGCCGGAGAAGCCAGCGATTTTCACGAAGTTCTCATAGAGTTTCGCGCCATTGGGTGTGTGGTGCACTTCGGGGTGGAACTGCACCGCGTAGAAATGGCGAGAGGTGTCCGCTGTGATCGCAAAAGGCGCGTTGGGCGAGGTGCCATAGACCTCAAAGCCCGGAGCGATTTCGCTCACGTGGTCGCCGTGGCTCATCCAGACCTGTTCGTCGCCTTCGGCAAACCAGCCATCCAGAATGTCGAGCTTGTTTTGCGGGGTCACATAGGCGCGGCCAAATTCGGCGGTGCCATGGCCGCTTTCCACTTTGCCGCCCAGCTGGGTCATCATGGTCTGCTGACCGTAGCAGATGCCAAGGATCGGCACGCCGTAGTCAAAGATCTCCTGTGGCGCGCGGGGGGAGCCTTCGCGGGTCACGCTGTCTGGGCCACCGGAGAAGATCACGGCCTTGGGCGCAAAGCTGCGCACGAAGTCCATATCGACGTTCTGGTAGGGATGGATTTCGCAATAGACATTGAGCTCGCGCAGGCGGCGGGCGATCAGCTGTGTCACCTGGCTGCCGAAGTCAATAATGAGGAGGCGGTCATGAGAAATATCGGACATGTGCGCCGCATAGGCTATGGCGGCGTTTCGCGCAAGTCCCTGTGCGCGTTGTCGCGCAGCCGGAGGGTCAGGGGCTGTGTGTTTTTGCATCTGTCTGCCCGTCTTTTGGCTTGCGTTACGTCTGTGCCTCGTGCTTCAACTCGAAAAACGTATATTGAAGGTATATACATGAGCGAGATGATTGATGCTGGGCTATTTGATGCCGCGCTGTTTGATGGCACCTTGCGTGTGGCTGCGCTGAATCTTGCGCTGGCGGTGTTCTGTGGGGCGCTGATCGGATCGGAGCGTCAGGTGCGCCAGCGTATGGCGGGTTTGCGCACCAATGCGTTGGTGGCGCTGGGGGCAGCGAGTTATGTGGTGTTTTCATCGCTCTTTCCTGATGAGGTAAGCCCGACCCGTGTGGCGGCGCAGGTTGTCTCTGGCATCGGTTTTCTGGGGGCAGGCATCATTTTTCGCCAAGGATTCACGGTGCATGGCCTCAACACCGCCGCGACGCTTTGGTGCTCGGCGGCAGTGGGCTTGATGGCAGGGGCAGGGGCACCGGCCTTTGCGGCATTGGCCACGGGGCTGGTGGTTTTTGTAAACCTCGGCCTGCGCCCATTGGTGAAATGGCTGAAGCGTAAGACCCGCGCCGGGGTGCCGCTCAATCAGGAATATGAGGTGCAGATCCAATATGCCACCCAAAACGACCGGCATGTGCGGGCCTTAGCGCTGAAGGCGCTGACGCAGATGGGCGTGATCGTTACGGAAATGGCGCGCAGTGACAGCGGCGGGGAGACCGCTGTGCTGGATGTGTTATTGACCATCGAGGAGCGCAGCAATTCGGAGGTCAGCACATTGCTGCGCCCGCTGATGCTGGATGAGCGGATTACCAAAGTGGCCTGGGAGGCGGGTGATGGAAATTAGGGGACTGGGCTGAGGATGCCGGGTTAAGATGGCAGGGGTTCAGCGCGCCAATCACAACCAAATTCGGGGCATCATGTCGCATTTTTGCGTCAAAGGCCGTTAATCAGCCGCTTGCGGGGGCGGGCACGGGCTACAAAAATGGAGACAGACCAAAAGCCTGTGAGGATGAGACATGGCAGAAGCAGCGACACGGCGGCGTGGACGTGGGGGCGGCGGAGCCGCACGGCGCGCAGAGCGTACCGGCGTAAAAATCGAAACCGCAAAGTTCATTGAGCGCAATATTCCGCTGTTTGAAGTGCTGAATGAAGAAGCGCTTCAGATCATTGAAACCAATGCTGACATCCTTCTTGAAGAAGTGGGCGTTAACTTTGTGAACAACAAAGCGGCGCTGGACATCTGGAAAGAAGCAGGCGCGGATGTGGATTACGACGCCGAGCGCGTGCGCATTCCACGCGGCATGGCGCGCGAGCTGTGCAAGACAGCGCCGTCCCGCATCACCCAACACGCACGCAACCCAGAGAAATCCGTCGAAATCGGTGGCAACACGCTGGTGTGTGCGCCGGTTTACGGCCCTCCCTTCGTGCGTGATGCAGAAGGCGGCCGTCGCTATGCGACCATGGCGGATTTTGAGAAATTCGTGAAGCTGGGCTATATGTCCAAGTGGCTGCACCACTCCGGCGGCACCGTATGTGAGCCAACCGATGTGGCGGTGAACAAGCGTCACCTCGACATGCTGCTGGCGCATATGACCCTGAGCGACAAGCCGTTCATGGGCTCTGTGACCGAGCCAAGCCGGGCGCAGGACAGCGTTGAAATGTGCGAAATCCTCTTTGGTAAGGAGTTTGTACAGGAAAACACCGTGATGACCTCGCTCATCAACATCAACTCCCCGATGACGTTTGACGACATCATGATGGGCGCGCTGGAAGTTTACGCAAAGAACAACCAGGCCTGCATCATTTCGCCGTTCATCGTGGGTGGTGCTATGGCACCTGTAAGCGTGGTTGGCACGCTGACGCAGGTTCTGGCCGAAGTGATGGCCGGTATCGCGTTCAGCCAGCTGATCCGCAAAGGGGCGCCGGTGATCTTCGGAGCCTTTGTGACCTCGATCGACATGAACTCCGGTGCGCCGACCTTCGGTACGCCTGAAGCCAGCCAGATCCTCTCTGGTGCGGGCCAGCTGGCGCGCCGTCTGGGCCTGCCGTTCCGCTCCGGTGGTGGTCTTTGTGGCTCCAAACTGCCTGACGCGCAGGCGGCCTATGAAACCGCACACACCCACAATGCGGCGCTGACCGGTGGTGTGAACTTCATGCTGCACAGCTGTGGTTGGCTGGAAGGTGGTCTGGTGTCGAGCTTTGAGAAGTTCGTGATGGACGCAGACCAGCTCGGCACCCTGCACAAGATGGCTGAAGGCGTGGCCTATGACGAGAACGCCCAAGCCATGGACGCGGTGCGCGAAGTGGGGCCGGGTGGTCACTATCTCGGCTGTGCCCACACGCAGGCAAACTTCAAATCCGCTTTCTGGCGCTCTGAGCTGCTGGACTACAAGCCGTTTGAAACCTGGGCCGATGAAGGGTCGCGCGACACCCAAGCGCTGGCCTCGGCGCGTGTGGAAGAGCTGCTGGGGGCCTATCAGCAACCGGCGCTTGATCCGGAGATCGAAGCCAAGCTGCGCGCCTATGTGGCCGAGAAGAAAGCCTCCATGCCGGACGCTTTTGTCTAAGATGTGTTAATTTTGGCGGGAGGCCTGCAACAACTGGGCCTCCCCCATCATGGCGATCAGCAGGTCGACATGTTCGATCAGGGAATAGGACGCGGCGCCGGTTTTCCTGGCTTCATTCAGGGCGCTTTCCAGCGCGATCAGGCGAGTGAGAGCCTCGCTGTGACGCGGATGCTCCCCACTTCCAAACAATCGTCTAAGATGTTGGTCTCGCACGTATTCTGTGCAACCGGCCCGTGCGGCGCGGATCAAAAGGCGTGGGCGGCGCAGCTCTGACAACCGGCGTAAAACATCCTGCATAGAATCAACCTTTCTCTGTGAATGCAGGCAGCAGATCACACCCTTTTCGGGTGTTGCGCGTGTTGGGAAACAGCGTGCGGGCGCGCATGTTGTCGTTCACGATTTGGAAACAATCCTAGCCAAGGGACGGTCGTCCAGCGCGACCTGCACGGCGTACTCAGGCTGTGTAAAACTGTTGGATAAGGCCGTGGATAACAACGGCAGGCAGTGTGACGTAAGTGACTTGGTAAGGAGAGTAAGAATGCCGAAAGATCAATTGATCCCCGAATTTCCGGATTGGGTGCCCAACAGTGTGGCGCGCTATGTGGCGCATACGGAACAGGGGGTCTCTATTCGGGCGCTGGCACGGCGGGATGGCTGCCATGCGTCCACCGTGCTGCGGCAGATCCGCAAACTGGAGACCATGCGGGAAGATCCGCTGGTGGATGCGGCCTTGGCGCGGCTGCGTGACGATCAGAAAAGCGGGATCGCCTCGCCTTTGCTGGCGGCGGATGCAGATGGGCAGGATCTGCCCGAGGAAGCGGTTCTGCGGCGCGAAGGGATGCGGGTGCTGCGGCGGTTGTGCGAGACCGGGGCGGTGCTGGCGGTGGCCAGTGACATGGAGAACGCTGTGGTGGTGCGTGACGGGGGCACGCGCACGGCGGTTGTCACGCGCCAGATCGCGCAGGCCATGGCGCTGAAAGACTGGATCTGTGCCACGCAGGTGGGGCGCATTTCGCGCTATGCCATCACACCGGCCGGGCGGGCGGCCCTTCGGGAGATGCTGGCAGAAGCAGAAAACTCGGCGCAGGGGTTTCTGGAGGCGCAGAGCGCCTTTGAGGGCGGTCTCTCGCGGTTTGGATCACGGCGCATTCACCATGGGGGGCGGGCGCGGCAGGTGCGGTTCAACCTGACGGAAAGCCCGCTGACTGCGCTGGCGCGGCGGCGCGGCAAAGACGGGGCGCGGTTTTTAAGCGAGGATCTGGTGGCCGCTGGGGAGCGGCTGCGGGAGGATTTTGAACTGGCGCAGATGGGGCCACGGGCGGGGCAGAATTGGGAGCGGTTTTTGAGCGGGCCGAGAGGGGCCAGCTATCAACCGGACGGGGATGTGGGGCACGGATCAGAGAGCGCGCGCCAACGTGTGGTGGATGCGCTGGGGGATTTGGGTGTCGGGCTGGGCGACATCGCGCTGCGCTGCTGCTGTTATCTGGAAGGGTTGGAGGCTGCGGAGAAGCGGTTGGGCTGGTCGGCCCGATCCGGCAAGATCGTGCTGCGGATCGCCCTGATGCGGCTCAGGGATTTCTATCAGGCCCACAAAGGCGGCGCGGGCGACTACATCGGCTAGCTGCCCGGGGAGAGACGCGGCAAGAGAGCGGCAAAAGAAAAGGGTCGGCGCGCCTGGCACCGACCCTCTGATTTGCCTCTGGCAAAGCGTTTACGCGGCAGTTTCCACGTTGGCTGCTTCCAGATACTTCAGCAGGTTTTCCGGAGCGCTCTCGCCATACGGGTCTTCGCCGTGGTTGTCTTCGAGACCTGGCTCTTCAAACCATGCCTCAACAACACCGTTGTTGATGATGGCAGCGTAGCGCCAGGAGCGCAGGCCGAAGCCGAGGTTGTCTTTGCGCACCAGCATGCCAACTTTGCGGGTGAATTCGCCGGAACCGTCAGGGATCACGTCGACGTTTTTCACGCCCTGAGCTTCGGCCCATTTGTTCATCACAAAGCTGTCGTTGACGGACATGCAGTAGATGTTGTCGATGCCGAGTTCCTGGAATTTGGCGAAGTTCTCTTCAAAACCAGGCAGTTGGTAGGTGGAGCAGGTCGGGGTGAACGCACCAGGAAGGGAGAACAGGATGACGCGCTTGCCTTTGAAGTAGTCATCGCTGGACATGTCCTGCCAGCGGAACGGGTTTGGGCCACCTACGGCTTCGTCACGCACGCGGGTTTTGAAGACAACATTGGGGACTTTTATGCCAACTTGCATCGATGTTTTCCTTAACAGATGTTTGATTTTCCGTGATCTATAATGATTCCAAATTGGGGTGCAATGCTGCAGTTGCGTAAGAGTCTATTGTTCTCCGAAATTAACCAAATAGTTGTGCATTCCGGCGTCAAATGCATAGCTGTCATGCACTTCTGGTAGTGGCTGCCAGATTGACATATGTTACATTCTGCAAACCCAGACGGTCGGGAGGACCCAGAATTGCGTGATCTGAAGCTGCCAGAGCAGCGCCACCCTGAGAAGGCGCACCGCAAGGACAATGCTCAGCCCAAAAAGCCCAAGTGGATTCGTGTGAAGGCGCCAACCGGCGAAGGCTATAACGCGACCAAGAAGATCATGCGGGAGAACAAGCTTGTCACCGTGTGTGAGGAAGCGGGTTGCCCGAATGCCGGGGAATGCTGGAGCCAGGGCCACGCCACCATGATGATCATGGGCGAGATTTGTACCCGCGGCTGTACCTTCTGCAACATTGCGACCGGCAAGCCTGACGGGCTGGATGCCTTTGAGCCGGGCCGGGTGGCCATGGCGGTGCAGAAGCTGGGGCTGAACCACGTGGTGATCACCTCGGTGGACCGTGATGATCTGGATGACGGCGGGGCGGAGCATTTTGCCCAGACGATCCGCGCGGTGCGGCATCGCTCGCCCAAGACCACCATTGAAATTCTGACGCCGGACTTCCTGAAAGCCAAGCCGGGTGCACTGGAAACCGTCGTGGAAGCCAAGCCGGATGTGTTCAACCACAATCTGGAAACCGTGCCGGGCCTCTATCTGGAGGTGCGTCCGGGCGCACGTTACTTCCACTCCCTGCGTTTGCTGCAGCGGGTGAAAGAGCTCGATCCGTCGATCTTCACCAAATCCGGCATCATGGTCGGGCTGGGCGAGAAGGAGCCAGAGGTCAAACAGGTGATGGATGACATGCGCGCCGCGGATGTCGATTTCCTGACCATTGGCCAATATCTGCAGCCAACACCCAAGCACCACGGTGTGGATCGCTTTGTGACCCCTGAGGAATTTGCAAGCTATGAGAAAGCCGCTTATGGCAAAGGCTTCCTGATGGTTTCGGCCACGCCGCTGACGCGCTCGTCTTACCACGCGGGGGATGATTTTGCCCGCCTGCGCGATGCGCGTGAGGCACAGCTGGCGAAAGTCTGAGCACAGGTAAGCAAGGGAGAGGGGGCTTTGCCCCCATCGCGTCAAAGCTGCGATTCCCCCAAGGATATTTAGGGCAAGAGGAAAGGCGCCGCGATCTGTCGGGCGCCTTTTGTTATTGGTCAGGGTGTTATTGCGGTAGGTGGATGTTGAAACGGGCGCGGATGGCCTGATCCAGCTCCGGGTCAAACCGCGCGGAAGCGGTGGTGGCGAGGATCTCCTCTTTGCGCTTGCGGGCGGTTTCGATCAGGTCCGGTTTGCCCACCTCAGACCATTCCTTGGGTGAGGTCCGGTCGCCAAAGGTTGGATAGACATGGTCTTTCTGCATACGCGACAGGGTGGCGTCTGTGCCCAGATAATGGCCGGGGCCACCCAGACAAACTTCGCGGATCTGCTCCAGCGCGAGGGTTTCCTCATCGACCTCAATGCCGCGCACACAGCGCAGGGCCTGACCGATCAGATCATCGCCCAAGATCAGGCTTTCATGGCAGAAGCCCAAAAGCGAGGCATGCATGCCAGCGGCCTCATAGACCATATTGAGGCCGGAGAGACCGGCCATGACATTGGAGCACATCTGTTCCCAGCCCGCCTGCATGTCGGGCAGTTTGGAATCGCTGGCCCCGGCCGCCGCGCCGCCGGGCAGGCCGTAGAATTTATGCATCTGAGCGCAGCCTGCTGAGAGCAGGGCCTGCTCGCCGGAGCCAACCGTCATGGCGCCGCTGCGCAGATCAAGGCCAAAGGGCCAAGTGCCAAAGATCGCCGGGTGGCCCGGCGCCAGCGCGTTGACATAGACGATGCCCGCGAGGCATTCCGCCGTGGCCTGCACAATGGCGCCCGCTACGGTGGACGGCGCGGTGGCCCCTGCCATGCCGGCAGAGAGCAGCAGCACAGGCATGCCGCCGCGAATGCAGGCTTCCATGACCTCGCAGCTTTCGGTGGCGAACTTCATCGGCGGCACCACAAAGCAGTTGGTGTTGCTGACAAAGGGGCGTGCCCGCCAGGCGTCTTCGCCGCCCGCGATCATATGCAGAAGCTCCAGCCCGTCGGCGACATAATCAGGCTCGGTGAAGTTGACACCGATGTGTTTCTTGGTGCCCGCACAGCAGGCGTAGATGGTGTTGTAGTCCAGCTCGCGGTTGTCGGTCACATCGCGCGCCACCATGGGGCGCTGCAGGAAGTGGATGTTTTCCAGCTGTTCGGCGATGCGGGCGGCGTCGTGCAGATCCTGCAGGGTGCTGTCGCGGTACTCTTTGCCGTCGATGTCGACCATATGCACAGCGGCACCGGCGGTGCCAAAATGCACGCGGTTGCCGGAGAGCTGGAGATCATATTGCGGGTCGCGGCCGCGCAAAGAGATGTCTTTACAAGCCTTTGCGAGCATGTCTTCGACCAAGGCGCGGGGGAAGCGCAAGCGGCCATCCTCGCCCAAAATTGCGCCCGCGGCGGTCATGATGTCGATGCCGCTTTGCGGGGCGTCCGCGAGACCGATCTGCTCAAGTGCATCCAGCGCGGTTTCGTGGATGCGCTGCATGTCGCGCTCAGTGAGCGGTTTGTACTGGCCGCCTTCCATACCGGGGCGAATGGGACGGATGTCTTGTGTCAGCGGTGCTGCGCGGGAAGCGCGACGGGCGGCGCGACCGCCGGACCGGCGGGGAGATGGTGCATTCATGTGTGGGTCTGTCCTGTAAGTGTTGTGAGAAAGTGCTTTCTGACAACGTCTTACGGGCGACCCCGTGCCGCGCGGCCGCGTTCGGCCCCGATGGTGCGGCTCACCAGTTTGATTTTGCTGCGCACGCCTTGCATTGGCTCCTCCCAATACAAGGCAGTTTGTGAGGCCAAAATCGTCGCGTCCCGTCCAAAAGCGACATTTGTCGCGAACAGGCGTTTCACAAAGATTTTAGCCGGGATTTTAGCCGGATGTCAGCGCGGTACCGGAGGCTGTTCTCTATGCAGGGACCTGCTCTGACAGCTTTTCAGCATGGGCCACGAGGGTGCGCAGCGCCGTTTCAAAGCGGTCGTCAGCAACGGTCATGGCTACGCGGATATGGCCGTGGGCGGATTGGCCGAAGCTCTCACCCGGCATGGTCGCGATGTGGTGGGTGTCGAGCAGCGAGTTGGCAAATTCTTCGCCCGACAGGCCCGTCGCGCGCACATCGAGCATGATATACATTGCGCCTTGAGCGGGGATCAGCCCCACTGTGTTTTGCTCGCCCAGAATGGCTTTGGCCAATTCGCGGCGGCGTTTGAAGGGGGCGGAGACCTCTTCTTCCAAAGGTACGCCCCTAGCCAGAGCAAAGACAGCGGCGTCCTGAATGAAGCCGGGCACACCGTAGGTGGTGTGGGTTGCGAGATTGATCAGATGGGTGATGGCCTCTTCCGGGCCGGCGATCCAGCCGATGCGGCTGCCGGTCATGGCGTGGCTCTTGGACATGGAACCGACCACCAGCGTGCGCTCGGCCATGCCGGGCAGGGCGCGGGGGCTGATATGATCGCCTTCCCAGACCTGCGTGTCATAGACCTCATCTGAAATCAGCCAGAGGTCATGGGTGATACAGACCTCTGCGATGCCTTCCAGTGTGTCGCGGCCGTAGACGGTACCGGTGGGGTTATTCGGGGTGTTGATCAACAGGGACGCCGCCCCTTTGGCGGCCTCGGCAGCGATCTCTTCGGGGCGGGGTTTAAAGGCGTTGTCCGCGTGGGTGCGGATTGGCACAGGCACCGCACCGACGCCGCGGATGGTGCCGGGGTAGGTGGCATAATAGGGATCGATATAGAGCGCACGCGCACCAGCGGAACAAGTTGCGGTATGCGCGGCAAAGAGCGCAGACTGACCGCCCGGTGTGATCAGGATGTTTTTGTAGCTGGTTGGCACGCCGGTGCGCTCCGACAGACGTGCCGCCACGGTTTCGCGCAGCTCCTGGGTGCCGGGCACCATGGCATAGCCGGTGTGACCGCCACGCGCGGATTGATCCATTGCAGCGAGGATGATCGGGTCGGTGCGGATGTCATGTTCACCGATGGTGAGCTCGGTAACATTCACGCCCTCAGCCACCATGCGGCGGGCTTTGTAAAACACATCCCAGCCGTCAGATCCGCCGCCGGTGATGTCTGTCAGACGTTCAGATAGTTTCATGTCGCGCTCCCCGAATAGTTGTTGCGCCTGTGGTGGCTGATGGACGGGCCGGAAGTCAAATTCAATGTGGTGATGGGGGGCATTTCCGCCATTTGTGGCGGCGCGATGCTGAGTGATAAGGCGGATTGGAGTGGCAAGTAACACATACGCCGCGTTCTGGGGTGTCGGGGTTGGAAGGGGCGCTGCCCCTGCCACATCTGCGATGTGGCCACCCCGGGATATTTTGCGAATGAGAAAGGCTGGCGCTAGAGGTCTGATGGGGTGTCGCCCATAAGGTAGCGCGGGCCGGTGCCGCGGGTGCGGGCGCGGTCTTCGGGGTTGTAGAGTTTGCAGTTGGACAGGCTGAGGCAGCCGCAGCCGATGCAGCCGTCAAGCCGGTCGCGCAGGGCGGTCATCTGGGCTATGCGCGCGTCCAGCGCGCGGCGGAATTGTTCGGAAATGGCCTGCCAGTCGGCTTTGGTAGGGGTGCGGTTTTCCGGCAGTGTCGCGAGGGCGGTGCGGATTTCGGAGATCGAAAAGCCCAGCGATTGGGAGATCATCACAAAGGAGAGGCGCCGGATGTCGGCGCGCTCATAACGGCGCTGGCCGGTGTCGGTGCGGTGGGGAAAGACGATGCCCTGCTCCTCATAGAAGCGGATGGCAGAGGGGGCGAGGCCGGTGCGCTCGGCGATCTGACCGATGGTCAAACCGGTGGGACGAAGGCGAATGGGGCGCGGCGTTTTCATCGGTGCATTGTTTTTAAATGGAAAAAACTTCTTGAGCTCAAGTTAACTTGAAGAATTAGCCTGTGTCCATCGATGATTTTGAGGAAGGACCAGAGAGATGAAACTTGAGCATGTGAACCTGACCGTCCGTGAACCGAAGGCGACCGCCGCCATTCTGTGTGATTTGTTTGACTGGCAGGTTCGTTGGGAAGGTGATTCCATCCATGGTGGCTACAGCGTGCATGTCGGGGAGGCAGAAAGCTATCTCGCGCTCTATGCGTCGCCCGTGGATATTCAAAATGCGGAAAGCAGCTACTACAGGGCTGGTGGGCTGAACCATGTGGGGATCGTGGTGCGTGATCTCGACCTGATTGAGGCACGGGTGAAGGCGGCAGGATTTGTGCCGACCAGCCATGCCGACTACGAGCCGGGAAAGCGGTTCTATTTCGATGGGCCGGACGAGATTGAATATGAGGTGGTGAGCTATGCCTGATGTACGCGGCGTGGGCCCGGTCGGCCTGTTGCTCTGGTGCGGCGCCCTGTTGGGCGTCGGCTTCCCTCTGAGCAAGATTTCTTTTGCGGCGGGTGTGTCGCCCATGGTCTGGGCCTTGCTGGTGTCGCTTGGTGCCAGTTTGAGCCTGTTGCCCGTGTTGGGGGTGCGCCGCCAGATGCAGCTGCCCAGAGGACAGATGCTGCGCTATGTGGTGATTTCAGGTCTGGTGAGCTTTGCCGGGATCAACCTGATGATCTTTGCGCTGGTGCCAAAGCTTGGCGCGGGGCAGGTCGGGATGATGTTTGCGCTTTCCCCCGTGGCGACACTTGCGCTGTCGGTGCTGTTTGGCATGAAAGCGCCCGGACGGCTAGGACTTTGGGGCATCGGATTTGGTTTGATCGGTGCGTTGATGGTGGCCTTTGGACGTGGCGGTGTGGATGGCACAATCCTGTGGTCCCTTGTGGGGCTGACCATTCCGCTGATCCTCGCGGCGGGCAATGTCTATCGCAGTCTTGACTGGCCTGAAGGGGCGCATCCGATGGCATTGGCGTTCTGGAGCCATGGGGTGGCGATCGTTGCGCTGCTGGCCGCGATGGTCTGGCGTGGCGAAGGCGTCGATTTGGGCCGTATTTCTGAAGTGCCCTGGGCCGCGACGGTTCAGGGGGTTGCCGCAGCGCTGACGTTTCCGGCCTACTTCCGGCTGCAAAAGCTGGGTGGCCCTGTGCTGTTGAGCCAGATCGGCTATGTGGCGGCTGCTGTGGGGCTGGTGATCGGTGTGCTTATGTTAGGTGAGCGGTATGGTGCGGTGAGCTGGGTTGGTGCCGGGGTCACAGCGGTGGGCATCGGCTTGACGGTGCTCGCCCAGACCGGTCGCAAGATCACTTTGACCCTTCCGCTGCCTCTGGGGCGGCAAACCCGCGCGCGGCTTGGAAATTGCTCTCAAACCTTGAGTGACACATAAGTTTCGCGCATCAATATGCTGTAAAATATAAATAAATGAGAGACCTTGGGTGAGGCAATCCCGGGTCTCTTTCACATTTCAAAGGGCGGCAAGCTGGCTTGCATCTTCTTTGTCAGACCTGATCGCACGATTGTGTAAGAGACGCGAATGCGATGATGAAGCTCTTCCTCATCTCCGTCCATTGGTAGGTGAATCCAGCTGCGATGAAAGTAAGGCGCTTTCACCCCAACACCCGCATCGATCAGCATTTGCGCTGTCTCAATGCTGTCGGTTTTCACGGAAACCCCGGTGTCAGCGCTGCCAATACAGGCAAACA
Organism: Shimia sp. R9_1; assembly: GCF_017743775.1. NCBI lineage: Bacteria > Pseudomonadati > Pseudomonadota > Alphaproteobacteria > Rhodobacterales > Roseobacteraceae > Shimia > Shimia sp. R9_1. The sequence goes on along the minus strand of NZ_JAGHRN010000001.1, from coordinate 103,959 downwards.
TCTTGCCGCCGACTTTCCAAGCGTCATGCCCGCCGCCAAAAGGATCGGCCAGCTCCGCACCCGGAAAGGTGGCACAAATCGAATTGATGGTTTCGCGGCTCATGGGGAGAGCATGAGCCGGGCCGGGCATCAGGTCAACAGCGCAAAAACCAGCCTTGACGCCATGGCATGTGCCGCCTAGGGTCGCGCTCATGAACCCTGTACGCACCATCATTATTTGCTGCTGCATTACCTGCTGACATCGTCACGCGGGCCGTTCTTCACTTTCAAAAATGAGACAGAATTGGTAAGCCCGCCACGCGAAACCCGTGTGCTGAGGAGCCACTTATGACTGAGATCCGAACCGAGATCACGCTGCACAACACTCTGAGCCGTAAGAAAGAGATTTTTACGCCAATCAATGCGGATGATGTGCGGATGTATGTCTGTGGGCCGACGGTTTATGACCGGGCGCATATTGGCAATGCACGCCCTGTTGTGGTGTTCGATGTGCTCTACCGGCTGTTGCGGGAGGTCTATGGCAAGGATGCCGTGACTTACGTGCGCAACTTCACGGATGTGGATGACAAGATCAACGCACGGGCGGCGGAAAGCGGGCGTGCGATTGGCGAGATCACAGCGGAAACCACACAATGGTATCTGGATGATATGGGCGCGCTTGGGGCGCTTGAGCCCAACCACATGCCGCGTGCCACGCAGTATATCGACCAGATGATCACCATGATCGAGAAGCTGATCGCGGATGGGTTTGCCTACGCCCATGACGGGCATGTGCTGTTCCGGGTGCGCAAATATGACGACTACGGCAAGCTGTCTGGCCGTTCGGTGGACGACATGATCGCGGGCGCGCGGGTTGAGGTGGCGAGCTACAAAGAAGATCCGATGGACTTTGTGCTCTGGAAACCCTCAAGCGCGGATCTGCCCGGGTGGGACAGCCCATGGGGGCGGGGGCGTCCGGGCTGGCACATTGAGTGCTCTGCCATGTCTTATGAAATTCTGGGTGCGTCTTTTGACATTCACGGGGGCGGCAATGATCTGATGTTCCCGCACCATGAGAATGAGATTGCGCAGAGCTGCTGTGCCAACAAAGGCGCGCCGATGGCGAATTACTGGCTGCACAATGAGATGCTGCAGGTGGAGGGCAAGAAGATGTCCAAGAGCCTTGGCAACTTCTTCACCGTGCGCGATCTGCTGGATGGGCATGATGGCAACCCCGGTGTGCCGGGGGAGGTTATCCGCTTTGTGTTCCTGTCTACCCACTATGGCAAGCCGATGGACTGGACCGCCAAGAAGGCGGCGGAGACCGAGGCGACGTTGCGCAAGTGGCGGACGCTGACGGCGGATGTTGCGCCTGCTGCGGAGGTTCCCGCCGAGGTGCTGCAGCCTGTGGCGGATGATCTGAACACCGCAGGCGCGATTGCGGCTTTGCACCAGTTTGCCAGTGCTGGTGATGCGGCCAAACTCTTGGCGGGGGCGCAGTTCCTTGGGCTGTTGACCGCAGAGATGGGCGCATGGGCGGAAGGCGTTGATCTGTCAGCCTATGAGACACTTTTGGCTGAGGCGCGGGCCAAGGCGATGGAGACCAAGGATTTCGCCGAGGTGGACCGGATCAAGACAGCGCTCACAGAGGCCGGTGTCGAGGTGCGCATGAGCAAGGCGGGTGTTGAACTACTTGCAGCGGCGGGCTTTGATGCAGCCAAGCTGGAAGCAATCTAGATGGCCACAGGCGGTCGGGCCTCAAACGGCCCGACTGAGATTATTGATACCAAGAAAAAGACGGGCCAGCGGGAGCGAGCAATGACTAAAGAACGCCTCTATCTCTACGACACCACATTGCGCGATGGGCAGCAGACGCAGGGTGTGCAGTTTTCGACCGATGAAAAGGCACAGATTGCGGCGGCGCTGGATACGCTGGGCATTGATTATATCGAAGGCGGCTGGCCCGGCGCGAACCCCACCGACAGCGCGTTTTTTGAAACCAAACCCAAGCTCGACGCGACCTTTACCGCCTTTGGCATGACCAAACGGGCGGGCATGTCGGCGGAGAATGACGATGTGCTGGCGGGTGTGCTGAATGCGGGCACGGAGGCGGTCTGTCTGGTCGGCAAGAGCCATGATTTCCACGTGACCAAGGCGCTGGGCATCACGCTGGAAGAGAACACCGAGAACATCTCCAAATCCATGGCCCATATGGTGGCGCGGGGACGGGAAGCGCTGTTTGATGCGGAGCATTTCTTTGATGGCTATAAGGCCAACCCGGCGTATGCGCTTGAGGCGGTGAAGGCGGCCTATGAAGCGGGTGCGCGCTGGGTGGTGTTGTGTGATACCAATGGCGGGGCCTTGCCGCGTGAGGTTTACGAGATCACCAAGGCGGTGATTGCGGCGGGCATTCCCGGCGATCATCTGGGCATTCACACCCATAATGACACCGAACACGCCGTGGCCAACTCGCTGGCGGCGGTGGATGCGGGCGCACGGCAAATACAAGGCACGCTGAACGGGTTGGGCGAGCGCTGTGGCAACGCCAACCTGACGACGCTGATCCCGACATTGCTGCTCAAAGAGCCCTATGCCAGCCAGTTTGCGATTGGCGTGTCCAAGGAGGCTTTGACCGGGCTGACGCGCACCAGCCGGATGCTCGATGACATTCTCAACCGCGTGCCGATGCGGCAGTCGGCTTATGTGGGGGCGAGTGCCTTTGCCCATAAGGCCGGGCTGCATGCCAGCGCGATCCTGAAAGATCCTAGCACCTATGAGCATATTGATCCGGCTGTGGTCGGCAATGCGCGCATCATTCCGATGTCCAATCAGGCGGGGCAGAGCAATCTGCGCAAACGGCTGAGCGACGCGGGGCTGGATGTGGAGAAGGGCGATCCGGCGCTGGGCGACATTCTCAACCGGATCAAACAGGCCGAGGCCAAAGGTTACAGCTATGATACCGCGCAGGCGAGCTTTGAGCTGCTGGCGCGCGATGCGTTGGGGCTGGGGGCGAGCTATTTTGACGTGGAGCGCTACCGCGTGATTTCAGAGCGCCGCCGCAATGCGCGTGGGGCGACGGTGGTGGAAAGCGAAGCGGTGGTGACCGTGCAGCTGCCCAATGGGGCCAAGACCACCAGCTATTTCAAAAACGATCACGCCGATGATCTGAGTGACGAAGGCCCGGTGAACGCGCTGTGGCAGGCGCTGAAGGCGGATCTTGGCCCGTATCAGGGTGTCATCGATGATGTGCGTCTGGTGGACTTCAAGGTGCGCATAACCAATGGCGGCACCGAGGCTGTGACCCGCGTGATCATAGACTTTGAGGATGACAAAGGGCGGCGCTGGGCCACGGTGGGGGTCTCTGCCAACATTGTGGATGCAAGCTTTGGCGCGCTTTTGGATGCGTTGAACTGGAAGCTTGCGCAGGATGGCACGCGGGTGGCGGTCTGATGCGGCTGCGCGCGCAGGTGAATGCTGAGGGGCAGCGGTGATGGCATCTGATGCGGCAGAGGATATCGCTGCCTGCGCCGCATTGGTGCAGAAGGCGGACCCCGATCGGTTTGCCGCGACCATGGCGGCCAAACCGGCGGCGCGGGAAAAGCTTTTGCCGATCTATGCATTTAACGTCGAGGTGGCGCGCGCGCCCTGGGTGACGCAGGAGAGCATGATTGCGGAGATGCGCCTGCAATGGTGGCGCGACGCTTTGGAGGAAATCAAAGCGGGCGGGATGGTGCGCCGTCATGAGGTGGTCACGCCTCTGGCACTGGTGCTGGATGGCGAAAGCTCGGCACTGCTGGATCAGCTGATCGAGGCGCGGCGCTGGGACATTTATCGTGATCCGTTTGAGGATGCGGCACATTTTGAGCGCTATCTGGAGCAGACCTCTGGCGGGTTGATGCAGGTGGCGGCGCAAGCGCTTGGGACCTGTGCACCAGAGGAGGCTCAGGCTGTCGGCTATGCGCTGGGGCTGGCCAATTGGCTCAAGGCGATCCCGGCGCTGGAAGAGGCCAAACGTGTGCCGCTGGTGGATGGACGCCCGGAGGCCGTGGCGGCGTTGGCAGAGGCTGGCCTCGCGCGGCTGAAGCGGGCGCGGACCAGTCGCAAAGCGGTGAGCGCGGCGGCGGGGCAGGCGTTTTTCGCAGCCTGGCAGGCAGAGGCGATCTTGCGTCAGGCGGCGCGGGAGCCGGAGCGCGTGGCCGCAGGGGCGCTTGGCATGAGCGAGTTTGGCAAACGTGCGGGCCTGATGTGGCGCGCCCTGTCGGGCCGCTGGTAAGACAAGTCAAACGCGGCGCCTGATGATACAACGTCGATTTTGAGTATTTTTGGCAGAATGAAGATGAGACGCTCAGGCGGTCTCTTCCTGTGGGCGCAGCACCAGCCATATCAAGGCACCACCGGCCAGCATCAGGAAAGGCGCCATCGCGAGGTTGACGCTGGTCCAGCCGGCAACGGCGCTGCCGCCGGAGCAGTTCATCAGACCGCCGGAGGCCAGTGAGGCCACGGTCACACCGCCAAAGACGATGAAGTCGTTCATGCCCTGCATGCGGCCGCGCTCGCTTGGCTCATGTGCGCCTGCCAGCATGGTGGTGGCCCCGATGAAGCCGAAGTTCCAGCCAAGGCCCAGCAGGATGAGCGCGATGAAGAAGTTCTCAAGCTCCACGCCCTGAAGCGCCACGGCACCGGCACCGGCAAGGATCAGCAGGCCAAGGGCGAGGATTTTCTCAACCCCAAAGCGCGCGATCAGGTGGCCGGTGAAGAACGACGGGGCAAACATCGCCAGCACGTGTGCGGTGACCACATCGGCGGCGTCGTTCTGTTCAAAGCCGCAACCCACCACAGCGAGGGGCGTGGAGGTCATCACGAGGTTCATCAGCGCATAGGACACCATGGCGCAGATCACGGCCACGGCGATGCGGGGGGTGGTGATCAGCTCCCAACGGCTGCGGCCCTTGGGAGCGTCCTTGGTCGGGGCTTCGGGTGTTGGGATGTCGATGAACAGAAAGAGCAGTGAGCCGACCACATTGAGGGCGATCACGCCGAAGTAGGTGCCCATGAAAGGCACGATCATCGCGTCGGAGGTGACTTTGACCAGCTGCGGGCCGACAATCGCGGAGAGCAGGCCCCCCGCCATGACATAGGAGATGGCTTTGGGGCGGAAGGCATCAGAAGCGGTATCAGCGGCAGCAAAGCGGTAAAAACCCTGCGCGGACATATAGATGCCGGTCATAAAGGATCCCAGCAGGAACACCGGAAAGGAGCTGAGATAAAGCCCGTAAGCACCGATGGCGCCACCGAGTGCGCCGCCTAATGCACCCAGCAGGAAACCCACGCGGCGGCCGTATTTCTGCATGATGTTGGAGATCGGCGTGGCCGAGAGCATGGAGCCCAGAACGATCAGCGAAATCGGCAGGGTCGCGAAACAGAGGTTGGACGCCAGCGATTGCCCCGCAAGGCCGCCAATGGTGAAGATCATCGGCATCTGGGCGCCAAGGAAGGCTTGTGCCAGAACCAGAATGAATACGGTACGGCGGGCGCGGGTGTCGTCTACTACAGTGCTCATGCGCCAAGCGTTAGCTTGTTCACTAGCTCAGGTCCAGCGTTGCGGCATCATTAACGCATCACGATATGTGAATGTGTTTATCTGTAAGTGTGATTGCGCAGGAAACGGGTTGCGATTGTTGTTGTGCCGGGTAGGCGGGCTGGCAGCGGTTTCAGGAGTTGAGTGGCGCGTGGTGTGCGCCTAAAGCTAAAGACGAGAAGAGGGAGGCGGGCGATGGCCGTGGGTCGGATTATCAAAACGGATGCCTGCGTGGCGGAAGGGGCCGCCTGGCTTGCGGCGCAGGATGCGCGGTTTGAACGCGCGCTGGCGCTGACCGGAGATCTGCCGCTGCGGCTGCGGCCGGACGGGTTTGATCAGCTGTTGAGCGCGATTGTCAGCCAACAGGTGAGCGTGGCCTCGGCGGCGGCGATCTGGGGGCGGATGCAGGAGGCGGGGCTGGTGACGCCTGAGGCCGTGATGGCTGCAAGCGAAGAGGATTTGAAGGGCGTGGGCTTGAGCCGCCAGAAGATGCGCTATGCGCGGGCCTTGGCGGCAGAGGGCATTGATTTTGACGCGCTGCGCGAAGCCCCCAATAAGGTGGTGTTCAAAACCTTGACCAAAGTGAGCGGCATTGGCATCTGGACGGCGGAAATCTATGCGATGTTTTCGCTGGGCCGCGCAGATGTGTTTGCGCCCGGCGATCTGGCCCTTCAGGAAAGTGCGCGGATGCTGTTTGACCTGCCGGAGCGCCCCAAGGAGCGGGCGCTGCGGGAGATGGCGGAGGCGTGGTCCCCCTGGCGCAGCGTGGCGGCGCGGCTGTTGTGGGCGTATTACCGGGTGGATAAGGGGCGCGAAGGGGTGCGTTAGACCTCTTTGAGCGGCAACTCCGTCGGCAGCGGTATCTCCCGCGCACCGCCTTTGTTCTTCTTTCGGTACTTGCTTTGATAGGCACGCCTTTGTTTTGTGACTTCATAAAGCACAATCCCCGAACTCGTTCCTAAATTCAGGCTCTCAATCATTCCAAACATCGGAATGGCCACGCATATGGAGCTTCGGCTAACCGCAAGGTCGCTTATTCCTTGGCTTTCGTTTCCGAACCAGACGGCCAGTTTATGGGGGGAGGTGAAATCTCCTTCGTGAAGATAAAGGCTCTTTTTGTCTTTGACGTGAGGCGATGTTGCAATTGACGTGAAACCGTTCTTTTCCAAATGGCTGAGACACTCTTCAGTGCTGGAAAAGCGTTTCGCAAAAGTCCATTTGATGGCCGAGACCGAAGATTTGGCGAGTGTTTTTTGTTCCCGCATGTCTTGCCAATTTTCAGGCAGGGCGTTGAAAGCATCGACGATATATAGCTTCTCGACCCCCATTGCATTCACGTTGCGAATGACCGTGCCGATATTGCGAATGTCGGTAGGGTTTTCGATCACGGCAATAAGGTTTTTGCACCGAAAGTCTTTGATCTCGTCTGCACGCAGGCGGGCCTTGGTTTTGGCTGTTTCGGATTTGATGTCTCGGGTCATTTTGGGAAACGCCTTACTGTCGCGGCAACTATTCTCTGTGAAGACTACATTGTCTACGCGTAAGTGTACGCCATGCAAAAAGGGCGCTCTGAAGAGCGCCCTTTCGTTTCACTGGCCCGATACAGCTTAGCAGCTGTAGTACATGCCGAATTCGACTGGGTGCGGGGTGTGCTCGTAGTGCTCCACCTCTTCCATCTTCAGCTCGATGTAGCCTTCGATCTGGTCTTTGGTGAACACGTCGCCTGCCAGCAGGAAGTCGTGATCTGCAGTCAGTGCTTCCAGAGCTTCGCGCAGGGAGCCACATACGGTCGGGATGCCAGCCAGTTCTTCAGCAGGCAGATCGTAGAGGTTCTTGTCCATGGCTTCGCCTGGATCGATCTTGTTCTTGATGCCGTCAAGGCCAGCCATCAGCAGCGCTGCGAAGCACAGGTATGGGTTGGCAGATGGATCTGGGAAGCGGGCTTCAACGCGCTTGGCTTTCGGGCTTTCGGTCCATGGGATACGGACACAGCCGGAGCGGTTGCGTGCGGAGTAGGCGCGCAGAACTGGTGCTTCAAAACCCGGGATCAGACGCTTGTAGGAGTTGGTCGATGGGTTGGTGAAGGCGTTCAGGGTTTTTGCGTGCTTCAGGATGCCGCCGATGAAGTACAGAGCTTCGTCAGACAGGTCCGCGTATTTGTCGCCTGCAAAGAGCGGCTTGCCGTCTTTCCAGATGGACATGTTCACGTGCATGCCGGTGCCGTTGTCGCCGTAGATCGGCTTTGGCATGAAGGTGGCGGATTTGCCGTAGGACGCGGCCACGTTGTGGATCACGTATTTGTACTTCTGCAGCTCGTCGGCTTGCTTGGTCAGGCTGTCAAAGATCAGCCCCAACTCGTGCTGACAGGACGCCACTTCGTGGTGGTGCTTGTCAGTTTTCATGCCCAGACGCTTCATGGTGGAGAGCATCTCGGAACGCAGGTCGTGGCTGTCGTCGGTTGGGTTTACCGGGAAGTAGCCGCCTTTGACACCAGGGCGGTGGCCCATGTTGCCCATTTCGTATTCGGTGTCGGTGTTCCAGGAGCCGTCGATCGCATCAACTTCGTAGGATACTTTGTTGATTTTGTTCTCAAAGCGAACGTCGTCGAACAGGAAGAATTCCGCTTCCGGGCCCATGTAAGCCACATCACCGATGCCGGAGGACTTCAGGTAAGCTTCGGCTTTTTCGGCGGTGCCGCGTGGGTCACGCTCGTAAGCTTCGCCGGTGTCAGGCTCAACGATGGAGCAGTGGATGCAGATGGTTTTCTCGGCATAGAACGGATCGACATACGCAGAGGTGGTGTCTGGGATCAGTTTCATGTCGGAGTTTTCGATGGATTTCCAGCCAGCGATGGAGGAGCCGTCAAACATGAAGCCTTCTTCGAGGAAGTCTTCGTCAACGAGATCCACGTCCACGGTCACGTGCTGCAGCTTGCCGCGTGTGTCGGTGAAACGGATGTCGACATAGGCCGCATCTTCGTCTTTGATCAGCTGGAGAACTGCGTCTGCGCTCATTCCCTTTGTCCTTCTGATTGCTTTAGAATTTAAGTGTGATTACAGCGCGTCCGGGCCGGACTCGCCGGTACGGATGCGAATGGCTTGCTCCACAGGGGAGACAAAGATCTTGCCGTCGCCGATCTTGTCGGTTTTGGCAGCGCCCACGATGGCCTCGATTGCGCCGTCCACCTGATCGGATTCAAGCACAACTTCGATTTTCACCTTGGGCAGAAAATCAACGACATATTCAGCGCCGCGATAGAGCTCTGTGTGACCCTTCTGGCGACCGAAGCCTTTGACTTCGACAACGCTCAGACCCTGGATGCCAAAATCCTGCAGTGCTTCTTTCACTTCATCAAGCTTGAACGGCTTGATGATGGCTTCGATCTTCTTCATGTGGAGGCTCCTCCTCAGGTGCGTTCTTGTCAGTTGACAGACCACTTTCGATGGGGGGTCACAATTGGATAGGGTAACACATTGTGAATGCGCCTATCGGAAACATGCTGTGTGATTAAAAAATAGGCAATAAGGCGCGCAAATAAGCGGAATAGAATCGCGGGATGCATCGAGAATGAGCGAAATTTTGACGGCTGCCCAAATGCGCGCCATTGAGCAAACCGCAATTGAGTCGGGCGAGGTCACCGGATTGGAGCTCATGGAGCGGGCCGGGCGGGGTGTTGTCGAAGCGATTTTTGAGCAGTGGCCGGCGTTGGGTGATGCTGGCGCTTTGCAGGACAAGCCGCTCCGAGAGAGTGGTTTGGAAGGCGGTCAGCCCCCATACGCAGGTTCTGATGGGGGGCAGCCCCCATACCCCCGGGATACTTCAGGAAGGAGAAAGGGGGCGGTGGTGCTTTGCGGGCCGGGCAACAATGGCGGGGACGGTTTTGTGGTGGCGCGGCTGTTGCATCAGCTTGGCTGGGAGCTGGAGGTGTTTCTTTATGGGGATGCAGAGAAATTACCGCCTGATGCACGTGAGAACTATGAGCGGTGGTTGGAGTTGGGGGCGGTCCGCACGCGCGCGATTGATCCGCCACCATTGGTGGATGATAGTGTGCACATCGAAGGTCCTTGTGACCTTGTTGTCGATGCGCTGTTTGGCACCGGGCTGACGCGACCGTTTAAATCAGTTTTTTCTATGTTCGCGGATCAGAATCTGCGCGAGGCCATGGCAGAGGCTGGTTGTAAGGTTGTGGCGGTCGATATTCCGACCGGCTTGTGCAGCGACAGCGGCGCTGTGTTGGGCACATGTATTCCGGCAGACCTTGTGGTGACCTTCCACCGCAAAAAGCTGGGACATGTTTTGAAGGATGGACCGGCCTTTTGCGGGGCTGTGACACTGAAAGACATTGGTTTGCTTGAAAGGCATGGCCATGTGATCCCCGCGGAACAGCGCGTGGGGGAGGTGACACAGCTGCCTGTTGATTTGGATAAACAGGCGCCGCACCATAAATTCTCTCACGGCCATGCGCTGATCCTCTCCGGTGGTTCCGGTAAAACCGGCGCAGCGCGGCTTGCGGCACGTGGGGCGTTGCGGATTGGTGCAGGGTTGGTGACACTTGGGGTGCCGCCAGCGGCGCAGCAGGAGGTGGCCTGTCAGATCACCGCGCTGATGTTGCAGCGGGTCGCGGATGGCGCGGCGCTGGCAGAGGTTCTGCAGGATGAAAGGCTCAATGCACTTTGTCTTGGCCCCGGATTGGGGCAGGAGCGCGCGCGGGATTTGGTGCCTGAGGCGTTAAAATCAAAGCGCGCAACTGTTCTGGATGCCGATGCGCTGAGCGCTTTTGCGGAGGAGCCAGAGCAGCTTTTTGAGATGTTGCATGAGAGTGTCGTGCTCACTCCGCATGGGGGCGAATTTGCGCGGCTGTTTCCGGATATTGCCGAGCGACTGGCAGCGCGGCCAACCAAAGGCCCGGCTTACTCCAAAGTGGATGCCACACGCGAAGCTGCGGCGCGGGCAGGATGCACGGTTTTGTTTAAGGGGCCGGATACGGTGATTGCCTCCCCCTATAGAATGTGTGGCGTGCACGCGGCGGTGTATGAGCGCAGCGCGCCTTGGTTGGCGACGGCAGGCTCCGGCGATGTGCTTGCGGGCTTCATCACAGGGCTGTTGGCGCGTGGATTTGCGCCTCAGTATGCGGCGGAAACGGCCGCCTGGCTGCATGTGGAATGTGCGCGGGTCTTTGGCCCCGGATTGATTGCGGAAGACTTGCCTGAGACCTTGCCTCAGGTGCTGCGCACAATGTTGAAATGAGGTGCTGCCGCGCGGTTTGAGGCTTTTGGGGCGCGATTCAGCAGTTATCAAGCTCTCTTTGTCATGCTGGGGCCACTCAGACTGACACAAGGCGCGCATGTACAATGGCACGGTACAGCTTTTGGGCGTTGGGGGAATCTCATGTTTCCCTCTCCGGCAACAGTATTTTGGACGGGATCACGCAGGGCGACGGCAGTCACCTTGTGGGGGAGACCATCACGCTGAATGACAACGCGTGGGAAGAGATCTTTGTCCGCGACGATGACGCCAATGTTGACGACAATGACAATTCGCAAGTGCTTGATGGAAATCAGAGTTTCGATGGTGTCACCTACGGCGACAATCTGCGACTTGAGGCGGAGTACGAATTTGTTGTGCAAGACCTCAGCACCGGGGAAACCTACCGTATCCTGTCGGTGAACTTCAACAATTCGCAGGTCAGCTTCAGCACCGTTGAAGGCTTGGCTTTTGTTGACAGCTTCCCGCCCATCGGTGTGCCGCTCAAGATTATCTCGGCCAAGGAAGGCCCCGGCGGCAATGCGCCGGTGCATGAGAGCGAACTGGCCGCGCCGCCGTGTTTCACCACTGGCACAAAGATTGTCGTGAAGGGCGGCGAAAAGGCGGTGGAAGCGCTGGAGGTCGGGGATGAGGTGCTGACGCGCGACAATGGGTTTCAGAAGGTGCGCTGGCTGGGGCAGGTGTCTTTTTCCGGTGCGGACCTTAAAAGCCATCCGCAATTTCGCCCGATCCGGATCAGGCAGGATGCCTTTGGTCCGGGGATGCCGCATCGTGACATGCTGGTGTCGCCGCAGCATCGTGTGCTGTTGCTGGGTTGGCGCGCGGAGCTCTGGTGCGGGGAGCGCGAGGTTCTGGCAGCGGCCACACATCTGGTGAATGACCGCACAGTCACGGTGGCCCATGATGTGCCTGCGGTGACCTATGTGCATGTGCAATTTGACCAGCATGAGATCCTCACCTCTGACGGGTTGGCCACGGAGAGCTTTAATCCCGGCCCGCAGTCGCTCAAGGCGCTGCCAAATGCCAGCCGGCGGGAGCTGTTTGCCTTGTTTCCCGAGCTGAAAACCGGCGCTTATGTCAGTGAAACAGCGCGTCCGGTGGCCCATCAGCGCGAGGCGCAAATCATCGCACAGGCGATTTAGAAAAAACCTACGCCGGGAGTGCGTTTTTCCTCTCGCATCCCGTTTCAAGCTTTGCTAAGACGCGCGGACCGTGCGGGTGTGGCGAAATTGGTAGACGCACCAGATTTAGGTTCTGGCGCCGCGAGGCGTGGGGGTTCAAGTCCCTCCACCCGCACCATTGGCTCAATGAAAGAGCCTTATTTTGCAGGTAAATCAGAGACTTCGACTTGTTGGCGCACACACAATGCGACACACATCGGAGACACATTTCAATGGCTCTGCACATGAAACTCAAATACATCGACATGGTGGGTAAAGATAAATCCACCCCGCGTTACCGCCGCAGAATACCGACTCGTATTCAGGCTGCTTTAGGCAGGGAGTGGTTTCAGGTTCATCTCCGCAATCAGTCGGGTGCTAAGATGATTGCCGAGTGGGAAACCATAGGCAGCGAATTTGATCGGCTGGTGGCCGAAACGACAAAGCGGATGAAAGGCGAAAACAACCGAAGCCCCGCGATGCTTTGGCGTGATGCCATCTTGAGAGCCGAGGGTCTGCTTGATGGGGTCCAAGGTCTCGACCGTGACGAAGCGCGCACCATTGTTGCCGAAGGCTTGGTCAAGCAAGGCGAAGACCTCCTTGTGGTTAGGGCTGTCTTGGCTCCGAGTTTGGAAGCGCCTGCGATCACGCTTTTGGATGCCCGTAACATCTACGCGGCAGAACGCGTTAAGGCCGACCCAGACAAGACCACACCGCTTGAACGTCATGTCTCCCGAATGGAACACGTTTTGGGCCCGCTAAAGGATATGCCTTTGGTCTCCCTCAAACGGGAACATGGACGCAATGTGCGCGGCTATCTCTGGAACACGTATCGCAAGAAGGATGGAAAGAAGCTCTCAGTTGATAGCGTCAGTCGAGAACTCTCTATCATGTCGGCTATCGCGTCGCTCGGTAGGAGGAGGATCTGGGAGCGCAGTGTCATAGGGTGCATACTTCGCGGGCGTCAGGTTGGGCTGGTGAATTGCGATGCAGATAGGGGGGTGAATTTGATAATGGGGTGTAAAGAGCCTGTCTAAATCGGCCATTTGGCTGCGTTGACGTCGGGGTGCAGTTATCACTGGGAGGGCGGCATTTTGCCCTTTCTACCTTGGGTGGTCGCCGTCCCGGACTGTGATTCGCGTGGGCAATTCGTGTGCGACGACGTCAGAAAGCGCGCTCAGATCAGCCTTGGTCGCAGTGATCCGAGCGCCTGCCTCTTTAAGCCGCAGAAGGATGTGCTAAATGAAGGGTCACCCGATTCATCATTGGGCTGCCTTTTGCGCCTCGATGCGCGTGACGGGGCAGCACCTCCAGACACAAAGCCGCAAGGAGCGTGTGTTTTGAAGCCAGATCTACACTCCGCCGCGCGCCTGTCCGTTGCCCCCATGATGGATTGGACGGATCGCCATTGTCGGTATCTGCACCGGCTGCTGTCCAAACATACGCTGCTTTATACCGAGATGGTCACTGCGCCGGCGTTGGTGCGGGGCGGGGCTGTGCATTTGCTGGATTTCAGTGAGGAAGAGCATCCGGTGGCGCTGCAGCTGGGTGGGTCGGACCCTGAGGAGCTGGCCAAAGCGGCCAAGCTGGCCGAGGCGCGGGGCTATGATGAGATCAACCTGAATTGCGGTTGCCCGAGTGATCGGGTGCAATCGGGCACCTTTGGCGCGGTTCTGATGCGCTCGCCTGAGCTTGTTGCCGATTGCATGAAGGCTATTCAGGATGCGGTGTCTGTTGAGGCGACGGTGAAATGCCGCATCGGGGTGGATGACCAGATCCCCGAAGAGGTGCTGCCGCATTTCATTGAAACCATGGCCAATGCCAGGGTGCGCCGCATTTCGGTGCATGCGCGCAAAGCCTGGTTGCAGGGGCTCAGTCCGAAAGAGAACCGCGACATTCCTCCGCTGGATTATCCGCTGGTGCATCGCATGAAGCAGGCCTTTCCGGAGCTACATTTCTCCATCAATGGCGGCATCGAAACCCTTGATCAGGCAGAGAAACATCTGGCGGACGGGTTGGATGGCGTGATGATCGGACGCTCTGCCTATCACACCCCGTCTGATGTGCTTTGTACTGCGGATCGGCGGATTTACGGCGCGGGGGCGGACAGTGATCCGGTCGCCGTGGTGCAGCAGATGCTGCCCTATATCGAAGCGCATCTGTCGCAAGGTGGCAAGCTGCATCAGCTCACCCGCCATATGCTGGGCCTATTCGCTGGTCGCCCCGGCGCGCGCGCCTGGCGGCGCTACCTGTCTGAAAACGCCACCGCAAAGACCGCCGGGCCGGACACCGTTCTGGCGGCCCTCAGCCATGTGACGCAATCCGCCGCCTAAGCGGGGCGTCTGTGAGTACGCGTTTGTGGTCCACGCAGATGACATTCCCGCCAGCGGCTTTTGCGCCGCTTGCAGGGGCCTGAAAATTCGGCTTTACCTTCGCGCGCGAACAAACCTGCGGAGCCGAAAATGTCCCAAGATCCAGCCCTTCTGTTGCAAATGCTTGTGCTTTTGCTTGCCATCGGCGCGCTTGCCGGGGTCCTTGCGGGACTGTTGGGCGTGGGCGGTGGCATCGTCCTGGTGCCTGCTTTCTTCTATGCGTTTTCCGCACTTGGCTATGACGGGCCGCAGCTGATGCAGATTTGTCTGGCGACCTCTCTGGCGACCATCATTGTGACATCGCTGCGCTCTGTGGCGAGCCACAACAAAAAAGGTGCCGTGGATTGGGAGATCCTGCGCGGTTGGGCGCCGGGCATTGCCGTTGGAGCCGTGATTGGCGTGCTGGTCGCGGCCAACCTGCGCTCGGTCACGCTGCAGGTTGTCTTTGGCGGTCTCGCGCTGGTGATTGGCGCCTATATGGGGCTGGGCAAAGCGCATTGGCGGCTGGGTCAGGTTATGCCCAAAGGGGCAGGGCGGCTTTCGCTGAGCCCGGCGGTCGGGTTCCTGTCGGTGCTGATGGGCATTGGCGGGGGCAGCTTTGGCGTGCCGCTGATGACGCTGTTTAATGTGCCGATCCATCGGGCTGTGGCCACGGCGGCCGGTTTTGGCGTCACCATTGCTGTGCCTGCGGTGATTGGTTTTCTGTTTATGGAGATCGATCCTGCGAGCCGTCCGCCGCTGACCATTGGGGCGGTCAATATGGTGGCGTTTTTCATCATCATTGCCATGACGCTCATCACCGCGCCGTTTGGGGTGAAGCTCGCGCACTCCATGGATCCCAAACCGCTCAAGCGCGTCTTTGCCGTGTTCCTGACGCTGGTGGCGCTGAACATGCTGCGAAAGGCTTTCGGATGGTAACCGATTTTGCCGCGCGCAGTTGGGCCAAGCTGCCGTACGATGCGGCGGTGCGCGACTGGGCGGCCTCCGCCTGGCAAGCCGGTCAGATTGCCAAAGATGCGCCGGAGCACGCGCTTTGGTGGGATTGCGAGAACACCTGGTTCATTGGTGTGGATGCGCTGCCAAATGATGCGGCGGGGGCGATTGGTGCAGGGCCAGCCCTGACCGGCGCGCCGGTGGAAAGCATTCTGGCGCTGTATGGCGAGGTTTTGCCGCTGCATCCGGGGCAGCTATCCATCACATATCCGGGCTACCCAAGACCGCGCATGGGCGAAAGTGAGGCGGGGTTTCGCTATCGCATCAAGCGGGACGCAGCCCATCTGGACGGGTTGCAAAAGGGCGAGGACGGCGGGCGTTACATTGCAGAGCCGCACGCCTGGATATTGGGTTTGCCGCTCACGGAGAATGTGGACACCGAAGCCCCTTTGGTGATCTGGGAAGGCAGCCACGAGATTATGCGCACGGCTTTGCTGGACGCGCTGGCGGCGCACCCGCAAGACAGGTGGCATGCGGTGGATTTGCAAGCGCCCTATCAGGCTGCGCGCAAACAGGTGTTTGAGACGTGCGCCCGGGTGAAGGTGATCGCCCAGCCGGGCGAGGCTATCCTGATGCACCGGCTATCTGTACATGGAGTCTCGGCATGGGAGAGTGAGCCGGAGGATCTCCCCTCGCGTGAATGTCGCGCCATTGCCTATTTTCGCCCGATACTGCCGGGCGGTGCGGTGGCCTGGCTTGCGAATACCTGAGGTTTTAGAGGTTGTTATCGGGTGATTTCGCGAACAGTTCGCCCTATGGGTGTGGATTGGATACGGCTGGGAAACGCTCGTTAACTAAGCATTTATTTTCCTAAAAATTGAGTTTAGGTTTCGTCTACATCTTTATGCGAGTACGATTTTTAGGGGCACTGAATCGATGGAATTACTGATTTTGCTGGGCCTTGTGGCTGCTGGCGGCGCTGCGGCCATGGTGGCTGACTCTGACGACGGTGATGATGACGAGTCGTTTGAGGAGCAGGAAGGCACCGACGAAGGTGATGAGCTGCTAGGTGGAGATGGTCCTGACCGCATAGATGGTGGGGCAGGTGATGACACAATTGTTGGCGCAGGCAGCGGCGATGAGCTTTCAGGCAGCGCGGACAATGACAACATCCGGGGCGGCCCTGGTGGGGATCGCATTTCTGGCGGTAATGGCGATGACGTGCTGCTCGGAGAGAATGGCAACGACACCATCCTAGCTGGCTGGGGCAATGATTCTATGGATGGCGGCAGTGGCTCTGATCGTCTCGAAGGCTCCAATGGCAATGACAGTATCGTTGGTGGCGACGACAACGACACGCTTCTGGGCGAAGACGGCAATGACACCCTGCTTGGCGGTTTCGGCAGCGATGTTTTGGATGGCGGCACTGGCAATGACAGCCTCAAAGGTGGCACCGACAATGATGAACTGAGCGGTGGCGATGATGAAGACACGCTGCATGGCGGTGATGGTGATGATACCCTTTTGGGTGGTGCAGATGATGATGCATTGATCGGCAATGGTGGCGCAGACCGTCTGGATGGGGGAGCTGGTGACGACGAACTGTTGGGTGTCGACCTTGATCGCAGCAACAGTGGTGTGTTTGTTGACGATAGTGGCGCGGATACGCTGGTAGGGGGTTCCGGCGACGATATCTTCGCCCTGGGCTCTGGGGATTCTGCTGAAGGTGGCTCTGGAAATGATGTCTTCATTACCGGCGAATGGGTCCGGGAAGATAACCTGCCCCAGATTTCTGACTTCTCGACTACCGAAGACCAACTTGTGATCTATATTCCGACTTCGGAAACCTCGGCCGCAGTTACGGTTACTCCGTCGACAGAGCTTGGGGATGGTTGGTTTACCGTGACCTATGACGGTCAGGACGTTGCTGAAGTGTTCGGGCGCGGGTTTAGCGCGGCCAACGTGGCCGTGATCAACAGCGTGCGTGCGCCTGCTTCATAAAACTCATT
The DNA here is from genome assembly GCF_017743775.1 of Shimia sp. R9_1. Classification (NCBI taxonomy): domain Bacteria; kingdom Pseudomonadati; phylum Pseudomonadota; class Alphaproteobacteria; order Rhodobacterales; family Roseobacteraceae; genus Shimia; species Shimia sp. R9_1. Next base: position 86,663 of record NZ_JAGHRN010000001.1, on the reverse strand, counting down.
GTTAAACGGAGTTGTATAAATAAGGGCACGCTGAAGACGGGCGTGCCCCTTTTTACCGCTTCAGCCGTGCTGCCCGTCCGCCGCGGCGTTGTTTGAGCTGCGGGGCGCGTGTGGGCAGCTCCGCCATGATCGTGCCGCGTTCGTCTTGGGACATTTGCGACCAGCGGGTGATCTCGTCGATGGTGCGCAGACAGCCGGTGCAGATCCGGGCTTCCGGATGCACAACGCAGACTTGTATGCACGGGCTTTCAACCTCGTTGCGTTTCCAAACGCTGTCCTTGCTCACATCGTGCTCCCCAAGTGGTTTAGCCGGTCCAAGACCCCTTGCAGGATATAGGAGGCGGCCACGTGGTCGATCACCTCTGCGCGACGTTTACGTGACGTATCCGCCTCAAGGAGCGCCCGTTCTGCCGCCACGGTGGACAAGCGTTCGTCCCAGAAGCCAATGGGCACCGACACCAGCGGAGCGAGATTGCGGGCAAAGGCGCGGGTGGACTGGGCGCGGGGGCCTTCGGAGCCGTCCATGTTGCGTGGCAACCCAAGGATGATCCCGCCAATGGCGCGTTCATTGTGGAGGGTCACAAGCCGCTGTGCATCCACACCAAATTTTTTGCGCTTCACCGTCTCAATCGGTGTGGCCACGGTGCGCAGACCGTCGCTCACCGCCACACCGATGGTCTTGGTGCCCAAATCGAGCCCCATCAACGCTGTCATAGGCGCAAGATTGGGGGCGAGGTCTTCGATGGTTTCAAAGATGGTGGTGGTCATTGCAGCAACCCCGCACGTGCGGCACCGGCGCGCACAATTTCCAGTGCCTCCGGGACCGATACAAAAATCTGCTGCGCCTCGTTCCAGATCGCCTGCGCGCGCTCTGTTTCACCGAGCACCCCGTAAGAGCTGATCAGCTGCGCCCATTCCTGCGGAGTGCCGCCTTCGGTTGCCAGACGGTCTGACAGCTGCGCGACCATTCCCTGGATCATGACTTGGCGATCCTCCGCGCTTAGCTCTTCGGCGGCGGCAAGATCCTCGTCAGACGGGCCGACCGGGCCAGCGTGCGGAGCGGGGGGCATTTTGTAATCCACACCGGCATACCAGGCGAGCTCTGAGATGGTGTTGCGGATGGCGGGCACCCAAGGGGCGTCTGCCGGGCTTTGGCGCAGGACCTGATCCCAGAGACGGAAAGCGGCATCGGGGCGGCCGTTCTGCCACATCATCAGACCCAGATAGTAGCGGCCAAGGTTGTTCAGCGGGTCAATGCGCAGGGCGGCACGCAGGCTGGCTTCGGCTTCTGGTGAGACATAATTCTGAGCGCCTGCGATCAGCAGATTGGCATGCAGCACATAGTCACCAGCCGTCGCATTGTCGCCTTTTAACGCAATCACCTGCGCCTGTGCCTCATAAGCGGCCTTGTGGTTGCCCAAGGTGGATTCGTTGCGTGCCAGAAGCATTTGACCGCGCAGGTCATCCGGCTTTTCCGCCACAGCGGCGCGCAGTTTGGTCATCAGCTCGGCAAACTCAGGGTCAGGCGCGGGCAGGGGTACGGGCGTCTGCTCGGCTTCCATTTCCGCCTGAGAGGGGCGTGCCTTCATGTCCTCGGCCAGAGTTTCCAGCCGCACCTGCAGGGGCATGTCCCGGTGTCCGGGGGTGCCAAGCCAAATATAGAGACCAAAGCTGCTGGCCGCGACGATCAGCATCAGCACCGTCGCCATGGCTTTGGTGCCGCCGCCGTTCTTTTCTGCATCGTTTTCATGATTTTGCATCTGCGCGTCGGCGGCCAGAATGCGACGCGAAATCTCGGTGCGCATCCGCTCGGCATCCTCCGCGCCAATCACGCCACGCGCCAGATCGCGGTCCACTTCCTTGAGCTGGTCGCGATAGACACGCAGGTCATAGGCGGCGGGGTGCTCTTCGTCCTCACGGCGCCGCAAAAGCGCCAAAGCCAACATCGCAGCGGTGATCCCGGTCAGCGCAGCGGCAACAATCCAGAAAATCATGGGTACTCCATCAAGTTGGCTCCCATGTAGTGTCGCATAGGGGGCTGGAAAAGGGAAAATCACACATCTGACACCCCATGTCGCAACCAGTCCTCAAATGGGCGCTTTAATCTCGGACGACGCAGGTGCAAAAAGATCATATTCTCAGATAAGTTGCCTCATATCGGAATCACGCATCATGAGAAGATATTCAGCCTTTGCAATCGCCCGCGAAGCCGCCCGCTACCACACTGGCTGGGAACGGGCTTGGCGCTCGCCGGAACCCAAGAAGAAATATGATGTGATCATCGTTGGTGCCGGTGGGCACGGACTGGCCACCGCTTTCTATCTCGGCAAGAACTTCGGTATCACCAATGTGGCGATCATCGAGAAGGGCTGGCTGGGCGGCGGGAACACCGGTCGTAACACCACGATCATCCGCTCCAACTATCTGCAGGATCCTTCCGCAGCGCTCTATGAAAAAGCGCGTTCGCTTTATGAGACCATGTCTCAGGACCTGAACTACAACGTGATGTTCTCCCCACGCGGCGTGATCATGCTGGCGCAGACCGAGCATGAGGTGCGCGGCTATCAGCGGACCGCACATGCCAATGCGCTGCAGGGTGTGAAGACCGAGTTCATCGGCCCTGAGCGCGTGAAAGAGCTGGTGCCGATCATCAACATCGATGGCCCACGCTATCCGGTTCTGGGCGGTCTCTGGCAGGAACGCGGCGGCACCGGTCGTCACGATGCTGTGGCCTGGGGCTATGCCCGTGCCTGCTCTGACATGGGCATGGACATCATCCAGAAATGCGAAGTGACCGGCGTGCGCCAAGAGGGCGGCAAGGTCACCGGTGTGGACACCACCAAAGGTCCGATTGACTGTGACAAGCTTGGCCTTGTTGTGGCGGGCAACTCCGGTGCGCTGGCCAATATGGCGGGCTTCCGCCTGCCGATGGAATCTGTTGCGCTGCAGGCGCTGGTGTCTGAGCCGATCAAGCCATGCATGGATGTGGTTGTGATGGCCAACACCGTGCACGGCTATATGTCTCAGTCTGACAAGGGCGAGATGGTGATCGGCGGCGGCACGGACGGGTTCAACAACTACACCCAGCGCGGCAGCTTCCACCACATCGAGGAAACCGTGCGCGCGCTGTGCGAAACCTTCCCGATGGTCAGTCGCCTGAAGATGCTGCGCCAGTGGGGTGGCATCGTGGATGTGACCGGCGACCGTTCCCCTGTGATTGGCAAGACCCCGCTGGGCAACTGCTTCATCAACGCAGGTTGGGGCACCGGCGGCTTTAAAGCCATTCCGGGCGGCGGCTGGGCCACGGCTGAGCTGATTGCCAAAGGCGAGCCAGGTCCGCTCTCTGCGGAATTTGGTATGGAACGTTTCATCGAAGGCCGCTTCATCGACGAAAGCGTCGCGGCTGGCGTGGCACACTAAGGAGAGGGTGCAAATATGCTGACACTACAATGCCCCTATTGCGGCGTTCACGCCGAAGAGACCGAACTGCACGCCGAAGGCGAAGCGCATCTGAAGCGTTTTGGCCCCGGCTCGGCGGATGAGGACTTTGAAGGCTACCTCTTCATGCGCGAAAACCCGAAGGGTGTGCATTTTGAGCGCTGGCGTCATTCCAACGGCTGCGGCAAGTTCTTCCTTGCGGCCCGCTGCACCATGACACTTCAGGTCTTTGGCACCTATTCCGCGCAGACGCTGGAGCCGCCACAAGACATCAAAGACAAGATCACCGCGACCTACCCGGGTTGGAGCTGGCGCGAGTTCTCCTGATCTTCATCTTGCCGAAATACTCCCGTCGGAGGCATCTGACGGATCAACCCATGCAAAGGGCTGACATATGAGCACAAGACTTTCCACAGGTGGGCGCCTTCTCAATCGCTCCAAACAGGTGAAATTCACCTTCAACGGCAAGCAGATGACCGGCTATGCGGGTGATACGCTCGCTTCCGCGCTTCTGGCCAACGATCAGATGCTGATGGGCCGGTCGTTCAAATACCACCGTCCGCGTGGGGTTGTGGCCTCCGGTGCCGAAGAGCCCAACGCTCTGGTGAACCTCGGGCAGGGTGGCAAGTTTGAGCCAAACCAGCGCGCCACCACCACCGAGCTGTTTGACGGCCTGTCTGCGACCTCGCAGAACCACTGGCCCAGCCTTGAGATGGACATCGGCGTAGTGAACAACTACGCCGCGCGCTTCCTGCCGGCTGGTTTCTACTACAAGACCTTCATGGCGCCCGCAGCGGCTTGGAAACATGTGTTTGAGCCGATTGTGCGCCAGTCTGCCGGTCTTGGCAAAGCGCCAAAGGACCGCGACGCCGATCGCTATGAGCATTTCTATGCCTTCTTTGACGTGGTTGTTGTGGGCGGCGGTATCGCCGGTTTGCAGGCGGCCAAAGCAGCGGCTGACAGCGGTGCCAAGGTTCTGCTGATGGAGCAGACCGCCCATTGGGGTGGCCGCGCTGCGGTTGATGGCGGCACTGTGGATGGCCGCGATGTGGCAGACTACATCGACGCCACCGTGGCCGCGCTTGAGGCCATGGACAATGTCACCCTGCGCAACCGCATGATGGGGGCAGGGGTTTATGACCACGGCTACGTGCTGGGCTATGAGCGTCTGACCGACCACGCGCCGCTGACCGATGGCCCACGTCACCGCCTGTGGCGCATCCGCGCCAAGCAGATTGTCACCGCCACCGGTGCGATTGAGCGTCCGTTGTCTTTTGCAGGCAACGACATTCCCGGTGTGATGCTGGCCAGCGCGCTGCGCGACTATGTGGTGAACTTCGGCGTGTCCTCCGGCGACCGCACCGTGGTTGTCACCAACAATGACGACGCCTACCGCACCGCGATCGCGCTGAAGAAAGCCGGTCTGGATGTGCCTGCTGTGATCGACGCCCGCCCACTTGGCGGCGGCAAGCTGATGGATGAGGCCAAAGCGCTCGGCATCCGCGTTGAGATCGGTAAAGGCATTGCCAAGGTCAAAGGCGGCAAGCGCGTGGTGGGCGTTGCCATCTGCACGCAAGAAGGCGAAGGCGCTGCGCTGGAGGAGATCTCCTGTGACGCGGTGGCCATGTCTGGCGGCTGGTCTCCGGTGGTGCACCTCTGGTCCCACTGCGGCGGCAAGCTGATCTGGGATGAGACCCAAGCGCATTTCCGCCCCGACGCGGACCGCGCACCAACAAGCCATGACGGCAAGCCATTTGTCGCCACCGCAGGCAGCGCAAGCGGCCCGCTCGGCTTGGCCGAAATTCTGGAGAACGCCCATGCGGCCGGTGTGGCTGCTGCGGCAGCGACCGGTTTTGACGGCGGCGCGGCAGAAGCTCCCAAAGGGGAAACCACTGCAGAGGCTGCAATGCAGGCTGTGTGGCTGATGCCGCAGGGCGCTGGCCCGAAACTGCGCATGAAAGCCTGGCTGGATTACCAGAACGACGTGAAGGTTTCTGACGTGCGTCTGGCGGCTCAGGAAGGCTATGAAAGCGTGGAGCACACCAAGCGTTACACCACGCTGGGCATGGCGACCGATCAGGGTAAGTTGAGCAACATCAACGGTTTGGCGGTTCTTTCTGATGCGCTGAACCAGCCGATCCCGGCGACCGGCACCACCACCTTCCGCCCGCCTTACACGCCGATCTCCATGGGCGCGATTGCCGGTGAGGCACGTGACGAGGTGTTCCAGCCGATCCGCCGCACCACGATCCATGACTGGCATGAATCCAATGAGGCGTTCTTTGAGCCGGTGGGCCACTGGCGCCGCCCATACTGCTTCCCGCGCAAGGGCGAGACCCACGCGGATGCGGTGACCCGCGAGATCCGCCAGACACGGGCCTCCGTGGGCCTGCTGGATGCCTCCACGCTGGGTAAGATCATCGTCAAGGGTCCGGATGCGGGCAAATTCCTCGACATGCTCTACACCAACATGATGAGCACGCTGAAGCCGGGCAAATGCCGCTATGGTCTGATGTGTAACGAGAACGGCTTCCTGATTGATGACGGCGTTGTCGCCCGCATCGACGAGGACACCTATCTCTGCCACACCACCACCGGGGGCGCAGAGCGCATCCACGGCTGGATGGAAGACTGGCTGCAGTGCGAATGGTGGGACATGAAAGTCTTCACCGCCAATGTCACCGAGCAATATGCTCAGATCGCGGTTGTGGGCCCGAACGCCCGCAAGGTGATCGAAAAGCTTGGCGGCGATATGGATGTCTCCAAAGAAGGTCTGGCCTTCATGGAGTGGAAAGACGGCATGATCGGCGAGTTTGACGCCCGTGCTTACCGGATTTCCTTCTCTGGTGAGCTGTCCTACGAAATCGCCGTGCCAGCGAGCCAGGGCCGCGCCTTCTGGGATGCGCTTCTGGAGGCGGGCAAAGAGTTCAACATCATGCCTTATGGGACCGAAGCGCTGCATGTGATGCGGGCCGAAAAAGGCTTCATCATGATTGGGGACGAAACCGACGGCACTGTGATCCCGCAGGATCTCAACATGCAGTGGGCGATCTCCAAGAAGAAAGAGGACTTCCTCGGTAAACGTGCGCAGACGCGGGATCACATGGCCTCTGAGGATCGCTGGAAGCTGGCAGGCTTTGAAACCGTGGATGGCTCTGTCATTCCCGATGGCGCCTACATCGTGGGCACCGGCACCAATGCCAACAACCAGCGCAACGTGCAGGGTCGTGTCACCTCGACCTACTACTCGCCAACTCTGGATCGCGGCATCGCTATGGGCCTGATCCACGGGGGTATGAAGCGCCTTGGCGATGTGGTTGAGTTCAACAAAGTGGACGGCACCACCGTTCAGGCCAAAGTGGTCGATCCGGTGTTCTATGACAAAGATGGGGAGAAGCAGAATGTCTAAGGCTGTGAGCGCCCTGCAAGGGGCATCGTTTGAGGGCTTTGCAAAAGTCGAGGAAACCGGCCTGCGTGGCATGATCACCCTGCGTGGTGATCTGGCAAGCGCGGAAATGGCGGCAGCGGTGAAAGCTGCCACCGGAGCCGACATGCCTGCGCTGCGCAAAGTGGTCACCGGGGACAAAGGCGCGGTCGCCTGGATGTCGCCGGATGAGCTGTTGGTGGTTGTGGACTATGCAACGGTCAACGACACTGTGGCTGTGCTGACAGAGGCGCTGTCTGGCGTGCATGCGCTGGTGGCCAATGTCTCTGACGCCCGTGCGGTTTATCGTGTGTCTGGTGAACACAGCCGTGATGTGCTGGCAAAGCTCGCACCGGTAGACTTTGGCAAAGACGCCTTTGGCGCGGGCGACATCCGCCGCTCCCGCTTTGCCCAGGTGCCGGCTGCGGTCTGGGGCAACGCCGATGGCAGCTTTGAAGTGATCTGCTTCCGCTCTGTTGCGCAATATGTCTTTGACCTGCTCAAAGTCTCCGCGGAGAAGGGCGGCGAGGTCGGGTTTCACTAAGCCATGCCTGGCCTCCACAGCCTAGGGGCGCGGCGGCTTACCTGAGAAAACGAGAGCACCGGCGCGATTGAGCTAGATCGCCCGGTGCTTTTTCGTTTCAGGCCTTGTGAAAATCGCAAACGCCGCTGCCGCGATAGGTGGTCTCGCTGCCACGCAGCGTGCCCGCGCGAATGGTGATTTTGCCGGTTTGGGTGTTGAGCGAGGCAACATAGTGCAATCGCACCATCCTATCGGTCATAACCGCGCCATTTGGGTTCACTTCCAGTTCAACAGGCAGCGTCCACCTGAGTTTGGCCCTGTTCTTTTTCCGGGTCACCTCAACAGGCGTCGCACGGCCGGCAAACCGCATGCCCACGCCATCCACCACAAACACATTGCCATTTCGGTGCATGGTGAAAGCATAGGCGGGCGCAATCCAATCCCCGCCTTTGTTGCCGAGTTTCATTTGGCAGTTGATCAGCATGGATGCCGTTGGCTGCTGTGTCGCCAAGACCGGCGCCGCACCAAAGATGAAGAGCGCGGCTGCGGCCGTGCAGCGCATGAAAGAGGTTGGCATTCAATATTCCTACTATAAGAGTCGGATTTTATATACACGCCTAAGGAGACCCATCCAACAGGCCAGTTGGCGGAAACCTTAAGGAAAGCGCCCCATCTGTGCCGCTCCGCGCTTTGGGACGCCTGCCGATGACACAAAACCGGCGCGGCAAATCAGGAAGTTTTCCGCTTTGCCCTTGACCTTACCTGCCATTCAGCCCCATCTGTCTTCACATAAAATTCGCGCAACAGAAGAGGATGCTGCAATGGCTTTCGAACTCCCCGATCTTCCTTACGCTCACGACGCTCTGGCCGACAAAGGCATGTCCGCTGAGACGCTGGAATTCCACCATGACCTGCACCACAAAGCTTATGTCGACAACGGCAACAAGCTGATCGCGGGCACCGAGTGGGACGGCAAAACGATGGAAGAGATCATCGTTGGCACCTATGACGCAAACGCAGTTGCGCAGAACGGCATTTTCAACAACATCTCCCAGCTGTGGAACCACAACCAGTTCTGGGAAATGATGGGCCCTGGCGCGTCCGCAATGCCGGGTGAGCTGGAAAAAGCTCTGGTTGAGAGCTTTGGCTCCGTTGAGGAGTTCAAATCCCAATTCGCCGCCGCAGGCGCTGGCCAGTTTGGCTCTGGCTGGGCGTGGCTCGTGAAAAACGCAGACGGCTCCCTGGCGGTGACCAAGACCGAAAACGGCGTGAATCCGCTCTGCTTCAACCAGACCGCTCTGCTGGGCTGTGACGTGTGGGAGCACTCCTACTACATCGACTACCGCAACAAGCGCCCGGCGTATCTGGACAACTTCCTGAACAACCTGGTGAATTGGGAAAACGTCGCATCCCGGATGTGATTGCGTGACCCTTAGAGGTTTCATCAAAGGCCTGCTGGGAGTGATCCTGGCAGGCTTTTTTGCGGCCACTTACGGCTTTTTTATTGAGCCTGCGTTGCGCATTCGGGTGAAGCGCTGGCGCATTCGCCGTGAAGACTGGACAGCAACACCGTTAAAAATCGCTATTCTGTCTGATCTTCATGTGGGCGAGCCTTTTGTCGGGCTCAAACGGGTGACCCGATTGGTCAAGCGCATCAATGCGTTGGATGCGGATCTGGTTCTGTTGCTGGGGGATTTTGCGGCGGGGCATCGTTTCATCACTGCCCCTGTCAAAATTCAAGAGGTTGCGCCGATCCTTGGCGATATCAGAGCCAAACATGGGGTGTTTGGTGTTTTGGGCAACCACGACTGGTGGGATGACCCGAGCGCGCAGAAGCGTGGAGGTGGCCCCAATCTTTATGCCGAAGCATTGAAAGAAAACGGAATACCTGTTCTCTCAAACCAAGCGATGGAGCTTGAGGGGGCGGGCATTTGGCTCGCCGGGCTGGAAGATCAGCTCGCGTTCTTGAAAGGCCATGGGCGCTTTGCTGGTCTGGATGATCTCCCTGGCACTTTGGCGCAGATCGAAGACGACGGTGCGCCGGTTGTGCTCATGGCGCATGAGCCGGATGTGTTTCCCAAAGTACCCTCACGTGTTGCTCTTACGCTCAGCGGGCACACACATGGCGGGTAAGTGCGATTGTTTGGTTGGTCGCCGATTGTTCCTTCGCGCTACGGCAACCGCTTTGCCTACGGGCATGTGAGGGAAGAAGGGCGGGATTTAGTGATTTCAGGCGGCATCGGCTGTTCGATTATGCCGGTGCGATTTGGTGTGGTGCCTGAAATCACGGTGATTGAGATATCTGCGTGAGGTGAGCGATTCGTCACATGCAAATGCAGACAAGCAATCTGTATTTGGGGTAAATTTATTTCTTGATAAAAACAATCAGATTATTAAGTCTGCGGTGTTGTGAAGATGTCAGATCAGGGGACCAACATGCCAAAACCGCCGCCCAGAAAACTTGAAGTGCTCCGCACCGAGCAGATCACACCAAATATGCTGCGCGTGACATTGGGCGGCACGGATTTGGCGGATTTCCCTGAAGGGCGGGAAGGGGGCTATATCAAACTGCTCTTCCCTGAGGCGCCTCACAGCACGCCGGAGCGGCCGGTGATGCGCACCTATTCCATTCGGGCTTTTGATGCGGCGCAAGGCACCTTGTCTGTGGATTTTGCGCTTCATGGCGACGCCGGAGGGGTGGCGACAGAGTGGGCGCAGGGGGCGCAGCCGGGGGATCAGATCATGATCGCCGGGCCGGGCAGCATTCGGATGGCCGATCCGGAGGCCGATTGGCATCTGCTGGCGGCGGATATGACGGGCATTCCTGCTTTGATGTGCAATCTGGATCGCCTGCCGGAGAGCGCCAGCGGATATGTCGTGGTGGAGATCACCTCTGAGGCTGACAAACAGGCGCTCTCACTTCCCGCTGGAATGGTGGTGCAGTGGATTGTGAACCCCACTCCGGATCAGACCAAAGGCCGCCTTGTAGAGGCCATCAAGGCGCACCCTTGGCGTGAGGGGCGGGTGAGCGTGTGGACGGCTTGTGAGTTTGACAGCATGCGCGCCCTGCGCAGTTATTACCGCACTGACCGCGGTGTCGACCGCGATCAGATTTATCTGTCCAGCTACTGGCGGGCAGGGCGGACCGAGGACCAGCACAAGATTGACAAGCAGGCCGACAGCAAAGCCGCCGCCTGAGACTTACGCTAGAGCAGTGTCGAGCATCGCCTGAAGCTCCGCCACATCGCTGGCGACCTGTACAAAGTCGCGCAGGGAGGCATCGGCAAAGCCTTGCGCGATCACATGATCCACAAGACCGATCAGCGGATCCCAGAAACCGTCGATGTTGAGTAAGACGATGGGCTTGGCGTGCAGTTTGAGCTGCCGCCAGGTGAGCACCTCAAAGAACTCATCGAGCGAGCCCGCGCCACCCGGCAAAACCACGATCGCATCACAATTCATAAACATGACTTTTTTGCGCTCATGCATGTTTTCGGTTACGATGAAATTGGTGAGGTCGGTCTTTCCCACCTCCCATTCCAGAAGGTGTGTCGGGATCACGCCGAAAGTCTCTGCACCGGATGCCTGCGCGGCGTTTGCCACGGCTCCCATCAAGCCCACATCCCCCGCGCCATAGACCAATCGCCAGTTCTTTTCGGCAAAGCTTGCGCCAAACTGTTCGGCGGCTGTCTGATAGGCCGCATCCCCGCCGGAACGTGAGCCGCAAAAGACACAGATCGAGCGCGTTGTCATGAAATTCTCCAATATGATCAATGCTGTTTTGACCACAAATAAAGCGGTTGCTAAGGTCTCTCAACCAAGATGGCGACAGAATTTGGGGGTTTGTCGGCGATGACTGAGAAAGCATCAGGGCTCAGCGGAAATATTGTCTGGGTGGCCGGAGTTGTGGTGGCGATGGGCGTGTCCGTCTATGCGCTGGTTGCGACCGGTGTGCTGGATGGCAGTGCGCTGGAAGAGGCCCCAGTCGTTGCCACCGAAGCGGCGCCTGCACCTCAAACAAACACGTCTGAAGCGGCTGCGCTTGCAGACACGGCTGCAGAGCCTGCGCCTTCGGATGGGCAAACTGTTGCTGAGAGCGAAACCGCGCCGAAGGCTGTTGAACAGACTGTGATCGCTGATGCGCCAGAACCAGAGGCCGCAGAAGCTCCAACAGCAGAAGCTCCAACAAACGACACTGCACAAACGGCTGCCGTACCGGTTGCCGAGGCGCCGACGTTTGATCTTGTGCGGGTGGATGCGGAGGGCAACACCGTGGTCGCTGGGGCGGCTGCGCCCAATGCGGTTTTGGCCATTCTTCTGGACGGGGTTGAAATCGCGACCTCTCCCGCTGACAGCGCCGGGCAATTTGCGGCCATACTGTCGATTGCGCCAAGTGATGCGCCGCGGGTTTTGTCTTTGGTCGAGCGGCGCGACGCGGGCGATGTGCATTCTGACGCGACGGTGATAGTGGCTCCTGTTCTGGCGGTTGCGGCACCTGTTCCGACGGCAACAGAAGATGCTGCGCCTGCCACCGATGTTGCGGCGGCTCAAGGGTCTGACACACCGGCCGCTGAGACCGAGCTGGTCGAGAGTGAGACCGCACAGACTGAAGCCGACGTGGCCGTGGCTGATGCGGCGACGGCTGAAACCGTTGAGACGGCAGAGCAGGCGGCACCTGTCGCCGCTGCCCCCAAAGCACCAGCGGTGATCGTCTCAGATTCCCAAGGGGTGCGCGTTTTGCATCCCGCAGCGCCGGCTGACACATCTGAGGAGGTGCTCGCGGCGGTCTCGATTGACTCGATCAGTTACACAGACACCGGCGCGGTGATGGTTTCCGGGCGCGGCGCTGCGGGGCTGTTTGTGCGGCTCTATCTGAACAACGCGCTTGCGGCCGAGGCGGCAGTGGACGCGCGCGGCATGTGGAGCAGCCAGTTGGCCGATGTGGCAGGTGGTCTTTATGAGATGCGCGCCGATGAGGTGGACAAGAGCGGTAAGGTGACCTCTCGTGTGCTGACGCCGTTTAAGCGCGAAACGCCTGAGACTGTGGCCCAAGCGCGGGCGCAGGCTGATGCCACTGCTGCCAATCAGAAGGCTGTGGCCGACGCCATGCCAGCGAATGAGGAAACCACCGCTGTGGCGCCCGCTGAAACAGTGGAAAGCGCCGCGCAACCTGTTGCGTCGGTGGAGCAGTCCGAGCCCGCGCAGGTGGCAGCAGCGCCTGAACCTGAAGAAACTGTAGAGACCGCAGCGGCCACCGAAACCGCGCCGGACACAGCTGAAAGCGCCGCACCAGATGTGACCACCGCACTTGAGGCGCCATCACCCGCGCCGGAAGCGGCAGCGCCAGACGTTGCGCAAGCAAGCGAAGAGGTGCCTGTTGCCAGTGCGGAGAGTGCCCCGGTTGTGACAACTGCCTCAACATCTGAGGCTGCACCATCGGCGGAGGCCACCAAGCCAGCGGTGCAGATTGTCACCGTACAGCCCGGTTCCTCGCTTTGGGCGATTGCGCGGGATCGCTACGGCGAAGGCCTGATGTATGTGCGCGTTTTTGAGGCCAACAAAGAGAAGATTCAGAACCCGGACCTTATCTATCCGGGGCAAGTCTTTGCGGTTCCTGAACAATAAGCATCTGAGACACGTTGCAGGGGTGGCATGTCCTGCTGCCAGTGATTAAGTTTGCCCGGCTCACCCACAAGCAAGGCAAGCAGCATGGCACAATGGCACACGGCCTCTGAAGAAGAACTGGCCCGTAACGAACAGCGCTCGGGCTGGCGCACCATTCGCAAGGTCGCCCCGCGTCTTTGGCCTGAGGATCAGCCTTGGGTGAAGCGTCGTGTGATTTTGGCGATGCTGATGCTGATGGCCTCCAAGATGGTCGCGGTCTATTCGCCCATGCTTTACAAAGCGGCGGTGGACGCGCTGGCCGGAGAGGGCGTGCCGCCGCTCGCATTGGGCGCGGTCGGGCTTACCGTGGCCTACGGCATGGCGCGCCTGATGACCAACGGCTTTCAGCAGCTTCGGGATGCCATCTTTGCCAAAGTGGCCCAACGCGCCTTGCGCCAACTGGCGCTGGAGACCTTTGAGCACATTCACCGCCTGTCGATGCGTTATCACATCACCCGCAAAACCGGTGGGCTGAGCCGCATCATCGAGCGCGGCGTGAAGGGCGTGGAATTTCTGCTGCGCTTCCTGTTGTTCTCCATCGGGCCCTTGGTGCTTGAGCTTCTGATGATCTCCGCGATCTTCTATTGGTTGTTTGACGCGCGCTATCTCGCGGTGGTGGGTGTGACCATTGCGATCTACATCTGGTTCACATTCAAGGTGACCGAATGGCGCGTGAAGCTGCGCCGCGAGATGAATGATCAGGACACCGACGCCAACCAGAAGGCCATCGACAGCCTGCTCAACTTTGAAACGGTGAAGTACTTTGGCGCAGAAAAGCGCGAGGCCGCGCGCTATGACAGTGCCATGGCGGGATATGAACAGGCAGCTCTAAAGACCTCATATTCCTTGGCTTTCTTGAATTTTGGTCAGTCGTTTCTTATCACCTCCGGTCTTGTGATTGTCATGGTTCTGGCCGCTGTTGGCGTGCAGAATGGTGACCTGACGGTGGGCGATTTTGTCATGGTCAACGCCTATATGATCCAGATCACCATGCCGCTGAATTTCCTTGGCACGGTCTACCGCGAAATTCGTCAGGCGCTGGTGGATATGGGCGAGATGTTTGATCTGCTGGAGCAGCCCTCCGAGGTGGCGGACAAGCCCGATGCCAAGCCGCTTGCGATTGGTGCTGGCAATATCCAGCTCGACAATATTGCCTTTGGCTATGAGCAGGAACGTCCCATTCTGAAAGGCGTGAGCCTGGATGTGCCGGGTGGTCAGACGGTTGCGATTGTGGGCGCCTCCGGCTCCGGGAAATCCACCATCGGGCGGTTGTTGTTCCGGTTCTATGACGTGCAGGGCGGTGCGCTGCGCATTGATGGGCAGGACGTACGAGATGTGGCCCAAGAAAGCCTGCATGATGCCATTGGTGTGGTGCCGCAGGACACGGTGCTGTTTAACGACACCATCCGCTACAACATTGCTTACGGGCGGGACGGCGCAACGGAAGACGAGATCATCGAAGCGGCCAAAGCTGCACAGATCCATGATTTCATCGCGGCTCTGCCGGAAGGCTATGACACGGCTGTGGGGGAGCGCGGGCTGAAACTTTCCGGCGGCGAAAAGCAGCGTGTCGGCATTGCCCGCACATTGCTGAAGAACCCGCCCATCCTGCTGCTCGATGAAGCCACATCGGCGCTCGACACAGAGACAGAGCAGGGCATCAAGGAAGCTCTGGCGCGTGCCGGGGAAGGCCGCACGGTGATCACCATTGCGCACCGGCTCTCAACCATTGCGGAGGCGGATCGCATTGTTGTCTTGGAGCAGGGCGAAGTGATTGAGCAGGGCACCCATGCCGCACTTCTGGACAAACAGGGCCGCTATGCGCAGCTTTGGGCCCGTCAGCTGGCGGATGAAGACGCGGCATAAAATGGGCGCTGTCCGGGCTTTCGCGCTTGGGCAGCGGTTTCAAATCAGCTGGTCTTAGGTGACGACATAGAGCAGCGCGCCAATGATCAACACCAACTGCAGCGCAACAATCCTGTTCAGTCGCGTGCAGAAAGGCTGTTTGCGGGTTTTGTGACGAAAGCGCTTTTGCGCCCATTTTGCGCCGGGGCTGCCGCCGATCAATGCCAGACACAAAAGGCGGCTTTCCGGCACACGCCAACTGCCTGATAGGGCGCGCCGTTTGTCCAAGTAGAAGGCCGCGATGCAGACCAAATTGATCAGGCAGAGATAAGCCGTGCTGGTGACGAGAATGCTTGAGGCGTTCATTGAAGTATTGCTTATAATATTTTTAAAATAATATTTAAATTCTGATTTTGACGCTGCCGCGTTTGCGCTTGGCTAGCCATGGGTTTAGGCGGGATTGTGATCTGCAAAAAGAAAAACGCGCCCGTGGGCGCGCTTTCTTTTTTAGGTGGTCTGAAGCTTACTCTGCCGCCTGAACACCGCTTGGATCAGGATCGTCGTTGGCGGCTTTCTTCTCGCCAACGCGCGGGGCCTCCACTTCGGGAGCGAGCGCTGCAGGATCCATCTTGTCTGCGTGGACCTCCTCGACCTCTGCGGTGAGGCCATCTTCGTCCCAGATGATCAGCGGGTGGCGCACTTTGCGGGCTTCGCGGCGTAGGGCCCAATCCTGACCGGCGCGCGAGGAGCGGCCAAAGGAGAGGCGTGCCAGAAGCCGCATCATCCAGCCAAAGTAGGTGCCTGCCCAGACCCGCAGAGCCAGCATGGACGGGGTGAAGATCAGCGTCAGCACCGTTGCGATGCCAAGGCCAAAGACCACCGCTGTTGCCAGTTGTTTCCACCACAGGGAGGTCGGGCTGTCGATTGAGTAGCCGCCATTGATGAAATCAAGGCTCAGGCCAAACATCATTGGCGCAAGGCCAGCCATGGTGGTGATGGTGGTCAGCAGAACCGGGCGGATGCGGCTTTGCGCGGTGCGCACAATCGCCTCAATCCGCGGCATGTATTGGGAATATTCCTGATAGGTGTCGATCAGAACGATATTGTTGTTCACCACAATCCCCGCCAGCGCCACGATGCCGGTGCCGGTCATGATGATGGAGAAGGTCTGATCCATCACCAACATACCGACAAGCACACCTGCCGTGGACAAAACCACCGCCAGAAGCACCAGCACGGAGTTGTAGAAGCTGTTGAACTGCGCCAGCAGGATCACGAACATCAAACCCAAGGCGGCGGAGAATGCACTGGTCAGGAAGGCGCCGGACTCTTCCTGCTCCTCCTGATCCCCGGTCCATTCCCAGCTCACGGAGCTGTCAAAGGGCGAGGTTTCCAGCCACTTGGTCAGCTCTGCGATGCGCTCGGTTGGTGTAACCGGCACTTTGCGAGCGTCGGCATCCAGCGCCGCTTGCACGTCGCTGACGGTTTGCGCGGCCAGAAGCGTGTGGATTTCATAGCGCTCGCCAGTTGCGGCAGTGACCACATCGCCGGTGGCAGACGCGCCTTCGGCCAGTTCGCGCACCAAGGCCTGTGCCACAGAGCTGTCCGCGTCTACGGTTTCCAGCTTGATCAGGCCAGTCTCAATATCCGCTTTCACGTCATAAAAGCGTTCCTGATCAATACGGCTGATCGAGGCGCGCTTTGGCACGGGGGTGCGGGTGATGAAGTTTGAAAGCGGGACAAGGCCTTCGTTGGTGCGCACCTTGATGCTGTCCAGGGTGGAGAGAACGCGGTCATTTTCAGGCAAACGCAGGCGGATTTCGATCTCCTCATCGCTGCTGTCCACGCGCATGGTGTCAAGCAGGATGCCGCGGGTGACAAGCTGCACCATCGCGCCGACCGTGGCCACATCCGCGCCGTAGCGGCCGGCTTTCTCCACATCCACGTCGATCTGCCAGTCGATGCCGGGCAGGGGCAGGGTGTCCTCCACCAGTGTCAGGCCCGGGGTGGCTTCAAACGTGTCGCGCGCAGCAAGCGCTGCGGCGTTCAGTCCGTCCCAGCCATCGCCGCGCAGGCGCAGGTGGATCGGTTTGCCGGAACCGGGGCCTTGCTCAATCGGTTTGGTCTCCACAAAGAAGCCCGGCAATGTAGCCAATTCTGCATTCAGCTCATCAAGCACCCGGTTGCCGCCATAGGCAGGGGCGGTGACTTCGCGCTCCAGAAGGCCAAAGAACCACTCTTCGCGCACGGTCGGGCGCTCTTCCCAGGCGATGATCTCAAACTGCACCTGACCTATTGTGTCCGGTGGGGTGTTTTCGCCACCACCCGGGCCGCCGGTGTCGAGCCCGCCTTCGCCCGCAAAGGAGAAGACATTGCGCACCGCCGGGTGGGCCATGATGATCTCCTCCGCGGCGCGCACCATCGCGTCTTTCTCCGGCAGGGAGAGGTTGCCACGGGCACGCACAAAGGCGGAGGCCTGCTCCGGCTCGGTTTCCACAAAGAACTCGACGCCGTTGTTGTTCTCACCAAAGTAGTTGAGCACGCTGACGACAGTGGCAATGACTGCGATGATAGAGATAATCGGCATGACCGGATTGCCGACAATAAAGCGGATCAGGTGGCCGAATGGGTTCAGGCGATAGCCGCTCTTCACCGAGCGGCGTTTGAATTGCAGCTCTGCCGCGCTGAGGGTGATCGAGGCGGCAAAGGCTGACACCACAAAGAGCACGCCTCCGACGAGCAGGGGCGCCATGCCGCTGCTGTCTGCGGGCATAAGATAGCCGGGGTTTAGCATCTGCATCACGCCGGAGAACATGCCCCAGAGCGCCACCGGCACTAGGGCGGCGCGCACGATCCATGGCAGGCGCGCGCGCAGAACATCTGAAGTGTGGGAGAACATGCGGCTCATCCGGCCTGAAATCCCGCCCACAACCGGCAGATAGATCAGGGCCACAAGCAGGGATGCGGAGAGCACGAAGATCATGGTCACGGGCAACATGCCCATAAATTCCCCGGGCACGCCGGGCCAGAACAGCATCGGCAGGAAGGCACAGAGCGTGGTCGCCGTGGAGCTGATGATCGGCCAGAACATTCGTTGGGCGGCCTCCACATAGGCATGCATCGGGCCGGTGCCTTCTTTGATGCGCTTATCGGCGTATTCCACGACCACAATCGCGCCGTCCACCAACATGCCCACCGCGAGGATCAGACCAAACATCACCATGTTTGAAATCGTCACGCCCATCAGCGCGAGGAAGGCAAAACACAGCAGGAAAGAGGCCGGAATGGCAAAGCCCACGAGCATCGCCGCGCGACTGCCAAGGGCGGCGAGGATCACAATCATCACCAGTGCAACAGCGGTCAGCACAGAGCCTTCCAGCTGGCGCACCATGGAGCCAACAGTGCGGCTCTGATCGTTTGAAGTGCCCACTTCGACAGCGGCTTTGAGCTCGTCAGGCCAGCTTTCCTGCGCCTCTGCCAGGGTCGCCTTGATCTGCTCCACCGTGTCGATAATGTTGTAGCCTTTGCCCTTCACAATCTGCAAAGCCACGGTCTTTTCACCGTCAAAACGCGCGGTGCCTGCGCGGTCTTCAAAGGTGAAGTTGATCTCCGCCAGATCGCCAAGCGTGATCACGCGGTCGCCGTTGGTTTTGACGGGCAGGGCGTAGATGTCCTGCACCCCGTCAAAGGAGGAGGGGATCTTTACTGAGAAGGTGCCTTGGGCGGTTTCCACCTCACCGGCGGCGATCAACTGGTTGTTGTTGCGCACCACATTGATCACTTCAACGGCGGTGATGTTGTAGCTTTCAAGGCGCAGCGGGTCGATCACCACTTCGACCATTTCATCCCGGTTGCCCGCAATCGGCGCTTCCAGTACCGCGTCAATCGCTTCAAACTCGTCCTGCAAGTCCTTGGCAAGGCGGGCCATTGTGCGTTCGGGCACGTCGCCGGTGAGGTTAACAATCACAATCGGGAACTCAGAGAAGTTGATCTCTGTGATGGTGTATTGCTCCGCCCCATCCGGGAAGTTGGCTTGCGCCGTGTTCATCGCATCACGGACATCGGCAATGGTGGCGCTCTTGTCCCAGCCAAACTCAAATTCCAGAAGCAGAGAGGCGTGGTTTTCCGACGCGATGCCGGTCATCTGGTCCAGACCGTCCAGATCAACCGCCTCGGTCTCCATCGGTTTGACCAGCAGGCTTTCGGCATCTTCGGCAGAAATCCCGGGGAAGCTCACTGAGACATAGAGGATCGGGATGTCGATATCCGGCTCACCTTCCTTGGGAAGGCTGGCATAAGAAAATGCCCCCACCACGAGTGAAATCGCGATGAAGGCAAGGATCATTCGGGCCCGTTCAGAGGCCCATGTGATGGCGCCGGTCATCAGTTCAGCTCCCGAATGGTTGGGGTCACCTGCACGCCGGTGGTGACAAATTCCTGACCAACGACGATCACATCCGCCATCTCCGGCAGGCCGCCAAGCCAGACACCCGAGGTGCTGTCGCGCAGGATTTCTGTTGCGGCAAAGAAGACCTTGTCGTTTTCATCAACCAGCCGCACGCCCAGCGTGCCTTCGTCGTTCAGGGTCAGTGCGGATTGCGGGAGGAGGTGTGCGGCGGCGCCATCTGCGGAGATCGCGATCTCTGCGGTCTGGCCGTCGCGGATGCTCAGATCGGGGTTGGGGACGGAGATTTCCACACGGAAGGTCCGGGTGGTTTCATCGGCGGAGCGTGAAACAAATGTCACCTGACCGGAGACCTCTTGGCCTGTGGTCAACCGTGCGCCCGCCAGCGCGCCCTCATAGACACGTGCAATCTCTGTCTCTGGCACAAAGCCGACGATCCGGATCGGGTCCAGACGCAGGACGGTGCCACAAAGGCTGCCCTGTTGCATCAGGCTGCCCAATTCGGCGGTTTTGCTCTCCAGAAGCCCATCAAACGGTGCCTTAATGGTCAGGCGCTCGATTTCCTTTTCTGCAGCGGCGACCAAGGCCATCGCCGATTCGATGCCTGCCTGGGTCGATTCAAGGCCGGAGGTTGCGGATTGCACCGCCGCCTCAGCAGCCCGCACACCTGCCGCCGCGCTGGCCACGCGGGTGGAGGAGGCAAAGCCGCCCTCAGAGAGTTTGCGCGCCGCGTTGTCGTTGATCAAGGCTTCCTCAAGCCGCGCCTCGGCCTCGATTTTCGCCGCCGCTGCGCTTGGGATTCGGGCTTTGGCCTCACTCAGCCGTGCGCGGGCTTCCGCGAGAACGGCTTCGCGCGTGCCCACATCGAGGCGGCAGAGCTGTTGGCCGGCAGTGACGTGCTCGCCGCGCCGCAGCGGTTCTGAGATCACCAGCCCACTGGTTTCTGCACGCACTTCGACCTCACGATCCGCTTCGGTTTGCCCTCTGAGGATCACGGCGCTGTCGATCTCGCGCGCCACACTTTGCAGAACCACCACGCGGATCAGATCCTCGGATGGTTCAGTATCGGTCGAAGCGGGAACGTCCGCATTATCAGCGGCTTGCGCTGTCGAACCTGCAGCGGCGTCGGTATCTGTTGGAACAGCTGTGGCGGTGTCTGCGGCATCGCCGCTGGCAAAGGCCAAAAGACGCTCGCGCTCAACCACGATCATGAAAAGAAAACCGGTGACCAAAATCGCAGTGAGGAACGGAATAAGTCGCATCTGCTGTTCCCTGTAGGTTTATTGGAGCGCGGAGCGCACAAAATAGTGAAGGTTATATTGGCGCTTCTGCATATAGAAACAACCTGTAGTACGCTATTTTGAACTCATCAGTTCAGAAAATGTCAACCTGATGAAAATTCAGTGATGATTTGCGCAAGCTCCGCCCAGCTCTTGGCACTTTGAAAACAAACCGATAAGACAGAGCGAACGAATAGGAGAGTAGGCGTGAGCAACACCGACAGTTTCATCGAAGAAGTCACCGAAGAAGTCCGTCGCGACCGCCTGTTTGGCCTGATGCGCCGCTATGGCTGGATCGCGGTTTTGCTGGTGATTGCAATCGTTGGTGCAGCTGCTGCTAATGAAGTGCGCAAAGGCAACGCCCGCGACGCGGCGCAAGATTCCGGCGACGCAATCATCAAAGCTGTGTCCTCAAGCGATACGCAAGCGCGTGTGGCTGCTCTGGCCGATCTGAAAACCGAGTCGCCTGATGCGCAGGTGGTCTCCGATATGTTGCTGGCCGCACATCAGCTTGAGCTTGGCGCAGGCACGGATGCGTCTGAGACATTGGAAGGCATCGCAACCAGCGGGTTGGATATGCCGGAAATCTACCGTCAGATTGCAGCCTTTAAGGCTGTGCTGGCTGAGGGCAAAGACACACCGGCGGCGGAGCGTCGTTTGGCACTCGAGAGCCTTGCCACACCGGGCGCACCATTGGCGCTCTTGGCGCGTGAGCAGCTTGCGCTTCTGACTTTGGAAGAAGGGGACGCGGAAGGTGCGATCACCCAGTTGCAGGATTTGATTCAGGACGCCGCAGTGACAGCAGGCTTGCGCAACCGCGCGGCTCAGTTAATTGTGGCTCTTGGCGGAACACCGGCTGAAACCAACGGACTGGTGGTTGGTCAGTAACCTGACCGCAAAAGACGATAACGGGGTGGGGGCCTGTTCAGTGACACGTAAGACTTTGATGCTGGCAGCGGTGGCCACTGCAGCGCTACTCACAGCCTGCGCCGAACCAGAAGTCATTCTGCCCGGTGCCCGCGAAGATCTGGTTGCACAGCCAGAGGTGCCAGAAAACCAGAGCCCGGCGATCAATTTGCCGTCTCAGGTGCAAAACGCAAGCTGGACCCACCGTATCGGCTCGCCCAAATATCGCACCGCCAATGCGGCGCTGTCCGCGCGTCCAACCGTGGCTTGGACGGCCTCTATCGGCAAAGGTGAGTCGCGCAAAACCCGCATCACCGCCGATCCGGTTGTGGCGGACGGGCGCATCTTCGCTGTGGATGCCGAGGCGACCATCAGCGCGACCTCAACCTCTGGTGAGACCCTGTGGAGCCGTGATCTGACCTCACCGCAGGACAAGACAGGGCAGGCGTCAACCGGCGGGCTGGCTTATGGCGATGGCAAAGTTTTTGTCACCACCGGGTTTGGCGCGTTGACCGCGCTCGATCCAGTAACTGGCGCCGTGCTTTGGGAGCAGAAACTTCAGGCGGTCGGCAGTGGCACACCTACCGTTTATGACGGACTGGTTTATGTGGTCTCCGGCGACGCCACCGGCTGGGCGCTGGAAACCGACACAGGCCGCGTGGCCTGGCAGCTCGTGTCGCTGCCCAACGTGCAGAACGTGCAAAGCCCTGCCGCACCTGCAGTAACAGATCGCCTCGTGCTCTTCCCTTATGGCTCCGGTGAAATTCAGGCGGCTTTCCGTCGCGGCGGTGTGTCGCGCTGGTCCGCAGGCCTGTCAGACGTGCGCCCGGGCCGCTCGGTCAACACGGTTGGCGATATTTCCAGTGATCCGGTTGTGGTCGGCAACACTGCCTATGTGGCCAACCATTCTGGCCGTATGGCGGCCTTTGACATGGAAACCGGCCAACGCAACTGGACCGCCGATCATGGCGCGCTCAGCCCGGTGTTCCCGGCTGGGGGATCGCTGTTTTTTGTGTCTGAGCGCAATGTGCTGTTGCGGATCAATGCGCGGGATGGCAGCCGGATCTGGGGCGTGCAATTGCCGCAGTTTGTGAAAGACAAGCCGCGCAAGCAATCGACGCTACACGTGCACTACGGCCCCATTCTTGCAGGTGGTCAACTGGTGGTGGCCTCCTCTGACGACAAGATCCGTTTCTACAATCCGCAGGACGGCGCCCTGACAAACACCGTTGATTTGCCCCATGGCGCAGCCACAAACCCGATTGTGGCGGGTGGCGTGCTCTATGTGGTGAATCGCAAAGGTGAATTGTACGCTTTCCGTTGACGCAATAATGGTATATCGGAGCGACTTCAGACGTTCCGGAGATCTGTCATGAGTTTCACGCTCGCCATTGTGGGCCGCCCAAACGTGGGCAAATCCACCCTGTTCAATCGCCTTGTCGGCAAAAAACTCGCGCTGGTGGATGACCAGCCGGGGGTGACGCGCGACTTGCGGGAAGGCGATGCCAAACTTGCCGATCTGCGGTTTACCGCGATTGATACGGCGGGTCTGGAAGATGCCACCGATGACAGTCTTGAAGGGCGCATGCGCCGCCTGACGGAACGCGCGGTGGATATGGCTGATATCTGCCTGTTCATGATTGATGCGCGGGCAGGGGTCACCCCTACCGATATGATCTTTGCGGAAATCCTGCGCAAACGCGCCGCCCACGTAATCCTTGCCGCCAACAAGGGCGAGGGTGCGGCTGCGGACTCTGGTGTGCTTGAAGCCTATTCCCTAGGCCTTGGCGAGCCGATCCGTCTGTCGGCAGAACATGGTGAGGGTCTCAACGATCTTTACACCCAGCTCATGCCGCTGGCGGATGAATTTGCCAAACGCGCCAAAGCGCTGGATGACGAAGTCGAGACCGATGTGGATCTCGACGAAGACGAAGCCGATGAAGAGCTCGATCCTGATGCGCTGCGGCCGTCTCAGATGCTCACCGAGCGTCGACCTTTGCAGATCGCCGTTGTGGGCCGTCCGAATGCCGGTAAATCCACGCTGATCAACAAGATCATTGGCGAAGACCGCCTGCTGACCGGCCCGGAAGCCGGGATCACCCGCGATGCCATTAGCCTGCGCACCACCTGGGACGAGACCCCGATGCGGATCTTTGACACCGCTGGGATGCGCAAAAAAGCCAAGGTCCAGGACAAGCTGGAAAAGCTCTCTGTGGGCGACGGTCTGCGCGCGGTAAAATTTGCCGAGGTTGTGGTGGTTCTGCTGGATGCGGCCATTCCGTTTGAGCAACAGGATCTGCGCATTGCAGACCTTGCGGAGCGCGAGGGGCGTGCGGTGATCGTTGCAGTCAACAAATGGGATGTGGAAGAGCACAAGCAGGAAAAGCTGCGCGACCTCAAAGAAGCCTTCAACCGTCTGCTGCCGCAATTGCGTGGCGCACCGCTCATCACAGTCTCGGCCAAAACCGGCCGTGGGCTGGAGCGCCTGCATGACGCTATTCTTGATGCCTATGACACATGGAACCGCCGTATTCCCACCGCCGCACTCAACCGCTGGCTCGTGGAAATGCTGCAACAGCACCCGCCACCCGCACCGCAGGGAAAGCGCATCAAGCTGCGTTATATGACCCAAGCCAAGACCCGCCCGCCGGGCTTTGTGGTGATGTGCTCCCACCCGGACAAGATTCCCGAGAGCTATTCTCGCTACCTTATCAATGGCTTGCGGGAGACTTTCGACATGCCCGGTACACCGATCCGCCTCACCATGCGCGGACAGGGCGACAAGAACCCCTACAAGGGCAAGAAAAAATCCACGCCTTCGCGCCTGCGCAAACATATCAAAGGGCGCGGCGCCCCGCACTGAGGGTGCAGATCGCAGAACTGATTTGAGGGTCGTCCATTGGGCGGCCTTTTTTGCTGAAATGACAGGCAAGGCCTTGCCACATCAGCAGCTTTTGGCGACCCCGCACGTTGCCGAAGGTCAATTTCGCGTTATAGTTGGTGAAGTTGAGCCAATTTCTGATTGGTCGCGTATTTGATACAAACCCAGGCCATTTTTCAGGCCAAGGCGGAAATTTATTTGAACAGAGGGGTTTGCGATGGACATTCGCGAGCGCTTGAAAGGCTATACAATACAGGATGACCGTATCGGCGCGGTCAGCTTCTTTGGCACCTTTGTTTTCTATTTTGCCACCCTGTATCTCGCCATTGCCAACCAGGGCACGTGGTACCTGCTGGTGCCGCTGATGGTGGTGAACGGACTCTCAGCGGTGCGGCTTTATGTGTTGCAGCATGACACCGGCCATGCCTCGCTGTTCAAAAGTCGCAAACACAATGACTGGGCCGGGGAGGCGCTGTCTGTGGTGACCTTCGCGCCCTATGCGGCGATGCGGCACAACCACAATATGCACCATTCGCACCTCGGCAATCTGGACCACCGCGATACCGGCGAAATCCACACGATGACCCTGCGCGAGTGGGAGGTGGCCGGGTTCTGGGAACGGCTCTACTACCGGCTTTACCGCAATCCTTTCGTGCTGATCCCGCTGGGCAGTCTTTACACCTATTTCATCCGCTACCGCTGGCCCAAAAGCGCCTTAAGCATGTGGCGCTCGGTGGTGCTGCACAATCTGGTAATCTTTATCTACATGGGCGTGATTGTCGCGCTGGCCGGATGGAACGGGCTGTTGATCTGGTTCCTCAGCGCGCTCTTTGGCGGCATGGTGGGCGTGTTTATGGTCTACCTGCAGCATAACTTTGAGGACACCTATTGGGACCGCCGCCCGGATCTGGACCCGCGGCTGGCGGCGTTGCAGGGTTCTTCGGCGCTCGATCTCGGCTGGTGGATGGATCTGGCCTCCGCCAACATCGCCTATCACGACATCCACCATTTCAACGCGCGCATCCCGCATTACAACCTGCGCAAATGCCATCAGATGATCCGCGATGAATATGGATTGCCAACGATCAAATGGCCGGAGGCGCTGCGCTCGTTTTCGCTGAAGCTTTGGGACGAAGAGGCGGAGCGTCTGGTGCCTTTCCCGAAGAAAGGCGCGACACAAAGCGCGGTGGCGGCCGAGTAGGCCGCATGTAGGGGAGGGGCCAGCCCCTCTTGCCCTCACGGGCAATTCACCCCGGGATATTTGACGAATGAGAAGAAAAAGCGCGGCCTCCGAGGAGGGTCGGGGCCGCGCTTAATTTTGTCTGTCTGGTCAGGCGTTAGGCCAGTTTGCCTTCTGCGGTCAGCACGGTTTTACCCCCCAGATAGGGTGCAAGCACCTCTGGCAGCACCACAGAACCGTCAGCCTGCTGGCCGTTTTCCAGAACCGCGATCAGGCAGCGGCCCACTGCGAGGCCGGAGCCGTTGAGTGTGTGGACATATTCCGGCTTGCCGCCATCGGCGGGGCGGAAACGGGCGTTCATGCGGCGGGCCTGAAAGGCGCCGGTGGTGGAGACAGAGCTGATCTCGCGGAAGGTGTCCTGACCCGGAATCCACGCCTCGATGTCGTAGGTGCGGCGCGCGCCAAAGCCCATGTCGCCGGTGCAGAGCACCACAGTGCGATAAGGCACACCGAGTTTTTCCAGCAGACCTTCGGCGCAGCGCAGCATGCGCTTTTGCTCGTCTTCGCTTTTGTCCGGATGGGTGATGGAGACCATCTCCACCTTTTCGAACTGGTGCTGGCGCAGCATGCCGGAGGTGTCCTTGCCCGCGCTGCCCGCTTCCGAGCGGAAACACAAGGTGTGGGCGGTCATGCGGATCGGAAGGGCGCTTTCTTCCAGAATGTCACCGGCGACCGAATAGGTCAGCGGCACCTCAGAGGTCGGCACCAGCCACCAGCCGTTGGTAGTCTGATAGCTGTCTTCGCCAAATTTCGGCAGTTTATCGGTGCCATACATGGCTTCGTCACGCACCAGAACCGGCGAGTTCACCTCGGTCAGTTCGTTTTCATCCACATGGGTGTCGATCATGAACTGTGCCAACGCGCGGTGAATGCGGGCCACCGCGCCTTTGAGCATCACAAAACGCGCGCCGGAGATTTTCGCCGCGGTTTCAAAATCCATCGCGGCGGCGACGCCTTTGATGTCGAAATGCTCCACAGGTGCAAAATCCAGTTCGCGCGGCGTGCCCCAGCGGTTCACCTCGACGTTGTCGTCCTCATCCGCACCCTCAGGCACGTCATCCGCCGGCAGGTTGGCAATGCGCGCCAGCGTGTCGGTCAGCTTGGCGTCAAGCTCCTTGGCTTCGTTCTGCATCGCCGCGACTTCGGATTTTTTCTCTCCGACAAGGGCGCGCAGCCGTTCAAACTCGGCCTCGTCCCCTTTGGCTTTGGCGGCACCAACCTCTTTGGCGGCGGCTTTCTGGGCGGCTTGGGCTGCTTCAGCGGCAGCAATCTTGGCGCGGCGCTCTTCATCAAGGGCCAGCACGGAGGAAGACATGGCCGCATCCCCACGGCGGGTCAGGGCGGCGTCAAAAGCGGCCGGGTTCTCGCGGATCGCTTTAATGTCATGCATCTCATGTGTCCTTTGATTGTATGTGATTCACAGTGCCGCCTATATGCCGGAGCGGCGGCGGGAGGGGAAGAGTTGTGTTAGTCGGGGATGTCGACGCCTTTTGACGCGGCAAAGGCGCGCCATTTTGAGTGGTAGGTGGAAAGGTCTAATTCTTCTCTTGGCCAGTGTCGCGGTCGCGCTATATCGTTCGGAAGCAGGGTGCTTCCATCTCCAAAAATGTCGTTAAGATGTTCTTCGATCTTTGGCACCATTGTAAGGTCAACAAATTTGAAAGAGGCGCCTTTGAAACAGGCATCTATCAGGTTCGTTGTACCGTCGACTACTGCGCTGCTGAGATTAGCCCCTGTCAGCCGCGCTTCTCTTAGGTTAGCCGATATTAAGTTCGCGCCTTCTAGGTTGGCACGAAGCAATGTCGCATCCCAGAGGGTTGCTTCCCTGAAGTCAGCACCCCACGCAATTGCGCCCTCTAGATCCGCTCGACCAAGATACACCCGCTGAAGGTCTGCACCCTCAAGATATGTTTCTTTCAAATTGGCTTCCCTTAGAATTGCACCCCGCAATTTTGCGCCGCCAAGGTAGGCATTTCGGAGGTCGGTGTCCCACATTATCGCTTCCTGCAAGTTGGCACCTCCGAGATTTATCCCTCGTAAATTAGCGCCTCCAAAGTCAACACCTTGTAAACTAGCATCACGAAAAATGCCGTTTTCAAAGTTCAATTGTGTGAGTTCCATCGCCCCAAGATTTGCTTTTCTGAGATCGATTTCTAGATTTTTGGTCTGTACATTCTCAATGGATTGCAATCGCCCTAACACCTGCACAGCAAATTCCATGTCAGATCGCTCTATCGTTAAACTACCTACCCATGCCTTTATGCGGTCAATGTCATCTGTTTCTGGTGATTCAGGCGCTGTATGTATTTTTGAGAGTTCTCGAACATATACGCTCAACAGCCGTGAGACCCTTGTCGCCTCTCGTGGTTCTTCGCGCACCAATCCCTCTAAGCGGTCTATTGCAGCGTTGCGACGAACGATGTCTTCTTCCCACAGAGTTTCCCAAGAGCGTGTGCCTGTTTTTTTAGAAATTTGCCGTTGAGCATGCAAATCCGCAGCGGCCTCGGCGATCTTTTCATTAAACAACCCCGCTGTCGCCGTTTCGGTTTGTTCTTTGTTCAGACGTAGGCGCTGCAACGTCACCGGCAAAATCACCACGGCTCCCAAGACTGTGGTCAACGCCGTAAGCTGCACCAGTTTGAACCGCCAATCCCATATTTCAGTCTGCTTCTTGCGATTGGGAATCTCATGCCAGATTACATCCCAGATCAGCCCAAACAGACCAGACGTGAGCAGAAGGAAAATCCCCAACCACAGGGTCGCTAGAAGAAGGAACACTCCGGGGTTGAGTTTTTCCAGACCTAAGCCGTGCATTATCTTTTCAAGCGGTGAGGTCGTTCTGTTTGCGGGAGGCGATAAAATTGCGAAGATCAGAAGCGTCAGAGCGGCGAAACCACCCGAAAAAGCAATGCCCCAGAACATCTGCTCAGAAATTGGTAGAGTCATTTCTTCCATGTTCAGACCTGCCGATTGTTTCAGGTGTCCTCAAAGTTTTGCCCCCCATCTGCCGATCCGTCCAGCCCCACATTTCGACCGCCATTTGGTTCGTGTGACTGGCTGCTCCGCATTTCCCATCATCTCGCCTTGCATGTGCCGCCAAGCCCACATAGGTTCCCTGCGACTTTGCGGGGCATCGCCTCGCCTGAATTTAGAGGACATAGACACATGCAAGAACTCGGCCAGTTTCTGCCGCTCATCCTGATCTTCGCGATCATGTATTTTCTGCTCATCCGCCCGCAGCAGAAGAAAGTTAAAGAGCATCAGGCCATGGTGGCTGGGGTGCGCCGTGGGGATCAGATCGTGACCCAGGGTGGCCTGATCGGCAAGGTGTCCAAGGTCAAGGACGACAATGAAGTTGAAGTCGAGCTGGCTGAAAACGTGAAAGTCCGTGTGGTGAAATCCACCATCGCGCAGGTGCTGGCGAAGACCGAAGCGGCCAAAGCCGAATAAACCCGCGCACTTATAAAAGACACGACCAACAGGGCTGCAAACATGCTGCAAATCGACCTTTGGAAACGGGTCCTGATCTGGCTCACCTGTGCGGTGGGCCTGCTCTTGGCCACGCCAAATGCCTTTTATCCGAAGGTTGAGGCCCATAATGACGCGCTCGCCGCTATGGAATTCGGCGAGATGAATGACGAGCTTGAGGAGGCGGTCGCGGCGTGGCCG
This sequence comes from Shimia sp. R9_1, assembly GCF_017743775.1. NCBI lineage: Bacteria > Pseudomonadati > Pseudomonadota > Alphaproteobacteria > Rhodobacterales > Roseobacteraceae > Shimia > Shimia sp. R9_1. The sequence goes on along the minus strand of NZ_JAGHRN010000001.1, from coordinate 57,388 downwards.
TCGTTCATGCCAAGCCGTCTGGTGAACCTTGGTTTGGATTTGCGCGGTGGTGCGCATCTTCTGGCGGAAGTGAAGGTTCAGGACGTTTATGAAAGCCGCATGAAAGCGATGTGGCCCGAGGTGCGCGACCTGTTGCGCGGCGAGCGGGCCACCATCGGCACCATCCGTCTGCAGCCTTCGCCTGTGGATGAGCTGCGTGTGAAGATCTCCAAGCCTGAAGCCATTCAGGAAGCCGCCACGCTGGTGCGCGGCCTGTCGCGTCCGGTGACGTCGATCACCGGGGCCGGGGCCTCTGACATTGTGGTGCGCACCGATGGTGACACCATTGTTGTGACCCTTTCTGATGCGGAAAAGCTCGCCACAGACGAGCGCACCGTGCAGCAGGCGCTGGAAATCATCCGCCGCCGGATTGACGAGGTGGGCACACGTGAGCCGACCATTCAGCGCCAGGGTGCGGATCGTATTCTCATTCAGGTGCCCGGCATTGGCTCGGCCTCTGAACTCAAAGACATCATTGGCACCACAGCACAGCTGACATTTAACCCGGTTGTGGGCCGCGTCTCTGATCCGGACGCCCCTGCGGGTGTGGGCAACGAAGTGCTGCCGTCACTGGATGAAGAGGGCGTCTACTACATCGTGGAAAGCGCGCCTGTTGTGACCGGTGAAGAGCTGGTGGATGCACAGCCAAGCTTTGACCAGAACAACCGCCCCGCTGTTTCTTTCCGCTTCAACCCAACCGGGGCACGCAAGTTTGGCAACTACACCGCTGACAATATCGGCAGCCCGTTTGCGATTGTGCTTGATAACGAAGTGATCTCCGCGCCGGTCATTCAGGCCCATATCGCGGGCGGCTCCGGCATCATCACCGGGCGCTTTACTGTGGAAGAAAGCACCAACCTCGCTGTGCTGCTGCGCGCAGGCGCTCTGCCGGCTGGTCTGGAATTCCTCGAAGAACGCACCATCGGTCCAGAGCTTGGCCAAGACAGCATCGAGGCAGGCCGGATCGCCTGTATCGTCGCCTTTGTCGCCGTGCTGGTCTTTATGTTCCTGAGCTACGGCACCTTTGGGCTGTTTGCCAATATCGCGCTGATTATCAACGTGGGCCTGATCTTTGGCCTGCTGAGCCTGATCGGCGCCACGCTGACCCTGCCGGGCATCGCGGGGATCGTGCTGACCATCGGTATGGCGGTGGACGCCAACGTGCTGGTGTTTGAGCGTATCCGCGAAGAGCTGAAATCGGCCAAAGGTCCGGCCCGTGCGATCGAGCTTGGCTATGAAAAGGCGCTTTCGGCCATTCTGGACGCCAACATCACCACATTCATCACCGCTGTGATCCTCTTTGCCGTGGGCTCCGGCCCGGTACGCGGCTTTGCCATCACGCTGGGACTTGGCATTCTCACCTCCGTCTTCACGGCGATCTTTGTGACGCGTGTGATGATCGTGATGTGGTTTGAGCGCCGCCGTCCCAAGACAATCGAGGTATAAGCCATGCGTTTGAGACTGGTTCCCCAAGAAACCAAATGGGATTTCTTCTCGCGTCCAACCCTGTGGCTGGGCATTTCCAGCGCACTGATGGTGGCGGCTCTGGTGAGCTTCTTCATTCAGGGGCTGAACTTCGGCATCGACTTCCGGGGTGGCACAACCATCCGCACCGAAAGTGCGCAGGAAGTGGTTGTTGGTGACTACCGCGAGGCGCTGGTGCCGCTGGAGCTGGGCGATATCTCCATCACCGAGGTGTTTGACCCGACCTTTGACGAAGATCAGCATGTCACCATGATCCGCATTCAGGCCCAGGAAGGCGAAGAGGCGGTGACGGCGGATGTGATCGAGCGCGTTGAGGCGCAGCTGAAAACCGTGGTGTCTGACATCAAGTTTGTATCGGTTGAGTCCGTTGGCCCCAAGGTCTCCGGTGAGCTGATCAAAACAGCGGCGATTGCGGTGCTGTTGGCGATTGGCGCGGTTCTGATCTACATCTGGCTGCGCTTTGAATGGCAGTTTGCCTTGGGCGCTGTGGCCGCGCTTGTGCACGATGTGGTGCTGACCATCGGGGTCTTCTCCGAGCTACAGATCAAGTTTGACCTCGCTATCATCGCGGCCCTGCTGACCATTGTGGGCTACTCGCTCAACGACACTGTGGTGGTGTTTGACCGCGTTCGTGAAAACCTGCGCAAATACAAGAAGATGGAGCTGAAAGAGGTTCTCAACATCTCCATCAACGAGACCCTGAGCCGGACCATGATGACCTCTGTCACCACGTTGCTGGCGCTGATCTCTCTGTTTGTGCTGGGTGGTGACGTGATCCGGGGCTTTGTCTTTGCGATGATCTGGGGGGTGATTGTCGGGACATACAGCTCGATCTTTATCGCCTCTGCCGTGCTTCTGAAGCTGGGCGTGAAACGCGACTGGTCCAAGCCGGACAACACCGCTGGCAACCAATTCGCCAATATTGATGCATGACATCCTGACCCAGGCCCTCGCTCTTGACGGGTTTGCCTGGGTCGCCGCTGCCGCCTTTGTGGCAGGCATTGTGCGCGGGTTTGCTGGATTTGGCACCGCACTGATTTACCTTCCCATCGCTGCGCAAGTCATGCCGCCCCTCTGGGCGATCATCACGCTGGCGGGCATGGATATCCTCGCACCTGCTGTTCACATCCCCGCCGCGCTGCGCAATGGGCACCGCCGGGATCTTCTGCGTCTGATGATCGGCGTGGTGTTGCTTATGCCTGCCGGGCTCTGGCTTTTGGAGCGCACAGAGCCTGATGTGTACCGCTACCTGGTTTCGCTTCTGTCGCTCGGCATGTTGGTCGTCTTGCTGACCGGGTTTCGCTATCGCGGCGCGGTCACAGCCCCCATGGTCTATGGCATTGGCGGGGCAGGGGGATTGCTGGGCGGTGCCGCGGGGCTGCCGGGGCCGCCTGTGATCATGTTCTACATGGCCAGTCCGCATGGCCCGACAGTGATCCGCGCGAATACCAACGCCTATCTGTTTTTCTACGACATCTTGCTTGTGGTGGTGCTGATCTGCCTGAGCCGCTTTGAAGCCGCACCCTTTGTGCTTGGTATCATGCTGTCGCTGCCGGCGATGGCTGGCAATCTTTTGGGAGGCTGGCTCTTTGATCCGCGCCATGAGAAACTTTACCGGGCTGTGGCCTATCTGATTATCGCTGCCGCTGCCCTGTCCGGTTTGCCATTCTTGAACGCGGGCGGGGGGCATTAGGAGGAGAAGATCATGCAAATGACAGAAGTGACCTATGCGGACGCCATCCCGATAGACAGCTATGGCCCAGGGTTTTTCCGCATCGGCGGAGAGGTGATCGAAGGCGGGGCTGTGATCCATGCCAAAGGCGCGCGCAGCTGGGCAGGCTATGAGGATGCGCAAGTGGTGTTGGCGCTGGCGGAAGAGATCGATTTCATCCTCATGGGTACAGGTCCCGACATGGCACCGGTTCCAGCCGCCTTTCGCGAGACGCTGGAAGCGGCAGGCATCGGCGTGGAACCCATGGCGTCACCCTCTGCCTGCCGGACCTACAATGTTCTGGTGAGCGAGGGGCGCCGTGTTGCGGCCGTCCTGATGCCGGTCTGAGGGCTGCGGCGGGGCGTGCAACGTACGGTGCGTTTACATCTGCGTTGAGTGCGGGAGCCGAAAACAACACCACCGCGATACAGCCGCAATACCGACGCGATACAGACATGCGATGTGGGCTGCGTCAAAAGGTTACTCTTTTGCCATCGTAGAAAAGCGGTTAGATGCAGCGTCATGACTTTGCGCGTAAAAGATGTCAGCGTGGCGCGTGGTGGCGTGGCCGTTCTGGAAGGGCTGTCCTTTGAGGTGACACCCGGCAAAGGGCTGATTCTGAAAGGCCCCAATGGCGTCGGCAAGACCACGCTTTTGCGCACGGTTGCCGGATTGCAGCCCCCCTTCAAAGGCACCGTTGAAGCGTCCGAAGAAAGCATTGCCTATGCGGCCCACAGCGATGGTTTAAAGGCCATGTTGACGGTTGAGGAAAACCTCAGGTTTTGGGCGGAAGTCTTTGGCAAGTCTGACATTTCTGCCGCCATCGAAGGGTTTGATTTGGTCGAGTTGCAAGGCCGTCTTGCAGGCAGCCTGTCGGCCGGACAAAAGCGCCGCCTCGGGCTGGCGCGCCTGTTGGTGACAGGGCGTCCGATCTGGATTTTGGATGAACCCACCGTGTCTCTGGACACCGCCTCTGTGGCCCTGTTTGCCAAAGCGGTGGAGCGGCATCTGGCCAGCGGTGGCAGCGCGCTTTTGGCGACACACATCGATCTTGGCCTGTCCGTGGACGTGCTGGATGTCGGCCCCTTCCGCGCAACTGCGCGTGAGGGCGCCATTGCAGGCTACGATGAGGCCTTCTTATGAGAGCACTTCTCCTGCGGGATCTGAAACTGGCCTTCCGTGCCGGTGGCGGCTTTGGCCTTGGTATCGCTTTTTTCCTTATTGTTGTGATACTTGTGCCGTTCTCTGTTGGTCCTGAAAGCGGCCTTCTGACCAAGATTGCGCCTGGCATTCTATGGCTCGGCGCGCTGCTGGCTTGCCTTCTGTCCCTTGACCGTATTCTGGCGCTTGACTGGGAAGACGGCACGTTGGATCTGGTGGCCACATCACCTCTGCCGCTTGAGGCTGTGGTCTCCGTCAAGGCGCTGGCCCACTGGCTCACCACAGGGGTCCCGCTCGTGGTCGCCGCGCCGCTCTTTGGGGTGCTGCTGAATCTGCCACCACAAGGATACATCTGGCTGATCACATCGCTGGCTCTGGGCACGCCAGCCTTGAGTGTGATTGGCACCTTTGGCGCGGCGCTGACGGTGGGGATCAGACGCGGGGGGCTGCTGCTTTCCCTTTTGATTTTGCCACTTTACGTGCCAACCCTGATCTTTGGTGCAGAACTGGCGCGCCGGGGGGCTGAGGGGCAGGCCGTGACCACACCGCTGTTGATGCTGGCAGGGATCACCTTTGGTGTCATCGCGCTTTTGCCTTTTGCCAGTGCGGCAGTATTGCGTGTTAATCTGCGATAGCGCTTAGGGTATTTAATCCATATCAAAGCACCTGTGATGCTCTCATGGAAGTGAGGTGCAAAACACGGCACAGAAAGTTAGGACGACCTCATGGGATCGATCTGGGAATATGCCAATCCGGTGAAATTCAGCCAAACCGTTTCGCGGTTTCTGGCACCTGTTGCCATCGTGGCTGGCGCCTGTCTGGTGATTGGTCTGATCTGGGGCTTTTTCTTTACGCCGGATGACTTTCGCCAAGGCTCCACCGTGAAGATCATCTATCTGCATGTGCCTTCAGCACTGATGGCGATCAATGCCTGGTTCATGATGCTGGTCACCTCGCTGATCTGGCTGGTGCGCCGCCACCACGTAAGCGCCCTTGCAGCCAAGGCGGCAGCGCCCATTGGCATGGTGATGACGGTGATTGCACTGCTGACAGGCGCGATCTGGGGACAGCCGATGTGGGGCACATGGTGGGCCTGGGATCCGCGTCTGACCTCCTTCCTTATCCTGTTTCTGTTTTATCTTGGCTATATCGCCCTTTGGGAGGCGATTGATGATCCTGACACCGCCGCAGATCTGACGTCTGTCCTGTGCATCGTAGGATCGGTTTTTGCCGTGCTCAGCCGGTATGCTGTGAACTTCTGGAACCAGGGTTTGCATCAGGGGGCGTCGTTTGCACGGGTTGAGGCTGTTACGGGGGCGGACACCACGGAGAAAGTCTCCAACGTCTTCTTTTACCCGCTGCTGATGTGCATCGCCGGGTTTGTTTTGCTGTTTGTTGCGCTGGTGCTGCTGCGCACGCGCACGGAGATTCACAAGCGCCGCACACGCGCGCTTTTGGCACGGGAGCGCTTGGCATGATGCCGGACCTTGGAAAATACGCTGACACGGTGCTGTCGTCTTATGCGGTTTCGCTGCTGTTGATTGCCGGTCTTGTGTGGCTCAGCATCCGTGCGGCCCGCAAAGCCCGTGCGGATCTGGATCAGGTGGAGGCGCGTCGCAATGAGCGCTCGTAAAGTCTCCCCGTTGATGTTCTTGCCGCCCCTGCTGTTTGCGGGGCTTGCAGCGCTGTTCCTGATCGGGATGCAACGCCAGAACCCTGATGAGCTGCCAAGTGCATTGGTGGGCCAGCAGGCGCCCTCTGCGGAAATGACGCCGCTGGGCGACAAGCCCATGTGGGATGACGCGGCGCTGCGCAGTGGCAAGCCAACTCTGGTGAACTTCTGGGCCAGCTGGTGCGGCCCTTGCCGTGTGGAACATCCCAATCTGGAGCAGCTCCAGTCCGAAGGTCTCACCATCCTCGGAGCGAACTATAAAGACGTGCAAGGCAACGCTTTGTCTTTCCTGGATGAATTGGGAGATCCCTATGAGGCGGTTGGGGCGGACACGGCGGGACGTATGGCGCTCAACTGGGGTGTTTATGGCGTGCCGGAAACCTATCTGATTGATGGGCAGGGCAATGTAGTTCTGCGTATTGCAGGGCCGGTCACTCAGCGCGAGTTGGACGAGCGGCTCCGGCCCGCGCTGGACAGTTTGAAGTAATCACTCAGCCTGAAAACTTTTGAGAAAGCCCATGCCAGCAGGTGTGGGCTTTGTTCTTTCTAGGGGCGTCATTTGGAGATCACATCAATCTGGTCTACCAAAGGAGAGATTGTTTTGAGTGATTTCTTGTGGAGTAAGCGTGATGCGTTTTGCCGCCTATAATATCGAACATTTTGACCGCGCCTTTACCAATCAGAACGTGCCTGAGCTGGATCATAAGCGTCAGAAGAAAGATCCGCTGCCGCAGATAGAGGCGGTGGGGAAGGTGCTTTCAGAGATTGATGCGGATCTGATCGGGATCACAGAGGCCCCAAACACTGCAGGCAGCGCAAATGCCGTGAAATCCACCGTGGCCTGTCTTGAGGCTTTCGCAGCGCAGGCGGGCCTGCGCGCGCGCAAATGTGTGTTTGGCTTTAACGCCGGCACTCAGGAAATTGCGGTGCTTTATGATCCGGACAGTCTCGATGTGACACATAAGCCGAGCGGCACAGCCGGCAGCAAAAAGAGCCCCAGATTTGATGAGCCGTTTTTATATGATGCGGATGAGGATGGGTTGCAGGAGCTGCACAAGCATGATCGCCCGCCCTTGGAGGTGCATGTAGAGCGCAAGGATGGCGGGGCGCCGATGGATCTTTTTGTTGTGCATGCCAAATCCAAGGGTATCTTCAACAGTGTCGATTTGGTGCATCTGGAGCGCACGTCGCGCAGGAACCGCCTGCGTCTGTTTGCCCAAGCCGTCTCCATCCGGGAGCGTGTTGACCGGCTGTTGGTTGATGATGCGCGGGTGATGGTGATGGGGGATATCAACGACGGTCCGGGCATGGATGAGCATGAGGCGAAATTTGGCCGCTCTGCTGTTGAGATCATCATGGGAGACCTGTTTGAGCCGGAGAAAATTCTGCGCTGCTACGCCGGGCGGCCAAAATGGAAGCGGTTTGGCTGGGAGCCGTCCACCACGCGGTTTTTTGACCAGATCACCGAAGATCCGATCAACGCGATGATTGATCTTATTATGACCAGCCAATCTATCAAACCGGCGGGTGAGGATGCTTACAGGATTTGGAACCCTTATGAGATGTGGACAAAGAAACAGCGTGAGGCGCCTGAAAACAAATCTCTTTTTGAGGCGCTGACTTCAGCGAGCGATCACTTCCCGGTCAGTTTCGATTTTGACTGAGACGGACTAAGGCCCCGTTGGTGGGGCCTTAGCCATTTGGTTTCAAGCCTTGGCGAGATTGCGCAGCACATAGTGCAGCACGCCGCCGTGTTCGATGTATTCAATCTCCGGTGCGGTATCGATCCGGCATTTCAGCGTGATGGTTTTCTCTGTGCCATCCGCATAAGTGATGTCGCACAGCACCTCTTGCAGCGGCTCAACACTGTCCAATCCGGTGATTGTCACGCTCTCTTCGCCGGTCAGACCAAGCGTCTTGCGGGTGTCACCTCCGGTGAATTCAAAAGGGATCACGCCCATACCCACCAGATTTGAGCGGTGGATGCGCTCAAAGCTTTCGGCGATGACCGCCTTCACACCTAGCAGGGCCGTGCCCTTTGCCGCCCAGTCGCGAGAGGATCCGGCACCGTACTGTGCGCCGCCAAAGACCACCAGAGGTGTGCCATTGGCCTGATGGGCCATCGCGGCCTCATAGACCGAAGTTTGCGCACCGTTTGGGCCATTGGTGTAGCCGCCTTCGACCCCGTCGAGCATCTCGTTTTTGATACGGATGTTGGCGAAAGTGCCCCGCATCATGATCTCATGGTTGCCGCGGCGCGAACCGTAGGAGTTGAAATCCCGCGGCGCAACTTGGCGGTCGGTCAGATAGGTGCCTGCCGGGGTGGACTGCGCAAAGGATCCTGCGGGGGAGATATGGTCTGTTGTGACCATGTCACCCAGCATCAACAGAACTTTTGCGCCTTCAATATTGCTGATGGTGCCGGGTGCTGGCCCCATGCCTTGGAAGTAAGGTGGGTTTTGGATGTAGGTGGACGTCGCAGGCCAGTCATAGGTTTCCTGTTGCGGCACCTCGACGCCCTGCCATTTCTCATCCCCTTTGAAGACATCGGCATATTTGGATTGAAATGCCTCGCGGGTCACCGTTTGTTGCACTAGGTCGGCAATCTCCTGTGTGGAGGGCCAAATGTCTTTGAGGAAGACGTCGTTTCCGTTCTGGTCCTGCCCAAGAGGATCGGAGGTCAGGTCGATGTCGAGCGTCCCGGCAATCGCATAGGCCACCACAAGGGGCGGGGAGGCAAGGTAGTTGGCGCGCACATCCGGGCTGATGCGGCCCTCAAAGTTGCGGTTGCCAGACAGCACTGAGGTCGCCACCAGATCGCCTTCGGCAATGGCGTCGCTGATCTCTTTCTGGATCGGGCCGGAGTTGCCGATACAGGTGGTGCAGCCATAGCCCACAAGGTTGAAGCCAAGCGCGTCGAGATCCTTTTGCAGATCGGCGGCTTCCAGATAGGCCGATACGACTTGAGATCCGGGCGCAAGCGAGGTCTTGACCCAAGGCTTGCGGTTCAGTCCTAGAGCGGCGGCCTTGCGCGCCACAAGCCCTGCGCCGATCATCACGTAGGGGTTGGAGGTGTTGGTGCAAGAAGTGATGGAAGCAATCACAACCTTGCCGCTTTCCATCATGTAGCCTTCGCCTGCAACGGCCACCTCTTTGCCCATTGGGCGCTTGAAGGTCTCCTCCATTTCGCGGCGGAAGGCGGTTTTGCCGTCGCTCAGCGCGATATAGTCCTGCGGCCGTTTCGGGCCGGAGATTGCTGGCACAATCGTGCCCATATCCAGATGCAAAGTGTCGGTATAGATCGGCGCATAATTTTCATCGCGCCAGAAGCCGTTTTCTTTGGCATAGGCTTCCACCAGCGCGATGCGGTCTTCGTCGCGGCCGGTGTTGGTGAGGTAGCGCAGGGTTTCGCCGTCAATTGGGAAGAAGCCGCAGGTTGCGCCATATTCCGGTGCCATGTTGGCAATCGTGGCACGGTCCGCCAAGGGCAGACGGTCCAGCCCGTCGCCGAAGAACTCGACAAATTTGCCGACCACGCCTTTCTCGCGCAGCATTTCTACGACCTTCAGCACAAGATCCGTGCCGGTGGTGCCTTCCATCATTTCGCCGGTCAGCTCAAAGCCGATGACCTCCGGGATCAGCATGGAAATCGGCTGACCAAGCATCGCGGCCTCAGCCTCGATGCCGCCAACACCCCAGCCCAGAACCGCTGCGCCATTGACCATCGTGGTATGGCTGTCTGTGCCAACCAATGTGTCCGGATAGGCCACCTCATCGCCGTTCTGGTCCATATCGGTCCAGACCGTCTGAGCGAGATATTCGAGGTTCACCTGATGACAAATCCCGGTGCCCGGAGGCACGACGCGGAAATTGTCGAAGGCAGTTTGTCCCCATTTCAGGAAGGTGTAGCGCTCCATGTTGCGCTCATATTCACGGTCCACGTTCATCTGAAACGCGCGGGGATTGCCAAATTCGTCGATCATCACGGAGTGGTCGATCACCAGATCAACAGGCACCAGCGGGTTGATTTTGGAGGCAGAGCCTTTGAGGCCAACGATACCGTCGCGCATCGCGGCAAGGTCAACAACCGCAGGCACGCCGGTGAAATCCTGCATGAGTACGCGGGCAGGGCGGTACGCAATCTCACGCGGGTTTTGCCCGCCATTTTTTGCCCATTCACCAAAGGCTTTGATGTCATCGGTTGAAACAGAAAAGCCGCCGTCCTCAAATCGCAGCAGGTTTTCCAGCACCACTTTGAGGGCTGCGGGCAATCTGGAGAAATCGCCAAATCCGGCGTCCTGAGCGGCGGGGATGGAATAAAATGAAATCGATTTGCCGTTTACCGAAAGCGTCTTACGTGCCTTGGCGTTGTCTTGTCCGACAGTGATGGGCATGTTGGCCTCCCTTTCAACATTACACAGGGGTTCGCTACGCAAATTTGTGGCCCATGTGCGACAGGCATTCAAGCTTGCCGCGAGGTTCACCGGCTTCTCGCGAAACCTTGATTGGCAAGTCAGACCATCGCGGCGTAGTAATGTTGCTGGGAAATGCGAAGGGGATAACTGAGACGATGATCAGGACAACAGGCATAATAGCGACACTTTGGCTTTCACTTGCATCCGTTGTTGCTGCAGGAGAGCAACCTGTTGTGGTTGAGCTATACACTTCGCAGGGGTGTTCCTCTTGTCCGCCTGCTGATGCCTACTTGCGCGAACAATTGGCCGCGCGGGAGGATGTGATCGCTCTTGCACTGCATGTGGACTACTGGGATTACATCGGCTGGAAAGACGAGTTCGCCAATCCGGCGTTCACCCAGCGCCAGCACAGCTATGCGCGTGCTGCTGGCCATCGCTCGGTCTACACGCCGCAGATGATCATCAACGGGCAGGACCATGTTGTCGGCGCACACCCCAATAAGGTGGAAAAGCTGATTGAGGCACATAAAGCAGTCTCTTCTCAGGTGGATCTGGATGTGACACGTGATGGGGATGCGATCAGCATCACTGCTTCAACAGACCTGAGCACACCTATGAATGTGCATGTGGTCCAGTATCGCTCGGCTGAGAAAGTCTCCATCAAACGCGGCGAAAACGCCGGACGTGTCCTGACCTACGCCAATATCGTCGACAATTGGGAGCAAGTGCGCCGCTGGACGGGGCAAAGCGATCTGGCGATGCGCGTCAATGTTGAGGGCGACGCTCCCGTTGTGGTGCTCATTCAACGCGAAAACGGCGGCCCCATCGAAGCCGCCGCGCGCGTAAAATAACAGACACTCAGGATGACGTTGGGGAGGATGATTAATCCTCGTCGTCATCCTCGTCGCTGATCAGCTCAATTTCGCCTAGCTCCACCAGCTCGCGCACACCTGTCGTGATTTCCGACATGGCTGCCTCTGCCTCTTTGGTTTTCACTTCGCCGCGGTCGTTGACACCTTCGCGCAGCTGATCCGCCATACGCGCGGACATGTTGTTGAGGATAAACTCTGTGGAGACGCCAAAGTCGCCCTCGGTGGCATAAGCCATGGCGGTGATCAGGCTGCCTTCGTCGAGATCGCGCACCAGACGGGGGATATCCAGCGGCTTCACGCGGGTTGCGATATGCGCGTAGGTAAAGATGCGTCTGCGCACGGCCACGGCAAATTCCGCATCCTGTTCGTCCAGCGATTCCAGAACGTTGTCGCGTGTTGCGGTGGTTGCGTTGTTGAGGATCGCGCCCAGACGGTCCTCGGGACCTTGTTTGAAGGCTTTGGGCGGGCGGTCCTCGATTTGGCAAGCCAGCGTCAGGCCGATACGGTCCACCGCCTCAGGCGTGATGCTTTCGGTCATCGACATGGCAAATGTGATGCGGCGGGCTTTATCGCCGGCCAGTTTGGCCAGAACGGTTGCGGCCTTGTCGACCGGGAGCTTTGACATCAGGACAGCAGAGACCTCGATGCTCTCGCTGTCGACCATATTGATCAGCTCCGGCACGGTGAGTTCCTTGATGCGCGACCAAGGGTTGCCGATCATGCGCACGCCAGCCTCTTTGCGCAGGCGCGCTTCGGTCAGTGGGCTGATCTGGCCCTGAAGCACGCTGAGCGCTCCGGAAATACCGTTCGGGAAAGAGAGACCGATGGATTCGAGTTCCTGCGCAAATTCCATCAGAACTTCGGCAAGGGTGTCACGGTCGATGTAGCCCATGTCGCCCATCATGTAGGTCAGATCTGCCTGATGGTTGTCTGACAGTTCGGCCAGTGACAGCTCGGCACCCTCATTGAGCAGAAAACGCACGATGATGGCTGCCTTTTGCGGGCGGGTGAGATTGGTTTTGCGCATGCTGCCAAAGCTGGGCATGTCAGCGGCACCACCAAACGGCGCCAGAGGAATCGCACTGCTCATCAATGTCTCCATAGGTCTTAGGCTGCAATGTCCCATTCAACCCTAAAGAAACTCTGAACAACTTACTTAAAGCACCTCGGTTTTTTCCCAAGATTTGAGAACGCCGAGGTGCACCAAGACCAATGGAGGTCGCAAAGGATTTTTGAGGCAAACGTGGAGACACGTTTGCCTCATATCGTATCAGTAGTTGAACGTGTCGCCGCTCTGGATCGCTTTGGCCAACGCGATCTCCGGCCAGCTGCCTTCGCCGCCACGGTCACGGATCTCTTTCAACTGCACACGCGCAAGATCAAGGCGGCCGGCTTCGACGTGAGCCTGACCCATGTAGGAGCGCGCCAGGATGTTGTCTGGGTTCTTTGCCAGCGCTTTGTTGTAGTAGCGCATACCTTCATCCACATTGCCCAGACGGCGGTGGGTGAAGCCCCAGTAGGTCAGAACGCGGTCAGCGTTTTGATCTGACATCATCGCCAGCAGTTCCTGTGCCGCCGCATTTTCACCGGCATAAGCGAGGCTGCGTAGGTTTTCAAAATAGTCCTCGTCGGTCAGCGAGCTGTCTTGCTGCACGACGCATTTGCCAGCGCTTTCGCTGTATACCTTGCCGCTGCTGCAATGCACGGTTTTGGGTTTGGGTGTAGAAGAACCGCTTCCCGCGGACCAAACAGGTCCAGCCACGGCAAAAACGGCGAGTGACGCGACTGCGAAGGATTTGACCAACATCATTCTTTCTCCAAAAAATCTCTGTGCTTAGCAATACGCTAGCACGTGGTATTAAGATGTCGTAATCACAGGGCTGTCAGTTCAAATAAAATTCAAAAAAGGCGCGGCCATGGGCCACGCCTTTGTGATTTCCAGGTGATTTCTGGTGTCTTAGTCTTTGAAAACACGCGCGAAAATCGTGTCGACGTGTTTGGTGTGGTAGCCCATATCAAATTTCTCTTTGATACCGTCTTCACCCAGTGCCGCCACAACATCGGCATCCGCCAGAAGCTGTTCCTGGAAGTCCACGCGCTCTTCCCAGACCTTCAATGCGTTGCGCTGTACCATGGCGTAGGCGTCTTCGCGGCTGACACCCGCTTGGGTCAGAGCGAGAAGCACACGCTGAGACATCACCAGGCCCGGGAACTTGTTCATGTTCGCCAGCATGTTTTCCGGGAAGATCAGCATTTTGTCGACCACACCGGCCAGACGGTTCAGTGCGAAGTCAAGAGTGACGGTCGCATCAGGGCCAATGCCGCGTTCAACCGAGGAGTGAGAGATGTCACGCTCGTGCCAGAGTGCCACGTTTTCCATGGCCGGGATCACGGTCATGCGCACCAGACGGGCCAGACCAGTCAGATTTTCGGTCAGAACCGGGTTCTTCTTGTGGGGCATCGCGGAGGACCCTTTTTGGCCCATCGAGAAGAACTCTGCGCCTTCCAGCACCTCGGTACGCTGCATATGGCGGATTTCCACGGCGATGTTCTCAATAGAGCTGGCGATCACACCCAGCGTGGCAAAGAACATGGCGTGGCGGTCGCGCGGGATCACCTGTGTGGAGATCGGCTCTGGTGTGAGGCCGAGCTGCTCACATACGTGCTCTTCTACGGCTGGGTCGATGTTGGCAAAGGTGCCAACCGCGCCGGAGATTGCGCCGGTGGCGATTTCTTCACGCGCCTGCTGCAGACGGGCCTTGTTGCGGTCCATTTCAGCGTAGAAGCGGGCAAAGGTCAGACCCATGGTGGTGGGCTCTGCGTGGATACCGTGAGAGCGGCCCACGCGAAGGGTGTCTTTGTGCTCAAACGCGCGCTTTTTCAATGCAGCCAGCACTTTGTCCATGTCGGCGAGCAGAATGTCTGCGGCACGTACCAGCTGTACGTTCAGGCAGGTGTCCAGAACGTCAGAGGAGGTCATGCCCTGATGTACAAAGCGGGCTTCTTCGGAACCCACATGCTCTGCCAGGTGGGTCAGGAAGGCGATTACATCGTGCTTGGTGACAGCTTCGATTTCGTCGATGCGTGCGACGTCAAATTCGACGTCCTTGGCTTTCCAGACGGCATCCGCGTTTTCCTGCGGGATCACGCCCAATTTGGCTTGCGCGTCACAGGCGTGCGCCTCGATTTCGTACCAGATGCGGAACTTGGTTTCAGGCGACCAAACGGCGACCATCTCGGGGCGGGCATAACGCGGGATCATATCTCAGCCTTGTTTGTTAGCGTGGGGTCGAGCGTCGTTTAGACGTCGGAGCGCAAAACAGCAAGGGACGTGGTTCTGCGATGCGCATTTAGCTTGTAATTGCAGCACACTAAGTGTCCTATTACGCGAAATTTTGATGGAGGCATTTATGAAAGCTTGGTCCAGCCTTGTTGCCTGTGCTGCGGTGGGCGCGTTGTCCTTGCTGCCGCAGGTTGCACTTTCCGACACCGAGGTTGTCTATGCAGACGCCGGGCGCAACGTGTTTGAAGTCACTGTGCCTGATTTTTGGACATTGCGGGTGGGCGGGGCACGGGAGATCACACCGTCAGACGATGACGCACTGCGCCCGATTGCGCGTGTCTTTGGATTGTCGCCTGAGCTGGAGAATGGCGTTTGGGTTGGTTTGATGTCGCCGCCGCAGCTGCGCGGGCTTGAAGATGCCAAGGACTATGCGCAAAGCCTCAGCGG
The DNA here is from genome assembly GCF_017743775.1 of Shimia sp. R9_1. NCBI lineage: Bacteria > Pseudomonadati > Pseudomonadota > Alphaproteobacteria > Rhodobacterales > Roseobacteraceae > Shimia > Shimia sp. R9_1. The sequence continues at coordinate 42,303 of NZ_JAGHRN010000001.1, read as the reverse complement.
ACAGCTTGCCAAAACCACCGAGATCACCGGCACAGAAAGCCGCGAGATAGCTGGCTATCCTGCCTTTGTCGTTGAGGGCACGGGCCGCCGCGATGGGCGCCCTGTGCATTTCACCGCGGCCGTTCTGGAGCTGCCGCGCGATCGCGTGGTTGTTGGGTTGACCGTGCTTGAGAAAGGGTATGACACCAGCGCTCTGAGCGATGTGAATGCCATTTTGCAATCCATTCGCGCGCGCTGAGGGAGGTTTGACATGACAAAGAAACGCTCTTTGAAAATGATTGCCGGCCTCGGTTTGGCGGGGATGCTTCTGGCGGCTTGTGAAGGTGGCGGTGGCTATGTCAGCACCGGTGTCTACTACGACAGCATGTTGTGGAACGACTACTACTACCACGACCATCCGGATCGCCCTGACAGGCCGGACCGGCCCGAGCGCCCTGATCGTCCAGAACGCCCGGTTCATCCGATTGCACCTGCGCCGCCTGTGGCCCGGCCACCAGTGGCGCGCCCGCCGGTGGCTCGACCTCCGGTTGCGCGCCCGCCTGTGGGACGGCCGCGACGCTAAGTCGCTGCCGCCAAGGCCGGTTCTGCCAGCGTCGTGCGCACAAGCGAGGATTGCTCCAGCGTGCGATGCACCGGGCAACGGTCAGCGATTTCCAGGAGCCGCTGCCGTTGTTCGTCGCTGAGATCGCCTTGCAGGTGGATTGTTCGGGAGAACGTGTCCACCTTTTGACCGGCCGGGGCCTCGGCGTCCCGCGCATGGACCTTGTCGTGGCTAACATCGACCCAAACATGGGTGAGGGGCCAGTCTTTGCGGCGCGCATACATGCGGATGGTCATTGAAGTGCAGGCACCCAATCCGGCGGATAGGAACCCATAAGGCGTCATGCCTTGGTTGGTGCCGCCGTAGGCCAGAGGCTCATCCGCAAGTGCGTGATGTGCAGGCCCTGCATTCACGTCCTGCAAAAAGCCGTTTGGATCAGCTTCTGCAACGCGCACGATGCCTTCAGGCGCACCGGGCGGCGGGGCAGGCGGGCGCAGCTGTAGATAGCGCCCTGCCCAGGAGGAGATCACTTCGGCCGCATATTCCGCGTCTTTGGGATCGGAGATCAGGTGATCTGCGTCGTCCAGTGTCACAAAGCTCTTGGGGTGTTTGGCCGCCTCAAAAATACGCGCAGCATTTTCGATGCCCACTGTGCTGTCACGTGGCGCATGCAGCACCAAAAGCGCCTGATTGAGCTCGCGGATGCAGGGCGCGATATTTTGCGCGGAGATATCTTCCAGAAACGCTTTGGTGATCTGGAAAGGACGCCCCGCGAGGCTGACCTCGGCTTGGCCTTGCTGGTCAATCTCGGTGACCGCATCGCCAAATTGGTGGCTGACATGTTCCGGCTCAAACGGGGCGCCCAAGGTGACGACCGCTTTGGAACTGGCAATGCGCGTGGCGGCCTTGAGAACGGCCGCACCGCCCAGGCTATGGCCGATCAGCAGGCTTGGTGCCATGCCGCGGCTTTCCAGATAGGCCGCTGCCGCTTCAAGATCTGCGACGTTGGAGGAGAAATGCGTGTTGGCAAACTCCCCTTCTGAATGTCCGAGGCCGGTAAAATCAAACCGCAAGACCGCAATGCCCATCGCCGCAAGACGCGAGGCGATGCGGCGGGCGGCTGGGATGTCTTTGGAACAGGTGAAGCAATGGGCAAATAGGGCCGTGGCCAGATGTGGGCCGTCAGGCAAATCAAGGCGGGCGGCAAGCTGATCGCCACCGTGGCCGGGGAAGGTGATGCGTTCGATGGGCATGTGGTATCTCCAGAGAGCAGTTGCCTCTCAATGTGTGGGCGCAAAGCCGCCTATAAAAGGAAGATTTCGTTTGGTCACAGGAAGGTGACTTTGTGCGAGCGAACAATTTTGGTGCCCAGCCGACTGAGGATGATTTTGAGCGTGCTTCCGAGCTTGTGATTGGATAGCAAGACGCCATGCAACCTATTCTACAGAAACAGATTCCTTATGACGCGCTGGCGCAGAAGCCCTTGCCGGGTATTGCGCCGCTTGAGCCTGCGGACTGGCTGATTTTTGATGACGCTTATGCGGCGCAGATGGCTTTGCGCTGCGCTCTTTTGAAACAACGCCCGGATGAGGTGGCTTGCCTTGCGCCTGAAGCTTTGCCTGCCGCGCAGGAGGCTTTGCGCGTTGTGCTGGATTGCCTATCGCAGCGCGAGGGTTTTGGTGTTTCTGAAACAGTGGTTGTTTGTCCGGATGGGCGCGAGGTGACGTTGGACTGGAGCCAGCCTCTGATGAGCCTTGGCCAGATCATTCAGGAGGACATCTGTCTGCTGCAAAAACAGGGAGAGGAGCATGTGCTCACCGGCGCGGTGCTTTGTTTTCCTGCGAGCTGGACTTTGGCGGAGAAGTTTCAGAAACCGCTGATCGATATCCATATTCCAGTGGGGGAATATGACGCCAACATTGCGAAACGCGTGCAGCGTTTGTTTGATGGCGTGCGCGCCGGGCGTCCGCTGTGGCGTAAGAATGCGCTGTGGTATGACGATCCCACGTTGTTTACGCCGCGCTCAGAAAACGCGCCACGCGATCCGGTGCCGGCAAAAGCAGGGGCGTATCTGCGCTCAGAACGTCAGAGCATCCTGCGCCTGCCTCAGAGCGATGCGGTGATATTCTCAATCCACACCTTTGTGGTGCGGCGCGAAGATATCCTTTAGCGCGCCGCAGCCGGATTTCGCTGGCAGAACCGAGTTCAGACCTTGGCGCGTTGCAGCATGCCAAACAGATCACGCGGATCATCCGGATCTGCAAGCATATCCAGATCTTCGTGAAATGAGGTTTCCGCCACCTTGTCGCGGATATAGCGCAGCGCCGAGAAATCCTCGATTGCAAAGCCCACACTGTCAAACAGAGTGGTCTGGCGCGTATCGCGGCGGCCCTGTTCTGCGCCTGTGATCACCTGCCAGAGCTCGGTGACGGCAAAATCCTCAGGCATCTGCTGGATTTCGCCCTCGATGCGGGTCTGTGGCGGGAATTCCACAAACACTTCGGAACGCTCCAGAATGCCTTTGGCCAGTTCGGTCTTGCCGGGGCAGTCTCCGCCAATCGCGTTGATATGCACACCTGCGCCAACCATGTTGTCGCTCAGGATTGTGGCGTATTGTTTGTCTGCCGTGCAGGTGGTCAGGATCTGCGCGCCTTCGATCGCCTCCTCAGGCGAAGAACAGCTGACAACGGTCAACCCGCTGCCTGCAAGATTGGCGGCGCATTTTGCAGTAGCAGCCGGGTCTTTGTCATACAGGCGCACGGTTTTTACGCCCATGATAGCCTTCATGGCGAGCGACTGGAATTCGGACTGCGCGCCGTTTCCGATCATTGCCATGGTGTCTGTGTCTTTTGGTGCCAGATACTTAGCGGCCATTGCTGAGGTGGCTGCTGTGCGCAGGGCTGTCAGAATGGTCATTTCCGTCAGCAGAACCGGATAGCCGGTGTAGACATCAGCGAGCAGACCAAAAGCGGTCACGGTCTGCAGCCCTTCGGCGGTGTTCTTGGGGTGGCCGTTGACATATTTGAAGCCGTAGGCTTCGCCGTCAGAAGTCGGCATGAGTTCGATCACACCGACGTCGGAATGGCTTGCCACGCGGGGTGTTTTATCAAACTGCTCCCAGCGGCGAAAATCTTCTTCGACATAGCGTGTGAGGTCGATCAGCACCTGCTCGACGCCGGTGTGATGCACAAGCCGCATCATATTGTCGACGGAGACAAAGGGAACGAGGGCTTTTTCAGAAGGTTGGGACATATGAGTGTGGCTCCGTCAGAGAGAAGTGGGGCGGACCTGCCCGCGAAAGTTAGGAGAAGCTTCGGGTTGGGCGATCAAAGACCCGCCGACCGAGTGCCGAGGCCGCAAGATCGACCATCAGCTTGGCGGTGCGCCCGCGTTCGTCGAGGAAGGGGTTCAATTCGACCAGATCCAGCGAGCTCAGCAGCCCGCTGTCATGCAGCATTTCCATGACCAGATGGGCCTCGCGCACAGTGGCTCCGCCCGGTACGGTCGTGCCTACGGCTGGGGCTACGGATGGGTCCAGAAAGTCCACGTCGAGCGACACATGCAGCAAGCCATTGTTTTTCGACACATGCTCAAGGAAGGTCGCGAGCGGTCGGGCAATGCCGTTTTCGTCGATATCGCGCATATCGTGGCGGCGGATTTCTGTTGCTTGCAGCGTCTCGCGCTCTGCTGCATCCACCGAGCGCAAGCCGATCATGCAGATGTTTGCTTCGGGCACGGGGTTCTGCACAGCCGGAAAGCCGTCAAACCCATCACGCCCAGCGAAGTAGGCCACGGGCGTGCCGTGAAGATTGCCGCTGTCACTGCTTTGAGGTGTGTGAAAATCGGTATGTGCATCCAGCCACAGCACAAACAGCGGACGGCCCTCTTTGGCGGCGTGATTGGCAACACCGGCAACCGTGCCAGCGGACAGGCTATGATCTCCACCCAAGAAAATAGGGAAGCCACGCGCGCAGGCCTCCTTTGCCGCAGTGGTGAGACGCTCGGTCCAGGCAATGGTTTCATTGAGCGCATAGGGTGCGCCTTCTGTCATTTCATCTGAAAAGGCGCGAGGCGCGAGATTGCCGAGGTCTTCGACCGCATGCCCGAGATCCTCAAGGCTTTCACGCAGGCCAGCCGTTCGAAAGGCATCCGGCCCCATCAGACATCCACGACGGCGTTTGCCGCTATCCACCGGCGCGCCGACCAACAAACAGGTCTTTTGTGTCATTTGCTCATCCATTTGACGCTATTTCTCGGAAGATGTTTCCGAAATGAATTGATTTACACCCAGCAATTTGCACATAACGCGAAGAGATTGTTCAGATTGGAATGTGGAGCTGTCGAAATGGATGATGTGGATCGCAAGCTGATTTCGGCATTGCGCAACGATGCGCGCGCCTCGTTGTCTGATCTGGCGATCACGCTTGGCGTCTCGCGCACCACGGTGCGAGGGCGGATCGAGCGCCTGCGTCAGCGCGGGGACATCGTCGGCTTTACTGTGGTCTTGCAAGACGACATGAAAAGCGATCCAGTGCGCGGGCTTATGTCTATCGGTATTGAGGGCAGGGGGACAGACCGAATTGTGCGCCACCTCACCGGATTTACGCCGGTACGCGCCATTCACAGCACCAATGGCCGTTGGGATCTGATTGTGGAATTGGGAACCGAGACTTTGGCGGAACTTGATGACGTGCTGGCCCAGATACGGCGCCTTGATGGGGTGGCTACCAGCGAGACCAGCCTGCTGCTCTCCACCCGGAAGGCCGGGTGAAGATTGGATACCGTCAGGTCAGGCTGTACGCTTGATCGCCCAAAGCCAGATCAGGGCGGCGCCAAGGGACAGGAGGGCGTTGTAGTTGGCCATGGACAGACCAAACATCTGCCATGGGATCTCGTCACAACGCACCAAAGGCGCGGACATGATCTGATTGAAAAGATCGTCGGCGCTCATACCTGTGATGTCACCGCTGGTGCAGGTTGAGGGGCCTTCCCACCAACCGCGTTCCACACCGGAGTGAAACAGGCCGATCAGGCCGGACGTCGCCGCACCCAGAGCGGCCACATAGGCCAGGAGTGTCATGCCTGAGAGGGCAGCCAAAGCTCCGGCACCTGCTGCCACCCAATGCGGGTAGCGCTGGTAGTAGCAGAGCTTGCAGGGCGCTAGCCCGCCAATGAATTCAAAAGCCCAAGCCCCAAGGACCATGCTGACCGAAAATCCGGTCAGCAGCAGAAAGACATGTTTTTGCGTCATTATTATAGGTATCTCACCACCAAGAAGCCGCCAAAGAGCAGCACAAGAAAGACGGTGGTTACGAGGCCAAGGCGGTTCTCGATGAAGTCGCGGATCGGCTCACCAAATCTGCGCAACAGACCTGCAACCAGGAAGAAGCGGATGCCACGCGCCAAGATCGACGTTGCGATAAAGGTGCCCATAGGCATGCCGGTGAACCCCGACATAATGGTGATGACCTTGTAAGGGAAGGGCGTGATGCCCGCGCCAAGTACCGCCCAGAACCCGAAGTCGTTAAACCGCGTTGAGAACTCTGCCACTGCGTCCGCTTTGCCGAGAGACATCAAGATCGGCTCGCCAATCTGCTCATATGCAAAGTAGCCAATTGCATAGCCGAAGATACCGCCCAACACGGAGGATATGAGCGCAACCAGTGCGATCAGCCAGGCCCGAGATGGGGCTGCCAGAATCATTGGGATCATCAGCACGTCAGGGGGAATTGGGAAGATCGAGCTTTCGATGAAGCTGACAATCGCGAGCGCCCAGAGCGCGCGGGGATGATCTACTAGACTCATGGTCCAGCTGTAGAGGCGTTGAAGCATATTTCGGTCTCTTGAGCCCTAGTTTGCACCTTACACTTGCGTAGGGCATCGGGATTGAAGTGCAAGCAAATAATCAACGAATGAGTGCGGTGAGGCCGAATCTGTCGCTGTCATATCTCTGTCAGAAAGTTGCGTTTTGTGGCTGGACCTTCCTGAGAAGCTTGTCTAAATGAAGAGCGTGGCCCAAGTGGCGGAATGGTAGACGCAGGGGATTCAAAATCCCCCGCCTTCACGGGCGTGAGAGTTCGAGTCTCTCCTTGGGCACCACAAAATCAATAGGTTACGTCGTGTAGTTAATGTTGGTGAGCATGCCCGCTCCACGCAATTTCGCGCAAAATCCGCTTTGCGTTTAACCCTGATACGACCAAAGGCCTATGAGGGCTTTGGGACATATCTCTAGGTGCATGAGCTCCTCGGGCCTATAGTTTCCCTCACTCTTGGGGAGGAGAGATATGTCACAGTCAACCAGCAATCGAAAATCCATAGCAGCCCTTGTTGTTTCTGCCCTTGTGTTCCTTGTCAGTCTTGCCGGGCTGGGCTGGGGATTTGTTGTCTCGGCCATTCTTGCAGGCGCGGCATTTTTTGGCATGACCATGATGAGCAAATCATCGAGTGCGGCTGAAGCGCCCGAAGTGTCGGCGACCCTGGATCCTGTTGTGGCACCCGCGCCGAAGCCTGCGGCGCCTGTAGCGGAACCGGAGGTTGCTCCAGCGCAAGATACTCAGGAAGCCGAACTCGAGACTGCATCTGCAATGGCGGAAGCTGCTCCAGAGGCCGACACTGAAACGCAGGTCGCTGATCCCGCAGTCACGGCAGGAATGGTGAAATTGGGAACGCTGCTTCCGGGGGAGGCGGAGCTGTCAGAGCGCAGAGGGGCCTGGCGATACGAGGGCTAAGGGCGCGGGCCGTGGTCTTGGCAAAAAAATAGGCGCCTGAGTGGCGCCTTTTTCTTTTTGAGGGATTGGGACGTGTTTGGGGCTTAGCGGCCCCATGTGCGGACGGGGCCGCAATCCATATGCACAAAGTTTGAACCGGAGTAGCGGCCAACACCACCGGCGCGGCATGCGGCTGCTGCGCGGGCCATTTGCGTCACTGAGCGGGAAGAGAGGCGCAAATCTGCTGCTTGGCCTTTCATGTGCAATGAGTTCTTCGCCACGCCGCGGGAGCGGGAGCGCAACATCGCGTTGGTCTTGGGGCTGCGATAGCCGGACAGCAGCATGTAAGGCTCGCCTGCATCCATCAGATTGTGGGCTGCGGCCATGATGTCGATGGTGCGAATGTCCATGTTGATAACGTCATTGGTGCGCCAGTCACGCATGAAGGCGTTGACTTCGCTGACCGCGTCTTTGATGTACTCGCCTTCGACCCAGTAAATGGTGTCGATGCGCTCACCTGTGCGGCCTGAATACATACGAATGCGGCGGATATCACCGCCACCGCGCAAAAAGCCCGCTGCTTTGGAATATGTCGGAGCCGCAGTCAATGCTGTTGCTGCAAACGCGCCCAGCAAGCCGCGCCGCGTCATGCTCAAAGAGCCGTCGTTCGGTTCGTTCATAGTTTCAGCGCCTGTCCCGTCGCTTACCTGCCACCGCGATGTTACGCGGCCGTTGTTGTCATCCATCCCCTCAGATGTGCGGTTTTTATGGCACACAAGGATTTCTACACCAAGGTTTCTTTTTGGCGTTGACGCGCGGAGCATGGGTTTTAGGCAGAATTTTGCTTAATTCCTGAACAAAAGGTTTCCGCCGCCGGACTTGTGGCGTCGCTGCACCGGTGCAACAAATTGCACCGCATTCCCCCCTTTGGCGAACTTGTGATTGGACAGCGTAGTCGATACGGAGAAAATCGAAGTCTAAATTGATCCCGACTATTGGAAGTTTCTTATGTTGCAACCTTCGCGCGCGTCCCGCTTTAAGCGCTGTGTTTTCAGCTCTGTCACCGCGGTTGTCCTCGCTGTTTCAACGCTGACCACTGAGGCGCAGGCCTTCCCAGCCTTCAAGCAGGCGGTTGCAGAAACAGCGGCGCGGGACGATGCGATTGCAGCCTATTACCGCGGCGCGGATTTCGATCCGATCTGGACCGGGCAGGGGGAGATCTTTGTTCAGCGGCGCAAGGCACTGATCAACGCGCTGTCCCGTGTTGAGGATCATGCTCTGCCGGCGGCACGTTATGATGTGGATCGTTTGGTTGCCCAAATGGCCAGTGCGCGCAGCGCGCGGGACTTGGGGCTTGTGGAAGTGGCGCTTAGCAAGGCTTACCTGAGATATGCGCGTGATCTGACCTCCGGCATGCTGGTGCCGTCCCGTATTGACGAAGAAATCGTGCGCGAGATTGCGCGGCGTGACCGCACCGAGCTTTTGCAGAGCTTTATTGCGGCGGCGGATGCGAAGGGCTTCCTGCGTGGGCTTGCACCTCAAACGCCGGAATACACCCGCTTGATGAAAGAGAAGCTGCGCCTTCAGCGTTTGGTTTCTCAAGGAGGGTGGGGCGAGAGCGTGCCTGTTGCCAAACTCGAGCCAGGCGATAAAGGTCGTTCGGTTATTGCACTGCGCGACCGCCTGATGCGGATGGGCTTTATGGAGCGCTCCGCCACCGCCTCCTATGACAGCGACGTTGAAAACGCCGTGCGCGCATTCCAGACAGCCCATGGGTTGGAAATTGATGGCGTCGCGGGCAAGGGTACGATCAGCGAGATCAACGTATCTGCCGAGACCCGCCTGAAATCCATCATGGTCGCCATGGAGCGAGAGCGTTGGCTGGATCGCGAGACAGAAGGACGCGAAATTCTCGTCAACCTGACCGACTTTTCCGCGAAGATTATCGATGACGGCAAGCTGACCTTCCGCACGCGCTCAGTGGTTGGCAAAAACCAGAGTGATCGCCGCAGCCCGGAATTCTCCGACACCATGGAGCATATGGTCATCAATCCAACCTGGAATGTGCCACGCTCTATTGCCACCAAGGAATACCTGCCTCTGCTGAAGCAGAACCCGAACGCTGTGAGTTATCTGCGTTTGGTGAACGGCCGCGGTCAAACGGTTGATCGCAGTGCAGTTGATTTTTCCCAGTTCACCACCCGGAACTTCCCGTTTGATATGAAGCAGGCGCCGGGCAACCGCAATGCGCTGGGTTTGGTCAAATTCATGTTCCCGAACCGGCACAATATCTATCTGCATGACACGCCTCAAAAGGCGCTCTTTAAACGCGAAGTGCGGGCTTACAGCCATGGCTGTATCCGACTGCAGCAACCGTTTGAATTTGCCTATGAGCTTCTCTCCAAACAGGAAGACAACCCCAAAGGCTTCTTCCAGTCGCGTTTAAAAACCGGGCGGGAAACCCATGTGAATCTGGAGCAGAACATCCCGGTGCACATCATTTACCGCACGGCTTACACCGAGGCCAAAGGTCCAGTGCAGTATCGCCGCGACGTCTATGGTCGTGACGCAAAGATCTGGGAAGCCATGGCAAATGAAGGGGTGGCCTTAACCTCTTATCAAGGCTAAACACGCCTCCGACATCATCCGGAGGGTTGCACATGGCGTTTACGGTTCAGCAGATTGCTGCGGCAATTGATGCGCAGGCACATGGCAACGTTGATTTGGTCGTGGAGCGGGTTGCCGAACCTGCCTTGGCTGGTCCGGATGATCTGGCGCTTCTGACCAATCCTAAATTCGCCGATGGGCTTGCCAAAGGGCAGGCCAAAGTGGCGCTTCTTTGGGATGGTGCAGATTGGGAAGGCATGGGGCTTGAGGCCGCGATCACCGCCAAACGCGGACGGTTTGCCATGTCTGGACTGTCGCGCATGATGGACCCCGGTCAGGGCTATCTGGAAGGCATTCACCCGACCGCACTGATTGACGAAACCGCCTCTATGGGCGAGGGCGTCTCCGTTGGACCTTATGCGGTTGTCGGCGCAAACGTGCAGATTGGTGCACGCAGCGTTATTGGCCCGTTCTGCCATATTGGAGCAGATACCCGTCTGGGTGAGGACACAATGCTGCGCGATCATGTTTCCATCGGCGCGCGCGTCACCATCGGAGACCGGTTTTGGGCCCAACCCGGCGCGCGGATTGGCGCGGATGGACTGTCGTTTGTGACCCCTGAGGCGAGTGGTGTAGAGAAAGCGCGCGCCTCACTAGGGGATCAGGGTGACGTCAATGAACAAGCCTGGGCGCGTATACATTCGCTTGGTGCTGTAACCATCGGAAATGACGTGGAAATTGGGGCCAACTCCTGTGTAGATTACGGCACGGTGCGCGACACCAAGATTGGCAATGGCTGCAAGATCGACAACCTCGTTCATGTGGCGCACAATGTTGTCGTGGGCAATGATTGTCTGTTTGCTGGCTTGGTCGGCATTGCCGGCTCCACGCGCATTGGCAACAACGTGGTTCTTGGCGGCCAGGTTGGCGTTACCGACAACACCACCATTGGCGACAACGTCATCGCCGGTGGTGGCAGCAAGCTGATGAGCAAGGTGGCACCGGGGCAGGTTGTGCTTGGTTACCCAGCGGTCAAGATGGAAACCAATCTGGAAATGTACAAAGCTCTCAGACGGTTGCCGCGATTGGCAAAGCAATTTGCAGATCTTCAAAAAACTGTTTCGAAGTTGGGCTTTAAGTCCTAAAACCCGATGGCCGCGGGAAAGGAAGAGAAATGAGTGTCAAAGTCAAAGTCATTGAAATCATTGCCGAACAGGCGGTTTTGGAGCCTTCTGACATCTCTATGGACAGCACTTTGGAGAGCCTTGGCATCGACAGCCTTGGTCTGGTCGAAAGCATCTTTGCCATTGAAGAGGCCTTTGATATTTCGATCCCTTTCAATGCCAATGAGCCTGAGAAGAGTGACTTTGACATTTCCTCAGTAGCCACCATCATTTCCGGCATTGAAAAGCTGGTAGAAGGCTGAGCCTGCACTCGCAGAACGAATAAGGCGAAAGAGGACATGAAGCGCGTCGTCATTACCGGAGCCGGCACAATCAACGCCCTTGGGCATGATGTGCCACAAACGCTTGCAGCCATGCGTGAAGGGCATTGTGGCATTGGCGAGCTGGACATGCGCGATGTGGACCGTCTGGGCGTCCAAATCGGCGCGCAGGTTCAGGGCTTTGAGCCAGAGGTGATCTTCAACCGTCAGCAGCTTTCGCTCTATGACCGCTTTACGCAGTTCGCGCTTGTCGCGGCCCGTGAGGCGCTGGCGCAGGCCGGTCTTGAGTTTTCCGGTGAGCTTTCCGCAAAGTCCGGCGTTGTCCTTGGCAACTCCGGCGGCGGTATGCAGACGCTGGATGAAAACTACCGGACCGTCTATGAGGACGGCAAAAACCGCGTACACCCCTTTGTGGTGCCCAAGCTGATGAACAATGCCGCGGCGAGCCACATCAGCATGGAGTTTAACCTCAAAGGCCCGAGCTTCACGGTGGCTTCTGCCTGTGCGAGCTCCAACCATGCGATGGCGCAAGCCTTTCAGATGGTCCGTTCCGGCATGTCTCCGGTGATGATCACCGGTGGAGCTGAATCCATGCTCTGCTTTGGCGGCGTCAAAGCCTGGGAAGGGCTGCGGGTTATGTCCAAGGATGCGTGCCGGCCGTTTTCGGCCACCCGCAACGGCATGGTGCAGGGCGAGGGCGCAGGTGTCTTTGTCTTTGAAGAGATGGATCACGCCAAGGCGCGCGGTGCGGAGATTCTTGCGGAAGTGGTCGGCTTTGCCATGACCTCAGACGCTGCTGATATTGTGATGCCCTCCCGTCAGGGTGCATCCCGCGCGATCTCCGGCGCTTTGGCCGATGCCAAGCTGAACCGCGAAGACGTGGGCTATATCAACGCGCATGGCACCGGCACGGCGGCAAACGACAAAACCGAATGCAGCGCGGTGGCCGATGTCTTTGGCCCGCATGCAGATAAGCTGATGATTTCTTCCACAAAATCCATGCATGGTCATTTGATCGGCGGCACCGGCGCGGTGGAGCTTCTGGCCTGTATCATGGCGCTGCGTGATGGCGTCATCGCGCCCACGATCGGCTATGAGGAAGCCGATCCTGAATGTGCAATGGATGTTGTGCCCAATGAGGCGCGAGAGGCCAATGTGGATGTGGCGCTCTCAAATGCATTTGCCTTTGGCGGGCTGAATGCGGTGATGGCGTTAAAGAAGGTCTGATACCGCAAGACCGTCGATACACAGACTTTGACAAAACAAAAGCCGCCCACCATCAGGTGCGCGGCTTTGTTGTTTTTGACGCTTTGGGAGCGTTTACTGATCGACACCACCTGCGGTGTCAAAGGCTTTGGTAAAACCAGCCAAGGACATTTCCACGGTGACCACCTGATCCGGGGCCAAGGCGGGCACAATGGTGATCTGCGCGACGTTGCCAGCTTTGAAGTTGTTGATATCGGCTTCGCTAAATCCGATCCGCGCGACACAGCCAGCCTGATTGCAGAAGGCAAACGGGTAGCGGCGGGCGTTGTTGCTGTCCACGGCCATGGTCAACTGCGAGGTCAGCAGCGTTTCAAGCGGGACAATCAAAGTCGCACCGGCCACCGCCTGACCTTCAGGTTGGGCCAGTTTGAACAGTGTGACTTCAGAGATCGGCGTACCAGTCTGGTCGCGCAAAAGCTGATACAAACGGCATGGGCGCGGCTCCGGCCCGCTGGCCGCACATTGCAGCTCCCAATCGCCGATAACTTCGGTGGTCACGTCATTGTTCGGGGCCTGCGGGATCTGGGCTTCACCTTGTCCGGCCACGGCTTCCCCCATTGCCAGCGATCCGTCAGACAGAGATGGCACACTCTGCGCAGAGAGCTGGCTCGCCACGAGCAACGCGGCAATAAAAGTTGGAAGTTTGAGCATGTGATTTCCTGATTGTTCTCATGTCGTCTGCCGTCGCTTAACACGGCAGAATTTGATTGTCAGGTCACGCTTGATGAAAACCTGATCAATGCTGACAGGCTTCGCTTTTGTGAGCGGACACATCTGGCGGAGCATGCCTCGCAGCCGGGTCGTGAGGGTAAACTAAGTTTGCACGAAAGATGGCATGTAAGGGATTGAAGGGGCAGTCACTTTCCAAAGAAAAAGGGCCCAAAACTGGGCCCTCTCCCTATATTTCACTCCCCGTCGGACTGGCCGACTTATTCATTGCCAAAACGCTACGGCCAAAATCGTTTGCGGTCAACAGGAAAAAGAAATTCTTCTGCCTTGGAATTGTTCAAAAAAAAGGGCCGCACAGTGCGTGCGGCCAGTACTCAACAGGGAGGAGTTCGTTCCCAAAACCGTTAAGTTCTGGTCTGGAACACCTTTGAAAATGGGGCAAAAAGGTTAACAATGTATTCTGCATTCGGTTAACCAACTCATTTTCAAGGCAACGGCGAGGTAAGTCACTGATGGACGGCAAGATTTTTTTGGGCGGTGGCGGACCCGATTATGGCGAAAAACAGGGGCTTTCTCTGAAATATGCCAACCGGCATGGCCTGATTGCTGGGGCGACCGGCACCGGAAAGACCGTAACTTTGCAGATTCTGGCGGAAGGATTCTCCGCAGCCGGGGTGCCGGTGTTCCTGTCTGACGTGAAGGGCGACCTCTCAGGTCTTGCCGCTTCCGGCAGTGCGGAGGCCAAATTGCACAGCGCTTTCACCTCCCGCGCTGAAAAAATAGGCCTTGAGAGCTACAGCTACAAAGCCTTCCCAGTGACTTTCTGGGATCTCTTTGGGGCGCAGGGGCATCCGGTGCGCACCACAGTTGCGGAGATGGGGCCGCTGTTGCTGGCGCGACTGATGGAGCTTAGCGAGGCACAGGAAGGTATTCTCAACATCGCCTTCCGCTTGGCGGATGAGCAGGGACTGCCTTTGCTGGATCTCAAGGACCTGCAGGCGCTGCTTGTCTGGGTTGGAGAGAACCGCGCAGAGCTGGCCCTGCGCTATGGCAATATCTCGGTCAACTCGATTGGTGCCATTCAGCGCCGCCTGCTGGTTCTGGAAAACCAAGGGGCCAACAAACTCTTTGGTGAACCGGCGCTGGATCTGTCTGATCTGATGCGGGTGGACGCCGAAGGCCGCGGTCGCATCAATATCCTTGCCTCAGACAAGCTTATGGGCGCGCCACGCCTTTATGCCACCTTCCTGCTGTGGCTGCTGTCTGAGCTGTTTGAAACCCTGCCTGAGGTGGGCGATCCGGAGAAACCCAAGCTGGTATTCTTCTTTGATGAGGCGCATCTTCTGTTTGACGGTGCGCCTAAGGCGCTGATTGACAAGGTGGAGCAGGTGGCGCGCCTGATCCGCTCCAAAGGGGTGGGGGTCTACTTCGTCACCCAGAACCCTGACGACATCCCCGAGGATATTCTCGGGCAATTGGGCAACCGCGTCCAACACGCACTCAGGGCCTTTACAGCCCGCGATAAGAAAGCGCTGCGCCTTGCGGCAGAAACCTACCGCCCAAACCCCCGATTTGAGACCGAAGCGGCGATACGCGAGGTGGGCGTCGGCGAGGCGGTCACCTCGATGCTGATGAAGAAAGGCGTGCCCGGCATTGTAGAGCGCACGCTGATCCGTCCGCCATCGTCGCAACTTGGGCCACTGGATCAGGCGTTGCGGGCAAATGTGATGGCCAACTCACCGGTTGCCGGAAAATACGACACCCCCAAGGATCGTCATTCCGCCTATGAAATGCTGCGCGATCGCGCCGCAAGCGCAGCCAAGGAGGCGGAGGTCGTCGAAGCTCAGGAAGAAGAGCAACTCACGGCACAGCGTGAGTTCAGCGCGGCCCGGCGCTACAGCGGTGGACGGGTGAGCCGATCGTCCTCAAGGTCTATGCGCATCCGGTCAGATGACAGCTTTGGCACCGCCATGGGCAAGATGGTGATGAAAGAGCTGACAGGCACCACGGGGCGTAAAATCGTGCGCGGTATTCTCGGCGGTCTCTTCAAAGGGCGCTGAGCCAGCCCCTTCTCATTCTCAAAATATGCTCGCCGAAGGCAAAAGGCGCTCCCGAGGGAGCGCCTTTTTCTCTTACTTTTCAGGGATCAAACCGCGTGGGCTGAACCTCAGCACCAACAGCAGGATCACCCCCATGGTCAGCAGGCGCATATGGGCTGCGCTGTCGATGAGGTGCTTCTTCAGGCCGCTGTCTTCCGCCATCCCGATGGTGACCAGCTCCATCAGCCACAGCCCCATCGGCTCAACCTGCACCCAGAGGAACCAGATCAGAAAGCCGCCCAGGACCGCACCAAGGTTGTTGCCGGAGCCACCGACAATCACCATCACCCAGATCAGGAAGGTGTAGCGCAGCGGCTGGTAGGTGCCAGGCGTCAACTGACCATCAAGCGTGGTCATCATCGCGCCGGCAATGCCGCAGACCGCCGAGCCCAGCACAAAGATCTGCAGATGGCGATTGGTGACGTCTTTGCCCATGGCTTCGGCAGCCACCTCATTGTCACGGATCGCGCGCATCATCCGGCCCCACGGGCTTTTGAGCGCAAGCTGTGCCATCACGAAGATCAAGATCAGCACAATGGCAAACAGGACCGAATAGTTCAGCTTCACAAAGATCGACGAGGCTGTCGCCACATCCATGCCCAGGCCTTCAGCGCGGTTGATGAAGGTTGAGGAGTTCTGCAGGTCGATCTCATAAGGCACCGGACGGTCCAGCCCGACCACATTTTTCACGCCGCGCGCCAGCCAGTCTTCGTTTTTCATCACGGCAATGATGATTTCCGCGATCCCCAGCGTCGCAATCGCCAGATAGTCAGAACGCAGACCCAGAGCGGTTTTGCCGATCAGCCAGGCCACACCAGCAGCCAGCAGGCCACCCACAGGCCAAGCCAGCAGCACTGGCAGGTTCAGACCACCCAGATTGCCCTGCAGCGCTGGATTGATCGCCTCGACAGCGGCCACACCGGGATCAAAGATACCGCGGTAGAGGAAGAAACCCGCCACCAGGATGGTGAGCGTTGCGAGATTGCGCGCACGCCCAGCAGGCATTTTTTGACGCAGCATAACCGCGCCCACAATTGTGCCGGCACCCGCAAGCAAAGCGATCATAATTCGCCAGCCACCTGCGCTCCAGGCACCGTCAACAGGCGCTGCGGAGGTCAGTACAACGGCCAGACCACCAAGCGCGACAAAGCCCATAACACCCACGTTAAACAACCCGGCAAAGCCCCACTGCAGGTTCACGCCAAGCGCCATGATTGCCGAAATCAGCCCCATGTTGAGGATCAGCAGCGCGACGTTCCAGCTCTGCATAAAGCCGGTCAGTACAATCAGGCCAAAGACCAGGGCAAAGAGGGCGGTGTTTTTTAGCTGTTCACTCATACCGATTTCCCCTTGAACAGGCCGGTCGGCTTGAACAGCAGAACCACGATCAGGATCACAAAGCTGACGGCAAATTTATAGTCGGTGCTCAGAAGCTGCACGAGACCGGAGGGCTCAAGGCTTTCTGGCAGCATGTATTTCAGCACTTTTTTCCACGCGTAGGTGATGGTTACCTCTGAAAAGGCAATCACAAAGCCCCCGGCAATGGCACCCAGCGGGCTGCCCAGCCCGCCGACGATGGCTGCGGCGAAGATCGGCAGCAGGAGTTGGAAATACACAAACGGTTTGAAGGATTTGTCGAGCCCGTAGAGCACACCCGCTGTGGTCGCGAGTGCCGCCACAATCAGCCAAGTGTACATCACAACACGCTCAGGGTTGATGCCCGACAGCAGCGCCAGATCTTCGTTGTCTGAATAGGCCCGCATGGACTTGCCGGTGCGGGTGCGGTTCAGGAACCAGAACAGCAGTGCCACAGCAACGATGGCGACCACAACGGTGATGCCCTGCGTGGTTTTGATCGCAAGGCCTTCGCGCAGGCCAGTCATCTGTTTGAACTCGCGCACTGAAATAATGAACCGTTCGCCATCAGAGAATTTCTGATCCGCTGGGCCGATGATGAAGCGTACGAGGCCATTCATTATGAACATCACGCCCATGGAGACGATAACAAGGATCACCGGCTTGGCTTTTTGCTCGCGGTAAAAGCGATAAATCATACGGTCGGTGATCAGCATCAGCGCCATGGTGCCCAAAATCGCAAAGGGCAGGGCCAGCAGGGCGGTTGGCAGCGGACCCAGGCTCAGGCCCATGGATTGGAACCACCATGTGATCAGCACAGCCAGCATCGCGCCAAAGGCCATGGTGTCGCCATGGGCAAAGTTGGAAAACCGCAGAATGCCATAGATCAGCGTCACCCCGAGCGCTCCAAGCGCCAGCTGGCTGCCATAGGCGATTGCGGGGATCAAAACAAAGTTAGAAAGCGCCACAAGGGCGTTGAGAAAGTCCATGGTCCTCAGCCCCCCAGGAATGACTTGCGGACTTCGTCATCCGCGAGAAGGTCTTTGCCGGTGCCGGTGTAGGCATTGCGGCCCTGAACCAGCACGTAGCCTTTGTCGGCGATTTCCAGCGCCTGGCGGGCGTTTTGCTCGACCATCAGGATTGGAATGCCGGTGCGGCTGACTTCGATGATGCGGTCAAACAGCTCGTCCATCACGATGGGCGACACGCCCGCTGTGGGTTCATCGAGCATCAGAACCTTGGGTTGGGTCATCAGGGCGCGGCCCACGGCCACCTGCTGACGCTGGCCGCCAGACAGCTCCCCGGCCGGTTGGTTGCGCTTCTCCTTAAGGATCGGGAACAGGTGATAGACCTGCTCGATGGTGCCGGAGAAATCATCAGTGCGGATGAAGGCCCCCATCTCGAGGTTCTCTTCCACGGTCATTGAGGTGAAAATATTGTTGGTTTGCGGCACAAAACCCATGCCTTTGGCCACGCGTGCCTGCGGGGTCAGATCGGTGATATCTTCCCCATCCAATCGCACCGAGCCCTGACGCAGGTTCAGCATGCCAAAGACAGCTTTCATACCGGTGGATTTGCCCGCGCCGTTTGGCCCGACGATCACAGCAATTTCGCCCGGGTTCACGGCAATGGTGCAGTCATGCAAAATGTCCGGACCGTCCTTGCCATAGCCGCCGGTCATGCTGTCGCCGACCAAAAAGGCATTGGTCGTGTTCATCTCTTTCCCGGTGCCGACGGAGCTTACAAGCTCACCGCCGCCTTTCGGGTTGGTGATCGAGGCGTCTTTGTTGCCACGATCGTCCTGATACGGGTTCCCCGTCATCCCATCACTCCTCGCTGAGCAAGCAGATAACACCGTCAATGCACCGTCGCTTTACCGCTGCAATACAGCCGCGATACCGATGCGATACCGACGTGTTATGCGCTCAGCTGTTCCTTGTTCTTGAGCCCGGTGCCGAGGTAGGCCTCGATCACCTGTTCATTGGCTTTGATCTCATCCAAAGTGCCTTCTGCGAGCACTTTGCCTTCTGCCATACAGATCACCGGGTCACAGAGACGGCCGATGAAATCCATGTCATGTTCGATGACGACAAAGGTGTAATTCCGTTCTTTGTTCAGGCGGATAATTGCATCGCCGATGGTGTTGAGCAGGGTGCGGTTCACCCCGGCGCCCACCTCATCCAGAAAGACGATCTTGGCATCCACCATCATGGTGCGCCCCAGCTCCAACAGCTTTTTCTGACCGCCTGAAACCTGACCCGCCTTATGGTCGGCAAGGTGCTCAATGGTCAGGAATTCAAGCACTTCGTCGGCTTTGGCGCGCAAGGCGCGTTCCTCATCCGCAATGCGCTTGCGACCAAACCATGTGTTCCACAGCGTCTCACCAGATTGCCCGCCGGGCACCATCATCAGGTTCTCGCGACAGGACATGGAGCTGAATTCATGGGCGATCTGAAACGTGCGCAGCAGCCCTTTGTGAAACAGCTCATGTGGCGGCAGGCCGGTGATGTCTTCGCCCGCCATGGTCACACGACCGGATGTGGGTTGAAGGACGCCAGCGATGACGTTGAAAAGAGTGGTTTTTCCGGCGCCGTTGGGGCCGATCAACCCGGTAATCGAGCCAGGCTCGATCCGAAGGGTCGCACCGTCAACGGCATGAAACCCTCCAAAGTGTTTGTGAACGTCTTCTACGACGATCATGGCTTTTCCCCCGAATGCACAGTTCTGGCTGCGCCTTATATATGGAGAAACAGCCCGGGCAAGGCCGGGCTGTTTCTGTTTCAAGTCACGCTTTGTTTAGCGATACTTAGCTGTGGTGATCTCGCCGCCGTCGATGACGATCTGGCGATAGTTGCCAGCCGATTCACCTGGTCCGATCAGCTCAACAGCGGATGCGCCCACATAGTCGACGTCCCCGCCACCTGCGATAATGTCGAGCGCTTTGGCCAGCTCACCTGGGTAGATTTTCTCGCCAGGTGCGTTTGCAACTTCCATGACTTTCTCTTTGAAATCAGCGGATTCTGCAGAGCCAGCTGCCTGCATGGCCAGCATGATCAGTGCCGCAGCATCATAGCTTTCCGGAGAGAATGCGCCGGAAGAATCAAACGCATCGCCTACGATCTTGCCGTAGTTGGCAGCGCCCGGGCTGTCGGTGCCTGGGAATTGACCGGTCGAGCCTTCGATTTCGTCACCAAAGTTCGCTTGAAGCTGGTCGCCGACCATGCCGTCAGGGAAGTGGAAGGTGTCAAACGCGCCGGTATCGATTGCGGCGCGCACGATGCCGGAGCCACCGCCGTCAACGTAACCAGCAACCACGAGACGCTCGCCACCGGCGGCGGCAAGAGCGCCAACCTCTGCAGAGTAGTCAGCCTTCTGGTCTTCATGCGCTGCGCTGATGGTGATTGAGCCACCTGCTGCTTCATAAGCGGAGGCAAATGCGTCTGCCAGGCCTTTGCCGTAGTCGTTGTTTACATAAGAAACAGCGACTTCCTTGATGCCTTCTTCCATGAGGATTTCGGTCATCACAACGCCTTGGCGGGCGTCAGAAGGTGCGGTGCGGAAGAACAGGCCGTTGTCTTCGTTGTTGGCGTGGCTGAGGCCCGGGGAGGTTGCCGATGGCGAAATCATCACAACACCGTTTGGCACTGCAACGTTTTGCAGGATCGCACCGGTGACGCCGGAGCAGTCTGCGCCCATGATCGCTTTGACACCGTCAGAGGTGATCAGGCGTTCTGCGGCGGCGGTGGCCGCGGCGGCATCAATACAGGTGGAGTCTGCGCGGACCGCGCTCACACTTGCACCGCCCAGCAGCTTGCCGCTGTCGTTGACTTCTTTGATTGCCAGTTCGGCGCCGTCACCCATTGCTGGGGTGATGGATTCCAGAGGTCCGGTGAAGCCCAGGATGACACCAATTTTGATGTCTTCTGCAGATGCAGCTCCGGCCAGCAATGCGCCTGCGGCGGAGGCCATAAGCAGCTTTTTCATGTTCTTACTCCCTAGTGATTTATTGTTATTCCGAATTGGAGCCTAAGCGCGCTAAAATCAAAAGGAAAGAGGCTGTTGACCAATTTTTCATCATTGGCGGGAGCTTTCACATAGCAAACGGCTAGGTGCCGAATATTTGCATAATATCAGGGTGTTGCATGCGACTTTTGAGAATGATGATTTGTGTTTCACTGTTGGGTTTCAGCAGTCCTCTGGCCGCGCAGAGCCTTCAAAGCTCACAAGGTCGCATTGCCGTTGAAGCGATCGTTGAGGATCTCAAGAACCCGTGGGGCTTTGCATTTCTTCCCGAGGACGGCCTGTTAATCACCGAGCGTGGCGGTCGTTTGTGGCATGTTGCGGCGGATGGCAAACGCACTGCGGTTCGCGGTGTGCCTGAGGCGCATGTTCAGGGGCAGGGCGGGCTTTTGGATGTGGTTGTGGCGCGCAATTTTTCTCGATCAAGAGAAGTGTTTCTCAGCCTGGCTGTTCGGCAGAAAGACGGGTCCGGCACCGCTGTATATCGCGGGATTTTGTCTGAAGACAGCACGAAGCTGACAGAGGCCAAAAGGATCTTTGAAATGGCGCCGGGCAGCAGCGGGGGGCGACATTTTGGTAGTCGTATTGTAGAAGCGACCGACGGGACTTTGTTTGTCACGATTGGCGAGCGCGGCGACCGGCCTGCGGCGCAAGACGTCACCGGTCACGAAGGAACGGTTGTACGTATCGCGCGTACCGGCGGGGCGGTCGGGGATAATCCTTTCCGAGGGCAGGCCGGCGCTCAGCCTGAAATCTGGTCATTTGGTCATCGCAACCCACAAGGCGCAACGCTGGACGCAGAGGGCCGTCTTTGGGTGGTTGAGCATGGCGCAAAGGGGGGCGATGAAGTGAACTTCATCAAAAAGGGCGCGAATTTTGGCTGGCCCGTTATCTCTTACGGTGCGCATTATTCAGGGGCGAAGATTGGTGTCGGGACAGAAAAGGCAGGTATGGAGCAACCTGCGTTTTACTGGGATCCTTCAATCGCGCCGTCTGGCCTGATGATTTACTCTGGGAAGCTGTGGCCGGAATGGCGCGGGGACTTCTTTGTGGGAAGCCTGAAGTTTGACTACGTGAGCCGCCTCAACGGGGCACCATTACGGGAAGTCGAGAAAATAAAAGGTTCGGCGACCAAGCGTGTGCGCGATGTGCGAGAAGGACCAAATGGGGCCATCTGGTTCCTCTCAGATGATAAGGGCACGCTTTACCGAATGACGCCTGCCAACTAACCGAAAAAGCGGGGGGCGGCTGTCTGGACTTTCCGTTAGACAGACAGCCGGGCGCTCTGGGAGCCGCGTTCGCGATAGGGCGTTGTCTCGTAGTGCGCTCGATAGCACTTTGAGAAATGGCTGGGTGAGGCGAAGCCACAGGCCAAAGCCACGTTGATGACGCTCATATCCGTCTGCATCAACAGATTGCGGGCTTTCTGCAGGCGCAGTTCCATGTAGTAGCGCTTTGGCGAGCGGTTGAGGTAGCGGCGGAACAAGCGCTCCAGCTGCCGCGTGGACATACCAACTTCTTTTGCCAGCAAAGAGGGGCTGATCGGCTCCTCAATGTTGGCTTCCATCATCTGAATAACCATAGAGAGTTTGGGGTGGCGCACGCCAATTCGTGTCGGCACAGACAGGCGCTGCGTGTCCTGATCTGTCCGAATCGAGTTGTAGATCTGTTGATCCGCGACCCAGTTGGCCACTTCCTCACCCAGATCCTGCGCGATGATTTTCAAGAACAGGTCGATAGAGGCCGTACCACCTGCTGTGGTCATACGATTGCCATCAGCGGTGAAGACCGCCTTGGAAAGTTCAATCTCCTCAAACTCTTCCGCGAAACTGTCCTGATTTTCCCAGTGAATGGTCGCGCGCTTGCCGTCGAGCAACCCGGCTTTCGCCATAGTGTAGGAGGCAGTGCAAAGGCCCACAATGGCGGGGCCACGGCGGGCTTCGCGCCGGAGCCAGTTCAGCAAACGCTTGGTTGTGGCCTGTTGAACATCAGCTCCGCCACACAACACAATCGTGTCATCGCGGTGCAACTCTTCCAGGTCTGCGTCAAGTTTCAGTGACGTTCCGGTTGAGCAATTGGTGGTGTCACCACCTTCACCACATAGATTCCATGTGTAGTGCTCACGGCCCAGGCGGCGGTTGGCAAGCCGCAAGCAATCAATCGCAGATGCGAAAGAAAGCAGTGTGAAATTCTCAAGGAGCACAAAAACAAAGCGCCGTCCTTTGACGTCGCCAAGCTCAGAACCGATGGTCGAAGTCTTTGACATCGTTTCCTTTTCCCGTGGTGAGGGCGCTTTCAAAGCGCCTTGTTTGTTTGGATTTGACGGGGTCTTGGACGCGCCCGTCAAAGTCGGATATTTCATCTATGGCTCTATCACAAGAGCTTTTGTATAAGGTGCCTTTAACCTGTCTAATCGGAGTAAAGACAATGGCAGAATGGCAAAAATCTGACTGGCGCGCAAAGCCCAGAGTTCAGATGCCTGAATATACGGATGAAGCAGAGCTTAAGGCAGTTGAAGCCAAGCTGGCAAGCTATCCGCCGTTGGTCTTTGCCGGCGAAGCGCGCCGCCTGAAAGCACAGCTTGGGGCCGCTTCACGCGGCGAGGCCTTTTTGTTGCAAGGTGGCGACTGCGCTGAGAGCTTTGAGCAGTTCAGCGCAGATGGCATTCGTGACACGTTCAAAGTGATGCTGCAGATGGCGATGGTGCTGACCTATGGTGCCAAAGTACCGGTGGTCAAAGTGGGACGTATGGCGGGGCAATTTGCCAAGCCACGCTCCGCGCCAACAGAGACTGTGGATGGTGTTGAGCTGCCAAGCTACCGTGGTGACATCATCAATGATCTGGCTTTCACACCAGAATCGCGCATCCCCGCGCCTAGCAAGATGTTGCAGGCTTACACACAGGCGGCGGCTACGCTGAACCTGCTGCGCGCGTTCTCCACCGGTGGTTATGCGGATGTGCATCAGGTGCACGCCTGGACACTCGGCTTCACCGAAGGGGAGAAGGCTGAGAAATACCGTGATATGGCGAACCGTATCAGCGATACGCTGGACTTTATGAAAGCCGCAGGGGTGACCTCTGATCGTCTGCATACGCTGCAGACTGTGGATTTTTACACCAGCCATGAATCGCTGCTGCTGGAGTATGAAGAGGCGCTGACACGTCTGGATTCGACCTCTGGCAAGTGGCTGGCAGGGTCCGGTCACATGATCTGGATTGGCGACCGTACGCGTCAGCCTGACGGCGCGCATGTGGAGTTCGCGCGTGGCGTTCAGAACCCGATTGGTCTGAAGTGTGGTCCGACCACCACGGCGGACGACCTGAAGGTTCTGATGGAAAAGCTGAACCCGGAGAATGAAGCAGGCCGTCTGACGCTGATCGCGCGCTTTGGCGCAGGCAGCGTTGGGGATCATCTGCCACGCCTGGTCAAAGCGGTTCAGGAAGAGGGCGCCAATGTGCTTTGGACCTGTGACCCGATGCACGGCAACACCATCAAATCGGCGACCGGCTATAAGACACGTCCGTTTGATAGCGTGCTGCGCGAAGTGCGTGAGTTTTTCGGCGTGCATAAGGCCGAAGGCACCATCCCGGGTGGTGTGCATTTCGAGATGACCGGTCAGGACGTAACTGAATGCACCGGTGGTGTGCGGGCCGTGACAGAGGAAGATCTCTCTGCACGTTATCACACCGCCTGTGACCCGCGCCTGAACGCCAGTCAGTCGCTTGAGCTTGCGTTCCTGGTGGCCGAAGAGCTGTCAAACAGAGATCGCCCACAGGCCGCAGAAGCCGTCTGATAAGGGTTTGTTAGGACCTCAAAAGAGCCGCGCAACTGCGCGGCTCTTTTTTGTTCAGAAATCCAAAAAATACATCATTTTGCCTCTTGCATCCTCCCGACAGTTAGAGGTAAACCCCGCTCCACAGAGAGACGATGATAACATCAACTCTTTGATGCGGAGAGGTGGCCGAGTGGTCGAAGGCGCACGCCTGGAAAGTGTGTAGGCGGGAAACCGTCTCCAGGGTTCGAATCCCTGTCTCTCCGCCATACACCTCCTGAGTTAAATCAATGTAATACAATACTTTGCAGTGTTTGACGCGATATCAGGACGTATTTTTGTTACTTTGCGATCTGACTTGTGGCTGCATTGTATCGCGTTTCGCCCAGCGGTGGGCATCGCTTGCTCTACAGAGTAGCAGGCGGCGGTCTTTTCACCATGTCGGGGGAATGTCAGTCAATTTACGGGCAGGGGATGAGCGCGGCCCGGAGGGTGGGCAGCGCTCTTTTCTGGCTCGGCAAGCCGACCTTAGTCCTTACGGGTTTGCGGTAGAATCATGTTCAGAAGGAGCCCAGCGACGCCAGCCAAACCGATTCCGGCAAGAGAGAAACCTTCGCCAAACGAAAGGGTCAGACCGCCGAGGCCAAGTACCAAGATTGTGGAAGCAATCACCATGTTGCGGGGATCGTGAAGGTCATCGCCGATCTTTGCGACCACACTCATGCCGACAACGGTCACCATGCCAAAGAGCAGGATCATGATGCCGCCCATGACGGGCATCGGGATGGTGCCGAGGAAGCCGCCCAGTTTGCCCACAAAGGACAGGGCGATGGCGAAAATTGCAGCCCAGGTCATGATCGCAGGGTTGAACGCACGGGTCAGGGTCACCGCGCCTGTCACCTCGGAGTAGGTGGTGTTTGGCGGGCCGCCCAGCAGGCCAGCAGCGGTTGTGGCCAGACCGTCGCCCAGCATGGTGTTCTGGATGCCCGGATTTTTGAGGTAGTCTTTCTTGGTGACATTGCCGATTGCCAGAATGTCGCCGAAATGCTCGATGGCTGGGGCGATTGCCACAGGCAGGATGAACAGAATAGCCGCCAGGTGGAACTCCGGGCGTACAAATTCCGGGATCGCGAACCAAGGCGCATCTGTAAGGCCTGCGGTGTTGATCAGGCTTTCGCCAGTGATCAAGCCAACCACAATCGCCGCCACATAGCCTGCGACGATGCCTGCCAGGATGGGGACGATCTTCATGATGCCACGGCCCAGAATCGCGGTGAGCATGGTGGTGCCAAGCGCGATGGCTGCCAGCAGCATGGCGATGCCGCGTGGCATGATTTGTGTGTCACCTGCGAGCCCTGTGGACATGTTGATCGCGACCGGCGCAAGGGACAGGCCGATGATCATGATCACCGGGCCAACCACGACCGGTGGTAGGTATTTGTGCAGAAAGCCGCTGCCCCAGATGCGGATGGCAAAGCTGAGCACAACATAGAGCAGACCAGCGGCAGCCAGACCGCCTGTGGTGGCTGCCAATCCCCACGTCTGTACGCCGTAGATGATGGGTGCAATGAAGGCAAAAGAGGAGGCCAAAAATACCGGCACTTGCCCGCGGGTCACGATCTGAAAGATCAGGGTGCCAAGGCCGGCTGTGAACAGTGCGACGCTCGCATTGAGGCCCGTGAGAATTGGTACAAGGACCAAGGCTCCAAAAGCCACGAAGAGCATCTGTGCTCCTGCGAGTGCTTGTTGTAGCCCGAATTTATAGGCGGTCTCGGATGATGGGATGCCACCATCGCTGTCTTGTCGTGCAGACATTGTGCGTTTTGTCTCCATGCTGGTGAATGTCGTTATCGGTGCCTCTGCTGTTTGGCAGGGCAGTAAAGCGCGCGAAGAGCGTTCTTTATTAGGGACGTCTGATTGCCCAATCATGCAGTTGCCGCAAGGCAAAAAGCTTACAAAAAGCTTAATTTTGCGAAATGGAGCAGAGACCTTTCAGCGCAGGCTGAAGGTCTATTCTGTTTTGCCATTTGAAAGGGGCTGGCAGTGTCAGATGTTGGCGCGTTTGCGATCCCAGATGACATAGAGCATGGCGGCCAGGAAAAGGGCGGCCATGGCGTACCATGTCAGAGCGTAGCTCAGGTGTGAGTTGCTGAACTTAAGGCGGGTCATGCCGCCGCGCGGCCAGGCAGTTTCTACGCCGCTGTGTTCAGCTGCCACATAGTAATCGAGGGTGGTGCGAAGCCCCACAGTCGTGGACATCACGGAAAGATCAGGCGAGACCCAGCGATTCTGCTCGGGCAAATTGCTTTCCAGCAGAGTCCCCTCGGGCTGGCTCGGGCGCACAAGGCCAACAATCTCTTGGGAGCCTTCCGGCAGCGACCAGTCCGTATCTGCAGTTCCCGTCGGCACAAACCCGCGATTGATCCAAACCGCTGTGTCTGCTGCATCTGTTACGAGGAGCGGGGTCATCATCCAATAGCCGGGGCCAAGATCGGTCACCGCCTTGATGAGGATGGATTTTGTGTGATCGTAGGTGCCGGAGAGGTGTACCCGCAGATATTCTGGCGGGACACCTTCCATTGGCGCGGGGACAGGATCCCCATATGCGTAGGTTTCAACCCGCGTGATCAGGTCCAGCTTCTCGCCTAGTCTCCGAACCTGCCAATTGCCAAGCGCGACCATGGAAAGGAAGAGCGCAGAGGACAACAGCAGGATAGTGACATCGACCCAAAGAGGACGTTTCACGCGGGTTGAAGAGGCCGTCATGGCAGGTTTTTGATCTGTTCGATCTGATCGTGTGCTGGCATCATGTTCTCATGAAGGTGCGCCATCACCCAGATCGAGCCGGCCATGATAATCACGACAAGCATCAAGGTGAAGACAACCGACATGGCCTGCCAGCCGTCTTCTGCGCTGACGGTCAGGTGCAGGAAGTAGACCACATGCACAAGCATCTGGATCGCGCCGAGGCCGAAGATGATTGCGATCAGGGTCGGTACGTCGGTGACCGCGCCGCTCATCACGCAATAGAACGGGATGACCGTCAGGATCACCGAAAAGATGAAGCCTTTCAGATAGTCGCGATAGGCCTTGGCTGAGTCGTGTGTTTCAGCGCTCATAGCAGAACCCCTGTGAGATAGACGAATGAGAACACCCCGATCCAGATCAGGTCGAGGAAGTGCCAGAACAGGCTCAGGCACAGGATGCGGCGTTTGTTTTCATGGGTCAGGCCGTGGATCTGAACCTGCACCAGCAGAACAACCAGCCAGAGCGCGCCACAAGCTACGTGCACACCGTGGGTGCCCACAAGGAACCAGAACGCGGACAGGAAGGCCGAAGCACCCGGACCGGCACCGATGTGCCAGAGGTGCATGAATTCTTCGACCGACAGATACAGGAACGCCGCGCCAAAGATGCCTGTCACAAGCAACCAGAACATCATCATGTTCTTGTTGTTCTCGTGCATTTTGATCACGGAGAACCCGTAGGTGATCGAAGAGAGCAACAGCCAGGCAGTGGCCCAAGCGATCTTGTCGAGCTCAAAGAGATCCACAGGAGCGGGGCCAGCCGCATAGTTCTGGCCCACAACTGCATAGATCGCAAAGAGAATGCCAAAGATCAGGCAGTCGCTCATCAGGTAGATCCAGAAACCGAGCATTGTCCCGGTTTCGTGGTGGTGCTCTCCATCGTCATGATGGTGGTCATCATGGACGATGAATTCAAAGCCGCCTTCCGGCGTGTCAACGGTAGCTGAGGACATAAGATTTACTCCGCCGGGCTCATGGTTGCTGCCTTGCCGGTTTCGATCGCGCGGACCTCGTCAGCAGGGATGTAGTAATCACGGTTGTAGTTGAATGTGTGGCCGATGCCCCAGATGAGGGAGGCAAAGAAGGTCACAGCCGCCAACCACCAAACGTGCCAGATCAATGCGAAACCCATCACGGTCATGAAACCGGAGATGATGATCCCGCTTGAGGTGTAGTGCGGCATATGGATTGGCGTGAACCCTTCGGTGGGTTTCTGATAGCCATTGTCCTTCATGTGCTGCCATGCATCCAGCGCGTGGACCCGCAGGTTGAACGCGAAGTTGTAGTATGGCGGAGGCGAAGTGGTTGCCCATTCCAAAGAGCGGCCGCCCCATGGATCGCCATCAACCTTCAGCTCTTCACGTTTCAGGATGCTGACGCCGATCTGAACGATGAAGGCCAGAAGACCCACAGCAATCATCAGTGCACCCACAAGAGCCACGATGAAGTAGACGCTGTAGAAGGTGTCCTCAAACTGGCTCAGGCGTCGTGTCACACCCATCAGGCCCATGATGTAGAGCGGCATGAAGGCAAACCAGAAGCCGACAACCCAGCCCCAGAAGCTGACTTTGCCCCAGAATGGGTCCAGCTTGAAGCCGAAGGCCTTGGGCCACCAGTAGTTGATGCCCGCAAAGATGCCGAACACCACGCCGCCAATGATCACATTGTGGAAGTGTGCTACCAGGAACAGCGAGTTGTGCAGGACGTAGTCCGCTGGCGGAATGGCCAGAAGCACGCCTGTCAGGCCGCCGATCACAAAGGTCAGCATGAAAGCAATGGTCCACATCATTGGCAGCTCAAAGCTGATGCGGCCTTTGTACATGGTGAACAGCCAGTTGAAGAGCTTCGCGCCCGTCGGGATCGAGATGATCATCGTTGTGATCCCGAAGAAGGAGTTCACATTTGCACCGGCCCCCATGGTGAAGAAGTGGTGCAGCCAAACGATGTAGCTCAGGATCATAATCACGCAGGTGGCGTAAACCATGGACGCATAGCCAAAGAGGCGTTTCTTGGTGAAGGTTGGCACAATTTCGGAGAAGATACCAAAGACCGGCAGCGTGAGGATGTAAACCTCTGGGTGACCCCAGATCCAGATCAGGTTCACATACATCATTGGGCTGCCGCCCATTTCATTGGTGAAGAAGTGGGTGCCAAGGTAACGGTCTGCAGTCAGCAGCGCGAGGGTTGCGGTCAGCACAGGGAAGGTGGCCACGATCAGAACGTTGGTGCAGAGCGTGGTCCAGGTGAAGACAGGCATCTTCATCCAGGTCATGCCCGGTGCGCGCATTTTCACGATGGTCACAACCAGGTTGATCCCGGAAAGCGTCGTACCGATACCTGCGATGTTGAGGGACCAGAGATAGTAGTCCATGCCAACGCCCGGGCTGAACGTCAGACCCGAAAGCGGTGGATAGGCCAGCCAGCCGGTTGCCGCAAATTCGCCCACAAACAGCGAGATCATGATCAGCACCGCGCCGGAAACTGTCAGCCAGAAGCTGAAGTTGTTGAGGAACGGGAAGGCCACGTCACGCGCGCCGATCTGCAGAGGCATCACATAGTTCATGAAGCCAGTGACAAAAGGCATTGCCACGAAGAAGATCATGATCACACCGTGTACGGTGAAGACCTGATCATAGTGATAGGCAGGCAGGAAGCCGACATATCCCGAGGAGGCCAAGGCCTGATGCAAGCGCATGAGCAAGGCATCGGCAAAGCCACGCACCAACATGATGGTACCAAGGATCATATACATGATCCCGATTTTCTTGTGGTCAATCGAGGTGAACCACTCGTTCCAGAGATAGCCCCAGAGACGGAAGTAGGTGATGGCACCAAACACGGCCAACCCGAGAAGACAGGTGCCAATGAAGGTGCCAAAGATGATTGGATCGTAGAACGGGAAGATGTCCCATCCCAACTTGCCCCAGAACCAGTGGGCAGAGTTGACGATATCTGTGCCGTGCTCGACGGCTGCGGTTGGGCTCGCCATGTATCAGTTCGCCTGTACTGTAGAGGAAGGAAGCAGAGTGGAGTCACTCAGCATTGCGTTGATGATCTCGTCGCGACGTTCGGCCAGATCAGGGCGCAGGATGTCAAACAGACCCTGCGGATCGTCCGCCGCGCAAAGACCGCGGAAGAGCTCACGGTTATAAAGCCCTTCGATGCCGCCGCCGCCAAGCGCGTCAGCCATCATCATGTCATTGAGGCAGAGGTCGTCCTCGCCCGCGCACATGTTCAGGATCTTATCCCAGATGCCGGCTTCGACGGAGGAGTAATAGGTGACCGGGTGATCGGTGCTTTGTGGTTCAAGCGCGACATAGGCATCCTGATCCAGTGCTTGAGGGGCCTCGCGGACCTTTTCGACCCATGCATCAAAGTCAGTTTCGTCCAGCGCGTGGAAGTCAAAGCGCATGTGAGAGAAGCCGTTGCCGCTGTAGTTGGCGGAGAAGCCTTCGAACTCGCCCGGGGCGTTGATTACCGCATTCAGCTCTGTCTCCATGCCACCCATGGCATAGATCATGCCGGCCATTTCAGGGATGTAGAACGCATTCATCACCGTCGCAGAGGTGATTTTCCACTCCACAGGGCGGTCAACGATGGCGGCGGCTTCATTCACGGTCGCGATGCCGTATTCCGGATAAATGAACAGCCATTTCCAATCCAGCGCAACCACTTGCACTTCCAGAGGCTCAACACTTGGATCGATTGGCTTTTCAGCAGAAATCCGCTTCAGATCGTCGTAGGGCTCAAGACGGTGGGTCGCGACCCAGGTCAGACCAGCAAGGCAGATGATGATGGCCAGCGGCACAGACCAAACAACAACCTCAAGACTGACGGAGTGATCCCAGTCAGGTTCGTAAGTAGCCTCTTCGTTGGAGGCCCGGTATTTCACGGCGAAAAAGACTGTCAGCGCCATGACTGGCACAATCACGATCAGCATAAGCACGGTTGCGTAGATGATCAGGTCGCCCTGTTGCGCAGCGATGTCGCCGGCCGGATTAAGGACTGTGAGTTGGCACCCTGATAATAACAAAAACGGGAGCACGAACAAACCAACGCGTTTCAGCAGCATGGCATTCTTCTTTTCGTATCTGGATATTTTTAACTGGGTTTAACGGCGATCAGGCGCCGTTCGCACCTTGCCGGGGGCGAATATCGCCAGTACGCTTCAGTTGCAAGATGCTGCGCTGCGTCAAATTTGCCGAAGCAGGGCGGTTGAGGCGTCTTTGATCCTTTGAGGAGAGGATCAGAGGTGAATTCACCAGACGGGAGGCTGAAAAATATGGCAATAACTGAAGCAACTGCACAACAAAACGTCACACTCGACGATGTTGTCATCACCGTGGTGATGGCACGGGTGACGGATTTTTTCGGATTTTTTGTCTACGCCATCGCTTCAGCCCTCGTTTTTCCAGCGGTTTTCTTTCCTCATCTGGATCCGCTTAGTGGAACTTTGTGGTCTTTCGCATTGTTTTCACTTGCTTTTGTTGCAAGGCCGATCGCCAGTATGGTCGCGCGACGCATTCAGACCAAGATCGGGAGGCCCGGAAAGATAACTCTGGCACTCATGATTCTTGGCTCGTCGACGGTGGCCATCGGATTGCTGCCAAGTTACCAGAATTGGGGCATTGCTGCACCCATCATGTTGGGCGTTCTGAGATTTGTGCAGGGGCTAGGGCTCGGCGGCGCTTGGGACGGCATCACGTTACAGCTGAAGTCGGCCGCTCCGGAAGGACGGGAAGGGCGCTACAGCATGGTGCCGCAGCTTGGTGGGCCTATCGGGTTCTGCGTTGCAGCGGCGCTTTTCTATGTGTTGACTGGCTTTTTGACGGAAGAGGAATTCCTGACATATGGTTGGCGTTTTGCCTTCTTTGCGGTGATGGCTGTGAATGTGGTTTCTCTTTTCGCGCGTCTGCGGTTGCTGACGACCGACTTTGGCAGTGACGACGAAACGCTACTCAAATCGGCACCGCTTCCGGATCTTCTGAAAAACGAGTGGCGGACGATCATTTTGTCGGCACTTCTGCCACTTGCAAGCTATGCCCTGTTCCACTTGGTCACAGTCTTCCCGCTCAGCTATGCGCTGCTGTTTTCTGGCAGAGACATCACCGAAATTCTGCTGCTGCAGCTGTTGGGCGGCGCATTGGCGATTGGCTCGGTCATCGTGTCAGGCATTTTGAGCGATTTGTTCTCGCGCCGTGTTGTGCTGTTCATCAGCAGCGTTCTGATGGTGTTGCTCAGTCTCAGCTTTGTGACACTGGAAACCGTTCCGTCCATCTACATTCTCTTCGGCTTTGTTGTGCTTGGCCTGTCTTACGGGCAATCCAGCTCCATCGTGCCGAACCGCTTTAAGGAAGAGTATCAATATTCCGGATCGGCCATGGCGACGAATTTGTCCTGGTTGGCTGGCGCGGCATTTGCGCCTCTCACAGGATTGTTCCTGGCGTCCCGTTTTGGGCTTTGGGCGGCCGCGATCTACCTGCTGTCTGGCGTCGCCGTGACGTTGCTCGCGCTATACCTGCTGCGTGAGGGCGACAAAAAACGCGCGCTGGGTCAGCGCGCCTGATCGATTAAATTACTCTGGCTGGCGGTGCGTGAGGTTTTCTAAGCCTTTGCATCGCCAGTTGGCCATCGACAGATAGTGGGTAATTACAATGCCCGTCTTTGTAGTCGATCAGCCCCTTACGAGCGCTTAAGACCGCTGACTTACAGAAGTATTTGCCAAAACTCTCAGGCTCTTGCTTAATCAAAACATGTTTGTTCGGTTTATTGAGTCCGTTGCCTTTGCTCGCATTGTGGCGTTGGGTTTGATTGTTTTTGCGCTGTTTGTCCGCATTGCTGACCCTATCCCGGTACAGCTTGTGCGCAACCTCACTTTTGATGCCTACCAACGTATTTTACCGCGTGTACCGGAAGAGCTTCCTGTCGCGATTATTGATATCGACGACGCCAGTATCGCTGAAATTGGCCAATGGCCTTGGCCACGGACGCGGTTTGCCGAAATGATCGACAAGCTGACCGAGTTTGGCGCGGTCGCGATAGCATTTGACGTAATTTTTGCCGAACCCGACCGTCTCTCTCCGCAGGCTATTGCTTTGGACAACAGCGCATTACCGCAACAAGTTTCCCAGGCTCTGTCTCGGCTTCCCGACAACGACGATGTATTGGCGGCGTCTTTCGAGCGCGCCCGCGTGATTGTGGGGCAAACAAGCATTCGAAGCGCATTCCATCGTTCGATCCCTAATGAACAAATTCCGGATGTGCCACATGCCATGATGGGGCCGTCTCCTGTGGGGTTCATTCTGGAGCTGCCTGATCTCGTGCAAAATTTGCCGGTGCTTGAGGACGCCGCTTCCGGCAGAGGCATGTTTAGTATTCGACCGGATCCAGACGGGGTCTATCGCAATTTGCCGATGGTTATGAACGCACAGGGACATCTACGCCTTGCTCTTGCGCCAGAGATGTTGCGGGTCGCCACTGGTGGGGCGCCTTTTGTGCTGAGATCAAACGAGGCAGGTGTTGATGGGGTCGTGCTTGCGCGTCAGTTTATACAGACTGCAGCTGATGGCACTGTCAGGCCGTATTTAACGCGATCGCTTCAAGAGCGATTTATCCCAGCTTCAGATGTTTTGAACGGAAAGCTTAGGCCAGATCAAGTGGCCGGTAAGCTGCTGTTTTTTGGCACGTCAGCGGTGGGATTGGGCGACTATAGGGCGACACCCTTTGGCGTGGCTGTCCCCGGTGTGGAGCTTCACGCGCAGTTGCTGGAAAACCTGCTTACTGGCTCGCTCTTGCAAAGGCCGAACTATGCAATCTCTGCTGAATTGGCGGTTACGCTTCTTCTGTGTTTGTTGTTTGTGGTCGTCACCCCAATCATGAATGCAGGATTTCTGGCGGTTTCCTCCGTGGCCATGCTAACAGCTTTTGGATGGGGCTCTTTCTTGCTGTTTCAAAACGAAAAAATCCTTTTGGACGCGAGTTTCCCGATCGTTTCTGCCCTAGCGACGATCATTTTTATGTCGACGACAAACTATATGCGCGAAGAGAAGCGCCGCCGTGATATCCGGAGTGCGTTTGGGCATTATGTTTCCGAAGATCTGGTGAACGCGTTGAGCGACAACCCGGATGGCTTGCAGCTAGGCGGGGAAACAAGAGAGCTGACACTGTTGTTCAGCGACGTGCGAGGGTTCACGCCCATTGCAGAGAGTTTCCGCGACAATCCTGCAGGCCTAACTCGGTTGATGAATACGTTTCTCAATCTCCAGTCCAACGCCATTCTGAATGAGAAGGGAACGATTGATAAATTCATGGGCGATGCGGTGATGGCCTTCTGGAATGCGCCACTTAGCCACGAGGATCACGCGCGCGCAGCCTGTCGAGCCGCGTTGTTGATGCGCGACGGCGTAGAAGCTCTCAACATCAAGAGGCAGAAGGAAGCAAAAGCTGCCGGTGCTGAGTTTCTCGAAATCCGGTTTGGGATCGGGATCGCAACAGGATCCTGCATGGTGGGCAACATGGGGTCGGACACGCGGTTTGACTACACCGCCATGGGGGATCCAGTGAATTTGGCGTCACGTCTTGAAGGCCAATCAAGCACTTACGGCAAGACAGTCATCGTGGCTGCAGAGACCGAGCGCCTAGTCCGTGAGAAATTTGCCTTGTTGGAAGTCGATTTTGTGCGGTTAAAGGGCAAGCAGCAGGCCGAGCATATCTTTGCCTTATTGGGAGACGCAAAGTTACTCAGAGAAGCGATGTTCGCAAAAATTCGGCAGACCAATGCAGACATGCTTGAGGCATATCGTTCGCGCGATTGGGCGCGCGCCAAGGAAATGCTGGAAAGTCTCAAACCGCTGGTGGCCGACTTCGATACCAGGCTCAACACACATCTGATGAACTATCATACGCGGATTGAAGATTTTGAACGCGCACCTCCACCCAAGGATTGGGACGGCGTCCATGATGCAACGACGAAGTAGACTACTTAGGAGTCGGCGCAGCGCGGTATGCCGAATTCAATTAGCTCCGCCCCGGTTTTTTCTTCATGTTCAGCAATGCGATAGCGAGCGGAACTCATGTACCAGTCACGCAGATCATTTGGATAGAAACTGGCAATCACTCGAGAGGCGCGTTCGAACACCTCAGGCTTGAGTGGCGCGCCGCTTTTGCTGGGGCCATGGAAACCAAAACGGGTATCTGGCGAAACACAGACATCGGGCAACCCCAACAACATCGTGCAGGTTGAGTGACAGACTTCGCCACGAATTTCGACGGGTGCTTGGCTGGTTACCAGTTTTCGCAGTTGATGAATGCGATCGGTAAGCAGGCCGCCGCGGTCATTCTGAAT
Source organism: Shimia sp. R9_1 (assembly GCF_017743775.1). NCBI lineage: Bacteria > Pseudomonadati > Pseudomonadota > Alphaproteobacteria > Rhodobacterales > Roseobacteraceae > Shimia > Shimia sp. R9_1. The sequence goes on along the minus strand of NZ_JAGHRN010000001.1, from coordinate 6,669 downwards.
GATGAGTGGACGATCAGCAGGGGTGTTTGGCATAGCCGCTAAACTGATGCTGGCTAAAGATAACGATGCAATTTGCAGCGTGCAAAAGATAGCGAGCGCCCGATGCTGGCCGCTCAAGCGCCGATTTTTCAAGATCCACTCCGTCGCAGAGCCGGCCCATCCTGCCGGTCAATTGCCCCACAAAATAGGAGGGTAGAGTGGAAATGAGGTTAACTCATGGCGTCGACGCGAAGCTTTTGCGTCTACGGAGCGAGATGGCCTTTAAGTGTTTGTTGCGGCTCCTTCGACCGAGACATCCTGATCAACGGCGACAATTGCTAGAATTCCGGCACCTCCGTCGTACTGGTAAATGTCCAAGGTGCGGCCTTCGCCATCAGAAATTGAAGAGCCTTTGCTGAATCCCTCATCATCAAAGGTAAGCCTATCCCCGGCTTCACCCAAGACCGTAATGCTTTCCACGGCGTCGCTGCCAAAGAATCCTTCAAGTAGGGAATCTGCTGTGTCTGAGAGGTCCATGACGTTGTCCAGTGACAGGGTGATGTCATCCGCACCGGCGTTTTCAAAGTTGAGAACTTCGATATCGCGATAGTGGTCCCGCACATTGAATGCAGAGAAATCGAAGCTGCCGGAGCTTGACTGCATGAGGGTATCGCGACCTTCGCCACCCTCAGTCCAGTCTTCGGCAAAATCCGAACGGATCAGCAGGTCATCTCCATCGCGTCCGCGCAACTCGCTGAATCCATCGTCTAGCGCAGTGAGCTGATCATCAAAATCGGATCCTCGGACAACTTCGATGTTTTGAAGTGTGTGATTGAAAGTGCGTCCGTCCCAAGTGCCGGTTGCGGATCCTTCCTGCAGATCGACAGTTACGCCACTTTCAACGCCACTGCGATCATAGCGAATTTGGTCGATTCCGCCGAGGCCGTCAGCGCTGTCCGTGCCGGTGCCGAGAATGAAGCGATCATTGTACTCGCTGCCAACCAAATTGTCGTCGCCATCCTCCGTGCGCAGTTCAATCAGGGTGTTTGTCAGATCACCAGCGGCATTTATGATATGGGCTTCGCCAGTGGTGGAATACATGCTGCCGGACGCACCCAGATGTATTTGGCTGAGATCCGCACTCACATCGCCCGAGTAAATGCTTGCACGCACCAGGCCATTGCCGCCTGCGAGGTTCAGCGTGTCTGTACCTCCGCTGGCTCCAAAGCTAATCCAGTTAAACTCGGTGCTGTTCAGCGTAACATTGAAGGTATCGTTGCCGCTTGTCCCCTGGAAGCTGAGGCCCCAATCAGCGAATTGAGGGTCGACGAGTGTGTCGATGCCTGCAGCGCCCTTGTCTACGGAGCCTGTGTTGTTCTGTAGATTCAGGTTCAGAGTGACTGATGTAGTCGAGAGATCGCTGTAGTCAACTTCATACCAGCTGTTGTCCGTAGCATGGGTAAAGCGAAGGGTATCGTTGCCTTCCGACCCGTAAATGAAGTCGCCTTCATCGTTGTTCCCGAGCAGATTGATGTCGTCGTCACCAATTGTGCCAAATATCTCATCATCGCGACCAGTGGTGCCAATGATGTAGTTTGCTTGATTGGTCATATTCGCCACAATCTGGTTGGCCTCTACCAAAGTCGTGCCGCCCAAGTCGACGCCGAAGAAATTTCCCGAACCATCGTCAAAATCAAACCGCACGCGAGTATCGCCGTCAAACACATACTCGCTGATGGTGAAGGGCAGGGCAGCAATGGAGGTGTCCCATTGCAACATGTCTGTGGTTGAATCAAAGCCGTCAATATAGTCGTTTCCGGCTGAGAAGATGATCAGATTGTTTCCTTCATAGACGTTGTAGTAGTCATCGCCGCCGCCTCCGATCAGGACACTGACGCCTCCCGTCGTGGAAAGCTCATCATTTTCGGCGCCCCCGATGAGAATGTCATCACCATCGCGGCCATCCAAACGGTTGCCTAGATTGTTTGCGACCAAGACATCGTCAAAATTTGTCCCGCGGATTTGCTCAAAGTTCACGAGCGTATGTGTGAAAGCCTGATTATCCCAGACACCCGTTGCGACACCTGTTGCCAGATTGACAGTGACACCCTGTTCGACCCCGTTGCGATCGTATCGTATTGTGTCCCACCCACCGCGCGCATCTGCGAAATCATTGCCTGCGCCCAGAATAAAACGGTTGTCAAAATCTGACCCATAGACGGTGTCGTTGCCGTTTCGGGTGCGCACATCAAGCCGTGAGTTTGACAAATCTCCGCTGTAGTTGATGGTCACGCTTTCGTTCGGGCCTTCAGAGAAGAAGCCCGTCACCAAGTCGCCAGTTACGTCGTCGTTCCCGCTGCCAAGGTCGACGCGGAACAGACCGGTGCCTGCGGTGAGATTGATGACGTCGTGACCGCTCCGATGAGAGATGCCGAGCCATGTATCCTCAACGGGATCTTGTCTGATGTTGAAGAGATCATCCCCATCGCTGCCAACGATAAACAACCCATCACCCGCTGCAGCAAGAGCGATATCTTCGAGCGTATCGACCCCCGCCACACCTTTGTCGACGGTGTTGATGCCTCTGCTCATATCCAGATCAACGGTGATGCCAACCGCACCCAGATACTCGTATATTAGATCGGTGAACGTCTCATTGGTACTTGCGGAGTAGTTGTAGGTGTCGTTGCCGGCGCTTGCGTAGATGAACTCGCCTTCCCGATCGTTGCCGCCAATTGAAATGGTGTCGTCTGCTGGTGAGCCAAAGTAATCTGCACGACCAAAGGTTCCGACGGTATTGACCGGAGTAAAGGTCATGCCTGCCAAAATCTGATACATGCCTTCGAGCGAGACTCCATCAAGTGTGAGCTCAAATTCATTTTCGAGCCGGTCGTCAAAATCATCATCAAAACGGAAAGAATGTCCTGGCCCACTTGATCTGCTGACAATTTCCAATGTGCCGATGTAGGTGATTGGCGCTCCTGCAAATTGCAGCGTGTCTTCGGTGACGTCAAAATCACCGACATAGTCATACCCACCGTTATAGGTAAGGCTGTCTGCGCCGGCTTCGAGACGAAAGCCCTCATCGTTCACTGAGCCAATGATTGTGTCGCCTTCTTCGGTGCCGCGGACGCTCTCAATGGAGGTGAACGTATCCGTATCGCCAAAAGGGTCTGTGGCAATGCCGGTTTGCAGGTTCACCGTAACGGCTCCGGTGCCACCGCGATCGATATCCCAGCGGTAGTTGAGTTGGTCTTCCCCATCACCGCCGTTGATGGTGTCGTTCCCGCCAAACGGTTGATATCCTTCAGATTGGTGGTCTGAGCCGTTGAAAACATCGGCGTCTGATGTGCCGCCAAAGTAATGTGTATAGGTGAATGTGTCGTTCACAACACCGGCGTTGTTTGACACAACGGTGCCAGAGCCATTTGCACCGACATTTACAACAACACCGCCGCTTCCTTCGACGTCATCATAGCTGATGTCGATACCGTCCCCTTGCTCCCAAAGCTGTTGGTGGCCGATGATCGTGTTGTTGCCAGCACCGGGTTGAATGTAGTCACCCCAAAACTGGTTCTCTATGCTGCCGCCCGACGCATCGAGCAGATCATCGCCATCGCCGCCGCGCATGTTCTCCCGGCCACCACCGCCAATGATGGTATCGTCGCCACCACCACCGCGTAAGGTAAAGCCTTCATTAGGCGCGCCATATGACTCCGCACCCACAAAATAGTCATTCTCATCCGTAGCGCGCAGCCAGTTTGCGTAGGTGAAAGTATCGTTCACAACACCGACGTTATTGGAGGTGACAGTTCCTGAGCCTTCAAGGCCAAGCGTGACTTGCAGCCCGCCTGTGCCTGTCAGGTTCCAGTAACCGATTTCGATGCCTTCACCTGCTTCCCAATGCGCTTGGTGACCGATGATCGTGTCGCTACCGCTCCATGGCTCGATGAGATCACCGTAGCCCTGCGTTTCAGTCGAGCCCGCAGATGAATCAAAGAGTTCATCGCCTTCCCACCCCCAGAGTGTATCTCTTCCAGAGCCGCCAATAAGTGTGTTATTGCCTGCGTGACCTTGCAGGTGGCTGCCCGTTTCTGAAGCAGTGAGGTAGTCATCAAAAGCAGATCCCCGAACACGCTCGAAATTACTGAGCGTATGCGTGAAAGCTTGTCCGTCCCAGATGCCGGTCGCTATGCCGGTCGCGAGGTTCACGGTCACACCCTCGAATATATCAAAGCGGTTGTATTGGATGCTATCAAATCCGCCGCGCCCGTCTGCAACGTCCGTTCCGGGACCGAGAATGATGGAATCTCGTCCTTCGCTGCCAATCACGTTGTCGTCGCCAGCATGCGTCCGAAGGTTTAGCGTCACATCGGATATGTCGCCCAGAAAGTTGATCGTGGTCGAATCCGTGCCCCAAGATACCGTACCTGCGCCGAGGTCAGCGGTGACGTTTTCACCGTCTTCCCCAGCATCGACACGCAGCCAACCCGTCCCGCCAAAAAGATTGACCGTGTCATCTCCACCTGAGTCAAAAACGCCAATCCATGCGAAGTCGGAATTGCTCAGTGTGACGTTGAATGTGTCGTCATTCGCCGTGCCATAAATGCCAAAGGCCCAACGCGCGACCTGAGACAGGTCGACAAGCGTGTCCGTGCCACCTGAAGATTTCAGGATCGTGTTTGTCGCTGCGTTGGCATCAAGATTGGCGGTTATGGAGCCGAAATCGAGAGCTTCTGCGTTGTAACGCAACTCCTGATAAGCCTCTGGGGCATTATTTGAATAGATATAAGTATCGTCGCCAAACGACGCGAAGGTTATCTTAGCGTCCCCATCTACAGTGGTGTGCTCGATCGTGTCGTTGAGATCTGTGCCATAGAAATACTCTACATTCAGAAGGTCTGAGACTTCGGCTAAAGTCACTCCGAATAACACGATGCTAGATGTGGTTCCGGCCCCGTCATCAAATGCCAAAAGTGTTCCGGTATCAACGCCATCGTCATAGGCTGCGGTTGTGAGGCTATCAAAGTTTGCCAGGGCGAAACCGCCAAAGACAAGTGCGTCCTCATCAGGGTTGAGATCTCCGACCACGTCAAAACCAGCCGTATAGACCAAGATGTCTTCGCCTGCGCCAAGTTCCGTGAAGTCGTCGCCAGCTCCCGTTTGAACGGTGTCGTTGCCGTCACCGGCGAAGGTTACGAAACCTCCATCGCCCGTGATCACGACGTCGTTGTACTCTGTGGTAAGGACACTCTCAAAACCTGCAAGGGAATCTGTGTCCCCAAAGAGGTCGATTGCGAAGCCCAGTGCGATGTTGATCGTCACCCCGACAGTGCGGACGGTATACCTGCTGTCCAGATCATAAGAGACTTGGTCAAAACCGCCTGCGCCGCCTCTCAGAGTGTCATTTCCAGCCAGGCCGAGCGCACGACTAAAGTCGGCATTATCTGCAAGCTGAATGCTGTCTGAGAATTGTGAGCCACGGACAAATTCAATGCCGCTAATTAGGTCCAAAGTACCGTCAGATTTCTCGGCAGAACCTGCGTTTAGGTTTACGTCGACGGCACCCGATGCATTGGCATAAGAAATTTGGTCAAGCTCGCCTGCGCCGCCGTCAAAGCTGTTGTTTCCGTCGGTGTCATAGAAAAAGTCATTTCCGGAGCCGCCAAAATATTGGTCATCTCCCAAACCAAAATCGGCCTCATCATCCCCACCGTTGCCAAAGAAGATATCGTTGGATGTATTCTCTTCATTAACGTCGATCCAATCTTCCTGATCAGACCCATTGTATACCCAAGGAAATTCCCCAAAGAACGCATCTAGAGGCGCGTTATCGATCACACCGCCGACGACGCTGTTGTTCAAAGCTGTTACGAATTCAGCCACGGTCAGGTTAAAGCCTGTCCCAGTCAGAAAATCCGCGTCCGTCGGAGTGCCGATTTCTACCCCGGTGATGATCCCGGTAGCGCCGTCGTAGTCGAGGTCGGAGCCGATAAAGGCAAAGGTACGTCCATCATCTGCGGTAAATCGGATTTCTGAAGATGAATTTACGCTAGGCGTGCGGACCGATGCGACACCGGAGTTGATCTCAAAAAAGGCCGCGTCAGGCATGTCTCCAAAATTGAGGTCGAAGCCCGGGGGCTGGGATAAAAATGTGGTGGTGGATCCGGCCACATTTACCGTCAGTTCATTCGTGGGTTGCGAAATGCTCACCACCCGGTTGGTGCTTCCACTGTCGTTGCCGTTTGCATCAAGCGATGTGATGCTGATCTGAACGCTGTTTGCATCCGGAATATCAGCAGGCTGAAACACTTGAGAGAACCGGCCATCTGCCCCTACATCCGTGGTGGCGACCGTGCCGCCAAAATCGATGGTCACGGAGCCGTTTGGATCGGCCGTCCCTGAAATAGTGATCGGGGAAAGCTGTTCTTGAACATCGATGAAATCGTCGCCGGTCACACCATCAAGCACAACCGCATCCGCAACGGGGTCAACGTTGAGCGTGACGGTTGCGGTGCTTGTTTCCCCGTTTCCGTCGTCGATCTGGTAGGTGAAGCTGTCGGTGCCGTTGAAATTTGCGTCCGGCGTGTAGGTGAAGCTGCCGTCATCATCGAGGGTGAGGGTGCCGTTTGAGACATCGCTGGTCAGGGTGACGCTGATCGGATCGCCATCGGGGTCGCTGTCGTTGGC
>NZ_JAGHRN010000019.1:0-1106 GCF_017743775.1 Shimia sp. R9_1 | reverse complement strand
CCGGCTTCCATTGCGATCGGTGCGATCAGCTCAACGTTGAACTTCAGGTTGTCGCCAGGCATCACCATCTCGGTGCCCGCTGGCAGTTCAACAGTGCCGGTCACGTCAGTTGTACGGAAGTAGAACTGTGGACGGTAGTTCGCGAAGAACGGGGTGTGACGGCCACCTTCATCCTTGGTCAGGATGTAGGCTTCTGCTTCGAACTTGGTGTGTGGGTTCACGGAACCTGGCTTACACAGAACCTGACCACGCTCAACCGCTTCACGGTCAACACCACGCAGCAGCGCGCCGATGTTGTCGCCCGCTTCACCGGAGTCCAGCAGCTTGCGGAACATTTCAACACCGGTACAGGTGGTTTTCTGAGTGTCTTTGATGCCAACGATTTCGATTTCGTCGCCAACGTTGATCACGCCACGCTCAACACGGCCGGTCACAACAGTACCACGGCCAGAGATCGAGAACACGTCTTCGATTGGCATCAGGAACGGCTGGTCAGTCGCACGTGGTGGCTGTGGGATGTACTCGTCAACAGCCGCCATCAGCTCAGCAATTTTCTCTTTGCCGATGTTGTCGTCACGGTCTTCCAGAGCCGCCAGAGCGGACCCTGCGATCACAGGGATGTCGTCGCCTGGGAATTCATACTCAGACAGCAGCTCGCGGATTTCCATTTCCACCAGCTCGAGCAGTTCTTCGTCGTCAACCTGGTCCACTTTGTTCATGAAAACAACCATGGCAGGGATGCCAACCTGGCGGCCCAGCAGGATGTGCTCACGGGTCTGTGGCATTGGGCCGTCTGCTGCGTTCACAACCAGGATCGCGCCGTCCATCTGCGCCGCACCGGTGATCATGTTTTTCACGTAGTCAGCGTGGCCTGGGCAGTCAACGTGTGCGTAGTGACGTGCTTCGGTTTCATATTCCACGTGTGCGGTGGAGATGGTGATGCCACGTGCTTTTTCTTCTGGCGCGCCGTCGATTTCGTCGTACGCTTTGAAGTCACCAAACTGTTTGGTGATCGCGGCGGTCAGCGTGGTTTTGCCGTGGTCAACGTGACCAATGGTGCCGATGTTGCAGTGCGGTTTACTGCGCTCAAACTTTTCCTTAGCCAT
>NZ_JAGHRN010000018.1:0-1132 GCF_017743775.1 Shimia sp. R9_1 | reverse complement strand
CGGGCGGTAGCCCAAGGCACTGTGTGGTCGCTTGGTGTTGTAGTGTTTCCTCCATTGTTCAATCAGGATTTGCGCCTCTCGCAAGCTGTAGAAGACCTCACCGTTCAACAGCTCGTCCCGGAACCGGGCATTGAAGCTTTCACAGTATCCATTCTCCCAAGGTGAACCTGGTTCGATGTAGGCGGTCTTCGCGCCGACCGCTGCGATCCAATCTCGAACGGCCTGAGCAATGAACTCCGGGCCATTATCTGATCTGATGAAAGCAGGAACGCCACGCAGGATGAAAAGATCTGTCAGCGCGTCAATAACTTCTGCCGAGTTCAAGCGCCTCTTCACCCGGATCGCCAGACATTCTCGGCTGTGTTCATCCAGAATGTTCAGTGTCCGGAACGCTTTCCCGTCATCCGTCCGATGGTGCACGAAGTCATAGGACCAGACATGGTCACGATATTCGGGCCGGAGTCGAATACACGACCCGTCGTTCAGCCAGAGCCGTCCTTTCTTCGGTTGCTTCATTGGAACTTTCAGCCCCTCACGCCGCCATAGGCGCTCAACACGTTTGTCGTTGATTTGCCAGCCGGCGTCCCTCAGAAGAGCCGCAATCCGACGATAACCGTATCGACCAAACTGATGAGCGAGTTCGATCATGTCGGCCACCAAGCGCTCTTCGTCAGCCCGTCCAACTGGCACCCGCCTCTGTGTGGATCGATGTTGTCCCAGAACGCGGCAGGCGCGAAGTTCTGAGACGTGGAACTGGCTTCGCACATGATCAATGCAGTTGCGGCGGCGCGATGGGCTCAGAAGTTTCCCCGTGCGGCTTCCGACAGGATGAGCTTGTCCAATGTCAGATCAGAAACTGCCCGACGCAGCCGGTCATTCTCCTTCTGAAGTCGCTTTAGTTCCTTCAGTTGGTCGGTTCCCATGCCGCCATATTGCTTGCGCCAGCGATAGAAGGTTTGTTCTGTAATCTGCACTTGTCGGATGGCGTCTACGCGCGGCATCCCTTGGCCGCAAAGCACCTCAACCTGCCGTAACTTCGTGACAATCTCTTCAGGCTTGTGTCGCTTGATTCCCATATCTGATCCTCCGTTTCCTAACTATACGGGCGGACCACTTCAGTGGGGGAGGATCA
>NZ_JAGHRN010000017.1:0-1616 GCF_017743775.1 Shimia sp. R9_1 | reverse complement strand
AGCGACACGCTGATGGAGATCAATCCGGATGGGGCCAGTGGTTTTGTGCCCGTGGCCATCCTGCAAGGCGTGCGTAATCTGCAAGGCACCGAGGCATCTTTGGAAGCTAGTGGCGGTCTTCTGACCGCGAGTCCCAACGCCGCGCCGGACGCGGTGGATGACAGTGCCGGCACCACAGAGGATCAAGCGGTGACCCTCGATGTGCTGGCCAATGACAGCGACCCTGAAGGCGCTGCGCTGAGCTTGGATGCGGTTACGCAGGGACAGTTTGGTTCTGTGGTGATTGACGCAGGTCAGCTGACGTACACCCCCAATGCCGACGCCAATGGCACCGACAGCTTCACCTACACAGTGAGCGATGACCAGGGCACGCAATCTGTTGCCACGGTGACAGTAACCGTGGCCCCGGCCCCGGATGCGCCGGTGGCCCAGGATGACGCGGTCAGTGGAGAGCAGGATGGCCCGATCCAGATTGATGCTCTGGCCAATGACAGTGATGCGGATGGCGACAGCCTGACGCTGGATGTTTCCGGTTCTACTCCATCCAACGGACAGGTCTCCGTTGTGGATGGGCAGATCGTCTACCTGCCTGATCCCGGCTTTGTGGGCAGCGACAACTTTACCTATGCGGTCTCCGATGGCACCAGCAGCAGCACGGCAACCGTGTCTGTCACAGTCTATGAGACCAATGCGGCACCAGTGGCCGTGGCGGATGCGGCCAACACCTTGGAAGATCAGGCCGTGTCTCTGGATCTGCTGGCCAATGACAGTGACGCCAATGGGGATCCGCTGACGGTGACTGCGCTGACCAGCGCTTATGATGACGCGGGCACCGTGGGGGTTGTGGAAACTGAGCATGGTTCTGTTATCCTGGCGGGCGGCGTTGCCACCTACACGCCGGATGCGGATTATGCCGGGACGGACAGCTTTGGCTATGTGCTGAGTGATGGCAAGACCACCACCAATGGTAGTGCTACGGTGACCATTCAGGCGCAAAATGATGCGCCCGTAGCGCAGAACGACAGCGCCAGCACGGACCCGGATGTGGCCGTCAGTATTGATGTCTTGGCCAATGACAGCGATGTGGATGGGGACAGCCTCACGTTGGATGTCTCCGGATCCACACCGGCCAATGGGTCGGTGTCTGTGGTGAATGGTGAGATTGTCTACACACCGGATGCGGGCTTTATAGGCAGCGACAGCTTCACATACGCGGTGTCGGATGGGACCACCTCCAGCACGGCAGATGTGTCTGTGACCGTTGGTTCGCTCTATGATCCGATTGACCCCAATGCGGTTCTGCTGACGGATGGTGATGACGATGGCCTACCGTATCTGACTGGCGGTGCTGATGCGATTGACGGGCTGGCCGGCAATGACACGCTCTATGGCGGTAGCGGGACAGACAGCCTCTATGGCAATGTTGGCAGCGACACGCTCTTCGGCGGCAGCAGTGGTGACATGTTGTTTGGTGGCTCCGGCGATGACTCGTTGTCTGGGGATAACAACAACGACACTTTGGATGGCGGTGCCGGTGCGGATACGCTGACTGGCGGCAAGGGCAACGACACCTATAAGTTCTCTGTGGTGGATGGCGCGGTGGATACGGTCACCGA
>NZ_JAGHRN010000016.1:0-1856 GCF_017743775.1 Shimia sp. R9_1 | reverse complement strand
GCAGCAAAATACGACGCGATGTACGCGGCCTCTCTGGCGGATCCTGAGGGGTTCTGGAACGAGCACGGCCAGCGTGTGGAGTGGATCAAGCCTTACACCAAGGTGAAGAACACCTCCTTTACGCCGGGCAATATCGACATCAAATGGTATGAGGACGGCACGCTCAACGTGGCCGCCAACTGTATCGACCGCCATCTGGAAACCCGCGGCAATCAGGCCGCCATCATCTGGGAGCCGGATGATCCCAACGAGCAGGCGCAGTCGATCACCTATGCCGACCTGCACCGCCGCGTCTGCCGCATGGCCAATGTGCTGGAAACCATGGGCGTGCGCAAAGGCGACCGCGTGGTGATCTACCTGCCGATGATCCCGGAAGCCGCATATGCCATGCTGGCCTGTGCTCGCATTGGCGCGATCCATTCCATTGTCTTTGCGGGCTTTTCCCCCGACGCCCTCGCCGCCCGCATCAATGGCTGTGACGCCAAAGTGGTGATTACGGCGGATCACGCCCCCCGCGGCGGCCGCAAAACTGCGCTCAAGTCCAACACCGACGCGGCCCTGCTGCACACCAAAGACACCGTCAAATGTCTCGTTGTGAAACGCACCGGCGATCAGACCACCTGGGTCGACGGGCGTGATTACGACTACAACGAGATGGCGATGGAGGCGAATGACTACTGCAAGCCCGCAGAAATGAGCGCCGAAGACCCGCTGTTCATTCTCTACACCTCAGGCTCCACCGGCCAGCCCAAGGGCGTGGTGCACACCACCGGCGGCTATCTGGTCTATGCCTCCATGACCCATGAGTACACCTTTGACTATAAAGACGGCGACATCTTCTGGTGTACCGCCGATGTGGGCTGGGTCACGGGCCACAGCTACATCGTCTACGGGCCGCTGGCCAATGGCGCGACCACAGTGATGTTTGAGGGCGTGCCGACCTATCCGGATGCGTCGCGCTTCTGGCAGGTCTGCGAAAAGCACCGGGTGAACCAGTTCTACACCGCCCCAACCGCCCTGCGCGCGCTGATGGGTCAAGGCAATGAGTATGTGGAGAAATGTGATCTCTCCTCCCTGCGCATCCTTGGCACCGTGGGTGAGCCGATCAACCCGGAGGCCTGGACCTGGTACAATGACGTGGTTGGCAAAGGAAACTGCCCGATCGTCGACACCTGGTGGCAGACCGAGACCGGCGGCCATATGATGACCCCCCTGCCCGGCGCCCATGCCACCAAACCGGGTGCTGCGATGAAGCCGTTCTTTGGCGTCGCCCCTGTGGTGCTGGACCCGCAGTCCGGCGAGGAAATCAGCGGCAATGATGTGGAAGGCGTGCTGGCCATTGCCGACAGCTGGCCCAGCCAGATGCGCACCGTCTGGGGCGATCACGAGCGGTTCGAAAAAACCTATTTCTCTGACTACAAAGGCTATTACTTTGCCGGTGACGGCTGCCGCCGCGACGCGGATGGCGACTATTGGATCACCGGTCGCGTGGACGATGTGATCAACGTCTCCGGCCACCGCATGGGCACAGCCGAGGTCGAAAGCGCGCTGGTGGCCCATGCCGCAGTGGCCGAGGCCGCCGTGGTGGGCTACCCGCATGACATCAAAGGCCAGGGCATCTACTGCTACGTGACCCTGATGAATGACCGCGAGCCTTCAGATGAATTGCGCACCGAGCTGCGCAACTGGGTGCGCACGGAAATCGGCCCGATTGCTAGCCCCGATCTGATCCAATGGGCGCCCGGCCTGCCCAAGACCCGCTCCGGCAAAATCATGCGCCGCATCCTGCGCAAGATTGCGGAAAACGACTACGGATCGCTGGGGGACACCTCCACGCTGGCAGACCCCGCCGTGGT
>NZ_JAGHRN010000015.1:0-5730 GCF_017743775.1 Shimia sp. R9_1 | reverse complement strand
TCCGACGTTATTTGACATTGTGATGACACTGAAGAGATATGAGGGCGGTTTGGTTCTTTCGATGAACAAACACCTGCATATCGGCTCTTAGGCTTCGGCTGATAATAGAGTTTACAACAGCTTCACTGTTTGGTGGCTTTCGGTACTTTCTGGTACCTGAGCACATTAAACAGTTTGAGTTCATCCGGGATTAGCCTCCTGGATGAGATGTGCAGAGGTTCGAACGTCAAGGATACGCTGGTAACAGCGTTTCAACTTGAGAGTTTGATCCTGGCTCAGAACGAACGCTGGCGGCAGGCCTAACACATGCAAGTCGAGCGCGCCCTTCGGGGTGAGCGGCGGACGGGTTAGTAACGCGTGGGAACGTACCCTTCTCTAAGGAATAGCCTCTGGAAACGGAGAGTAATACCTTATACGCCCTTCGGGGGAAAGATTTATCGGAGAGGGATCGGCCCGCGTTAGATTAGATAGTTGGTGGGGTAACGGCCTACCAAGTCTACGATCTATAGCTGGTTTTAGAGGATGATCAGCAACACTGGGACTGAGACACGGCCCAGACTCCTACGGGAGGCAGCAGTGGGGAATCTTGGACAATGGGCGCAAGCCTGATCCAGCCATGCCGCGTGAGTGATGAAGGCCCTAGGGTCGTAAAGCTCTTTCGCCTGTGATGATAATGACAGTAGCAGGTAAAGAAACCCCGGCTAACTCCGTGCCAGCAGCCGCGGTAATACGGAGGGGGTTAGCGTTGTTCGGAATTACTGGGCGTAAAGCGCGCGTAGGCGGGTTGTTAAGTTAGAGGTGAAATCCCGGGGCTCAACCCCGGAACTGCCTTTAATACTGGCAACCTAGAGTTCGAGAGAGGTGAGTGGAATTCCGAGTGTAGAGGTGAAATTCGTAGATATTCGGAGGAACACCAGTGGCGAAGGCGGCTCACTGGCTCGATACTGACGCTGAGGTGCGAAAGTGTGGGGAGCAAACAGGATTAGATACCCTGGTAGTCCACACCGTAAACGATGAATGCCAGTCGTCGGGTAGCATGCTATTCGGTGACACACCTAACGGATTAAGCATTCCGCCTGGGGAGTACGGTCGCAAGATTAAAACTCAAAGGAATTGACGGGGGCCCGCACAAGCGGTGGAGCATGTGGTTTAATTCGAAGCAACGCGCAGAACCTTACCAACCCTTGACATCCTAGGACAACTCCAGAGATGGAGCCTTCCTTCGGGACCTAGTGACAGGTGCTGCATGGCTGTCGTCAGCTCGTGTCGTGAGATGTTCGGTTAAGTCCGGCAACGAGCGCAACCCACATCCTTAGTTGCCAGCAGTTCGGCTGGGCACTCTAGGGAAACTGCCCGTGATAAGCGGGAGGAAGGTGTGGATGACGTCAAGTCCTCATGGCCCTTACGGGTTGGGCTACACACGTGCTACAATGGCAGTGACAATGGGTTAATCCCAAAAAACTGTCTCAGTTCGGATTGTCGTCTGCAACTCGACGGCATGAAGTCGGAATCGCTAGTAATCGCGTAACAGCATGACGCGGTGAATACGTTCCCGGGCCTTGTACACACCGCCCGTCACACCATGGGAGTTGGTTCTACCCGACGGCCGTGCGCTAACCTTTTGGAGGCAGCGGACCACGGTAGGATCAGCGACTGGGGTGAAGTCGTAACAAGGTAGCCGTAGGGGAACCTGCGGCTGGATCACCTCCTTTCTAAGGATGCACCTAGCAAGTAAGAAAGTTCGCTTTCTCACTTCGTGGATGCACTTAGCAACAGATCGGTACCTTTGCCGATCTATATCAAACGGACCAGGCCGTCCCCATATCTCTTCAGGAATACATCAGGCCTGCCGGCCTGTCTGGGTCGGTAGCTCAGGTGGTTAGAGCGCACGCCTGATAAGCGTGAGGTCGGAGGTTCAAGTCCTCCTCGACCCACCACCATCCTTCGGGATGATAATGGGGCCTTAGCTCAGCTGGGAGAGCGCCTGATTTGCATTCAGGAGGTCAGCGGTTCGATCCCGCTAGGCTCCACCATTTACCCTCGATTAGATCGCTAAGCACTTGCGAGTGTTTAGCCGTCCAATCGGACATCAGCTTCGTAAGAAGCTTTGACATCGTTTAGAGAGATACAAGTTGTTCCAAAACAGCTCAGTGATGAGAGGTTTTGAGAATGACAATCAACACTGTTTGATCGCCCTAAGTACGGGGCTGATCTCAGTCAGGTCTCCTTTTGGAGAGGCGATATTGAAGACTGTTTCCTCGGTCTTCTCCTTCGTATCCCTGCTGAAACGAACAGAGTTGTCCAAGTCAAGTACACTAACCCGCAAGATCGAGAGATCTTGCATAAGTTCCTTATCCTCCTCGTGGGGCCGACCGACATCGGCAGCGAGGGTTCCAGGGTAGGGAGCGGGAAAGTATGACTTTTGGTTCAGAAACAGGATTGCGAGCATGCCAGCTTTTGCGATCACGAGAGACGCAAGTCTTTCTCTTTCTGGATCAAATCAAGCGCGAGAAGGGCGTTTGGTGGATGCCTTGGCAGTAAGAGGCGATGAAAGACGTGATACTCTGCGATAAGCCATGGGGAGCTGAGAATAAGCTTTGATCCATGGATCTCTGAATGGGGGAACCCACCTGAAAGTTCATTATAATTACCTCGGTAATTTATAATGTTCTTAACCAGGTACTTTTGACCTGAATACATAGGGTCTTAAGAGCAAACCCGGGGAACTGAAACATCTAAGTACCCGGAGGAAAGGAAATCAATTGATACTCCGCTAGTAGTGGCGAGCGAACGCGGACCAGCCAAGCCTGATGAGTGACTAGAACCGTTTGGGAAGACGGGCCATAGTGGGTGACAGCCCCGTATAGGAAGCTCTGAAGGATGTATTAAGTAGGGCGGGACACGTGAAATCCTGTCTGAAGATCGGAGGACCACCTTCGAAGGCTAAGTACTCCTTACTGACCGATAGCGAACCAGTACCGTGAGGGAAAGGTGAAAAGCACCCCGACGAGGGGAGTGAAACAGTACCTGAAACCGAACGCCTACAATCAGTTGGAGGCCCCTTGAGGGCTGACAGCGTACCTTTTGTATAATGGGTCATCGACTTGGTCTATCTAGCAAGCTTAAGCCGTTAGGTGTAGGCGCAGCGAAAGCGAGTCTTAATAGGGCGCATGAGTTAGATGGATCAGACCCGAAACCGAGTGATCTAGGCATGGCCAGGTTGAAGGTGCGGTAACACGCACTGGAGGACCGAACCCACATCTGTTGAAAAAGATCGGGATGAGCTGTGCCTAGGGGTGAAAGGCCAATCAAACTCGGAGATAGCTGGTTCTCTGCGAAATCTATTTAGGTAGAGCGTCATCCGAATACCCCGGGGGGTAGAGCACTGGATGGGTAATGGGGCCCCACAGGCTTACTGATCCTAACCAAACTCCGAATACCCGGGAGTACTAGATGGCAGACACACTGCGGATGCTAACGTCCGTAGTGGAGAGGGAAACAACCCTGACCTACGACTAAGGCCCCTAATTCATGGCTAAGTGGGAAAGCAGGTGGGACGACCAAAACAACCAGGAGGTTGGCTTAGAAGCAGCCATCCTTTAAAGATAGCGTAACAGCTCACTGGTCTAAATAAGTTGTCCTGCGGCGAAGATGTAACGGGGCTCAAGCCATGAGCCGAAGTCTAGGGATGCGTAAGCATCGGTAGCAGAGCGTAGTGTGACATAGTTCCAATCCTCTTCTATATCCTCCGGGATATAGCGCAGGATATGGAGCTTTCGATGAAGCCGGGGCGTGAGCCATCCGGTGGAGAGATCACTAGTGAGAATGATGACATGAGTAGCGACAAAGAGTGTGAGAGACACTCTCGCCGAAAGTCCAAGGGTTCCTGCTTAAAGCTAATCTGAGCAGGGTAAGCCGGCCCCTAAGGCGAGGCCGAAAGGCGTAGCCGATGGGAACTAGGTTAATATTCCTAGGCCAGGAGGATGTGACGGATCATGAAGGTTGTCCCCCCTTATCGGATTGGGTGGGCCGCTGATTGGTTCCTGGAAATAGCCCTCCATGAGACCGTACCCTAAACCAACACAGGTGGACTGGTAGAGCATACCAAGGCGCTTGAGAGAACGATGTTGAAGGAACTCGGCAAAATACCTCCGTAAGTTCGCGAGAAGGAGGCCCAGTTTCTACGCAAGTATTGGCTGGGGGCACAAACCAGGGGGTGGCGACTGTTTACTAAAAACACAGGGCTCTGCGAAGTCGCAAGACGACGTATAGGGTCTGACGCCTGCCCGGTGCCTGAAGGTTAAAAGGAGGGGTGAGAGCTCCGAATTGAAGCCCAGGTAAACGGCGGCCGTAACTATAACGGTCCTAAGGTAGCGAAATTCCTTGTCGGGTAAGTTCCGACCTGCACGAATGGCGTAACGACTTCCCCGCTGTCTCCAACATCGACTCAGCGAAATTGAATTGCCTGTCAAGATGCAGGCTTCCCGCGGTTAGACGGAAAGACCCCGTGCACCTTTACTACAGCTTCACACTGGCATCAGGCCATGCATGTGCAGGATAGGTGGTGGGCTTTGAAACCAGAACGCCAGTTTTGGTGGAGCCTCCCTTGAGATACCACCCTTGCATTGCTTGATGTCTAACCGCGGTCCGTTATCCGGATCCGGGACCCTGTGTGGCGGGTAGTTTGACTGGGGCGGTCGCCTCCTAAAGCGTAACGGAGGCGCGCGAAGGTTGGCTCAGAGCGGTCGGAAATCGCTCGTTGAGTGCAATGGCAGAAGCCAGCCTGACTGCGAGACTGACAAGTCGAGCAGAGTCGAAAGACGGCCATAGTGATCCGGTGGTCCCGAGTGGAAGGGCCATCGCTCAACGGATAAAAGGTACGCCGGGGATAACAGGCTGATACTGCCCAAGAGTCCATATCGACGGCAGTGTTTGGCACCTCGATGTCGGCTCATCTCATCCTGGGGCTGGAGCAGGTCCCAAGGGTACGGCTGTTCGCCGTTTAAAGAGGTACGTGAGCTGGGTTTAGAACGTCGTGAGACAGTTCGGTCCCTATCTGCCGTGGGTGTAGGATACTTGAGAGGAGTTGCCCCTAGTACGAGAGGACCGGGGTGAACGATCCACTGGTGGACCTGTTGTTGCGCCAGCAGCAGTGCAGGGTAGCTATGATCGGACAGGATAACCGCTGAAGGCATCTAAGCGGGAAGCCCCCCTCAAAACAAGGTATCCCTGAGGACCGAGGTAGACCACCTCGTCGATAGGCCGGAGATGTAAGTGCAGCAATGCATTCAGTTGACCGGTACTAATGGTCCGATAGGCTTGATTTGATCCAGTAAAAGAAAGACTTTTACGGACACAAAAGCATACACAACACAAAGTATACTGACTTGGACAACACATAAACCGAGCTATTTCCTCGGTTTGGTGATCATAGCGCGAGTGAAACACCCGGTCCCATCCCGAACCCGGCCGTTAAGCACCGTAGCGCCGATGGTACTGCTGCTTAAGCTGTGGGAGAGTAGGTCATCGCCAAACCTAGAAAATAGCTCAACAAAATCTCTCAAAACGATACAAAGAATACCTTCAGAACAAATAAAACGTCCTGAAGGGCGACAGATCTCAAAGCCAAAAATGGCCCAAGATCAAAAGCGTCGCGGGATGGAGCAGCCCGGTAGCTCGTCAGGCTCATAACCTGAAGGTCGTAGGTTCAAATCCTACTCCCGCAACCAA
>NZ_JAGHRN010000014.1:0-34084 GCF_017743775.1 Shimia sp. R9_1 | reverse complement strand
CTCACATCTTGGTCTGCCCCACCAATGGCGTGATCTGACGCCGCTTGAACACCGCCTCCCGCCAGGTGATGAAGCTGATCGCCCCGATGATCACCAGCGCCCCCACCAGCACCCAGACATCGGGCTGCTCGCCAAAGGCCAGCCAGCCCAGCAGCACCGCCCAGACCATCTGCAAAAAGCTCACCGGCTGGGTCACGGTGACCGGCGCGGCCTTAAACGCCAGCGTCATGGTGTAGTGGCCCGCCGTGGCAAAACAGGCCACCGCAAACAGGATCACCAGCTCCTCAAACGTGGGAGTCACCCAAACCGACAGCGCCAGCGGCGCAAGCCCGATGGTGACCGTGACAGACAACATGCCAACCACCACGGTGGGGCTCACTTCCTCACTCAGCTTCTTGGCAATCAGATAGCCCCCGGCAAAGCCCAGCGCCGTAAAAAGCATGGCAAAATGCCCGGGGCTGAGCTCGCGAAACCCGGGCCGCAGAATGATCGTCACGCCAATGAGCGCCACAATCACCGCCGCAATCCGGCGAAACGCCAGCTTTTCTCCGAGTAAGAACGCCGCGCCCAGCGTCACATAGACAGGCGAGAGGTAGTTCATCGCTGTCACTTCGGCGATTGGGATTCGCGCCATGGCGAAAAACCACGCCACCACGGCCCCCGTGTGCAAAACACCTCTCAGCGTGAACAGCCACACCTGTCGGCGGCTCAGCTTGGCCGCCAGAATGGGCCGGATCATCGGGATCAGAAACACCACGCCCAGCGCATAGCGCAGAAAGGCCGTCTCAGAGGCGGGCAACCTCGTGCCCACCAGCTTCACCAAAGCCGTCACCGCCACAAAGCACAGCCCTGTGGCCAGCATCCAAAACACGCCTTTCAGCGGTGACCCCGCTTCCGTATTTGTCTGAGCTGCATCTGTCATGGCGTCACTTAGGCATGCGCCGCCCTAAGAGTCGAGGTAGCAAACAGGTTAACCTTCAAAACTCCGTCATCTGCCCGCGAGCCTCTTGCGCCACGGCAGCCCCGCCCCCACTCTTGGCTCGGCCCTGCCCGTGATCAGCGCGCTGACCCCGGCATTTGATGCAGCCCGTTTACAAAATATTGGGACGCGCGGCCTAAACCATAGCTGCTGGAACAAGGTGGTCTTTTATGCGTTCTTCACAGTCTCTTCCTCCCGCCGTGCGCCTGTCGCTCAAACGCGGCCTGATCGCTGCCAGCATCGTTGGCCCGCTTCTGACCTTCATCAACCAGTGGCCCGCGCTTTTTGGTGAGGCCACCTTTGATCCTCTGGCCGCCTGCCTGACCGCCGTAGTCCCCTTCTGCGTCAGCAGCCTGTCGACCTATTTTGCACAGCCCAAAGCGCGCCCCAGCGAGGAGACCGAGGCAGAACGCGAGCCGGAGATTGAGATCCGCACCGTGGTGGAAGAGCACACCGTCTATCCGGACGGCCTGCAGGACGCCACCGCCCGGGTCGAGACCATCCGCAACAACGCCTCCAACGTGAACCGCACCTCTCGCGAACGGGTGGAATTCATCTCCAACCTCATCACTCAGGCCGAAAGCCTCGGCGTGGTGTTTGACACCCTCAGCGAAGGCGCCAACCGCGCAGCCCAGAAAGCCGCGCAGGTCGGCAATTCCGTGCGCGACGTCACCTTGGAGGTGGACGGCTTTCTCGATCTGACCACCGACACCACCCAACAGATCACCCACATCGCCACCCCGGTGGCAAAGATCGAAACCACCCTTGCGGAGGTCGGCAGCGCCTCTGAAGCCATTCGCGGGCTGGCCGACCGCATCCGCCTTCTGGCGCTCAACTCCGGCATCGAGGCCGCCCGCGCCGGCGAGCAGGGCCGCGGCTTTGCCATCATCGCCGGCGAGGTGCGCGAGCTTGCCGATATGGCAGATGCGGATATCTCCCGCATTCTGGAACGCATGGAAGGGCTGCAACAGGCACAGGCCGATCTGTCTGAAACCGTTGGCAAAGTCGCCGTCGCCGCCGAAAAGAGCCTTGAGCGCGGTGAGGCCTGCCGCACCCTGACCCGCTCCATTCAGGAAAACATCGACGGGCTGGTCGCCAATATCACCGCCAGCAGCGAAGAGACCCGCCGCCAGCTGCCGCTCTATTCCGAGATTGTTTCCGAAATCCGCAGCATCAAAGACAACACCCAGGCCGCCGTACTAGGCTCACAGAAAAACATCGAACTCTGCGGTGAGGCTCTGAGCCTTCTGGACGTCGCGCCGACATCCCAAGGCCAGCCGCTTCCTCAGGCCATGTAAGCCCCCCGCTTCTCCTCCAAAGCGCGTTGTTCACTAAGGCAGTGGAATAAATTCCTCCGTGTCCCCCGGCGGCAGCTGAAAGCGCCCATGCGCCCAATCCCCGGCAGACCAATCTGCCTTGGCGGCCTCGATCTTCTCTTTGCTGGAGCTGACGAAGTTCCAGGAAATATAGCGCGGCCCGTTCATCGTCGCCCCGCCCAGCGCCATCAGCCGCGCGCCCTGCGGTCCGGCCACCGCCGTGATCGCATCCCCGGGGCGAAACACCATCATCTGCCCGGGCTCAAACACATCCCCCGCGATCTCCACCGCGCCCTGCACCACATAAAGCCCGCGATCCTCATGATTGTCCGGCATCGGCAGCTTGGCACCGGGCTGCAGCACCACATCGGCATAAAAGGTCTCAGACAGCATCGTCACCGGCGCACGCGCCCCCCAGGCATCCCCAAGGATCAGCCGCACCTCTTTGCCTTCCCCCTCTAGCACCGGCAGCGCCTCCTTGCCGTGATGCTCAAACATCGCCGGATCATCCTCGCGCTCCTCCGGCAGGACAATCCAGGTCTGAATGCCAAACAGCGAACTCGGCGATTGCCGCGTCATCTCACTGGTGCGCTCTGAATGGGTCACGCCATTTCCGGCCACCATCCAATTCACCTCTCCGGGGTAAATCATCTGATGGGTGCCAAGACTGTCGCGGTGCTCAAACTCCCCGCGATAGAGGTAGGTCACCGTGCCCAAACCGATATGGGGATGCGGGCGCACATCAATGCCCTGCCCGGTCAGAAACTCCGCCGGTCCCATTTCATCAAAGAAAATAAACGGCCCCACCATCTGGCGCTTGGGCGCAGGCAAAGCGCGGCGCACCGAAAACCCGCCCAGATCACGCGCACGGGGAATGATGACGGTTTCAATGCTGTCCAGCGTCGCAGCATCAGGGCAAGAAGGCTCAAGGGCGGGGTTCCAACTCATGGCGGGTCTCCTCAGACAACAGCTGCCACAAACCTAGCCGCAAACCGCCTTGCGACAAACCGCGACCCGCGCACAGTCTCTGTGCAGCCTCGGCGCAGCGCTGGCGCCTCCCACGCCAGCCCGCCTTCTCATTCCCCAAATATCCTGGGTGAAGCCCCAACCTGTTGGGGCGAGGGCAGCGCCCTCAAACACCGGCTGCCCCTACATGCCCCAGATCAGCTTGGCGGCAATCGCCCACATGGTCATCCCCACCAGCACATCCAGCACCTGCCAGGCGCGTGGATTGGTGAACAGCGGACGCAACAGCCGCGCCCCAAACCCCAGTGAGAAGAAAAACGCAAAGCTCGCCACCGCAGCTCCCAGCCCAAAGGCCCAGGTGGGGGTATATTGCGCCGAAATCCCGCCAAGCAGCACCACCGTGTCCAGATAGACATGCGGATTGGCCCAGGTCAGCAGCAAACAGGTGGTGACCGCCGCCCCAAGGCTCCCTACGGTGCGGCCCTTCTCTTCAAGCGCATCGCCGCCCTTCATGGCCGCGCGGAAATTCATCGCGCCATAGACAAAGAGGAACGCCGCGCCCGCATAACGCACAAAATCCAGCGCGCTCGGATTGGCCGCAATCAGCACGCCAAATCCGGCCACGCCCAGGGTGATCAGGATGGTGTCAGAGATCGCACAGGTCAGCACCAGTGGCAGCACATATTCACCCCGCAGGCCTTGGCGCAGCACAAAGGCATTCTGCGCCCCAATCGCCATGATCAGCGAAAATCCAAGCACAAACCCTGCCGCTGCGGGGCCCATAATGCCCGCCTCAATCCCCGTCCCAATGCCTGTCTCAACCATCTGCTGTCCTTCCTGAGCTTGCGGATTGACTAAAGCGCCCCCTAAAATTACTCAAATTAAAACATCTTCCACATCATTAGGACATCTAATGCAACTCGACTACGCCTATCTCGCCGCCCTTGCCGCGATCCTGCGCACCGGCAGCTTTGAGGCCGCCGCTCAGGAATTGGGCGTGACCCAATCCGCCATCTCCCAACGGCTGAAAACCTTGGAGGAGCGTGTCGGCATGCCATTGGTGCTGCGCGGCACCCCGTGTGAGGGCACCGAAACCGGTCGCCGTCTGGCCGCACATCTGGATCAGGTGGGCCTGCTGGAAGGCGCGCTCGCGCGGGATCTGGAAACGCTGTCGCCCCGCACCGCCCGCCTGCGCATCGCCGTAACCGCTGACAGCCTCGCCACATGGTTTCTCAAAGCCGCCGCCGAGGTGCCTGACCTGCTGTTTGATCTGGTGGTGGATGATCAGGATTTCTCCGCAGACTGGCTGCGCCGCGGCGAGGTGGTGGCGGCCGTGACCGCCCATGAGGCCCCCATTGCGGGCTGTGACAGCACACCACTTGGGGCCATGCGCTACGTCGCCTCCGCCAGCCCGACCTATATGGCGCGCCATTTTCCGTCTGGCGTCACGGCAGAGGCGATTGCCACCGCGCCCGTCCTGATCTTTGACGCCAAGGACCGGTTGCAACAGATTTGGATGGCCCAAAACCTCGGCGTCACCCCCACATCGCCCAGCCACCGCCTGCCCTCCTCCACCGGTTTTGTGGAGGCCAGCCTGCGGGGGCTTGGCTGGGGCATGAACCCAGAGCCCCTGATCCGCTCGCATCTGCAAAGCGGCGCGCTGGTGCCGCTGATGCCTGACACCACCTATGACACCCCGCTGTTCTGGCAATCCAGCCGCCTGCTCGCCCCCGCCCTTGGGGCGCTCAGCAAGGCGGTTCAGCGCGTGGCCAAACAAACCCTGCCACCCACATTGCCGTCCACATCGCCATCCAAATCACAGCCGCGCTGACCGCGCATGAAACCAATTTCAATAAAATTTGCATAAATTCCCCGTGCGCCGCGTTGATGTAGTGAGGCACAGCTTTTCCAGCGCCGTTCTCTTGCCGCCAGAAGGCCGCACAGACAGAGAGCGCCCGCGCGGTCTGCCCACCTCGCCCTGACAGTGTCACGCAGACAACCAAAGCGAAGGACTACCAAGATGCACTTTTTGAAATCCCTCCTGTTTCCCGCCCTCCTGACCGCCACGCTCGCCCCCGCCGCGATCACGCCCGTCGCGGCCACAGCCTCCGCCGCCTCAGCCGAGGCCCCGCAGATCACCGCCACAGCAGAGACCACGCTGATCAACAACGCAGGCACCGCCATCGGCACCGCCAGCTTCATGCAAGGCCCGCGCGGCATTCTGATCTCACTGTCGGTCGAAGGCCTGCCGCCGGGCAAACACGGCATGCATTTTCACGCGGTCGGAGAATGCGCCCCGCTTGACACTTTCAAAGGCGCCCATGGCCACATCATGCCCGGCAACTTGCCCCACGGCTTCTTTAACGCTGACGGCCCGCACGCAGGCAATCTGCCCAACCTGATCGTTGGCGCGGACGGCACCGCAGAGGTCGAGCTCTATACCAATCTTCTGATGCTTGATCAGGGCGACGGCAAAGTGCTCGATGAGGACGGCTCCACCTTGGTGATCCACGCAAATCCGGACAATCACTTTGCCCAACCCATCGGTGGCTCCGGCGGGCGCATCGCCTGCGGCGTCATCACCGCGCGCTGACCTCCTCCCAGCGCGCAAAACAAAAGGCCCGCAGCTCCCCGCCGCGGGCCTTTTTTTAATCTCGGGGACGCAGCCGCTTAGAGCTGTTCCATCACCTCGTCAGAGGCTTCAAAGTTTGCCGTCACACGCTGCACGTCGTCGTCATCTTCCAGCGCGTCAATCAGCTTCATCAGCTTCTGCATGCCTTCCAGATCCATCTCGGTGGTGGTGGTTGGCTTCCACACAAGCTTGGTGCTTTCAGATTCGCCCAACGCCGCTTCTAGCGCGTTGGAGACGTCGTTCAGATCGGTGTCTTCACACCAGATGATGTGGCCGTCTTCAGAGCTTTCCACGTCCTCGGCACCCGCCTCAATGGCCGCTTCAAAAACCGCGTCCGCATCACCCACGGAAGCCGGGTAAGTCACCTCACCCTTACGGTCAAACATGAAGCCCACAGAGCCGGTCTCGCCCAGATTGCCGCCATTCTTGGAGAAGGTCGAGCGCACGGTGGAGGCGGTCCGGTTGCGGTTGTCGGTCATCGTCTCAACAATCACCGCCACGCCATTGGGGCCATAGCCCTCATAGCGGATTTCTTCATAGTCATCCCCGTCACCGGCAACGGATTTCTTGATCGCGCGTTCGATCACATCCTTTGGCACGGATTGGCTCTTGGCCTCTTTCACCGCCAGACGCAGACGCGGGTTCTTCTCCGGGTCCGGGTCGCCCATTTTTGCGGCAACGGTGATCTCTTTGGAAAGTTTGGAAAACAGCTTGGAGCGCGCGGCGTCCTGACGCCCTTTGCGGTGCTGAATGTTTGCCCATTTACTATGGCCGGCCATGGTTCGCCTCCGGGTCTGTTATGGCAGATGTTCTTTGTCAGGGCTCTCTATACGTCAGAGCGGCCAAAATCCGCAAGCGGCTTGCGTTTCCCGCCCCCCTACGGTTGAGATGATCGCATCACTTTGACCACAGGCGCTTTTTATGACCACCGACCAGATCATCCTTTTTGCCCTCTTTGGCGGCGTGTTTGTCATGCTGCTCTGGGGGCGGTTTCGCTATGATCTGGTGGCGTTTACCGCCCTGCTGCTGGGCGTAGTGCTTGGCGTGGTCCCCACCAAAGAGGCTTTTTCCGGCTTTGGCCACCCCGCCACGCTGATTGTGGCGCTGGTGCTGATTGTCTCCGCAGGGCTTGTGCGCTCCGGCGCGGTGTTTCTCATCACCCGCACGCTGGTGGACAGCGCGCGCAAACTGGGCAGCCACATTGCCATCATCGGTGCCATCGGCGCGCTCTTGTCGGCCTTCATGAACAATGTCGCCGCGCTGGCCCTGCTGATGCCAGTGGACATCCAGACCGCACGCAAGGCGGGCCGCAGCCCCGCGAAATCGCTCATGCCCCTGTCCTTCGCCACCATTCTTGGCGGCATGGCCACGCTCATCGGCACACCGCCCAACATCATCATCGCCTCGATCCGCGAAGATGCGCTTGGCGCGCCTTTCAAGATGTTTGACTTTGCCCCTGTCGGCGGCCTCACCGCCATTGCAGGCCTGCTGTTTGTGGCGCTTATCGGCTGGCGCCTGATCCCGGATCGCGAAGACGCGGGCAAGAAAGTCTCTGACCTTGGCCAATACATCGCCGAACTCACCGTGCCCGCAGAGAGCAAGCTCATCGGCAAACGTCTCGCCGAGCTTGAACCAAACGCTGAAGATGCCGATGTGCAAATCCTCGGCCTGATGCGGGGCGGCAAACGGATGTATGGCACCGCGCGCAACAATGTGCTGCGCGAAGGCGACGCGCTGGTGCTTGAAGCCAGCCCCGACGCGCTGGATGAATTCCGCGCAGCCCTCTCGCTGAACTTCTCAGATGAAAAACGCGAAGAGCATCTCAACGCCGCAGGCGAAGGTCTGGACATCATCGAAGTCGTGGTGCCCGAAACCGCCCGCATCGCAGGCAAGACCGCACAGGCGCTTGGCCTTGCGTGGCGCCAAGGCGCGGTGCTCATGGGCATCTCACGCGAAGGCCGCCGTATCCGCAGCCAGATCCGCAAAACCGTGGTGCAGCCCGGCGACATCCTCCTGATCCTCGTCCACAAGGACCGCGGCCCGGATGTGACCGACTGGCTCGGCTGCCTGCCGCTCGCAGACCGCGGCCTTGTGGTGACCGCCAACAGCAAGATGTGGCTCGCCATCGGCCTCTTTGTCGGCGCGGTCGCCGCCGCCTCACTCGGGCTGATCTACCTGCCCATCGCTTTGGGTCTGGTGGTGGTGGCCTATGTACTCGCCAAGATCGTGCCGCTCTCCGAACTTTATGATCACGTGGAATGGCCCGTGGTCGTGCTGCTTGGCTCCATGATCCCGCTCGGCGCGGCGCTGGACAGCTCCGGCGGCACCGCTCTGATCGCCAACAGCCTTGTCAGCCTCACCGCCGGTCTGCCCGCTTGGGCCGTGCTCACGGTCTTGATGCTCGTGACCATGACGCTTTCTGATGTGCTCAACAACACCGCCACCACCATCGTCGCCGCACCGGTCGGCATTCAGATGGCGCAGGCGTTGGGTGTCTCCGCCGATCCGTTCCTGATGGCGGTGGCCGTGGCGGCCTCCTCGGCCTTCCTCACCCCCATCGGCCACAAGAACAACACGCTGATCCTCGGCCCCGGCGGCTACAGCTTTGGCGACTACTGGCGCATGGGCCTGCCGCTGGAGATCTTAGTGGTCGCCGTATCGATCCCCGCCATTCTGGTGTTCTGGCCGCTGTAACCCAATCGCCCGGCAAAGCCGCGCCGCGCCCGACCCTCCCCACGGGAGGGCGCTTTGCCAACGGCGAGCCATAAAGCCATGCGCGTTTTTGGTGGAAAGCGCCCGCAGGCCTATTTCGCCATACATGCGCCCACCCAGGGTCAGGCGCGCCCCTCCGTTGCGCCCCGCA
The DNA here is from genome assembly GCF_017743775.1 of Shimia sp. R9_1. Lineage (NCBI taxonomy): Bacteria > Pseudomonadati > Pseudomonadota > Alphaproteobacteria > Rhodobacterales > Roseobacteraceae > Shimia > Shimia sp. R9_1. The sequence continues at coordinate 25,328 of NZ_JAGHRN010000014.1, read as the reverse complement.
CCGCACGTTGCCTTCACCTTTCGCGCGGCCCGAAAATCGCACCTCCGCAATACCGACGGGATACCGACGCAAAACAGCCCCCGAAAACCATGGTTAACGGAGGCTGTTGCGTGCTGTGAAATATTTGGCTTGTTAGCCGTAGGTCGACACCGCTGTGCCCGCCAGCGCGGCGATGTTCAAAAGGCCGCGCACAGTGATGGATGGCGTCACGATATGCGCGCGGTTGCCCATCCCCATAAGGATCGGGCCAACCTCAAGCCCGTCTGCCACCGACTTCAGAATGTTGCGGGTCGCACCCGCCGCATCGGTGTTGGAATAGACCAGCACATTGGCTTTGCCATTGAGCCGCCCACCGGGGAACAGGCGCTCCCGCAGCTCCGGATCCAGCGCCGCATCGGTGTGCATTTCTCCTTCATATTCAAAGTCATGCTCGGTTTGATCCAGCACATCCAGTGCCCCGCGCATCACCCGGCCGGAGTGGCTGTCAAGGTTGCCAAACTGGCTCCCCGAACACAGCGCAATCTTCGGGTCCACCCCAAAGCGCCGCACGTGCCGCGCCGCCGCAATCACCGTCTCCGCAATCTGCTCAGAGGTCGGCTCAATGTGGATATGAGTGTCCGCAAGGAACAGCGGCCCCTTGTCCAGAATGATCAGAGACAGCGAGCCGATCGGGTGCAACTCATTGTTTTTCAACACATCTGTGACGTAGCGCAGGTGCCAGCGATACTCGCCAAAGGTGCCGCAGATCATGCTGTCCGCATCCCCGCGCTCCACCGCAATGGCGGCAATTGCCGTGTTGTTGGTCCGCAGGATCGCCCGCGCACTGTCCGGGCTCACACCATTGCGCCGCAGCTTCTGGTGATAGGTGGTCCAATAGTCGCGATAGCGCTCATCCTGCTCCGGGTTGATCAGTTCAAAATCAACCCCCGGCTTGATTTTTAATCCAGCCTTTTCAAGACGATGGCCAACAACCTCCGGACGCCCGATCAGCACCGGCGTGTCCACCGTGTCCTCCAGCATCGCCTGCGCCGTGCGCAGCACCCGCTCGTCTTCACCCTCGGCAAAGATGATCCGGCGACGCGACATGCTGGCAGATTCATAGACCGGCCGCATGATCATCGAAGACCGGAACACCTGCGCCTGCAGCTTGTCCTCATAGGCGTAGAGGTCCAGCTCTTTGGTTGCCGCACCGGATTCAATCGCTGCGCGTGCCACAGCCACCGCAATGGTCGGCAGCAGACGTGGATCAAACGGCTTTGGAATCAGGTAGTTAGGGCCAAATGTCAGCTCCTCGCCTTTGTAGGCCGCGCCCACTTCCGCGCTGGTGGTTTCCCGCGCCAACGCCGCGATCGCCTCCACACAGGCGAGCTTCATCTCGTCGTTAATCTCGGTTGCACCCGCATCCAGCGCCCCTCGGAAGATGAAGGGGAAGCAGAGCACGTTGTTGACCTGGTTGGGGTAGTCCGACCGCCCCGTGGCGATCAACGCCCCTGGAGCCGCTTCACGCGCCTCCTCCGGCATGATCTCCGGCGTCGGGTTGGCCAGTGCAAAGATGATCGGATTATCCGCCATCTGCTCGACCATCTCTTTGGTCAAAAGGCCGGGGCCTGAGACACCAAGGAACAGATCCGCCCCTTCCATGGCCTCCATTGTGGTCCGCTTTTCAGTGGCTTGCGCGAATTCCGCCTTCTCCGGCGTCAGATCGTTGCGCTGCTTGTGCACCACGCCTTTGCTGTCCAGCATCAGGATGTTTTCGTGCTGCACACCCATGGTCATCAGCATCTTGAGACAGGCAATCCCCGCCGCCCCCGCGCCCAGCGCCACAACCTTGATATCCTCGACCTTTTTCTTGGCCACAATCAAAGCGTTATAGGCAGCCGCAGCCGCCACAATCGCGGTGCCATGCTGGTCATCGTGGAACACCGGAATGTTCATCCGCTCTTTGCAGAGACGCTCCACCAGAAAGCAATCCGGCGCCTTGATATCCTCAAGGTTCACCGCACCAAAGGTCGGCTCCAGACGGCACACCAGATCCGCCAGTTTCTCCGGATCAGGCTCATTCACCTCAATGTCAAAACAGTCGATCCCGGCGAATTTCTTGAACAGAACCGCCTTGCCTTCCATCACCGGCTTACTCGCCTGCGCACCGATATTGCCAAGGCCAAGCACCGCCGTGCCGTTGGAAATCACCGCAACCAGATTGCCCTTTGCGGTGTAACGCGTTGCATCTGCGGGGTTTTTCTCAATTTCGATACAGGCTTCAGCCACACCGGGGCTGTAAGCGCGGCTCAGATCGCGACCGGTCGCCATCGGCTTGGTCGCGCGAATTTCCAGCTTACCGGGCTTTGGAAACTCATGATATTTCAGCGCGGCCTCGCGGGCGCGGTCATGATCTTTGGTATTTGTCATTTCTATCTCCCAAGTCCCCTCGCACGGCTCAACGCCGCCCCATCAATCGGGCCATATCCAACATGCGGTTGGAAAAGCCCCATTCGTTGTCATACCAGCCGAAGACGCGCAAAAGCCCGCCCACCGAAACGCTGGTTTCTCGCTCGCTCACAATCAGGGATTCCGGCCGCGCCCGCAGGTCTGTGGAGACCAACGGTTTGCGTGTCCACCCTAATATTCCTTTGTTTTCCGCCTCTTGGCGCAACAATGTGTTCACCGCCTCAGCGGTCACTGCGCGCTCCGTCTGGATCGTCAGATCGATGGCTGACACGCTGGCAGTGGGCACACGGATCGCCCGCGCCTCAACCCGCCCTTTCAGATGCGGCAGTACCTTATCAATCATCCGCTGCGCCGAAGTGGTGGTCGGCACCATCGACAAAGCCGCCGCCCGGCTGCGCGCCAGATCGCCACGCGGCTTGTCCACCGTCGGCTGACTGCCCGTATAACAATGCACCGTGGTCATATGCCCCGAAATCAGCCCGTATTCCGCATCCAGCGCCCGCATCAGCGGCGCCAGAGCGTTTGTCGTGCAGGAGGCATTGGATACAATCACCTGATCCTTGAGATCCGCGTCATTGGCACCAAGCACCACAGTGACGTCAGCCTCATCAGACGGACCTGAAATCAGCACAGACCGCGCACCAGCCGCCAATCCCCGCTCCGCAATCGCCCGCGTGCCCGCCATGCCGGTACATTCCAGTACCACATCAACGGCACTGAGATCGAGCTTGCTGAGATCGCTCTGCGCATGAAACGGAACGCGTTTTCCATCCACGATCAGCGCGTTATTGGCGGCTTCAACGCTGCCGCGATACGTTCCAAAAACGCTATCATATTCAAAGAGATACGCGCAGGTCTCCAGCGGCTCGATGTCATTGATGCCAATGATCTCGATATCGGGATACCCACCTTCTGACAGGATGCGCAAAAGGGTCCGGCCGATGCGGCCAAACCCATTGATGAAAATACGGGTGCGATCTGCGGTCATCTTGCGATCCTGCGAGTCCTCTGGAACGCCAATTGATCCGGTTTGCCCGTCAATTGCCACCCCCAATTCTGCAGAAAAACGACCCAATTTAACCCGTTACCGCTACCACGCGTGGTTTTCTGCGATGCCGTGACGTCACAGCGATTAACGGAACTTCATGTGCCGGTTGACGTCTTTGTAGAGCAGATAACGGAACTTGCCCGGACCACCGGCGTAACACGCCTGCGGGCAGAAGGCGCGCAACCACATGTAGTCGCCTGCCTCAACCTCGACCCAATCCTGATTGAGTTTATAAACCGCTTTGCCTTCAAGCACATAGAGCCCATGTTCCATCACATGTGTCTCCAAGAAGGGGATCACGCCGCCCGGCTCAAAGGTCACGATATTGACGTGCATGTCATGGCGCATGTCGTCAGGGTCCACAAACCGTGTGGTGCCCCAAGCGCCATCGGTATCCGGCATATGCCGGATCGGCGTGTCCGCATCGCTGGTGACAAAAGCCTCCGGCGCATCAATCCCATCAACCGCTTCATAAAGCTTGCGAATCCAGTGGACCTTCGCGTTTTGCTCTGAGCGATTGATCAGGCGCCAGTCGCATCCAGCCGGAAGATAGGCGTAGCCGCCTTCAGACAAACTATGATCTTTGCCCTCAATAGACAGAGACACCTCGCCTTCCACCACGAAGAGAACGCCCTGTGCGCCCGACTCAAGCTCAGGCTTGTCGCTGCCGCCACCCGGCGCAACGTCCACAATATAATGCGAAAACGTCTCGCTGAACCCAGACATCGGGCGCGCAATGACCCACACACGGGTGTCGCGCCAGAACGGCAGGTTGGAGGTGACGATATCCGTCAGCGTGCCCTTGGGGATCACGGCAAAACTCTCGGTAAACATCGCCCGATCCGTCAGCAACTGTGTCTGAGGCGGCAACCCGCCTTGCGGTGCGAAATACGGTGTTTTGGTCATGAAAACCCTCCAGAAAAGTCTTGGCCCATCATTGCCAAACTCTCCGCTCAGGCCAATGCAGAAGGCGGGTTTTATGAGCTGAAGGAGTGTTGCGCTTTTCTTGAAAATACCTCGGCGCTTTGTGCCCGAAGTTGAAGATCACTCAAAGGGTTCGATCAGCTCCGGCCCTGATGCCCGATTTGAGTTCACCGCGCGATCCACCTGATGAAAGGACAAGAGATCCTCATCCGCTGCTTTCATCAACGTCGCGGCACCGTGCCCCTTTTCCCCAAGCCAAAGGCCCCAATCACCCTCATCAATCACCACAGGCATGCGATGATGAATCTGAGACATGGTCTCATTGGCAGATGTGGTGACAACCGCACAGGTCGCGATGCGCTCACCTTCAACGCCCCACTCTTGCCACACACCCGCCAGCGCCAAGGTCTCTGAACCATGAATGTACCAAGGCCAGCGTGTGCCCTCGGAATCCTTGGTCCATTCATAAAACCCCGTCACCGGGATCAAACAACGCCGCTCCCGGCAAGCCCTTCGAAAGGCAGGCTTTTCTGCGATGGTTTCGGCCCGCGCGTTGATCAGCAAGGGGCCATCATTCGGGGCTTTGTACCAGCTGGGTAGAAAGCCCCACCGCATGGAGACCAGCTTGCGCCCCGCATCAGCCCCTCCCAAAACCACATGAATTTGCGTGGTTGGGCAGACATTGTAATTTGGCACCTGCGGCAGGTTGTTGGCCGGGGAGGCCGCGAACATCTGCGCCATGGCGTCATTTGGCAGGGTGACCGCCACACGTCCACACATCAGCGATGGGCCTTTCGCGCCATCTCGATCCGTGCTTCCATCATGGACATGTCCTTCATGATGTCGCGCCGCTTGGTGCGGTCGCCCGTTTCTCGCAATTGTTCCCGCAGCTTCGCCAGCTCACGGGACAAAGACACAAACTCAGGCACGCCCCCGCTTTCTTTCACCAGCCGATTAATCAAAGCGTTTTCGGGATCTTCTTCCTTCGGCAAAGGCTTTCCCGCGCCTGCCAGATTGTCAAATTCGCCAGCCGCTTCAGCTTCGCGAATTTTCTGATTGATCAGATCGATCAGCGGATGATCCATATCGCCCTCAAAGCAAAACCCCCGCCAGTTTCCCGGCGGGGGTTAGAAACGTCAAGCAATCAGGCGCTTACTTTTTGCTAATTCGGCCATCCAGAGCCGCCGCACCCGCGCCATTCTTCGCCAGATACTCTGCGGTCACATCCGCAAGGTCAGGGCCATAGTCATAGGCGTTTTCAGCATCGCGGAACATTTTGTAGCCATCGCCGCCGTTGCGCACATAGTTGTTAGACACAACACCATACACCTTGGCGAGATCAATCGGCGCACCGCCAACCATCACGTCGCTGATGCGGCTGCCTGCGTCTGCGGCTGCATCAAAGCTGAAGGTCATACCCGCAACCTGCGGGAAGCGGCCTGCACCATCTTCGATTTGGCTCACACCGTTTTCCAGAGCGGCCACAATGGTTTCGCCGGTCACTTGGAAGGTGGACAGAGTGTTCTGGAATGGCAGCACCGTGAGCACCTCACCCATGGTCACTTCACCCGCGTCGATGGACGCCCGCAGACCGCCACCGTTTTGGATCGCGATTTCAACGCCTTGGTCTTTCACACGATCCAGCATCGCGCCTGCAACGAGGTTGCCCATGGCGCACTCGCCTGCCCGGCAGGATCCACGGTCGCCATCAATCGCCGCGTCGGTCGAAGCGACAACACGCGATTTCATCTCCTCAATCGGGCCAGCCAGCTCTGCCACGCGCGCCACGATCTCCTGATCTTCCGCCACAGAAGCGTCGAGCAGAATGGTGTCGCCAGTTGCAGCGGTCACATTGCCCGCATCATCAAATGTCAGGGTCAGGTGGCCAACATACTTGGAATACGCATAGGCCTGCACCACTGGCACATTGCCAACCATGGTGGGATAGGCCATCGCGCCTTCTTCGGTGTTGGAGAATTTGGTGTGGGAGTGGCCACCCACAACCGCATCCACGCCAGACACAGCGCCTGCGATCTCCATATCTTTGTTCACACCGACGTGGTTCAGCGCGATGATCTTGGTCACGCCTTCCGCGGTCAGCGCATCCACATCCGCCTGCAGGGCTTCAATCTCGTCCTGGAAGATCACTGCTTCGCCGGGGCTAGAGGTTTCAGCCGTGTCCGTGGCGAGCGCGGAGATGATGGCAACTTTTTCACCGCCAACTTCCAACACCACATGGTTGGTCACTTTGCCGGCAAGAACATCGGATTGGGAGACATCAAGGTTGCCGGAAATCACCGGGAAGGACACACCTTCGACCAATTTGAGCAGGCCTTCCGGACCATCATCAAATTCGTGGTTGCCCACGGCCATGGCGTCAAAACCGATCTTCTCCATCATCTCGATTTCCACATCACCTTTGTAAGTCGTGTACATCAGAGAGCCTTGGTACTGGTCGCCAGCATCCAGAACCACGAGGTTCTGACCAGCCAATTCCTCGCGCAACTCGGCAATCTTGGTTACCACACGCGCATAGCCGCCAAAGCATTTGCCCTCTGCATTGTCCTCTGCCTTGCAGGTCGAGTCATACTTGTTGATCGGCTCGATACGGCTGTGCAGATCGTTGATATGAACAATGTGCAAAGTATAGTCGGCTGCTGCCATACCGGCGGTTACGGCGAGCGCTGCGGCCCCTGTCATCAAACGCGCAATCATGGAGAATCCCTTCTCGTTTTTATCATTCAGTCAATATCGTGCCGCTTAAATGACGCGCATGTCAAAGGTTTAACAAAAGCTGTACAGCTTGACCTTGCGCCCCGCCCGTTGCATGAGCAAGCCATGCTTATTTTCAAGATTTTTCGGGCCGAGGAATGGGCCACTCTGCGCGCCGAGGGCCAAACGGCAGGCGCACCCGTGGATATTGCAGATGGCTTTGTCCATTTCTCGACAGCGGAACAGGCTGCGGAAACCGCCGCCAAACACTTCGCCGGAGAGGAAAACCTGTTTCTGCTTGCAGTTGAGGCTGACACCCTTGGGGAGGATCTGAAGTGGGAGGTCTCTCGCGGCGGCGCCCTCTTCCCGCATCTCTACCGGGCTTTCGCGCTTTCAGATGTCCTCTGGGCACAGCCCCTGCCACTCGTCGATGGCGCGCATCAGTTTCCGGCAGGATTGATCACATGAGCGGTGGCCGTCTTCTTGAAACGCTGGGCATGAAAGCCTTGCGCAGCATTGATCCGGAAACCTCCCATGGTCTGGCGATCCGCGCCATTCAAATGGGCCTCGCCAATGCGCCTGGGCAAATCACCTCACCGCGCCTGCGCACCACTTTCGCGGGCCTTGATCTGCCCAATCCCGTTGGTCTTGCGGCCGGATTTGACAAAAACGCCACCGCGTTGTCTGGCCTCGCCAAATCGGGGTTTGGTTTTGTCGAAGTGGGAGCAGCAACGCCGCGGCCACAGCCTGGCAATCCCAAGCCGCGTTTGTTTCGCCTGACCGAGGATCGGGCCGCCATCAACCGCTTTGGCTTTAACAACGACGGTATGGAGGCCATCGGCGCACGCCTGGCACAGCGTCCGAAAGACGCCGTGATCGGCCTCAACCTCGGAGCCAACAAGGACAGCGAAAACCGCGCAGAAGACTTTGCCCGCGTGCTGGCACATTGTGGCGCACATCTGGACTTCGCTACGGTCAATGTCAGCTCACCCAACACCGAAAAGCTGCGTGATTTGCAGGGCAAAGCCGCGCTTTCCGCCCTTCTGAGCGGCGTCATGCAGACCCGCGACACCCTGAGCCGCAAAATCCCGGTATTCCTGAAAATCGCGCCGGATCTCACGGATGCCGAGCTTGGCGAAATCGCGGAGGTGGCTCAGGAAACCGGCGTGGACGCGATCATCACAACCAACACAACGCTCGACCGTGATGGCCTGGCAAGCGCTCACAAGGGCGAAGCTGGCGGTCTCTCAGGTGCACCGCTCTTTGAGAAGTCGACACGTGTTTTGGCGCGTTTGTCCGCGTTGACGGACGGCGCTCTGCCACTCATCGGGGTCGGCGGTATTGGCTCTGCGGAACAGGCTTATGCCAAGATCTGCGCAGGTGCCTCTGCGGTGCAACTTTATACAGCGCTTGTCTACGGCGGCTTTTCACTCGCAGAGACCATTGTGCGTGAGTTGGACAGCTTGCTGGAACGCGACGGTTTTGCAAATGTAGCTGATGCTGTTGGAAGCAAACGAAAGGACTGGCTGTGATCACCATTTGGCACAACCCGCGCTGCTCTAAATCACGCCAAACTCTGGCTCTTGTTGAAGAAAAAGGCGACGTCACTGTGCGTCGTTATCTCGAAGACGCGCCCAGCGCGGAAGAGCTTGCCGAGGTTCAGAAGCTCTTGGACCTCAAAGCCATCGACATGATGCGCACCAAGGAAAAGCGCTTTGCAGAACTTGGCCTGAGCAAGTCTGACGACGACGCCACTTTGCGCGCGGCTATGGCGGAAAACCCGATCCTGATTGAACGCCCAATTGTGCTAAACGATGGCAAAGCAGCCATCGGACGACCTCCAGAAGCGGTTCTGGAAATCCTTTAAGCTGCTGCTATTGCTGCGCTAAAGAACTTTGAGAGCGCGGGAACTATCCTCGCGCTCAAGCGACCTCAATCAGCTCGACTGAAAAACTGCGCCGACTTCTGCCTTGATGATCCGCGCAATCAATGCGCAATCCTCAAGCGAAAATGTCAGCGGGATGCGCATATCCACAATGCCCTTCAAGATCCGGTCAGATTTCGGCATCGGCACGCTCGGGGCATAGCGCCAACTGTCGTAACGGGACGTGAAAGCCACAGGCTCGGCACCGCCAAACCACTTCAACTCCACACCGCGCGTACCACAGCGCTTCAGCACCTCGTTGATCTTCTCAACCGACCAATCCAGCAGCAAAAACTGGATCGAGCTGCCCACGTAGCCTTCGCCTGCAGGCCGCTCCACAACGGTCAGCCCGGGCGTATCGCACAACCCATTCAAGATCACATCGTGCCGCGCATTCCAGGCCGCGACACTGTTAGAGAGCTTGCGCAGTTGCGGGCGCAGGATAGCGGCGCGCAGGTGATCCATACGGCCGGACACATTTGGCGTGTCATACTTCACGCCTTCAAAAACCTCGGCCTCAGGCACGGCTCCATTGCGCCCATAGAGCATGTAGCTGCCGGACAAGATGGTCGCCCGCGCCATGAGCTCCGCATCATCACTGATCAGAAAGCCGCCCTCGCCCGAGTTCATATGCTTGTAGGTCTGCGTGGAATAACACGCCATCGCCCCAAACCGGCCAGATGGGATGCCGCGCCAGTCGCCGCCCATTGTGTGGGCGCAATCTTCAATCACCCGAATGCCGTGCTGGGCGCAAATCGCCATCAACGCATCCATATCGCAGATATGCCCCCGCATATGCGAAAGCATCAGCACGTCCGCCTGATCCGCCTTGGCTTCCAGATCGTCGAGATCAATCACCAAGCCTTCGGTCACGCCCACAAACACCGGCACAGCGCCCACACTTGCGATCGCACCGGGAACCGGAGCCAGCGTGAAAGCATTCGTCAGCACTTGGTCCCCTGCACCGACGCCCATTGCCCGCAAAGCGCAGCCCATCGCATAGCCGCCCGAGGCCACCGCGAGACAGTATTTCGCGCCCACACTCTGTGCAAATTCTCGCTCCAGCAATGAGACTTCGCCCACCTCCCCTTCGGTCAGGTTGTAGCGATGCAGACGCCCCGTCCGCATGACTTCTACGGCGGCGGCAATCGCCTCCTCAGAGATGGGTTCCTGCTGGGTGAAATTGCCGGTAAAAACTTCGCTCATTGGGGCCTCAATGAATTAGCGCTGCATAAGCATTACGAGAGATCGGATGCCGCCGCAATCAACTGACGGGATCTACCAGCAGAGTATCCACCACCTGCGGCAATGAAGCGTAGTCATGCAGCAATGCCTCGGGGTCGAGCGCGGCCATATCCTCTCCACTGGGCCCGAAGGTCACCAATACGCTCGGAACACCCGCTGCCTTGGCTGTATTGCGGTCTGTATCGCTGTCGCCAACCAGGAGCGTTTTTGCCGGATCGCCTCCCAAGCGACGCGCGGTTTCGATTAAAGGTGCGGGGTCAGGTTTGCGCACAGGCAATGTATCCGCTCCGACCAAGGCCCCAAAGGCCTCGCGCACGCCCAGCGCGATCAAGAGCTGTTGGGCCAGCGCTTCAGGCTTGTTGGTGCAAATGCCCACGCCATAGCCAAGCGCTTTCAACTGCTCCACAGCCTCCATCGCACCATCATAGAGCACAGTGTGCTCGTCAATAGCGCCGCCGTAAGCCTCAAGCAGAACTGGATAATAGCGCTCGATCGTCGCCTCATTCATCGCGCCCATACGTGTGAGACCTTCTGTGAGCATCCGCCGCCCGCCGCGCAAAGCAACGCCTGCATCCCGTTCAGCGCTCAAAACGTCACCATACCCCATGTCCCGAAAACAATGGTTGGCCGCTGCAATCAGATCCCCACTTGTGTCCGCCAGAGTTCCATCCAGATCAAAAACCACTGTTTTCATCCGCTTATCCCTTAAAATGCGCGAGTTCCCGCCCACGGCTGTTACAAGGCGCAACCTGAATTGAAGCTTGTCGGCCTTGCACCCTTCCTGCACTCCGATAAAACGGGCACAACCGAAATACAAAGAGAAAACAAATGAGCATAGCCCTCATCATCCTTGCCGCGGGCAAAGGCACACGGATGAATTCGGACCTGCCCAAGGTGCTGCACCCGATTGCGAACGCCCCGATGCTGATCCATGCGATGCAGGCCGGCCAAGCTTTGTCTCCGGAAAAAACGCTGGTTGTGGCAGGCCATGGTGCCGAGCTTGTCGCCAAAGAAGTTTCTGATTTTGATCCTGACGCCGAAGTGGTTTTGCAAGAAGAGCAAAAAGGTACAGCCCACGCAGTGGACATGTGCCGAGAGGCGCTCGCTAATTTTGATGGTGATGTGATCGTCCTCTTTGGAGACACCCCATTTGTACGCGCTGAAACCCTTGAGAACATGGTCGCAGCAAAAGAGCGGAACGCGGTCGTGGTGCTTGGCTTTGACGCTGCAGATCCCGGAAAATACGGCCGCCTGATTATGAATGGCGATCAGCTAAAGCGGATCGTCGAGTTTGCAGATGCTTCAGCAGATGAGCGGGCCGTCACTTTCTGCAATTCAGGCGTGATGCTGGTTGAGAGCAAGACGCTCTTTGATTTGATCAGCGCTATTTCGTCAAACAACGCGCAGGGTGAATACTACCTCACTGACATCGTGGGGCTGGCGCGCGAAAAAGGGCTGAACGTTACGGCTGTGTCCTGTGACGAGGCCGAGACACTAGGCATCAACTCCCGCGCGCACCTTGCCGAAGCCGAAGGCATTTTCCAAAAAAATGCCCGCGCCGAGCTGCTGGACCTTGGTGTCACATTGCAACAGCCAGAGACCGTCATGCTGTCCTTTGACACTGTGATTGGCAGGGACACCGTGATTGAGCCCAACGTCTATTTTGGGCCCCATGTGACGGTGGAAAGCGGCACGCGCATCCGAGCGTTTTCTCACCTTGAGGGCTGCCATGTTTCCCGCGGTGCAACCGTTGGCCCCTACGCGCGCCTGCGCCCCGGAGCTGAGCTGTCTGAAAACGTGCACATTGGTAACTTTGTGGAAATCAAAAACGCCGAAGTTGGCGAAGGCACCAAGGTCAACCATCTGTCCTACATCGGCGACGCCACGCTGGGGAGCGGCACCAATATCGGCGCCGGTACGATCACTTGCAACTACGACGGGGTGATGAAGCACCGCACCACCATCGGGAACCGGGTGTTCATCGGCTCCAACACGATGCTGGTTGCGCCGGTCACTGTTGGTGATGAGGCGATGACGGGATCGGGATCGGTGATCACAAAGAACGTTCCCGCCACAGATTTGGCCCTGTCGCGCGCCGACCAGATCAACAAACCTGGCGTAGCGCGAAAATTGTTCGATTTATTAAAGAAAAAGAAACAAGAACAAATTTCGGAGACCAAATAATGTGTGGAATTGTTGGTGTCCTCGGAAACCACGAGGCAGCGCCCATCCTTGTTGAAGCGCTGAAACGGCTCGAATATCGCGGCTATGACAGCGCGGGCATTGCCACCGTGAATGACGGCACACTGGAACGCCGCCGTGCCGTGGGAAAGCTGGTAAATCTCTCTGATTTGCTGGTCCACGAACCCCTCAGAGGCAAAGCCGGGATCGGCCACACCCGTTGGGCGACCCACGGTGCGCCTTCCGTCACCAACGCCCACCCGCATCGCGCGGGTCCCGTGGCCGTTGTCCACAATGGCATCATCGAAAACTTCCGTGAATTGCGTGAAGAGTTGGCTCAAGACGGGTTTTCGTTCGTCACCGAGACCGACACAGAAACCGTTGCGCTTTTGACGCAAAGCTACATCAGCTCCGGTATGCAGCCCGTTGATGCGGCTTTAAAAACACTGTCACGTCTGGATGGTGCTTTTGCCCTCGCCTTTCTGTTTGAAGGTCAAGACGATCTGATCGTTGCAGCGCGCAAAGGATCCCCTTTGGCGATTGGGTACGGCAAAGGTGAGATGTACGTCGGTTCCGACGCAATTGCCCTTGCGCCGCTGACCGATCAGATCACGTACCTTGAGGAAGGCGATAGCGCGGTCCTGACCCGAACATCGTTGGTGATCCGCGATGAGGCTGGCGAAATCGTTGAGCGTGAGCGCAAAACCATCAATGTTGACCAGGCTCAGGTCGACAAAGGTCTGCACAAACACTTCATGGCGAAAGAGATTGCAGAGCAGCCAACCGTACTTGGCCAAGCCATCGATCACTATTTGTCCAAAGACGGCAAGGCCGTTTCTCTCCCAGACGCTGGCCTGGACTTCACCAAAATTGACCGTTTGACCATGGTGGCCTGTGGCACGGCCTATTACGCCTGCCTGACTGCAAAGTACTGGTTTGAGCAGGTCGCAGGCATACCAGTCGAGGTCGATGTGGCCTCCGAATTCCGCTATCGCGAACCACCCGTCACTGAAGGCACCGTTGCTTTGTTTGTGTCCCAGTCAGGCGAGACCGCAGACACATTGGCTGCGCTGCGCTATTGTGCCGGCAAAACGGAGCAGATTGTGTCGGTCGTGAATGTCCCAGAGAGCTCGATTGCGCGGGAAAGCGATCTTGTACTCCCCATTCTGGCGGGTGCCGAGATTGGCGTGGCCTCCACCAAGGCCTTTACCTGCCAATTGACCGTGCTTCTGATGCTTGCGCTGAAGGCAGCCCATGATCGCGGCAAACTGAACGATGCTGAACTGGCAGAGAACTTGACCGATCTGCGCGGTGTTCCGGGCTTGATCAATCAGGCGCTTGGCGGTGAGGCACAGGTCGCTGCAGTGGCGCGCAAACTGGCGGAAGCACGTGACATTCTGTTCCTGGGTCGAGGCAGGATGTTCCCGCTCGCACTTGAAGGCGCACTCAAACTCAAGGAAATCAGCTACATCCACGCGGAAGCCTATGCCTCCGGCGAGCTGAAACATGGCCCGATCGCATTGATCGACAAACAGGTCCCTGTGGTGGTGCTTGCCCCACATGACGAGCTGTTTGATAAGTCGATCTCCAACATGCAGGAAGTCATGGCACGTGCTGGAAAGGTGATGCTGATCTCAGACTCCACCGGCATGAAAGAAGGCGCCGAGGGAGCTTGGGAAACCCTGCAGATGCCGCAGGTTTCGCCTGTCTTGTCTCCCATTCTCTACGCCATCCCCGCACAACTTCTCGCCTACCACACCGCGGTTGCAAAAGGCACCGACGTCGATCAGCCACGCAACCTCGCCAAATCTGTGACTGTGGAATGACACTCGAAGACGCCCTTGAACATCTGCACGCCCTTGTTGAGCCTGGGCGTGCAGACGGCATGAAGGCCTACCACAAGCAGACACGGGAAGTGTTGGGCATCTCAAACCCGGCTCTCAATGATCTTGCCAAAACCTGGCGACAGACGCTCTCGGTGGAAACCCGGGTGGCGTTGGCGCAGGCCCTTTGGGAAACCGATATTTTTGAGGCGCGTATCGTGGCGTCCAAAATGCTGACCCAAGCACGCCTGCGCCCTGATGAGCAGGCCTGGGCGCTCATATGCAGCTGGGTCGCTGATTTCGACAGTTGGGCGATTGCCGATCATGCCTGCATGGCAGGTCAACGCCGCCTCATCGCCGATCCATCACGCTTAGACACCGTCGAAAGCTGGACCAAGTCAGAGCATATGTGGACCCGGCGCGCGGCTTTGGTGATCACGCTGCCGTGGACCAAACAGAACAACCCAAAACCAGCTGAACTTGAGGCTCGGGACCGTATTTTGGGGTGGGCTGCGGAGTATGTCTCTGATGAAGAGTGGTTCATCCAGAAAGCCGTGGCTTGGTGGCTGCGCGACCTGTCAAAGCACGATGAACCGCGTGTGCGTGCATTTCTGGAAAATCATGGCGAAAAAATGAAGCCCTTTGCCAGAAAAGAAGCCAGCAAACACCTTGGCTGATTGGGCGCGCGCCAAAGTCGCATAGAAAATACATCTCTACAACTTTCGCCGCCCTTGCCCTGCCCGCGCCGCGTGACTACGTTCTCCCCATGACAGCTCCTTTGATTGATCCGTTCCACCGCGCCGTAAACTACCTGCGTGTGTCCGTGACCGACCGTTGCGATTTTCGCTGCGTCTATTGCATGGCGGAAAACATGACTTTTCTGCCGAAGAAAGAACTTCTGACGCTCGAAGAGCTTGATCGAATGTGTTCGACCTTCATCCGTCTGGGCGTTGAAAAGCTGCGGATTACAGGTGGCGAGCCACTGGTGCGTCGCGACATCATGACCTTTTTTAAAGGCATGAAACGCCATCTGGACAGCGGTGCTCTCAAAGAACTGACGCTGACAACCAACGGCTCACAGCTCGAGCGCTTTGCCGAAGAGCTTTATGCCTGTGGTGTGCGTCGCGTGAATGTCTCTCTCGACACGATTGACGAAGACAAGTTTGCCGACATCACCCGCTGGGGCCGCTTGCAACAAGTGTTGCGTGGTCTGGACGCCGCCCAAGATGCGGGCCTGCGCATCAAGATCAATGCGGTGGCACTCAAAGGCTTCAATGAGGATGAATTGTTCACGCTCGCAGAGTGGTGCGCCTCGCGCGACATGGACATGACCTGGATCGAAGTGATGCCCATGGGCGATCTTGGCAATGAAAATCGCCTTGATCAGTATTGGTCCCTCAAAGATCTGCGGGCGCGACTGGCCGAGCGCTATACGCTGACAGATCTGCCTGAGCGTACCGGCGGCCCTGCCCGCTATGTGCGACTGGAAGAGACCGGACAAAAAATCGGTTTCATCACGCCCATGACCCACAATTTCTGCGAAAGCTGCAATCGCGTGCGTCTCACCTGCACCGGACAGCTTTTCATGTGTCTGGGCCAAGAGGATATGGCGGATCTGCGTGCTCCGTTGCGTGGCAGTGAAAGCGATGCGGCGCTGGAAGATGCCATTCGTGCCGCAATTGCACTCAAGCCGAAGGGGCACGATTTTGACTATTCCCGCCAACAGGTGGATGGTCAGATGTCACGCCACATGAGCCACACAGGCGGCTGATCTTCGAAGCCTGCTTATCAGAAATCGCCTAAGCCCAAGAGCCGCAACACGCGGCTCTTTTTATGCGCGAAACTGTGCTCTGTAGTTGCGAGGCGCGCAGCCCTGCTCCAGCTTGAAATCACGGCTGAAATGGAAAGGATCGGGATAGCCGCAGCGCGCAGCGATTTGCGCAACGCGCTCATCTGTGCTGCGCAGCAGATACGCTGCCACCGCCATGCGCTCCCGCCGGAGCCAAACAATCGGGCTCACCCCCGCTTCATCCCGAAAACGGCGAAACAGCTGCGAATGGCTCAACCCGGTGATCTGCGCCATATCAGGAATACGCCAAGCCCGCTGCAAATCCCGGCGAAGATGCGCCCTTAGCGCGGCCATCGGCTCATCTTTGGCCACTCCAGCCGCATTGCTGCGACGCTCAAACAGCTGCGCCAAAATTTGCGACACCGCGGCATTGATGGTGGCACTTTCCCCTTCAGCTTCTGCCGAAAGCTCACGCAGGATCTGCTCAAAGCTCCCAGCAAGGTGAGACAGATCCGATGCCACGGGATTTTGGGCAAACCCCAACCTTTCAAAGAGAGCATCCACCCCATGCCCCCGGATAGAGAGCCAAACATAGCGCCAGGGCGCCTGCGCTGCCGCTCCATGCGCATAGGCGCGTGCTGTATCAATCCAGGCAAGGCTCTCAGCTCCGGCGGCATGCCGTGTCTCGCCAATGTCCACATGCCCAGTACCAGAAAGCGTATAGATCAGCACATGCTCATTGTAGTTTCGACGCACCATACCAGTGTCATGATGCGCCAAGGTGCGCCCGCCGACGGGCACATGGTAGGGCCAAACGGATTCACCGCCCTGCCCTGTGGCAAAGTAAATTTTTGTGTCTTCCGCAGCTGTCGTCATGGGGTGTTATATTTGAGAGTCCGGAACCTGAACCTCGATCCCTTGCATGTCTTCGCCAATAACAACCTGACAGCTCAACCGGCTGGTGGGCTGCGGGTCGATGACAAAATCCAACATATCCGCCTCATCAGACGCCGGAGCGGGCACGCGGCTAAACCAGTCCTCAGACAGGACACAATGGCAGGTGCCGCACGCACAGGCACCCCCGCATTCTGCAGCAATGGCCGCAACACCTGCGCCAACCGCAGCCTGCATCAAGGTGTCACCAGCCTTGGCCGTGGCCTCAATCCGGTTTCCGTTGGCTTCGACAAAGGTCACTTTGATCATTTGCTATTTCTTTCCGTCTCGCTCAGGCGCGCTGCCAAGCCACACGCAGCGCCTTGGGGCCACGCACTGACAAACCGCGTTTGTATTCAGGGGTTTCCTCTGCCAAAGAGATCGCGGCAAAGCGGGTGTTCAATGTGGAGAATATGACGTCCATATCCAGTCGCGCCAAATGGTTGCCGAGACAGAAATGCCCCCCGCCACCAAAGGCCATGTGCCGGTTCGGGGTACGTCCGACATCAAATTTATCAGGGTTCTCAAACCGCGCGGGATCACGGTTCGCTGCGCCATAAAGCAGGCCAAACCGCGTCCCAGCCGGAAAGAGCTTTCCACCAACTTCGGTCTCTTCTGTCGCGAAACGATGAAAGAACGGCAGTGGAGACTCATAGCGGAACATCTCCTGCACCGCTGTCTTCATAAGCGACGGATCTTCGCGCAAGCGGTCATGCTGCTCCGGATACCGCAGCAACGCATGCATGCCGCTGCCCAGCACATCAATGGTGGAGCCATGCCCTGCCATCAGGATCAACATGGCGGTGGAGATCAGCTCGTCTTGGCTGAGCCGTCCCCCGTCGCGGTGACCGATCAGGCGCGAGAGCAGATCATCCTGCGGCGCTCTTTCGCGCTCCGCCAATAGATCCAGAAGGTATTCGTAGAATTCCTTAGTCGCCTGTTCTGCCCGCGCCTTGTCCTCATCGCCGCGACCGGGATCAAAGAAGCGCACCACTTCCTCTGACCAATGGCGCAGCTGTGGGCAGTCTTCGTCAGGCACACCAAGGATGCGGCCAATGATATGGCCGGGGACGTGGGCGGCGAAATCGCCGACAAAATCCACCTCGTCCTGATCGCTCAGGCTGTCGAGCAAACGGTCGACAAAACTTTGGATCGCCTCGCGTTGCCGCGCGATCATCGCAGGGGTGAACTCGCGAAACACTACTTTGCGCAGTCGATCATGGGTTGCGCCTTCGCTTTCCAACAGGTTCACCTGCACAAAACGCTCATGATGCGGCATGTCGTGGAAATTGATCGCCCGTTGCTGAGCCAGACGCGCGTCCTCAGAGATAAAGGCTTCGTTGTTGCGCAACATGGTTTTGTTGAGCGCCACAGCCTCCACGTCTGCCATACGCGTCAACATCCAGGTGTCGATTTCCTTATAATAATAAGGTCCATCCAATGCGCGCAGAGCCGCATAAGTCGAATACGGATCAGCCGCGAACTCGGCTCCATGCGGATCAAGTAAAACCGTGGCTGGGGTGTCTTGCGTCATGGCGACCTCATTTGCTACGCGGGCGGACCATACTGAGAGCCACGGTGTAATAGAATGTAAAATCCTCCAAATCACCTAGACAATAGTCGCATCCACCTACCTCCGCGCGCGCAGCAGGCGTGCCACCAGTGGCGCCCCGAGGATCACTACAACTATTCGGGTCAGGTGGTGCGCGATGACAAACCCCAGATCCGCGCCAGTCACGATGGCCAAGATGGTCATTTCCGCCTGTCCGCCGGGGGCAAAGGCCAAAAAGGCTTCCATGGACGGGGTCAATCCCAACAGCGTCACCAGTTCGGCAAAGCACGCTGCGAGCACCGCAAGAACGCACATAAACGCCAGCCCGGAAAGCACAACGGAGCGCAGCTCGCGCAGGGTCACCCCCACGTAATGCACGCCGATCACCACGCCGATGAAGAATTGCGCAACAAGGATCGCTTCAGCCGGTGGGCGGGAATGGATGAAGCCGCCAAGCGTCAACGCGGCAGAGACAATCAATGGCCCCAGAATACTCGCGCCAAAAAGTCCGATGCGCTCTCCACCTTTCCATCCAACGACTGCCGCGCCAACCATCAGCGCCATCTCTCCGAGCGGCAGATCTGCAGCCGGCTGACCAATTGGGTTGGATAGACCGACCCCATAGATGGAGATCAACAGGATCGGAGCCACAGTCACGATCACCAGAACCCGCGTCGCATGGATCAAGGACAAAATGCGCGCGTTTCCTCCTGCTTCTTTGCCAAACAGGATCATATCCTGAAGGCCCCCGGGCATCGCCGCGTAATAAGCCGTGACAGCGTCAAATCCACAGACCTTTCGAAAGAAAGGCACCCCGACAAGCCCGATCACAGCAATATAGAGCGGAACCAGCGCGATGCTGGCGGCCATATTCGGGATCTCGGCCATCACCTCGGGTGTCACTGACGTGCCAACAGCCACGCCAAGGATTGTGCGCGCCGCCGCCGTGACTTGGCCAAATCCAGCCAGCTTGGCCCCGGAAAGGGCTGTCACCAAACAAGCCGCCATTGGTCCAAACAGAAACGGCAGAGGCAGGTCAACGGCCCAGAACGCAACAGTACCAAATGCGGCCACCGCAAAGGTGAACGCGCGAATACGCAAAAGAGACACGGGTGATTCCTATCGTGATTGACGATATGCATCCTTTTGTATACATTTGGACACAATACTTCAAGGCAACGCTGGCGGACCGAAATGGATAACTCCTCCTCTCAAGATGGGCTTCAAGGCAACGCGGCCTACAGCGCCTTGTTGCAAGAAATTCGAGAGGGGCGTCTGTCGCCAGGTGATCGCCTGCGAGAAACTGATCTCGCCACCCGCTTCAGCATCAGCCGCACACCGGTGCGGGAGGCCATTCGCCAATTGGAGGCGGATGGGCTGGTGACGCACCTGCCCCGAGTTGGGGCAACCGTCCGGCGCTTGGACTACTCTGAAGTCATGGAGCTCTATGAAATGCGGGTAGTGCTGGAATGCACGGCCGCGCGCATGGCCGCCCGTGCCGCCTCTGACGTGGAGATCGCGGAACTTGGAGCGATCAGCGACGCTCTTTCGCAAAGTGGTGCAGGCACAGAGGCATCGCGTCTCAACCGCCAATTTCATTTGGCGCTTTTAAACGCGGCGAAGAACCGTTTTCTCACCAATTCCATGCTCAACCTGCAAAAGACCATGCTGATTTTGGGCCGCACCACGTTGGCCGATGCAGAACGCTACGAAAATGCGCTTGCGGAACATCAGGCGATTCTGGACGCGCTTGTCACGCGCGATGGCGACGCTGCCGAAGCGGCCATGCGGGCGCATATCATCGCAGGGCAACGCGCGCGCATCCGCGCCCTGCGCGTCGATTTCGACGACCCCAACACGCTTTAAGCGCCCACAAAGACCCCTTCAAATTCGCAGCCCCTCTGTGCGCGTGTGTGCAGATGAAAGCCCTCCAAGGCGGCTTACCTTTTGTCATGAAAGGAGGACGCCATGATTGAATTGTCCCACATCCGAACAACGCCGATGCCTGATGACATGCGGCGCCTGCTCAATGCCTATCCGCGTGAAGCCTGGGAGGCCCACCCCAACTTTAAGGATGCCACCCGACGATGGCTTGGCGCACACCAGATGTTTCGCCAGCTCGGCGAGCTTATCCGCGCTGATGCGGAGCTCTATCTCGATGGCCAGCGTGAAACGCAGGAGTATGCCGGACGCTTGGCTTATTATGGCAATGCTCTGGTGCGCAACTTGCATGGCCACCACGGCTGGGAAGACCATCGTTACTTTCCCGAACTCTCGGAAGCGGACCCGCGTTTTGATGCCGGACTTGAGATTTTGGAGAAAGACCACCACGACCTCGACCAGGTTCTGGATGGTTTCACAAAATCCGCAAACCGCACCATCAAGCTCAGCCAGCTCGATGAGGACGCCATGTATGAGGAAGCAGGGGCTGTGCACGCGCATGCTGAAACCATTGAGGCCTTTCTTGCGCGTCACCTTGGTGACGAGGAAGACCTCGCCGTGCCCATCATTTTGCACCACAAACTGCGTGGATAGGGCAAAGTAACAACCATGGGCGCCGCCTTTAGCGGCGCCTTCATATGCAAACAGGGTGGCACAATGACGGGCAAGAGCATCACAACCGAAGAAGATCAGAAGAACGCAACGGCCCGGCGTGCGTCCGGTGAATTTGTGCGCGGTCTCAGCGGATTTCGTCATTGGCTTGAGCCTGACGGTGACTTCCCACCCGAAGCTGACCGCTACCACCTCTATGTTGCGCTCAATTGTCCGTGGTGCCACCGCGTGACCCTCGCCCGCAACATCCTCGGCCTGCAGGGCACACTTTCGATGAGTGTCGCCTTCCCAACCCGCACCGGGGACTCTGATCCGGCTGGCCCCAATCTGTGGGAGTTCAATCCTGATCGCATCTCCCCGATCACAGGCGCGCCACTTCCTGAATGCACCGAAGACACAGGAAGTACGCAAAACTTCCGTCTCGCCGCCGAGATCTATGCCGCTGAAGGGGCAAGCGAGAAGAGCGTGCCAATCCTCTATGACAAACGCACCGAGCGCATTGTCTCCAATGAAAGTTCAGAGATCATCCGGATGCTCAGCGCCCATGCCTCGGCCCTTGGCAGCAAAATCCCCACCGGGCAAAGGCCAGATCTGTATCCCGAAAGCACAAAGCTGCGCGCGGAGATCGAGACACTCAACACCCTGACGTACACAGCCATCAACAACGGCGCTTACAAAGCAGGATTCTCTTCGCGCCAAGACGTCTATGAAGAGGCATACACCGCCTATTTCTCCGCCCTTCAAACGCTCGAACATCACCTGTCGGCAGACAATCGGCCTTTCTTGATGGGAGAGCATTTCACCGAAGCAGACCTGCGCCTGTTTCCAACGCTCTACCGCCACGATCCCGTCTACTACATCCGCATGAAACTCAACGGCGCAAAGATCCTAGACTATCCGCACCTCTGGCGTTGGCTGTGCCGGGTTTACACCCTGCCCGGCGTTGCAGACAGCAGCTCACTTATCCATTGCCGCCAAGGGTATTTTGGCCGGTCCTGGAACAACGTCATCCCGCTTGGCCCGAATAAGCCGATGACTTACCCGGAAGCCTATCTTCATCCTGAACTCGCGCGTGATGAAAGGTAGCCTGGCCCCCTCAGCACCATAACGATCGTCCTGGCTTTAAAGAAATACACACCAATTTTGGTCAAATTATCTTTTGATCCCCGGCGCAGACCGCTGCGCTTCGAGCAGAAGGCTTGCCATGACGTTCAAACTCTTCTTGCCTGCTGTGCTGGCACTGATCGCAGTTTGCGGTGTTATGTGGCTGCCCGCGTCAGCGCGCGCACCGGAGAACTTGCCCGCCATTTTTTTGGCGATACTCGTGCACGTTCCAATGTTTCTTCCGGTCTCTCAACACGGCAAGCTGATCACCAATAAATCGAAGGTACTCAACACCTATCCGGAAATACTGCTGCCACCCCTTCTCGCGGTTTGCTGGGCTTTTCTTGGTGTGACCTTTGGCTTTTCAGCAAGCTTCGTCTTGGCGGGAGCAGCAACAATTGCGGCAATCTGCATTTGCTACCTCGCCGTGCGCCTTTGCGACCGACACACCAAGCATCTTCAAGCGCAGATTTGCCACTCAGACACTCTACCGTCCCCCTATATCGCAGACCTCAGCAAACGGTACCTCTACCTGTTGCGCTGCGCCATGGCCGCCTTGTCCTTAGCAACGCTTGTGATGCACATCGTTGGCCGCGACGTGCCTTACACATGGGCGCTTCTACCAGGTCTCGCAGGCGCTGCTGCGGTCTTCCTGACGGAACTTACCAAACGGGTTGATCGCGCCAACCATGCAGTGTTTGCAAAGGAAGTATCCGGCCTCCTGGCCCGCCAGTTGCAAGCCGCACCAGCATCGGTGGCAGTCTATCACGCAGGGACTGGCCGGACCCATTTGAAAGTAACCAAATCACTCTGCGAAAAACTCGATGATCTTGGACGCACCTATGTTTTGATTGTCCGAGAGCAAACCGCATACGAAGAGTTACGCAAACTGGATTTGCAGCATCTTTGGCACGCTGAGAAACTCTCAGCCCTGCATCATTGCGCGCAACCTGACCTCCGGACGATCCTCTATGCCAATGGCCACCCCAAAAACAGCCATTTCACACGTTACACACGGTTTGAGCATGTCCTGGTGACGGAGTTCTCTACCCTGAAAACAGCAGAGCAGCTGCCTAAAAACACAGCGCTTTATACCAAGATTATCGCACGCGACGCGGCACAAGCCGCACAATGGCGCACCTCCGCCCTTGGAGATATTGCAGCGCGGATTGTGACCAACCACCCCGCATTTCATTGTGTCCCCACCCGCGGTGAGCCCCAACCTGAGCAGGCAGCCTGACCATGGTTCTCATAGTGCATGTTCTGATCGCTGCGCTGATCATAGGGGCTGAAGTCTGGTCGCTAAAACGGTTGGCTCGCGTCACAGCCAAATCCGCACTCTGCTCTTTACCAGAGATCGTGCATCAAACTTCGTCATCGCTGAAATTGGCGGGCCATGGCCTATTCCTTTCCGGATTAGTTGCTTCGGCCATCGGTATGGTCAGCGGCTACGCCATGTGGCTCACACTAGGTGCGACGTCTCTCTGCTTAGTGGTCCGCTTAGGCGTGATGCAACTTGCAGTCGCTGAGGCCAAACGCTGCCAACTGCCTCGCTACTTGCAAGCCCTCCGACATCCAAAAATTCGGCGCGCACGCATGGCGCTCTATTTTTCGGAACCAAGACTGGCAATGCCCTATCAAGTCACCATGTGGCTGAAACCATTGCTGTCTTTGAATGAGCCTTTCGTCATAATTCTAAAGGAACGAAAGCACCTCCGTCACTTCCCGAAGTCCGATCTCCTTGAAGTCTTAGTTGTCGAAGACTTTCCCAGCCAAACCGCCTTTCTGCCATCCAACATCGAGGTCCTGTTCTACGTAAACAACAGCATGTCCAATCTCCCGGTAATTGCTGCCAACCCAAAGGTCACCCACGTACAGCTGCTGCATGGCGACAGCGATAAACCTCCCAGCTACAATCCAATGTCCGTGATCTACGATCATCTGTTCGTGGCAGGCGAAATGGCGATTGATCGATATGCCCGGCATGGCGTTCACATCCCCCGAGAAAAGTTCCGCATCGTCGGACGCCCCCAAATCACTCTGTCGAAACAGACCCGCCCGAAAGACCCAACGCGCAAGACCATCCTCTATATGACCACTTGGGAAGGTATGTTTGAGGACAGTAATTTTTGCTCTCTCTCCCAAGCCCATAACATTTTGCATCAGGTCTTCCACTCTAGCCTCAAGGTTGATGTCATTTTCAAACCCCATCCGCTGACCTTTAAAGATGCCAAATGGCCGGAGGTCTCCACCCGCATCGAGCAGACTGCCCAGGATCTCCCCGAAGGTGTCGCCTACCGCATGGCGCACACGGAGGAGGATCCAATGACACTCTATGCTGAAGCCGATCTGCTGATCAGCGACATATCATCAACGGTGATCGATTTTTTGGCGACAGAAAAACCCTTTATCGTGACCAATCCACGCGGCTACACAAAAAAACAACTTGAGGCTTACCCAAGCGTTTCAGCAGGCTATCTGGCGTCGGCTGATGCACAAAATCTTCGAGAGCTACTCGATGAATGTTTTGCTGGTGATCCTATGACCGAAAATCGACGATGCATTAAAGAGTATGCACTCGGAAACGCTGCTCACTCCAATGGAGCGCTGTTTAAAATGGCATGCGAAGAGGCTCTCAGCAAGAGCTGCAGATGCCTGCCGTTAGCGATGTAGAAGACGCTTCCATTCTGGAATCCTAACTACCGGCGCCAAGGTCGCGAAACAAAATGAGGTGTCACTTTCGCACGCCATTTCCCGCTCCTGTTGCTTCCAGAGTGCTTCCACTTGGTGACGGAGCAAACGCAAAAAGCCGCCCTTGGGCGGCTTGTGGTGCAGTGCGGGGTTGTATGACCAGTGTGCTTTCGTTTGTCGTGTAGCGTAGCACGGTTGTAGCACAGCTTTACTTAAGCGCTCACGCCTGATGAGGCACAAAACGGCTCAAATATCTATTTTGTTGAGGAAAGTATTGGTTGCGGGAGTAGGATTTGAACCTACGACCTTCAGGTTATGAGCCTGACGAGCTACCGGGCTGCTCCATCCCGCGACGCTTTTGATCTTGGGCCATTTTTGGCTTTGAGATCTGTCGCCCTTCA
>NZ_JAGHRN010000013.1:0-34496 GCF_017743775.1 Shimia sp. R9_1 | reverse complement strand
CCGGTTCCGGGACGAGCTGTTGAACGGTGAGGTCTTCTACAGCTTGCGAGAGGCGCAAATCCTGATTGAACAATGGAGGAAACACTACAACACCAAGCGACCACACAGTGCCTTGGGCTACCGCCCGCCGGCCCCGGAAACCATCGTCCCGATGGAACCCAGGCCGAGAATGCACTAACATTCAAATTGGACCACTCAGGTGGGGCTGATCAGTGGGCGCTGACCGATGAATGTCAAAGACCTCTTCCTGGTCGGGCGGAAAGTGAGCACTGGGCGATGATGAAAGAGGTCTTTTATCACGCGTAAGAGACTTGAATGCTTAGCACCGTACGAGATGGTCGTTCCTCATCTCTCACGGCTGAAACAGAGTGAGGCATTTTGGAAGTCTGGGCCAAGCGCAATTACTCCATAGAAACCCACAAAACCTGAGCATCTTCATCGCTGGTCGAAACGCACCCATGTCCCATCGCGCTGTCGTAGTAGATGGAGTCACCGGCCTTCATCGCCAAGGGGCGATAATGCTCTGACAGAAACGTAAGCTCGCCGCTGATGACATACATGAATTCCTCACCGGAGTGACGGATCCAGGTTTCAAACTCAGACACATCGCGCGCTTTGATCGTCGCAATGTATGGCAGCATCCGTTTGCTGGAGAGTTCGGTGCAGAGTAGCTCATGGGAATAAGTAGAGGTTTCCCGCCGTTCGCCCTGACCGGATGGGGTAAAGTCACGGCGACCTGAAATCCCTGTCTGCCCGGACTGTACAAACAGTTGCGGCGGGTTCATGTCCAGTGCCTGTGTCAGCCGCCGAACGATGTCAAAACTCGGGCGTGTTTGGTTGTTTTCGATCTTTGAAAGCGTCGAACGACCGATCCCCGCCGCACGGCAAGTTTCCTCTAAGGTCCATCCTTTTGCCCGTCGTGCCTCACGAATCGAGCGTCCAAGAGCAGCAACATCTTCTGCATCTTCGATGCCCGAGGCGTCGTGACGAAATTCGTCGTCCATAAAATATCCTCGTTTTTCTGTACGTTACCACTTCCCTAGAGCGCCAGCAATGAATCTGAAAAGGAAAAAGATTGCAATAAGAGTCCAAATTCCCCTATAGGAAACTTAATTCCCTATCGTGGGTGAGGCTGTTGGAGGAAATCATGTTCAAAACTTCGCTGAGTGACGCTGACCCGTTTATTGCTGGTTCGATTGCGCGGGAGGCCGACCGCCAAGCTGGACAGATTGAGCTGATTGCCTCGGAGAACATTGTCTCCAAGGCGGTGATCGACGCGCAGGGCTCGTTGCTGACCAATAAATATGCCGAGGGCTATCCCGGCCGCCGCTACTACGGCGGTTGTGAATATGTCGATGAGGTCGAAGCCGAAGCCATCGCGCGTCTGAAACAATTGTTTAGCTGTGGTTTCGCAAATGTTCAGTCGCATTCTGGGGCACAGGCCAATGGCGCAGTCAAACTCGCTCTGCTTAAACCCGGCGACACGATCCTGGGCATGTCACTGGATGCAGGCGGCCATCTGACCCATGGTGCGCGTCCGGCAATGTCCGGCAAGTGGTTCAATGCTGTTGCCTATGGTCTGAATGATCAGGGCACCATCGATATGGATCAGGTTGCTGCACTGGCACGAGAGCACAAGCCGCAGATGATCATTGCCGGCGCATCCGCATTCTCCCAGATCATCGACTTCGCCGCCTTCCGCAAAATCGCCGATGAAGTTGGTGCCTATTTGCTGGTCGATATGGCGCATATCGCCGGGTTGGTGGCAACGGGTCTGCACCCGTCACCAATCGAACACGCCCATGTCGTCACATCCACCACGCACAAAACGCTGCGCGGACCACGTGGCGGTATCATTCTGACCAACGACGAAGCCATCGCCAAGAAAATCAACTCTGCAGTTTTCCCGGGTCTGCAAGGCGGCCCACTGATGCATGTGATTGCTGCCAAAGCTGTCGCATTTGGCGAAGCACTCAAGCCGGAGTTCAAAGAATACATGCAGCGCGTTGTCGACAGTGCCGATGCGCTGGCAAAGGTGATGATTGAACGTGGCTGCGATATCGTCTCCGGCGGCACCCAGAACCACCTGATGCTTGTCGATCTCCGTCCCATCGGGGTGAAAGGCAATGCGGCAGAGGTCGCGCTGGAACGCGCGGGTTTCACCTGCAACAAAAACGGGGTCCCGGGGGATCCAGAAAAACCAACCGTGACCAGCGGCATTCGCCTCGGCACGGCGGCAGGCTGTTCACGCGGGTTTGGCCCGGAAGAATTTGTAACCATTGGCAACTTGATCAGCGATGTGCTGGACGCTCTGGCGAAAAACCCAGAGGGCGATGCAGAGGTTGAAGCCGCAACGCGCGCCAAAGTCTCTGAGCTTTGCGCAGCCTTCCCAATCTACTGAGGGCGGCGTGATGTCTGACTTCGATCTTGTTGTCATAGGCGGCGGCCCGGGGGGCTATGTTGCTGCGATCAGAGCGGCACAGCTGGGGATGCGCGTCGCCTGTGTGGAGGGACGCGGCGCGCTTGGCGGCACGTGCTTGAATGTGGGCTGCATTCCGTCAAAGGCGTTGCTGACCTCTTCAGGTAAGTATGCCGAGCTCTCGCATCTCTCCACACATGGGGTGTCTGTCGGGGAGGCCACACTTGATCTGGGTGCCATGATGGCGCGCAAGGACAAGATCGTCGGAGATCTGACCAAAGGGATTGGCTTTCTGTTCAAAAAGAACGGGGTCGAGCTGATCGAAGGATGGGCCTCCATTCCTGCGGCGGGTCAGGTCAGCGTGTCGTCAGACGAAGGCACGCAAACCCTCTCTGCCAAGAACATATTGATTGCAACCGGTTCAGAGCCAACCTCCCTCCCAGGCGTCGAGATTGATGAGGAGCATATCCTCAGCTCGACAGGTGCTCTCTCTCTGGGATCTGTGCCTGAACATCTGGTTGTGATTGGCGCAGGCGTGATTGGACTTGAGCTTGGCCAAGTCTGGTCGCGTCTGGGCTCCAAAGTGACCGTGGTTGAATATCTGGATCGTATTCTGCCCGGTAACGATGGTGAGATCGCCAAACTGGCGCAGCGCGCCTTGTCCAAGCGTGGGCTCAAGTTCCAGCTGGGACGCAAGCTGACGGGCATCGAGAAAACCGATGCAGGGCTTGCACTGTCGTTGGAACGTGTCGGCAAAGGCAAACAGGAAGCTTTGGAAGCCGACAAAGTTCTGGTCGCGATTGGCCGCCGGCCGGTGATACGCGGTCTTGGGCTGGAAGCCCTGGGCATCACTCAAGACAGCCGCGGCTTCATCGAAGTGGGTGCGGATTTCCAAACTTCGGTTCCGGGCATCTATGCAATCGGCGACTGTGTACCTGGTCCTATGCTGGCGCATAAAGCCGAAGAAGACGGTGTGGCATGTGTGGAGACATTGGCCGGGCTGTCAGGACATGTCGATTACGGGAAAGTCCCAGGTGTGGTATATACGGACCCGGAAGTTGCCTCGGTTGGTGCCACCGAAGAGGCCCTCAAAGAGGCCGGAACGGACTACATCAGCGGAAAATTCGCCTTCATGGCAAACAGCCGTGCGCGCTCCAGCGGCGAGACAGACGGCGCGGTAAAGGTTCTGGCCGCACAGGATGGTACGCTTTTGGGTGCGCACATCTGTGGGGCACATGGTGGCGACCTGATTGCTGAGCTGGTGCTGGCGATGACCAAAGGCGCGACCATCACGGAGATCGCGCAAACCTGTCACGCACACCCCGCCATGGCCGAAGCCGTCAAAGAAGCCTGTCTTGATGCGCTGGGTCACGCCATTCACGCCTAAGGGAAGATGCCATGAACGTTCCACGTCTACGCCATCCTGAAAAAGCCAAGAAAGTGGACAGCGCGATCCCGCGCAAGCCCAAGTGGATTCGCAAGAAAAAGGTCGAGTCGGAGGAGTATTACGAAACCCGCCGTCTCATGCGCGATCATGCGTTGACCACCGTTTGCGAAGAAGCGGCTTGCCCTAACATCGGCGAGTGCTGGTCCAAGCGTCACGCCACGATGATGATCATGGGCGAGATCTGCACACGCGGCTGTTCCTTCTGCAACGTGGCCACGGGCCGCCCGGATGCTCTGGACGTTTTTGAGCCAGGGCGTGTTGCAGCCGCAGTCAAGAAGCTGGGTTTGCGCCACGTTGTGATCACCGGTGTGGATCGTGATGATCTGGCTGATGGGGGGGCAGAGCACATCGCTCAGACCGTGCGGGCTGTGCGTCATCAGAACCCGAACACAACGGTCGAAGTTCTGACCCCTGATTTCTTGGGCAAAGGCGCTGCGGCGGATGTGGTGTTTGGCGCAGGACTTGATGTGTTCAACCACAATCTGGAAACCGTCCCTCGACTCTATCCAACCGTGCGTCCCGGTGCGCGCTACTATCAGTCACTGCGACTGTTGGATGACGCCAAGCGCGCGGATCCACAGGTCTTTACCAAATCCGGCCTCATGGTGGGATTGGGCGAAACCATGCAGGAAGTGCGACAGGTCATGGATGATCTGCGCGCAGCCCAGGTGGATTTCCTGACGGTCGGCCAATACCTCCAGCCAACTGCCAAACATCACCCAATTGACCGTTTCTGGACACCAGAAGAGTTCGAGCAGCTGGAAACCATCGCTCGGGCAAAAGGATTTTTGCACGTATCGGCGACGCCCCTGACACGGTCGTCATTTCACGCTGATGCGGACTTCAAGACACTGCAGAACGCGCGCAGGGAGCGGCTCGCGCAACGCAGTTAACACCAACGCTAAAGGGAGGAAACCATGGAAGCGTTACAATCACTCGTGGGGACAATCAACGGATGGGCTTGGGGGCCTCCGATGCTTGTCATCATTTTGGGCGTCGGCCTATTCTTGCAAATTGGCCTGAAATTCATGCCAATTCGCAATTTGGGTCGCGGGTTCAAACTCATGTTCCAAGGCCGTGAAAGCGTCGGCGAAGGACAGATTTCACCTTTCAACGCCCTCATGACAGCCCTGTCTGCCACCATCGGGACCGGGAACATCGCTGGCGTGGCCACTGCGGTTTTCCTCGGCGGACCAGGCGCACTTTTCTGGATGTGGATGACCGCCCTTGTGGGTATGGCCACCAAATATTCCGAAGCGGTTTGCGCCGTTAAGTTTCGCGAAAAAGACGACCAAGGCAACTATGTCGGCGGCCCGATGTATTACATCAAAAACGGTCTTGGCGCGAAGTGGGCGTGGCTCGGCGTTGTGTTTGCCGTCTTCGGCGCGATCGCTGCCTTCGGCATCGGCAACGGTGTTCAGGCAAACGGCGTGGCACAAGTTCTGGAAACCAACTTTGGCCTGAACACGTCGCTGACTGGTATTATTCTGATGGGCCTGACCGGCGCCGTGATCCTCGGCGGCATCACCCGTATTGGTGCTGTTGCTGGTAAGCTGGTGCCTTTCATGGCCGTCAGCTACATCTTCTTCGGCTTGATTGTCCTGCTGATCAACATCGGTGAAATCGGCAACGCCCTGTCGCTTGTCTTCACCCATGCGTTCACCCCATCCGCTGCAGAAGGCGGTTTTGCAGGGGCGGCAGTTTGGGCCGCAATCCGTTTCGGCGTGGCACGTGGTGTCTTCTCCAACGAAGCAGGTCTGGGTTCTGCGCCAATTGCACACGCCGCAGCCAACACCAAAGGTCCGGTAAACCAGGGTCTGATCGCAATGCTGGGCACGTTCATCGACACCATCATCGTGTGCTCGATCACCGGTCTGGCGATCATCGCGTCTGGTGCATGGACATCCGGTGAATCCGGCGCAGCGCTGACATCTCTGGCGTTTGAGACCTCCTTGCCGGGCTTTGGCGGCTATCTGATCGCTGTGTCCCTGTCGATCTTCGCATTCACAACCATTCTGGGCTGGTCCTACTATGGTGAAAAATGTGTGGGCTTCCTTGCTGGCACAAAGGCGCTGTTGCCATACCGCCTGCTGTGGATCGCAGCGATCTATTTCGGTGCGACTGCAGACCTCGGCTTCATCTGGCTGCTTGCGGATACGCTGAACGCGCTGATGGCCCTGCCAAACCTCATCGCGCTGGCTCTGCTGAGCCCGGTTGTCTTCAAAGTGACCAAAGAGTTCTTTGCCTCAAACGGTCAGACCGAAGAGCCCGGTGGCAACCCAGCCGAGTAACCAAAAACGTCCCGGTGCTGGGCACACTCAGCCCCGGGGCACAAATATCCAAAGTTTATCCAGGAGAGTTTCAATGTCAGAGGCACCGAAACGCACACCGCTCTACGATCTGCATGTTGAACTGGGCGGCAAAATGGTCGACTTCGCTGGCTGGGAAATGCCAGTCAACTATCCCCTGGGCATCATGGGAGAGCACAATCAGTGCCGTGAAAAGGCCGCGCTGTTTGACGTTAGCCACATGGGGCAGGTGATCCTGCGTGGCGAAAATGTCGGCGAAAAGTTGGAGGCACTCTGCCCACAGGCTTACGCAACGCTGAAAGAAGGCAAAGCACGCTACGGTTTCTTCACGAACGAAGACGGTGGCATCATGGATGACCTTATCGTTGCCAACGCGGGTGATCACTTCTTTGTCGTGGTCAATGCCGCGCTGCGCCATCAGGACATCCCACACATGGAAGCCAACCTCGAAGGCGTCGAGGTCACAGAGATTTTTGATCGTGCACTTGTCGCGGTCCAGGGCCCAAAGGCCGAAGATGTCGTCGGAGCGCTTTGCCCGTCGGCACGTGAACTGAAGTTCATGGAAACCACCTTGGCCGAAATCAATGGCGTCGAGTGCCGGATTTCCCGTCTGGGTTACACAGGCGAAGACGGTTACGAGATTTCCATTCCCGAAGGCGACGCCATTGATGTGTGCCGTGCCCTTCTGGCGCATGAAGATCTTGAACCCGCAGGTTTGGGCGCACGCGACAGCCTGCGTTTGGAAGCGGGTCTCTGCCTCTATGGCAATGACATTGATCAGAGCACGTCGCCGATTGAAGCGAGCCTCGGCTGGGCCATTCAGAAACGCCGCAAAGAAGAGGGCGGCTTCCCGGGCGCTGCACGCGTGCAGAAAGAACTCGCCGAAGGTGCCGCGCGTACGCTTGTTGGTATCAAACCGACCGGCCGCGCACCTGCGCGCCAGGGCGTTGAGGTGCAATGCACCGAGGGTAATACAATTGGCCAGATCACCTCTGGGAGCTTCGGCCCCACCGTAGGTGGCCCGGTTGCTATGGGATACGTGTCCAAAGGGCACGGAACGCCAGGTGAGAAAGTGAACCTCATCATCCGTGGAAAGGCACAGCCTGCAGAGATTGTTGCGCTGCCTTTCGTACAGCAAAACTACAAACGCTAATTTGGGAGAGCCATGATATGACCACTTATTATTCTGAAGATCACGAGTGGATCACCGTTGACGGTGACGTTGCGACCATCGGTATCACTGCACACGCGGCTGAACAGCTGGGTGAGATTGTCTTCGTTGAACAGCGTGAGACAGGCGAAGAATTCGAAAAAGGCGACGAGATCGGCGTGATCGAATCCGTGAAAGCCGCTTCTGAAATCTATGCGCCGATTGACTGCGAAGTGACCGAAGTGAACGGCACACTCGAAGAAAACCCAGGCGCGCTTAACGAAAGCCCGGAAGGCGATGCTTGGATTTACAAGGTTAAGGTCTCTGACGCGGCACAGCTCGAAGACCTGATGGATCTTGACGCCTACAAAGCTCTGATCGGCTGAGGAGACCGAAATGGCATTTGAACTGACAAAGTACGACCCATATGACTTTGCCAACCGGCGTCATATCGGTCCTTCGCCGTCAGAAATCGAAGAGATGCTCAAAACCGTCGGTTTTGACTCTCTTGATGATCTGATCGACGCAACCGTGCCTCCTGCCATCCGGCAGAAAGAGCCTCTCGATTGGGGCCAGCCCGGCATGTCCGAGCGTGACGCGCTGTTCCACATGCGTCAGGTTGCAGATAAGAACAAGGTTCTGACCTCCCTTATCGGTCAGGGTTACTACGGCACCACCACGCCTGCGCCGATCCTGCGCAACATTCTGGAAAACCCTGCCTGGTACACGGCTTACACGCCTTATCAGCCTGAGATTTCTCAGGGACGCCTCGAAGCGCTGCTGAACTTCCAAACCATGGTCAGCGACATGACCGGCCTCGAAGTGGCCAACGCCTCTTTGCTTGATGAAGCAACCGCAGCAGCAGAAGCCATGGCGATGGCCCACCGTGGTGCGCGTTCCAAGTCCAACAAAGCGGCCTTCTTTGTCGATCAACACTGCCACCCGCAGACAATCGCCGTAATCAAGACCCGCGCGGAACCGCTCGGCATTGATGTACAGATTGGCGATGTGGACAGCCTTGATGCAGGCGCGGTCTTTGGCGCGATCTTCCAGTATCCCGGCAGCAACGGTCACGTGCGCGATTTCACCGATCAGATCGCAGCCCTACACGAGCACAAAGGCGTGGCGGTCGTGGCGGCCGATATTCTGTCTCTGGCCCTGCTGAAATCACCGGGTGAAATGGGGGCTGACATCGCAATTGGCTCCACCCAGCGCTTTGGTGTGCCAATGGGCTACGGCGGACCACACGCTGCTTACATGGCCACCACCGACAAGCTGAAGCGTTCCATGCCGGGCCGCATCATCGGTGTGTCCATCGACGCACGCGGCAACAAGGCTTACCGCCTTGCGCTCCAGACCCGCGAACAGCACATCCGTCGCGAAAAGGCGAACTCCAACGTCTGTACCGCACAGGCGCTGCTCGCTGTGAT
The DNA here is from genome assembly GCF_017743775.1 of Shimia sp. R9_1. NCBI lineage: Bacteria > Pseudomonadati > Pseudomonadota > Alphaproteobacteria > Rhodobacterales > Roseobacteraceae > Shimia > Shimia sp. R9_1. The sequence goes on along the minus strand of NZ_JAGHRN010000013.1, from coordinate 25,741 downwards.
CGCCTCCATGTATGCGGTCTATCACGGCCCCGAAGGCATCAAAGCCATTGCGCAGTCGGTTCACCGCAAAACCTCCCGCATGGCAACCGGCCTCGAAGAGGCAGGTTTCAAGGTGGAGCCTGAGGTCTTCTTTGACACCATCACCGTCGAAGTGGGTCACCTGCAGAAAACCGTCATGGACGCGGCTGTGCAGCGTGGCATCAACCTGCGCAAGGTCGGCGAAACCAAAGTTGGCATCTCGCTTGACGAACAGACCCGCCCAGAGACAATCCAGGCGGTCTGGGGTGCTTTCGGCATTGATCGCAAAGATGACAGCAACAATGTTGAGTATCGTCTGCCTGACTACGCGCTGCGCGAGACTGAGTATCTGACTCACCCGATCTTCCACCAGAACCGTGCAGAGGCGGAAATGACCCGCTACATGCGCCGTCTGGCGGACCGCGATCTGGCACTCGACCGTGCGATGATCCCGCTCGGCTCCTGTACGATGAAGCTGAACGCAACCATCGAAATGATCCCGGTGACTTGGCCGGAATTTGGCAACCTACATCCCTTCGTTCCCGAAGATCAGGCGCAGGGCTATCTCGAAATGATCGACGATCTGAATGACAAGCTCTGCCAGATCACCGGTTATGACGCGATTTCGCAGCAGCCAAACTCGGGTGCACAGGGGGAATACGCAGGTCTTTTGACCATTCGTAACTACCACATCTCCCGTGGCGAAGGTCACCGCAATGTCTGCCTGATCCCAACGTCTGCGCATGGCACCAACCCGGCATCCGCTCAGATGGTGGGATGGAAAGTGGTTCCCATCAAAGCGGATGAGAACGGCAACATCGATGTGGCGGACTTCCGTGAGAAGGCTGAGAAACACTCAGACAATCTCGCGGGCTGCATGATCACCTACCCATCCACCCACGGTGTGTTTGAAACCACTGTGCAGGAGGTCTGCCAGATCACCCATGATCACGGCGGTCAGGTGTACATCGACGGCGCCAACATGAACGCGATGGTGGGCCTGTCCCGTCCGGGCGACATCGGCGGCGACGTGAGCCACCTCAACCTGCACAAGACCTTCTGCATTCCGCATGGCGGTGGCGGCCCCGGCATGGGCCCGATCGGTGTCAAAGCACACTTGGCAGAGCACCTTCCAGGTCACCCGGAGTACGGGTCTGCACTTGGTCCGGTCTCAGCAGCGCCATTTGGCTCCCCGTCTATCCTGCCGGTCAGCTGGGCCTATATCCTGTTGATGGGTGGCGAAGGTCTGACACAGGCAACCAAAATCGCGATCTTGAGCGCGAACTACATCGCCGCCCGTCTGAAAGACGCCTATCCAATCCTCTACACCTCCGAAACCGGTCGTGTGGCACATGAGTGCATCCTGGACACCCGTCCTCTCAACGATGAAGCGCATGTGACCGTAGATGATGTGGCCAAGCGTCTGATCGACAGCGGTTTCCACGCCCCTACCATGTCCTGGCCAGTGGCCGGCACGCTGATGGTGGAGCCCACGGAATCTGAGCCCAAGGCAGAGATTGATCGCTTCTGTGATGCAATGATCTCCATCCGGGCAGAGGCGCAGGACATCATCGACGGCAAGATCGATCCAGAAAACAACCCGCTGAAACATGCGCCACATACCGTGCGTGACTTGGTTGGTGAGTGGGATCGACCCTACAGCCGCGATCAGGCCTGTTTCCCTCCGGGCAACCTCGGCGTGGACAAATATTGGCCAGCAGTGAACCGGGTCGACAACGCGTATGGCGACCGCAATCTGGTCTGCACCTGTCCTCCAATGGAAGACTACGCCGAAGCGGCGGAATAAAAATTGCGCTGCGGCCCTCAACGGGGGCCGCAGCCTTCCGGCGCCAGGCGCCAGGCGCCGCCATTCACTCCTCTCAGTTTTCTAGCCAGGGATTTGCACGCATGTTCCTCAGCGTCTTTGATATCTTCAAAATCGGGATTGGACCGTCATCCTCCCACACCATGGGACCGATGACAGCCGCCGTGCATTTTCTGGATCAGTTGTCCTCAGGTGAGGGCGGCACATTTGACCCAGCATCTGCCGATCGCATCACAGGATCACTGCACGGGTCTCTCGCTTTTACCGGCAAGGGCCACGCCACGGATCGCGCCGTGTTTCTGGGCCTGATGGGCTTCCGTCCCGACGCAGTTGATGCGGATCTCGCGGAAGCAAAACTGGAAAAGCTCATGCAGGATCATCAACTGAATGTCGCCAATTGCGGCACTCTGCGCTTTGATCCCGCGAGCGATTTGGAATTTGACTACGGCCCCGCGCTGCCGCTGCACGCCAATGGGATGAAACTCAGTGCCCATGACGCTGAAGGCAGCACCATCTTGGCAGAAACATATTACTCTATCGGTGGTGGCTTCATCATGACCGAGGCCGAAATGCTCTCGGCCAATGATGCGCCTGATGCTGATCTGCATGATGAACAGGAAGCGGCGGGATATCCCTATCCCTTTGGCTCTGCCGCAGAAATGCTGGCGATGGGGGCAAAATCCGACAAGACAATCGCGCAAATGAAACGCGCAAACGAAGAAACTGCGATGTCTCCTGAGACATTGCGCAATCAGCTAAACGCTGTCTGGAGCGTCATGGATGGTTGTATCGCCCGTGGTCTCTCTCAGGACGGCATTCTGCCAGGCGGCCTTAATGTGAAACGCCGCGCCCGTGCCATTCATCAACGGCTGACCAATCAAACCGGCTTAAACAGCCAGCAGCCGCACAGCATCAATGACTGGCTTTCGGTCTATGCTATGGCGGTCAACGAGGAAAACGCTGCGGGCGGGCAGGTGGTCACCTCCCCAACCAATGGCGCGGCGGGTGTCGTGCCTGCCGTCATTCGCTACTATCGCGACCATTGTGTCGGCGCGACGCGTGAAGGCATTGATGAGTTCCTGCTCACGGCCGCAGCCATTGGCGGTTTGGTCAAACACAACGCCTCCATCTCCGGTGCAGAATGTGGCTGTCAGGCCGAAGTTGGCAGCGCCTCGGCCATGGCTGCTGCCGGTCTCTGTGCGGCATTGGGTGGTACCAATGAACAGATCGAAAATGCAGCCGAAATTGCGCTAGAACACCATCTTGGCATGACCTGTGACCCCGCGATGGGGCTGGTTCAGGTGCCGTGCATTGAGCGCAACGGCATGGGCGCGATCAAAGCGGTTTCCGCCGCTTCTCTGGCACTGCATGGCGATGGCACGCATTTCATGCCGCTGGACAATTGTATTGAAACCATGCGCCAGACCGGTGTCGACATGGCAGAGAAATACAAAGAGACATCGCTTGGTGGCTTAGCTGTTAACCTACCGGAGTGCTGAATATTCCAAGGTGTCGTATTTGTCGCGTAGCCCGAAGATTTTCCAGGTCTTTTCTGCTGCTAAGATAGCATTAGCGTCCAAGCCCAATATGGCACACGAGTAGCTCGCACACACTTTATAGTAGAATTTTAGCCAAATCATGCAGCATTTTCTGTCAATATAAGCTCCGATACAGAGAATAAAGAGCATACAACAAGAACCGCTGCTTCGAACTGGGGCGCTCTGGGAGGTTGGATATAGCGAAAGCAAAATTCTAAGATATCTAAAGGATTTGCCAAATGGTGCTACCCGCAAGCGTGCATCGGGGACCCGAAACCGCCTTACTAATTGTGAGCGGGAAAAGCCTGCACTAGCGCTCAAATAGCTACACTAAGACTTGATTGATCAGTCTCCAGTAAAACATGCGTAGCAATACATTTGCGTTCATTTATGCTGCCATTCTTTTGCAGATGCTAACGGATTGGTTGACAACCAAAATAGAAATTCTCTATGGGAGGGCTATTCTCAATAGATTCTACCCCAAGCAAATCATACGACCGGAATTGGCTGCCCGCGTTCAATTTTGAAGCGGTTGCTTTTTTGGTTGCGTTCTTCGCTTGGAGACAGGCCGAAGGCTTGTCTGTAGTGTTTTGAGAGCGTTGAAGAGCTGTTGTAACCTACGGAAAGAGCTACGTCAGACAGGCTGTTACGAGAGTATAAGACCTGTTGCCGCGCAGCGTTCATGCGCAACATGCGATAGTAGTTCAGAGGGCTTTGACCAAGGTATTTCTTGAATTGACGCTCAAGTTTGCGTGAGGAGACCTCTGCCTGCTCGGCGACATCTCCAATACTCACGGGCTCTTCTAGATTGTCGGAGAATACCGCAATTGCTTTGGCCAGAGGGGGCGGTAGATCTCTTGTTACACCCGCAGTTTTAAACGCAGGAACGCTTTGGCCAACGCCTTCTGTGCGTACCATCGGATGCTGGAACCAACAGGCGACTTCGGTCATCACAACGCTGTCCAACGTGTCTTCGATCATGCCCAACATCAGGTCAAACATGGCGGCTGCGCCAGAAGCCGTCAGACGGCGGCGATCAAGGACCAGTACATCATCGCTGACTGCAATTTCCGGGAAAGCCTTTTCGAAGGCAGCCCGATAGCACCAGTGCACCGAGCAGGTGTGCCCCAGAAGCAGGCCCGAAGCTGCAAGCGGGAAAACACCGCCACTTACCGCGCCGATTTGCACACCGTGGCGCGCCAAATACCGCAGATGTCCGTTTCCGGATGCAGGCACTGCAAATGCGCTCTCAGGGTCAGACAAGAGAAACAGATAGTCGAGGTTTTCAACATCGCGCAGAGAGCAATCTGGTTGAAAAACGACATTTGCGCTGGCGGTGACAGCCTCACCATTTTCAGAAAGGACGCGCCACGAGAAAGCCTCACGATCGGAGATTTCATTTGCCGCTCGCAAAGGCTCGATGGCGGAGGTCAAGCACGCCATCGGAAAGCCCGGAAAAACCAGGAAACCAATGTTGGTTGTGTCTCTGCGTTCCATGGGCTCTCGGTCACAACTTAGTCGCTAAGCCGCGTGCTATATGGCTGAAATTCTTGCATTACGTCTGGCGTTGAGGGAATTTGCTCAGCGCACGATGTAGACAGAACAAGGGGCGTGGCGGGCAATCTGGGCGGCATTTGGGCCAATGAGATAGTCCCTGAGATTGGGCTTATGGGCGCCCATCACGATCACCTGTGCATCAAGCTCCTCTGCCGTGATCAGGATTTCCTCAGAGGTCTTACCCATGCGGATCACATGCTTTGTCTCAGCGTCACGGCCAACGGTTTCCTCGATGAACTTATGGAGGGCCACCCGGCTGCCTTCTGCCATTTCGTGGGTATGCTCGTCAGAGAAAAAGGTACCAACGACGCTCATGCGAAAATCTGGTAGCACTGTGACAACCGACAATCGTACGCCTTCCAAATCGGCAATCTGGCGTGCTTTTGTAAGTACGGCTTTCTGATCTTCAGGTTGGGTCAGGTCAATCGCGGCGAGTACTGTGCGGGTCATGCGGGCACCTCTTGAGAGTCTGTTTTCGCTTTGCGGCGGCGCTGTACGCCAAACACAAGGCTAAGCAGCAACAGAGCAGGAAGATAGAAGATCTCTTGAGGAGGACGCGCAGCCTCCACTTCGATCTCAACCACTTCCCAATCAAAGTCGATCTTGAGCTGCTCTGCCGGGCCGCCGAAGTTCAGATTGTCCACCAAAAGTGCGCCATCTTCGTTACGGAACTCGATGCCCGCGCCGTCCAACAGTCGTGTTTCACCATTTTCACCAGCGGTGCCAAGCGGGAGCAGATAGCGCGCATCTACCAGATCGCCTTCTAAGTTTTCTCCGGTCAGACGGACGCGAAGGGTGCGGTTGTCGGGCGCGGCTTCTGCCAGTGTGTAGAGTTCAGCGGGGGAGCGGACTTCGAATTCATCTGCGATCTGGTTCAGGAAGAAATCCGGACGGAACAAGATGAAGGCACAGAAGATCAGAACCGCGCTTTCCCACAGTTTTGAGCGTGTCTGGAAGTAGCCCATGGTGCCAGCCGCAAAGAGCAGCATGGCGATCAGCGCGGTGATGAAGACAACTATCGCTTGGACCGGGCCAACGTCGATCAACAACAAGTCGGTATTGAAGATGAACAGGAATGGCAAAAGCGCTGTCCGGATGGAGTAGAAAAACGCTTGGAAACCGGTGCGTAGAGGGTCGCCTTTTGAAATGGCCGCGGCTGCGAAAGACGCAAGGCCAACAGGGGGCGTCACATCTGCCATGATACCGAAGTAGAAGCAGAACATGTGTACCGCAACCAGTGGCACAATAAGGCCGTTTTGAGCACCCAGCTCAACAACCACGCCGGCCATCAACGAACTAACAACGATGTAGTTTGCCGTTGTTGGCAACCCCATGCCCAGAATGATCGAAATCAGAGCGACGAAGAACAGCATTGCCAACAGGTTGCCGCCTGACAGGAATTCCACAAATTCAGCCATGACTTGCCCGATACCGGTCAGCGTCACCGCCCCAACGATGATGCCTGCAAGTCCCATCGCCGCGGCAAGGCCCACCATGTTGCGTGCACCGATAATCATGCCTTCGATGGTTTGTGCAAACCCATGTGAGAAAGAGGCGGCGATTGTGTTTTGATTTCGGAAAAAGGCCTTGAGCGGATCCTGGGTCAGCAAAATCAGAAGCATGAACATCGAAGACCAGAAGGCCGATAGACCCGGCGATTTGCGTTCGATCATCAACAGATACATCAGCAGCAGGATTGGTAGCAGATAATGCAGACCAGTCTTCAGAATAGTCCGAGCCGGTGGGAGATTCAGCATGGAGTCAATGCCGGTTTCCAGATCGGGTCGTGCTGCGGCATAGCGGACAGCTGCCACGTAGGCGATCAAGAGGCCGGCTACAAGAACCGGTGTGGACATTGGCCCAATCAGGTTGTCGACCAAGGTCACGATCTGACCGGCAAGCCAAAGAGTTCCGCCACCGATCACGATAGAAATCGCGATAATGAAGATGGCACCGAGCATGAACTTGATGGGGTGCATGCGGCTGGTGCCGGTCATGCCCATCTTCAGCGCTTCAAGGTGCACAATGTAGACCAGAGCCATGTAGGAGATCGCCGCAGGGACAATCGCGGTCTTCACAACCTCCACATATGAGATGCCCACATATTCCGTCATCAGGAAGGCTACCGCGCCCATGACCGGCGGCGTAAGCACACCGTTGATGGAGGAGGAGACCTCTACCGCACCGGCTTTGGCAGGCGAGAAGCCAACGCGGCGCATCAGCGGGATTGTGAATGTTCCGGTGGTCACCACATTGGCGATGGCGGAACCGGAGATCAGACCAGTGGCAGCAGAGGCAATAACGGCCGCTTTTGCGGGGCCGCCACGCAGGTGCCCTAGCGCCGCAAAAGCCAGCTGAAGGAAATAATTGCCAGCTCCGGCTTGATTGAGAAGTGCGCCAAACAGCACAAACAGAAACACAAAGCCAGAGGAGACCCCCAGAGCCACGCCGAACACGCCTTCGGTTGTTAGCATCAGGTGGCTCATCGCCTTATTAAACGACGCGCCCTTCCACTGAACCATTTCCGGAAGCCCGTCCCAGGAGCCGAAAAAGACATATGCGAGGAAGAAAATCGCAACGCCCATAAGTGGAAACCCAAGCGAACGGCGGGCGGCTTCCATCAGCAACACAATGCCGATGCCTGCCATGGCAAGATCAAGCGTGCTTGGAATACCGGTCCTGGCCGCCACCCCTACATAGTTCCACGCAAGATAGGAGGCGCTGACTGCGCCTGCGATGGCAGTCAACCAAGTCAGCGCGGGCACATGATGGCGCGGGCTTGAGCGAAAGGCTGGAAAGGCCACAAAAGCCAAAAAGACCGCGAAACCAAGGTGGATTGCACGGGTTTGCGTGTCGTTCCACACGCCAACGCCCAAGATGAAGGGAAGCGGGGAGGCGATCCAAAGTTGATAGGTCGACCAAATAAGAGGAACCGCCCACAAGATTTTGGCCGAAAACCAATTGTGCGGCGTGCGCGCTCCGGTGTCGGACTCGGCAACAATATCTTCCAGATCGACCTGATCGGTCTGTGCAGATGTATCTGACTGTGTCGAAGCGTTGGTCACGGTTGTCCCTCTTGTTTGCGGAATTCTTTTTATGAACGAATAAAAAGGGCCCCCACCGATTTGGTGCGGGCAGTTGGGAGGAAATTACTTCCAGCCGCGTTCTTGATAGTATTTCATCGCGCCTGGGTGGATTTCTGCGGTCAGGCCATCCGAAACCATTTCAGTTTCTTTCAGGTTGGCGAAGGCTGGGTGCAGCTTGCGGAAGCCATCAAAGTTTTCGAAGATGGCCTTTACCACTTCGTAGACAACTTCGTCAGATGCTTCAGCAGATGTCACGATGGTGGCTTTCGGACCCCAAGATGGCAGATCATCTGGATTGCCAGGGTACATGCCGCCAGGAATGGTTGCAGGCGCATAGGCCGAGTTGTCCGCCAGCAGCTTGTCGATGCCTTCACCGGACAAAGGAATGATTTTCACATCACAAGTGGAGGTCGCTTCCTGGGAAGAGCCGTTGGGCAGGCCAGCGGCCCAGATGGTCGCGTCGATTTTGCCGTCACACAGCGCAGCGGCTTGCTCGGAAGACTTCAGCTCTGCTGCCAGAGAAAAATCGTCAACGGAGAGGCCTTCATATTTCAGCAGTGTTTCTGCCAGAACGCGGGTGCCGGAACCAGGGTTTGCGATGTTAACGCGCTTGCCCTTGAGGTCTGCAGTGGTCGTGATGCCAGCATCTGCGCGTGCCATCAGGTGCATTGGCTCAGGGTGTACGGAGAACAGGGAGCGTAGGCCGCTGTAAGGACCGTCTTCGGAGAATTGGTCGGTGCCGTTGATGGATTTCACCTGAACGTCAGACTGGATCACACCAAAGTCCAGTTCGCCCTGACGGATGGTGCGTGCGTTGTAAACTGAACCACCGGTGGATTCTACGGAGCAGCGGATGTTGTGCTCTTTGCGGCCTTTGTTCACCAGACGGCAGATTGCGCCGCCGGTAGGGTAATAAACACCCGTTACACCGCCGGTTCCGATGGTCACAAATGTCTGATCCGCTGCGGAAGCAGCACCTGCGCCCATGGCAAGTGCCAGCAGAGCGCCTGTGATTTTCTTGGTCTTGGACATATTTTCCTCCTGTTGAATTACCATACGCCATACGCCCGCCGCCATAAGTCGGCAGAGGTGGGCATCAACGCTTTGTCCGAAAGTTGGTTACCAGCGAAGCCCGCGCCTTTGTGAGAGACAAAAAAGTTACGCTGTGACCGTAATTTTTCTGTGGGCTGGAAACATTGCCTTGGGCAAAAGCCGGTGGTTACAGTTCCACGTAACTGTGACGGAGCCTTCCAAATGAAGACCCTTTTGGCAAAAGCCATTCCTGTGTTGGCGGCTATTTGTTGCTGCGCCAATTTGGCGAAGCCTGGCAACGCCGAGGTTTGGGTCGTCGGGTCAATGGAGGGGTTTGCGCCGTTTAATTATACGGTCGACGGCCAGTACCGCGGGATCGACGTACAAATCCTCAATGAAGCGGCTGAGAAGATAAATGTTGAACTGGAGCACCGTCCCTTACCTTGGAACCGCGCCTTGCTGGATTTTAATGCCGGAAATCTGGATGCTGTTTTTCAACTTGCACCAACGAGGGAACGTTTTGAGAAGTGGAATATGGTTGGCCCATTGCGCCGCACAAAAACGGTTTACGTGACACTGATTGACAGCCCTATAGAGGACATCCGGTCACTTAACGAACTAGATGGGCTGATTGTAGGCGTCGTGTCAGGATTTACCTATGAAGACAGTTTTGACCGTCATCCCGACATTGCCCGCGAGATGTCCAAGGATGATTTCACCAATATACTAAAGCTCATGCTGGGGCGGTCAGATGTGATTGTCGGTGGTCACGCCACGCTTGCGCATATCATTGACGACATGGGGTTGACCGAGAAATTGCGGTTTCTTCCAACACCCTTGGTCGAGCAAGAGCGCTATATTGCATTCCCACGAGACGGAGACGGGGACGACATGGCAAATCGCCTGCAAGGCTCTCTGAGCGCCATGCATTCTTCCGGCCGCATCCGTGAAATCGTTCAGGAGCATTTTGAAGAATGAGAGACATACGTCTGCATCGTTTGGGGGTAACTCCCAAGATCGCGATCGCGGCGGGCATCATTGGTATTCTCTCTGGACTCGTTCTGGGCGTTGTGACCCTTTGGCTTGAAGGAACACAGCGGGTTGACACGGCCCGTCAAAACGCTGACCGCATCATTCGTGCCACATTGCCGCAAATCGAAAGCGCATATTGGGAAGTCGATATCCCCGACGCACTGGCCTTTATGGGGGGGCTATTAAAAGATCCCGTGATCACCGAAGCATGGATTGAGGATCCGCTGTTAAGCGACGGCCTGCGGGAAAGTGCGGGCATTGGTGATTTGTCGGTCGCACGCACCGCACAGGTAAAAGCGCCAAGCGTCGCACGTTGGTTTGGCTTTGGCGCTGATGGCGATGAAACCTACCGCTTTGCCCTGCACAGCAAGCGAGATGGGGCTGATATCGGGGCTCTTTTTGCCATTTACTCCTACCAGTCCATCGGGGCTGAAATGGTCGCCCGAAGTTTGGTGGTGCTTGGCTCTAGCATTCTTCAGACACTGCTTGTGACCAGCGCGATTTTTCTCTTGGTGCAGTTGACCGTTATTCGTCCAATTACCCGCCTGCAGATGGCAGCATTGCGCGTGCGTGATGGGCATAAATTCGAACTCACTGACCGCGACCGTCACATGCTTGATCCGCACCGCAGAGACGAAATCTCACGTCTTGCACGCGCCTTTGGGAGAACAGTCGGCGAGCTGGAAGATAGCCGGGACAATCTGAAATCCATCGTGGACGATCGCACACAAGAGTTGGTGGCGGCACGAAATGAGGCCGTTGAGGCGTCGCAAGCGAAATCCGTCTTTCTTGCCAATATGAGCCATGAATTGCGCACGCCGATGAATGCCATAATTGGCCTGTCCGAGGTGCTTTTGCGGGACGGTTACAGCAATCGAACGCCTCGCCACATCCAAGATATGCGCGCCGCTGCGGCCCATTTGTCGCAAAATATCAATTCGGTGCTGGATCTCTCCAAAATTGAGGCGGGGGAAATGGCATTGGAGAACGTATGGTTCTCTGTTGATGAGTTTTTGGACAGCGTGATGATGCAGACACGCGCCTTGCTTCAACAAAAGCCGGTGCGCTTGATCTGGAACTACGCGCCGGACCTTCCTCGTGAGATCTTTGCTGACCCGCTCAGATTGCGGCAAGTGGTGATGAACTTTGCTTCTAACGCTGTGAAGTTCACAGACGAAGGTGAGATCTGCATCAATGCCTCTTGCGAGATGCTTGATCAGAACAAGAGCCACCTCACTCTTAGTGTCCGCGACACTGGTATTGGAATTTCACCGGAGCAGATCGAGGAAATTTTCAAACCATTTGGACAGGCAGATACTTCTACCACCCGAAAATATGGTGGGACCGGACTAGGACTGTCCATTGCTTTGCGCTCAGCGGAGCAAATGGGTGGGAACTTGAATGTAGAAAGCGAGCTTGGCCAAGGTGCCCGTTTCTCATTTGATCTTGTTGTCGCCAGCAAGCCCGCGCTCTACGGGCAGGACAGAAAACGATCGATCCTGGTTTTGGGGGAGGGTCAGCATCGGGACGCGGTAGCTGCTATGGCGCAAAGAGTTGGTGGACAGTCGGCTGAAGGAGGCGCGGCTGTTCGGGTTCTTGTGGATAGCGAACACGTTACTTTTTTGCGTGAAGTTTTAGACGCAATACCGGCGATATCAATCGATCTTCCAATCACGCACAGCGAATTTCTTGAGGCGGTGAAACGCTCTCAAAATCAAACCAATGAGCCCAAATCAACGCCAGATATTTTGGCAGGGCGCGATATCCTTATTGTGGAGGATAATCGGATCAATCAATCGGTCTTTGAAGCGTTGATTGGTGGGTTTGGTGCTGATGTTCGAACGGCTGCCAACGGCCTTGAGGCAATTGAGCAAGTGGCGAAAGTCATGCCTGACCTGATCTTGATGGATCTGCATATGCCCATAATGGACGGTCACCAAACCATGCAAAAGCTTCAACAGGACTACGGCGGTACATTGGCACCGGTCATCGCTACGTCGGCCAATGCCACTCCAGAAGAGTATAAAAAGTGTCGCGCTGCTGGCTTTGCCGAATTTTTGCCCAAGCCGGTCGACCCTGCCAAGTTGCAAGCGGCCCTGGTAGAACACGTGCCAACTACGCAGGCGCCAAAGCACTTAGATCGCCAGCAGGGCCTCTTCCTCGCAGGGGGAAATCGCTTGCTTTACAAACAAAATTTGGAACGCTTTCGCGCGCAACTTAAGGGTTGGTGGCAAGTACTGTCGGGCGGAGGCGTTGCGCCCGACGATATGAACTCCACACTTCATATTATTAAGGGATCTGCACGCACCGTGGGTGCTGTGCCACTCGCCGAAGCGGCCCAGAAGACTGAAACTGATCAGGCACATCTCAAATTTTTATTGAGCGAAATCGAAGTTTTGTCCGAAGAACTTACCTTGGAGGATTTGGGGTTAGAGGAGCCCTCAACCCAACATCCTGCCAGTTGGGAGGCGCTAATTGAGTTGATCCGAAGTCATGATATGGCGTCTTTAGGTCATGCCAAGATGCTCCACAAAAGCGAACACTTCAGTACCGAGTTCGTCGAACTGATAGGTGCACTCGAAAAGTTGGACTTTGTTAAGGCTCTTCGGCTGGCCAAAGATGCGAGTCCGCTATCTCACTCTGACCGATAGGCCTCGATCTCTTTGGCCATTTTTGTCAGCAGGTTTTCGGCCTTTTGCAATCTGTCCGCGCGACGTGTGAGCAGGCTTTCTAATGCGCTCCTAGACTGTCGCAGTTCGATTTGAGTGCGGATGCGTGCGCTCAAGACCGCGGGTACAACTGGGCGTGAAATGAAATCAGAAGCGCCTAGTTCCAAACCTTTGGTCTCATCTGCCGGATCATCCAAATTGGTTACAAAGATGATCGGTATTTCCGCGAGACTGGCCGTCGCTTTGATGCGGCGGCACGCTTCGTAGCCATCCATGTCCGGCATTCGGATGTCCAATAAGATGAGATCTACGCTCTCTTTGGACAGATAGGAAAGAGCACTCTGCCCAGAGCGTTGCGCAATGACGCGATAGCTCTCGCTAAGCAGTCCGTAGAGATGATGAATATTGTCAGCGGAATCGTCGACAACCAACAGAGTCGGCTTGTCATCGTGTTCCAGAGGTACCTCTAGTAGATCCGCCTCAGGGGCTGGCTCATTCTCATTTGCCCCTCCCGTGAGCTCATTTGCAGCTGAGGCAATGGCCCATAGATTTGGCGAAACGGTAGTATAAAACTGCTGCCCTGTCAGGCCCATGGCGGCCGTATTTGCGTCTCGCTCAAACAACTTAACGCCCAAATGCGCTTCTAACGCGCGGATTTGACGGCTTACCGCTTCCCGCGACACATTTAACTCTTCTGCAGCCGTGGTGAATGATCCCAGCCGCGCAGCGGCCTCAAAGGCAACCAGCGAGGTCAAAGGGGGCAGCTGTCGTTTCAATTGCTTCATGCGAGGCATGTGAAAGGAAACGTTACCTCTGTGCAAGTGGGCGATCGTGCTTTTGTGCGATGTGACGGAAATGGAGCAATGGCTGACCAAAACGCGCCTGTGAAAACCAAACCACTACCGTCATTTTCGTCTCAAATGAGTGAGGATGCGATGCGTTACAGCGGATTTCGAGTGATCAAGGAAGCCCTGACAGGCCACAAGGGGTGGCGTCCAACTTGGCGCGATGCGGCTCCTCAAGCAGACTATGATTTTGTCATCATCGGCGGTGGCGGTCACGGGCTTGCAACCGCGTACTACTTGGCGAAACAATTTGGCCAGAAGCGGATCGCGGTTCTGGAAAAAGGCTGGATCGGCGGTGGCAACGTAGGGCGCAATACGACGATAGTACGTTCCAACTACATGCTCGACGGGAACGAGCCGTTTTATGAGTTTTCGCTGAAGCTCTGGGAAGGGCTTGAACAAGAGCTAAATTACAACGCAATGGTCAGCCAGCGCGGTATCTTAAATCTGTATCACACGGACGGACAACGAGATGCGTTCCGGCGTCGAGGCAATGCGATGATCCTGAACGGCTCAGATGCCGAGTTTTTGGACGCAGAGGGCGTGCGGGCCATGTATCCCTTTCTGAATTTTGAGAACGCCAGATTCCCCATCCGAGGGGGCTTGCGGCATCGGCGTGGAGGAACTGTGCGCCATGATGCTGTTGCTTGGGGTTACGCGCGCGGCGCAGATCAGCATGGCGTCGACATCATCCAGAACTGTGAAGTCACCGGCTTTCGTATTGAAAGTGGTAAAGTCCTCGGCGTGGAAACGTCACGCGGATACATTGGTGCAAAAAAGGTAGCAGCATCCGTTGCTGGCAGCTCAAGCCGCCTGATGGCCCTTGCTGGCATGCGGCTCCCAATAGAGAGCCATGTACTGCAAGCTTTTGTCTCAGAGGGGCTAAAACCTACGATCCCAGGGGTGATTACCTACGGTGCGGGGCACTTCTATTGCAGCCAGTCTGACAAAGGTGGTCTTGTATTTGGCGGCGACATAGATGGGTACAACTCTTATGCGCAACGGGGCAATCTGCCTGTTGTTGAAGATGTGGTGGAAAGTGGTGTGTCCTTGATCCCAGCGCTGGGTCGCGTGCGCCTGTTGCGCAGTTGGGGCGGCATCATGGACATGTCCATGGATGGGTCGCCTTTCATCGACAAAACTCACATCGAGGGGCTCTATTTTAACGGAGGTTGGTGTTACGGCGGCTTCAAGGCAACCCCGGCAGCCGGGTGGTGCTTGGCGCATCTCTTGTCGACTGACCGACCGCATGAAACGGCTCAGGCCTATCGGCTGGATCGTTTCCAAACGGGTCACATGATTGACGAAAAAGGGCAGGGCGCCCAACCAAATCTGCACTGAGGACACCACCATGATCAACAAACTTGACCAGGGCCCGATCCCGCATTGGCTTCCCTGTAGCGAGGGACTTGCAGTGCAATACGCCGTTTTTGGGCCGTTGGAGACTAAAACATGCTGATCAATCATCCTCTATTGGGACCACGCGATGCCTCTGAATTCACCTATTTGGGCGACGCTTCGTTGATGAACCGCCCCGATTGGCAGGCCGAGAACGCGGTTCAGGCGTTCCACGACTACCTCTATTTGCGAGACAATCCGGCAGGTCTGCACCGGGAACTCTGGTTTCACGAACAGGGTGATCGGTCATGGTTGGTCGTGACGCGCAACACGCTGACACATGAAATTGTTTCTGTGGAAATGGCCAGCGAAATAGGCCGATCAGGAGGAGCTGCCCAATGAGCGTCAACAGACTACAGGGCGGTCTGATAGATCACACCGCGCCGATAAATTTTACTTTTAATGGGCAGAATTATGAGGGCCGCCAAGGTGATACTCTTGCTTCCGCCTTGCTGGCCAATGGCGTGCGCCTCATGGGGCGGTCGTTTAAGTATCACCGCCCGAGGGGTGTCGTTACGGCTGGATCTGAAGAACCCAACGCGCTGGTCATGTTGCGCGAGGGTGGCCGTCAGGAGCCCAATACAAGGGCGACAACTATAGAGCTTTTTGATGGGCTCAGCGCAAAAAGCCAAAACCATATTGGGTCTCTCAAATATGACTTTCTTGGCATTAACGATCGGTTCGCGCCGTTCTTTGCAGCGGGTTTCTACTATAAGACGTTCATGTGGCCGAAAGCCTTTTGGGAAAAGCTATATGAGCCTTTGATCCGCCGCGCTGCGGGTCTCGGCAGCATATCGTTCGAAGATGATCCTGATGTCTACGACAAAGGCTTTTTGCATTGTGACCTTCTGGTGATCGGTGCTGGGCCTGCGGGTTTGGCGGCTGCACTGACAGCGGGGCGCGCTGGTGCCCGTGTGATCATTGCAGAAGAGGACTTCTTACTGGGCGGCCGCCTTTTGGCGGAAACTCAAGAGCTGGATGGCGCGGCCGGGATCGACTGGGTGGCGAAAATCCAAGCAGAATTGGCCTCACTCGATAATGTACGTATTATGCCGCGCACCACCGTTGTTGGAGCGTATGACCACGGCATCTATGGCGCAGTCGAGCGTGTGTCTGACCATTTGGCAGCCCCGCAACCCGGTAAGCCGCGTCAGATATTTTGGCGCATCTATTCCAAGCGTGCTCTTGTCTGTGCTGGAGCTATTGAACGCCCGATCGCATTTGAAAACAATGACCGCCCGGGCGTCATGCTGGCAGGCGCAGTCCGTGCTTACGCCAATCGGTGGGCCTCGACGCCGGACCAAACTGTTGTGGTCTTTACCAACAACGATGACGGTCACCGCACAGCGGCGGACCTGCTGGCAAAGGGCGTTTCTGTACCAGCGGTGATTGATACGCGGCATAATGCGCCATTCGTCGAAGGCACAGAGGTACTGGCGGGCGCTCAGATTATCGACACCAAAGGTCGACTTGGTGTTAAATCGGTGACCGTCAAATTAGCTAATGGAAAAACGCGCGTTATCCCTTGCGGCGCCGTTGCGGTTTCTGGCGGTTGGAATCCCAATCTGGGACTAACCTGTCATCAGCGTGGTCGACCTGTGTGGAACAATGTAATTCATGCATTTGTGCCAGGAGGGGCGCTGCCAGTGGGCCAGTCCGTCGCAGGGGCTGCATGCGGTGATATGAACACCTCTGAGGCTTTGATGGGAGGGGCCCAACGCGCAATGGACGCTTTGGCAGCCCTTGGCATCACCGCAAAGGAGATCGAGTTGCCGCAAGTTGCGGAGGAAGCCTGCAACATCATACCTTTCTGGCATGTCCAAGATGCCAAACGTGCTTGGGTCGACTTTCAAAACGATGTGACGGTCAAAGATGTGAAGCTTGCGCATCAAGAAGGTTTCCGCTCAGTCGAGCACCTAAAACGATACACCACGCTTGGCATGGCAACTGATCAGGGCAAAATCGCCAATGTCGCCGGATTGGCTGTGATGGCAGAAATAACGGGAAAGTCCATACCGGAAACAGGCACAACCATCTTCCGCCCCCCATATGTACCGGTCTCAATGGGTACGCTGGCTGGTCGTTCCGTTGGCGCTGAGTTCCACCCTGTCCGCAAGACTCCCAGCCATAAATGGGCGGAGGAGCAGGGTGCTGTCTTCGTGGAAACCGGCAATTGGTTGCGTGCGCAGTACTTTCCCCGCAAAGGCGAAAGTCACTGGAGCGAAACGGTCGACCGCGAAGTTCTGACAACACGCGGTTCTGTGGGGGTTTGTGACGTAACCACTCTCGGCAAAATCGACGTTCAGGGTGCGGATGCCGCCGCATTTCTCAACAAGATTTACGCAAATGGTTTTGCAAAATTGGCAGTTGGCAAAGTCCGCTATGGCTTGATGCTGCGTGAAGACGGCATCGCGTATGATGATGGGACTGCAGCCCGGTTTGCCGAGGACCATTTCGTCGTAACGACCACAACTGCAAACGCTGTGCTGGTCTATCGAAACATGGAGTTCGCCCGCCAATGTTTGTTCCCAGAGATGGATGTCCAATTGATCTCCACAACGGAAGCCTGGGCGCAATACGCAATTGCGGGGCCTAATGCGCGCAAACTGTTGCAGAAAATTGTTGATCCTGATCACGACCTCAGCAACGAGGCTTTCCCGTTCATGAGCTGCGGTGAGATCACAATATGTGGTGGGTTGCGGGCGCGTCTGTTCCGAATTTCTTTCTCTGGCGAGCTGGCCTATGAGCTGGCCGTGCCAACCCGGTACGGTGACGCTTTGATGCGCCGCCTAATGACAGAGGGAGAAGAGTTTGGCGTAACTCCCTATGGCACAGAAGCACTTGGCGTGATGCGAATTGAAAAAGGCCACGCTGTTGCAGCTGAAATCAACGGCACCACCACAGCTGCCAATCTCGGTATGGGGCGAATGGTGTCCAAGAAGAAAGACAGTATCGGAAGCACTTTGTCAGAACGTTCGGGGCTGAACGGGGATGATGATTTGCGCCTCGTTGGCTTGAAAGCTGTTGGAGACGGTGTGGTAACCGCGGGCGCTCACCTCGTGAATGCAAATGGTCCTGTGAATGCCACACACGACCAGGGCTACGTCACATCAGCGGCCTATTCTCCGGTGCTTGAGCGCTTCATTGGTCTTGGGTTTCTAAAAGATGGCGCCAATCGTATGGGAGAAACCCTTCGCATGGTGAACCCTCTTGAGGGCAAGGAGGCCACGGTAGAGGTGGTATCCGCTCATTTCATTGACCCTGAAGGAGGGCGTTTGCGTGTTTGATTTGAAACCTGCCACTGCGTTAGGGGGAGAGAACGCGCGCATTGATGTCGTCGGTGCGTTCACCATCTCTGAAAACCCAAACTGCTCGCTTGCCTCGCTGGCTGCCCGCAAAGGGCAAGAAGCAGTTGTCGCTGGTGCCATTGAGGTTGCTCTTGGGATCGACCTACCTGGCCCAGGAGGTTGTGTGACCAAAGATGATCATCGCTTCTGGTGGTCCGGTCCCGGTCAGTGGATGATTGAAGCGGATCACGACACGCACCCTCTTCTGGCCCAAGAGATCAAAGAGATCGTCAGAGACGCTGGCGCTGTGACAGAGCAGACCGATGGCTGGTGCCTGTTTGATATCGAAGGCGCCAACCCAGAGGCCTTGTTTGAACGCCTCTGTGCAGTCGACGTGCCCGACATGTCCATAGGTACTGCGACCCGCACCAACATCCATCATATCGGTTGTTTTCTGATCCGCGAAGAGGCGCGCTTTAATGTAGTCGGCCCACGTTCGTCTGCTGGTTCGCTGCACAGTGCATTGGTCGAGGTCGCCGCAGGGTTGCCTTGACCTATATGGGTAAAGGTGAAGTTCTTCCGCTTTAGTTCATATCGTTTAGGAGACGACCATGTTTCCGAGTTTGTGAGAGCAGATCGCTTAGAGTGTGATAACCGCGTGCGGAGAGCATGGGCAGCATGCGACAAAGGACTTCGGCCGTGGCAAGGGCGTCTCCAAGCGCTGTGTGGCGGCGGTGGGGCGGAATCGTTACGCCAAGCCGTTCACACAAAGCATCCAAAGTATGCTTCTCAGATGTTCCAAAGAGCACTGCGGAGAGCAAGACAGTGTCCAAAATTGGATGGGGCCAATCGATCTGCATTTCGTTGCCGTGTCGATGCATAAAGGCCATGTCAAAGGGTGCGTTGTGCGCCACGATCACTGAGTCTCGGGCAAAATGGTGGAACTTGGTGACTAGTGCTTTGGGCGGTGGTGCGTCTGTGACCATCGCGTCGGTAATGTGATGGATACGTGTGGAGGCAGCAGGTATTGGTCGGCCAGGATTGGCCAACTGGTCAATTTCTTCCCCATAGATGATCTGATTGCGGAACACGCGTACAGCCCCGAGCTGTAAGATTTCGTCTTTATGGGGCAGCAGCCCAGTGGTCTCGCAATCAAAAACCACAAATGGAGTTTGCTCTAACCTACGATTGTGCAATGCGCCTGATGTGCGATCTGTCAATAGTTGGAAGTCATACGTCAGGTTGGCGACGGTAGCCGCTTTAGGCTTCTCCGGCGCCGGCTCCAAACAGATGAGATACCCAGTTTCAAAGCGTCGTTTCTGAACGCTTACGTTGGAGATCTTTGCTCCATCCTGTCGGTTCAGCGTGATACCAGAAAGCAGCGCTCCGTTAGTGGCGCGCGATTTACTGACGCGCCAAGTTTCGGCGTCAAGATAGTCAGACATGGCCGCGTTCAGGCGCATGGGGGCAATCTGTGACAGACCCGCTGCGGCCTCGCTGTTGTAGAGGACGATGCGGTCGTCATCGCCCACCACAAGTAGTCCCGTCGGCAGGTCGCGGAGAACATCTGACATTTGTGCAAGTTCTTCACGGATGACTTCGGTTTCATCCGCTACTTTCTGCGACATCGCCGAACGGGAGCTATCGAGTGAGCTGCTTATGGACTCTGCGGCAGGTGCAAGATCCCCAAGATAGCGCGCGCCATGTGTATCCACTTCTCCTGCTCCCGCGTGTGCACGTGCGCGAAGCGTGGTGGCTAGGGCTTGTATGGGCTTGGCGACGTTCTCATCAAAGAGAAGCCAGATGCCGGCCACAAGTCCCAGAAAACCGAAGCTAGTAATTAGCCCGGCAGTGATGAAACCATTTGAAATGCCATCAGATAACGCGCTTCGAAAACCTACCGCCAGCGCAGCGTTCATTATCAGCATGCCGCCTATGGCCAGCAGGGCAAAGAACAGAAGAACACGCAATCTCAGAGAAAGTCGGGACAACATCAAGAAATCTCACATATGGCCTCGATCAATGGGTCATCTTCGTCCACGCTCACCCAATCCGCACCATCTAAACTTCCGTCTGCAGCAAACGACACTGCATCTATGAGCGCTGCCCGGCGGTTGCTCGCGCAATCTGTGGCTACGTTCAGTCGGTTCAACGGCGACCAGCGGCCGTAAAAGTAGACCTGCCCGAGCCGCATATCGGGGTGGGCGATGTTGGTTTGGATTGAGGCTGTGTCCACCGCCACAAAGCGTTCGGTGATCGGCACCGCATAGGTCCAGGGCCGCCACATCGCGGAGGTTTCCACGGTCTCTACTACCTCCAGCCCTTCAGGCAGGGTTGCGGTGGTGCGGCTGAACCAGCTGTATTCAGAGCTGATGCTCACCGCGATCATCACCGCACCCGCGGCCACCGGCGTTAGCCATTTGGGCAGCCGCCCGCCAGTCAGTCGAATGATCAGCATCATCAATCCGGCCCCGGCGACACCGGCAAAAATCACGGCGAGAAGTTCGAGAAACATCGCTGGCCTCCTAAGCCTAGTTGCTGGCGCTGCGCCCATGGCTGAGCGCGCCTTGCAGGGATTTTATTACGACAAAGGCGTCGCGTAGATGACTTCTGTCAAAGTCTGACAGAGATGATGGTGCGAGGAAATTATCGGGGGCAATACCGGAATGAATTTGACGTAACTGATGGTTCAACCTTTCTTCTGCAATCAGGTCATAGGCGCTCAGCAGATCGGCAATGCCTGAAGCAGAAAATCCGGCGCGGCCATCGCTGGCGGCCTGCAGCCGCGCGCGGGTGTTCACCGCGCTGAGCTGGCCTTGCAAAGCGCTGATCCGCGCGAGATCCACCACCGGTACAACGCCGTTGTGTTTCAAATCAAGCTGATGCTTGTGCTCACCGGATTTGATGGTCACCAATCCGCGCAACAGCCCCAGAGGCGGGTGATGTTTAAGTGCATTGGAGGCCATATGGGCCACAAAGATTGAGTTCTGCGCTGCAGTGCGCAGGGTCTCGGCCTGCATCTCCTCAAAACCCTGCCAGGTTCCGGCAATCAGGCGCAGGTCAAACATTACGCTGGCCAGCATCTGCGCTTCGGGATTGGGGGTGTTGATCCAGCCCTGAAAATAGCTGCGCCAGACCCGCGCGGGCTGACACCAACGCTCGGCGGTGGCCATCATGTCACCGGGGCAATAGACATAGCCACAGGTGTTCAGCCCGTCACAGACAAAGCGCGCAAGCTTCGCAAAATAGCCGCGGCGCATCTCTTCGGTCACGGCATCATCCAGAATGAGGCAATTGTCCTGATCGCTCACTCCGGTCTGTTCCTGGCGCCCCTGCGAGCCACAGGCCAGCCACAGATAGGGCACCGGCGGCGGGCCCAGCCGGGCCTCTGCCAGCGTCAGCAGACGCCGCGTGGTGATGTCGGCCACATCGGTGATCAGCCGGGTGACAATGTCATGGCGGTGGCCCGAGCCCACCAGCTGCGCCAGCAGCTTGGGGATGCGCGAGGTCACCTGCGCGATTTCTTCGGCGGTGTCGGCGCGGGTGATCTCGCGCACCATTTCCACGCTGCTCACCGCCTGAAGCCGGGTCAGATCGGTCTGGGTCACAATCCCGACTAGCGCGCCGTTTTCCACAACCGGAATATGGCCAAAGCCGAATTCCGTCATCATATGCAGTACATCAGAGCCAATCGCATGGGGCGGGAGGCTGCGCGGCGCTGCGGTCATTACCTCGGCCAGCGGCGTGTTCGGGCTCAGATCCTGCGAGAGCACGCGACTGACCAGATCGCCGGTGGTGACCAGCCCCTGAAGCGCGCCGTCATCTCCGATCACGCAGACCGAGGAAATTCCGACCTCCGCCATGGTGCGCGCGGCGCGGCGCACGGTGTCATCGGCTTTCAGGGTGATGGGATTGCGCGCCATAAAGGTGGCGATGTCGGTATTGGCAAGATCATTGCCCGCGGTGGCGCCGCGCCGCTCAGAGCCGGCACGGTCAAAAAACCGCCGCACGGCGTCATGCTCTTCAATTAGCGCCAGCAACGTGTCTTTGGGCAACAAAAGCAATGTGCTGTCTTCTTCACAGCGCGCATGAGTGGCGGCCTTGCCATCGCGCAGCAGGCCCCGCTCCCCAAAGGAGTTGCGCAGCCCCAGATGAGAGACCACGCCGCCATGTTCATCAGAAATCTCCACCAGCCCGGCATAGACAAGGTAAATCCCCGCCAGTGGTGCGCCATGCTGATAGACCGTATCGCCGAGGCTGTAACTGTGGGCCTCAAGGCGGGTGCTCAACGCGTTGGTCACCTCGGCAGGCAGGCTGTCATAGGGGTGAACAGATCTCAGAAAGCGGGCGATTTGAGCAGGGGTCAACGGCATGGGTTCGTCAGTTCCGTGTGTTTATATTGGGTCTGCCCCGCCAACATCGGTGGCACATCGGATCGGGCCACATGTCCCGCCCGGAAAGACCCGGACGGGACAGGAGGAGAGCGCTGGCAGGGAGGGGAGCCCCCGCCAGCGCCGAGTGTCAGGACTTAGTGATCCTGCGCGGCACCTGCACCGCGTGGTACACGCACACTTTGAACCAATGCCTTGATTTCGGCAGGGGTCTCTTTGGTCATGTTTGCCACCACATAGGCCACCGCAAAGTTCACAGCCGCGCCAATCGCGCCAAAGCTGGTGGATTTCACGGTACCCAGCAGAGGATCTGCATCTGTGAAGGAGTTGGTGCCCGGAATGAACAGCCAGCCCTTGTGCAGGAAGATGTAGATCAGGGTCACGGTCAGACCTGCGAGCATGCCAGCCACCGCACCGGTGTTGTTGATCTTGGTGGAGAAGATCCCCATCATCAACGCCGGGAAGATCGAGGCCGCCGCCAGACCGAAGGCCAGAGCCACGGTTTGCGCTGCAAAGCCCGGAGGGTTGAGGCCCAGCCAGGTCGCCACAGCAATGGCCACAGCCATGGCAATACGCGCCGACAAAAGCTCACTCTTTTCAGAGATATTCGGGTTGATCGCGCCTTTGATCAGGTCGTGAGACACGGCCGAAGAGATCGCCAGCAGCAGACCCGCAGCTGTGGACAGCGCCGCCGCCAGACCACCCGCAGCAACCAGACCAATCACCCAGGATGGCAGGTTGGCAATCTCAGGGTTCGCCAGCACGAGAATGTCACGGTTGAACTTGGTCAGCTCGTTGCCTTCCCAGCCTTTTTCCGCAGCCATCGCCTGAAGATCAGCGTTCTTGTCGTTGTAGTACTGGATCTTGCCGTCGCCGTTTTTGTCTTCCCAATCCAGAAGACCGGTTTTCTGCCAGGTGGCCATCCAGTCATACTCTGGCTCGTTCTCGATCTGTTGAACGGTCACAGCTTCGCCAGAGATGCCGCCATTTGGCCACATCAGCTCAGAAATGTTCAGGCGTGCCATGGCACCAACTGCAGGGGCAGTCAGATACAGCAGCGCGATGAACACCAGCGTCCAGCCCGCAGACCAGCGCGCATCAGACACACGTGGCACGGTAAAGAAGCGCATGATCACGTGGGGCAGACCCGCAGTACCGATCATCAGGCTCAGGGTGAACAGCACCATGTTGAACGTATCGGCGTGGTGCGCTGTGTATTCCGGAAAGCCAAGCTCGGTGACAATCGCATCCAGTTTCGCCAGCAGAGGCTCACCGGAGGCTGCGTGCTCACCAAACAGACCCAGCGCCGGGATCGGCGTGCCGGTCAGCTGCAGCGAGATGAAGATCGCCGGAATGGTGTAGGCAGTGATCAGGACGCAATACTGCGCCACCTGCGTGTAGGTCACACCTTTCATGCCGCCAAACACGGCATAGGCAAACACCACACAGGCACCGATCAGCAGACCAGCGGTGTTGGAGACTTCCAGGAAGCGACCAAAGGCCACGCCCACACCGGTCATCTGACCAATCACATAGGTGGTGGAGGCCACGATCAGACAGACAACCGCCACAATACGCGCGGTCTGGCTGTAAAAGCGGTCGCCGATGAATTCCGACACGGTGAATTTGCCGAACTTGCGCAGATATGGCGCAAGCAGCAGCGCCAGCAGCACGTAGCCACCGGTCCAGCCCATCAGGAAGGAGGAGTTGTCATAGCCGGTAAAGGCGATGAGGCCCGCCATGGAAATAAACGAGGCCGCAGACATCCAGTCTGCCGCTGTCGCCATACCATTGGTGACCGGGTGAACGCCGCGCCCAGCGGCGTAGAATTCTGATGTGGACCCAGCGCGGGCCCAGATCGCGATGCCGATGTAAAGCGCGAAAGAGGCGCCCACAAACAGCAAGTTGATTGCAAATTGGCTCATTGTCCCTCTGGTCCCTTATTCTTCGTCAACGCCGTGTTCGGCGTCGAGTTTGTTCATCTTCCAGGCATAGAAAAAAATCAGTGCCAGAAAGACCAGGATGGACCCTTGTTGGGCAAACCAGAAGCCCAGGTCAGTGCCGCCAACGGAAATGCCCGCCAGCGCCGGACGCAGCAGAATGCCGAACCCGAAAGAGACCAAAGCCCAGATAACCAGGCTGATCAGGATGATGCGCACATTGGCGGACCAATATGCAGCGTTTGATGAGTTTTCAGACATAAAATGCCTCCTCCCTCTTGTTTTGGTTGTCCTCCGTGCACCCCTTCCAGATGGCCGGGGTACGGTTCCCTTTACGCGGGCGTTTGTGAAACGATCGCGTTTAGCTCTGTTGCGATGGCGTCAATCTCACCCATCGCATCCACAGACTTCAGCGCGCCTTTGGATTTGTAGTATTCAATCAATGGCGCGGTCTGGGCGTGATAAGCCGCCAGTCGCTGAGTCAATGTTTCGGCATTGTCATCTGCGCGCACAGGCTGGCCCGCAGCGCGGGCCTGTTCTGCGCGATTGAGAATGCGTTCCACCAGGATCTTGTCATCCACCTGCAGCTCGATCGCCGCACTCAGCGTGACACCGGTTTCCTCAAGCAGCGCGGCCAGCGCATCGGCTTGCGCCAATGTGCGGGGGAAGCCGTCAAAGATGAACCCTTTGGCCTCGGAGTTGGAGAGCTTCTCCTTGATCAGGCCGATCACAATGTCATCGGTGACCAGCTCGCCACGCTCCATAACCTCGGCAACCCGTTTGCCCAGTTCAGAGCCGCTCGCCTTGGCCTGACGCAGCATGTCTCCGGTGGAGAGCTGCACCAGCCCGTGGTTTTTGACAAGCAGCTCCGCTTGTGTGCCTTTGCCAGCGCCGGGTGGGCCAAGCAGAATAACGTTGACCATGCGGGTGAGGGTTTCGGTCTGTGTTGTCATCTCCGATCACCCCTTGTTCATACGGTTTTCGATGAGGTCGTCGACCACGGCGGGGTCTGCCAGCGTGGAGGTGTCCCCCAGCGATCCGTAGTCGTTTTCCGCAATCTTGCGCAGGATGCGGCGCATGATTTTGCCGGAGCGGGTCTTGGGCAGGCCGGGCGCCCATTGGA
>NZ_JAGHRN010000012.1:0-43699 GCF_017743775.1 Shimia sp. R9_1 | reverse complement strand
TGGCCGCAAAGCACCTCAACCTGCCGTAACTTCGTGACAATCTCTTCAGGCTTGTGTCGCTTGATTCCCATATCTGATCCTCCGTTTCCTAACTATACGGGCGGACCACTTCAGTGGGGGAGGATCACCACCACTCTTGCGTTTTCAGATCGGTAGCAACAAGAGCCATGTCTTTTTCCAGGTCACTTCCATGATATTCCCAATACCCGAACAAAAGACATTCAGCCTCGTGCAAGAGATCGAAATGTTTCGGATATTGCCTTCAGTCATTTTGGCCAGCACTTGAGGCCAAGCCTGTGCATGTAGGTCCCTATAGGTCGAGATTTTCTCCGGCTTGATGCCAATCACCATCCCCATTCGCTGCATATGCTGACCTCTTGCATCCGCAAAATTGCCTAGGCTAGTAAGACACCACTGCTCGGTAGATAGACGCCTCAAAGTGCCTGCGTAAACTCTGGGCTGCTCCATCGTGGTCTTTCTTTTCAACCTGTTCGAAGATCGCCAGATGTTCATTCGCAGCACTCAGCAAATTGCGTACATAGGCGGCATTTTTCTGCATTGAGCGCACCATGCGAATGTTCTGTTGCAGCCGATTGTGGGTCGCCAGCATGGACTTGTTGTTAAGTGCCTCGACAAAACTTGAATGAACAAATTGATCCAGAGCCACAAAAGCAGCGACGTTTGTCATGTTGTCCGGTTCCCGCTCCAAGCAATCGATTAACATCAAATGGCGATCCCGCACAGCTTTCAGCCAGTCGTCATTCACGCTTGCAGCAAAAGATCGAAGTGCTTCCTCTTCAATGAGGATCCGGAACTGATAGTTTTCGCGAACAAATGACAATTCGGGGTTCAGAATGGTCACACCTGCGCGCTGCTTCACTTCGATCAGGCCGTATTCCTCCAGCAAAACCAATGTCTCTCGCAGTGGTGTCAGCGACAAATCAAGTAAATCACATAGCTGTGCCTGAGTTAATGTCGTGCCCGGTGGCAATTGGCCCGTCCCGACGGCCTGAATGAACTTTTCAAATCCCGCATTCCAATGCTTTGGCAGTTCTTCAAGCGTTTCAGGGATGTAAACCTGATCCAAAACCATCTCCGTCATGCGCTGCTTTTCCGATCAATTTTTTGCTTCTTTTAGCACTGACACCAGGCTCCTGAAAACCCCAGGGAGAATTTTTAAACCAAAAAAATATTCTTTACAGGCTTTAAAATATTTTTAAGGTGGCAAAAAAGAGGATTAAAATGAAGATAGCCAAATTCACATGTTGGGTTCATGAGGCACCACGTGCGCCACAAATCATCTGGCGTTTTGGTTTGCCAACGTCGCACGGCGGCTTACCTGACGGCGAAGGTCCACGACTGGCGTCTATCCTCATGGAGACAGAGTGCGGTAGATCCGGTTTTGTCATCGTTGAAATGGGGGACGCGGTACTCGACGTCGTCAGGCGCCGTTTCGCGCATTTCATCGGTGACAACCCTCTGATGACCGAGCGCATGTGGACCCGCGTTTGGGAAGTCGACCGCATGGAAGAGTTCCACCAACGCCAACTTGGCATCCTCGATATGCTGTGCTGGGATCTCAAATCCAAAGTGGCTGAGATGCCCCTTCATGTGATGCTAGGGGGCTCCAGAACGTCGATCCCGGCCTATGCCTCCACAGCGACCTGGAAAGATCTGGCGACCTATGAGCGCAACATCAAAACCTGCCGAGATGTCGGCTTTGGGGCATACAAACTACATGCTTGGGGGCTGGTGAAAGAAGACATTGAATTGATCCGCGCCCTGCGCAAATGGGTTGGGCCTGACGCTCCGCTTATGTTTGATGGATCAGCAGGCTGGGACTACGCCGATGCGCTGACCGTCGGCAAGGCCCTGCAGGACGAAGGGTACATGTGGTACGAAGAGCCGATGCGTGAATTCCACCTCGGGTCCTACGCCAAGCTCGCGGACAAGCTTGATATACCCATTCTGGCAGCAGAAACGTCTGACGGCGTACACTGGAACGCGGCAAGCTGGATTGAGGCCGGGGCGCTCGATATGACCCGTGTCAGCTTCCACTTCAAAGGTGGCTTCACGGGCTCGATGAAGATCGCGCAACTGTCCGATAGCTTCGGTATGCGCGCACAAGTGCATGGCATGGGGCTGGAAAACGCGCAGCTGTGCGGAGCCATCGAAAATAATGATTTTTATGAACAGATCATCTTCGACGAAGACCACATTCACACCCTCAACGACATGGGGGCGATCTCCATCATTGATGGACAATTAAACATCTCTCTGGAGCCGGGTATTGGGCATCACTTTGATCGGGAAAAACTGGATGCGACCGCTTTGTCCAAAACTGTCGTAGATCAGCGGCGGGACTAATCCATGTCCAAGGTTCTGCTTCGCAATATTCGCAAGTCTTTCGGCGCACTTGAGGTCATTACTAGTGTTGATCTTGACATTGAGCCGGGGGAGTTTGTGGTCTTTGTCGGGCCATCAGGCTCTGGTAAATCGACGATGTTGCGCATTCTTGCCGGGCTTGAAGATGCCACCGCGGGCCAGATCCAGATTGGTGATCATGAGGTAACCTACGCTTCTCCCTCTGAGCGCGGCATCGCCATGGTGTTTCAGTCTTACGCGCTATACCCGCATAAATCTGTCTTTGAGAACATTGCCTTCAATCTACGCCTGAATAAGGTTTCAAAAGCGGAGGTGGACAGTCGTGTCCACGAAGCGGCGCGTATTCTGCGCCTTACCGAACTACTGGAGCGCAAACCTAGCCAACTGTCGGGAGGTCAGCGCCAACGCGTTGCCATCGGCCGCGCGATTGTGCGCAATCCCGAGGTGTTTCTGTTTGATGAACCATTGTCAAATCTGGATGCTGCGTTGCGCATTGAAATGCGATTTGAGATCGAAAAACTGCACCGCAATGTCGGCGCTACAATGGTCTACGTGACCCATGATCAGGTCGAAGCAATGACACTGGCTGACCGCATCGTCGCATTTGACGGTGGCAGAATTCAGCAAATTGGCACCCCTCTGGAGCTCTACAATCACCCAAACAATCTCTTCGTCGCAGGATTTATAGGCTCGCCCAAAATGAATTTCATCGCGGCGACTGCGGCTGGCTCGAACTTGGTTCAGATTGAACTGGCAGAGCAAAAATCCGTTGCTCTGAACCAGTGCGACCTGACGGGACAGTCGGATCTGACGCTCGGCATTCGCCCCGAAGCCGTGCAGATCGGAACCGAGCAAACTGACGCTTTGAATTTCAGAGGGGAAATCGTCTCACTAGAACAACTCGGCCACGTAAGTTACGCCCATATCGACTATGGCAGCGAAACACCTCTGGTCGTGCAATTACCAGCCTCAGCCAGCGAAAAACGGGGCGATATCGTACCCGTCTCAATCGCCCCTGACGACTTCCACGTCTTTGATGGCACAGGCCAATCCATCCGATAATCCGGTCACTAAGGGAGGAGACCCAAGATGAAGAAACGGATACTTCTGACAACCGTCGCCGCAGCGCTTGCAGCGGGCAGTGCAACGGCAGATCCGGTGAAGTTGACTGTATGGTCAGACACAGCGCGCATAGAGCCTTTCAAAGCGTTCGATGCCGCCCATGACAACATTGAGCTCGATATTGTTACGGTCGCCCCGCCGGACCAGACTGCAAAATTGCAACTTGCGATGCGCTCAGGGGACGATGTGCCCGATGTGATCTTCATGGCAGAGCTACAGCAGATTGCGCAATTGTCCACCCGCCGTTCAAACTATCTGATGGATCTCAGCGACAAGGTAGACGCCACCGTCGTTGACAGCTTCCTGCCAAGCTCACTCTCGCCATGCGAAACCGGAGACGGACGCCTCCTGTGCTTGCGCAACGATCTGGCCCATTTCATCATTTGGTACAACAAACCGAAGTTTGATGAACTGGGACTGGCGGTCCCGGCAACTTGGGAAGAGTTTGAAAAAATTGGGGAGGTGGCTGCACAAAACGGGATGATCGTCGGTACAGGTACGCAACCGACACCGGTGGTGAATATGCTGATTGCGGGCGGTTGTGAGCCTGGGTTCCTGGTGGAAGGATCCACCGATACGATCAAAATCGATATGGCGAATGACGGTTGCGTTGCAGCCGCAGGCATGGTGGACCGGATGCGCGCGAATGGCGCCCTGAGCCCTCACGGCCCGTTTGAGCCGTCCTTTGTGACCGACGTCAAAGACGGCAAGCTGTTGATGTTTAACGGCCCGACATGGTTTGGTGAACACGTAATGCGACCTCTCTATGAGCTGGATGGCGGCATCGTTGCAGCCTCTGAATCTCTGAAGTTTCAGGATCAGGAGCAACCTGTCGCTTGGAGCTGGGGTGGCGGTGTTTTTGGCGGTTACCACAAATCCGAGCACCCCGATGAGGTAGTGCAACTCATTGAGTGGATGACCACAGACACCGGCCTGCAGGGCAAAGCAACCACCATGCCTGCCCATGCGGACAGTTCCGCGGTTTGGAAAGATCGCGTCGCCAGCGATCCTTGGTATGCCGCAACAGATGTCTACGACAAAATGGAAGCTTCAGCACCTTACGGACATCCTTCATATGCCGGATACCGCTTTGATATCATGGCAGCCTTTGCCAAGATCGACGGAGCATCTGACGACAGCATCGTGGACAAGCTGGCAGACTATGCAGCTGAAATAGAAAACTCCGCCAAAGTTGCCGGGTATAAGATCGCAAACTAACCCTGTTCGGAGGCGGCACACGCCGCCTCCCCTTGCTCGCTCACAGGCATCCATGACACAAATCTCAGCGCCCAATTCAGACCCTAAAAAACGCCGCCGGCAGGATCGCTGGTTCATCATCGCGATGATGGCACCCTATCTGGCATTGCTTGGCTTCTTCGGGATTGCGCCGGTTGTCTATGCGATCGGTCTCAGCTTCATGGACACAATCGACTGGGTGTTCTGGGGCTTCACAAATTACGAATTTGTTCTCAATGACTTCCGCCTGATTGAAGCCATTCAGAATGTGATCACCTATGTCGCCATCTGGCTAACCATGATGGTTGTCGGCATAGCGGGTCTGTCGTTGATGCTGGACGCCCTGCCGGATCGCACGGCGTCTGTACTGCGAACCTCGTTCTTTTTACCTGGCGCGATAACATCATCCGCTATCGTGATCCTCTGGCTCTTTCTTCTGGACCCCGCCGTGAGCCCCTATGGCGCTTTGTTTGAAGCGCTTGGATGGGAGAACCGCCGTCAAGTCGTGTCACATTTCGGCTACCCTGTCGTCTTTGCCTTGATGGCCTATCTCGCCTATTCCGGCGGCTGGATCGTGGTTATTGGCGGCGCGCTTAAAGGCATTTCAAAAGAAGTGGTTGAGGCCGCCCATGTGGATGGGGCCAACCAGTTCCAGATTGCAACGCGGGTCAAATTGCCGATGGTCTGGCGTTCCCTTGCGCTGATGGCCATCCTGTCTTTTGCAAACGGTATCCAGATGTTTGTGGAACCCCAGCTTATGTCGCTGGCAGGATCGACCTATTCACGCCCTGACTGGTCAGTAAACCAGTTGGCGTTCCAATATGCGTTTAACTTGGGTGATTTTGGCGCGTCCGCCGCGATGAGCACCATGCTCCTCGGGGTCGCGATCTTCATCTCTCTCTGCGTTGTCTTTGGCACGCGGTTTTATAAAATGGATTGACCCATGGCCGCTGCTCAGAAAACACCCCCTTTGAATGCCCGGTTGGGATGGTTCATCGTTTGGCTCTGCCTCGGGCTTGCCTTTGTCTTTTACGCCACACCAATTCTGTGGCTTCTACTCGCAGCCTTTCGGGACGAACCCACGCTGTTTTCATCGGGGCCATTTTCTTTGGGTCGCTTTGAGATGTTGGCCCAGACATGGCACAATCTGACAACCTACAATGACTTTCAGATTGGCCGATGGGCCCTGAACTCTGCCATTTACACCATCGGCGGCGTCAGCCTGTCACTGGTCGCGGTGCTCCCGGCGGGGTTCATACTGGCAACTTATGATTTCGCCTTGCGCAAGACCATTTTGGTGCTGACGCTGGTGGCGATGATCACCCCCAACACCGTGGTTGCGCTGCCGATCTTCCTCCAGATGCAGGCCTTCGGATTGAACAACAGCTATCTAGGCATGATCATCGCCACCGCGTTTTTTCCGTTTGGGGTCTATCTCGCCTATATCTACTACGCCACTTCGCTGCCCAATGGGCTCATAGATGCTGCGCGCATTGATGGCGCGAGCCGATTTGAAGTCTTTAGCAAGGTCGCCTTGCCTCTCTCCAAACCGTTGATCGCACTGGTCGCCCTCTTCAGTTTTCTCGCCAATTGGAGCAACTATTTTCTGGCCTTTGTGCTGCTCACCAAAGATGAGCTCTACAGCTTGCCCATCGGCCTTGCCGTCTTGGTCAGCAGTTCCGGCGCATTGGGCAATGATGTGGCCAGCGATATTCCAATCAACAAGCCGGAAGCAATTGTTGCGGCAATTTTGGTCATCGCACCGGTGCTGTTGCTGTTTCTTGCTTCCCAAAAATACGTGCGTGCGGGAACACTGTCAGGCGCTGAAAAAGGGTGAATTGGCCAGCCATATAGATCGCCGCTGGATAACGCAGTCTTGACGACATCGGTCACCAAAAATGCTTGGGCGAAATCCTGTTTGATACGCTCTATCGACGATGATTTCCGTGGGGTGCTCTCGGTCACCCGGAGCCCAAATCGCCATCCGATTGACGACACGAGAACGCTTAGCTCGCTCCGGTATTCACGAAAACGGAATAGACTGAGGTTGTGGCGGTGATGAAGAGGACATTCCCGCGCTCTCCGCCAAAGGTAAGGTTGGCGACCCGTTCAGGGACCAAAACCTTGCCAATCAGATCCCCGGTTGGCGCAAAGACGTGCACGCCATCATTAGCGGAGCACCAGACGTTGTCATAATGATCGACACGCAACCCATCTGGCAAACCATTGTCGATTTCCGCGAAGTCGCGCACACACGCTAACTCTCCGTCGGTCAAAACGTCATAGACTTTTAGAACTGGCGGTACTGAAGCATCATGGCTGCTGCCAGACTCCGCCACATAGAGCCGGCTTTCATCCTTTGAGAACGCCAGTCCATTGGGCTGAACAAAATCTGTTGCAACCGGCCTGATCCACTGTCCGTCAGGGGCCACACGGTAGACGAAATTACCCTCTTGCTCGGGGTCAGCACGGCTGCCCTCAAGATCCGAAAGGATTCCGTATGCGGGGTCAGAAAACCAGATCGAGCCATCGGAATGTACAATCACATCATTGGGGGAATTTAGCCGCTTCCCCTCATGGGCATCTGCAATGACTTTTTGACTTCCATCATGCTCTGTACGGACCACCGAACGCGTTCCGTGCTGACATGTCACTAAACGCCCCTGCAGATCGCGTGTGTTGCCGTTGGCAAAATTCGAGGGCGCGCGAAATACGCTGGTCCCGCCATCCGGTGTCCAACGGCAAAGGCGCTGGTTCGGAATATCTGAAAACAAAAGCTGTCTATGCGCAGGAAACCAGACGGGACCTTCCGTCCAGACATGTCCGCTCGAAATCCGTGTCAGGCTCAGATTTTCGTGAATCAAATCGCGGAACTCGGGCTTAACGATGTCATAGAGCTGTGCACGGGTCATGCGTTGTATCTTTTCCGACTGGCAAGCGCGACGACGCACACAATCACAAGCCCTGTAAGGATCAGTCGTATCCCGGCCCCCAGACCATATGAGTTCAGCATCGAGACGATCAGGAACATGAAAAGCGCTGCGCCCCAGATACCGGGGACGTTCGAATTACCTCCGCCGATCGACGATCCACCGATGACTACGACGGCAATCGACATCAGCATGTATTCAGCCCCCATGTTCAGGTTGGCCCCGCCGGAAAAACTAGCCAGAAGAAATCCGGCAAGCGCGGCGCAAACAGCAGAGTTTACATAGACGGCAAAGCGTACGATGTTTACAGGCACGCCGCTCAACCGTGCAGCGCGCAGATTTTGCCCTATGGCGGAGATCCAACGCCCCGCAATGGCCCTCTCCAACAATACATATGCGAAAACCGCCAGTGCGATCCCGACCAGTGCCACATTGGGTACACCCAGGGTGCCCCCTGTTGCGAATTCTGCCAGAGGTTCGGGCGGTTTGATCCGCAAGCCACGGTTGGACCAAATCGCCAGAGATTGGTAGAGAAACGACGCAGCCAGCGTGGCAATAATCGGCGGGATGCGCAGCAGCAGGATCAGAGCGAAATTCAGGATTCCACAGCCCATGCCCACACCGATCGCAATCAAGAATCCGGGCAGGATCAACTCAATTTGCGTGTCCATGAATTTCAGTGCCAAGGTCGCCGCCAGCGTCATAGAGGCGGGGATCGACAAATCAACATTGCCCGGGCCCATGGTGATCACAAGCATCTGCCCGATACCGACAATGGCCGAAAAAGACGCAAAGGTTAGTGCCGCATAGAGAAGCGATCCGGCTGCGGACCCTGCAACCAAACTGGTCGCAGCAAATGTCAGCGCCGCCGCAATATAAGCCCAAAGCCAAGGTTTGCGGATCAGGCCAGAAAGCCGATTGGCGCTTGGTTCTAAAGACAGCATCTTGTCAGTCATGCGGTAGCCCCTTTGTGTACAAACAGCAAGCGGACCGCCAGAACCAGTATCAAGATCGCGCCCTGCGCACCAATTTGCCAATCCGGTGACAGGCGCAGAAAAGACAGAAAACTGGCCGCCAATGTCAGTGTCAGCGCACCAATCACAGCCCCAAACGGCGAAATGCGCCCGCCGACAAACTCGCCACCACCCAGGATCACCCCAGCTATCGACAAGAGCGTATAGCGCAGCGCGATATTGGCATCGGCGGCTGTCGTGAGCCCAACCAGACACATGCCCGCCAGCACCCCGAACAGCCCCGCCAAACCATACGCCCCCGCGCGCAACTGGACGACAGACCAGCCCGCCCGCTCCATTGCGCGTTCATTTCCTCCGAGCCCCTGCAGGACCACGCCGACCCAGGAACGTTTGATCAGCACATGCACCACAAAAGCAATAATGAGAGGTGCTATCACCGCAATCGGAACCAGAGGTGTTTTGAAAACCATCAAAGCCTTCAGCCACTCAGGGGAAGCGCCACCGGGGGAAGGCAAGATCAACACAGCCAGTCCGCCCCAAACGAAAGACATACCCAGTGTCACCACGATGGCTGGCAGCCCGCGCAACTGTATCAAAGCTCCCAGCGCGGCGTATCCCAGAATGGCAAGCAACAGAATAGAGTAGCCGATTAGTGGCGTGTCATGCACAAATGTCGCTGTCACACAGGCACAAAAGCTGACAAAGGCACCGATGGAGAGGTCAATATCATTGACCATGATAATCATCATCTGGGCAATCGTCGCCAAGGCAACAGGGATCGCCAGATTGAACAGCAGATTTAGCCCGAAATAGCTCATGGCGCGGGGTTGTAAGTAGAAGACGGCGCCCAAAAGCACCGCCAGTGACAGAACAGGCAGCAGCAATCGCATCCGTTCAGCAGTCATTCGGCGGCCTCCTGCATTTCGAAGGAAGCACGCAGGATATTCTCTTCGGTTATTTCTTCGCCAATCAACTCTGCTGCAATTCTACTGGTGCGGAACACAAACACCCGGTCGCACTCCAAAATTTCGTCCGTTTCCGTAGAATACCAAAGAAAGCTACGCCCCCTGGCAGCTTCATCTTGAAGCATCTGATAAACTTCTTTCTTAGTGCCCACATCTACACCGCGCATTGGATCGTCCATCAACACGATGGGTGCAGCGGAGGCAAGCGCGCGGGCAAACAGTACCTTTTGCTGATTGCCGCCTGACAAGGACAGGATCGAATTACGTAAATTATCGGTGCGAATACCGATCCGCTCCTTCCAGCTCTGCACCAATCCAACCTCTGCGCCATGATCCACCATGGCCCTACGGCTGAACTCGTTCAGGGTGGTCAGTGAAAGGTTGCGCAGGATCGACCATAGCGGCATCACCCCATCACGGGACCGGTCGCCGGCGACGAATACGACTTCCGGTGTCTTTGTGGTTTTCCACAAGGGGGAATGATCAAAATAAATTTGCGCCAGCGCTTCGGCCTGCCCATGCCCGGCTAGACCGGCAAGACCTACAATTTCACCTTTACGAGCGCTCAAGCCGTTTTCGGCGCGGATCACTGCATCTCCGAGTGGGCGGTTAGCACGATCGACCACCGCCTCATCATGATCTGGTGCAACATGGCCCATCGCATCCACGATACTGCTACGTGTAAACGCTCGGGCAGGTTGATCGTCAACAATTTGGCCGTCTTTCATGATGATGATCCGGGTCGCGACCTCAAAAATCTCTCCCATCATGTGAGAGATAAACAGAACAGCCCCGCCTGCAGCACAAAACCGGTTGATGTGAGCCAGCAATTGCTGAGCAATCGCAGCGTCGAGCGACGATGTTGGCTCATCCAGAATAACAAGGCTGGGTTCGCTATCCCGATCGGCAAACGCAATGGCGATCTCAACCATCTGCCGTTGCGCAATGGTCAAAGCACCCACGGTGGCATGTGGGCGGATGTCATGCCCGGGAAAAACCAGATCCAGTGCGTCAGTAACTTTTTGCTGCGCAGTGCGCCGCCAATTTCTTCGCGGCATGTTCCGGTACGGGATCCGCAGGTTTTCCAGAACGGTAAGATTTGGACAAAGGGATAGCTCCTGAAACACGCTACGAATTCCAGCGTTTCGCGCGTTCTCACTGTTTGTCATCGCGATATTGGCATAGCGATGCGTCACCGCTCCACCTGTCGGCGAAAGCCGTCCGTTGATCACATTAGCCAAGGTCGACTTACCCGCGCCATTGTGCCCCACCAGACCAACACATTCCCCGGCAGCTACGGCCATTGTTGCTTGGCGCAGGGCATGAACAGGGCCAAAGGACATATCCGCCGCATCGAGCGAGACAACCGGCGCATCTAGTGCGCCGGGTATCGTTTGAGTATCAGGCATAAATTATTTGGCCGCCGCAATCACGTCTTTGGCCTGTTGCAGCGTGTATTCCACGTTTGCGACCGACCCCTTCGGTGTGGTTTTGAGCGCCTTTTCCAGAGAGGCTTCCGAAATAGTCAGGAATGGTACGGTCAAATCCTTGGGAACGTCATTCCCATCGAGAACCTGTTGTGCCACCCAAAATGCGAGTGTGCTGACACCCGGTGCAATGGACAGCGAAGTGGTCTGATACCCGTTGGCCGCTTTTTCGTCAGCCCACCATTGCAATTCATCCTGACGATTGCCCATCACAATGGTCGGCATCGCACGATCCGTTGCGCCAATCGCCTGCGCGGCGCCATATCCATCGCCCCCTTGGGTCACGACGCCTACAATATCGGGCAGGCTGGGCAATATACCGGCAACCGCTTTCTGCGCCACGTCCTGAGCCCAATCACCATGAACCGACCCGACAATTTCGAAATTCGTGTTCTTGACTTCATCATGAATGCCCGCGCTGATCTCGTCGTCAACAAAAACCCCAGCAAGTCCACGGATCTCCAGAAGGTTGCCGCCATCGGGATAGCGCTCAGCCAAGTATTTTACCTGCTCACGTCCCATCTGCTTAAAGTCGACTGCAATGCGCCATGCACAGGGCTCTTGCACAATACCGTCAAACGATACAACGGTAATGCCTGCATCGCAGGCCGCCTTGACTGCGCCGTTGATGGCTGTCGGCGACGCAGCGTTTATAACGATAGCGTCATACCCCTGCAGGATCATGTTCTGAATTTGAGCCGCCTGTTCGGTGGCTTGGTTTTCCGAAGTCGTGAACGCGTCAGCGGCAGCAACGACGCCATCAGCCACCGCTGCGTCACCATTCTTCTGCCAACTTTCAAGCATCGCCTGGCGCCATGAGTTTCCCGCGTAGTTGTTGGACAACGCAATGCGTTTGTCTGATGTGTCCGCTATGCTAGGTGTCGCAACCAAAGCGGCTAATCCGGTCGTAGCACCCAATAAAATGGCCTTAAGTCTCATTGTATCCTCCCTGAGCGGCCACAACGCCGCACATGCATTCTTGAGCCCTAAAAAGGGGCTTGCGCGACAAAGATTCCGGGTTTCGGCGACAAGGGTAAGAGTAGTGCACGCGCATTGCTTGCGGCTTCCCGCAAAGAGGTTGCGGCAACCCGCATGACATGCGGTATCGCTCTGGCTATAGTCTCAAGGCCTGCTTTGCAAAGGGTCTTAAATGGCTGATCTTGCCTATTACCTGCGGATCTCAAACCATCTGGCGGGAAACCTCGATATCAAATCCGCGCTGCGCTCGGTCAAATCCGAGATCGACCGCATTTTGCATGTGGATCACTTGGATGTTTGTCTGGTCGATGAAAACGGGCAGCTCAACACAAGTTACGAAGTCGGCCTTCGCACCAGTTGGAGCCGTACGCGTGCTCCGGTCGCGGTATCACCTGTGCGCGATATCCTGACCGGCAAGTGTGACAGCCTGCTAACGGGCAACGCCTTAGAAGACCCCCGTTACATATTTGAAGGCGCTGATGCAGGACCGATCATCCGGCACCAGATGCGCAGTCGTGTCAATGTCGCGATGAAAGTGCTGGGCCGCACGATTGGCGCCCTCAACTGTTCATCCCAACAGCCAGACTACTACGACGAAAACGCCGTCGAGCAGGTACGCAATATTGCCGATATTTTGGCACCTTACTTTTATGCGTTGCGCGCCACCGAACAAGCCAAACGCGAGGCCATCATGCGTGCTGAAGTGCAGGCGCGCGAAGAAGGCTTGCGGCTTGGGGCGTCAAGTCTGACCGATGCTCTGGAACAGGAACGCCAGCGGATTGGCATGGACCTGCACGACCAAACGCTGGCGGACCTGACGCGGATAAGCCGCGAGTTGGAATGCTGCAAATCGCAACGAGATATCGCCGCTTTGCGCGACCATATGCAGAGATGCATTCAGGATTTGCGAACCATCATAGACATGTCGATCCCTTCTCTGTTGGAACTTTTCGGGTTTCAGCACGCAGTTCGTACACATTTGGAGCGCGCCGTTGGGCCGGACCAGCAACTGGAGATTGATGTACGCGACTTGTCAGATGGGCTTGTCGATCAGTTGCCTCAAGCAAAACGGATCGCACTGTTTCGGATCGCGCAAGAGGCGATTAACAACGCTGTTCGCCACGCGCAAGCGCAGTCCATCACAGTCGAGATCGCCTGCCGCGACGGTTTATATCTATCGGTACACGATGATGGTCAAAAACATCCCGCACTGGAGCCAGCAAGAGCATCGGGCGGCCTGATGCATATGCGCACCCGCGCCCGGCTCATCGCCGCTCAGTTCGATGTCTCCTATTCCAATGGCACCGAGGTCATTGTCTGTCTACCGACATCAGAGTGCACCAGCAAGGACGAGATTCCAGCATGAAGGTTCTCCTGGTTGAAGATGATGCTATGCATGCCAGCTACCTCACGGAACTGGTCTCCGAAGCGCTGCCTGAAGCTATAGAAGTGGAATTGGCCACAAACGGCCGCGAGGGTGAACAGATGGCTCGCGACGATGCTATCGAAGCGATTGTGATGGACCTGCGCATGAAAGAGCGCAACGGGATTGAGGCCGCGCGCACGATTTGGGCCGAGCGGCCGAGCACGCGCATTCTGTTCTGGTCAAACTATTCTGACGAAGCTTATCTGCGTGGCATTGCGCGGATCGTCCCTAGAGAAGCCGCCTATGGATACGTGCTCAAAACCGCGAGCCCCTCTCGCATGCAACTGGCGCTACGCGCGGTGCTGCTCGAAGGCCAGATCATGGTCGATCGCGAGATCCATCAGATTCAAAGCGAACAGAGCCGCTCAAGTGAAGCATTAACCGAAGTCGAGCTAGCAATTCTCTCTGATTTGGCGCTTGGACTGCCGGACAAGATCATAGCGCAGCGCCGCAAACTCGCCCTACGGACTGTGCAGAACCGGTTGCTGTCAATCTATGAAAAGTTGGACGTCAACGACCTGCCCCTGGCGCATGCTGATGTAGCGATCAACAAGCGCGTCAGGGCAGTGTCAAAAGCGATACGCAACCAGATCTTGAATACCGAAGTCATCTCATCTGCGGAAAAAGACCTTGGTGAATGGTTAAGCAAGGCGACTTTTTGACCCTGAGTTTTGAGTTTGCCATTTAGCCTATCGCTCAATCACCGCTAATTCCTAGCTGACTAATCCGCCAATCCATTACCTAGCCTCGCTAAGCGCAAGATTTTCGGAAAAAGACAAACACCAAAACCGTCCTAAATTTCGGTCAAATTTTTCTCAAAGTAACGATCTCAGCGAAAGCGGTAACGATCCGGTAATGCCGCCTGTTCCTGATGCACCCAAGCACCAAGGAGGGCATCATGACAAGAGAAGCAAATGTTGCTTACGCCACCACTAAAGTATCGGAATCCAGCCAAGTGGTCGAGGCACTCAAGTGCCGTGCGGCAGCCATTCCTCTGAGTGCTTTGGCCGTTGAAACCCGCTGCAACGGCGAGGCAGACGCATTTCCCGGCACATGGCCAACGCGGTTTTCCAAAGGATTGGAGCACAATGCTTTCGGAATCGTCACAACGTATTCCTACAATAACTTTTTTGAAGAAATTTCGGATCCTAGCTACACGGACAACATGGGCAACCGGATCGCGCTTTTTGATTCACCGGCATATTGCGGCAGCTTCCAAACCCGCCCCAATGCGGAAGGTAGCGAATTTTCTTGGCGCAATTGGGACATGCCTTTTGCGTACCATCAATTGGTTGCGCAAGCGCCAGAAGCAAACTCTGTTGCCTTAGCGCCCGCGCCCTGCCTAGGGTCGGATGAGTTGGCAGCCGAAATGGCTGAACTTTATGCCATGGCGTATCTCCGGGATCTTTCGTTTGAAGCCATGCGGACCAGCAAGACCTCTCAGCAAGTCGCTGCTGCCTTATCCAATATGCCTTGGTTTGACCCTGAGCAAACGCCAACCGATGCCGAAGGCAATCCGCTCAGCATGGTCTCTTCCAACAGGCGCACGCGAGATGGCGAAAACCTGACGCCGCAAACTCTTTTCCGCGGGTCGAGTGCCGGTTGCGCGGATGGCCCTTATGTTTCGCAGTTTTTGCTCCAAGGGGCTGCTGGGCCAGAAGAAAAGAGCGATGCGCTTCCAGACAAGAGCGCTCAATTTAAGATCGGGCGTTGGGACCCGCGGATCATCGAACGCGCACCCGGTGTAGATTATCTACGTGATTGGGCAGAGTGGCTGGATGTGCAAAACGGCGCCAATACAAAAAAAGAGCGCGCTGCTTTTGAAGGCAAAAAAAAGTTTATTGAAACGCCGCGTGACCTCGCCACGCTGGCCTGCATTGATGCCTCTTGTAAGCCCTATCTAAATGCGGCCGCATTGCTGCTTGATTGGAATACCAAAAGTGATCTTGGCCTATCCCAACATGAGGATAGGCGACATTTTGACGACTCGGGAAAAGAGCATCTTTTGTCCTTTTTGAAAGAGACCGCCAAACGGGCGCACAGGGCCTCTTGGCGGCAGAAATTTGAGACACATAACCGGGCACGCCCCGAAAAACTGGGCAGCGTGGCCTGCTTGGTTGAAAACGGCTATGGCGCAGAGCTTGGCGCGGCGGAGGCGATGGCCACTCAGCATGTGGACAAGCTGGGGTCGGCCTCTTCCAAGGACTTCAACCTGATTGAAGCGATTGTTGCAGCTCCATCTGAACGACGCTTCAAGCACAACACCCGCTCTTGGAGCCGCCTGCCCCAAATGACACGCAACCTATTGTTGCCGGTGGCTTCCCCGGGAGGATCGCCCATGCATCCGTCCTATGGGGCCGGGCATGCAACGATAGCTGGCGGGTGTGTGACTGTACTCAAAGCATTTTTCTGCACCCACAGCGCGGACCAGCGACCGATGTCGTTGAAAGAGGCCGGTGCGCCAGCTGCATTTGTGCCGGAAGACGGAGGCCTGAACCTAAAGGAAACAAAGGGTGACGATGCCTCTGACGTGCTGACCTTGAACGGTGAGTTGAACAAACTGGCTGAAAACATGTCCCTCGCGGGCTGCATGGCCGGTGTGAATTATTATAGCGACAGTTTCGACAGCCTGCGCATGGGCGAGCGGATTGCTGTCGGCATCTTAGCGGAACATATGGCGACCTTCCGCTCGAATGTGACCATGACGCTTGAAACCTTCGATGGTGACTTTCTGACGATCTCTGGCAATGGGGCCGGCAGCTCTGAAATCCGCGTATCTGGCTGTAGCCTGAGTGATTGGTGGACCCGCCACCTGCCACCGCAACCCCAATCGTGACAGGCGAGCAAAAACGACATACCGGTGAATGCTTTGGTGGCCGCGCCGGTGAATTCTTCACCATCCCCCGCAGAGCTTGCCCCAATCTATGCTCTCTGGGAAGGCGCGGCAGCAGGGACTTTCTTGCGGTCGCACAAACTTAATCCCGAATTGTTTGAGGGACGTAACGATGTACACTTTTCAGTCGCCAGGACGCGCGGACCCGGATGTAAGCGATGCGGTTCTTGCCGTATGGAACGACACTATACTCGACAAGATAAATTCGCACAAAGCCAACCCTTTTTTGGTCACTGACCCGTCGCAGATCGCTGATGGCAAAATCGCTCATTCTATCAAATGGCCAGCGAACCCGCGTGAACCCCTGGATTGTCTCGGCGAAGAACTGGCTGTTCAACTTTCGGACTGGGGATGGCCTGGACGGGCAGAGCTGCATAATGAATACCTAGAATATGCGCTGATCATGCGCCCTGACAGCGATGGAAATCTGCGGCCCAAACGGTTCATTGCAACAACCGAACTGATGGAGTGGTGGCAAGCGATGGCGGTTCATGACCTGCCTTACTTCCTGCAGTGTGTAACCAGTATCACTGGCCGACGTTATGAGGCCGAAGAGCTGTTTGGCATCTCTGAGCAGCAATGGAATAGCTTAACTGTCAAAACCCGCACCGAGATCTTCCGCAGAAGGTTGGTTGGGTTCGGCAGGGCACAACCGCCCGAACACCCATTGAATATGGAACATGTGCTGTTCATGGCCGAAAACATCAACGGGCTCAGCGATCTGATTTTTGTCGTGCATTTCGGGTCATTTCCCTATGCGGTCAATCAGGATGGCAAACGCAGACGCGCCAAACTGGAAGAAATCTTCCTGTCGGTAGATCGCGAAGATCTTTATTGCCGTAATGCTGATACCGGCGCAGCTCAGGCAGCCTACGATCAGGTTTTCTTGCGCGGCAAAAACCCGCCTCAGGGGCGGGTGATGGCCTTTGCCAATCCTTTGGGGGTTTACCTGCGTGCGCTCAGAACCAAGGATCTGAGCCTTGATGGTGAACCTGTTCCACAAGAATGGGGGCGCTTTTCTCGAGGAACAGACGGCATGATGATGCGGCTTGAGTTCGGCCCCGGCGACGAAGATCCGCATTTTCTGGATGACCTGCTTTGGACCAACGGGGCGCGAACGTCGCCTGTGTCAGGCTACCTTTTGGCGCGCTTGATCGAGGTGGGACCGCTGGTTGTGATCGGAGATACGCCGCGCCCGATCGCCAATGATGAGTTTCGCGACATCCCCACGCGACCGTGTGCCTCAATTACCCGCGGGCTGCCGAGCTATGAAAGATGCAAACAGATTGCCACCTTCGCGGATCAATATGAAAATCCGCTAGGAGTGGTTCCCGGCACGCGGGGGTTGCGCGAAAGCTAGCAGAGCGCTGGCCGGTTTATGAGCATATCAACTCATAACAGGCACGGCCTTTACAACAGGCAGAGGTATGTCTGCAGCGGTCATGTCAAACACAGCAACCGGTTTGCCCAAGACATTGGCCGCGTACTCCAGAGCGCGATTAAGATCGGGTGGCAAAGTTTGCCATGCTTCGCGGCTAAACTTTTGCTGTGGCGACATCGGCCGATCCCCTCGCGCACCACGGTAGAGCTCAAAGAAACGCGCCTCCTCAGCGTCCATATCCTTTGGCGTGACCCCTTTGTGGTCCAAAGTGACCATATTGCGCCACGACACGATTGCTTCCCCTGCCGCGCTCAATGCTCCCTGTTCCAAGTCGTTGGCAAAAGCCGTGCCATAGCTAGGCCGCCCACCATCGAAATCACTGCACACGGCGCGCACAAGTAGCCCAATGTCGGGGACCGGCTGCACATGGATGTCAAGTTTGCGCAAATGCCGCGATAGCCACGCATTTAGGGCTTGCGGCAAACAGTCTGGCGCGACGCGGTGAGTATACTCCCCCATCTGATCCAAGGCATGCTCAAGGCATTCATAGACCGCGCGCAAAGCAGCATCAGCATGTGTTTGTCCTGCTGCGGCCCCTTTGGAGGTAACGGCGCCATTGGTGTCTGGCGCCCCAATCGCCAAGGCCGCCCTCGGCATTTCGTATGAACCACCACCTAACGCAATCAGACTGTGGCAGGTCCGATCCTGATCTGAACTGTATTGCAGGGCGTAACGCTCAATTGCCTCAAAACCCGACAATCGCGCAGCCTGTTCGGGAGTATCCGCTACCCCGAAAGCCACCCGCCGCTTCATCGCTCCTGGCGGAGAAATGCTGCCCGCACGCAGCTCGATCAGCCGAAACGCCACATGAATTGGGGCGTTGTCAGGAAAGTCGGCAAAGGATGGTTTGGAAATAAGTTTCCCGGTTTCGGCACTTTGAATGAATGTGTCGGTCATTTTCAGTTCCGGCAAACTGCTTAAGGGGTTATTAACTATTATTATTGAACTAGAAAAAGGACTTTTGGAATGGCACGATTGAAACTGAATGACAGTTTCTCACTTAAGGAACTTGGCCACGCAATTCTTGAACTGGCGGCTGCGTCCGATCAGTCGCAAGGCGCAAACCGCGAAGCAGGCGAAAAATCCATTCGGAACATGTTCGCCGGCACCAGCGAAAGCGGCGAGTCCCTGAACCCGGAGATTACTTTTGTATACGATAGCCCAAAACAGGTTCACGTGGTGATC
Source organism: Shimia sp. R9_1 (assembly GCF_017743775.1). Taxonomy (NCBI): domain Bacteria; kingdom Pseudomonadati; phylum Pseudomonadota; class Alphaproteobacteria; order Rhodobacterales; family Roseobacteraceae; genus Shimia; species Shimia sp. R9_1. The sequence continues at coordinate 24,677 of NZ_JAGHRN010000012.1, read as the reverse complement.
CCGGATATCTCCTCAAAGAGAGGCAAACCCGAACCCTCCCCTCTGGACGAGTATGATCTGCGCGATATCGCAGCCGAAGCTATGGGTGAAATCTCGGTCCGCGGGTGCGGCAAGTAACAAAGGCTTTGCGGCCTGTCTGACGGATGACCATGAGCCAAGCTCGAACCAAGATTTTCCTTTCGGGCCCGTTTCAGATCATCTGCGATGATGGGCGGGACGCAACGCCGCGCGGCACCAAGGCCAAAGCGCTGATCGCGCTGGTCTTGTTGTCAAAAAACACGGTCCGCAGCCGGGTCTGGATTCAGGACCGGCTGTGGAGCACAAGCGCTCCGGCGCAGGGAGCCTCTTCACTGCGCAAAGAGCTGAGCGTGCTGACCAAACATTTCGGCAAGTTCGGCCTCGATTTTCTGGAAATCGATCGTGAAACCGTTACCATCAAACTGGACACGCTTGAGGTCGATTTGTTTGATGAGCAGTTGTTGCCGGACCGCTCTGAATTGCTCGAAGGACTGGACGTCGCTGATCCGGAATTTGAGGACTGGCTGACCTTAGAACGGCAGGCCTATTGGGATCTCGAAACAAGTGAGGAAACCCCTAACGGATTGCCGTTTCAGCCAAGAGGGCTACCCCAATGGGGACGTCAGCGCCCCACCGTTATGGTCGAACAGATGGAGCAGGTCGGCAGTGATGCCGAATTGGATATTGCAGCGAGCTCAATCCACGACGAACTCATGTTCTTACTCGGAACGCTTTCCGATGTGATTGAATTGCGGGATGCCAGCCGCCAGGAAGGCCCGGTCGAGGGGTACATCTTAAGCGGACGGGTGATCATCGGCGCCGAGGGTATGCGTGTTTCTGCGCAGTTGACCTCGTCACTCGACAAAACCTGTCTTTGGGCGGGACGTTTCCGGTTTCAGGCACAAGACACGTTTAATGCCGTCGAAGAAATTTCAATGCAGGTCGTACAGGCCTTGCAGCTGAACCTGCGTGACGGCCACTGGTCCGACATCTGGTCCTCGCGCACCACCACAACCGAAATCTGGACCGCCTTTCAGCAAGGTCGCATTCAGGAAAGCCACACCACACAGGACGGGCTAAGGTGTGCAATCCAACAATATGAGACCTGTCTTTCACTGGATGAGGGCTATTTGCCTGCCCACGTCGCGATCGGGTTTTGCCGGTTGGACATGATCCGCTTGGGTATGGATACCACGCCTGAGCAGACACTCAATCAGGTGATTTCTACCTGCCAGACTCTGCGTGCAAGCCACCCCAATGATGCCTATTGCGCAGCACTTGAGGCATTTACCCGCAATGTCGCTGGCGAAACCAGCGAGGCTTGCCGCCTTATGCAACAGGTTCTGGATCAGTTTCAGAACAGTCCCGAACTGCTCGGATATCACGCAGGGCTTTTGGGGTATGACGATCAACTCGATGGCGAGATCGCGCTGTGCCGTCAGGCCCTCGCACTCACCCCCCACCCGCCAATCTGGATCGAGGCCAATTTGGCCATGGCGCTGGCCTTGTCCGGTGACCAGAGCGCATGGCAACACGCCCATAATGTGCTGCGCGTCAGCCCAGGCAGCGTACGCGCGCGCGTGGTGCTATGTGTTTTATCCGCGGACGCAAAAAACCTACCACTCGCCCGCAGACACGCTCGCCAAATCCGTGACCTGCAACCCAGCTTTACCGCAGAAAACTGGGCCTGGCCGACCTGCTTCAAGAATGGTGAGCATTATACTTGGGTTGCAAACCTCCTGCGCGTCGCTGGGTTATGAGCGGCGACCAATACTTAAAGGTCGGTGATGGTGCCTTCGAACAGTTCGGCAGCCAGTCCTATTGTCTCCGACAAAGTTGGATGAGGGTGCACGGTCAATGTGATATCTTCTGTATCCGCTCCCATCTCTATCGCCAAGGCGATCTCAGCGATCAGATCGCCCGCGCCCTGACCAACAACACCCCCTCCAAGAATCCGCTTGGTATCGGGATTTGATCGGCTCCTCTTCTCGCCCCATGGATGATGATCGGCCCGATGCCATCCACAAAAAGTCGTTTCAAAAATTGGTGTCCTGCGCTTTGGCTTCCTGTTTCTGTTAAACCGCTCCATGCTACCTCAGGATCGCAATAGGTGACGGAAGGGATTACCCCTTCACCAAAGACTGCCTTATGAGCGGCATTGGCTTCAGCCGCGAAATGGCCTTAGTCAAGAGCTTCAGCCACTTGCCAAATTTGGCCGCGGAGCCCCAGTCAAATATTGCTGCAGCAGCTGCCCAACCAGCGGCATAATCCAAATAGCGCATACCCAAATTTCAAGCAATCAACGCGCTCTATCAGCGCTTTTTCTGATCTGTTACGCGACATCACGCGTATGATCTCAAACAAAAACTCACAAAGAGAAGCGCGGGTTTGCAAGTCGTTTGGTTCAAGCGGGATTTACGTGTCTCAGATCATGCTGCCTTGGCTCAGGCCGCACGGCGTGGTCCTGTGCTGCCGCTTTATGTCGTTGAACCAGGCCTGTGGCTGCAACCGGACGCATCAGAGCGGCAGTGGGGTTTTGTGGCGGAAACCCTTGCTGAACTGCGCGACGAAACCGGACGGCTCGGACAGCCACTCATTGTTCGAGTTGGCACAGTGATCGAGACCTTTGAAGCCCTAAAGAAACGAGGCTACCTGGATGCACTTTGGTCGCATGAAGAGACAGGAAACGACTGGACCTATCGCAGGGACAAAGAGGTTGCAGCCTGGTGCGACGAAGCTGGCGTGCCATGGTATGAGCTTCAGAACCACGGCGTAATTCGCCGACTGAAATCCAGAAACGGGTGGGCCAATCGTTGGGACGCACAGATGGTGCAACCAACAGTATCCCCTCCGCAGCTTACACCACTGGGCCTCGAGCTTGGCACGCTTCCCAGCGCCAAAGACCTAGGACTGCAAGAGACACCCTGTCCCCACCGGCAGGCGGGCGGGCGTAAAGTGGCATTGGAGGTTCTGAGCAGCTTTCTGAACAAGCGCGGCGAGCAGTATCAACGGTTGATGTCCAGCCCATTGCGAGGGGCCGCCGCCTGCTCGCGGTTGTCCCCATACCTTGCATGGGGCGCAGTATCGATCCGCGAAGTTGCTCAGGCCACAGAAGCCGCCCGGTGCGCGTTGCCAGCAGGCGCCACGGAATGGCAGAAATCGATGCGGTCTTTCTCCGCCCGTTTGCACTGGCACTGCCATTTCATTCAAAAGCTGGAAGACGAACCCCAGATCGAGTTTCGCAATCTGCACCCGTTGTATGACGATTTGCGCCCCAAAGACCCAGAAGCGGAAATTCTACATGCGTGGTCGTCGGGCGAAACAGGTTATCCGTTTCTGGATGCCTGCATGCGGTCTTTGCGCGCCACGGGCTGGTTGAATTTTCGTATGCGCGCGATGGTGATGGCCACCGCGAGCTATCATCTGTGGCTGCACTGGCGCGCGCCGGGGCTACATCTGGCAAGGATGTTTACAGACTATGAACCCGGTATTCACTGGAGCCAGGTCCAGATGCAATCCGGCACAACCGGTATCAACACTGTCCGCATCTACAATCCGGTCAAGCAAGGTTTGGATCAGGACCCAAAAGGCAGGTTCATTCGCCGCTGGGTGCCTGAGCTGGCCGAGATAACAGATCAAGATCTCCATGAGCCATGGAACGCGGAAAACGCCGATGCCGTTATTGATCAAAGATATCCGAGGCGTGTTTTTGACCACTTGGCGGCGGCAAAGGCCGCACGAGAAAAGGTTTGGGCGGTGCGGCGGCGGGCTGAATTTCGAGATCAGGCACAGGCCATTGCCGCCAAACATGCCAGCCGCAAATCCGGGCGCGCCCACAAGAGAAAATCAAAGATCGCCGCGAACCCTGCCCAACTCAGCCTGCCCCTCGGAGACGTCACATGAAAATGCGCAAAAAAGCGGATTTGCCGCAGAAACTCTGCCCAGTTTGCAAACGACCCTTCGCGTGGCGCAAAAAATGGGAGAGGGACTGGGAGGCCGTCAAATACTGTTCGCAACGTTGCAAGGCGGCCGCATGACCTCGGGATTTGAAGAGCTGGACGACCCTCTGGAACAGGTGCGGTTTGAACCCACGCGAAAAGCGGGTTTGACACGTCTGGAACAGTTTGTATCTCGCACTGGACGTCACTATGCGCGCACCCGGAATTATGATTTCGGGTCTGACAGACGCAACAATGTTTCCGTGCTGTCGCCTTGGCTGAGGCACCGCCTAGTGACTGAGGAAGAAGTGCTTTTTCGTGTACTGGCGGCCCATGGGGAGAAAGCTGCCGAGAAATTCATACAAGAAGTGTTTTGGCGCACCTATTTTAAGGGCTGGCTGGAACAGCGGCCAAGTGTCTGGACCAGCTATCAGAGAAACCTTCTGGCGTGCCTAAAGCGGCTGGAAGGCGATGACGCGTTAAACACCACGTATCAGGATGCGATCTCCGGCAGCACTGGCATCGATTGTTTTGATCATTGGATGAAAGAGCTCACCGCTACCGGCTATATTCACAATCACGCGCGGATGTGGGTGGCCTCAATCTGGATTTTCACGCTCAGGCTGCCATGGGAATTGGGGGCGGATGTCTTCATGCGCCATCTTGTAGACGGGGATCCTGCCTCAAACACGTTGAGCTGGCGCTGGGTGGCTGGGCTCCATACGAAGAGGAAGACCTATCTGGCGCGCCCCGACAATATCGCAAAATACACCAATGGCAGGTTTCAGCCTCAAGGTTTGGCCGATATCGCAGAACCTTTGGTTGAAACGGAACAGCATCCGCGCATCGCGCTCCACGCCCGTTCAAATCAGCCGCCCACGCAGCCATATCTGCTCCTGATCACAGAAGAAGACATGGAGGTGGCAAACACCGTACCATGTCCGCTCGTCGATGTGATTGGCTTAACGGCGACACATGGCCGCTCACCTGGCCAGATCGGCGATGTGGCATCAAGTTTCGCGAAGGACGCCATGGATAGCGCATTGTTGCCTTTTGGGAAGGTCGGAGAGGCCCATGAGGATTGGGCGGAACCCCTGATCAGGGCAGCCAAAGAATGCAACGTCAACACCATCGTCACACCTTATTGCCCTGTTGGCCCAGCCCGCGCGCGGCTGGACGCCGCCGAGCCGAAACTGCGCGCCGCTGGAATACACCTGCATCGGATTTTGCGCCCTTATGATGCGCGTTCTTGGCCGCATGCCAAGGCCGGCTTCTTTGGTCTCAAGAAAAAGATCCCCTCCATCCTGCGTGAGCTGGATCTGGTCCGCTGAGCCCATCACTCAAACCGAGAAACACCGTGACATACGCCGCTCTTGTGCTTCCAAATCAATTATTTGCCCAGCACCCCGCCTTTGATTTTCCATTGCAAAAGGTGGCCTTGTTTGAGGACCCTTTGTTCTTTGGCGATCCGCAATATCCCACTCAGATGCACAAACAGAAGCTCTGGCTCCATCGGGCGAGCATGGCCAGATATCAACAAGAGTTGGAGGCCAAAGGGCTTGATGTGGAGCTCATCCCATATGAACCTTGCACCAAAGCTTGCTTGCACCTTTTCGAACGGCTCGCCGCCCAGCAGATCTCTCATGTCGTCATGGCCGACCCCGTCGATTTCATCGCTGAGAGACGGCTGCGGCAGGCGGCCGCCGAGGTGGGGCTCGCGCTTGAAGTCCTGCCTTCACCCGGCTTTCTGAACACGCGCGCCGACAATCAAGCGTGGTCTGCCGGGCGCAAACGCTGGTTTATGGCGGAATACTATAAAAGCCAACGCCGCCGTTTGAACGTCCTGATGGACGGCGATGCCCCCTTGGGCGGTCAATGGAGTTTTGACGAAGACAATCGCAAGAAGGTGCCCAAAGCGCTTTTGCAAAGCCTGCCCTGGATAGACTGGCCCCACCACGACGATATCGATCAAGCCGCGAAAGACAGCGTTCTGAGCGACTTTCCAAACGCGCCTGGACATCTCGACACCCTTTATTATCCAACGTCGCACCGCGCGGCCTCAGATTGGCTAGATCAGTTTCTTGAAAGGCGCTTTGCGCAGTTCGGTGATTTTGAAGATGCCATTGTGCAGGGAGAGAGTTGGCTTTGGCACGCCGTTCTAACGCCTGTCTTAAACATTGGGTTGATCACGCCCGATAAGGTTTTGAGCGCAACCCTGGACTACGCCAAGCGCAAAAAATTTCCGCTCAATTCGGTCGAAGGTTTCATCCGCCAGATCATTGGCTGGCGCGAGTTTATGCGCGCCACCTATGAGGATCTGGGCGTGCGCATGCGGACCTCAAACCACTGGGGTCATGGTCGGCCAATGCCTGCTGCCTTCTATGAAGGCACCACCGGAATTGCCCCGATTGACGACACAATCAAACGTATTTTGGAAACCGGCTATTGCCACCACACAGAGCGGTTGATGGTGCTGGGCGGCTTTATGTTTCTGTGCGAGATCAAGCCAGATGATGTCTACCGCTGGTTTATGGAAATGTTTGTGGACAGCTATGACTGGGTCATGGTTCCCAACGTCTATGCCATGAGCCAACATGCTGACGGTGGTCTGATCACCACCAAGCCATATTTTTCCGGGTCAAACTACATTCGCAAAATGAGCCATTGGCCCAAAGGAGATTGGTCCGACACTTGGGACGGACTATATTGGCGCTTCATCTTCAAACATTCCGACGCGCTCGCCAAAAATCCCCGCTGGGCCATGATTTGCCGGACAGGCGCAAAGATTTCACCGGAGGCAAAAGCGAAGCATTTAGAAAACGCCGAAGAGTTTCTGAGTGGTCTGGCATGAATGAGGCCAAACATGAGGTTATTGAAGCGCAAATAGCGTTGCTAAGTCCGCTTGAACTCTCAATGCCCGCAGAGCTTAGTTCGCTCTCACTTACATTCCTGAAAACGCAAGATGCAAGGCAATGATCTGCGTCCGACACCAGCCCGCTAAAAGCGCTCATATTCGACACACCAGCTCAACTATCTCCACAGACCTACAATCCGGTGAGGAACCAGTGGGCAAAATTGCATGGCCAGATCGACAATGCACCAACAAGCATACTAGACCAGTCGAATAAGGCAGCTCAGAATGCGCTATGTCGAAAGAAACCCCGCTATCCGATCCAGCACCTCACCAGCTCGATAAGGCTTGGCAAGGTAGTCATCCATACCACAGGCTAAGAACCTCTCGCGCTCACCTTGATTCACATGCGCGGTCACGGCAATGATTGGCGTATAGGAGGATGTGTCTGCCTCCAACTCGCGGATTTTCTGGGTCGCCTGTAAACCATCCATCACAGGCATGGAGACATCCATCAGGATCATACGGGGCTGGTGGCTTTGATAGCGCTCAATGGCCTCAACCCCGTTTTTAGCAACTACAAAACGATAGTTGTGCTTTTTTACAATCGCCATAAGCAAGCGCTGATTGGTCATGTTGTCATCACAGATCAAAACGTCCACTGCGCCCGTTGCTCCCTCGTCATCAGAGTCCACAAGAGGCGTGGAAACAGGGCTTTCAGATGCAATGGGCTTGGGCGCTTCGGCCAATAGTTTGAAACCATCCGGGCTCAGAAGGCGCATCATAGCATTGCGCAGTTGCGTCGCTTGCAGGGGTTTCATCAAATGGACAATCCCGCTAGTGGCTTGCATGTCCAGTTCCGTCGGCGTCGACTGAACAGAGTTCAACTGCAAAATTGGTAACGCATCGCTTTGGTTGTGTGACATCTCCTGCCATACCGACAGGCTACCTTCGTCAACGATCACGAGATCTGCCTGCGGAAGAGACTGATCCGAACATCTCTCTGAGTAAACCACATGTGTCGCAGCGCCCCAGGCCGTCAGCAACTCCAACAAGATGGCACGCCGCGCTGTGTCATTATCCGCCACCAAAACAGTTTTGCCGCCAATCTGCGCCTTGGCATCCTGTGCGAGCGTTACGTCTGAAGCGGCTTTCAGGTTGATTTCAAAAGCGAACGTCGACCCGTGGCCCAAAGTGCTTTCGACAGAGATGTCCCCATCCATAAGGGTGATCAGCGTCGAACTGATCGCCAACCCCAGCCCGGTCCCGTCATGACTGCGCGTGTACGTCCCGTCCACTTGGGCAAACTCATCAAAAACGCGGCCCAGCTCATGCTCCGGGATACCGCATCCTGTGTCCTGCACACGGCACACCAGACGCCATTGACCATCCGTGTCGCAGGCTCCGGTGACATCAACCCGCACAAATCCGCTATCTGTAAATTTGATGGCGTTGCTCACGAAATTCAGCACCACCTGCTGCAGTCGACCTGCGTCACCGACAAAAGTCTTGGGTAAGACCGGATCGACCCGTACTGTCAGATCAAGGTCTTTTTCGGCTGCACGCGCAGACATAAGTGCACCAACACTTTCAAACACTTGCGTCAGTGCAAAAGGCTGTACCTGAATTGTCATCTGACCGGCGCGCAGCTTGGAGAGATCCAAGATGTCGTTGATGATGGTCAGAAGCGATGTACCGCAACTGTTGATGGTCGCGACAAACTGGCTTTGCTGCGGGTCCAGAGCTGTATCCGCCAAAAGGTCGGCTGTGCCGATGACACCGTTCAAAGGTGTGCGAATTTCATGGCTCATCACCGCAAGAAACTCTGTTTTGGCACGATCTGCCGCCTCAGCGCGTTCTTCAGCCTCTTTCACCTCAGTTACATCAATTTCGCTGGTCAAAATGACGATATCACCGTCAACCGCATCCACGCGTTTTTGCATGATAATCTCATGCCAACGTTCTCCAAAAGTGGTCTGAACGCGCGCAACCTTACGCGTGTCTTCTCCCACGCAAAGCTCTGTCAGAAGCTCATCAGCAACCTCAGCATCCACAAATCGCGACCAAAAAGATTTCTTGGGATCATAGGTCTCTCGTGCTGCAGGATTCTGATAAAGCGTTTCACCATTCTCCATATGAAGAGAGATCGCAACCGGTGTATGCAATAGCGCTTCAGCACTGCGAACGGTGGTTGGCGCGCGCTGCTTATCACTTGTCCCTTCACACAACATGGCAATACGTCCATCAGGCAACGTCACGCCCAGCAACGTCACATTCAGATGCTGAGGTTTGCCATCAGGATACAATGTCCAGGATTCATTCAACACAAGGTCAGGGTTCGACAAATCTGCCCGATACTGCTGAAGACGCGCATGGACCGTATCGGACATGTCTGCCCCCAGATCACGAGAGCGCAGCTCGTCCAACGTCACCGCATCCCAAACACGTAACGCGGCTGCATTGGCCCAAATGACGCGCTTTGCGTCGAAATCATAAATCCACATTGCCGTCGCAAGTCGATCTGTCTGGCGTGCAACAAGATCATGCAAATCCTGTACATTCGCTGGAGCAAATTCCATTACCACGTTGCCTTTTGATTGGTGGACCAACTGCGAATTTCTGTCAGGAGCGCCCAGGTATTGCATTTGTGAAATTGTGTTGGGATCTTGACACTCGCCAAATGTCTCTTTGCATCGGAGAAGCTTATCAGGCCAGGCACCCTATTTGGTGCAAATGAAGGTATTTGTCTCAATAGGCAAGTGACCAAGCAAAAGGTGTGGTTACAGGTGCTCAAGTTTCCCAACCAAATGCGTGGGAAACAAACCCTTTTTGTCGCGCCTTGGCTGAAGCCGCACAAGAGTCCAGTGTGACATTTCATACAACAGCGTTTCCTCCCTCACCAAACACCGATACTAAACTGCCGCAAAAGAGTACAATACCGCGTTAACACCGCTGCGTTAATGTGGGCCTAGTCGCAGCTTTTCCGTCGCCAATCTATGGTGGACATGATCACGCTGATGATAGGCTGGCCAAGCTCTTGCGTGAGATCCCAGTTTTGGCGGCGATCAGCATCGGTTTCGTTCTAAGCAATCGCACTTAGGGCCGAAGAACGGACCCAAAAGGCAGTGCCAAAAGCACCGAAGCTCATACTCCTAGCTAACTGACTGCACCGCCCCATCCGACACACAAAGCACGCCAAATGCAAAGCAATATTGCCAAGCGCAAACACTTAAGTTCGATGTTCGTCTTAGCTCTGACTGAAGCCAGTAGCAGAATGCAACAAGTGTGAAATTTGTCCTTTTTCATGCGCTATTCGCTGGTTTCGGGGGAAAACAACGCCTCTACCGAGCTAGGCTTAGCCGAGGAGCATGAACTCTCTAGTCAAATTTTGCTTTGAGAGGCCGAAAACCCACGGGCAGCACAACCTCTCCAAGTTGGAAGCGAACAACAATTGCGTCCTGCCCTAAATCAGACTGACGAGACTGATATTGAACATATCAGGCGCGTAGAATCGAAGTCGCGATGGTGTTTCTGATCTTTAGAAGCTCGGCCTCAATCTCTTCCACATCAGCCTCACATGTGGCGTTGTTGGCGTAAGGCACCGTGAGTGCTCCATGAAGTTGTCCGCCCAAAGAAACCAACGGCACGGAGAGATCCACAACTCCGCCCATAAAACGGCTGTTGAAGCGCAATACTCCATTCTGAGCCAAAGATCCGCGGTATTCTTCCAAGTCGTCGGAGCAAAATTCTGGGTTTCGCTCTCGAATGCGCGCCTCAGTCTCTGAGTAGTGAAATGGGTTCATTGCACAGAGCATTACGATACCCGATGCCGAGTCTTCCAACGGTCTGCGAGAACCAATGGGTACGCTGATTGACATCCGCAGAGGCGGTTCCCATCGCTTCATAACAACCATCTCATCGCCGCTTGGTAAAACCAATTGGCATGGTGCACCTGTACGGGTAGAAAAGCGGTCCGCCATCGGTGAAATCGCCTCAAAAATATCTTTTATAATTGGGGCACTAAGTCCCATCTCCAGCAGTTTAGATGTGGTCACATACCCATAGCCCGCCCCTGCTTTTTCCAAAAAACCCTCAGCTTCCAAAACCGCGATCATCCGAAACACTTCGTTTCGGTTGCGACCGAGTTCGGCGGCAATGTCCTGGGTGCTTAGCGGCTCTGGCGCTTTGCTCACAATCTCAAGAATTTTCAGCCCACGCGTGAGAGCTGGTGCGGAATAGGAGGATTGAGTCGATTTCGTCATGCGTCACCCTTTCGTATTTGACACACTGTTTCAAATATGCAAATCATTCAACCCACATCAGGGAGGAAGATGTGAGTTGATGCCAGATTTGGAGACATCTCGCAGGGCGCAATCGTCGAAAAAACGCAGCTTGTTGCAAAGCTGCGCAGTACGCCATCGTTCCAAAGACCTCCTCAGTTTGGATTTGAGCGCCCCTCCAAAAAGCCGGGACAAAACCTCGGTTTCCGTAAGAACACCGCTCTTAGCGAACGCACCAGCATTTTAGCCAAAAGTTTCAAAACATACCCAGGGAGAAAAAAATGAAACTACATCACATCCGCACCGTTGCCCTAGGCGCAACTTTGGCGCTCACTGCAAGCGTATCCACCGCTTGGGCGCAGGAAGTCCTACGCTTTGGCCACGTCTATGAAGCCTCAACGCCATACCACGCAGCAGCAGAGCGGGCCGCAGACCTACTGGAGAAGGTCACCGAAGGTCGCTACACGATGGAGGTGTTCCCAGCTTCCCAACTTGGCAAAGAAGCTGCGCTGAACGAAGCCTTGTCTCTGGGCACGGTCGATGTGATCTACACAGGTATTGCTTTCTTGGGTCAGTCTTATGGTCCGATCAGCATCTCTGATTATCCCTTCACGATGCGCTCTTACGACCACTGGAAAGCCTACGTCGGTTCCGACTTGTTTGCAGAAATGAGCGAGGCCTACAGCAAGGTTTCCGGCAACACCATTGCCGCAATGACTTACTATGGTGCACGCCACGTCACTTCCAACAAGCCAATCATGTCGCCAGAAGATATGGACGGGCTGAAAATCCGCACGCCAAATGCGCCTGCTTATCAGATGTTCCCAAAAGCAACTGGTGCAAATCCAACACCAATGGCCTTCGCGGAGGTCTATCTCGCTTTGCAACAAGGCGTTGTAGACGCGCAGGAAAACCCACTGCCAACCATCCAGTTTAAAAAGTTCCATGAAGTGCAGTCCAACATCAACTTAACGGGCCACATCACCAACTCTCTGGCAATGGTAGTGTCGCCGGTCACCCTCGGCAAAATGGGCGATGACGGCCAAGCCCTTCTGAATGCTTTGGCGGAAGCCGCCTCTAGCACCTCTGATGAAATTGTTGCCTCAGAGGCAGAACTCGCTGATTGGTTCCGCGCACAGGGCGTGACCGTCAACGAAGTGGATCGCAAACCCTTCATGGATGCGGTGTCTCCAATGCTGACCAGCGCAGATGTGCCTTGGACGCCAGAGATCTTCGCGCGCCTGCAAGCGATCAAAGAATAAAAATGGTTCTGGGCCTGCCAATTTCGATCGGCAGGCTCAGCAACATATGGAAAGGAAAGGTCCGATGAAGGACATGACCCAAGCGCCTGAAATCGATTTTGACGCCCTGGCTCAAGAAGACGAGCTGCACTTCAATAACTTCAAAATCAGCATAGCCGATTACCCACTTCTCGCGCTTTTTGCGGCGTTGTTTTGTGTTGTGTTCCTGCAGTTCTTCACCCGCTACGTCCTCAACGACTCAATCGCATGGACGGAGGAAGCGGCGCGGTATCTCCTGATCTTGCTGAGTTTTTGCGGTGCAATCCGCTGTCAGGTGATGGGGTCGCACATCGCACTCGAATTTGTAGACAAGTATTATGGCCGTCACCTGAAGTGGGTCCATCTCTTTGCTCTACTGGCGAGTTGTGCACTGTTTTTGACCATCCTGTGGTCAGCTTGGGAGCTTATCCAGCGCACTTCGTTTCAGCAAATGGTCTCTCTCCCTTTCCCTAAATACTACCTTTACGCGGGCGTGATGGCTCTGGCCGGGATCAATGCATTGATCATCATTCTACAGTTCTTCACACGACTGAAATCCGCGACACGGAGCTAAGAACCCATGGGCCTCTTCATACTTTTCGCATCGCTCTTTGGTTTGATGCTGCTGCGCATGCCAATCGCATTCTCGCTCGCGCTTTCCTCCTTCGCCTACATTCTGCATTCCGGCCTACCGCCAGTTTTATTGATGCATAACATGGTCAATGGCATGGACAGCTTTCCGCTACTGGCCATCCCCTTCTTTATCCTTGCCGGTGCGCTGATGAACTCTGCCGGCATCACCGCGCGTATCTTCGGTTTTGCCCGCGCCATTGTGGGCTGGATGCATGGCGGTCTTGGCCACGTGAACATCGGCGCAAGTATTATCTTCGCAGGGATGTCCGGCGCTGCAGTGGCTGACGCCGGTGGTCTTGGCGCAATTGAAATCAAAGCCATGCGCGAAGCGGGCTATGATGACGATTTCAGCGTGGGCGTCACCGCAGCGTCATCCACCATCGGCCCCATCATTCCGCCTTCATTGCCTTTGGTGATCTTTGGCGTCATGGCATCGGTCTCGATTGGCCAATTGTTCGTCGCTGGCATTGTGCCAGGCTTGATGATGGCGGGCGCTCTGTCGGTGATGGTGTGGTGGATGTCTCGCAAACGCGCCTATCCCCGCGACGTTGCTTTTAGCGCCACCCTGATTGGCACCCGCTTCAAGGCAGCCTTCTTGCCCCTGATGACCCCAGTTATCATCGTCGGTGGCATTGTGTCCGGCGCATTCACACCAACTGAGGCAGCCATCTGCGCGGCGGCTTATGCGCTGGTGCTAGGCACTTTGGTCTACCGAACACTCACTCTGCGCAAACTTGCCGTGATTTCTTTGGAAACCATCGAAACCACGGCCGCGATTATGCTGATAGTTGGTGCAGCCTCTGTGTTTGCTTGGATTTTGACAGCCAATCAGATCGCCACTCAATTTGCTGAATTCGTGTTGTCCTTCACCGACAGCAAAGCCGTAGTATTGCTGCTGATCATGGCGATCGTTCTGATCGTGGGCCTCTTCATGGAGACCATCGCCGCAATCTCGATTCTGGTGCCTGTCTTGATGCCTGTGGCCGCGCAATTCGGGATCGACCCCATTCACCTTGGCATCATCGTCATTTTGAACCTGATGCTGGGCTTGTTGACGCCACCTGTGGGCATGGTGCTATTTGTACTCTCCCGGGTCTCAAAAGTGCCCTTTGAGCAGTGTGTAAAGGCCACCCTGCCCTTCTTAGTTCCGCTGATTGGCGTACTCCTGCTGCTCACCTTCATACCGCAGCTGGTGCTTTGGCTGCCTGAACTGCTCTATGGATGAGCCAGTTTTTGTGACAATCACGAAGTCGAAATGCCCACATTAGAGCCAGCGATCAAAGGTTAGCTCTGTTCGGTTTTGTATTGTGTTACCTTCACAACGTTTCACGTTCGGTCGCTACAAACATCAAGAGCCACGTCGAGGGCTACCTCAGTGCGGCTACCGAGCGAAGAAGACTGACATTGGCCCGCCTAAGTGCGCTGTGTCGGGTGAAATTATTGCGCAGGTTGCCAACAGGCACTGTGCAACAGGCCAAAGCGGTGGCCGACAACACCTAAGTGCTGCGCCGCGCTCTGGGCCGGGTCGACAGATTTCGCGATGTCTCCAACCTGACCGGCGCGCATCGCTGCCATCTAACTTCAATGATCATTGCACTTCGAAAGAGACGAAAAAATTGCTGGCCAAGACTTAACCGGCCAGCAAGCAAGACCTCACCCCTTAAAGCTGTCCTCGAGAGCACGAAACCCGCCGACAAACACATCATTGGCCACGAAATCATGCCAATGCTGGGTCTGACCGTCTCCGGCCTCAAAATCTGCCCACCATTCCGCAAAAGTCTCGTTGCGGTCAGTGATCGGCGTGAATTTCATCTTGGCGATGTAGTTCACAAACGGCAAAGGCCCATTGGGGAGCATGTCATATGACAACGTGTGCTCGAGATCGGAGATCGCCAGCAGCGTTTCGCGGATGCGGCCAGAGCCATCGGTTAGGGCAAAGTTGCGCACGCAGCCCACCTCGCCATTGGCATGCCCCTCTTCGATCTTACTGTCCGTGGCGGCAGGGTGCCAGCTCGGCAGCCCGTTAAAATCGCGCACTCGCTCCCAGACCTGCGCCACCGGCACAGCGATAACGGTAGAAGAATAAGATTTGATCATCAGGCAACTCCCTTTTTGGCTGCGGTCCCGCAACGCATTGCGCCGAATTTTGCGGTTTGCTCGGAAATGGCGCGCTCGGTCGGCAAGCGCTCCATCGATGAGGCACCATAGAACCCATGACAGTCAGGGCAAAGATCAAGGAAGGCTTGCGCATCCTCAGGCTCGGCCAGCGGGCCGCCATGGCAGATAAAGATCAGGTCGTCGCGGTGCGCGCGGGCCGCCGCCGCCCATTCATCATAAAGGCGCGCGCAGTCTTCGATTGTCGGTGCGCTATCGCCCGCGCCGATTGCGCCACCTGTGGTCAGGCCGAAATGCGCCACGATGACATCTGCGCCCGCTTTGGCCATGTCCGCTGCGTTCTCAGCGCTGAACACATATGGCGTGGTCAGCAGATCGCGCTGGCGCGCCTTCGCGATCATCTCAACTTCCATCTCATAAGACATGCCCGTCGCTTCAAGCTCCTGGCGGAAACGGCCGTCAATGATGCCCACGGTGGGGAAATTCTGCACACCGGCAAAGCCCATGCCTGCCAAATCATCGAGAAACTCATCCATAATGCAGAACGGGTCGGTCGCGTTCACACCCGCCAAAACCGGAGTATTTTTCACGACGGGCAGCACTTCTCGCCCCATGTCTTTGACGATCTCATTGGCATTGCCATAAGACATATAGCCCGCGAGCGAGCCGCGTCCGGCCATGCGATAGCGGCCTGAATTGTAGATGACAATCAGGTCAATTCCGCCTGCTTCTTCGCATTTGGCCGACAGGCCCGTGCCCGCGCCGCCGCCGATGATGACCTTCTCTGCCGCGATCTTCGCGCGCAACCGATCAAGGATGTCTTTGCGTCCTGTAACCGCCATGTCAGCTGTCCTTTTCCGTATAGATTTCTTTGAAGCTGCTGATCGCCGCCGCGGCGAAAGCAGGGTCGTTGATATGCATGTCCAGCTCGACAAGCTGGCGATCTGCCGTGATCTTCACGGTGTCGCGCAACGCCTGAAACAGCGCGGCGTTTGCCTCTGGATCGTGGAATGCGCCGCCTTCGATATCGAGCGCCGACACCCCGCGCAGCGGCAGCAAGAAGCGCACCGGCCCTTTGCAGGCATTGAGCTTTTCACCAATCCACCGCCCGATCTGGGCGCATTCCTCGGCTGTGGACCGCATCAATGTCACTTGAGCGTTGTGGTGATAAAACGTGCGTCCCTTGAACTCGGCCGGCACGGACTCTGGCGACCAGAAATTCACCATATCGAGTGCGCCGCAAGAGCCTACGTAAGGGATCCCGGTCCGGGCCACGGCATCCAGCCGCTCTTCACCCGCAGACAGAAATCCGCCCACAATCAGGTCGCATATTTCGGTGGTTGTGATGTCCAGCGCACCGGCGATCTCCCCCTGATCGATCAGCTGCTCCATTGAGCGACCACCAGAGCCAGTGGCGTGGAACACCAGACAATCAAACGCGTTCGACAATTCGTCGGTGATGGCCTGGACCGCTGGTGTGGTCACACCAAACATCGAGAGGACCAAAGCCGGGCGATCATCCGCGCTCTCAGGAATGGCGTGGGTCATCATACCTTTCAACGCGTGGGCCGCATTGGCCAGCAGCTTGCGCGACACGCGGTTGATCCCGGACACGTCCGTGACCGGATGGAACATATTCACATCCGACGCGCCCACATAGGCTGAGACATCGCCAGAGGCGAGCGTAGAGACCAACACCTTTGGAAGGCCAATGGGCAATGCCTGCATGGCAGGGGCAATAATGCCCGACCCGCCGGAGCCGCCCAGACCGATGATGCCGCCCAGATCTTCCTGCCCCAATACATAAGCCTCAAGCGCCTTGGACATTTCGACCACGGCGCGCCCGCGATCGTTCACGAACACCGTGGCAGGGCCTTCAGGATGGCAGGCCGCGACGGTTGCCGCGCTGACATCCGCCACCTCTTCGCCGCCTTTGGTGCCGACATTGACCAGAACTGTCGGCGTTCCAGCAGCTTCAATCAGATCGCGCACATATGACAGCTCCGCTGCTTTTGTGTCCGCCGTGCCAACGACATAGGCTTTCTTGATCATCTTCACGTTCTTCTCCTCCTGCCGCTGCCTCAGCCCGCCTGCCCGGGCTCAAGCCCCAGATGTCGCTTTTGCATGGCGGTATCTTCCTCAAGCGCCTGCGCGGTCATCCGCTCGACCACCTCGCCGCCAACCATGATCGCCACATCTTTGACCGAGGCCAAAGCCGCATGCAGGTTCTGTTCGACCAAAAGCACCGCGATGCCTTCTTGGGCGATCAATTCGATCAGTTTCACCACATCCGAAACAATTGCCGGGGCCAGCCCCTCGGTCGGCTCATCCAGAACCATCAGACGCGGGTTCAGTAACAGCGCGCGGCCGATGGCCAACATCTGCTGCTCACCGCCTGATAGCGCATTGCCCAAATTCCGGCGACGTTCCTTAAGGCGCGGGAAGGTCGCGTAAACCCGGTCAATCGTCCACGCGCCGCCTTTGCGCGCCACAATTTTCAGGTGCTCTTCAACCGTCAGCGAGCGGAACACACGCCGCCCCTGCGGCACATAACCGATGCCCATGCTGGCGCGTTTTTCCGGGGCCAGCCCGGACAGATCAACGCCGTCAAAGCGGATCGTCCCGGCTGAGTTCGGGTGCAGGCCCAGAATGGTATTGCACAGGCTGGTCTTCCCCATGCCGTTGCGTCCCAGAATGCCCAGCGGCCGGTCGCCCAGATTCAGATCCACCCCATGCAAAACATGGCTCGAACCATAGCGCAGGTCGAGCCCGCGTATTTCAAGCAAAGCGTCAGTGGCCATGTGCGCCCCCGATATAAACTTCATGCACCTGTTCATTGCGCATGATCTCGTCAGGCGCGCCTTCGGCCAGCATCCGGCCGTTATAGAGAACCGACACACTTTCAGAGGTTTGCAATGCAATATCCATGTCATGCTCGATCAGCACGACAGTCACGTCTTTGGGCAGTGACATCAGCAATGCACTCAGCTTGGGGCGCTCCGCCGGAGACAGGCCTGCCGCCGGCTCATCAAGGAGCAGAATTTTAGGGTTCTCCGCCAGAGCAATGCCAATCTCGAGCTGCCTGCGCTGACCGTGGCTCAGCTCGGACACTTCGCGGCTCAGCACATCGGCGACGCCGGCGACATGGGCCAGCCGCTCTGCCTCGACCATGCGTGCGTCGGTCTTGCGCACGGGCATGATCTGACCCCAGCCGCCGCGCACCCCGGCCACCGCCAGAAACATAGTTTCCTGCACGGTTAGCCCGTTGAACAGATGGGCGTGCTGATACGTCCGGCGCAGCCCACGCCGAATGCGTTTGTTGATCGGCTCGCGTGTCACCTCTTTTCCAAAGAGGGTGATCGAGCCGGTCGATGCGCTCAGATCGCCGGTCAGCACATTAAACAGGCTGGTCTTGCCCGCCCCGTTCGGACCAAGGATCGCGCGGCGTTCGCCGGGACGGACTGACAGGGTGATGTCCTGCACAGCCCAGAACCCGCCGAAGCGCTTGCCAATGCCCTGAGCTTCCAGGGCATTGACGGTGGTATTTGCAGCACTTATGGGCACGAAGGATTGTCCCGGCTCACCGGACCTGCGGCCAGGAAGGTTTCTTTTTCCTGCCCCAGCAGCTGGTTCACATCGCGCACAACTTTCACCACGCGGTTGCCCAGAGTGCCGTCCTCACGTTCAAACACTTCGGTCACAAAGTTGTCGACGATGCCGTTGCGGTTTTCGTCCAGACGCATGGTGCCGCCGGTCGGGGTGACAAATGTCAGATCGGTCAGAGCTGCGCGAAACGCTTCCTGATCGCTCGACAGATCCGCGTCCACCTCGTCCAGAGCCAGCATCGCCGCCTTGGCGCTCATGTAGTAGTGATGCGCAAAGATCGAGGGGGCCGAGAAACCATCGGGAAAGGCTTCGGTGTAGCTGGCAGTGAAGGCTTTCCACTCTTCGCCGTCATAATCGCTCACCGTCGGGGTGCCTGCAGGCGCGCCAACCAGGAGCTTCTTGAAAGGACCTTTGGAGTCAAGGATCGATTGGTCGATGGTGATCGAGCCGCCGATGATCGGTTTGTCGCCACCCGCCTGGCTGTACTGCGTCAGGAAGTTGACCGCATCCGCGCCGCCAAGCGCGACAAAGATCGCGTCCACATCCTGTGGGATCGAATACACAACCGAGGAGTAATCCTTGTTCCCGATAGGGGTCCAGAACTTCTCAGGCACCTTGCCACCAGCTTTGCAGTACTCGCTCATAAAGCCCAGAACCTGCGTGTAGGGGAAGGAATAGTCTTCGGCGATCACGGCCACCGTTTCATAGCCCATTTCGTTGTAGGCATAGTCGCCCACACCCACCATCCACTGGGCACCGTCGCCACCAAAGCGGAAGAAGTTTTCGGAGCTGTCACGCAGCGTGGTGTCCTGTGCGGCAGAAGAGCCGTTAAGGAAGGTCACAGCCGGGTAAGATTTGGACAGATCGCGCAGCGCCAGACCTTCGGACCCAGACAGCGGGCCCACGATCATGTCAACGCCATCCTGCTCGATCAGCTTGCGGGCCGCGTTCACTGCGCTGTCAGGGCTTGCGTCCGAGGACATGGTGATCACTTCAATGGACTTGCCGTCCACTTCACCGCCCACTTCTTTTACCGCCAATTCGGCGCCACGGATGCCATCCTGACCCAGCGCGGCAAAAGCGCCTTCAAGGATCGAGATCACTCCGATTTTGATGTCGGCGGCCGAGGCCGGCACGGCCATCGCGCTGAGCGCGAGCACCGATGCTGCGAGTTTGAGCTTGTTCATGTTAAGGTTCCTCCCTTTTGATTTGCTCAATTTGTTGTCTTGGGCGCAGGCGCGCGCCCCAGTCCGTCACAAGCTGCTGCAACCCGTTGGGCGCTGCGATCACGATCAGCAACAGAACGGCGCCGATCAGTGTGTTGAAGCGTTCGCGGTCAATCAGATCGACAGCAAAAGTGTCGAGCAGAACAAAGACCACCGCTCCGACAAACGCCCCGCTGGGGTGGCGCAGACCACCGATCACCGCGATGATTAGCAGGTCGATGATGGGCCCCAGCCCGACCGAAAAGGACGACACACGCTCCTGATACCAGGCATTCAGAATGCCACCGGTTCCGGCCAGAAAACCCGAGAAGGCAAAGGCTGCGACAATCGGCGTGGTGACTGAAATCCCCAGAGCCAGCACGCGCCCTGGCGCGTCGCGCACAGCCTGAATGGCCAGCCCCAGAGGCGAGCGGACAAAGCCGTTGACCAGCACCAGCGCAATCACGGCAATTGCCAATGAGAGAAGGTAAAGCGGCAGCGGATCACGCAGGCTCATGTCGCCAATCATCGGAGCGCGCACGCCGGAGAAACCGGTCCAGCCATTAAAGAAGGTGTAGTTCTGGCGGGTGAAGTAGAAGAAAGCCACGCCAATCGCCAAAGTGATCATGATGGCGTAGATCCCGCGTGACCGACGCGCGATCAGGCCGACAATCGCACCCGAAAGGGTCGCCAACACCAAGGCCAGCGGCACCGTCAGCCAGAAGGATAACTCAGTGCCCACACCCACAGTGTTCGGCCCGAAATAGGCGACGGTGTATCCCGCCACTCCGGCCAACGTGGCCTGCGCAAAGGAGACAACGCCAAGATATGTGGCCAGAAAGCTCAGGCTCAGCGCCATAACTCCAAGGATCAGCGCGCGGGTCGCAACCTGGGTCAGCCAGAAATCATTCAACATCAGAGGCAGGAGCAAAAGCGGGGTCAGGATTGCAGCGTGTTTCATTATTGTTCAGCCTTTCCAAGCAGCCCCTGCGGGCGCACCGCGAGAACCAGCACCATGATTGCGAAGGTGAAAACGACACCATAGGTCGGCGCATAGGCGAGCCCGTATTGCTCGGCGAGCCCCACCAAAAGCGCCCCAAGCGCCGCACCACCGATTGAGCCCATGCCGCCCACTATCACCACAACAAGCGACGACAGCAGGAATTGCAGATCCGTGCCCGGCGCAATCGACAACGCACTCGCCGAAACCACACCTGCCATGCCAGCCAGCAAACCACCAAGGGCAAAGACCAGAACAAAGATGCGATTGATCGGATAGCCAAGCGCCCGCAGCATGTCTTGGTCATCCACACCTGCGCGGATCACGGCGCCAAATCGGGTCTTTTGGATCAAGAGCCACAGCGCAATGCCCGCCACCAAGGCAAAGCCCATCAGCGCCAGACGGATATTGGCATAGCCCACGCCGAGGATCGGTAAACGCTGACCGCCCGCCAATGCCTCCGGCAGCTCAACCTGATAGGTGATACCGCCCCAATACCACAGCATCAGGTCCGCCATGATGATCGAAATCGCGATAGAAGCCAACGTCTGGCGCAGTTCGTCGCCCTGCATCCAGCCTAGAACGCCGAACTGAACCAACGCCCCTGCCAAGGCCGCCGCAACACCACCGCCCATGACGCCAAGCGCCCAGGAACCGGTGAGGTCAACAACGCTATACCCGACATAGCCGCCCAACAGCAAAAGCGCGCCATGCGCCATATTCACGGTCCGCATCAGACCAAAGATGAGGCTGAAGCCGCTGGCTGCGAGAAAGTAGAGCGCTGCCAGCGTCAAACCGTTCAAGGTGACAATAAGAAAAAGTGTCATGAGTCCTCCGTTGCCGAAGACCATGCCGGAAATTTCTGCAAGGGCGCAGATCTTGATGAATTGTCGTGCGAAAAATTAATCTATTATTTTCAGGTACTTAGATAATCATCAAGAAGCCGTTCTTTGCAAATACCGGAAATTTTCAGAATTTACTTCCAATTAAGACCTATTTCTTCCTACAAATCGGAATGCAGAAACTGACCCTGACCGGACATTGCGTCACAGCACCTGTCCCGCGAAACCGCATCTATTGCCCTGTGCTTGATGGCCTGACACCCCGTCAGGCGGATCTGTCTTTTGTGATGCCGCGCATGGATCACAACCGGGCGCTGCGCGAAACGGCAAACCAGGGCGACTGGGCGTCGATACTGGCCAGCGATCCGTTTGGCTCCACCTCCGCCTTCTTCGCGCGCCTCAAAGAGTTAGGGTATAAAGGCGTGGCAAACTGGCCCTCCTCGATCCTTTTGGAAGGCATCTTAAAGGAGACAATGGCCACAATCCCCGCCACGCCAGAGTTTGAATATGACGTTCTCGCGTCGGCGCAGAGCGCGGGGTTGGATGCGATGGCGTTCTTTCTGTCCTTGCAACAGGCACGTGCAGCCATGAAGGCCGGCCTCAAGCGGTTGGTGCTGCACCCGGGATTGCTGGTCTCAGAAGGTGGCATCGCGCCAGACATGGTACTCGGATCTCTACAAAGGTTAATCAACGCGCTCAAATCCGAGGCTTCGACTGTCGAAGTGCTGGTCTATACGTCCGCATGGCACGAGAAGTCACTGCCACTCAGCACGTTGACCGCAGACGGGGTGATCTGGTTTGGGGGCGCGCCATGAGTACATCCGAAAAACCCTTCCTCTTTGCGGCCGTCGTCGGCTCGGGCCTGACGGCAAAAGCCGCGGACAAAGCCGGCGCGGATTACTTGCTTGCGCTCAACGCAGGCCGGTTCAGGGTGCAAGGCGCATCATCATTGACCAGCTTCCTACCGGTCCGTTCTGCAAATGATTGGGTGATCGAATTTGCCGAACGTGAAATGCTTGGCCGCTGCGATGCTCCGTTGACAGCCGGATACTCCGTCAGCGACCCGACCCTCGATATCGAAAACCTTGTCAGCCGCACCCGCGATCTGGGCTTTTCCGGCATCTGCAACTTTCCCTCCACAACCCTGCTTGACGGGCGCATTTCCGAAGTTCTGGAGCAAGAGGGTTTGGGCTTTGCGCGTGAGCTTGACCTCGTGCGCCTCGCCTCCAAGGCCGGGCTGACCTCTTTCGCATATGTACGCACGAACCAACAGGCGCGCAGGATGGTTGATGCGGGCGCCACGGCGATCTGCGTGAATGTCGGCTTTACCAGCGGCGCGACCGGGGTCAGCACCCATTTGACTTTGGACACGGCCGCCCGGCTGATTGATCGGGTGCTGGAGGGTGTGCCAGCCACCGTCGACAAGCTCTGCCACGGCGGCCCGATCACATCTCCCGAGGAGGCCTTGGCCGTCACGCGCATCTGCAGGGTCGAAGGCTTTGTGGCCGGCTCCACGCTGGACCGCTTGCCTGTCGAGCAAACCCTGAACGAAGTGACGCGCGGCTTCACCGCCATCCCCGCGCTGGCGCGCAGTTCCTCCAGCTCAGAAAGCTCCGGTCACGACCTCGTCGGCTCGTCCCATGCCATGCAACACATCCGCGCTGATCTTAATGACCTTGCCCACGCGGATATCCCCGTTCTGCTCGTCGGAGAAACCGGCACAGGCAAAAGCCGCGCCGCACTGCACCTTCATGAAAGCGGCCCCGCCGCGCGGCGTCAGCCGGTTGTGGTCGATTGTCCTGCCCTGACCTCAGAAGATGGCGCAACCTATCTGTTAGGGCGCGGTGGCGGCAGCAGCGGAAGCCAGCGCGGCGCGCTTGAACAGGCGGCGGGCAGCACGGTGATCCTTGACGAAGTCTCAGCTCTTGCCTTGGACCATCAGGGCAAGCTCATGAAATTCGCAGATGAAAGGGTCGTGCAGCGCGTCGGCGATCATACTCTCCGCGATGTGTCGGCCCGGATCATTTCCACCACCTGCGAACAGCTTGACGAGATCGCTGAGACCGGCGCATTTCGCCGTGACCTGTTTTATCGCCTCTCCGGTCACGAAGTCATCCTGCCCCCGCTGCGCGAGCGAGTGGATGACATCCCCGAGCTCGCCCTGCATCTGGGACGCAAGCAGACCGGCATGGAACCAAAATTCTCAAACGCCGCCCTACGCGCGCTTTTAGAGCACCCTTGGCCCGGCAATGTGCGCGAACTCGGCTTTGCCGTGCAGCGCGCCATCCGCAATGCAAATGGCGGCACCATCGACCTGCGCGCGGTCGAGTTCCTGCGCAGTAAGCCGCAAACGGCCCCTGCCACACCTGAAGAGCCCGCACTCCCCGCAACCGCTAAATCCGAAAAAGTATGGATCGCCGAAGCCCTGGCCCGCAACGGTTTCCGCCGCGGCCAGACCGCCGCAGAGCTCGGCATCACCACACGCACGCTCTACAACAAAATAAAAAAACATGGCCTGCAGACCTGATAAAGCGGCACTGAAGGAAACAGCAGCGCGAGCTTGGCGCGATGGCTGACCATTAGTCTAACGTCTGATCGCTTCAAAACTGGGGCCGCTAAATGTCCGCACTGACGGACACTTCGGAGCTTCAATACTCGGGCTGAGATGTCCCCCTTGGAAAGCTTCTAAATGACCTAGATGTCGTGCGCACATCGACTAATTGATCAGCCCCACCTGAGTGGTCCAATTTGAATGTTAGTGCATTCTCGGCCTGGGTTTCAACGGGACGATGGTTTCCGGGGCCGGCGGGCGGTAGCCCAAGGCACTGTGTGGTCGCTTGGTGTTGTAGTGTTTCCTCCATTGTTCAATCAGGATTTGCGCCTCTCGCAAGCTGTAGAAGACCTCACCG
>NZ_JAGHRN010000011.1:0-47346 GCF_017743775.1 Shimia sp. R9_1 | reverse complement strand
CCGGTTCCGGGACGAGCTGTTGAACGGTGAGGTCTTCTACAGCTTGCGAGAGGCGCAAATCCTGATTGAACAATGGAGGAAACACTACAACACCAAGCGACCACACAGTGCCTTGGGCTACCGCCCGTCGGCCCCGGAAGCCATCGTCCCGTTGAAACCCAGGCCGAGAATGCACTAACATTCAAATTGGACCACTCAGGTGGGGCTGATCAACTTGCCTCAAAGCTCCAAAGTGACCGGAAGCAGATTTCCGGCCGCGTATTGCCTAACCAGGCGACCTGTGGTGGTTTCACCGGTGAATGTGATCTTGGCGATGCGGTTAGACTGGGCCAGCAGCTTACGCGCTTCCAGACCAAAGCCGTTCACGATATTCAGAACACTTGCAGACCGCAAATTTGCGAGCAGCTCGGGCCATATAGACGATAAATTCATCGATGCCAGCTAAGTCCAGATCGTGTCATCGGTAGCCGAATGACCGTCAAAATGACAATTCCGAATGGTGCCTTATTATTAGTGCTCTGTGATGGGCGAGAAGTCTACGTGGCAAATCGATATACCTCTTGTTTCAAACCTGTCGTTTTGAGGCTGGATGAATCAGTGAATTTGTAAGCTTTCTAGTTGGATAGGATAGGTTTGGCACCGTTTGAGCACCAAGCCTGCTTGTATACAAGCCAAATTTATTGGCTCCCCAACATCGGGGATTAGGAATGGTCGCGGATCTATGTCGGGCCTAATCTCGGAAACGCCCCAATCTCCTGTTTCGGTTTCTCGGAACACCACGGTAGCAGTCTGCAGACCAGGTAATACTCTCAAAATTTCATCACACGCAGACTTAAGACCTTCGGTGAGCTTCACATCCGTGTTGATCGCACTCAACATGCGAGCGAAGGTTCTTGGCTGAGGGAGAAGCGTGCCCCTTGGCATCACGTCGTCAGGAGCCAAAAGCTCCCTTCTGGACTGCCGTTGAGACAAAGAGATCGATCCGCGTCGAAAGAAGAGGGTTCTCTCGAGTTGCTCCAATGTACTTTCTTCGCCGGTCGCACGCACTGGTCGGTATTCAAGTTGCGCAGCGGCGATTGCTGCGCCTCCCATAATGGCGACTTCCAAGGAAGAGGTGGTTTCGAAGGGCTGAAAAATGATTTCCCAATCAGAGTAATTCTTCGTCAGAGATCGAAGACGATTTGAATCTTCAACCCAATGAGTTTTCATCTTATGCCGACGCTTAAGTGTAAATGCTCGGCCAATGGGACTTGCGCGATCATGCCAGGCGATTTCGGTATGATCCAAGGGAAAATGCGATGCCACATTTACGCCATTGGCATCGAGCGCATCGCGGAGAGCCAGCCAACGCCACGGCGCAAGCGCACTTCTAACAGCGCTGGAATTCTGTTGTAGAGAATAGAAATCGGCAGCAGCAGACCTTTGCTTTACAAGGATCTTGGGCGTTAAGAGCTTTGTTCCAGCGCTCGACGCCATGATGGCATCTGCGACTTGTTTATCAAACGCATCATTTACCTCCGGCGCATAGGAAACGCTGACTTCTTTCTCGGTACAGGGAATGGTCTGATCGCCAATGTTGAGCGTTTGGTCAAACACGCTTTCAAAAAAAGGTACATGCGAACCATGTGTCGCGTGTCGGAAAACGCCACCGACGGGTCTGCTGTTCATTTCACATATAGATGCGTTTTTTTCAGTAAGAGGCGCGGCAAAGTCTTCAGAGAGTACGTCTATGCCCCAAAATGCCGTAGGATCGACGGCTCGCGCTGCGTCTCGTGCCATTTGCGTTATATCTGGATGGATTTGGTTTGTGATTGGAACCAGGTCAGCGCCATCAGTGAAATTAGGCGAAACTCCAAGTAAAACCAATTTGTCGCGGTGGGGGATATCATCGGGTTGTAACCCTTGTAACGTCAACAGCCGTCGTTGGCTGATGTTGAGCTCGAGCAGGTGCGCATCCTGAGTAGCTGGCAGAGTTGCACGCGCCGCATTTTTGATTTCGACAAGCTCGGAAATCGTTCTAATCCCATCTCCGACAATATGCGCAGGCAGCCGTAAGTAGGCCGCAACGATTTTGTCACCAATCAATAGAATTCTTATATCGACGCCTTTGACATACTCTTCAACTATCACCGGCCCGTTTCGCGAAACCGACTTTGCGTATTCGAACGCCTTTTTAAGTCCGTGGCGCGACTTAATGTTGGTTGTCACACCTTTGGCTTCAGTTCCAAACACAGGCTTCACAACCGCATCACCACGCAACTTGTCAAAAGCGTCATGCGCTTGCGTCAAATCGTTGCAAACCTCTCCGTAAGGAACGGAGATACCCTGTGCGCTCAGAACAGTTTTGGTCAGAAACTTGTTGTTGCTAAATTCTTCGGTGATTGGACTGACCCAAGAAGGGCGAGTAACATCCATCCCGAACAAGTTTCCGTCGGTTTTGCACAAAAAATTTGGGGGCGATTTGGGTCCCAAATAAGTGAGCTCAACACCGAATTTTTTTGCGGCCGCATCAATTTGCCTAAATCGCCAACGTGTTGGCTTTGATTCATATTTGGTAAATTTGCGGCACTCAGCAGGGAGCGCATCGTAGGCGCGCTGACACGCTTCCACGTATTCTGGATGGAGCTCGTCAACCAAGTCATTCACTTTCTCAGCTGTCGATGGTCCATCGGCTTTCTCAGTGAACATGCGAAAGCTTTTTGGCCTTGCCTCCTTTACAACCAACCGAGCAACGCGCGCGTTTGCAGGGCCCTCTTCAAGAGCACGGCAGAACGGTTTCAACTGATCTTCGGTACAAGTGACCATTGCCTCTACACGGCCGTCTGGTCGGTTTCGAACCCATCCTTGAATACCCAAGGAAGTAGCTTTTTGTAACGTCCACTTGCGAAAGCCGACTTTTTGAACTTTGCCGTAGACGAGGAGGTGGTAGCAGTCACGTTCAGACATACGGGATATCATTGAGGCTAGGCACCGTTAGATCCAGCAGTGCGGCATATGCTTTGTCATTCCTGCGTAATTTTAAGGGCAACTGCATAGACAAAGACAAGAGACGCCGGTCAGCGAAGGGATTCATATAGAACTGATTGGGAAAACCATGCCAACGCGCACCCTGGCTATGTGGAAGCGTTATGTCCAGCCATGCGAGGTCATGCACCTTGTTCTTTCCTTGAGGGGGCAGCGTTTCATACCATTCCAGAAAGGCATTAAACCAAAGCTGAAAATCCCGTTGTGTTTCATCCGGCCCGTAGATTCTAAGCCGTTTGACGGCGTGTTCTAAATTCAAGCTGCCTTCGCGTTGCCGAGCCCAATTTGTCGCCCGAAGTATGCCCATAATATTCCCTCTCAGAACAACAAAGCCTTTCGGCAGCTGTTCGTGTACAGCGAGAGTCTTCACTTCTGGCCCAAAAGTGGCGTAGCCATTCGATAGAAAATAACGTTGCCGATGTTTGAAAGTCGTCTTCTGAAAGCTGTAGAGTTGGTGGCGGATGCTTAAGCGTTCACAAATCTTCTGTGCAATATTTGCGTCTTGGCCAGATTGCTTGTGAAACCGCCAGGTAAACGCAAATTCGGCGCTTTGGACATCTTCAATCCCTGCACCAAGCAAACATCTGGAATCCCGCCCACCGGAAAGCGGCAAGATGCACTTATGGTTCCTAAGCAGAGCCCGTAAATTTTGAGATAGCCGCTCATTGATGCTTGCCACAACTTCGTTGACCTGATCTTCAGGCCTCGTTTCAAGATCTGTGTCATGCCGGGGCCAGAAGCGTTTGGGACGAAAATCACGCAGGCCAAGATAGTGGTTCCCGAGCAGCCGTTTCACTCCAAAATCTCTGGTATGGCCCAGCGAATACTGTTTGCGGCGCCCTGTAATTTCCTGCCAGGGAAAAATGGGATTCGGGTGAATTTCTCGATTGAGACAAAGGCACAAAGAGGATGCGACGATGCGAGCATCCGGATCATAGACCACAGCGTAGTCGGCAACCGGATCTGTATAAACTCTTTGAGCGTCGTTGGTTAGAAAGATCGCAACATAGCGGCCAGCGAGCCCTATAACGTAACGCTCAACTACATCCCAGAAATTCACCGAAGTTTCTTCGCAAGGCAGTGTTTGAGTACCGTCGACGCAATGCCCATCACTGTCGACTGCGACTCCTAGGATAAAGCCAATAGGCAAACCCGTGGCAGACACGACTTTTGCTACGGGTAAATCCTGACAGTGCTTAAGGTGCCAGCCGTTGAGGCTTTTCTCCGTCCATTCGGGTACATCTAGAGTTCTGTTCTGGGTAAGAAGGAACTGGTTTCGAAACGTAGCCTCAAACGAAAAACTGTTTTTTTCGCATAGTTTCTGCGCGATTAGCATGTCTTGAACCCGATATCGGCTTTTTAAATTTCGAAAGTGAACCGACAATAGTAGATGTGAGCCCACTTCCAAGTCTAAAAACACTCAAGCCATCTCGGGGACTGCCAACTTGTTGGCACGTGTTCGAGGGGGTAGACTGCTTTGTGAAGACACCGACCTAAATGCCGCGCCTGAGAGGCTTCTGTGTCCCACTCAAGGTTATTTCCTAAGCTGTTTGGACTCACGCCGTTTTGCTCTTTGTACGGCGGATGCTGAGGATTTGATTGCCAATTTGTCCAAGTCTTTGAACGATCCCGCGACCAAAGCTGAGGCCACGAGGATCATCCAGTCTCTGTTCGAGAACACTGACCTTCTGCCCAATACGCCCGGCGTTTTGGACATTGAGTTGGTTGGCAAACTGGCTGGTCTCTTGTGTTTGGGGGCATCCTAAAACGAACAAAGCCGCCCTGCGGCTGTTTGATGTTCTAGAGCACTGGTTGCGGGGCACGCAATTACTGATAACGAACAAAACGGGACTGCAGAGCATAAAGACTTCGCGCCAAACACCTTCATCCTGCCACGCCAAATCAATAGACAAACAAAGCGCGTATTTTCTATCAGATGCGGCTCATTCAATGCGCACTCCCTGAATCCTGGGTACTGCTTTAGAACAATCCATCGTAAAAGGTACCGTCAGCGAAGACGAAACTATCTACCTGCCCATCTAGGAAATCCTGCAGCCGATCTGCATCGCCATAATTACTTCTGGCTTGTGACGTACCCAAGCGCCAAGGCTTGTGATTTCAACAAAGTCATTGACGCCGTCCAGCACCGCGGCGCTCGGCCCAAATTGAGCGCTACTCCTGGCAAGTGCGGTGTTCCCGGCAATCAGATCCGTGCTATCACCATTGAACTCCCATTGACCAAGCAGATTGACTGACGGCTCTGGATCCACAGTAATTTTCACTGTCGCGGTAATCAAACCCCCGTTGCCATCTGAGATCGTATAGTCAAACGTCTCGACCGCCGCGGCTGTCGAACTCAGGCCCGCAAAGGCGCCATAGCAGAAGGTGCCTCTGCATTCAGCGTCACGAGCGTACCTGAAGCCAAGACTGTCGCCACACCCAGCGTGGCGCCGGCGGCGCAAAGGTTGGTATCGCGCGGGAAGCGGTGGTGTTTGAATGGCGATCTACGCGGGATCGGCAACTCAAAACACTGAACGTACCCAATGTTGCTATTAACGCAACAGCCACCCTTTTGCAGGGCCAAGACAGCCGAAAGCAGCCCTCTGAAATCGGTGCGCCCTATGAGGCAGACAGAGCCTAAAAAGCCCCCAATTTCGACGGAATTAGAAATTGCAGACCAAGATACCGCTCCGCCGCTTTCCATTCCAAACCACTGAACGAAGAAGCGGCCTACTGCTCCATAGACCTCAAGCAGCGTGTCACGAGGGCATCCGTATCCAAAATCAGCACTGAGTTCAGCGTGCCAAACGTATTGGTGTGCTGTATGCAGCCCGCCACATCTTCCGCAACACTCCTTTCGGTGTTCTGCTTATCGATGGGTTTGAGCGCAGCAATCTGGTTTTCTGTGGTCATGATGATCTCATCCACGGAGTCCACCAAAATCCCAAACCTCTGCCCATTGTGCTTGAAGATCAAAACCTTTTGGTCGGCTGTCTTGGTGGGAGGCATGCCATACAGCAGACGCGGGTTCAGCAAGGTGATCAGATCGCCCCTAAGGTTAATGATCCCTTCTACAAATTTCAGTGCAAAAGGAGGCTCCAGTAACTCCGCAGGTCGCTCTATAACTTCGCTAACCTTTGATGTTTCAAGCGCGAAGCGTTTGTCGAAGGTGAACTGAATGAAGGTACGTCGGGTGGTTCCACGAAGATCTGTGGATGTATCGCTGCTCTCTGCTTCTGGCGGGTAAATCTCTTGGCATGCCTTTGCGGCTTCCATAAAGCCTTTGTCTTCTTGGAGCATTTCCGGCTTGATCATCATCACGATGCGATTTTCTTGATCAATCAGACAGCCTTCGACCAAATCACCACAAGGCAGCGCAAGTTTTGCAAACGGAAGAATCTCATCTTCGTAGTACGGCAGGATGCTGTCGATAGAATACACCATCAAACCGACAGGCCCTTCTGGTGTCTCAATCACCAACATGCGCCGTTTTTGCGGCGGCTGGGTAAATTCAATCACCGGCTCATCGCCAAGAAAACTGCGAAAATCGATCACCGGCAAAATGACGCCGCGCAGATTTGCGGTGCCCAAGATATGACCATGCGCAAAGAGCGACTGATCCAGCTTTGGCAACTCTCGCACTTCCTTCACGAACCGAAGATCAATGGCGCAAGAGGTGTGACCGGTTTGGAACGAAATGCAGGAATGTCGTTTGCCCCGTGAAAATGCCTGACGGCTCGCTTCTGCACCGCTGTTGCTGCGCGGAAGTTTCTCCAGGTTCAGCAGCTCCTGAGGATCAAGGATCTGGACAAGCCGGTCGCCACCCTCAAACTTTAAAACGCCTTCGATAACAATATCTTTGATGCCGCGATCGTTGGGCTTGAAATCAACTCGCGCTGCATCCTTGCCGTTAAGAACTTCGCTTGTGCGGTCAAACAACAGGCCAATGCTATGTGCCCCATGTTCGATAATCGCAACCTTACCAGCCTTGTCCTTGGGTGCCTCCGGGTATTCCAACAGCTTGCGCAGATCGACTACCGGAACGATCTTTTCGCGCAGATTGAAGAGCCCAAGCATATAGTCAGGGGACAAAGGGACAGGTGAAATGTCTTTGGGCTCGTTCACCACTTCTTGGACCGATGACACCGGAATGGCGAATTCGGTCTCTCCGATCATGAAGGAGCCGTAGATCGCTTTTTGTTGCTTCTCTTGCGCTCTCCGCGCGGGTTTTGGCGTTGAGGCAAAAGACGTCGGTTCCGTGGCTGGAGTTGGCTCTTGCCCAATCGGAGCCAGTCCATCGGAGGTTTTCAGCGCTGTAGATAGCTGATCCAAAGTCAAATCCATATTCTATTCTCCCAGTCGCGGGATGTGTGCGACGGTGAACTCCCCGCTGGTGCAGTCAATCGTCACCTGCCGTCCTTGCAAGCCACCGACGTCCTCATAAATGTTGCGCAGCCCCGCCTGTCGCAGGACTCCATAGGCAAATTTGGCGTTGATACTGCCAACCAATCGAGCGGGATCGGTGTCCGCAGGCATGGTCATATTCGCGCCACCAACGATCAGTGCCTTCACCTTGCGAATGTTGGAGGCGTTGAGATCCATCATTGATTGCAACGACCAAAACGCCTGATCTACATGCCGGCCGCTCAGCTTTTCACTTTTGTTCCCGGACTTTGACAGCAGACAATGCGCCAAACCAAAGATGCCCTCTGCCGGGTAGAGCAGGCCCAGGCCGATACAGGATCCGAGGATGGCCGTGAGAGATTGTCCCTCTCGGCCGACTTTGACCTGCCCGATCTGGACATGCAGTTTTTCATTTGCGGCCGTCGTCATTCCGCCCCCGCGCGCGCTGTGGGCTGGTAAATGATCGGAGCGATTTGAGAAAAATCGGTGCTCAGGTTGGTCAGTGTTTCACTCTCACCAATATAAAGAACACCGTCGGAGCGGATCATGCGTCTGACATGAGCCAGTATTTTCTCCTGATCTTCAGGCGTGAAGTAGATCAGCACATTGCGCAAAAACACCACGTCAAAACCACCCGCACCGCTCATTTTTTCGAGAAGGTTGTGCAGCTTGAACTTCAGCCGTGATCGCACCTGAGGTACGGCCTTATAGCCTGTGGCGTCATCCCCTTTCATGTGTTTCTGAAACAGCTCGGGCTGCGCGGTACGGAAACGGGCGATTGCGCGCCCGTTGTAAACCCCGGTCTGGGCAATATCCAAAACACGGGACGACACATCCGTACCCAGCACGCTGTAGTCAAACCCAGGGTGCTGAAGGCGTTGCTGTTCCAGCAACACCCCAACCGTATGCGCTTCCTCACCCGTAGACGCGGCAGCAGACCAGACCCGCATTTTTCGCCCACCGGCTGTCTTGTGGAACTCCGGCAGGAACGTTTCTATGAAATGATCCCAGACCCGGGGCGTGCGATAAAAATAGGTCTCGTTTGTTGTCACCCGATTGGTGAGTTCTTGCATCTCGCCGGGGTCATTGGCGAGCCGGGAGATGTAGGAGGAGAAGCTCGGCTCCTCCACCTCACGCAGGCGTTTGCGCAAGCGACTGATCAGCATCGACCGGCGGTTCTCCGCAATCGTGATGCCTGTCGTCTTATGCACAATTGCGCGCAGTTTTGAGAACTCGCTGTCGCTCATGCTGGTTTCTGCAACATGTGATGTCATCAAAAGCCCTTTCCTTGAGTGGTGCGACGGATCAGCCGCCCAGCTTCGCAACTTCCGATTTGAGCTCTTGAGCCCCGCCGCTCAATTCCACTGTCGCAGCAGCAATCGCATCGGAGGCCACAACGGCTTCCTCAGATGCGTCAACAATGCTCTGAATGGCTTCGGCCACATCCCGTGCAGCAGTCTGCTGTTCATTCGCTGCAACAGATATTTGCGTGATGGAGTCCGTTGTTTCCGAAATCCCCGAGAGGATTTTGGTAAATGCCGCACCGGCTTCCCGGGAGACTTCACTGCCTTGCGTCACGCGCTTAACAGTGTCGTTGATCAGCTTGCTGATTTCCTTGGTAGATTGCGAAGACCGTTCGGCCAGTTTGCGCACTTCATCCGCCACAACAGAGAAGCCGAGGCCATGTTCGCCTGCGCGGGCCGCTTCGATCGCTGCGTTGAATGCCAACAGGTTGGTTTGGCTGGCAATTTCGCTGATTGTCTTCACAATTTCGCTGATTTCCTCTGAGGAGGAGTTGATCAGATCCATCGCCTCGATGGAACGTTCGATCGCTTTTGCACCCAGATCAGCTTCTTCTTTGGTCTTCTGTGCAATTTCATCAGAGCGGTTGCTGTTTTGGGCAATCGAGTCAATGGAGGCGCTCAATTCCTCTACAGAGGCACTGATTTCTTCCGTGGTGCAGCCAAGGGTTTGCGCCCCGCTGGCCACGGTTTGCGCTTGTTCCGAAATCCCGCTGGATTGATCCGCAAACCGCGTTGCAATGCGGGTGACCTCTTTCTCCACCTGTTTCGCGGCAGTGATGTCAGTGGCGAATTTGACCACTTTCACCGGTTTGCCGTCCGCATCAAACACCGGGTTGTAGGAGGCGTTGATCCAAACTTCGGCGCCGTCCTTACCAAAGCGTTTGTATTCCCCTGCAGAGAACTCACCCGCAGCCAGATCTGACCAGAATTTGCTGTAGGCCGGAGAGTTTGCATAGGCTGGCTCACAGAACATTCGGTGATGGCGCCCACGAATCTCTTCCATCGAATATCCGACGGTTGCCAGAAAATTCTCGTTGGCAGTCAGGATTGTGCCATCCAGCTCAAACTCGATCATTGCCTGCGCCCGGCTGATCGCGGCCATCTTGCCGTCCTGCTCTGCCGTGCGCAGCTTTTCTTCGGTCACGTTGGTGGCAAATTTCACAACTTTGAAGGGCTTTCCGTCAGCGTCAAAAATCGGGTTGTAGGACGCGTTGATCCAAACCTCGGCACCGCCTTTACCAAACCGCTTGTATTCGCCGACCGAAAACTCACCAGCGGCAAGGTCTTCCCAAAATTTGCGGTATTCAGCGGTGCTGGCATAAATTGGATCACAGAACATCCGATGATGCTGGCCGCGGATTTCATCCATAGCGTATCCGACCGTAGCCAGGAAATTTTCATTGGCTGACCGAATGGTGCCATCCAGATCAAATTCGATCACAGCCTGCGCCCGGTTGATCGCAGCCATCTTACCGTCCTGCTCTGCAATCCGGCGTTTTTCTTCGGTTACGTTTGTGGCGAACTTCACAACTTTGGTGGGTTTGCCGTCCGCGTCGAAAATTGGGTTGTAGGACGCATTGATCCAGACTTCGGCCCCGTTTTTGCCAAGCCGCTTGTACTCACCCGCGAAGAATTCTCCGGTCGCAAGGCGCATCCAAAAATCACGGTAGTCCTCCGAAGCCGCATAAGCTGGCTCGCAGAACATACGATGATGCTTGCCTTGAATCTCGTTCAGTTCATATCCGACGGTTGTCAGAAAATTCTCATTCGCGTTGAGAATGGTTCCATCGAGTTCAAACTCGATCACCGCCTGCACGCGATTGATCGCATCTACAACCCCCTGCAGATCGATATTTGTATCCGTTGGCTCCGTTGCCCCAGTCGCTGTACGCGCACCCATGATTTGGCCCTTTCAGAAATAATCCCGGAGCCGAAAATGACGGGAGACAGGTTAAGATTTGGCTATTTGAGGTTGTTTTGCGGGGAGGCGTATTCTTAAAATAATCCGCAAATGCCCGTGCGTTTTTCATTGTTTCTGAGAGGGTTTTAGGGTCAGGACTCATAACCAATAGATAACGAACGCTACCAGGGCGATTGCTGACAGGAAGACCTTCGGGCACCTGTTATAGCGGATTGCCACACGCTGCCAATGTTTCAACCTGCCGAACATGATTTCGATCCGGTTGCGCCGTTTTTAACGACGCTTGTCGTACTTAACCGGCTTCTTTCGCTGCTTCCGGACAGAGATGCAGGCGCGTATCTCTTTGCCTTTCAACGCTTCCCAGAACCAATCGGCGTCATGGTCTCGATCCCCGAACAGCCAACTGACATCGGGCAGGCCGCTCAGCAGTACCCGCGCACCAATGTAATCGCCGACCTGACCGGCGATGATGATCAGGTTGAGAGGACGCCCCCGGCTGTCGCAGATGGCGCGCAGCTTGGTGTTCATGCCGCCCTTGGTGTGACCGATCAAGCGTCCACGTCCCCTTCTTACGCCCGAACTGGTCGCGGTACGGTGGGCCTTTAGGTAGGTTGCATCGATCATCGCGATCTTCTCTTCACCGTGTTCGGCAGCCAGATCAGCCATCATCTGGGCAAAGATGCCTTTGTCGTTCCACCGCTTTCAACGGTTATTGAGCGCCTTGTATGGGCCATAAACCGAAGGGGCACCGCGCCATCTCAACCCACTACGATTAATGAAGATAATGCCGCTCAACACACGTCGATCATCAACGCGTGGTTTGCCGTGGGACTTGGGGAAGAAAGGCTCAAGACGTGCCAACTGCGCATCCGTCAACCAAAAAAGGTCAGACATGGTCACCGCTTGATTTTCGAATCGTGAATCACGCAGCCAAGCAGAAATCAAAGGGTCTTGACGCTAGCGCGAAGTTCCAAACCGTTCTTTCTGCACATTCGAAATGTTGAACTCATGCAGAATGTGCGGAAAATCGTGTTCGCTGCGGTTCGCGAGAGTGTCTGCTGTTTGCACAATGCATATGGGGCAGCTGCGAACTTTAGCCGTCGTCAGTCAAGGCGCCCGTCGCTACTACGGTTTCGAAGTACTCGACTTTCAAATCGAACGATTTTAGGAGCTTTTGGGTGCTTGGTTTGACCACTGCGTCATCAAAATCGCCTTTCTCGAAGTGCCCTGCAGAAGCGAGGTCAGACCAAAGGCTCGTAACCACAAGTTCGTTGTGTTGACCGTTCACTTTGACCGCAAGGGCAGCCCCTAAATGTCCTGGAAGCTGTGCCATTTCAACGAACGTCGTTCGTTTTAGATGATCAGCATATTGCTCCAATACGTCATCAGTTCCTGCCACTGCTCGCCACCAACGGATAATCATGTTGTCCTCGCTTTAATTTACTTTCTGTCGCCGCCAAAGCCGCCGTTGTTTTAAGTCGATGCGTACTTGTCGCCTACGTCATTGCGCACGGGATGGGTGTCATAAAAGATCGATAAAGACGCAAACCTGCCACTCTCAGAGAATTTGAA
Organism: Shimia sp. R9_1; assembly: GCF_017743775.1. Lineage (NCBI taxonomy): Bacteria > Pseudomonadati > Pseudomonadota > Alphaproteobacteria > Rhodobacterales > Roseobacteraceae > Shimia > Shimia sp. R9_1. The sequence goes on along the minus strand of NZ_JAGHRN010000011.1, from coordinate 35,121 downwards.
ATAGTCTACGCCCTGAAAAACGATCTGATCGCCGTTCTTCAATGTTCAGTCATACTCAAAATGTGTGGCAGCACTATCTCCGTATTCGCCGAAAAGAACGTCAAATACAGTGAGTTTGCTCGCAGAGGAGGCGTCGCCCAGCTTCTTGAAGAAGTCAGCTAGCTTCATCTTGCCAAGAAACGGGGACACCACGTGTGCTTCCGTGTCAAAAAGCGATATGATGCAATCGATGACCGATGCCGTGAGAAGCTCGAAATATCTACGCACGTGCGCGGTCTTTTCCGCTGATGTCACTATAGATCTCCTTTTTCATTGGTCATGCGAACAAATGGACTTTGCTTTTTCTTCTTTCAGCCGCCTGCTTTGTAATGCGACATGAACATCGCAATACAGTCGTCGCGTACTTCTTTTTGCGTTGAGTTTTCACCAAGAAAGAACTCAGGCCAGAAATAGAAGTTTTTGACCATAGCAAGCAGTTGGTTGGTCGCGAATGCCGGATCCGCCTTGCGAAGCGCGCCCGCGTCCATGCTTCGCTGATCAGTAGCGTGACGGGATAGTCGTGTGTTTCGCTTTCACTAAAAAACGAACGAGAGCGGTCAAAATCCTGGATCAACTCTGACAGAACCATGCGGTTCAAACCGATTGCGGTCTCGTCAGTTATGACTGTGATGTACCGCCACAGCGCCTCCTTGCTCTCGAAGTGATTGTAGAACGTGCGACTCGAAACCTGCGCTTTTCTGGCGATTGAGGTGGTCTTGGCCCCTAGAAATCCCTGCTCTCGGAACTCATCGATCGCCGCATCGATAATACCTTTCCTTTTCTTTTCAGTGCGTTTCACGATTTTCGACCATAAAAGTAAAATTATATGTTTACAAGAGGCGCTCACCCCACATAAGTAAACACAGTGATTTACTTTGAGAAGGCGAAACGCGATCCTCGAAACCAGTGGACCACGGCAATGACCAACCTCTCAAGACGCCACCTCATCCAAACCGCCTCGCTTGCCTTCCTGATGTCCTTCGCGGGCTGGGGCGCACGCGCGAAACAGACATCCCTTCCCATCGACGCAGGAGCTTCTGAAATGTCCTTCAAACCCGGTACAAACCCCGTCACATTCAAATCCTTCGGCCTCGATCTTGTGGGCGATCTGTATCTGCCTGAAGACTTCGACCTGGCCAAGACCTACAAGGCCATTGTCGGTGCCAGCCCCTTCCCGCAGGTCAAGGACCAGATCCCAGCGACCTACGGCCCTGAAATGGCCGCGCGCGGCTTTATCTATCTTGGTTTTGACTATATGGGCATGGGCTCCTCTCCGGCGCTTCCCGGCGAACATATGAAATCACGCTACATGTTCCGGCTGATCGAAAACACGTGGGATGCTGTTTCCTATCTGGGGACACTTCCGTTCGTCGATGAGATCTATGGTCTCGGCGTCTGTCAGGGTGGTTCCATCATTGCCTCTGCGTCAGTTACAGATCATCGGATCAAGAAGATCGTCACAGTGTCTGGCATGATGGCAGCTGACGCTTTCCAGTGGGGTGATCGTGGCATTGCCGATCAAATGATCGCAGCAGCAAATTCCTCCAAGCAGAAGATGTATGAAACTGGCAAAGCGGACTACTGCTGGCCAAACGTCCTGGACGACAGCATGACGCGGGAAGAGTTCAATGCGTTGGGCATTCCGATGTCGGACGACACTTATAATTATTATGGCAAGGATGGCGTCGCAGGCCCAGGAAAGGTCAAGAACTTCACCAATGAACACATCGGCGACCAGTCCATGCAGTCTTTGATTTCGATTGGTGAGCGTTATGCAGACAAGATCACCCAACCGACGATGGTGATCTATGGACCGAACGCGGCGACAGCAATCTGTTCAACCAATTTCATTGACCGTCTGACAAACAACCCAGAAGTTCGCGCTTTCGATGAATTCAGCCACGTTGACTTCTATTGGAAGCCAGAGACCGTGAAAGCGTCCTGCGACGCAGCGGCGGAATTCTTCAACAAATAAAGTGGAATAGCCAAGGCACTGAGGATTTGGCGCCGATTGTCGCCAGGTTCATATGTCAAGAGAAAGGCCCGGAAGATGGCAAAGGCATCTCTGTGGAACGTGGCGAATGGCATTCCGAAACTCATCATCGGAACCGCCATTCACCCATTATTGCGCGCTCTGCGAGGTCCAATGGAACAACCGCTAACACAATCCGAGCTGGCCAAACTGGTCAATCAGACCCGTGTTCACGAAATCCGTGCCGGGTATACCCACCGTTTCATCCGCTTGATGTTTGTGACCGTAGATGATCGCGTTTTCTGCCGCCGCTACCAGTATGGGAAGCGTTCATGGCACAGCGTCTTCCTCTCTGATTCAGGCGGACAGCTCAGACTGGACGATGTTGTGGCAAACATCGATGCTGCCCCGCCGAGAGACATGGATGGGATCATCCCGGCAGTGGATCAGGCCTATGCCGATGCTCTGAAAAAGCTTGAAGCCAGCTTTATGCTGTCCGGCGCCGTCAAAAACGGGCGCAAGACAGCACCATGGAGATTTTTCTGCGGCCGAACCAGTTGTCACCGCAAAGGCGCTTAACAAAAGGTAGGCAAAACAGATGAAATGGTGCCGCTATCTGACTGCTTTTGCCGCCGGTTTTTTCCTAGGGAATGCAGTGCCACATTTTGTGGCTGGGGTCATGGAAAATGCGTTTCCCTCCCCGTTTGCCAAACCACCTGGGGAGGGTTTGTCGTCGCCACTCGTTAACGTCCTTTGGGGGCTGACGAACATCTTGATCGGCTAGGTGTTGCTGCGCCTAAGCCGGACTCAGATTTCGCACAACGGTTCGATGGTTGCCATGTTCATGGGATTGGCGCTCGTGAGCGTCATGACCAGCATTCTGTTTGGGAATGCAATGGGCAGCCCAAGTTTCTGAAAAATTACAAGGATATCTCCAATGACCCATCCAAACCCTTTCGGCCCCAAGGGCTGGACCCCCCGAACGTGTTGGTGATCTGACCGGCAAAACCATCGTCATTACCGGTGCCAACGCGGGGGCAGGATACGAGGCGACCCGGGTTTTCCTGTCCAAAGGCGCTAGTGTCGTCATGCTGAACCGCAGCGAACCAAAGTCCGAGGCTGCAATCGCCACGTTGAAGCAGGAATTCGGCCCTCAGGCCGATGTTCGATTAATCCTTATGGATCTGGCCGACCTTGCCTCGGTACGCGTCGCAGCCGATCAGGCGTTGGCCGAAGTGCCGCAAATCGACGTTCTGATCGAAAATGCTGCCATTGCCCAGGTTGCGACCCAACAGTTCACGAAAGACGGGTTCGAGAGCCAGCTGGGCACGAACCACTATGGCCATTTCCTTCTAACTCGGTTGCTGTTTGACCGGCTGGTGCAAAGTCAGGCGCGTATTGTTGTTGGCAGTAACGGCCACAAGATGGGACTGAAGCGGGTGCAGTTCGAAGACATGAATTTTGACGGCAACTACAACCCACATATCACTTACTGCCATTCGAAATTCGTGCAGATGATGTTCGCGTACGAACTGGAAAGACGTGTCGCCGAAGCAGGCCTGCCGGTCTCCGTCTACGTTTGCCACCCAGGCGCGGCGCGCACGACGCTGTCTAAGGAAGAGGCGAACCGAATGACCAGAGTCTTGTTCACCTTGCTGTCTCCACTGGCGCAATCCGCCGAGCGGGGCGCCTGGCCCGAAGTGTTGTGTGCAACCGAAGAGAACTTGAAACCTGCCGCATACTATGGCCCGACCAAACGCGCCGAAATGGTCGGCCCGGTTGGCGAAAGCATGTTGGAGAAGAGCGTGCTAGACCCGGTTCAGGCCGCGCAGCTTTGGGAGCTTTCAGAAACGGAGGCCGGTACAAGCTGGTCGATCCAGAAACAAGAAACCTTCTCATAAGGAAAGTATACAGTTTCGACTCCTTGTTTCTGTAGCGTAATAAAACGAACGGTTGATTAATAGTAACGAACGCTGGATTCATTTCAAATGAATCACCATGCAGAAGTTGGCGAGACTATCCTCGAGGAAGATACGGGAGGCCGTACCCTCCTCGAAAATAATTTTAGCTCATATGCTTATCGAAGAACTCGATCATCGTTTCGGGGTGTTCACCAAAGAAGTTGTAACCGATGAAGCGGCGGGTATCGCCGTCTTCGATCCAATGCAGCTTCTTGTCCGGGTTCGGCAGCAGATCAAAGGTGGTCTGCACGTCTTCCGGGACCGTCCAAACGTCATCTTTGTTCTGCACAATATAAGTCGGCATTTTGATGTTCTTGGCGAACAGATGGGGCGTCATCTCATTCAGGTTCAGCCCCCTCACGCTTTCGACTTCTTGCGCAAACGTATCGAAGAACTCTCCCAGACCCATGCCATCAAGGGCGACCTTGGACATGATATTGATTGATGCAGGCTGGGCGCAGACAAACGCTTTCACATCTTCGAAGTATTCCGGGCGCTCGGACATGGCGTGGATCGCTGCGCCACCACCAGCACACGGGTTGAACAGGCCAACTTTCATTTCTCGCAAGTCTTCCCGCGACTTGACGTAGTCAAAGGCCGCGATGACATCTTTGTACTCGTCGGAGAAACCCTGTCCCCAAGCATTGTCCGGGGCGGAGTCGCTTTCGCCGTGGTTGCGAAGATCATAGGCTAGGACGTTGTAGCCCGCGTCGTGCAATGCCTTGTGCACCTTGCCGAACTTCACCTCGACATTCTGAAAATTGCTCCAAGGCTCCAGATGACCCGGAAATCCATAACGATTGAGGGTGGCCGGATGGTTGCAAATGATCAGCTTGTCGGACCCTTCAGCAGGGATGAACCAAGCTGCTAGTTTAATGCCGTCATCGGCAGTGAACGTGACATCTTCAAACTCCATCCCGTAGTCCTTGGGCGTCTCCAATATAGGCGCGCGTTCGCCATCGATGGACACATAGCCACGAGCAACCGCTTTTAGGGTTGCAAGCTGTTCTGGGGTTGGTTGAGCAGTCATGTCTGTTCTCCTTGGATTGACGTGTTTGATTGTTCGAGGCCGGTCGTACGGGCCCGTTGGAAGCGGTTTATGGTGAAGGTTGTTTGGGAGAAGTGGACGTTAGGTGTGGAATGGCACCTTGTCCGGGCTGTCCGAGCGGCGAGAACGCCATTCTGCCGGGGTTTGGTGTTCCCACTTTTGGAATGCGCGATAAAATGACCCTTGGTCCTCATATCCGAGAAGGTATGCGATCTCGCTGATGTCGAAATTGGGCTCGTCGAGGTACTCGCAGGCCAGTTGATGTCGCGTGTCTGACAACAGCGACTTAAAGCTGTGCCCTTCGCCTCTCAGATGGCGCTGTAAGGAGCGCTCACTGGTGGCCATTTCACGCGCAATGCTGCGTAGTTCTGGGCGACCGGCGGTCAGAGCACGCCGCAAGTGCCAACGAACTTGATCGGTCAGTGATGTGGTGTTCTCGGCCTTGTTCAAATCAGCATCGAGCGCCACGTCCAGCATCTCAAGAAGCTCGCTGTTGTAGCTGGTGAAGGGTATCTCCAAGTCTGCTGTGTTGAAGGTAATTCTGGCGTGCGGAGCGTTCCATGTGATCGCGCAACCGAACCAGGTCTCAAGCCTTTCGCTTAGGCCACGCCTAAGTTCGACGGATTTGGGCGTGATCCTTTCCCCAGTTCCCGCCCGCACCATGTTCACGAGGAACGTGAACGTCGCATCCGTGAGCGCGTCGGGTTCTAATTGATTGGCATATGTCCAAGCTGTCGTCACGACGCACCCGTCATCCTCTACGGCCATCCGAAACTCTTCAGGTGCGCATAACGCCTTGAATCGCGCGAGACGGTGTAAGGCTTCACCAACATTCTTGGCGTGGAATGCGACAAGAAAGGACGGCGGCAAGGTTGCTTCGTGCATAGTTTCCGTTAGTGCGAGGCCAATATCATCACCTCCCAGAGTTTGGAGGGCCTCCCACATTGCGAAGAGTTGCTTCGTTGTCATACGCCCTTCTGACGAGAACACGCTTGAGGGCAGTTTTGCATCTCGCAAGAGCGCAGCGCGGCTGATCGACAGGCTCTCAATCGCTTTCCAGAAAGTGTCGGGCGTCTTTATTCGGTCGGGCGTCGGCATCATTTTGTCCTCGGTGTCGAAGTAGAACATAGCCTCCGACACCGAGATAGTTTATAGCGCCACCCGCCAAACTCGTCGCATAACGCGCCAAAAAATATGGTTCACAGATTACAACTAAGCGGTCATCTGTCTGTTATGCTTTGGCTCGAAGGCAGGTGGGCTCACATTGGAACGCAACCTTTCATTATTCAGCCGATTTTGGTGGGTAGTGGTTCCATCATTTGCTGGCTTGACGGACGCGCGGCCATCATCTCACGCCAGCGCTGAACACTCTCCAGATCAGGACGAGTCAGCCATGGAATGACAAAGGACATCGGCGTCATGAACGCATTCATGAACGGGTCAAGAGTGCTGATTGGAGAACTGATGCGGAGCCCAGATCTTGCCAGCCGGGTCAACAAGGAGTTCGCATTGATTGATGCGCCGCTCGCGGAGTTTTTGACAGGCGCCATGGCCTGCGGCCAGTTGAAGAAAAGCGATCCTAACGTCGCGTCTGATCGCCTATTGGCACTCTTCAAGGCGACGATATTTGTTCCTCTTTTGAAGCACGAAACTTCCGTCACCGCGCCTGAAAACTTGCAAAGCGTTGCCAGTGAGAGCGTCGACATTTTCTTGCGGCAGTTTGCGGTTGGCTAGCATGCCCTGCTTCTGCCTATGGACGCAAAATGATCAGTCACAAAATCATCTATAACCTTTGCGCCGTAAGCTCTTGGAGGGGCCAGATAAGATCGGTCTCACTCTTGCTCAATCTTCGACGGAGCGGAAATTGGTATTAGACGCAGCATTCATAACTTTGGGCTCATAGGGGTAGTTTGCTGAAAGCGGTGGAGATGTCTGCTTAGGGTCGAAAGATGGAGGACAAAGGTAATGCGAGTGTATATAAGCGGCCGGTAAAAATGGTTCGGTATCGTTGGCTGCGTGCTCCCGCAACCATCGATCAGAACGGCCCGAAGCAAACGCTCCGAGGCCGTTTTTGTTTGGCATAATGCAATCAAACCAGCCAGCTCCCCAACAAGCTCTATCTCCATGGCATTTGTGTGAGAGGTAGGCTGGATCTCCTCCAACAAAGACCGGATGATCGTCGTCGCTTCGGCTTTGGTCGCAGGATTGTTCAGCGTCTCCGTCAGATTGGCGACCTTGCTGCGGTAGACCTCGGTGACGTTAGGGTGAAGTAATACAAGTGACAGGTCGACATTGAAGAAAAAAGGGCACAAAATGCATTTGGGCGGTACCAACTTGCGCTGTTCCATCTCTCAACAACATCTATTCCATCCAGCAAATTCAGACGGACCAAAGACTCTCATATTCAATCGATTGCCCCGCCGAGGTAAATCACTGCGTGGCCCTTGGTCCTTGTACCAACCGAATGTGAAACACTGAGGCGGTAACGAAGTCCAAAGCTGAATAGTGGTAACTTAGAACGCTGACTCTGGTATGAGTAGCGCAACTTCGTGATATGCCTCATCCATAGAGCAGTTCAGGTAGCCAAAGCACCAGTTGCGGAATGAAAATGAGCAATAGGAGCGCGCCAATCAGCGGAACTAAGAAGGGAAGAGTGGCTCCTACACACTGCACAAATAGCACTTTGCACACGCGAGACAGTACAAAAAACACCATGCCAACAGGTTGCGTAATAAGCCGATACTGCCGCCTTGGGGCATTTTAAGCCCTATCTAAACGTGCTGAATTGCGCCTGGTTATTAATGTTCTTTGATGGTTAGGAGGTTGATGTGACTATGCCAGTGATCTGATCGGGCGACTTTATAAGCGCAGGATGCGCGCCAATAGCCCCTGCGCGCCGAGGTGTGCTGTAGCATACACGCTCATCACTACAGATCCGTTGCCTGTCACCTTCGATTTGGAGACACTTTAGAAATCTCCGGACGAGGAACAAATAGTGGGTGGTGGATTAGGGTAGCCTATCGACTATTTGTCAGGCGTGGGTCTCAGAGGGTAGGAGATTGCGCTCTTCCAGAACTTTTCGCGCAACACGGAAGCACTCCACCCCTTGTGGAACACCGCAATAGATGGCGATCACATGGATTGCAGCGCGGATTTCTTCGAATGTGACGCCGTTGTTGATCGCGCCGTTCAGGTGTAGCTCCCATTCGTGCATCTTGCCCAGTGCGCCGATCATCGACAGATTCATGAGTGATCGTGTACGGGCGTCAATGGCCTCGTCACCCCAGCCAAACCCCCAGCACCACTCGGTCATTGCCTCTTGAAAGGGACGGGTAAATTCATCCGCTGCGGCAAGGTTATTCTCCACATAGTCAGCGCCCAGTGTTGCCTTGCGTTGTTTGAGGCCGGTCTCGAACAGATCGGTCATGTCTTATCCTTTCAAAGAGCAAATTTGGAGCTCAGTCGAGCCCTTCAATAATTGCGATATCGGCTTCGCAGGCCTCGGCGCGCTTGGCGCGGGCAGCGCGGTATTCAGCGCTGTCGTAGCATGCTCGGGCGGTATGGATGTTGTCGAATTCTATTACAACGCGACGCTGCCAGTCTCTGCCTTCCACCGTTTCAGCCTCCCCGCGCGCCAGAAAGCGCGCGCCGTGGGCGGCAAAGGCAGCGGGGGCCAGCGCCTGATATCCGGCATAGTTTTCCGGGTCGGTCACGGTGACATTTGCAATCCAATAGGCCTTGGGCATGGTCAAGTCGCTTTGTCCTGTTCCGCCAAAAGCCGTTCGGCAATGGCGCGGGTGTCGCTGAGGTGATGGCTGACTGCAGTACGAGCGGCGTCTGGTTTACCGGACGTGATGGCGTCGCAGATGGCCTGCATATGTTCCGCGCCTGAGCGTTCACGGTCGTTCGAAGACAGGGTCATCATACGAAGTCGGCTGATACGGCCATTGAGGCGTTGCACGATCTCCCATGCAATATGATGGCCAGCCCCTTCGAAAATCTCGGAATAGAAATCGGCCGAGGCGCGAAATAGCTCGCCCGGTGTGGCACCGTCGCGTTCCCGTTGCAGCCGGTTCAGCGCCGCCTGCAATCGCTCGGCGCGTTCGGGCGTTATGTTGCGGGCACAGCTTTCGGCGGCCGAGGTTTCCAGCATTAGGCGGATGTCATAGATTTGTCGCGCGTCGCCCCGGCTCATCGGCGCCACAATCGGGCCGCGACCGGGGAGTATGTCGACCAACCCCTCTGCCTCAAGATAGCGGATGGTTTCGCGAATGACGGTACGGCTGACCCCAAGCTGTTCGCATAGCGGGCGTTCGACCAGACGTTCCCCCGGTTTGAAGTGCCCCTCGATAATTGCCTCGCGCATACGCTCTTGCACCATGTCGCGCAGAGTCGCCGGGGGCTGTTCGATCGGGGAAAGTTTCGTTTTGCTCATAATGGTTTGGTTATCAGGGCAGGGGGCTAGCTGCAAGATATTATTGACTAACGGTCTTATGGTATACCATGTTGTGCCCAACGAATCACAACGAAGGTGCTCTCATGCCTGCTGAAATCCGCAAAACGCTCTTGCATGTCGAAGAAACCCTGATCGAAGGGGGGAAAGCCGCAGAGACTCCGTTGAAGATGATTGCTGCTATCGCCGTGATCAAAAATCCCTGGGTCGGTCAGGGCTTTGTTGAAGATCTGCGTCCAGAAATTTACGACTGTGCTCCGGGTCTGGGTGAATTGCTTACCAAAATGGTGCTGGATGCCGCCGGCGGCGGCGACAAGGTCGAAGGTTACGGAAAGTCAGCCATCGTTGGTGTGAATGGCGAAGTCGAGCATGCGTCAGCTTTGATCCATACGCTGCGCTTCGGAAATCACTACCGCGAGGCGGTTGGCGCGAAATCTTATCTTGCGTTTACCAACACGCGTGGACCAGCGAACGCGCCGCTGCAAATCCCGTTGATGGATAAAAATGATGGCGGCAAACGCAGCCATTACCTCACCATCGCGCTGCAGGTGGCTGATGCCCCCGGTCCCGATGAGATCGTTGTGGCTCTGGGGGCTTCGATTGGCGGGCGTCCACATCACCGTATTGGCGACCGGTATCAGGATCTCAAGGAACTGGGTCATGACGTTGACAATCCTGCCGCCCTATAAGACCTGCGACCTGCCAGCTGGCACGTTGGCCTGGCGTGAGGCCGGATCCGGCACGCCGGTTGTGCTGATCCATGGGGTCGGTATGCAGTCCGCCGCATGGGGTCCGCAATTCGCAGCGCTGTCGGCAAACCACCGCGTGATTGCACTGGATATGCCTGGGCATGGTAAATCTTCCGCCTTGCCCGAAGGTGCGCAACTGCCTGATTTCGTCGAGTGGCTGCGTGGGGCGCTGGATGTTCTGGAATTGGATGATGTAAGCCTTGCAGGTCACTCTATGGGGGCGCTGATTTCTGGTGGGTTCGCTGCGACCTATCCAGAGCGACTTGAACGGGTGGCTTTGCTGAACGGCGTATATCGTCGCAGCGAGCAGGCCCGCGAAGCTGTCATTGCCCGTGCCGACGTGATCCGCGCGGGCGGGTTTGATCTGGAAACGCCATTGGCCCGCTGGTTTGGGGACGGCGCTGAAGATCAGGCTGCGCGTGTACATGTCTCAGACTGGCTGGGTCAGGTTAATCTGGACGGATATGCCACGGCCTATGGGGCTTTCGCGCGTGGCGACGAAACCTATTCGGATCGTCTTGGCGACATTACCTGTCCGCTTTTTGCAATCACTGGCGACGGAGACCTGAATTCTTCGCCTGCCATGGCGGAGGCAATGGCCAACGCCGCGCAGGTTGGGCGCGCTATTGTCATCAATGGCCATCGTCACATGGTCAATTTGACTGCGCCAGACGCTGTCAACGCCGTTTTGCTCGACTGGCTTGCCACAACAGCCGTCGCAACAGCCCAAGGAGAGACATCATGAGCGAGATCGATCCCCGCGCCCTGCGTAACGCGTTTGGCGCTTTCATGACCGGTGTGACGGTTATCACCACCAAAGATGCAGACAGAAATCCTGTGGGCTTCACTGCGAACTCTTTTACGTCGGTTTCGCTGGACCCGCCGCTGGTGCTGGTTTGCCTTGCCAATTCGTCGTCCAACTACACCACGTTTTCTGAGGCAGAGGGATTTGCAGTCAACATTCTGTCCGAAGGGCAGATCGATGTGTCCAACACTTTCGCCCGTCCTGTAGAAGACCGGTTCGCAGCCGTTGATTGGCGGGCGGGTCCGCATGGGTCTCCGGTCTTTGACGGCACCTCGGCATGGTTCGATTGTTCTATGTTCAAAACCGTGGACGCGGGCGATCACCTGATCCTGATCGGTAAAGTTGAGGCATTCGAAAACGAGACAGCCCCCGGTCTTGGATATGCTCGCGGGGCTTACGTTACCCCAGCCGCTGAAGTAGAAGCTCTGAGCAATCAGGCCGACCTGATGGTTTCGGCTCTGATCGAACACGAAGGCAAGGTTTTGCTGGTCGATAACGGCGCGGGCCGTCTTACGCTGCCCGAGGTTGCGGTTCGCAAGGACGGTGCATCTGCTGCCCTGACCCGGTTGATTGATGATCTAGGAATTACCGCCGAACCTGGGTTTATCTACTCTGTTTATGAAGATGCAGCGCGCGAACATCAGCACATTTCGTTCCTGTGTCAAACCGCCGAAGGTACGCCTTCGCGCGGGGTCTTTACCGAGCTGACCGTCTCGACCCTGATGGACATCGCGGATCCTGCCATGTGCACCATGCTCGAACGGTTCGCCGAAGAGAGCCGCATGGGCAATTTCGGTGTGTATTACGGCAACCAAGTGAGCGGCGAAGTACGACCGCTTTCGCAAGGGAGTTAACCCCAATGAAGTTTTCGCTTTTTGTGCACATGGAGCGCATTTCTCCTGATCAGGATCAGAAGCAGCTGTATGACGAGTTCATTGAGTTGTGCAAAATCGCCGATCAGGGCGGTATGCATGCTGTCTGGACGGGCGAGCATCACGGTATGAACTTTACCATCGCTCCCAACCCGATGCTCAATCTGGTAGATGTGGCGCGTCATACGAAAAACGTACGCCTTGGCACCGGCACTGTGATTGCCCCGTTCTGGCATCCGATCCGCTTGGCTGGCGAGGCAGCGATGACCGACATTATCGTCGATGGTCGCCTGGAGCTGGGCATCGCGCGTGGTGCGTACTCTTTTGAATACGAACGGATGATGCCGGGTATGGACGCCTGGGAGGCCGGTCAACGCATGCGCGAACTGGTACCCGCTGTTCAGGCACTTTGGAAAGGCGATTACGAACATCAGGGCGAGTTCCACCAATTTCCGAAGACCACTTCAGCTCCGCAGCCGTTGCAGCAGGACGGCCCGCCGATCTGGGTTGCCGCGCGTGATCCCAACAGCCATGAGTTCGCTGTGGCCAATGGCTGTAATGTGCAGGTGACACCGCTGTGGAATGGAGATGGAGAGATTGCTGACCTGATGGGCAAGTTCAATGCGGCCTGCGAGAAACATTCGGACCAACCTCGCCCCAAGATCATGCTTCTGCAGCACACCTATGTGGCCGACAGCGACGAAGATGCCAAACTGGGCGCGGTCGAGCTGAATCGCTTCTACTGCTACTTTGGCGCGTGGTTTATGAACAAGCGTGACATTGCGCAGGGTTTGATCGAGCCTCTGAGCGATGCTGAAATCGCGGCACATCCGATCTATTCGCCAGAAGCGATAGAGCGCGATTTGGTTATCGGCACATCGGACAAGGTCATTGAACGGCTGAAAGGCTATGAAAAGCTGGGCTATGACGAATATTCGTTCTGGATCGACAGCTCGATGACCTTTGAGCGCAAGAAGGCGTCGCTTGAACGGTTCATCAACGACGTAATGCCAGCGTTTCGGTAAAGCGCCCTGAAAGGATAAGAAGAATGCAGCAATTTCAGCACTATATCGGCGGCGCGTTCGAAGATGGCTCGGCTCAGTTCGAAAGCCTCGACCCGGCTACTGGCAAGGTTTGGGCCAAGATGCCTGCGGCCACGCCCGAAGATGTGAACCGCGCCGTTGATGCGGCTGAGGCTGCGTTCTTCTCTGCCGAATGGGCGGACATGACAGCTACCGCGCGGGGCAAATTGCTCACGCGGTTGGCGGATTTGATCGCCGAGGCAGCACCACGTCTGGCGGAGCTGGAAACCCGCGACACCGGAAAGATAATCCGCGAGACCAGCGCACAGATCGCCTATGTGGCGGAGTATTATCGGTACTACGCTGGTCTGGCAGATAAGATAGAAGGCGCGCACCTGCCCATAGACAAACCCGACATGGAGGTGTGGCTGCGTCGCGAGCCGGTGGGTGTGGTTGCCGCTGTGGTGCCGTGGAATTCGCAACTGTTCTTGTCAGCGGTCAAGATCGGTCCCGCTTTGGCGGCGGGGTGTACCGTTGTCCTGAAAGCCTCCGAAGAGGGCCCTGCGCCAATGCTGGAGTTCGCGCGCATCTTTGATCAGGCGAGTTTCCCCAAGGGTGTACTGAGCGTTATCACTGGCGGACCCGATGTGGGCGCAACCCTGACCAGCCATCAAAAGGTGGCGCATGTCGCCTTTACCGGCGGACCGGACACGGCGCGTCACATTGTGCGTAACTCGGCTGAGAATCTTGCCTCGACCTCTTTGGAGTTGGGCGGAAAATCACCGTTCATTGTGTTCGAGGACGCTGATCTTGAAAGCGCTGTAAATGCTCAGGTCTCGGGTATTTTTGCCGCCACTGGTCAAAGTTGCGTTGCCGGATCACGGCTGGTGGTCCAAGAAAGCATCAAGGACGCGTTCCTGGCCCGGCTAAAGGAAAAGGCTGAGGCCGTGGTGATTGGTGCACCGGATGACGTGGCCACCGAAGTAGGGCCGCTTTGTACAAAACGTCAGCGCGACATGGCGCTCGATCTGATCGCGCGTTCGGTCGGGCAGGGGGCCAAGGTGGTTACGGGAGGTGATGTGCTGGATCGTGAAGGTTTCTATTTCCCGCCAACGATCCTTGATTGTGACGATGCGCGTGAGGCGGACAGTCTGACCAATGAATTCTTTGGTCCAGTTCTGTCGGTTGTCAGCTTCAAGGATGAGGCAGAGGCCATCGAGATCGCCAATAATACGCGCTTTGGTCTGGCATCCGGTCTGTTTACCCAGAACCTGACTCGCGCCCATCGGATGATCCGGGCTATCCGGTCAGGTATTGTCTGGGTCAACACCTATCGCGCAGTCAGCCCGATTGCGCCTTTCGGAGGGCATGGCCTGTCCGGACACGGGCGTGAAGGAGGCATTGAGGCCGCGCTGGAATACACCAAGATCAAATCTGTCTGGTTGCGTACATCCGACGATCCGATCCCGGATCCCTTCGTGATGCGCTGATCCATCCGACAATTCGATTTTTCGCAGCCTGCCGCATATGTGTCAGTGGGCTGCCTCATCCTGTCCATCCAAAGGGAGGAAACGCGACATGGCACAGGAGCCAATACCCAATAACCAAGGCCATTTGGTCTCGGACAAAGGGTTCTTCAAAGGCCTACATAATGGCATGAGCATTGCCTCCAAGGCGATGGTTGCAGCCTTTGTGGTCTTTACTATTCTTAACGTGGACTTTGCCGGCCAAATTTATGGCGGCGTCCGGTCATGGGTCGAAGGGGCGCTAAGCTGGTACTATATCAGTTCAGTTATCGTGATACTTTTCGCCTGTCTCTACCTGATGTTTAGCCGCTTCGGATCAATTCGTTTGGGTGATGATGACGCCAAGCCAGAGTTCTCGAACTTTGCATGGTTCGCGATGTTATTCTCGGCCTCAGTGTCCATCGGCATCATGTTCTTTGGTGTGGCAGAACCGCTGTTCTACTTCGACAACTCTGCGGGTTGGGGCTACCCCAATAACCCGTTTGCGGACATGGCAGGTCATGCCGAAATGGACATGGCGCGGGCGGTGGATGCAGTGCGTGTTACCAATTTTCACTGGGGTCTGCATGGCTGGGCAATTTACACTCTGACCGGTTTGGCGCTGGGGTATTTTGCATTCCGAAAAAAACTGCCGCTTACCTTCCGTTCGGCACTGTACCCCATTTTGGGCGAGCGGATTTATGGTCCCGCTGGGCACGCGGTTGACCTGTTGGCCGTGTTCGGAACAGTCTTTGGAATCGCAACCTCTATGGGTCTCGGCGTGACGCAGATGGCTCAGGGGATGAACGTGCTGTTTGGAGTTGATCCGGGAACTGCGACGCAAGTTGTGCTGGTGCTGGTGATCTCGGTCATTGCGACGCTGTCGGCTGTGTCCGGTATCGGCAAGGGCATTAAGATCCTGTCGGAGTGGAACATCGTTCTGACCATCCTTTTGATCTTGTTCTTCTTCGTCGCAGGGCCGTCGCAATGGCTTGCCGGGTTTTTCCTGAACTCTGTGGGTGACTACGCGACCAAGTTCCTGTCTATGGGCTTCTGGACCGCAACAGACGCCGGCGATGTCAAATGGCAGGGTGGCTGGACCATCTTCTACTGGGGTTGGTGGCTGAGCTGGGCGCCCTTTGTAGGTATGTTCATCGCCCGTATCTCGAAGGGCCGAACCATCCGCGAGTTTATGTTCGGCGCGATGCTGGTCCCGACCACAATGGCGTTCATTTGGATATCGATCTTTGGCGGCAACGCGCTGTTCATGGAGCTGAATGCGGAGGGCGGTGTTGGCACAGCTGGTCTGATCGACATGGTCAACAACTGGAACCTTGGTGGCACTCTGTTTGGCACGATTGATCGACTGACCGACGGCGGAACACTGGCGTGGATCATTTCGGCGTTGACCACCTTCCTGCTGGCCACTTGGTTCATTACCAGCTCGGACAGTGGCACATTGGTTGTCACCACGATCCTGTCGATGGGCAATGCCCATCCGCCAAAACAGCACCGGATCATCTGGGGTCTGGCCCAAGGTCTTGTTGCTGCTGTGTTGCTGATTGCCGGAGGTCTGTCTGCCCTGCAAACCGCAGCCATTGCCGCTGCGTTGCCGATTTCGGTTCTGGTGGTGATGATGGCATGGGGGGTGATCAAGTCGCTGATGGAAGATCCCTCTGCGGTTGATGCCGCTGCCGCAGCCGCGCCGGATGGTACGGCGCTGGATGGAGACCTGCACGCCTGATCCGACACAAATCTTCAAAACGGGCGGGGATAGCTCTGCCCGTTTTCCTTGCCGATTGATACAACCGAAGGAGAGAAACCATGCTTCCCCTCAACCGCTCCGACCTGCTGATCGAAGACGCCTATCTGGATGGAGGCTGGTATCAGACTGAAAACCGCTTTTCTGTGACCAACCCTTCGACACACGAAACTCTCGCCAACGTGTCCGATTGCACCGTAGCGGATGTGGATGCAGCAATCGTCGCTGCCAGACACGCGCAGGTCAATTGGGCTGCGCGTACTGGTAAGGAACGCGCTGCCATATTGCGCCGCTGGTATGAGTTAATGGTGGATCACGCCGATGATCTTGCCACGATCCTGACCGCAGAAATGGGCAAACCACTGGCCGAAGCCAAGGGCGAAATTATTTATGGTGCGTCCTTCATTGAGTGGTTCTCAGAGGAGGCCAAGCGGGTCTACGGGGATACCATCCCTGGCCATCAGCGCGACAAGCGTATTCTCGTGCTAAAACAGCCCGTCGGAGTGGTTGGCGCGATCACGCCTTGGAATTTTCCCAACGCAATGATCACCCGCAAGGCCGCTCCGGCCCTGGCGGCCGGTTGTGCCATGGTCGTACGCCCCGCTTCAGAAACACCGTTGTCCGCGCTGGCCATGGCCAAGCTGGGCGAAGAAGCGGGCATTCCCGCGGGCGTTCTGTCGGTGCTACCTTCGACCGACAGTGTTGGCGTGGGCAAGGCCTTTTGCGCACACCCACTGATGCGCAAGATCAGCTTTACCGGATCAACTCGCGTGGGCAAAATCCTGATGCAGCAGGGCGCGGAACAGCTCAAGAAACTGTCTTTAGAGCTGGGCGGCAACGCGCCATTTATCGTGTTCGACGATGCCGATCTGGAAGCCGCTATTGAAGGCGCAATCCTATCTAAATTCCGCAACGCCGGACAGACTTGTGTCTGTACCAACCGGATTTATGTGCAGGACGGCCTGTACGATGCCTTTGTTAAAAAACTGACGACTGCGGTTTCTGCTTTGCCTGTAGGGGATGGTTTTGCTGAGGGTACTGCAATCGGGCCGCTGATCTCTGAAAACGCCGTCGCCAAGGTACGCCAACATATTGCCGATGCCACCGCCAAAGGTGCCACCGTTACCCTTGGCGGTGCGGATCACGCATTGGGAGGTACCTATTTCCAGCCTACTGTGATTTCCGGTATCACGCAGGACATGGCGGTTGCGCGCGAAGAGACCTTTGGTCCGCTGGCACCGGTCTTTCGTTTCTCGACTGCAGAAGAGGTTCTGTCCATGGCCAACGATACCGAGTTCGGTCTGGCATCCTATGTCTATACGCAGAAACTGTCTCAGGTCTGGCAAATGATGGAGGGGCTGGAATACGGCATGGTCGGTGTCAACACCGGCCTGATATCGACCGAGGTGGCGCCGTTTGGTGGTGTCAAGGAAAGTGGCTCAGGCCGCGAAGGCTCAAAATATGGGATCGAGGATTACCTTGAACTAAAATACTGCTGCTTGAGTGTATAAAACGGTATCGCCAAATGGTCGCTCGATCCAGCAGCAAGCAGATTTGTCTTGTTGTCATGCGGCCATTTGACGTTTCTAAGCAATGACAGGGTAATTGATCTGGCGCCTGCCCCCTTTGAGACCACGTGGTGAATTGTAAGACTGCAGCTGTTTCGAAGGGGGTGGCGGTCGAAAAATTCCCGCTTTTGACTGAATTTAAATGCGAGCTCTACGTTTCAGGTTTCTGTCTAATTCGTCAAAGACAATAACCTAACAATGCCACCAGGCCCCTTAGGCCGAAGTTCTCTACCCAGCTATGAGGCTAGCTGCCTTCTCCGCAATCATAATTGTTGGAGAGTTGGTGTTGCCCGAGGTGATTGTCGGCATGACAGATGCATCGACAACCCGCAAACCTGCTATCCCCTTCACGCGCAGTTCAGGATCGACCACAGCCTTGTCGTCCGGCCCCATTCGGCAAGTGCCGGTCGGATGGAAAATTGTTGTTCCAATATCGCCCGCTACCTTGGCCAGATCTTCGTCTGACTGGTAGGCCGCGCCGGGTTTGATCTCCGCAGGATTGTATTTCTTCATTGCATCTTGCCCAGCTATCTGCCGTGCCAAGCGGATTGCGCGCACCGCCACTTGCTTGTCAAATTCGGTGGAAAGGTAGTTCGGATCGATCGTTGGCTGAACTTTGTGGTCTGGCGAACTGATATGCACTGTCCCACGGCTTGATGGACGAAGCGGTACGACGCTTGCGGTAAAGGCCGGGAAGGCATGCAAAGGATCTCCGAATTTCTCAAGAGACAAGGGCTGAACATGAAATTCTAAATCCGCTGTGCCGACTTCTGGACTAGATTTTGCAAATATACCAAGCTGGCTGGGAGCCATCGACATCGGCCCCGAACGTCTCAAGAGATATTCCAGGCCAATCCCCATACGTCCGAGGAACGATCCCGCACGCTGATTAAGGGTTTTGACACCCTCAACACGAAATGCGCAACGGATCTGTAGGTGGTCCTGCAAGTTTTCGCCGACGCTATTGTTCCGGTGAAGTACTTCTATTCCCTGAGCTTTGAGGTAGTCTGGATTCCCGACCCCTGACAATTCAAGCAATTGAGGGGAGCCTATCGCACCGGCCGACAGAACCACTTCACCCTTTGCCACAAAGCGCGTGATCTGTCCGTTCACATCGGCCTCTACTCCGACAGCGCGCTTCCCGTTAAACAAAACCCGCCGGGCCTGCGCATCCGTGACGACCCTGAGGTTCCCGCGTTTCAGAGCTGGGCGCAAAAAACCTTTGGACGTATTCCATCGCAAGCCCCCACGCTGATTGACTTTGAAGTAGGCTGAGCCCTCATTATCACCCCGATTGAAATCTTCGACTTTGGCAATGCCTGCTTCTTCAGCCGCATCACGGTAGGCATCTAGAATTTTCCAACTCAAGCGTTGATTTTCGACGCGCCACTCTCCACCAGCATCATGCATATCATCGGCGCCGGCATGGTAATCCTCTGATTTTTTGAAAAACGGCAACACATCATTCCAGCCCCAGCCAGCGTTGCCCATCTGCCGCCAAGTGTCGTAATCTTGCGCTTGGCCACGCATATAGATCATTCCGTTGATCGAGGAGCAGCCTCCAAGCACTCGGCCGCGAGGATACGCAAGCGCGCGACCATTCAGACCCGGCTGTTTGGTCGTTTGAAACCCCCAATCCGTGCGTGGATTACCCATGCAATAAAGGTAACCGACCGGGATATGGATCCAGATGTAGTTGTCTTTGCCACCCGCTTCTAAAAGCAGAACTTTGTTTCGCGGGTTCTCAGACAGACGATTGGCCAGAACGCATCCCGCTGAACCACCACCCACGATCACATAATCGTATTCTTCTGAGTTCGTGGACATGTTCTTCCTTTCGCGTTGCTTTTGGCCGCGCCGACCCAAGTGTTACTTCCCGCGCGAATGCCAACTCGGACTGTGATCCTTGTCGACCAATACGGCGCGAATTCCCTCGACCAAATCTGGGTGGCGCAACGCCCGTTGCATGGCTTCAAACTCATGTTCAAGACATTCAGAGAGCGATCGTTCCCTCCCGTTTCTCACAAGCGTCAGCGTCTCCTGAAGGCTGCGTGGGGAGGCTTGTTTCAAAGCCGACAGAGCGCGCTCTTTTGGTTTGGTCTGATAGCGCTCAAGACAATCAAAAATTGTACATAGCGTTGGCTGATCGAAACACATCGTCGTGTCTGACAGCATCAATACGCTGGGCTGATATCCTAACGTTGCGCATAGCTCAGAAAGAATATTCTCAATATCCCGTACGCCATAGCTCAGTTCTTCGAGCAATCTGGGTAGGGATTCTGCGACCGTCAAATGGGTCGAAATCCCAAGCCCATGCGCATCAAACCCCCGGACAGAGGCGCCGGTCAACCCCATCCAAATACCTGATTGGTTGGGCATCCGGGAAAGAAAATGGCTGCCCCCAACATCAGGGAAGAACCCAATCATGGTTTCAGGCATCGCAAACAATGCACGTTCGGTGGCTATGCGATAGTTGCCATGGACGCTCAGGCCCATGCCTCCGCCCATACACACCCCATCTATCAACGAAATATAGGGTTTCGAATACTCCGAAATCCGTTCAATCAGCGCGTATTCTTCTTTGAAGAATTGCTCAGCCTCATCGAAGGCCCCCGCCAACACAAGTTGGCGAATGCGCCGCATATCGCCCCCTGCGCAAAACGCGCGCTCTGTACAGGAGGTCAGGATGACACAGAAAATATCTGGATCATCCTGAAACTGTGTCAGAGCCTTGTCTATCAGACGGATCATTTCGAGTGTCAGAGCGTTCATCGCTTCAGGGCGGTTTAGGCTGATAATGCCTGCGCGTCCCTGCTTTTTGACGTTTACTTGTGACACTTCGAAATCTCCCATCGGGTTCAGCGATTGCGGAACACCGGTGCCCGCTTTGCGATAAAGGCCGCCATGCCTTCTTTTTGACCATCAGTGGCGAATGCAGCTTGGAACAGTCGACGCTCATGCAGGACGCCAGGTGTCAGACCGGTTTCCAGAGCGTGGTTCACCGCTTCCTTGGCCATGGTCACGGCAGGCGCATTATGTCCCGAAATCTGATGCGCAGCTTCCAATGCGGTTTGCAGGAGGTCCTCGCCAGGCACAACACGGGCCACGATGCCGGATTCCTTGGCTTCAGCAGCGCCAATTGTCCGGCCGGTCAGGATCAGATCCATCGCCAGAGCCTTGCCAATCGATTTGGTCAGTCGCTGAGATCCACCGATACCTGGCAAGATGCCCAGCCTGATTTCAGGTAGACCAAATTGAGCGTCGGTGCTTGCGATGATAAAGTCGCACATCAAGGCAAGTTCAAAACCGCCACCAAGGGCAAAGCCACTTACAGCTGCGATCACCGGCTTCTTAATAAACCGCATCTGGTCCCAGTCAGCAAAGATGTCGCTGGCCAGCAAATCGACCAAGTGCTTTTCCGCCATTTCTTCGATATCGGCGCCTGCCGCGAATGCACGCGGGCTGCCAGTGATTACAATGGCGCCGATGCGGTCATCCTTGTCGAATTCTTTCAGAGTTTGCATCACCTCAGCAGCCAACTGCAGGTTCAAAGCGTTCAAGCTCTTGGGGCGATTGAGTGTGATCAAGCCGACGCTTTCGCGGCGCTCAACGATGATTTCTTCAAGGGCCACGCGAGGCGTCTCGCTAGATTTGGCTTCGGCACTCTGTTCGGTTGCGCCCTTGGATTTGGCTTTGCTGTTGGTCATGGGGTTCCTCCCGAAATCTTATTTCAGCTCTTCAGACCAAAATCGGTCCAGATCGTGCCCTCCGCGGGCGCTTCGGTTTCTTGCTTCGCCTGCGCTGAAACGTTATGATCATAGGCTTCGAAATCTGCCATCTTCTCTGCTAGTATGGCCTCGCGATGTTCATTTAGGCCCGGTGCCGCAAGCGGCGTATTGGGGTCAATTTCCTTGTAGGCGGACAATTTGATCGGATTGCCAGCTGTCCGGAATGGCTTCTTGCCCTGTCCCTCAACCTGCACAATCATGCTACGAGACAGCAGTTGCGGGTGGTCGAGCAATCTATCGATCGTATTGATTGGACCGCAGGGCACACCCGCTTCATTGAGCGCGTCCAACCAATGCTGAACAGGCTTTTGAGACGTTACCGCATCAATCGCCTTACCCATCTTGGGCCGATTTCGAACGCGCAGATCGTTGCTGGCGAAATCAGGATCCAAAGCCAGTTCAGGCGCGTTCAACGCGTCTGCCATCAGCAGGAAAAGTTGGTCATTGCCTGCCGCAATCACAAAACGCTCATCCTCTGCCTGGAATGTCTCAAAGGGGGCAAGTGATGGGTGACAATCCCCTGTACGGGTTGGAACAATGCCTTCGACATCATAACGTGCGAGCGCAGTTTCCATGAGTGCGGCCTGGCAATCGAGCATTCCGATATCGACCCGCTCACCCTGCGCGTTTTTTGTGCGTTTGTAGAGCGCTGATAAAATACCGATAACCCCAAACAGCGCTGCACCTAGGTCTCCAAAGCTGGTACCGACACGTGCGGGCTGCTCTCCGGGCCAGCCCGTCAAGCTCATGACCCCGCCCATCGCCTGCACAACCATGTCATATCCCGGCAGATCAGTCATCGGGCCGGAATGCCCGAACCCGGAAATGGAGGCATAAATCAAGTGAGGATGGGTTTTTGCCAGACGTTCAGCGCCGTATCCCAGCCGATCCATAACACCTGGACGAAAGTTCTCCACCAGAACATCCGAGGTGTCCAGCAGCCGCTCCAGCAGCTCGCGATCTCGAGGGGATTTGACATCTAATACGATGCTTTCTTTGCGCCGATTAAAGCACATAAAGTATGCGCTTTCTGCATCCACAAAGGGTGGGAAGGCGCGCGTGTCGTCGCCTGTCCCAAATTTTTCCACTTTAATAACCCGCGCGCCCAGATCGGCCAGCACCATGGTGCAGTATGGCCCCGCCAGAACGCGTGAGAAATCAAGGACCGTAATGCCGGAGAGAGGCCCTCCCTCCAGTTTTTCGTCTTCGGGTTTTTGCATGGTTCTCCCTCCTATTTACGGCTGGATTACTTAGCGACCGGCATTGTAAATTCTGCACCTTTGGAGATGCTTTCAGGCCAACGCTGCATGATCGACTTTTGTTTGGTGTAGAAGCGCACACCTTCTTCGCCGTAGGCGTGCATGTCGCCAAAGAGGCTCTTTTTCCAGCCGCCAAAGCCGTGCCATGCCATTGGAACTGGGATCGGAACGTTGACGCCGACCATGCCAACCTGAATTTGTCGACCAAACTCGCGTGCGGCGTTGCCGTCGCGGGTGAAGATCGAAACGCCGTTGCCATATTCGTGGTCGTTGATCAGCTGGACACCTTCGGCGAAGCTGTCGACGCGGACACAGGAAAGGACGGGGCCAAAGATCTCTTCTTTGTAGATCGTCATCTCCGGGGTCACATTGTCAAACAGAGTGCCACCTAGCCAGTATCCTCCTTCGTGACCTTCAACGGTGTAGCCACGGCCATCTACGACCAGATCGGCACCTTCTTCGACACCTTTGGCGATATAGCCCGTGATGCGTTCCTGCGCTGCTTTGGTGACGATTGGACCCATCTCTGCGTCGAGCTCAACGCCATTCTTGACCTTGAGGTCTTTCAAACGCTCTTTGATCATAGGAACAATTTTGTCAGCCACATCGCCAACCAAAGTCGCAACGGAAATGGCCATGCAGCGCTCCCCAGCAGAACCGTAGGCCGCGCCCATAAGCGCATCTACCGCTTTGTCCAGATCGGCATCTGGCATCACCAGCATGTGGTTCTTCGCGCCCCCAAGTGCCTGAACACGCTTGCCGTGGCGCGCGCCCACTTCGTAGATGTAATTCGCAATCGGGGTGGACCCCACAAACGAGACAGCTTTTACATCCTCATGTTCAAGAAGTGCATCCACCGCAACTTTGTCGCCCTGCACAACGTTGAACACGCCATCAGGGAAGCCTGCTTCCTTCATAAGTTCTGCATATAGCAAAGACGGCGTTGGATCGGTTGGTGATGGTTTGAGAACAAAGGTGTTGCCCGCAGCGATCGCAACGGGGAACATCCACATCGGGACCATTACCGGAAAGTTGAACGGCGTTACTCCTGCCACAACACCCAGTGGCTGTCGCAGGGTCCAGTTATCGATTCCGGTGGAAACCTGATCCGTAAAATCACCTTTCAACAGCTGCGGGATACCGCAAGCAAACTCAACAATGTCGATCCCGCGCTCAACTTCGCCACAGGCGTCGGTGAACACTTTTCCGTGCTCAGCGGTGATCGCGTGAGCGAGCTCTTCCTTACGTTCATTTAACAATTGCAGGAACTTATTCATCAACCGCGCCCTGCGGATTGGCGGGACATTCGACCATGTAGGGAACGCCGCTTTTGCTGTGGCAACGGCTTTATCCACATCGGCAGCAGAGGCAAGGTCGACCGTGCCAGTCAACGCACCGGTAGCAGGGTTAAATACATCTTGGGTGTTAACGCGTGCGCCGGTATACACCGCGCCATTGATGTAATGGCCGATTTCGCTCATCGTCATAGGGGTGCCTCCTCCTTGGCTTTCCGGCCAGCATCGGTGAACTGTCCCCCATAAATCCAATGACTAATCGAGTCTCATATTATAAATAGCATTAATATGAGGCCCATATCTGATATTCGCATCCTGAACGCTTTTGTCGCGGTTGCCCAAGAGGGCAATATATCCCGCGCGGCAAAACGTTTGCATCTCACCCAGCCCGCTGTGAGCCTTCAACTCAAAAGGTTGGCACAGGACACAGGGCTGAACCTGTTTGTGCGTACTTCCAAAGGTGTTGAACTGACACGTGATGGGGAAACGCTCGTCGCCAAAGCAGAAAAGGTCCAAGCTGCCCTTGATGAGTTTGGGCAAACTGCGCGGCGCATTAACGGGAATGTCCGGGGCACACTTAGGCTCGGGACAATTGTGGATCCCGACTTTATTCGGCTTGGGGCCTTTTTGGCTGCTCTCGTTGATGGATATCCAGATCTACGGACGAAATTGCTGCATGGTATCAGCGGCGATGTCGTACATCGCCTGATTGATGGCCAAATTGATATTGGCTTCTTTCTGGGAGACCTAGATGGCTTTGAACCCGAAGTAGTAGGGGATGGTGCTGACTCTCTCTTCTTTCAACGTGAACTAACCAGATTCACATATCGGGTTATCGCCCCTGCGGGTTGGGGCAAGCGTATAGCAGGGAAATCATGGCATGAATTGGCAGCTATGCCTTGGATAGGCACGCCCGAAAACTCTGTACACAACCGATTGCTAAAACGTATCTACCCAAACAAGGAGGAGGCGCCGGACCCGGTGTGTTTGGTGGATCAGGAACCCTCCATGCTTGCCATGGTGCGCTCCGGTATCGGCCTCAGTCTCTGTAGAGAGTCGATCGCATTGGAGGAAATGCAATCTCGCGGGTTGGTCATTTCTGACACGGCCAAAGTCGATACATCACTTCGATTTGTAACTCTCGCCTCCAATAAATCCGATCCCAATATCCTTGCGGCATTCGATGCACTAGAATCTGCTTGGATTTAGTATCCTCTCATTGTTCAAGTGCTCCGACTTGCATAGACAGACTGTTGAAACCGTTTAGCCGATATAGCACGGCGTTTCGGAACCATGTCTGGTCGTATCAGGTCGGATTTTAGTGACGCGCGGTCAAAAAACTTCAGTTAGCGAAAAAACTATGTACGGCTGGCCACCTTCAACAATTGTAGACTGACGGTTTTTGTTTTCTGCTACCGGTAGCGATTGTCTCGATAGTATACGTTCTTTTTGGGGGGCAATGTATCTGGCAGCCCAATTTTCTAAGCTTCAAAAATATGAGTGCAGTTTTACTAAATATCGGCTGTTTCCGAGCCGGCGACCGGCCAGATCCTTTACCCAATATTTCCGTGTTTCAAAGACAAAAGCGATATGATGTACCATGTTGCTTTGAGACCGGCTTTGATTGCCACTGGGTTGTTTCTGCTCGCACTCTTTATCTCGGTGTGGATGGCGTTTTTTACGTATCGCCAAAATTCAGAAACC
Organism: Shimia sp. R9_1; assembly: GCF_017743775.1. Classification (NCBI taxonomy): domain Bacteria; kingdom Pseudomonadati; phylum Pseudomonadota; class Alphaproteobacteria; order Rhodobacterales; family Roseobacteraceae; genus Shimia; species Shimia sp. R9_1. The sequence continues at coordinate 9,319 of NZ_JAGHRN010000011.1, read as the reverse complement.
GTTTTTGCTGAATTTGATGCACGGGCCGATAGTTTGGCCGCACAAATCTCTCGAGAACTCGACATTACGGTGGCGACAATAGAAGCCAGCGCCTCTGCATTGAGTCTGGGCGGAAGTGTGGAGGGCAGCGTGCTCAAAGAACAGCTCTACTCTTACTTGGAAAAAGGGAACATTCTTGCGAGTTCACCTGCGATCAAAAACATCGGGTTGGTGATGAATGGTGGGTTTAAGGATGCCTCTACGCCCAGTCCGAGCTTTCCTCTCATCGGCGTTTATCCTGATACAAGCAGCAAGGCTATCGGTGCTGATCTTTCTTTTAGTCCAGAGCGGATTGCCGCGATCCATTTTGCCCAAGACACTGGCCGCGCGGGGGTTGGCGACCGGATCGTTCTTCTAACGGGCGTGCCCGGTGTGTTCTTTGCTTTTCCAATCTATGCTACGGAGATAATCCCAGTCGATTCAGGTGCGCGCCGAAAAGAAACCGTTGGCTTGATTGTAGCGGTTCTTGCAACAGACAGCTTCATGCTAAATGCCTTGAGCGACATCGACTTAAAGGGAGTCGATTTTGAGGTACATGATCTGGGCTCTGATACCAACGCTTCACCCGTCCTAGGTGCTCAAACAGTGCTCGCAAGCAGTCGTTTAGAAGCAATCGATTACTCAGATTCCTCGAGCGACGAATTGCTTATCTCATCTGCGTCAGACGTAATTACACGTGACGTGGAGGTCGGTGGGCATGTCTGGCGGATTTTACTTGCACCTAAGCCAAACGCGACCAATTCTCTCGCGGTCCAGGTGTCGTGGGCAATTGCGCTGGTCGGGCTGCTTATCTCGGCTTTGGTGGGCTTCGCTACCTATCAGCAATTAATTCAATCAGTCTCGCTAAAACGGCGGGTTCAAGAACGAACACACGCCCTTCAAACCGCCAATTCTCTGATCAGCAAACGCGCAAACGAAGATGATTTGACCGGCTTGGGCAATCGCAGATCTCTTGCAAATGCGATCGACCAAATGATCGAAGAGCACGCGGCAGCTGAACTTTATAGTATCGCTGCAATCCATATTGATTTGGATCGTTTCAAGCAGATCAATGATACCATGGGGCATGCAGGGGGTGACTTTGTACTACGCCATGTCGCGAAATTGATTACTTCTTCTTTCCCCGATGAAGCCTTTTGTGCGCGTGTCGGCGGAGACGAATTCACAGCAGCCCTTATCATTGAAAGCGGCAACGAAATTGCGCTTCAAAATGCTGCGTATGGCTTGATAGAAGCCTGTTCTCTGCCGGTCGCCTTCGAAGGGCGCCCATGCCGCTTTGGCGCGAGCGTAGGGATCGCCGTTCAGTCGCTCCCTGAAGCCGATCCTAAGGCATTGTTGGTTGACGCTGACTTAGCGCTCTATCGTGCAAAGGAAGACGGTCGGGGACGTGTGCAACTATTCTCTCCCGAAATTCATGCCCAAGTGATCGCCTACAAACATCGTTCCGACGATATTTTGCGCGCAATTGAGGCCGGAAATGAGTTTATTCCCTACTTACAACCTCAAATATCTTTTAGCGACGGGCAGCTCTATGGGGTAGAAGCTCTTGCCCGCTGGAAACATCCTGAATTGGGAGTTTTGCCACCCTCCGAGTTTCTTTCAATTGCGGAGGATCTTGACGTAGTGGCGCAAATTGACCGCAGCATTCTGGAAGGGTCCATCGATATCGTTAACCGATGCCAGGAGTTGGGGTATTCTGTGCCGCATTTAAGCACGAACTTGAGTTTCTCGCGATTGATGGAGGAGGAGTTTGTCGCCTCTATATCAAACCTGCCAGCATGCGACAGTTCGATTAGTTTCGAAATTCTTGAGTCTATTTTCCTTGACGAAGAAACAGGTCCAGCGATGTGGAACATAGACAAAATTCGGAGTGCGGGTTTTGATGTCCAGATTGACGACTTTGGCAGCGGGCGTGCTTCGGTCGTTGCTTTGACCCGAGTCGCCCCGAGCAGAATGAAAATCGACCGAGAACTCGTTGCTCCTATTGCTGATCACGACGAGCGTCTCCAACTGGTGAAGTCCATAGTCGAGATCGGCAAAGTACTTGGCATCGGCGTTACAGCTGAGGGCGTGGAAACACAAAAACAAGCTCAATTGCTGGGGGAAATGGGCTGTGATGTCTTGCAAGGCTACCTTTTTGCAAAGCCACTCAGCGAAGGCGATCTCTTGAAGTTTCTTCGTTCTTTTCCAATCTGTGGGAAATTGGCCTCTTAGTAGATGGCCAGTTTAACTGGCTTCCTCGAAGAGACATCTAGCCGAATGTTGATACGTCTGTTCTAGACGCGATCTTGCTATTGGATCTTCCAGCCTATCGCGTCTGTTAAGCATTTCGTAACATTAACTTGCGTACTTAAATAAAACTAAGGGTGCTATTATCAAAAGGCTGTGGGTTGATGGATCTAGCGTTTGCCGGTGTCCAGCTGGGCGTGAGAAAAAAGATCACTATTTGGAAGAATTTTGCCCAATCCTACAACAACCAAAATAGGTCTCTACCTTTTGTTTTGTTGATCGGACTCTCTCTTATTGTCAGCGTTGTTGTCGGAGCGTTGAGCTATCAAAACGGTCAAGAGAGCTTCAAGCAGCGGAAAGAAGAGGAAAAGGCGGCGATTTGGAAAGTTACAGCCGCGTTCTTTGAGAGCTATGCGAACCATCTAGACACGCAAGGCGCTCCAGAAATGCCGTCCCCACAAAAGCTTCGCGCCGAAGCGCTACATTTGTTTAGCGAATTGCAATCGGAAGAGGATGGCTCAGTTGCCATCGCCGTGGGGCGACAAGGTAGAGAGATTGGTGTGTCTCCCGATGCTCACGCCGAAGCGACGATGTCGATGTTAGCCGCAGATCCGACGATTGAGACATGGTCAGAATACCACAAGAAAGACGGCGCACTTAGTTTGCGCATCATCAAACCGATCTTCGCCACTCAACAAAATTGCGTGAGCTGTCACAACAGGATCCAATCGCTCGAACCCGCTTGGGAGGTTGGAGATCTGATGGGAGCGTTTGTAGTAGATGCGCCCACAAAAACGGCTTTCTCTGCTTTGCGCAACGAAGCTTTTATGGTCGGTGTTGCGATTTTCTTAACCGTGTCTCTGATGGGAAGTTTGCTGCTGAAGCTTCAAATAAATCTGGTTACCGCGCGCAATGACGCCAAACATCAACGCGACAGAAAAGAAATGCTCAGGGAGATGAAAGAAGTCGCGGAGTCTGCGAATAATGCTAAATCTGCATTTTTGGCGAATGTCAGCCATGAAATTCGCACACCGATGACGGGCGTTGTTGGGATGTGTGATCTCTTAGGCGAAACAGATCTCACCGAGGAGCAGAAGCAGTATACGAGTACTATAGCGACCTCTGCGAACGCACTGCTTTCCATTATCAACAGCATTTTAGATTTTTCTAAGATGGAAGCGGGAAAGTTCACAATTAAGCGCCATCCGTTTAGTCTCTACGATGTCGTGCACGATGTGGCGCACCTCTTGACGCCAATTGCTCGGCAAAAAGATCTCGCGCTATCGGTGGTCTATTCCAAAGATGCACCGACGGAATTCTATGGCGATGAAGGGCGTATGCGGCAGATACTTATGAATCTGGTGGGCAATGCCATCAAGTTCACAGATGCAGGTTCTGTGACGCTTTCGTTAAACGCCGACCTTTCTGGCAATCGCTTGAATGTTCAGGTGAAAGATACAGGTGTCGGCATCCCGCCCGATCGTATCGATACAATCTTCTCTGCCTTCGAGCAGGTGGACAATAAGGCAACGCGCTCGTTTGAGGGAACAGGGTTGGGCCTTGCAATCACACAACGTCTAGTGAAGCTGATGGATGGGCAAATCAGGGTGTCATCGCAGTTAGGTCGGGGTTCAATATTTTCGTTGGAGCTGCCAATCCCAGCCTCAGAGAAATCAGTGAAGGCACGATCCGGTCCAGAGATGGTTTCTTTCGACGATCAGAAGACGGATCATGTTTGTTTCGAAGATCAAAAGATATTGATTGCAGAAGACAATCAGACAAACCAAATGATGCTTCGAAAGATGCTGCAGCGGACCCAAGCAAAATTGGTGTTTGTGTCCACAGGCAAAGACGCCCTAGAAGCTGTCGAAACAACTGTGTTTGATCTCATACTGATGGATGTTTCGATGCCCGAAATGGACGGGTTAGAAGCAACATCGCATATTCGAGCCAGAGAACAGCAAAACGGCCTGGAACCATGTCCAATCATCGCTCTCACCGCCAATGTCCAAGACAGTGATAGGGACTTGTGCCTCAACGCGGGTATGTCCGACTTTATTGGTAAGCCTCTGCGTAAAAAGCACTTAATCTCGGTAATTTCGCGCTGGCTGGCCTGAGAGGGGTGAGACCCATTCAAGTTTGGCAAATGAGCATTCCAAATGCATTCCAAGACCTCAGATTTGCTGCCAGGCGATGATCCCCATGGTGGCGGCCACCAACCCAGACACCGTCAAGCCGCCAATGCTATCCACGTCGGCTTCTGGCATGATCTCAACAAAATCGACGGTAGCAATCAGGCTAGAGGCGCATGATGTCCATCATCGATCCTCAGCTTCCTAACCACAACTATTAGTTCAAACCACTTCGGCGGATGTGCATCATTTCAGCGCATTCCTTCAAAACGGCGACGGCCGTTTGATAAAGTGATCGATCTAAAAATTTCAGCCTTGCGGTTAGAGTGAAATTCATGTTTCAGATCTAGGCAGATCGGAGCGAAGCCGCTTAGCCATTGGTCGTTCCTGTCATGATTTTGCATGAGCGCGCCAAAATGAAGGAGGATGCCGTTGGTAAGTTCAAAAGACACATCGCAGCCCCCAGAGCGTGGCACGCAAAAAACACAACAAAGTAAAAAGCTTAGCTTTCTAAAACGCTTGCGCGAAAAATACTCAGAGCTTCCAGGCAGCGAACAGAAGATTGCTGATATTATTCTGGATACCCCAAGTGATATCGCAACCTACTCAGCAACCGAATTGGCGGAACGCGCTGGCGGTTCCAAAGCGGCGATCACGCGTTTGATTCAGCGCCTTGGGTATGAAAATTACGAAAGTGCCCGGCGTGACGTGCGTGATTCTCAGGCGTGGGGATCGCCCGTCTCACTGGCACGGCGGCAAGATGAAGATGGGGATTTCGCAAGCCGGTTGCGCAGCCAAATTGATCAGGACATAGGCTGCATACACGATGCATTTGGTGACCTGACGGAAAAGGATGCAACTGAGATCAGCGACGCTTTGATCCAAGCGCCCAAAGTTTGGATCATTGGTTACCGCAGCAATCAATTCCTAGCGGGCTACTTTCGCTGGCAGTTGATTCAGGCAAGGCCAGACGTGCACTTGCTACCAAAGGCGGGTGAGACACTTGGGGAGTCTTTGGCCGACATTGGAAAAAAGGATCTGCTGGTCGTGATGGGATTGCGCCGGCGCACGCCCCTTATTGACACCGTTCTAAACTGGTCGGAGCGCAATAAGGTGCGCAGTTTTCTGATTACGGATCCAACCTCTCGCGCCACTGGCTCACCGACATGGACGCACCGCTGTGATGTGCGCGGTCGGGAGGTGTTGGATCGCTACCAAGGAGTCATGTCGCTTCTGCATTTTTTTAGCATGTCTGTCTTGGATCGTGCGGGGGCGCAGGGACGAAAGCGTTTAACACAACTTGAGGAAATTCATGGCGATCTCGACCAGTTTGTCTGAGGCCTCCATCGGAACGCTGATGAGCCGGTCGGATGCGGTGGGCCGCCTCTGGATGCTGTTGAAATAGAAGGGAAAATCGATGGCATGTTGGGTGTCGTGGCAGGCGTTGCTTTGGTCGATCTACTGAACAAAGAGACTATTAGCCACCATTCCCGGCGTGTGATTGGAAATTTAAATGTGCCTCTAGGGGCACAACATGGGGAACAGAATGCGTATTGCGGCAAGTGTAATGTCAATGGCTCTCTCCGGAGTGGCCTTTCCAGGGTTTGCAGACGAGTTTACCGTCACCGGGTCAACCACCGTCACCAATGGCGGTAATACCATTGATGGCGATGACACTCTTACAGTCGATGATGGGGCTTCCATTGTGACCGCCGGAAGTTCAGCGATTGTCACGACTGGTGACAATAACATCATTATTAACCGAGGGCTGGTCTCCAGCGACGTGAACGCCGTTGATCCCAATGGGGACGACATCACCATCACAATCGTCAACCACGGCACGATCAGAAGCAATGCAGATGCGATCGATGTCCAGAACGACGACTCTGTCGATATCACAAACTACGGCACAATCTCCGCCCGGACCTACCCCATCGATGTGTTTAATAGCCCCTCGGTTGTCGTGCGCAACTTTGGCACCATTCTCAACGATGAGACCTCTTCTGCGCGGCACGTCCTGGACTTGGACGGCGACAACAGCGCTGGCAGCTCAGCCTATGTCTATAACGCCGGAACGCTCACAAACGGTGCCGTCGATGCGGCTATATATCTGCGAGATTTCGATGAAGTTGCTGTGGTCAACAGCGGCACGCTTACCCGCGTGGGCACACCTACAAACAATCAGGGTCTCATCGAAGTGGTTGATGCTGCGGATGGGCTGACACTACACAACTCGGGCAGGATTTTGGCGCTGGGAGGCGGTGTCGCGCTCGAATTGGTAAACGATGGTCGGTCAGACATCTATTTTCATGATGGATCGGTGATCAGCGGCTCCACCTATTTTAATGGAAGGATCGAAGAGGCGCATTTCCACTTCGGCACAGGGGTGTCTGGCCGCTACCAATTTGGCGGGTTCTCCAGCACAGGCTTCGTAAGCACCCCCGGAAACCAACCGGGTGATCTGGCCTCGATTGACGTGGAAAACGGTGTTTACGTGATCGACGGTGACTATCTGAATGTTGTCGATCTGAGCCTGAAAAATGCGACCACCCGAAATCTGGTGGGTCTGCTGGAAGGATTGCAGCATGGAGGGGTGTCCGCTGGGCGCGGCAGCACCAGCTCCGAAAGTACCGCTGACAATGGGAAATGGTTTAGCGCCTTTGGCTATCATACCGACGGTTCCGCAACAGAATTCTACCACGATTTCCGCGGAAACGGTGTTGGCGTTCAGCAAGGTGGCCAACTGAGCAATGGTTTGGACTACTATCTGGGCGTCACGGCGTCGGATATCGAAAGCGACGCAGACGTTGGTTTTGACAGCACCGGCTACGGTGTGATCGCGGGCATCGCTCAGACAAACGCATCCGGGATCGGCTGGAGCCTTGATTTCGGTGTGATGCATCTGAATTCTGAGCGTACCATCAATGACACCACCGTTGCAGCCACAGGTTTGGACAGCGCAGAAGAGAACTATCTGGCTGGTTATATCTCCCCGGCTCTGCGGTTTCACAACAAGCTCAACTTCGGGGAGACCATTTCGCTTCGCTACGCAGCGATTGTGCAAGCGTCTCAGGACTATGCATTTACCTCGACGATCCAGAGTTTCGGCTCTTCTGTCGCGCACTATGTCTCCGCTGAGTTTGTGAAAGCAACAGAGCTGAAAAACGGCATGATCCTCGACTACGGCTTCAATGTTGGATCCGTTAACAACAATAGCACGGATATTCGCGTCGACGGCTTCACCAGCGAAACCAGAGGCCGCTCGTGGGTCGAAGGAGAGGCCATGGTTGGCCTCACGATCGGCCAACTCCGCTCCGAGCTGCGTCGGTCGACTGAGGGCAGAACCGCACTGAGCTTTGACTGGCGGCGGACTTTCTAGCACGACGACTTAGGGCTGTGATGATGCGGGCTGGGCTGGAGGCCTCAAAGGCCGATTTGTTCGCAATGCTGTAGTGCGCTGCAGGCGTGGCGTACTGCTTCTTTCAGTTTCCGGCGTTTGCCTTAGGGTCGCGAGCGATTGAGAAGTTTAGACATTAAAGCGCAGTATCGGTTGTGTCGTACGATGAACTCATCGATGGCACATTATTCCAGATCGTGTCATCGCCAATCGAGTGATCGTTAACGCAACAACTCCATGCAATGCACCGCCTCCGAAATTTCCAATGCTACCGACTTGTTTCCCGAATTTTCCAAGGCAGACCCGCGCTTACCAGCTCGGTGTGTGTTCTAAGGCGACGGCTCGTAGCGCAAACAGACTTTCCGGATCCACTGCGCTTTATTTTTGACCAATCTGAAACCCTTTCATCTGCTTCGCGCTAAGTTAGATTCGCTGGCCACCACGTTTGCCAGGCGGGCTTCAAATTGCGGTGCGGCGGCGAGAACTTTCCCACCCCGCTCCAAAAACGTTGGGACTTGGGCGCATGACACATTGCCGCCCGCCTCTCGCACAAGTAGAACACCAGCCAAGGCATCCCACGCATTCAAGTGACTTTCGTGGAAGCCTTCGGCCCGCCCAATTGCTAAATCCATGAGGCTTACCGCTGCAGAGCCATTCCTTCGGTACTCCATCCCCGACTCAACGATACGCTCCACAAGATTGAGGTAGTCTTGCAATGACGCACGTCCCGAACGGCCGAGCAAAATGAGCGCTTCATCGCGGCGCGTGCAATCGGAGACATTGGCGGGTGCAACATTGCGAAAGCACCCCTTTCCAGCCTCAGCCCAGCACATTTCATCACGCTTCGGAGCGTAAATCACTCCAAGCCTGATCTCATCCCCAAAACAGCATGCAATGGACACCGCCCAATCTGGTAAACCGCGCATGTAGTTTGCGGTGCCATCGATCGGATCCACCACCCACACGCATTCGCTGTTCCCGGAGAAGCCGTCTTCTTCTCCAAGGACAGCATCGTTCGGAAAGTGGACTGCAATTTCGCTGCGAATGAGCTCTTCAACTCGACGGTCGGCCAACGTCACAAAGTCCTGAAGCCCCTTGACCGCCACAAATCCTGCGTCTCTTTCTTGATAGAGTTTCTGGGCCAAAGAGCCGGCTTCCCAGGCAATATCTTTTGCGAAGGCGAGCCTAGTTTCGTAGGTGTTAGTCATGAGCGTTCAATGTAGTTTGCCTGAAAATTGGCGTAAGTTTTTGTGTATAGGTTTGAATCTTGGCATCGGGGTTTTCGATGCGCTCTCGCATCTGCGCGACTGCTGCAAGCACCTGTTCTTCCGCGTTTTGGCGCATTGTTGAAAGCTGATATGCTCCCCAACCTGCTTGCTCGATGTCGTCACATCCGACTGATCCTCCCCCACTGAAGTGGTCCGCCCGTATAGTTAGGAAACGGAGGATCAGATATGGGAATCAAGCGACACAAGCCTGAAGAGATTGTCACGAAGTTACGGCAGGTTGAGGTGCTTTGCGG
>NZ_JAGHRN010000010.1:0-47560 GCF_017743775.1 Shimia sp. R9_1 | reverse complement strand
CCGGCGTAAAGGAGGTGTTCTTCACCTTGGTGTAAGGCTTGATCCACTCCACACGCTGGCCGTGCTCGTTCCAGAACCCCTCAGGATCCGCCAGAGAGGCCGCGTACATCGCGTCGTATTTTGCTGCATCAATATGTGCATCTTTGGTCAAATTGGCTGACAGCAAAGACTTTGCGGGTGCATTGGTATCCAGTGACATTGAGGCTCCTCCCTCGATGATAAAATACAGTATCTCCCCCCTCAGGCAGTCGCGCCCGAGGCCTCAGCTTCAAGAATACGGAGGTGAGAAAACAAGTGAACAAGTCTCAGAGAAAAAAGAAAAATTCTGTAAATAGCTTTCCCGACATGCATCATAATTTGTAAAGAAGTTCTCCGGTACGCGGAAAAATTCCTGCACACTAAGGATTTAAGGGGAAACTTAAGGCCTCACGCCCGGCCAGCGAAGTTAGGTGGAGTCGCGATGTTATCGCCAACACTTGGTGCCGCCGAACTGTGACATATGGGCTGCGGCGAATAGTTGGGCCGCAGCATCGTATTATTTACCTCTTAGAAAACTGCGTAAATCTGAAGCTGGAGGATCACCCCCGGCGGGTGACCGAAGCTGGACAGCTCTATCTGTTCAAAGGTCTACCTAGAATAATGTGTTCCGTACCTTGGCGTTTCCAAGTACCTTTAAGCCGGACGCCAACGTGACCTAGACTCGCTCATACGAGCAATAGACACACGGTCAATATTTGACGTTGATCGCAAACTAGGTCTAACGCTCTCGAACTCAGTCAACATCTGCGAATTTCCCTTGGAGAAACGCGCTTGCGCCTTAAACTGTATAAAAGAGAGACCACAGATTTAAATTGTGAGAGAAACGTGACAGGAGCTGATAGGCTAAACCATTGGCTGATTTCGGAAGGTCGGTTGCTTGGGGATGAAGCTCAAATCGTGAAAGCCTATTGCGAAGGCTTGGTGAAATTGGGAGTGCCCCTGAGCCGTGCTCGGATTGCACAAAACTATGCCAACCCACTGCTCAGTGCCTGGGGAATCATTTGGTCTCCCAAAGCCACCAAACGCTACACGGTCCCAGCTGCGGTCTTGGCCACCGGTTCTTGGCGAGGCAGCCCTTTTGAATACGTCGTCACACATAGCCGCTCGCTGCGCAAACGACTGAACCACCTAGACCTGAGCACCGAGCACCCAGTCTACGCTGAGCTTGCGCAATCCGGAGCTACCGACTTTCTGGCCGTCCCACTTGAGCATGGCAACGGTTCTGTCCAAGGCACAAGCTTCACCACGAATGCAGAAACAGGGTTTTCGGAGCGGCACATTTTCTACATCGAAAATACACGCCATGCTCTCGCCGCGGCGCTCGAACCCATCGCAGTACGACACTCGCAAACAAGCCTATTGCAAACATATCTTGGGAGAGGCCCTGCCAAAGAAATTGAACGGGGGCATATTAAGCGCGGAGAACATCATACAGTCTCAGCCGCGATCCTCTTTGCCGATCTCCGCAACTTTACATCAAAGGCTCAGGCCTTATCCGAAGCAGACTTGCTGCTGATGATGGGCGACTACTTCGAACTGGTTGTCCCCTCTATTCAGGAGACTGGAGGCGACGTGCTCAAATTTATGGGAGACGGAATTCTGGCGGTATTTGACATCGACGATTGCGCGATCAGCTCCTGTGAGGCTGCCGTTAAGGCTTCTCGAAGGTCATTGATCCGACTGCAAGAACACAACAACGCTGCCCTTGCTAAAGGCCAGGAGATAATGGAGTTTGTTATTGGTATCGATTTTGGAAAAGTGACTTTTGGCAATATCGGCAACCCCAACCGGTTGGATTTTACTGTTGTAGGATCGACAGTAAATGTGGCCAGTCGCGTGCAAGATCTATGCAAGAACCTCGACAAAAAGATACTAGTGACTCAGAGCGTTGCGCAGCACTTGCCATCAAAAGTGCAATCCGCCGGTCGCCATCCCATTCGTGGACTGCTTGAAGAAATCGAAGTTTTTGCTATTTAGGTAAGGTAAATATGCCTTTTGATGCGGAAAACAGCACGCTTGTTACACCAGGCAACTTACCCAAAGAGATCCGTAGAAAGATACTTTAAACCAGAGTCACAGATTATGACGGCTACTGTTTGGCCCTTGTGAGGGCCTTTTAACAATTCGATTGCCCCAGCTACGTTTGCGCCTGCAGAGAAGCCGGCAAAAACCCCCTCTAGCCGCGCCAGGTCGCGCACGGTTTGGCGCGCAGTGTCCCCATCTACTTGCAAGAACCCATCCCACTTTAGGCCCCGCAAAAAGTCGAGATCGGCCATTACATAGCCGCCACCTTGGAAGGGATGATCAGGCTTGACCACATCTTGCCCTGCAATCACCGCAGCACCTTGAGGTTCGATCGGATAGCATTTGATGTTAGAATTTTTTGAGCGCAGGAACTTAGACGTACCTGCAAGAGTTCCCCCCGATCCCACAAAATCGCAAAACGCTTCAATTTGGCCGCCGGATTGATCCCATAGCTCAGGACCGGTCATTTGTTCATGGGATCCCGGATTGCCCGCACGGCGGAATTGATCTGCGCGGAAGGCTTGACGATCTCTGGTCAAGTCGGCTGCAACGCGATCTACTTCAGCCAGATCAGCACCTGAAACTTCTCCCGGCCGACTACCAGGCAACTGATCCACCAGAACCACCTCGGCGCCGAGCGCGGCCATCATGCACGCGCGCTCAGGCGAGTTGCCTTTCGACATAACCGCTACAAAAGGATAGCCTTTTATTCCGCAAACAATCGCAAGGCCGGTGCCCATATTCCCACTCGTCAGCTCTACAACGGTTTGACCCGGTTTGAGGGAGCCATCACGTTCGGCAGCCTCAATAACACCAAGCGCCGCCCGATCTTTTTTGGAGAACCCGGGGTTCAGGTGATCGAGCTTAGCGAGGATTGTTCCCTCACAGCCATAATGTTTAACCAGTCGGTCCAGCCGAACCAGCGGCGTATTCCCAATGGCCCCAAGAATGGAACTGTACGTGTTCGTCATCGTTTATCTCTTCAACAGCGTTTCTTAGGTCCAGTTCAGAACAACTTTGCCAGATTGCCCAGATTTCATTGCGGCAAAACCTTTAGCGAAGTCATCCACATCAAACTGGTGCGTGATAACGCGGCTGACATCCAGTCCGTTCTGCAGCATGGCAATCATCTTGTACCAGGTTTCAAACATTTCTCGACCGTAGACACCTTTGATAGTGATGGCCTTGAATACGATGCGCGACCAGTCGACCGGCGACCTTCCAGGAGGAATGCCCAAGAGTGCAATCTTGCCCCCCATCACGAGGGCTTCGATCATCTGGTCCAGAGCAATTTGCGAACCGGACATCTCAAGCCCCACATCAAAACCCTGTGCCATGCCCAATTCCGAGATGACATCATGCAGATCTTCGGTCGTGACATCGACTGCCCGGACAGTTGGTGCCACGTGTTGCGCCAGCTTTAGGCGATCTGGGTTGATATCGGTGATGACAACGTTTCGTGCGCCGGCGTGGAGCGCCACAGCCGCGGCCATGATGCCTATCGGACCTGCACCCGTTATCAAAACGTCCTCCCCCAGAAGGTCAAAACTGAGCGCGGTGTGCACAGCATTGCCCAGCGGATCTAGGATCGCGCCAATCTCATCAGGAATATCATCGGGGAGCGGAATTACGTTGAATGCAGGCAACTTTAGATACTCCGCAAAGGCCCCTTGTTCATTCACGCCAATCCCACGCGTACCTGGATCCAGATGAAATTTTCCTGCGCGGCTTTGGCGGCTGTCGTTGCTTATCAGGTGGCCTTCTCCAGAGCAGCGCTGGCCGATTTCAAGGCCGGTCACATCTCTGCCCATCTCAACAATTGTACCTGCGAACTCATGGCCTGTGATCATCGGGTATGGCACAGTGTGGGCTGCCCAGTCATCCCAATTCCATATGTGGATATCTGTGCCGCAAATACCGGTTTTGTTGATACGGATCAGCACTTCGTCCGCGGCGATTTCCGGAACCGGTGCCTGTACCATCCAAAGCCCTTCTTGCGGCTTGGATTTCTCTAGAACCTTCATTGTATTTGGTTTCATGAAATGATTCCAAGTGCTCGGCCAACCTTTCCGAAAGCTTCCAGAGCGCGATCCAATTCGTCTTTGGTCAAAGCTGCATTCATTTGTGTTCTGATCCGTGCTTGCCCGCGGGGAACAACGGGAAAAAAGAACCCGGACACATATACACCTTCGTCAAACAGCCTGTTGGCCATCTCTTGAGCAAGCGTTGCCTCACCCAACATGACGGGAATGATCGGATGCTCACCGGGCAGAATCTCAAAGCCCAATTGGGCAAGTCCCGCGCGCCAATAGCGGGCGTTCTCAAAGAGCTTCTCGCGAAGGTCGCCCCCTTCTTCGACCAGTCGAATGGCTTCTAGACCAGCTGCGACAATGGCGGGCGGGAGTGAATTTGAGAACAAATAGGGCCGCGCCCGCTGCCGCAGTAGGTCGATCACCGGCTGCGGACCAGCGATATAGCCGCCAATGGCCCCTCCAAGTGCTTTACCCAGAGTGCCCGTGAGAATGTCCACATCAACGCCAAAATGGTCTGGCGTGCCAGCACCTCGCGACCCCATGAAGCCGGTTGAGTGGCAATCGTCCACCATCACGACCGCATCATAGTCTTTGGCCAGCTTCGTGATTTCAGGCAGGTTGGCCAGATAGCCATCCATGGAAAACACTCCGTCTGTGGCAATCATAATGTGGCGTGCGCCTTCATTGCGTGCGTGTTTTAGCGTTGCTTCCAGATCAATCAAGTCGTTGTTCGCGTAGCGATAACGCTTTGCTTTGCAAAGCCGCACACCATCAATGATCGACGCATGGTTCAAACTGTCAGAAACAATTGCATCTTCAGGCCCGAGCAGAGGCTCAAAAAGCCCGCCATTGGCATCAAAGCAGGCAGCAAAGAGAATAGCATCGTCTTTACATAGAAAGCCGGCCAACTTCTGCTCAAGTTCACGATGAATGTCCTGTGTTCCGCAGATGAAGCGAACTGACGCCATGCCAAAACCCTTTGGATCCATGGAGTTTTTTGCAGCAGCAATAAGAGCTGGATGATCAGCCAAGCCAAGGTAGTTGTTGGCGCACAAGTTGATAACTGTCTTACCCCCGACCGCAATCTCACCGCCTTGAGGCGATGTGATCATTCGCTCGCGCTTGTACAAGCCCTCAGCCTCGATCTGTGTGAGTGTGCTTGAGATATGGGATAGGAATGCTTCCGACATGTGCGACCTCCGTTGATGGAGGTGCGTCTACCATAATGGATTTAAGTCCGAAATAGAGGATTTCTGTTTTGGTGGAAATTTTCCGCAAAACAGGAACTCAATCGAAGCTACATGTCGCTTCTGTTGGAAGATTTTTGGAAGCCCCTAGCTAGCACGCGCGCTTAAGAAAACCTGCCATCCAATCCACGCTTTTTGACGTGTCGTCCCTTCCCGTGAGCGACTCTAAACCCGTCGATGCCGCCGATCCCATGCGTTCCTTTCGACGATTGATAAGATCTGCATTGAGCTCGGGCGTGAAGTCAGGGTGCTGTTGGATTGCCAAGAAATGATCGCCAATTGTGAAGCCGCTGTTGGGGCAAAAATCACTGGATAAGAAGACTTCCGCCCCTCCAGGTAGGCCCGTCACTTGGTCTTGGTGCATTGCATGCAGCCAGATATCGGGCTCTTTTTTGGCCCACTCTGTATTCCGGATCACATCTACAGGCATCAAACCAACGCCCCAGCCTTTCGAGGAGCGGGCTACCTCGCCCCCGAGCGCATGTGCGATGGCCTGATGCCCGTAACATATGCCGATCAGAGGAATTTTGCCTGCGTGCAGACGTCGAATGAATGCAAATAGATTGTCCTGCCACGGGAAATTTTCGAAGACTGAGTATTTGCCGCCGGTGATGAGGTAAGCGTCAAACGCTAATGGATTTGGCAGTGAATCTGTAACTGCACTTATGACCGTCCAAGTCGCATTGGGTAGATGCGGCTCCAGAGATTGTCGGAACCTCACCGGGGAAGGTGGATGCTTTGGTTTCTCGTTTGAATCACTGTGTCCGATGTGAAGTATACATATTTTCATAGTATTTGACCGTGCTGACTGACTGGAGCGTGTTAGAGTGATCGTACCCCCTGAGCGTGGGGCAAAAAACGGTATTGCCTAATTTGATAGGTCCATAAGCACTCAACTTATAAGTCAAAATTATGGGGGAAGAGGGTAGATCAATAAGCTTTCTTGGATCTGCAACTGCTCGTAGCCTTGATTCAAATTTGCTTCAAACAAAGGTTAAGAGCTAAGCCATGTTGATAGAAACCAGCGAAGACACCGCGGCCCATCTATCCGACGTCGTGCGTGTGGTTGAGAAGAACGCACCCCTGATGCTGTCGTTTCCGCATTCGGGAGACGTTTATCCAGAAGACTTTGGATTCGACCCCAAACTTACCTACGCAGAAATTGACCATCCGTCAGACAAATACGTTGATGAACTCTTTAGCGGGGCAGAAGCCTTGCCACTTAGCACCATCAAAGCGAACTTTCCGAGGGCCTATGTCGATGTCAATCGGCATCAGCACGACATTGACGCCAACATGTTAGAAGATCCAGAAAACTGGCCAGGACGATTTCTGCCAGGATCGGTTGATGTAGGCGCGACGCTGTTTTGGTCGAAGGCCTACGGCACACCGATCTATAATCGCAAGCTAAGCAATGCCGAAGCAAAGCGAAGACTCGCTTGCTATTTCATTCCTTATCACCAGACCATGACCCGCATGATCGAGCGTCTGCGCGACATGCATGGTGAGGTCTACATTGTGGATTGTCACTCGATGACCCAGTTCGATGCTGAGATGCGCGGGGGCAAACAGCGGCCAGAAATCGATATCGGAACGCGCCGCGGAACGTCTTGCGCCCCAGACATTGCCGAGAAAATGGCAGAGCTGTTTGCCGCTCGCGGGTATGATGTTGGCATGAACAAGCGCTTCATCGGCGGGGAGATCACGCTGCGGTACGGATGGCCCGAGATCAATCAGCACATCTTACAAGTGGAGCTTCGCCGCGACCTTTACATGAC
The DNA here is from genome assembly GCF_017743775.1 of Shimia sp. R9_1. Classification (NCBI taxonomy): domain Bacteria; kingdom Pseudomonadati; phylum Pseudomonadota; class Alphaproteobacteria; order Rhodobacterales; family Roseobacteraceae; genus Shimia; species Shimia sp. R9_1. The sequence continues at coordinate 40,438 of NZ_JAGHRN010000010.1, read as the reverse complement.
AGAGGCAACGCGGGAGCGAAATGAGAACTTCGCGAAAGTACAGGCGGACTGCGCCTGGGTTTTGCAAGAATTCAAGACATTCATTGAACACCGCACCGGCGGGGCAAAACAGCCCCATCTAAACAAAAAATGAGAGGAGGCACACACATGAAAACGGCTTTGGCGATTATAGGATTGTCCGCTGCATTGACTCTACCCGCGGCCGCTCAAGCAGAAACGCTACGGATGGCATTCTCCTCTGCACCACGGTCCATTGATCCCTATCCCTTTGGCGGAACACCCACGGCTTCCTTGAAAGAACACGTTTTCGAAGCGTTGGTGGCTGCAGACGACTCTCCACTTCTGGCCGAGAGTTGGCAATGGACCAGCCCCACATCTTTAGAGGTGAAGCTGCGCCAGGATGTTGCCTTCCACGACGGAACGGCGCTGACGGCCCGTGATGTTGTCTATTCGGCGTGTCGGATGATGCACCTGATTGACGGTAAACGAAATTTGCTCACCAGTTCGATGGGGCCAATCACTGATGTGGTAGCGGCGGACGATCATACCGTCCGTTTTGATATGAAAGCGCCGTATCCGCTTTGGATCCAAAAAATGAAGTTCCTGTCAATATTGCCTGCGGCAGGTGCGGATACTCCCGAAGGGCCAATTGCCTATGATGACCAGGGTGATTGCGGCGGTATCACCTATCCAACGCGAGCGGAATTTGAGGCAGGCGGCGCCGCGATTGGAACCGGACCATACAAATTTGTGAGATTTGACAAATCCGGCGAAGCGGATTTGGTCAAAAATGCGGATTATTGGGGCGGTGCTCCCGAGTGGGACGAGGTGCAAATCAGAACCATCGGCAATGCCGGAGCGCGTCTTGCGGGCTTATTGGCGGGCGACTTTGATCTGATTGAAAATCCAACAACAGAAGATCTGCCCGGCTTGAAAGCCAATGAAGATCTGACTTACACCGCTGTACCGTCTTGGCGTTCAATCTTCTTAGTTTTGGATGTGAATGCAGAAGGCGCTAAAGGTGTACGGGCAGAAGATGGTAGCGCACCGCTGGCAGATCAACGGGTGCGCCAGGCAATGTCGATGGCGATCAATCGCCAGGCGATTGCCGATAGACTCTTTGGAGGAGAAGCGACTGTCGCAAATCAGTTCTCTCCAAAGTATCGCGCTGGGGCGCCAGAACTCGCGGAGTTGCCCCATGATCCGGCTAAGGCCAAGGAGCTATTGGCAGAAGCGGGATATCCGGATGGCTTTGAAATCGATTTTTATGCTCCGTCTGATCGCTATGCTAACGGCGCGCGAGTAGCCCAAGCAGTGACGCAATATCTCTCTCGCATCGGGATTAAGGTGAACCTCAAGACTGAACCTTGGTCGGTATTTGCGGGGAAACGTCGTGAGAATGAACTGGGTGTCTTCATGTACGGCTGGGGACACCCTCAGGGGCCTGCGCAGATGATCTCCTTCGCATTCGCCTCAAGAGACAAAGAGCTTGGTTTGGGCTCATCAAACTACTCGAACTACCAAAATGATGGCTTTGATGCAGCGATGAAAGCTTGGGCTGTCGAAACTGATGAAACGCAAGCCAACGCCTATCTCGGTGAAGCGATGCGGATTGTCGTCGATGAGTTGCCCGGCATTCCACTCTACTACCAGCATACGATTTGGGCGCATCGCGCCGATCTCGAAGTGAACGGGCGTCAGGACGAGCGTACCAGCGCCACCACAGTTAGCCGTAAGTGATCACCTAAAACCGCAACAGATTGCCGAGCCTGCTGTAGGCCCGGCAACTCACTAACCGCCGGAGGGGCATTATGTTGAGTTTCGTCACCAAGCGACTTGGGCAAAGCGCCGTGTTGGTGCTGATCATGTCGGCCCTGGTTTTTGTGGGGATGTATGTTGTCTCCGATCCGGTCGCTGTACTCGCCGGGGAAGACTTCACAGAGGAAGATCGCCTGGCGTTGGCGCAGGAACTGGGCGTAGATCGACCGCTCTTCCTCCAGTATCTGTCTTTTTTAGGGAATGTGCTGCAAGGTGATTTTGGGACATCGTTTGTCTACAATCGCCCTGTCATGGATCTGATTTTGGAGCGCTTGCCAGCAACTTTGGAGGTGGCCTTCTTTGCCATGTTCATAGGCCTGGTGGTTGGTATTCCGCTGGGTGTGTACTCTGGGTTGAACCAGAAGAAACGCAGCACCAAAGCCATCAGTTTCTTCACCACCGTTGGCTACTCCATACCGAATTTTTGGCAGGGCGTTTTGCTGATCATGCTGTTCTCGGTTTGGTTTAAGGTTCTGCCTGCCTCGGGCCGAGGCGATACCGTAGATGTCTTCGGTGTGGGGTGGTCAGTGTTCAGCCTTGATGGCCTGAGCCACCTTATGCTTCCGGCCCTTAACCTAGCGATTTATACAATTTGCCTGCAGGCGCGACTTGCAAGGTCAGGCACGCAGGAAGTTATGTATCAGGACTACATGACCTTTGCGCGCGCCAAAGGAATCAGCCGCGAACGGATCATCCGCCGTCATCTTGTGCGCAACATTCTCATTCCCATTGTGACAATTACAGGTTTGCAGCTGGGTGGCCTCATAGCCTTTGCAACAGTTACCGAGACGGTTTTTTCTTGGCCCGGCATTGGCAAATTGCTTCTGGACAGCATCCACAATTCGGATCGCCCAGTTGTTGTCGCCTACCTGATCCTGATCACCCTCATGTTTGTCACCATAAACTTTGTCGTCGATGTGCTCTACGCGCTGCTCGACCCACGTATTCGTTATACTTGAGGAGAAAGAGATGCCTGTTGATACCACAACTGCTGACATTGGAAGCCCTTCTTCTCCAGATAAGCCGGAACCCAGATTTTTGGAAAATGTCGCCAAAATCTTCAGAGGTCATCCGGCAGCTATCTGTGGGTTGATTGGAATTTCAATCTTTATCTTTCTTGCGATTTTTGCCCCTCTGATTGCGCCCCAAGACCCATATGACCAGACACGACTGGATATTCTGGATGGCCTTTTGCCACCTGGCTCGACGCTTGGCGATGGCACGACCAGTCTGCTTGGCACCGATGCATTGGGGCGGGATATTCTATCAGCTGTTCTCTATGGGTTGAGAATTTCACTCTTTGTCGCGCTGGTCGCTGTGATTGTTGGCTCTGCGATTGGGGTTTTCATGGGGCTTCTGGCGGCAATGAAAGGCGGCTGGGTCGAAACCGTAATCATGCGAACCGTCGATCTGAAAATGAGCTTTCCCGGGATTTTGTTGGCGCTGATGGTGCTCGCAATTTTCGGAACAGGCATCGACAAAGTCATCATCGCCCTCATTATTGGTGCTTGGGCATCGGAGGCGAGGTTGGTCCGTGCGGTCGCTTTGTCAGAGTTGAAGAAAGACTACATTCACGCAGCCCAACTTGCAGGTCTGTCTGACTGGCGCATCATGGGACGGTTCCTTTTCCCGAACTCAATCTCCCCAGTTCTGGTGGTGCTACCTATGTCCATTTCGAGCGCAATCGGAGCAGAGGCAACCCTTTCTTTCCTAGGAGTGGGCGTGCCCATCACCGAGCCCTCGCTGGGTTTATTGATCGCCAATGGCAACGACTACATCTTGTCTGGCAAATGGTGGATCAGTATTTTCCCAGGTCTCGTTTTGGTTGGCATGGTGCTTTGTATCAACGTGGTGGCAGATCGTTTGCGTGATCACGCCAACCCCTATCTACGCGGCAAGGAGTGAACCATGACTGATCAGCTTGTGCACGTCGAGAATCTGACCGTGGCCTATCCGATGGCGGATGGTGCAGTTTTCCGGGCGATTGACGGCTTTTCTATGGCCGTTAAGCGCGGACAAATTGTTGGCGTCGTGGGTGAAAGTGGTGCCGGAAAATCGACAATCGGCAAAGCGACGCTAGGTTTGCTTGATGAAAATGCAGTGATCGACACCGGGGGCGTCATGCTTGATGAGGTGATGGTCACACGGCTGGAAGAGCACGCATTTGCGGACATTCGGGGCTCCAAAGTCGGATATATTTATCAGAATCCCATGACCGCGCTCAATCCAGTGCTCACCATTGGCGAGCAGCTGATCGAAGCGATCGAGGCCAATACGAACAAACGTGGGCAGGATGCGCGTGCTTATGCGATTGATCTCTTGGAGCAAGCGGAAGTCCCTCTGCCTGAAGAAAGATTGAGCAAATATCCGCATCAACTTTCGGGTGGCCTGTGCCAGCGTATTGTTTTTGCCATCGCAATCAGTGCCAAACCGGATTTGATTATTGCGGATGAACCGACAACAGCACTTGACGTCACAGTACAAAAAGCTGTGCTCGGAACGCTTGTCAAACTCACACGCCAAGAGAATATCGCGATTATTCTGATTACGCACGATATGGGTGTCGTGGCCGAGATGTGTGACTATGTCTACGTTTTGAGACATGGGAAACTTGTTGAGGAAGGCAGCACTGCGCAAGTGCTGAGCAATCCCAGCGAACCCTATAGTCGGGAATTGATGGCGGCGATCCCGCGGATCGACCACAAAATCGAGCGCTTTGCTGTGCCAGGCGGCTTGGGTAAAGCGGAAGATCGCGAGCGCGCCATAGATTATCTGATGTCTCGCAAGGCAGATGCGGGCGTTGAAGGGGCGCCCCTTTTGAGTGTGAAAAACCTCTCAAAGACATTTGCGATGAAGGCCACAGCCCTAAAGGCAGCGACCGATTTCAAAGCAGTATCTGATATAAACTTCGACGTATTTCCCGGGGAGACTTTGGGGATAGTCGGCGAAAGCGGGTCCGGGAAATCGACGGTTGGCAAGATGATCCTAGGACTGCACAAGCCAGATCCCGGATATGAAATCACGTACAAGGGCCACAACATCGACGATCTGAAATCAAAGGCGCAAAAGCTCGCTCATCGTCAGTCGCTGCAGTGTATTTTTCAGGATCCGTACTCTTCTCTCAACCCGCGCATGACGGCAGGAGATAACATCACTTATGCCCTTAGGGCTCATGGTGTACTCAGCCGCGCGCAGGCGCGTGAATTGTCTGGCGATCTCATGGAACTTGTCGGCCTGCCCAGAGCATCGGCTCGAAAAATGCCCCATGCGTTTTCTGGTGGAGAACGCCAGAGAATTGGCATTGCGCGGGCTCTGTCGTTCCGACCCGATTTCATTTTCTGCGATGAGCCGACCTCTGCTCTGGATGTGACTGTACAGGCGGAGTTGTTGAATCTTATGAAAGATTTACAAGACCAGCTTGGGCTCACACTGCTTTTCGTCAGCCATGATCTGGCTGTTGTGAGACAAATGTGTGATCGCGTTATGGTGATGCGTTCGGGGGAGGCTGTAGAAATTGGACCCTGTGACAAAGTTCTGGTTGCGCCGGAACATGAATACACCCGGGGCTTGCTTGCCGCGATGCCAAGGTTCCGCCCTGAAGAGGTTGCATAAGATAGGTTTGAGATCTCCGTGTATCTGTGCTGGGATGCAATGGCAGCGTTGCATTGGATGAGGCGAAACCATGGCTGACGGCATTAAGTCCAACCGGATTAGACGGCTGAAACATATTGAAGCCTTTTCAGCTGTCATTTCGACCGGTTCGTTTTCTGCAGCTGCGCGCCAACTAGGTGTTTCTCAACCTGCGATCAGTCAATTGATCAAGGTGCTGGAGGATGCCATCGGCGCACCGCTATTTATCCGCAGAAACGGTGCGGTTTTCCCGACAAGCCGTGCCGAGAGCTTGCGAGAAGATGCGGTGAGTTTGCTGGCACACCTGGATCGCTTCCAGGCGCAGTTGAGCTATGGGCGCACGGGCGTGCTATCAACAGTGCGGCTGACCGCGTCGATGAGTATTGCCAGCGAACTGTTGCCCAGTATTGTGAGCGAAATCGTCGCGGATCATCCAGATGCGATGTTTTATGTCAGTTCGGTGCCCCTCTCCTCAATGGTTCAATCTCTCATTCAAGGGCATGTTGATTTCGCCTTCCACACCCGCCCGCTTGAGCACCCTGGGCTGCACAACGAAAAAGTTGGCGTTGCACCCCTAGTGGCAGTCATGAGAGCGGATAATCCTTTGGCTGCGGCAAAATCTTTGAGCGTCCGCGATTTTGCAGGACAGCGCATTATTTCCTCAACACGCAACGATCCGGCATTCCACTATTTTTCCAAACTTTGGCACGAAAATGGTGTTTCCATAAAAACAGTTTTGCAATCCCCGTTCGCTGGCTTCGCCATCCGCATGGTGGAGGCTTTGTCCGCAGTCACCTTCAATAACGCCTTAGTGGCAGAGAAAATCTGCGATCGAGACCCCAACTTGATCATGCGGCAGGTAGCAGGATTGGACTTCGAAACGTCCTTTTTTCTGGCCTGTGCTGATTGGCAGAACGGATCTGACACCCAGAAAAAGCTGATCACTGCCTTTGAGACCCTTGCCGTCAACATGTCAACGGAATGATTGCAAAGTGAATCCAAAGTTCACTTCGGTTAGACACTGCACTGCTGGGTGAAGGTTTCTCGAAGAGATCTGCTGTATGTCATTTTCCGTCGCTAAACACCTAGGCGCAGGCCAGTGTGAGAGGCGGTTGGCTTTGCAAAAAATCTGCGATCATTTGAATAGCTATGGGCGTGGTTGCGGCACTAAGATCGGCAACAGTCACTGCCGAACCGTACCCTTTACGACGAGTCCCGATGTGCCCTGTAAAATCAGCGAAAGGCTGTTCTATGGCCAGCAGGTAGCTATCAAGCGTATAGCCGCTGATTGGGCGACACTTCTTTGTAAGCACGAGCTTTGCACCTTGAGGAACTTGCATCACTTGCTCCACGAATTGGGTTTCAGAACCCGGATCAGTCTCGACCAAAGACAGATGGTTCGCCGCCTGGGATTTCAATGGGCATAGATGCGTCTGGTAGTTGCTAGGTCGTTTGGCAACAGATCCGCCGAGCGCCAAAGTCACCGCATGAAATCCGTGAAAAACACCGATGGTTTTTATCCGTAGTCCGTTCAGTTCACGGACAAGGAAGTTTAGCTTCTGCTGATAATCGTATGAGCGCTTTCCTCGCCCACAACCCACAATAAAGTAGGCATCATACGCATCGGAAATAGGCACATTGCCTTTTGATGCGTCTAGAAGGCTCCACTCGGCATCCGGCAAATGAGGAGCCAGCGCATTGCATAGTCGATCCGTCTCGGGGAGGGAGAGAGGGGAGGTGTAAGGAGCCTCGTTTCGACCAAAATAGACTAGGCAAAGTTTCATGCTGGCTCCTCGCGCGCAATATAAATTGACGTAGCGTAATTTTAGTGCCGTTCAAACCATATTGAACTAGATTATGGAGCCATAAGATTGACCCATTATAGACTATTTGGACTTCTGGACGTGGGACCAGGACGATTTTAGCTAGAGTAAATAGGCAATCGCTTCAGCATTTAATTTACCACTCAACCCTACTGCTCAGGGCACCTAAAACGAAAAGAGCTACAGCTTTTCCGGACGAGATGGTGTCTTTGAAAATGGCCGTGTCTGGCCCCACTCTCTGTACTATCGGTTTTTGTATCTGACAGCGAAGCGTGCGCACTTCTATTCAGGGAATCTTTAGTGTCATGTGTGACATCAGGCCCCGGTATCATAGCAACTCCATAGGCCAGCCAATGCTCGCAGTATTCAAATCGGTTTCCGGCAAAGTTATTGCATCAATAACTGCTGTTTTTGTATTGGTGACTTTCACCTTCTCTGTTTACACTGTCGTCAACGAAACCCGTGCGGTGAAAGCTCAAATTCTGGAAAGCGCGACACAACGTGGCAAAGAAGTTTCTCAAGGCCTGACCAGTCAACTTATTGAAGCCACGTCCGCAGCAGCGAGTCTTGCAGGCTCGCTTGCCAGCTACATGGAAAGCGGTGTCTCCGAAACGTCAAAACTGGTTGAGATTATGAGAGGGGTACCAGGCCAATATGACCTCGTTTTCACCTCTTGGTTTGCTTCTATTATTGACGGACCGACTGAGCAGTTCATTTCAGGAGAAGCAGGGCGAAATCCTGAAGGCGTGTTTGCACCCTATTGGCTTGAAAACGCGTCCGGTGGCTTGGACTTCAGCCCCTTCTCCTACGCAGCTGATACCACCGAGGAATGGTACGCGGCACCTCAGAGCAGTGGTCAAAGTGTTATTACCGAGCCCTACCTGTCTTCCGAGGGAAATCTGCTAACAAGTGTTTCGGTGCCGGTGAAGGTCCAAGACCAGATTGTGGGCTTGGCTGGCGTCGACATAGAGCTTGGGGAACTCTCCAGCTTTGTAAATGCGGCCTCTTTTTATGACGGCGGGCGCGTTATGCTTCTTGGTCAGGGCGGAAAGTGGCTTGCCAACAGCGATCCTGCTCTACTGACCAAAGAGTTTTCAGGAAAAGGTCGTGACGCATTCGACGCCGCAATCCGCACCGGCGAACCTCAAATCGCCAACGAAATGCCAAATGGAGCAACGCGCCTGTTCCTGCCCTTCAGCGCCTATGGAATGAACAAAACATGGGCGGTTGTTCTCGATGTACCGCGCGAAGTGTTTGTGGCTCCAGTGAGACAAAGACTCATTGAAAAACTGGTCGAAGAATTCATCATGATCGCACTCGCAATCTTGACCGTTTTCTTGTGCGTTCGTTCGATCGTCGGCCGTCCAATTGGAAAAATACTGAATGTCATCAGAGATTTGTCAGGCGGAAATGTGGCCAATCCCATTGAGTTGCCTAAGAGCCAAGATGAGATCGGCGTCATGGCGGATTCCATTGAAATTTTGCGCCAGGGCTTAGCGCAGAAAGATGCCCTTGAAGCGGCTCAGAGGAAAGAAAAACTGCAGCAAGAAGACGTCGTTCGCGCGCTGGCAAATGGCCTCCAGCTCCTGGCTTCCGGGCATTTGGACGCGCAAATTGCAGAGCAGATGCCTGAAGAATATGAGCGGCTGCGTGTGGACTTTAACAACACCGTAGAACAGCTCGCGAACCTGATCAGCTCAACCGATGTCTCCGCCTATTCCATCGACGCCGGGCTGAGAGAAATCACGACAGCGTCTAATGATCTTGCGCAGCGCACCGAGCAATCTGCCGCACAATTGGAAGAAACCGCTGCCGCGCTGGATGAGATGACCAAATCGATCACGAACGTTGCCCAAGGCGCGCAAGAGACAGAGCAATTGGTGGACCAAGTCAACCGCAGCGCCGTGAATAGCACGGCAGTGGCGCGCGATACGGTCAAAGCGATGGGGTCCATTCACGAGACGGCGGAGAAAATCACGCAAATTACCGGCATGATTGATGACATTGCGTTCCAAACAAACTTGCTGGCTCTGAACGCAAGTGTGGAAGCAGCGCGTGCTGGCGACGCAGGTTTGGGCTTTGCAGTTGTTGCTTCAGAAGTGCGGAGCCTCGCGCTTAGATCGTCAGATGCGGCACATGACATCAAAGAACTGATCAACACTTCCAGCGAACAGGTCGGTCACGGCGTCGAACTGGTCGATCGCACAAGCGCCTCTTTGGAAGCGATGCTGAGCGCGTTCGTTGACATCTCAGATCATGTCAAAGACATCTCCAAACAAGCAAGCGAGCAGTCTTTGGGAATTTCCGAGCTCAACACGGCCATGGGGCAATTGGAAATTACGCAACAACAAAATGCAGTCATGTGCGAAGAGACCGCGGCGGCATGCGGGGTGCTCGATCGGGAGACCAGCAAGCTTTCCAAATTGGTGTCCGATTTCCGAGCGGTTGAGGAGGACACAGAACTTCTCCTGGCCTCCTAACAAGGTCTGCCATTCCCAACTTTAGTTGTGTTAGAAGGAATTGAGGAGCCGGTTGGTCATACCCCTAATCACGGGCGTTTCCTTGAGGTCTCTTTAATTTCTGACTAGTTCAAAACGTCAACATTAAACGCGCGGGACGGAGTTAGAGCGAACTAGCCCGAAACCATCGAACCCGCTGCAAGCCACAAAACGGAGAGAACCGCAGTGTTCAGAAATCTAAACTTTGCTCTCCTCAGCTTCGCCTTCTTTATTGCCGCTATTGGGGAGGGACGCGCCGAGCCTCAGGGTTCGACCATTCTGACCGTGACCGGTGACCTTTCACACGGAGAACAGGTCACCTTTGATCGTGATCAGCTGAAAGAAATTGGCTGGGAGACCATCACAACAGAGTCTCCGTTTTTGGAGGGAGAGCAAACCTTCACAGGCACGCCAATGTCGGCTCTGTTACGCTATCTAGATATTGAAACCGGTACGTTTGTGGCCTTCGCGCTAAATGACTACAGCATAGAGATCCCGTTGAGCGATGCGCGCAAATATCAAGTATTACTCGCGCTGGAACATAATGGACAGGCTATGCGAATTCGTGACCGCGGCCCGATTTGGATTATCTATCCAACTACTAAGTCAGACTCTTTAGACGTTAACGCTGAAAGGCGTATGGTTTGGCAACTCAAGCAACTGGACTACACGCGCTGACGTCGTGTAACAATCAAGATGTTTGAGCGCCTCGGAAGCTTTATCAACCTGCGAAATTTTAGGACGCTGATTGCCCTCGGGCTATTGGTTTCTTTGATGTTTGTTTTCATTGCGAACCAAAGAGATATTGAAGGCCTACGGAAGCGTTCCCTTATTGGCAGCAGCGAAACTATTTGGCGTCTCAACGATGTAATTGTAGATACGCTTCATTTTGGATACTCCACTAGCCTCGTATTCACCGGGGACCCAAAGACGGTGTCGCTCAGTGAAGTAGATCTTCAAGATGTTATACTTAGATTCGAGTTACTTTGGAGCAAAGTTGACATCGCGCTAACTTCAGATCTGCGGTTTTTTGAAAGTTTCTATGATCCTCTCTACGCACTCAAATCGACGCTGATTGAACTTGACCCCCTGCTTTTGGACGAAAGCGCTTATGATCCCGTGCAACTTCTCAGCGCAGCGCAGGATGTTCAAAGGCTTGGCTTTGTATTGCAAAAAACTTGGCAAGACTCATATACCAATCAGGTTTTTTCGAAGCGTGAACTTGAGCAATTGGCTAGGTCACGTGGGATCGTTCGCGAGCGCTTGGTGCTTGTGCTGATCGCCATACTAGTTGTTTATCTGTTAGCTGAAGCCCGCATCGTCTCTCGCGCCAAACGAAAAGAAGAAGACTTGCGCGCCGAAGCTAAGGCAGCCTCAATGGCGAATGAAGCGAAGTCACGCTTTCTTGCAAATGTAAGTCATGAAATCCGGACACCGCTGAATGGGATCATTGGTATGTCTGGCGAGCTCCTAGAAACTCCGCTGAGCGAGGACCAGAGATCATGTCTCAACATTGTATCGCATGCCGGGGATTTGCTGCTGAAAACCTTGAACGATGTTTTGGATCTCTCAAAAGTTGAGTCCGGTGAATTTGAATTAGAAAACAGCGTGTTTGATCTACACCAAACTCTACATGCAGCGGTCGAACTCTACACAGCCAGCGCCCGTGAAAAGCAGATTTCCCTTGTTCTTAGCCCGTTGGATCAGTTGCCGCATTTTGTGCGCGGTGACAAACAGCGGGTAAGTCAAGTGCTGCACAATTTGATAGGCAACGCCATTAAATTTACTGAAAACGGCACCGTTTCGCTTCGAGCGTCATTCATCGACGATCACGCAATTTGCCGGTTTGAAGTGTGCGATACAGGGCCTGGAGTCGATCCAAGCGTACAAGAAAAGATCTTTGAACCATTCTCTCAAGCAGACAACAGCGTTACGCGTTCCAAAGGTGGCACCGGCCTTGGACTTGCGATTTCCCGCAGCTTTTGTGAGGCGATGGGCGGGCGCATTGGGGTTGCGAACAATTCTAGCAGAGGTTCGGTATTTTGGTTTGAGTTGCCGTTAGCCGAGCAAGAAACACCAATTGAAGTCAGCTCAAAGCAGGCACCTAAACTGGTAGAGGAGACAGGCGAGCAGCCTTTGCTGAAAAAGAAGAGGCTCTTGGTTGTCGACGACAATGCGACAAACCGCTTCGTGCTGAAGCGCTTTCTCAAAGATACGCCGCTCCAGATTGACGAGGCTAAAGACGGGAAGGAAGCTGTAGAAGCTGCTTCCAAGACTACATACGATGTCATTCTCATGGACATACAAATGCCGGTTATGGACGGCATCACAGCCTCGAACGAAATCCGGAAACTGGAAATGGCCAACGGCTCGCAGGCTACGCAAATCATAGCAGTCACTGCAAATGTTATGACACACCAAATAGAGGAGTATCTCGCGGAAGGTATAAACGAAGTCCTCGGAAAGCCAGTTTCAAAGAAAGAGTTGCTCGCCAAGCTAGCGTCACCGCAGTCGACTTAAAGCACTTTCAAGTTAGCACCCTTGCAGCCACGATTGTCTCATAGAACTCGGACAATCGCGCTTGAAACGCCGCATGGCTGAATTCTGCTTTAACGCGTTCTTTGGCGCGTGTGGCGAGGGCCCCAGCGGCTTCGGGATTTGCAGTCAAGTGTAGCAATCCTTCGGCCATCGCTTCAGGCGTTGGTGCAACCAAATGAGCGATATCCGGACCGATCACCTGGGTGTGGGTTGATAGGGCTGTTGCGAGCAGCGGGCGGCCGCTGTCTAGGTATGAATAGACCTTCATCGGTGTGTTGACACCTATTAGGCGAGGAGACACGACGATGTCTGCGGCGCTCAGATATGCTCCAAGTGCAGAAATCGGACGCGGACCCAAAAAATGGCTGACGTCGCCGATACCGAGATCAGCGGCTTTGGCTTCATATCGCATAATGTCTTCGCTGGCCCCGCCAATCACGACCAAATGCATCCGCCTTTGGGGCAGGGCGCGGGCAATTCCTTCCATCAGCAGATCCAGCCCCTGGTAGTGTTCAAGATTTCCCACATACATCGCCACGGGAGCATCAAATCTGGCATCAGATGTGTCGACATCGTCCTGCTTTATCAAGGCTCCGTCGAGCAAGCTGACATCAGTGATAGTTTTGATGGGCAAGTCTGGCGCATTGGCACGGGCAATGTCTTCCAGCGCCGGACAACAGGTGATTGCTGCAGTCGCGCGTCTAAGAGCGCCACGTTCCGTGGCCTCCAGCATGCGTTTGATGGGTCTCGGAAGTTTGTATTTCTCCTCGATTTGCATGGGAATAGAGGAGTCTAGATCAAATACATAGGGCACGCGAAAGATCGGTTTGAGCCATCGTGCGACGTAGGCCATTTCCTCCACTGCGTGGATAACATCATAGCGGTTGCGCGATAATTTTGCGATAGCCATGGCTGTCATCAACAGGTCAGCGATTGCTTTTTTCCCGGAAAAGCCAGGGCGAATGCCGCGCAATGGAGCCAGGTCGGCTACCCGAAAAATATTGACCCCTTTTATTTTAACAGGATCACCCTCAGCGAAGGTGAGCATATCGATCTCATGTCCCTTTGCCGCAAGGCTTTCGAGCAACATGAGCACAGCAATCGGAGTGCCGCGCAGAGAGAAAAATGGCTGCGGCGCTAGAACTAATATTCGCATCAAGGCATCTCAAATTTAATACTGCTATTTACACCGAAATCTTGTGGCGTCTTGTCTAAAAAACCGCATTTTCTGCCGCCATGGCTCCTGCCTTAAGAAACAGTCTCCAAACTCCCGGAGCATTTAGTCAAACCAATTTTGCCTGAACATGTAAATAATTCTGCCCCGTTGCAGGAACTCCAATCCTTACAAAGCTAGGCTAGAGTGCTAACCATTTAGATGACTGATGCATTCGCGCAATATAGCGGCGACTTATCGGGGCGAGACGTAATTCGTTGTCGTTGCGATTGTGCCGTTAGGCAAAATAGTGATAAGGAATGAGGTGTTAAGCTGATTAAATAACTATTTTTGTTCATTTTTGCATTGCGCCGACAGTCACTCAGTTATGGGTCTATCGGTTCTGAGACTTTATGATGAAGAGTGACTTCGCTGAAAAAATCGGAATTGCCTTTGTAGGTTGTGGCTATGTTGCTGATCTGTATCAGGCCACCCTTAGCAATTGGACCGGGTTGTTAGATCTCAGGGGTGTACACGATATTTCCCTGGCTCGGCAGACGCAATTTGCCAGCCACTATGGCGTCAGGCAGTACGACAGTTTAGATGCGATCCTTACCGACCCGAATGTCCAGATTGTTGTCAATCTTACTCCACCGGCCCAGCATTACGCGATCTCCCAAAAATGTCTCTCTGCCGGGCGGCATGTCTATTCCGAAAAGCCGCTGGCATTGAATTTGGCTGAAGCCAAGCATTTGGTAGATTTGGCACAAGAGAAAGGGGTGCACGTTGTCTCCGCTCCCTCGAGTTTTCTGGGACCAGCAGGACAGACTCTCTATCAGGCGGTGCGCAACCGCGAGCAGGGGGTGCCGCGTCTCGTTTATGCTGAGATGGACGATGGCATGGTTCATCGCATCGGCTATGAGAATTGGAAGACGGCTTCTGGCGCATATTGGCCGGCCGAGAATGAATTTGAGACGGGCTGCACATTGGAACATGCCGGATACGCGCTGACTTGGCTTGTGGGCATGTTCGGCCCTGTACGACGGATGGTCTCTTTTGCAAGTTGCCTAGTGGCGGACAAGGGACCGGATACACCAACCAACTATACCACGCCTGATTTCACTGCGGCCTGTCTGGAATTTGATGATGGATTGGTCGCACGGCTAACCAACAGTATTGTCGCGCCACATGACCACCAGTTCCGTATCATGTGCGATGACGGCGTTTTGAGCGTCGACGAAACTTGGGATTTCTCCTCACCTGTACGATCCACTCCTTTGCCAACAACTCGTCTGCAACGCGGAGCAAAGAAGCTCTTGGGTTTGGATTTTGGTAAGCGCCTACAGCCGGAAGCCTCGCGCGAAATTTCCACGGCCAAACGGGGATATCCGATGGACTTTGCACTTGGTGTTGCAGAGATGGCGATGGCGCTGAAGAGTGGTACACCCCCGCGTTTGGGCGGCGAGTTTTCTCTGCACATCACTGAAGTTTCTCTCGCGATTCAGCATCCGGAGATCTTTGGAGCAGAATATAATCCAACGTCAGCACCCGAAAAAATGGAACCGATGAAGGTGCTTGAGCCTTCTTGATCTCTAAAGGGGATACGACCTTGGGTATCCCACTTATTCTTGGCTGCTCACGCTTGATCAAGCCAAAGGGTTCTCAGATGTGCCGCGTTGTCTCTTACGCATCGCGAAGACGATTCCACCTGCAACAGCCTGAAGTAAGACCATTCCAAACCCAATCCAAGCCAGTGAAATTGCCTGTGCAGCACCAATCCCAAAAGCTCCAAAGAGGTACACAAAAATCTGCTCGCGGATGCCAATACCGTTGACCGAGGCAGGGATCATCATGACAAAAAGCGAGATCGGAATGATCCCAAAATAGATCCAAACAGGAACCTCAATGCCAAGTGCTACTCCAATTAGATAATAATGCAGCACTACGTTAGCCTGAAACACAAATGAAATTCCTATACATTTGTAGATGGCTCCCATTTCGGACCCAAAGGCTCGAGATGTTTCACCAATCTTGCCAGCTATACTCTGGAACTTTTGAGCACCGGGCAGACTAAAGGTAGGCGTTTGACGCCGTTCTTTACGCATCAATGCAAGGCCAATACTGGCAATCAAAAGAAGTACAAAAACCGCTAAGAGCACCCAATGAACGCCGGTTTGAGCAAGAATATCGCGCCCCACGAAAGGCAGTGCGAGCGCAGCCAGTACCAGCAATCCAAACATACCTGTAAGTCGCTCAACAAAGAGAATTAGGAAGGAGCGGGTGTAGGATCCTACGCGGTCAGAAATGTCGTAAGCCCGCATAAAGTCGCCACTCATCAGGCCTGGCAAAAATGCGTTGAAGAATATTCCGATTGTGTAGGCACGGATCAGCTCCATTAAAGGTACGTCAAACTTCTGAGCAGCCAAGAGAATCCGCCAACGCCAAGAGCACAGCAGGTAACCAAAAACATTGAGGGAAAATGCCAGTAGAAGGATCACCGGATCAGCGTGGCCTATGGCCATCCAAATTTCATCCATGTTGTCTATTTGCGTGTACAGCAAATAGGTCAGCAAGCCGATGCTAATGATCGCCTTGATCAAAAATGAGATCACTGCTCGAAGACGGCTCTTTCCAGCTGGCGTTTCAGACATTTTCGTGGGTACGCTTTCGAATGAGTTTCGCCGGAACTCCGCCCATAATGCTGTAGGGCTCCACATTCTGGGTCACCACAGCCCCAGCGGAGATGATGCTGCCATGCCCAATCCGCACACCATCGAGTACACGTACGCCGGAACCGAGCCAAACATCATCTTCGATTTGAATGCCAAGACAGTTTACGCCCTGAGAGATCATAGGGGTGTTTAAGTCTGCAAATCCATGATTTCCGGCTATGATGTGGCAATGACCTGCGATCAGGGCGTTTTCGCCAATGGTTAAGCCGCCGTGGCCATTCAATATAGTATAGGCACCAACAAAGCTGTTGCTCCCAACAGAGATGTGTCCTTCGTATCCAGTCTCAAACCGGACACCCGCCATAATTTGCGTCTGTGCGCCAACTGAAACGGATGCTTCTGTGCTCTTGATGTCAAAGACCGTGTTTTCGTCAACAAGTGCGCCCGCTTCCAGAGTGAGACGTTGTGGACACCTCAAAGTAACGCCACGGGAAATCGCTACGCCTTTACCAAGTTTGCCAATCAGGGCGCGGTAGATATTTTGTCGTAGCAGTAGCCCAAGCGCGCCGGGCAAATTCATAAGAAATAGTGTGCAGGCTTCATACTTTAGCAGATCAAAGAAACGTTCGCTTCCAACGATCCGCTGCTGGTAGCTTTTGAGTGCACTTTGTTTGCCTTGCTGCAATCTGTTGTTACTGAAATTTTGCGTCATTCGCCGCTTTCAAAAACTTATCTATGAGGGTTCCCAACCGGGGCCGAAACTAAGCACCGTTCCAAGAGGTAGCAGGGTTGGTAAGAAAAGGTGGGCGCTGTGGCTGAATACGAACACTACTGAAACGGGCACTTTTCTTAAATTTAGTCTCAGGCGTTTTCACCCGAGACATAGCTGACATTAATCCCCCGGTTATAAATAGCATGGTGAGCAGTGCAAACGGCGCGATGAAGTCAGACTCGGTCATACTACGAGCGAGTGAAACCGAACAGACACAGAGGAAAAATACAGTTGGGATCGGATTGGTCTGGCTTCTGGCAAGCAGGATGCTTCCGATTGTCCAGAGAACCGTCAGGATGCAGAAAAAGAGACCGATCAGTCCTTGGTGTACAGCAATTTCAAAATAGGAATTGTGAAAAGAAAAGGTTGCATAGGTGGCCTTGTGGAACTCCTCATAGATGCGACTGGCCTGAGAGAGCTTGTCATAAGGTGTCCAAAAGCCGCCAGCCCCAACACCAAGAAGAGGGTCGTCCTCTATCTGGCGCGTTGCATATTCCCAGAGCAGCGTGCGGCCGGTTAATGTGGTGTCTTTACCGAACGCGCCAAGCACAGCATTTATGGGATCAATGCTTTGCGTCGTGAAAAAGGCCGATGCGCTTAGTAGGAGCGCGGCTACCGCAAGAAAACCCAGGGCATAGAACCAGCGGCGTTTTAGAATGCCCGTCTGAGGTACGATTGCGAAAAAGAAGGCGATCACCCCGATGCCAAATGCCAAGAGCATAGCGGTGGCGGAGTTTGCCATGTAAATTTGCCAAGCGGACAAAACCAAAGAGAACATCCCGAAGAGCTTTCGTTTCTTCGATGAATCCGGATCAAAAACTATACACAAAGAGCAGAGCCATAGGATCACCATCGCTGTTCCCATGGCATTCTTGCTCGAAAACACACCACGGGCACTCGTACCTGTACCCAGGTAAGGCGCGAGAAAACTAAGTATGCCGTAGTAGGTCGCGGTCAGAGCCAGAGCTAAAATCAAATCACGGACCGTCAACCTTGTTGCAATGAAATAGCAGATCATGATTGTCAGGAGCAGTTGCAGGCCTGACCTTAGAATTAAGGTCGTCTCAACGCCCCATATCGCTGACAAAAGCCACCAAGCAGGAAAAAGGAAAAGGACGAAGCTGCGGGCGATCAAAGGGAAAATCCTCTGGAAATCTCTTATGAAGGCCCACGCGAAGTAGAGCGCCAGCGGGTAGAGTATGAGTTCGTCAAAGCGAAATTGTTTGAATGTTACAAAAAACCACAGGGCGACAAGAATGAAATCCCGGCGGCGTTCGCGAATTTCCAAGACCTCCATGGGTGTCGCAGTAGCGGTCATTGCGTTACCTCACTTCGATGGTGCCGTTTAAGGTGGTCTGCGAGCCGCAATGACATTGCCACAACCGAAAGCGTTGGATTGGCCTGTCCTGACACAGGAAAAACTGAAGCGGAGGCGACATAGAGATTGTCGGTCCCATGTACACAGCAGTTGCTATCAACGACCCCCGATCCCGGTGTGGCAGACATGCGAGTAAGGCCTGCCTGATGATAGCCATCGCGAGCCTTGTCTTCGATGGCCTTCGCAAAAGCCTCGTCTTCCGGCAGCGCGATCTCAGCAACATTCGCTGCTTTGAGGCGCTTTGCCAAAAGCTTGTGGCCAGCCATCAGCGCATCAATTGTGCGCTGACCGTATCGAAAGTCTATCTGCAACATGCGCTGCCCGAATTTGTCTCTTTCTTCTGAAAGTGTAACCTGGCTCTCGGATTCTGGGAAATGTTCGGCGTGATAAGCGAGGATGTAGGGCCCGGGGCCCACAAAGGCGAGACGTTGAGGGCGCCGCATCGAAGGCGGCATAAACCGTTGAGCTGCTGAACGCAGGATGTTTGATGCGCCGATGGGATCTTTGAGAACATTGGCGATATGATTGCCTGGATCTTCGAGATCTTTGGGCTTTTTGAGCAGTCTTTTAAGGGAGATCTCGCCAGAACTTTGCCTAGGATCTTCAGGGGCCAGGTTTTCAAGCCAGAAAGCCACGTTGCTTGGTGCGCCATCTGACAGGCAAAATCGGTGCCGATACGGGCTGCGACCCCGACCACTTTGATAGCCGAATTGCTTGGCGAGTTGTGGATCAGTGAAAGTGATTTCAGCCATGCCGCCGGTGAGGTGCCCCATGTAATAGCGCCCAAGGGCATTTTCAGTGGAAGCAAAGATCTTGGGATGTGCAGCTTTTTCAAGCAGCAACATACGTGTGGTTTCAAGTCCGCCGCAGGCCAAAACGAGTTTTTTGCAGGGTAGGACACATGTTTGCCCTGCATGGGTTAATGTGAGTCCACTCACTTGGTATTTTTCAGAAGTTTCCCAACGAAAGGAGAGAGCGCGTGTCCTTGGTAAAAGATCAATGGGCTCAAGCCCGTTTTTGAGCCGCTCTTGCAGATTGGTAGCTTGGTCTTGGGCATTCAGGAGCTCCACTTTCTCGAGACAGACGCCGGGAATGTCTGGGCCATTCGGAAGGGAGGAGTATCTAAATATCGAATCTGCTTTGAGAAATTCTGCGGCCGGATCGATCCACCGAGCATACTCATTGAAACTTATTGACCAAGGATGCTTGTGGCGCGAACAGTCTTGCGTGAAATCTTCTGGGTCAAATGGCATGCATCGCCCGCCCCAGCCAAGCAATGTTCCCGCCACCGCTTCGCGATTGGTGAGATGCCGAGGATCGTGAGTGTCGGTTGAAAAATGAAAATCTCGACGCTCATTCGGATCGATTGTCCCTTCGTCAAAGCCCCCCTGTTCGATGACAAGAACCTTCACACCTGCTTGCCCAAGTGACAAAGCCAGCGCCAAGCCAGCGGCGCCCGCTCCAATAACGCAAACATCGTAGTTCTTCGAAAGGGCGGTTTGCAGCGTAACGGTGGCCATCAGAGCTTTGCCGCCTGTTCTATGGATACTGCATTTCGTTGACGGCGCTTCAAGCCAATCAGCTTTCTCAAGGCAGTGATCGGAGCGGCTTGAATTGGCCCTAGGCGAGAACAGCTGCCTGTATCGCTTTGCAGGGAGCTCAGTCTTTCGGGGATGGCCTTGCTTGCATATTGCTGTGCCGCACGCTCACGGATATCTGCGCAGTTCTGCCGGGTTGCTTTGACGTTTGTACGAAGAGATCGAACCAGATCATGAACGTCTGCCGGGTTGGCGTAATGCGCCATCGGCCCAAACGTATCTCGTAGGCTTGGGCTCAATACACAGGGACGCTCCATCAACATGGCTTCAACTATCGTGCGCCCGAAGGCTTCGACCCATTTGCCGCTGTGGAAGTAGGAGAACACATCCAAACTTTCAACGAAACAGTCTACGGGTTCATTGTTGAATGGCACAATCTCCCAACCGTCTAAATTGGCGCCTAGAGAATTGAGGTGCGCTTCTGGGCACCCCATAACGCGTGTTTTCCAGCCAGCCTCCCGTGGGGCAACATGTGCCGCAACATCAGCTGCAGTGTCCGGCCATTTTAGCGGATCTTCACGGCTGTGACGGCCAACCGCTGCAATTGGCCCATCAAAAACGGGGCGGTTTGACAGCCAATTGCCGGTATCGAAGGAGTTTACCCAATCCGCTTTTGTTAGCCGTATAAATGGCAGGAAGCTGCGCAAGTGTTTTCGGATGACACCTGAGACTGGTGCCCACATTGGCCGAATACCGAAAGACTGTTCGATATATCGTGTTGTGGCAATCGGGTCATATTCAAGTGATCCATCACCGCGAAATGGGGGATGATGGCTCACCAAAACGGACGTGTTTGAACGAATTTTAGCGTTTTCTTGCACTTTATGTGCGAAGGTCAGCGGGTGGTGAAAAAAGGTGGTGTCAGCAACAACACATGCTTCAGGTTTGATGACTTTGACACCTGGTAAATCAGCCAACGCCGCTAACGCTGTGTTTTTGCCAGTGCCCGCATCAATGAAAAATCCGGAAGTCACTTCCAGCAATCCAATTGTCAAACCAGCAGTATGAAAGGCGTGGGCATCAGTCAAAATCGCGCTCGCCGTTCCCCCGGTGAATCTTGGGTCATAAACGAGCAGGATATCTATGCGGCTGGCTGTCATTCGCTAAACCCTGGCCAGACTTGTGACAGATCGCGCCCCAACAGCTCCGATAACCCGGCATTTCTGAGCGACAAATGCCCTGTCAGGTATCTGGCTGTTTCTGACTTCATTGCGGGCGGCTTCTGAGCTGTGAGCAGGATCGGATTAATCCGCTTAAACCACTGATAATGAATTTTTTTTCTGATGGCATGAGACAAGCCAGATTCATGCCCCATGTGATTACGATAGCGGCGAGAAACAATTGGCTGGCCGAGATAATTGATCAGCTGCTGGCCCTTGGGCAAGGAAGGATAGTTGGTGCGATTGAACCAAGTTTTCAGCGTTTCCACGTCCATATTCGAGGCTCCAATATGGGCGGTAACACCGTCTAAATAAGACTGTTTGTCGCTCAGAAAATCTTCAAATAGTGCGACATGCACATTATCATGGCCAAAAACTCGAAAATACTCTGCAAGATGCGGCGCATAAGTGGAGCCGAGTATGATCGAGCTGTGCGCGCTAATGGCTTTTTCAAAACCACAGGTTAGACGACCGCTGCAAATCAGATGCCAATACTGAGAATAGGCGCGCTTTACGGGGTTTCTCAATAGAAAGACCAGCTTCACGTCTGGCAATAGTCTTTTGATGCGACGCGCTGCGACCGCAGAAAAGAGATAGGTTGTAGAATCTTCCCCGACGAGCTGATGAGTTTGGAACTCAGAAAAGCAAGACGTATACCAACTCAAGTTGGGTGCGTTCTCTTGACTGGGGTCGAACCATTTCAGGCCGTTTTCGTTTTCAGTCAGAAAGTCGGGATGCGTGATCGGATCGTCCGCATCAAAGTAATGGATTTCCTGATCGGGGATACCGATTTCCGGATTTTGCCCAAGTATAAAATGCAACGATGTCGTGCCACATTTCGGTGCACCGCCGATGATAAAGTCAGGTAATCTTGCCAAAGTTCAATGACCTTGAGAGTCAGATAAGAAAAATAAAAAATGTCGATCAAAAGACATTCAGAGATTAACCCGAGTCGATTGTGGAATCTACAATTCGTATCTTTTTAAAGATGCGCCTTAGTGTTTGTGGCGTATTCGCCGCAATGAAAGGCGCACTTTCTTACCAGATGCCCGCTCCCTAGGTGGCCGTTGCCGCCTGCAACAGGCTCTGCATTGTCGCAGGGGTCTCCACAAAAGTGCTGCGGGGGAGCGATAGTAACTGCGCCCGCAGTTTCTCTATTGGTGCGCGGTCTTTCAGAAGCCCCAATATTTCTTTTTCGAGAGCTTGCTCAATTGGTTGATTGAGAAGAATGCCGCTACCATGATCCTCAAGCCAGCGCGCAGTCTCTGTGCCCGCAGGGGCTAGGGCAGGGGTCGCAAAATATCCCCCCTCATAAATACGATTAGGCAATAGCCAGAGTGAATTGGCGCCTTCCTCATACCAATCGCCCGCCCATACCAGATCGACATCAGCATACATTTCAGACAAATCGTCTGGGGCCTTATACCGGCCACCAAAAGAGACATTGTCATAGGGCCGGATTTCACCCTCAAAGTCTTCGAACACGCCCGGCGCTGGGTAGCCGCGTAATACGATATCGACGTCTTCCGGGAAATTCCTGGCCAACCTTAGCAACAACTCGAGCGATTTGCGGCAACGTAGATTGCCAAACCAGCCGATGCGGAGCCGCTGACGCGGCTTTGATGATGGGGCATTGTGCGGGGGACGATCTGGGAAATTATCTCCGTCGATCATCAGGTTTTCGAGCAAGAAAGATCGATAGGCATTTGGGTAATGTACGGCGAAGTGCTCACTCTCAAAGCGAGGCGAAGAAATCACCACCAATGCGCAGTGTTTTAGCAGGCGCGCCTCTATACCACGCAAAAGGCGGGCGATTGCAGAGGTGCCAGTAAGGCGATGATGCACGTCTAGGCATTCATATATCAATGGCGTGTTGAGGCTGAGTTTTGAACGCGCGCGCGCAGCTGCCGCGAGCATATCGAGATTTCGAGCGTAAATAACATCAGCTGTGCTCAACTCGTTCTCGTGTTGCGCCGCGATTCTTGCGCCTTTAAAAATTGAAAGTAGCCTTTGCCCGTAAGCATTATCAGCAGTTTCTCCGAGGTCGACGAGCGGCCACACCGTGTTTTGCTTGGCTCCGCGATGTGGCATGAAGCCGATGACCTCATGACCGGCTGATTGGAAAGCGCGGGCGCGTCGGCGGACTGCAGGCTCGTTTGAGTTGTGACCAAAAAATGCGATTGTGGACATAGTGGTCTTCGATCCGCGATTATTCGGCAGGCTGCGGGGAAAATGTTCTGGGTGACTTCTTCATCAGACGTGAGAGAAACCCAATTCCCCAAGCAAAGTGCATGGTTACTAAAGCAACGCTGGCAGCAAGTCCGCAGATAGAGCGGTGCTTGAGAGCAATAAAGATCCCGCAAGATAGCATGGCTAAGGCATAGAACGCGGGCCACATAAGGAGCAGAGGCGTGATTGGTATGACAGCCAGGCTAGCCATACAGACTGCCGTGTGCACGGCTGGTATCATCTGACGTGGGGCGGGCTTGATGCTGTGTTTGAGGCAGGTCCGCGCACGTCCTTCGCCGTAACGAAAATACTGTCGCCACAATCGGCTTGCTGTCTTTCGCGGAAAATACTTGATACGCACATCGGAATTCAGCCAGATACTGCCGCCAAAATCGGTCAAACGCTTGTCATATTCGGCATCTTCGTTGGTGCGAAAGTCAACATCGTAACCACCGAGCTTTCGGAATGTCGACATGCGGAACGCTGCATGATGCCCATGGTCACAGTACCCGGAAACATTCCCGCCACGATGTGGGGAGCCTCCGGCACCAAGAGGGGTATCTGCAACCCAAGCGAGCCCTGATTGAAAGCAGCTGTTGCTGTCAGCAACGGCATCCATTGGAACAACAACCGAGTCGACTTCTTTCTCTAACATACAGTGCACCAGATCACTGACGTAGCCCTGTGGATAGGCAGCATGGGCATCACATCTGATCGCGAAGTCGTTGCCGTCGAATTCCGGCGACAGAAGTAAATTGAATGCAGCTGCTTGTATGCGTTGAGAATTGTGCCTCAAATGCAAATTAGGATGCTTGCTCATTAGGTTAGTCACGATGGCGCAGGTGTCGTCACTACTCCCCCCATCAGCGACGATCACTGTGCAGCGAGAGGCAACAGCGTCTCCGTGCATGATCTGGCTCAGCACAGCCTCAATCTGATCTGCTTCATTCAGTGTCGGAATAAGAACGGCGACGCGCGCGGGGTCAATCGTTGTTACCAATTGTATGCCTCATGTGTCAGGTGGTCCAACTCAGACAGATGTGATGCAGACGTTCCGGGGTGCGGCCGTGCTCCGGATTGCAAAAGAAAAGTTGTAATTTTCGTGAGCAGTTTAAAGTCGCGATTGTTCAACGCCTCTCTTGCGCGCCAAACAGATCCTCGTCCAAGTGCATTTAAAATTGTTTTGCCCGTAAGGCCAAATTGCGAAAGGCTTAATAGCTGTTTACGTACCGGCGAAGAATACGCCTCGGCGTTACCGTGCTTACCGGCCATAGACCTCAAAACAATGTCAATTTCAGTCGGTGTGAGGCCGTCATTTTCTGCCATTTGTGCTGCCGCTTTAAAATCCTCAATGGCGCACATCCAATCGCAACGCCGCGCATAAACGCATGCACGCTGCAAATGAGCTGCCCGTAAAGCGAGGGCCGAATTCTCCGCCTCAAAAAGAGACGCATAGAAAGAAATCGGCAATGTTTGGTAGAGATCGCAGAATATCTCCCGATCGGCAGAAAGCCAAACTTCCTCGGATTTTTTGGCTGCATGTTGCTGGCCTGCTGGACCACGTGCGCCGTCATGTTTGCGCTGGTAAAACAACACATCATCGATCATCTTGATCGGAAAACGAGTGCACAATCGCACAAACATCTCATAGTCAATTGAACGGCTTAAATCTTCGCGAAATGGGCCTACTTCGTCAAAACAAGCGCGACGCACCAAGCTGGCATTTTGAAAAAAGAAAATGTCTTCCAGCAGATGACGAATGATGCTGCCTGACGATAAGTCGGGCCAGTAACCTGTCCCGAAGAACTCTTTGCCATTCTCGGACTCATCTGTCCTGAAACGCGCATGTGCTCCCGCCACGATGTCCACATCGGTAGCGTCAAGCACTTCGGCCATTTTTTTCGCGGCATCCAGACAAGCGACATCGTCGTCATCGCAGATCCACACGTACTCCCCCCGCACTTCTTTCATGGCATTATTCAAAGCAGAAGACTTGCCCTGATTTTCGGCCCGGAAGTACTGAATTACCCCTCTCTTATCAGCGTTCATAACCGATTTGACTATTTCAGGCGTTGCATCGGTTGACCCATCATCCCACACAATAATCTGAGCCACGGGTCGCGTTTGATGCAATAAGGCATCAATTGCTTCTTGAAGAAAGTTACTCCGATTAAATGTCGGAATAATTGCAGAAATCGAACCTTGCAACGAGACAAGCCTTAAGTGAATAATTGTCAAACAATCGACGATTATTCAAACATGGGTATTTTTCTTATGTCTAGTTTTAAATGGAAACTTCTGGTGGCGGTGTGATGTTCGGGTGTCACTTCGTTGCTCGGAAGGAAAAGAGCATTATTTGGGCTTTACTAATTTCGTTAGGTTTTTTGGCTACTGCGTCTATGGGGATTGCGCAGTCACTAGAAAATGATGGCATATATAGGCTCTCAGCCGGAGATAAAATCAGCCTTCGGGTTGTGATCTGGGATGAAGGTGAGCGGGACTATGTGATCTGGCGCGCTGTTAGCGGAGAGTTTTCCGTGCAATCTGAAGGCCGCGTCATGGTGCCGCTCGCGGGGCATCTGCCGGCGGCAGGGCGCACGCCTGAAGAGCTCGCATACGATGTCGCTGATGCTCTCAAGGCACAGGTGCGGAGCAATGATCCGCCGTCGACCTCTGTTGAGGTTATTGAGTACGGCGCGTTTTACATCCTCGGTGATGTGGATAATCCCGGGGCGTATTCGGCACAACCAGGTTTGACAGTGCTTCAAGCTTTTGCCCTCGCGGGTGGTGGTCGCCATCTCGATACAGTTAATGGTGATCCACTGTCCGTGCTGCGTGAGACAGGATCGCTTGAACAAATTCAGGCAGAACTGCTTCGTGCTCAAATAACCTCCCATCGTTTGCGTGCAGAAATTGAAGAACACACAGAGCTGCGGTTTCCCGAAACACTCGGGCGAGACAGTGGCGCTGATAAGCTCGCGCGCTTGCTGGATGAGGAGACGCGCATTTTTAGTTCTCGTAGAACCGCTTTAGAACGCGAGCAGGCTTCTTTGATGGAGTTAATCGCGCTGCTGACGACGGAAATCGAAAACGTAGAGAAAAAGATTCAGAGCCAAAAAGAACAGTTGCGCCTCGCGCAGGAGTATCTTGAGAATACGCAATCTCTAGTCGACAAAGGTTTGGCTAAGGCTCCCCAGTTAACGCAAGCTCAGAAAGGCGTTTTCGATGTGGAAGCCAAGACGCTTGATCTGCAAAACACCTTTTTCCGAGCCAGCCAGAGCATCAAAGAAGCTGAGAGAGATATTGTTGCTCTTAGAGCCAACAGAGCAACGCAAGCCGCTGTCGAGCTGCAGAACGTGAGCGCGAGAATTGAGTCACTTCTCAGTCGTCGCGAAACCGTACGCCTGCTGCTGTTGGAGCGAGGTGCAACGAATACCGCAGTTGATGAGGACCTCAAGACAGAAACGATCTTCAGTTTGCAACGTGGACGTGGCGACGCTGCAAAAATGATACCTGGCGCTGACACGATCGTGTTGCCGGGCGATGTGATAAACGTCGAGCAGCGTCTCGTCCCAGCGGATGAAGTGATTCCTGGCTGACCTAGAGCGCCTGTCGCCGCATGCGGCAGGCGCCAATCCATCGCGGCAGGCGAACTGTCGCTTGGGCGCACTTAGCTAACGGCAACGAAGTGCCTCCAAAAGTTCTTCATTTGACATTTCGGCTTCAAGCCGTTGGACAGCATCTTGCGGGCAGCCTTGCTGCTCTGCGGACTTCTTCAACATGTCAATGAGGGTCTCTGTGAATTCTACTGGCGTATCGACGGCGGTGACCAGGCCATCCAGCATGTCGCCATAAGCTTCGAGAGTCTTTTTGAAAGCGACAACTCTCATACCGAGCTCAAGATAAGTGCCGATTTTGATACTTATCCCACTCGTGACCAGCATGGGCGCAATGCCAATGGTATTTCCATCACCTAAAGTGCGTAGATCTTCAACAAAGCCAACGCAGCGTACACCGTCGTGTCTGCCTTCCACCCATTTTGCAATTTCGCCAACAATCCAAAGCTCCACACCAGTTTCTTGCCAAACACGCGGCCATATTTCTTTGAGGATCATGTCCAATGCGGCGCGATTGCCGCCATGTTTTACGCCAATAAAAACAACGCGGGGCGGGGCGCTTGAATCTCCGGTGTTTTTTGTGAGCCGTGGGCGCATCCAGATATGTTCTGCATCTGGAAGATGATGTTTGACTGCATCGGCTTCAATTTGCGAGGCGTGAATGCAAACATGCGCGTCACGCAGGCGCGAAACTTCTTGATCTAGCGTTATGGGGTTATGGTCTGGACATATGCCGGACTCCTGAAAAGACACTGCCCTGCTGGAGAACAGGTCGTGCATCAAAACGCCACGCTTCTTAGCCCTACAGCCGCCGAGCAAGGGGGCGAGGGAAGAGTACTCGGCAATCACCAAATCTGCACCCAGAGCATTTGCTGCGCGTTGGACCTCTTCAGCCTCCCCATCTGTAAGCGTTTTGCCTAAAGCGCTGGGAAAGGAAAGTCGCCGCCCTCCGTTTAAGCCCTTGGTAAGAGACGTTACGCTGGCGAGGGCGCGGATAATGAATTTTCTCCATACCCGCGAGCGGGTCGAAACATAAAGCCTCCCCACCTTCAGACTTCCGGGCCAAATGACAGGTATGTCGTTGTCGCATAAAACGCGATCGGGGCGGCAAAATGGGATGTGTCCAAAACTGGTGGTCGGCGCGGCGACAATGCGAACCTGATAGCCTGCGTCAAAGAGGATTGAGCAAAGGCACATAAGGTGCACACCGCTACCCGACTTGAGGTTGCTCAGGCGGCGATGCATCAGTATCGTTGCATAAACTGGGGCAGAGGTCGTCAAATTTGAATCTACCTTAGGGTGTTCATCCCTTGAAACTATACGGATTGATACGCGAGATATACCCTTAAGGATTAATTCTCAATTTATTACAAAACCACTAAGTGGCGCTATGCCTTTCAAGCGCGCCTATATTTTTAAGTAATTCTATTCCTTATTGCCTCCAGCAGCTGATGCCCGACCATCGGAATAGCATAGGGGTGACGTGATAAATGACGGCAGGCTGCACCCACTTGCCTAGATTTCAACGCTGACATAATGCGCTCGGTTTCCATCATTTTTCTAAGGCCAATCTCTCTTTCGCTAAATAGATCAATCGCATGATTGCTGATATCGTCATGATATCTATCGACAAACTTACAATCTTCTTTGATCAGTGCTTCGAAGTGACCGGGATCTATTCGATGAGAAATCGACCCTCTCCTAACAGTGTAGAGGTAGTCAGCTTTTGGCCAAACGAGAACTCTCCCCCCCATCGCCAACGCTTCAAAAATCAGGTGGCAGTCCTCGCCGTTTCTCAGGCTTCTATTGTATTTTAGTTTTTTCTCTTCGATGAAAGACCTGCGAAAAATCGGCTTTAAATACCCGGTGCTTTTTGATTTTGGGGAAATTATATTATCGGAAACGTATTCTTCTAATTCAACTTTAGCGCCGATCGTAATTTCGTTATGCCTTAGAAAGGTGCCATCCTCGTATGTGTGCCCTTGCTCATCGACCTTTTGGAAGTTTCCTAGCAAGACGTCGGCATCAAATTCCTCCGCGTATGTAATCATTTCTTTGAGGCGGTCTGGCTGCATCGTGTCGTCAGAATCAAGCACGCAAATCCAGTTTCCTTCGCAGTGATTTAGTGCTGCATTTCGTGCCGCGGCCGGGCCGCCGTTGTGAGCCAATCTCTCGAAGATCACGTCGTTTCGCACAGGAATTTGATCTGCAAAATCTTCATCTGACGCATCGTCAATAATCACGACGCGCGTTTTTACATCCCGCTGACCAAGGGCACTGCTTACTGACTTTTCAATCGTTGCTTTAGCATTCCATGCTGCAATTATTACCGTTGCATCGGTCATCTGGGTCTAATACGGTTCTATCAATTTGATTTTGAAATTAGTGGGTTAAGAACTTAAAGATGTTCGAAGACTGCCGTGCCTCAAAGAGGTTTGCAACAGATTACTCCGCATCAAGTCTCTATTTTTGTTGTGAGTTTTCTTTTTGGCAACAGAGATGCCATTTGCACAATCCACCTAAAGCAACGGTTGGCCGGACTTGACTGCCCCTAAAGATATACCATCTGTCTCGGTAATTATCCCTGCCTGGAATGCCGCTGAGACCCTCTCTCGGGCGGTAAGGTCTGCGCTAAATCAAGAGGGTGTCTCTGTAGAAGTCATTGTGGTCGATGACGCTTCTACTGATGAAACGCTGATTTGTGCTGAGAGGCTGGCTGCAGCAGATAATCGGGTTCGTGTTTTAAGGCAGAAGAATAATCAGGGTCCTGCTGCAGCGCGCAACCTTGCATTAGATGAAGCTCGCGCGCCTTACGTTACGCCTCTGGACTCAGATGACTTTATGGAGAAAGGGAGACTCAGAGCACTTTTGGCTATCGCACAAGAAACACATTGGGATTTTGTTGCAGACGACCTTTTCAAGGTGCCCGAAAGTGATATTGATGGCCCTCGGCAGCGTTTGATTTCAGATGAACCAATCAATGAACTCAGCATAGATTTCGCGGGCTTCGTCCAAGGGAACCTTTCAAGCGAACGTGGCGGGCGTCGGGAGCTAGGTTTCATTAAGCCGCTTATCTCCAAAACATTCCTGGAGCAGGCAAACCTTCGTTACGACGAAAGTCTTCGATTGGGGGAGGATTACATTCTTTACGCGTCCGCACTTTTGAGTGGCGCGAGATTTTGTCTGACGGATCCTTGTGGATACGTTGCCGTGATGCGGCCAACCTCATTGAGCGGTCAGCATTCTACGCGGGACTTGGGGGCGCTGGTGCAAGGCGACCTCTTATTGATGGCAAATCCTGCGCTAAAGCCCAAGGATCGGACCGCTTTGAAGGCGCACTATATTGAGACGCTCAAAAAATGGCACTGGCTTCGACTTATTGATGCGGTGAAATCTCGTAGCCCAATTGAGGCTATTCGCTGCTTTTATGCCCCCTTTCCCGTGATCGAGGAGCTGCTGAGAAATCTCCGTGAGCAGTTCATAATAAGGTGCAGCGCAAAGTGCAGGTCGTTGTTCGGGCGCGCTGCTAAGGTCGGGTCCCCCGGCGCTAAAGGCGGCAAATCATGAGCGGAGCAAAGATCCGGTGGGGAATTTTCGGCTCAGGTTCGATCGCGCAGCAGTTCGCGTGGGACATGAGATTTAGTCGCACGAGTTTACTTTCAGGCATCGCCTCACGATCAATGGAGAACGCCAAACGGCTTGCGGATGTTCATCCCGGAGCGAAGGTGTTTGCAAATTACGAGGAACTGGCGACGTCAGATGCCGTTGATGCAATATATGTCGCGACACCCAATGCGCTGCACAAAGAGCATTGCCTCATTGCTATTGCCGCAGGCAAAGCGGTTTTATGTGAAAAGCCATTTGCGACAAATTCTTCGGATGCGCGAGAAATCGTAGCGGCTGCAAAGGCCGCAAATGTGTTTTGCATGGAGGCGATGTGGACTCGCTTTATTCCGATGTTGGCAAAGGCGCGCTGCCAGATCCGAAGTGGCGAGCTGGGTGAGATTGCACACTTAAACGCAACGCTTGGCTTTGCCAGGGCAGAACGCCAGGGAGACCCAATCACCGACCCAGCGCTTGGCGGTGGGGCGCTCAACGATCTTGGGTGCTACGGGCTTTCCATTGCTGAGTATCTTCTTGGACCGTTTGAGGTCGTTGGTGGCGATCTGCAGCGCTCAGAAAGCGGCTCAGTTAGGACCGCAACGATATCACTGCGCCATAACACCAAACGCGAGCTTAACCCACTTTCGGCAATAACTGTAAGTCATGCCACTCAATTGGAGAACACGCTCACTATTTCGGGGACCAAGGCGCGGCTCTCTCTTTCAGCTCCCTTTATTCAGGCGCGCGACGCTAATTTTTCTTCTGTGACATTTTCAAATCCACCCAAAAGCCCAGGCTCTTTGAAATCTCGATTCGTCTCTTCTTATTCAGGTCAAAAATTAAAGAAAGCGATTCGGACTGTTTTTCCACCATCTAGGGCAATTTCTGCCTCATTTCGTGGCGGAGGGTTACAATTTGAAATTGATGAAGTTGCGAGATGTTTGACGGGGGAATTGGTTGAGAGTGATATAATGCCTTTAAGAACAACCATTTCCATCATTGAGGAGCTTGAGCGTATCGACAACTTTCGCAAATAGAGTGGACTTTCATTAGTGCGAAGAGACAAATTAATACGGACTTATTAGTCACAGTTTCGCCAAGGTCCGGGCGCCAATATGACATGTTGGAACTCTAGCTTGATCATTGACAGGTCGCTGCGAGCAGTGGCCGGCGTGGTTTCGGTTCCGGCATGTAGTTTATTGTGGACCATTTCCAGAATATTGCCGGGCATTTTTATTCCAGAGGCTGGTCGAAGAGTTCGAGTAGGCGGATTATGGAATGTCCTTTTACAGTTTCACGCGGGTTTTTGCCGATCTTTCGGCGCACTATTCCGCATTATGGTTCTGGTTACTTTTGCGCGCTACATCGGCAATGCAGTATCGAGGCGGTACACCACTCAGCCGTTTCGAATTCACTACAGCACTGAAATCAGGGCGGTTTGCGCTGCTCTAATTATTTATATCGGCCTTTTGGCTGAGCCTTTGGTATGCGAAACGACTGGAGACGAAATGAACGATATGACGCACACGATGGAGATGGATCACCATGCCGGGCATGGGGCCGGTGATGCTGGCCAGGATCTTATCGGTTCGGGCAGTATCTCTTTGGCAGAAGCCATCCAGAAACAAAAAGAAATGATATCTGGTGGGCATAGCGCCCACATGGATGATTCCGTGAAAATGGGCGAGCACACAAGCCTCGTCGATCTTTTTCCAGATGCAAGCGATCCAGACACCTTTGTAGCTATCAATGGCGGTTCTTGGTTTGACGCCGCGACATGGGCAAACGGCAAGATTCCAGGCGAGGGCGCCGATGTTTATATTCCGCAGGGTATCTCTGTTGTCTATGATGGTGTAAGCACCGCCGAACTCAAAACTGTGGGTGTCGATGGGGGCCTTCACTTCGCAGTTGACACAGATACGCGCATGGAAGTGGAATCCATTTTCACTGGATCCAGCTCCATTCTGACGATTGGTGTCGAAGGGAACCCGGTTCAGCCGGATGTTTCTGCAGAAATCATCTTCACAGATGGCCCGATTGACCTGTCATCGGATCCGTCACAACTAAGCCATGGCCTTGTCACGCATGGTCAGGTCGAGATCCAAGGTGCCTCTAAAGCTCCCTATCTCAAGCTGTCGGACGAACCTTCCAAAGGCGACACCACCCTGAAACTTGAAGGGGATGTGGACAGCTGGCAGGTTGGCGATAAACTGGTTGTCATGGGCACAGAATATGTTGGCAACGACTCCAACGGAGTTCTGCAGACCCAAGACGAAGAGGTGACAATCGTAGCGATCAACGCAGAGACCGGCGTTGTGACCATTGATCGCCCTCTACAGTATGATCACCATACACCTGACTATGTGGGCCGTGACGGTATCGACAATGAGTTGTCCGTTTATGTTGGCAACTCAACCCGCAACGTGAGCTTTGAATCCGAGAACCCGGAAGGTGTACGCGGCCACGTTATGTTTATGCATAACCCGGATGTGGAAGTGCGCTTTGCCGAATTCCACGAGCTGGGCCGCACCGACAAATCAAAACCGATCAACACCAACGAACTCTGGGATGAAAATGACTGGTCCAATCGTGGCCCAGGCATCAAAAATGGCCCAGGCGAAGATGTCATCGGTACCGCACGTAACCCTGGTGACGACAACGTCGAGGGGCGCTATGCGCTTCACATTCACCGTACAGGTGCCGCAGAAGACGCGACACTCGCGATCATCGAAGGTAACTCTGTCACCGGAAGCCCGGGCTGGGGCATTGTGCACCACGACAGCCACGCAGCGATTGACTATAACTTCGTTTACGGTGTCGCCGGCGCAGGGATCGTATCCGAAGACGCCAATGAAACCGGTCAATGGATTGGTAACTTCGTAACGTCCACCGTCGGGACGGGCCGTGACCCCAACTACGATGGCGCTGCCAATGTATTGACCCTGGAAAAGACAGGCGACTTCGGCATTGAAGGCGTGGCCTTCGAAAGCCAAGCACGCCAAATCGTTCAGCAAGACAACATTGCGGCGAACTCCAAAACCGCCTGGATGTTCAACACTTCGGAGACAAGTACTCAAGGCCCACTCGCGGATGTGGTGCAGTTTGACCCATCTGGTGAACCATTCGAAGAAATTGAACGCTACGATGAAGAAGACACCTCAATTGTTGGCTTCACCGGCAATCAGATGATCGCTGTCGAGCAGGGTGTTTTCACGGGACACCGCAACATCGACAATGCGACCGACATTCAGCAAACTTTCGAGGATCTTACCGGCTACAACATTCACAATGAAGCTGTACACATCTTCAACTACACAAACGAATATGTCTTTAAAGACACCCTGCTTGTGAATGTTGGTAAAGCCTTCAAAGTTGGCGACAAAGTCGAAGGTGTAAACCTCTCCAACGTACACGTCGAAGATTCATTCGAGGTTCTCTCATCACGTGGCTTCAATGCAGATGCCGTGTATGTCGATGTTACGTATCGCGATGTCAGCAAAACTTTGAGTGCGCGTGATGCGAACGGCAATCTCGTAAACGTCGCAAACCAGATCATCGACAGCAGCAAACTAACACCTGTTGAGCTAATCACCTTCAAGGCGGATTCTGGATCAAAAATAACCATCCGCGCAGGGGGGGCTGATCTCGATATTCGAGGCACCTTGACCGATACCGCAGGGGAATTCCGCTTCCATGCAAACACTTGGTATCGCCAAGATGTGCATACTTTTGACGGCCTGCAGACCACAATTCGTTCAAGCGAAATGGACTACGTGCTGGACAAGTTTGGCGCCATCAAGAATGCCGACGGATCCTGGGACCTCGGTTTCTATTGGTGGGTTGGCGACCGTGTGACCGGCGAAAACCAAGCGGTACACATTCCATTGAAGCTCGAAGGGTTTTCGAATTCCTATCTAGAGCAGTATCGCATCGACAAGTTCGTCGCGCCCTCCGGAGAAATCAAACACTATTATGAAGATGGCATTAGCTCCATTGACGATGATTTCTCCAATGAAACCGGCGGAGACCACGGCGGTCACACAGGAGGTGACACTGGCGGTGACACCGGTGGTGATCACGGCGGCCACACAGGTGGCGACACTGGCGGTGATACCGGTGGTGATCACGGCGGTCACACAGGTGGCGACACTGGCGGTGACACCGGTGGTGATCACGGCGGTCACACAGGTGGCGACACTGGCGGTGACACCGGTGGTGATCACGGCGGTCACACAGGTGGCGACACTGGCGGTGATACCGGTGGTCACACAGGTGGCGACACTGGCGGTGATACCGGTGGTCACACAGGTGGCGATTCTGGCACAACTCCTGATCCCGATGCTGCTCAACTGACAGATGGTGACGACGACGGCCGTTCTTTGAGCACCGAGGGTGCAGACGTCATCGATGGCCTCGGCGGCAACGATGTCCTCTATGGCAATGACGGCGGTGATACGCTCTACGGAAGCATGGGCAACGATACGCTCTATGGTGAAGATAGCGGCGACACATTGTTCGGCGGATCCGGCGATGACTCGCTTTATGGCGGTAATAACAACGACATCCTTGATGGCGGGTCCGGTGCCGACATCCTTCGGGGCGGCAAGGGCAAAGACACCTTCAAGTTCTCCATGGTGGATGGCGCAGTCGACACCGTTAAAGACTATGCTTGGTGGAATTTCGTCGACGTCGGAGACGCTTTGATCGGTTACTCTGCTGACGCAAATGACATCACAGATTTCGTGCGCTTCACAACCACGGGCGACAACACACTTCTGGAAATCAGCCCAGAAGGCAAAGCAGACGGCTTTGTAAAAGTCGCTATCCTTGAAGGTGTAAAAAATCTTCAGGGGACAGAGGCTGAAATGGAGGCCAATGGCTCCCTGCTGACAGCGCGCACCAACACTTCTCCAAGTGAAGGCAATGGCGGCCATGACGGCAGCGATACTGGCGGAGATTCCGGCGGTGATCACGACGGCCATACCGACGGCGACACTGGAGGCGATACCGGTGGTGATACAGGCGGCGACCATGGTGGTCACACAGGTGGCGACACCGGCGGTGATACCGATGGGGACAACGGCGGCCACACAGGTGGCGATACTGGCGGAGACAGCGGCTCTGGCTCACACGACCACGATGTGATTGGCGGCAACGGAGTAACCACACTGACCGATGGCGATGACAATGGTCGTGATCGCTCGACCGGAGAGGCCGATCTGATTGATGGATTGGGTGGCAATGACGTTCTCTACGGCGCAGATGGCGGAGACACGCTATTTGGCAACGCGGGCAATGACACCCTTTATGGCGAAGACAACGGTGACACGCTCTATGGTGGGGCCGGTGATGACTCGCTTTATGGCGGCAACAACAACGACATCCTTGATGGCGGGTCTGGTGCTGACATTCTGCGAGGCGGCAAAGGTAAAGACACCTTCAAATTCTCCCTGATTGATGGTGCCGTTGACACCGTCAAAGACTATGCATGGTGGAATTTTGTTGATGTGGGTGACGCTTTGATCGGTTACACCGAAGGCAGCAGCGATATCACCGACTTTGTCCGCTTCACCACAGCCGGAGATGACACACTCTTGGAGATCAGCCAGGAGGGCAAGGCAGATGGCTTTGTCAAAGTGGCCATCTTTGAAAATGTGCGCAACCTGGAGGGCACCGAAGCCAAGATGGTTGCCGATGGCAAACTGTTGACAGCAAAATCCACTCCCGGTGACCACGTTGCGACCGATGGCGGTAGCGATCACCAAGATGGTGACACGGGTTCACACGACGATAGCAACACTGGTCATAACTCCGGTGGAAGCGACGACAGCGCGCCTGATCCTGTGGATCAGGATGTTGTTGGCGGAGCAGGTGTCACAAAACTGACAGACGGTAACGACGACGGCTCTGCTCTCGTCACCCCGGACGCAGACCTGATCGATGGCCTAGCTGGGGATGACCTTCTCTTTGGTGGCGACGGTGGCGATACGCTCTTTGGCAACCTTGGAAATGACACGCTGAGTGGCGGCGACAATGGTGACACGCTTTATGGTGGCGCCGGCAATGATGCGCTGGATGGCGGAAACAATAACGACATCCTTGATGGCGGATCCGGTGCCGACACACTGACAGGTGGGAAGGGCAAAGACACATTCAAGTTCTCATTTGTGGACGGCGAAGTTGACACCGTTGAGGACTACGCATGGTGGAATTTCCTTGATGTGGGCGATGCACTTGAGGGTTACACCAAAGGTGCCGACAACATCAGCGATTTTGTCCGCTTTGTCGCTTCCGGATCCGACACCATGCTGGAAATCGACACAGACGGTGGTGCCGATGCCTTCGTCGAAGTTGCATTGCTGAAAAACACCAAAAACCTTGTGGGCACTGAAGCCCAGATGGAAGCCAATGGTCAGCTGCTAACGGTTGGCACAGACTCCATGGCAACCGATCTCGGTCTCAGCAGCTTTGATGACAGCAGCTTCATATTCTGAAGCTAGCATGAGATGGGCTTAGGCCGCATCTTCTGAAAACAAATATACCCGAGGCAGCACGAGTTGCCTCGGGTATATTTTTGATTCTGGCCAATATCTACCAAAACCAAGCTAAGTCGCTCAGGGCGTGATTACCCATAAAATTCATTGTGCGGTTTTCGAAAACACCCACGCAATACACCAATATGGAAGCAGCCCCTCAAAGCCCAGAATGTCAGTTTTTTCCTGTTGGAAATAGAAGCCAGCGTTCTCAATGAGCAATAAGAGATTTTGGCAATGCTTTTGCCCATGAGGCTGGCGGTTTTTCCACGTGTATCTTGCCGGGCACAAAATCCGTAGATCGTGCCTGTCGCTATACTTCTAAGAGATAACCACTTGAATGACAGGCGCGCGGGAGCCACAGGCTCATAAACAATCGCATCTTTGCTGATCGCCATCTGAATGCCTGCGCGATAGTGGCGAAAGAAAAAGTCGATATCTTCACCACCTGTCTTGCCAAAATCCAGCCTAAATCGCGCATCACGCAATTTAGGCTCACGAAGATCAAGCAAGACATTGCCGGAAAAGCCTGTCTCAACCTTGCCATTTAATTTCGAGGGAACGCTGGAGTGTATCTCATTGTCTTTCATCCACTTCGGCGCATCAGGTGGATAAACGGCATAGACCGGCCCAAAAACAATCTGCGCCTGTTCTTGGCTCGCTGTTTCTAGCAAGCTCATAACCCAGCCTGGCTCTGCTGTCTCATCATCGTCGATGAATAGAAGAAAGTCGGCCTTGGCATTTTCCAAGCAAGCATTGCGGGCAATCGAGATGTTACGCGCAGGTGCGTGGACATACTTTAAGTTGACGCCAAGTTCTGCTGCCCATGCTTCGATTCCAGATTGCTTAACAGGCTGTTCATCATTATCGGAAACGATAATACGCAGCTGCCAGTGAGCTTGCAGATGTTGTCGGCTTAAGCTTTCAAGCGTGTCATACAAACTATCTCTGCGGAATGTGCAGATGCCAATATCAATGTTCATTTTGTCACCTGCGTGGCCGGATTCTGCCAATAAGCTTGTGAAATTAAATAGAAGTACCAAATATGGTCAAAATATCTCAAGGTTGTTGTTAAGGCCACAAAATAACAAAGGTCACAGCAATCTTGCTGCCGAGTAGGACAATTTAGGCAATGATCATTTTAAAGGTGTTTTTTTCATCCGCAGCCACCATCGGTCTGTGCTTTTTGATGCATCTGTTCTTCGGTGGGTCCTGGGTTGTTTGGTTGATCGTCGGCTGGGTTTTGTCGGGGCCGATTGTCTTACTGATGTTTGCGCTCCATCATAGCGATACCGGCGACAGCATCACCCAGACTATCCAGAAGAAGTTTGCCGCATGGCGATCAAAGTCAGCTTCGACATACGACCGAGAGCCGCACCCTTAGATTTCATTGACCAAGCTGTGCAGACATAGTGAGTTTTAATCTCCCCACATGGAGAGTGCTCTGAACAGGGGGGCAATGATCATTGCCCCCACTTATTCAATCACGGCCTACACAAACAAGAAATCGGTGTCATTCACGAAGGTCACCAAACCTGTATCGTTTGTGAGCTCGTATGTTCCTCCACCAAGGGCGTTTCCTTTAAGCAAGTCTGCGCTGGCACCATCCACTTCGATAGCTGCACCCCCAAAGGAAATGACAACTCCCGTTCCATCACCTTGATCCGTTACAGTGCCCGCACCAAGAGAAAGTTCGAACACTAGCCGGTCACTGCCAAGATCACCAAAGTCGGTTATCACATCGACGGTGCTTGCACCTGTGGCAAAATCAGAAGCGAAGATGAAGACATCATCTCCTTCGCCGCCAGACACCTGATCCGCACCCTCACCGCCGGTTAGACGATCATTACCTGTGCCACCCGCCAATGTGTCGTCACCAGCCAAACCACGAAGCACATCGTTGCCGGCTCCGCCATCCAACAGGTTCGCTAAGGCGTTGCCAGAAATTAGGTCTCCAGCATCACCACCGATCACATTGATCGCATCCAGCGCCGTTGCGGAACCTTGGATGGTGCCATTTGCAAAGCCTATTTCTGTTTCCAGAAGCGTCGCCAAGGCCTCAGCGTATTTTGCATCACCTGCATCTGTGAAATGGACCATATCTGGCAGCAGATCCGCCTCTGTCAAAGGCGTATCAAACAAATGCAGAGTAGGATGATCTTGGGCTTCTGTGCTCACGAGTTGCCGGATCCCCGGGACATAGGTCCCGTTCCCGACATCACCAACAACGCGCGCGCCGTCTACAGTGCTGTAACCTTCATTGGTCTGGTCCACCAAAACACCAAGCTCTGGCTTTACAGGGATAAGAGAGATCACCAAATGACGATCTGCTGAGCCATCCAATGCAAAGAACTGATCAATCAAGACCTGCATACCCGCCAAGATCTGATCCACCTTGGTAGGACCATTGAGATCGTTGGTGCCCAACATAAAGAGCGTCACGTCTGGATTGAGTTCATCTACTGTGAGCGAGAAGTTCATCTGGTCATTGGGGTCATCGGTCAGTACCTCAGCCAAAGAATGGCCCGGAACTGCAGAATGGTCCTGATCAAGCATACCTTCTAAGCCGCTGTTAAAGCGGCCGATGTAATCTATCCAGACATCTTCGGCCAAAAGGTTCTCAAAGAGGTCGTCTCTGAAGCCGCCTTCGACCTCGGGGTTTCCAGTCTTGAACCCTTGTGTCAAAGAATCTCCAAACATCATCACAGTCGCTGCGTAACCGTAGCTTGCCTGGGCCAGATCAACCACCAGACCACGACCTTCTCCCGTAAAGTCTCGCTGACCGACTGCCAAATTCACAGTACCTGTGTCTGTCGTTTTGCCATCGCTGATTGTGTAGGTGAAGCTGTCAGCTCCGGTGTAGCCTGCGTTTGGCGTGTAAATCACTTCACCATTCACAATAACAACCGTCCCGTGGCTCGCTTGTGATGTGATCTCTGTGACGTCCAGAGATGTGAGATAAGTGGCGTCTGGATCAACATCATTGGCCAAAACGTCCAATGTCCAATTGCCAGAGCTTTCCACGCTAAAGAAGTCATCATTGGCGACGGGTGGCGGGTCTACTGTCACCATGCGCCCATTTGACTCCATGCTCGCTTCAGTGCCTTGCAGATTACGCACGCCTTGCAGGATGGCGACGGGCACAAAACCACTGGCCCCATCCGGATTGATTTCCATCAGCGTGTCGCTGCCGGTGGTGGTGAAGCGTACAAAATCCGTGATGTCATCAGTCGCAGAGTTGTAGCCGACCAGTGCATCACTCACATCAATGAAGTTCCACCAGGCGTAGTCGGTGACCGTATCCACCGCGCCATCCACCACAGAGAACTTATAGGTGTCGTTGCCCTTGCCGCCAGTCAGCGTATCCGCACCGGCACCGCCATCCAAAGTGTCGTTGTTGTTATCCCCAGACAACG